>NZ_FNQY01000022.1 GCF_900107765.1 Arachidicoccus rhizosphaerae | reverse complement strand
ACCTCCCCTGACATCAAACCAGCTCTTGCGTCCCTGGCCGGTAACCAGACCCCGGGGACTCGGAATAGTAGCGGATAACTGCTCAAAAGGGATGGCTTTATAAAGAATTCCTAAATCTGTTTGGCTAAAATGCTCATCCAGTAGATTCTCGTGAAAAAAAAGTAGATTTGTCATGGATTATAAAAAAAGTTATGCCCTACTTTGAACACTTTTTGTGCCAAAGCAGGGCAATTTTATTATAATCCACACCCTGAAACTCAATGGGGATAACTATTACAGCTTTTCAGGAACACCCTAAGTTATTTGTAAATACTTTTACACCAAATTTACACCTGGATTGTTATAAGCTTCCTGATAATCAGTTATTTTTCACATTCTGTATTGGCAAATAATTGATAATCATCTAATTATATGCATATTCTGAAAATATCTCACAATTGATGATTTAATATGTGGGCCCTACGGCTGCCTCCACTTTTAGACGGCTGGTTTGGGTTTATGATAAGCAGATCGATTCTTGATAAACTCCTCTGCTGATACTTCAATAATTTTATTATCTTTCATGATAATAAGTGGGCTGTTCTTTTGTTTTTTAAATTCCAAAAGTCTTTGAAATGCTAATTCAAGCCCGCGTTGAAGTTTTTGTTGTAGATCTTCCTGGGTATTATTATCCATATTGACGCTATTGTATAATTAATTTATAAATTTTCTCATTTAGTATTTTCATAGAACCGTTTAATTCTTTTTCTGCGACCGGATCATTATTCCCTTCGGTATTATCATAGATAAATGCCTGATCCACAACTGGTAAATATAAGTCTTTTAAGTTTTTAATTCCTTTTAAATATCGCCTTTTAATAATTTCTGGCTCTATAAAGTGCCCTCCCTCCGCAACTCGGTTTCTGACTCGTTTAATAGCTAAATCAACAGAAAGCAACCAAAAGAATAACAAAATTACGGAATAACCTTTTCCTTTGGCCTCCAAGATTTTATTTTTATAACTTCTTGTTGCTAAAGTGGTCTCAAAAGCAAAATTTTCATTTTCTTCAATAAGTTCGTTTATTCTGTTTAGCATGATTCGGCCTGCTTCCAACGCAACCTTTTCAGGCTGAAAAGGAGAGAGGCCACGAGCTATTTCGTCTGCATTGATAAATTCTTTACAGTCTAAAATCTCAGGTAAGATAGTAAAAGATGCGGTCGTTTTGCCCGCACCATTACAACCAGCTATGATGTAAAGCTTTTTCTTGTTCATTTGCAAAGCAAATTTACTAAATTTAGTTGGCACTTATGGTTGCAAAAGAAGTTGTACAGCCATAATTGTTTTTTTAGAAATATGTTTTGCGTTAGGAGCTATTTAAATTAGATGAAATTGTTGATGTGCTATATAATTTATAAATACTTTTACACCTAATTTACGCCAGTATCTTTGTATTATGTTGATAGTCAATATAGTTGAATTTTACTGTATTGGCAAATAGGGACTCATTATTAAGTAAATATTATAATTTATCGTTATTTAGTACATCGTCAATTTTGTTGTAGATATCTGTAAGTTTATTATACTAATATTTCGGTTATAAATTTTATTTTTTAAGCTCGGTAGATAGAAATCGCACATTTTTTGAATGGAGGAGTGCCAAAGCGGAGATTGATCGCCATTTTAGAAAGGAATAATTTGGCTAATGTATTCATTTTCAATTTGTCAGAGGTGCCAAGGGCTTGAAGGAGCTATGGAAAAGAATGCTTTCAATTTATGGATAATTTTATAAGAATATCTTTTCCAGCCGCTAAAAAAGTGGGGTTGGTAGATAGTCAAAGGAAAATAGTAGAATTGATAATATCTAATCCGGAGATATCTAAAAAAGAATTGGCTGAAAAATATTGGCATTAGTACAACGGCAGTTGATAAACACATAAGGGCGTTGAGAGAAAGCAATATTATCAGGCGTTTGGGAGGGGCTAGAAATGGATATTGGGCTATTGTGGATAGGGTGTAAATTAAACCAAATATTACAGCACGGGTGAGGGAAAGCCTCTGGAAATAAAAAAATACAAATGGATTTTGATTAGTCTTAATAGCTGTATATGTTAGTATAATATTGAATATTACTCATTGTTTTGAAAATGTTTTTACACCTAATTTACAGCTGTATTGTTATTAGCTACCTGATAACAATACAGGTATTTTTCACATACTGTATTGGGTAAATATAAAGCAAAAGCGTCAGAATGGAGCGTAAGGAAAAGTATAATATTACAGTAATATTTAAGAATAGTATTGTAATGTTTAGCTTTGTATTTATATAAAAATAGAGATGGACAATCGTTTTACTGAAATAATTGATTTAATCCAACAAGCAAGGATAAAGGCCGTAAGGTCGGTAAACGCAGAGCTTATAAATTTATATTGGAATGTTGGGGAATATATTTTTAATAAAGTCGAAAATAAAGAATGGGGTGTGTCTGTTGTAAGTGATTTGGCGCAATATATTCAACGTAATGAACCGGGAATCAAGGGCTTTACTGATAAAAATTTGTGGAGGATGAAGCAATTTTATGAATCTTATAAAGATGTTCCAAAACTCTCAACTGTGTTGAGACAAATAAGCTGCTCTCATAATTTGGCAATATTGTTAGACATGGTAGATAAGCTTGAACCTGACTCGAATATAGTAGCTGATAGTTATAATAAGGACAATTTTTACGAAGATCAAAAAGAAAAATATGGCTTCTAAAGTTTTCATTGATGCTAATGTTCTCCTTGAATTCATCTTAAAGAGATTAAAGCAAACTGCACAAATAATCAGTGGAACTGTATGTGCGGAAACTCTGGAATTAGACGAGATATCGAAAAAATGGACAACGCCCATTAGAAATTGGGGCATTGTCCTTAACCAATTCTTGATTATTTTTGTGGACAGATTGAAAGTTTAGCTACTTAAATTTTCAACTCTCGATTTTCGATTTACACACTTTTAGGGATACTGTCACCAGGCCATTTTCTGCATAAATCTTGATCCGGTTCTTTACTTATTTTTTCATTAGTTTGGTTTTATATATTTTATGATCCAGTTCGATTTTCATGTAGTAGATGCCTGCTGCTTGGTGGCTCAGGGTAATATCGCCACCAGTCTGCCCAAGTATGCCTGTTCTTATTACCCGGCCTATAGGATCGCATATGCTATAGGGATTGCTGGAAGTACTAACGTGGTTAATCTTGATATGAAAAGTGCCAGGACTTGGATTAGGGTAGGCCAATATTGTTTGAGAGGTCTGAATATTTGAGGCCCCTGCACTGATTTGGGCCGTATAGCCTACTCCATGGGTACTTATTACTGCCAGTCTGTATAACGCATTTTCGTTACCTGTGGCGCCATCCGTATACTGAAATTGTTTACTAGTTGAATTAGCAGTTAGGATTGTCAAAGGCGTGTAATTGCCAGTGGAAGGATTAATTTTCTCTAATACGAACTGGGTACTGTCATTTGTCTGTATAGTATTCCAGGTGATTAAATTTCCCTGTTCGTTGTTTTTAATAGTTAAATCAGATATCCAGTTTGAGACATTTATTTTCTTTTTAGGATGTAACCAGACATTAAAAGCACCCGCATGGAGTGTCAGGCTGGTATCCTGGGAAGTCTGGTAAAATGCCGTATTGTGATCAACAAATTGAAGATGCTGCCCTGTGCCAACCACATAGGGGAGCCATAAGCCGGTATCTGGCAGGCTAAGGCTTGTTGATAGATTATTTACCCCAAAATTTGCGGCTACTATCAGATCCAGGCTGTCACTTTCCAGGATTATAGTCTTTAAGTTATTGTCTTTTTGGGAAAGTACTGAATTTGCATCAATTTTTCCTTTAGTAAAAGCAGCAGGATAAATAGATCTTAATTTAAATAATTGCTGAAAGGTATTTGATAAGTTAGTCCTGTTAGAATCTTTTAAATAGGACCAGCCCAAAGGTTTGGGTCCAGTTTTACAGTCATTGTTTCCGGAACCATCCGTGCAATAATTGATGGTGTAATCATATCCCAGTTCTCCGAACTGCCAGATCATTTTAGGCCCTGGAATTACCGCCCATAGAGCAGCGGCCATGGCATTTCTGTTTAGTGCAGTTAGCGTGTCCTTTATATTATAAGTCCCACTGGCATTACCATACTGGATATTTTTATACATGAGTCTTTCTTCATCATGGCTTTCCATATAGAGCATCATATTATTAGCCACCCACCCACGGTTAGTATATACAAAGGAAGATACATCACTGCCATCCGCATAGCCCATGGTCAGCTGATTAAAATTGCTATTGCCATTTTCCCAAAGTAGCATTCCTTCGGAACTATAATGTTTTTCCTCCTCATTATTACCCAGAAATTCTAAAATAGAGTAACTGCCCGGGGCGTCCTTTTGTTGGCTGCTGTAGTAATCGTCCCAGATAACAACTCTGGAACTGTCGTAAGCGCTCCATGCATCCACGTCACAACCTTCTCCATTATTATCACAGGTTTGTTTTTGTGTAAAGCCTTTGGCCAGATCGAAACGAAAGCCATCAATATTGTATTCAGAGAGCCAGTAAGCCAAAACTCTTTTAGTGAAATTTTTGGTTGCCTGCGATTCGTGGTTAAAATCATAACCAACATTATATGCATGTTTGGCAACTGGATTAAACCATGGATTATTGGCTAGCGGGCGGTCATTTTTGCTGTCATAATACATTTGTACCATTGGAGACTGCCCAAAACTATGATTAAGCACCATGTCCATTATAACAGCTATACCGCGACCATGGCAACTGTCAATAAAAGTCTTAAGACTGGTGGCCGTCCCGTAGTACTTATCCGGTGCAAAATAAAAGTCCGGATTATACCCCCAGCTGGAATTACCCTCAAATTCATTAAAAGGCATTAATTCTATTGCGTTAATGCCCAATTTTGAAAAATAGTCCAGGCTGTCTGTAAGCGATGTCCAGTTATGACCGGTCGTAAAGTCTCGGACCAGTAGCTCATATACCCGCAGACTGCTGGCCTCCGGTCTGCTAAACTGGGTGTTTTTCCAGTTGTAAGTTGCCTGGCCAGTTTCGATAACGCTTGCCAGGTCTCCTGTAGCACTTTTGGGAAAAGCAGGTAAATCCGGATACGTATTGTTACTGATATATGGGTCATTTGACTTGTCCAGAATTAAATGTGCATTATAGTCTGCAACGATTAGGCTGTCGTCAATAATATATTGATAGGCATATTGCTTTGCTTTTGTGAGATTAGTTAAGGTGACCCAAAAAAGGTTTCCATCAGGTGTTATGTGCATTTGATACCCATCAACCCCTTTTTGCCAGTTATTGAAATCGCCGATTACATATATATTTTGTTTTTGAGGTGCATATAATACTAAAGTGGCCTTTGAAGGATCATTTGAGTCATAATTAATACCTTCCACTGCTCCGTCTGGTAATTTAAGCGTATCAGTCAGGCCAATAGCAGCAAAGGAGAGTTCCTGGCTTGCAGTCGAACTATCCGTGGTCGCTTGCAATGTCAGTGTCTGGGCCCCTAACGCTGTTACAGGAATTGTCTTGTTGATTATACTATCTGTAGTGGTTATGATCTCCGTTTTGTTTAATGAAAGGGTAAGTTTGGCTATTTGGTTTGCATAACCTGTTACAGCAATGCTATCGCCAGGATGTATGTTGGTAATATTATAGGTTGGGGTATAGGTAGGTTGCCAGTATGGCTCGTCAATTCTGACCTGCAGGTCGTTGGCCTGATATACCGGTAAATACATATCGGAGTTATCACTATTTTCAGCTTTTAACGTCCCGTCGGTATTTCTGAATAAAATACAGATTTTTAATATGTGTTCGCTGGTATCCGTTATGCCGAAAAAGATTCTAAGTCCACCTGTAATTGTATAGGATAGATCTCCATTGTTCATAACAACACATTTATAGGCTTCATCCGCAATACCCCAGGTAGAATTCACATATTTCCAGTCAGAACTGCTGGTACTTTTATTCGTGATTACCCCGATATGGACATAAAAAGGACCGGATGCTCCTTCCAGGCCCTGATTACCGAGGTTTGGATTTAGTTCAATACGTACTGTCCCTGTTGTATTTTCCTGAATAAACCTGGGGAAGGTTTGCAGAAGTTGTGTCTTGGCTGCGCAACAGGCAATTAAATAAAAGGCCATAAAACAGATGCAGCGGCGGATAAAAGACTTTCTCATTTTTTGTGTTTAACTAGATGGGTAATCTGTTTTTATTGTAATTGCCAAAATAGACAGGGAACGTTCTCGGAATTTGATTCTGATAAACGAGAACGTTCCCGAAAAAAACGGCTAAACAATGTTAATGAAAATTAAATTGATGACAAAGTTTTTGAAGATATTTTTTTTAAAAGCAATTCAATGCAAAGGAGCCAGGAAACCATATGAAATTGCAAATGAATGAATTAATATTCAATCACTAGTGGAGAAAAATAATTCGCCGTATAAGCTCAAATCGCTCTTCATTCCAATTAATCCGGAAAAAAGAGATTGCTTATACGGCGAATATTTAATCAGGCGTCTTTATTATTTAGGTTAGCTGGCTCATCAAATAAAGAATGAATTATTTATAGTTCTTTATTTTAAAGCTTTACGCCCGTTTGTCTTCATTTTAAATTTGCTTTTTTTATCTGGTACAATCTGCAGTCCATGTGCCATCATCATTAGATACCAGCATTTTTAATGAATGTGCTGAAATAGTGATACCAGTTACCCCACTACCCACACTCACATATGTATCATCATCTGATTTTTCAAATTTGACATTATTGATATCTGGAATGCCGCTGCCAAATTTGAAGCTGTAGGAAGAACCAACCTTGACGACGGTAAGTTTTCCATCTTCATCAGAGATGTTTTTGCCATCACTGCTGTAGGTGATGGTTCCGGTATACGTCCCGACAAAGAAATCTTTATCGGCAGGTGCGGTATCTTTACTACAGGAGAAGCTTACCACAGAAAAGGCTATAAAAACCATACATAATAACCCCAGAAATTTGAATTTGTTTTTCATATAAAGGTTGTTTTTGTTCAAGGGTAATAATTCAAGCATTATGCCAAAGGGGGAAAAATTTGTTAAATCGGATGAGCTATAACAATAACTAATGGATTGCAGGTTGATAACCAAAAGACAATATTGGATAAAAGTATATTCAATCGGCAGCCCTTAGTTTTGCATTCTTAATAAGAATGAGGTTGCTGGTAATTTAATAGAAAAAGTGATCAGGCAATTTTGGAAAAAATATTATAATGATATTCAATAATATAGCATTTAAGCAAACGGTTGCATTTTAAATGTCCTTAACAAAGTTCAATTGTTTTCCCTACTTTTACTTTAACATCTTTTCATATTTTTAATGGACCACCAGGAAGTTTATGTAAAGCAATTATGGAGTGACGCCGCTACAAAAAGTGACGCGAATGCCTTTGGTCAACTCTTTGAATTGTATTTTCCTAAACTGCTCATTTTTGCGCTGAAATATACCCGGGAGCGCTGTCAGGCTGAAGATGTTGTTCAACAGGTCTTTTTAAAATGCTGGGAAAAAAGAAATTCCCTGACCGCCGTTGACAATATAGAAGCTTATTTATACAAGTCCATCAAAAACGAGGTGACCGATTTACTTCGCAGACAGGTCCTGCACAGCAAATACCAGCAACAAACTGCAGCTCAGCAACAAAATCTGGAGCAGCCACGAGCCTTGCCTAACCATGAACTAAAACTGCGATTGGGCAGAGAAGAAATTTTATCTGCAGCCATAAACGATTTATCACCGCAGCAAAAAAGAGTTTATCAATTGAGTAAAGAGAGAGGCTGGTCCTATGCAAGGATTGCCCAAGAGATGGAAGTTTCTACCCATACTGTGAAATGGCATGCATCGGCTGCATTACAATCACTGAGTCATTTTCTGAAAAATCATGAAAATGACTTGTTTGTTCTGATCTTCGGTTTATTTCTGTTTTTCTGAAAATATATTAATTTTCACCTACCCGATTTATACTCCTGTTCGTCATAATTATATAGAGGTAAATATTCTCTGTTATTATTAAGGATATATGGAATCAGGAGTGACCAAATTATTTATTGAACTTGTCCAAAGACAGGGCAGGGGAGATACGCTTAGCCCGGCAGAATTAGCACTGCTGGAACTGGGACTTTCAGATCCTGATTGCCTGGATGCGCTGAATCGGCATATGGAAATGGAGCTTTACAGCGTTGAATCTGAGGATAAATCCGATCCGTCCATATCTTCCATTCAAAGTAAAGATGCGCTCGCTGCGCTTATGAAAAAAATAGAGCCCACATCCATTAGCTCAGCAAAAGATCCCCAAATGGATGTTCAAATAGATGCTCATCCCCATAAGCCTGAACAGATTATAGGGCGCAATGATCATAAAATCTTCTGGAGAAAATGGATGGCTGTGGCCGCAGTTTTACTTTTCGGGTGCGCAATCACAACAATCTGGTGGCAACTAAATAATAAACAGCCTGCTACCCAGCAATTAGCGACCAATAGTGAACAGTATGAACGTGTACAGCCCATTGTGCCCGGATCTTCAGGCGCAATTCTTACGTTAGGGAATGGTCGGAAAATCGCCTTGGGTAGCCACCATACCGGGCTGCTGCATATTGGAAGTCTGACCATTCAGCCGGGGAAAGATGCCGCTAAGCTCACCAATTTAGAAGTAGCCAAATCTGGGGAAGAAGTACTTTATAATACCCTTACCACGCCAAGAGGCAGACAGTACCAGATTGAATTGCCAGATGGAACAAAAGTCTGGTTAAATGCATCCAGCAGCCTGAAATTCCCGACAATTTTTAACCCGCAACACAGAACTGTTGAATTAAGCGGTGAAGCCTATTTTGAAGTAGTCCATAATTCCAGCCATCCTTTTCAGGTAAAGGTAAAAGATCAACTCATTGAAGATATAGGGACAAAGTTTAATGTGAAAGCCTATAGCGATGAACCAACTGTCAGAACAGCGTTGGTAGAAGGAATTATTGATGTAACTAATGGAATCAAAAAGCTTAGGATGAAGCCGGGACAGGGCTTAAAGGCCAGCGCAAATGCAATGTCCATTTATAATGCGGACCTAAATCAGGTGCTGGCCTGGAAGTCAGGATTTTTTGCTTTCCGGAAGGCAGGTGTGGATGAAATCATGCGCCAGCTCTCCAGGTGGTATGATGTGGATGTCGTATATAGCAGTTCCTTTCATAAGACCGAAGGCAATAATGCTTCCTTTACCGGAAGTATTGATCGCAATCTCGATTTGCAGGATGTGCTGGATGGGCTTCAATTCTCACAGGTACATTTTAAAATAGATAAGAATAAGAGAACCATTATAATCGAAAACTAAAAATTGAAAGCTATGGAAAAAACATGATTACTTCTATAGACTAAAAAGCCGACAGTGCTGCGAACACATGCCGGCCGTTAAGTCTAAAAATTAAATCTTCCGTGTGTAAACTGAAATTTTAACTTCAAACTTCAACAAAAGTATGGAAAAAAATACTGTCCGCCATCCGGCATTTCACAGGATGGTGGTACGTCCCCGCCAAATTTTTCTCGTCATGCGACTGACTATCATTATGTTATTATTTGCTCTGACGCAGGTTCAGGCAAAATCTTATGCGCAGGAAGTAACACTGGATGCATCCAGTATGAGCCTGAAAAGCGCATTACGTAAAATTGAATCTCAGACGGGATATAGTTTCTTTTATAAAGACGTTGATATTCAAGGGAAAACTATATCCGATCTGCATATTAACAAAGCGCCTTTAAAAGATGCGCTAAATAAAATATTACGGCAACAACAACTGGCTTTTGTCATCAAAAAGAAAACCATCTTTATAAGGACCATTACTGATAGTCCGGGAAAAGACCGGATGGAACCGGAGGCACAGATTATAGAGCAAACTACCATTAAGGGCCATGTGACAGACAGGGCAGGCGTCCCTTTGTCAGGTGTTGCTATTCAACTCAAAGGAACAACCAAGGGTGTTTTGACTAATGAGGCAGGAGACTTCTCCATTAATCTGCAAAATCCTGAAGAGGCAGTCCTTGTGGTGAGCTTTATCGGTTATATTACCCAGGAAGTAGCGGTAAAAGCAAACAGTGATTTGAAAATACAGTTAACGGAACAGCCTCATCAGATGAATGATATAGTGGTGACGGCCCTTGGGATAAAGAGCCAGGAAAAAGCGCTGGGGTATTCTGTCCAGAAGGTAGGCGGTGAACAGGTGGAAACCGTAAAGGGGGTGGACATTGGTACATCTTTAACGGGACATGTAGCTGGTCTGGTCGTGCGCAATTCTACTGAATTTAATCAGGCACCTAATATTCAGTTACGAGGAGAAAGCCCATTGCTGGTTATTGACGGAGTTCCTTATGGCAATGTTTCTTTAAGGGATATCCCGGCAGATGATATCCAGGAGATGAGTGTGTTAAAAGGATCCACCGCCGCGGCATTATATGGCGCCAGAGGTTCCAACGGGGCTATTATGATCAGTACCAAAAAAGGGACTAAAAATGGCGGTTTGTCTATCACTCTCAATAGCAATACGATGTTTAATCTGGGATATCTGGCCATTCCTGAGGTGCAGACTTCCTATGCCCATGGACAAAACGGTAAGATTTCCACCGATTATGTCTGGGGGCCTAAACTGGACATTGGAGATTCAGCCATTCAGTGGAATCCAAAGACCAAACAAGAGGAAATGATGCCGCTGATCTCCAGTGGTAAGCATAATCTACAGAATTTTATGCAGACAGGTATTATTACCAGCAACAATATCAGCGTAACTAAAAGTGGTGAAAATGGCTATTTCAGAGCTGGTTTAAACCATGTTTATAATAAAGGGCAGTTCCCCAATGAAAACCTGAACATCATTAATTATACTATGAGCGGTCAGATAAAAATGGGTGATAAGTTTGATCTGGAGGGACATATGGGCTATACCCGACAGACGGCGCCGCAGATCTGGGGTCATGGCTACAATGCGCAAGGGTATTTGTATCAGATTTTGATCTGGACAGGCCCTGATTATGATATTCGTGATTATAAAGACTACTGGGTAACGCCAAATGTGAAACAGAACTGGCTATATAATGCCTGGTATGATAACCCTTATTTAATTGCCAATGAAAAACTGGACGGCATTGAACAAAACAAACTCAATGCATCACTGGTTGCAAATTACCATTTTAGCAAGGATCTGAAACTGATGTTCCGCAACGGATATGATTATTACAGCAATGAAGAAACGGTGCGCAATCCAGCCGGTATCAATTCTACCCGAGGGGGATCGAGCGGAAGTACCTTTTCCTGGAGCTGGAATGGTAAAGGAATGTACGGCATGAATGAACTCTGGGGCTATAGCCTGAATAGTGATCTGATTTTAACTTATGATAAGAAAATCGGCGATTTTGGTTTAAATCTGTTAGCAGGAGGAAGTATTTATTATTATAAGGACAGAGAATTTGGTGCAAAAACAACCAACGGGTTACAAGTGCCAGGCTGGTATTCTTTGGCTAATGCCATTCCTTCTACCGCCGTTGGTGTAAACTCTATTTCCAATAATTACGGAACCTGGGCAAGGCAGGTGAATAGTCTGTATGCCAAGGCGTCCGCAAATTGGAAAAACGCGGCATTTATTGATGTGACTGGCCGTGAGGACTGGAGCTCAACACAACCTGCCTCAGAAAGATCCTATTTTTATCCTTCTGTTTCCACCAGTTTAATCCTGTCTGAATTTTTCCATTTGCCCAAAGTTGTCAATATGTGGAAATTAAGAGGTTCATGGGCGGTAGATAAGGATATGGCAGGGGTATATGCCACCAACCGACTTTATTCTATCGGGTCCTCCTGGGGGCTGACCAGTTCCAGTTATCCGAATTCCCTACTGCCTTCTGATCTGCTTCCTTCTTCTACCCGAACCTGGGAGTTCGGTACTGCTGCTTATTTACTGAACAGCAGATTACATTTTGATATCGCTTATTTTAGCAAGCTCTATTATGACAGGCAGACTTCCGTTGATATCTCAGAAGCCTCTGGCTTTGAAACTACACTGGTGAATACGGATGAAACAATAGCCCGTCGTGGACTGGAAATAACGATCGACGGTTCCATTATCAAAAGTAAAAATTTTGAATGGCATTCCACTTTAAACTATTCAAATCAACACCGTTATTATGTCCATTTGGACCCGGTTTATTCTTCCGATAACCTGTGGACCAAGAAAGGGGAGAGAGTAGATACTTATTTGATTTATGACTGGCTTCGGGATCCGCAGGGTAATATAATTCATGAATCCGGGTTCCCGGTCGAGAGTGATTATAAAACAAAAATCGGCTATGCTGATCCTGATTTTTCACTTGGCTGGATTAACGATTTTACCGTAGGGCGGTTCACATTCGGATTGAATATTGATGGCCGTATAGGTGGTGTGATGTATGATGATGTCTGGGATGATATGTTTGAGACAGGGGCCAGCCCCGAAACGGATACCAAGTGGCGTTATGACCAGGTAGTCAATGGGATGAATAACTACGTGGGCAATGGTATGAAAGTCGTATCCGGCGAGGCTACCTATGATAAATATGGCCGTATTACCAATGATACCAGAACTTACGCTAAAAATGACGTGGAAGTAGGCTATCAGGATTACGAGCAATCACTTTCCGGAGGGGGGAATCACGGCTATTTTGATGAGACCTTTATCAAGGTGAGAGAATTGTCAATCGGATATAATATTCCAACAAATAAATGGTTCGGTAAAAAATCGGGCATTAAGTCAGCTTCAGTATCACTGACTGCCCAAAATCTGTTTTTATTCACCGGGTTTAAATACTCAGATCCTGACAATGATGCTGAGGATCTGAACTCACCCTCACAGCGTATGGTAGGCATTAATATTCGTCTGGGATTTTAATCCGGTACGCTTTGATTTTTTAAACCGATAAAAACAAAAAGAATGAAAACAATATGTAAATCAATTTCAAAAACGATATATCTTTCATTGATTGCGGGTGTGGTATTTACCAGCTGTACCAAGAAATTTGATGAGATTAATACCAATCCCGATAAATCAACTAGCACTAGTGCCTCTGCCTTGGCTACCAGCATGATCACCTCTATTACTTCTTCTGATATCGGAGGTACCAAAACTTTTATGGGACCTTTTATGATGGGTAAGTCTATATTGTGGACGGAGCAACAGGAAGGTACACAGTATAATAAAATCAGCAGAACCGATTTTAGCCGCCTGGAAGTATTGAGAAATGTTCCTGTCATGTTGCAGTACGCTGCGGGATTAACCGATGGATCTCAACCTTCATATGAAGCGCTTGGTCATTTTCTGCGCGCATGGGAATTTTTCTATACGACGATGACCGTTGGTGATATTCCTTACGCAGACGCCATAAAAGGAGAATCAGACGGTGTAATCAAACCTAAATATGATTCTCAGAAAGAAGTGTTTGCCGGTATTTTAAATGAACTGGATAGCGCCAATACGCTTTTCGGGCAGGGGACGGATTTTGAAGGAGACTTTATTTACGACGGTGATGTGAGCAAATGGCAGAAACTAACCAATAGTTTTGAACTCTATGTTTTGATGCAGCTCTATAAACATACGGATGATAGTGATTTGAAAGTCAAAGAAAGATTTAAAACTATCGCCACCACCAGAAATCTGATGAGTTCTTATGAAGATAATTTTGCACTGACTTATCAGAATGCGGGTGGTCTGTGTTATCCCTGGTCCAATACTGCCGTACAAGTCAATTCTTTTGTAATCTATCCGGTCGTGGGTAGAAATCTGATTGATCCGTTAAAAGAAACAAAAGACCGGCGTCTGTTTTATTTTACAGAACCAGCTGCTGCTAAAATTGCAGCAGGGCTGACCGCAGACAATTATGATGCTTATATTGGCGTTGAAGCTTCCGATCCACTGAACAAAATAAAACTGGCCCATGATGAAAAGCTCTTCTGTGATGTCAATAAGCGCTATGTGGATTTATTCAATGCAGAGCCAGTGGGTGTCTTTAATTACTGGCAGTTGCAGTTTATACTGGCCGAAGCAGCGGTGAGAGGCTGGTTGCCGACCAGCGAGGCAGAATCTTATTATGAAAAAGGCATCCGGTCCAATATGGAATTTTTAGTAAGTCATACGGAAGACAGCTATACGCATGGTATGCCTATTACAGAAAGCTATATTTCGGGATTTTTGCCCTCGGTTCAGTTAAGCGGAGATACAGAACACAAGATTGAACAGATTATTACACAGCAGTATATTGCGGGATTTATGCAGGATGCCAACAATACTGCCTGGTTTGAGAATAGAAGAACCGGTTATCCGACATTTATTCTTAATTCTTCTACTAATCTGAATCAGCCCAACACCGGCTTTCCTAAAAGATGGCTATATCCTCAAAATGAACTGGATCATAATTCAGAGAATGTGGCGGCGGCTATAGAGAGCCAGTATGGCGGCAATGATAATGTCAACAGCCTGATGTGGATTTTAAAGTAATTAAAGGCATGACAGCTGTTAAATTTAATGCCTGATGGATAAAAATATGTATTTTGAGTGCCTTGCGCTTGCAAGGCACTGTTTTTTAAACTGTACAATTTTTTAATAAGTATATGGACACAAGAAGAGAATTTTTAAAAAAGGCAGGTATGCTAGGTGGCGGAGTCGGACTTTGGTCCGCGTTGCCGGCTTCCATCAAAAAAGCATTGGAAATTGACCCGCAGAAAGGCAGCACTTTTATGGATGCGGAACATGTTGTACTGCTTATGCAGGAGAACCGGTCTTTTGATCATCTGCTTGGTTCCCTGCAGGGCGTAAGAGGGTATAATGATCCGAGAGCCATCCGTTTGCCGGATGGTAATAAGGTTTGGCTGCAGACAGATGAAAAAGGCCGCACATTTACACCTTTCCGACTGGATATTAAAAAGACAAGATCAACCTGGACGGGTAATCTGCCACACACCTGGACTAACCAGACTGATGCCCGCAATAACGGTGGGTTCGACCGATGGCTGATTGCCAAAAGATCAGGCATTAAACAGTATAAAGAACTTCCCCTGACATTGGGACATTATACAAGAGAGGATATCCCTTTTTATTATGCCCTGGCAGATGCCTTTACGGTTTGTGATCAGCATTTCTGTTCTTCCCTGACCGGCACTACACCCAACCGCCTGTTTTTCTTCACCGGGAAATTAAGAGGCGGAAGAAATAACCAGGCCAATGTCAATAATGAAAACGTAGATTATGATCATGAGGTAGATTGGCAGACTTTCCCCGAAAGGCTGGAAGATGCCGGGGTTTCCTGGAAAGTCTATCAAAATGAAATCAGTCTGGATAATGGCCTCAACGGTACGGAAGAATTCTGGCTGGGTAATTTTACGGATAATCCGCTGGAATGGTTTAAACAGCATGGGATCCGGTATTCAGCGGGACATTATAATAAAGTAAAGCAGGATTTAAATGAGCTTCCCGCTGCAATAGAGAAAGCCCGTGCTGCGCTGGGCAGCTTAAGCGGGAATGAGCAAAAAAAAGCGGCTGGCAAATTAGCTGACATGGAAAGCAGGCTTAGTTATGCACGCAAAGCAATAGATACCTATAGCCCGGCGTCCTTTCAGAAACTCCCCCAAAAATTACAGAACCTCCATAACAAAGCATTTACGGTCAATAGCGGTGCGGATGACTATCGTAAGGTGGATACCATCCGTTATACGGATCATGAAACAGGCGCCAAAAAACAGATGAAAGCACCAAAGGGAGACGTATTTTATCAGTTCAGAAAAGATGTTCAGAGCGGGGAGTTGCCTGCTGTATCCTGGATTGTGGCTCCGCAGGCATTCTCCGATCATCCCAGTTCACCCTGGTACGGCGCCTGGTATGTCTCTGAGGCGATGGATATTTTAACCAGCAATCCGGAAATCTGGAAGAAAACGATTTTTATTCTGACCTATGATGAAAATGACGGATACTACGATCATGTACCTCCTTTTGTGGCCCCTAATCCTAAGGATAAAAGTTCCGGTCTGGCCTCTGAGGGCTTAGATATCCAAAATGAATATGTTACCATGGATCAGGATATTCAAAGAGTAGGAGCGGCTTATAAAGCGTATGCAAGGGAAAGTCCCGTAGGGCTGGGTTACCGGGTACCCTTGATTATTGCATCGCCCTGGTCAAGAGGGGGCTGGGTAAATTCACAAATCTGTGATCATACCTCGGTGTTACAACTGCTGGAATCATGGCTATCTCAAAAAAAAGGGAGCCCCGTCAGAGAGGAGAATATTGGCAGCTGGCGCAGAGCCATCTGTGGCAACCTGCATTCCGTGTTCAGACCTTTCAATGGCAGGGGGGCTGATCTGCCTTTTATTCAAAGAGATGATTTTCTGGGGACTATTATGGATGCCAAAGAAAAAGAATTGCCGGATGGGTTTCATTTAATGGGTCGGGAGGATATTACAAGTCTGAATCAAAATCCGGCAGAATCGCCATATCAACCCAAGCAGGAAGCCGGCATACGTAATAGCTGTGTGCTGCCTTATGAGCTGTATGCTGATTTGTCTGTTGATTCTAAAAATGGCAACCTTGAAATAAAAATGACAGCGGCCAACCGCATTTTTAAACAGCAGGCGGCAGGAGCGCCTTTTGCCATTTATAGTTTAGGAGCACCTACTGATTTTAAAGTTCGGAATTATTCTGTAAAGGTGGCAGATACACTCAAGGATCAATGGGCACTGGATGGCTGGCAGGGCGACTTATTTGAGCTGCAGTTACACGGTCCCAACGGCTTTTTGAGGGTCTGGAAAGGGAAAAAAGCGAGCGCCGGTCAGCTGGCAACAGTCAGCTTGCATTATTTAAAAGAAAAGACACTGGACCTCTGGGTGCATAATCCCGGAAAGTCAACCCTTACTCTAAAAGTACAGGATAATAGTTATGGAAATGTGCACAAAAGCCTGACAATATTACCCGGAGATACCGGCAGGATAAAATGGCCGACCCGAAAAAGCTTTGGCTGGTATGATTTCTCTATTTTGGATCAGGATCATGATCTCTCTATTCAATATGCAGGCAGGGTAGAGGATGGTACGCCTGGTAAAACTGACCCTTTAATGGGTAGCGTTAAAATCGGATAGCTATACAATATTTAAAAGCAGGGTCCATTGAATAGGATATTTGTACCCTGCTTTTTTTATTGAGTTGTTCTTTATAAGCAAATGGTAGTCAAATGAATGGATTGTATTTGTTTTCGCCTTATCCATGAATTTGCTCCTTGGTGCCATAGGACTGAATCAGTACGGATTCAAATTCCAGCCACTCCTGCCATCTTTTATCGACATCCACGTCTTTTGCATATTTACGGGCAAAATTTAAAAATAGGGTATAATGGCCGGCTTCAGATACCATCAGGTCATAATAAAATTTAGCCAGTGCAGGATCCTTAATATTGGTAGAGAGCAGTTTGAATCTTTCGCAGCTCCTGGCTTCAATCATGGCAGAAAATAACAGCCTTTCTATAAAAGCACTGTTGCGGCTGCCATCTTTTTTGCAGAATTTCATGAGCTGTCCGACATAATCATCTTTTCTTTCCCTACCCAGGGTATATCCCCTTTTCCATATCAGCTCGGTAACCATCTGAAAATGCTGCATTTCCTCCAGGGCTACTTCAGTCAGGGCCTTGACCAGGTCCGGATATTCTGAGTTATTGGCAATTAAGGAAATCGCATTGGTGGCTGCTTTTTGTTCGCACCAGGCGTGGTCTGAAAGAATTTCACAGAGATTGTCTTCCGCAATATTGGCCCATCTTGGGTCCGTCGTCAATTTAAGTCCTAACATGTTAAAAATAAATTATATGAGTGCTGCTGCGGCCCGCCTAGCTCCGATTAAGCGCACAATTGGATGGCCCTATTGATTATTCTATACCGCAAAGTAAATAATTTTACCGGATACTAACTGCCACTTTTAGACCGGGTTTATATAGTCTGGTAACCGAGTAGGGTATGGCATCTATTCCCTCTAAACCTATGATTTATTCATTAACCGAAAATTTGGCCTTATATTAATCCCGTATCGGTAGCTTTTAATCAAATGTTGTCTTAATTTGTAGTATTAGCAGATGTGGCCGAATTATCTATAAGATCCTTAAATTGCATTACCCATGGTTAAGTTAAGTACCAGCGCGTTTAAAACCGGCAATTTACAAATAGCCGGCTTAAGCTTTCGGCTTTTATTTTTTATAGCTGTAGTGGCAGGGGGGCTTTCCGCCTGCTCTGGTGGTAACGAAGGAAATAATACTGCCAGAACAGCTAAGGAGACCGCGGACAATCATAATGGTTCGCTGTCCGGCACGCATACGCCTGAACCGGGCCAGAAAGATTGTTATAATTTTATGGTCAATAATGACACGGTCATAATAACGATCAAGTGGCAGGATACCACGAGGTTTACCGGTTCAATGCTTTACCAGCTTCATGAAAAAGACAGAAATATCGGTAGCCTGGAAGGAAGCAGGGTAGGTGATTTGCTACTTGCTGATTATCAGTTTAGTAGTGAAGGTATGCAAAGCAAAAGGCAGGTGGCTTTTAAAAGAATCCAGGATTATCTGGTAGAAGGTTATGGTCCAGTCACCGCAGACTCGGCAGGCTTTATTTTCAGCGATCCCCGTCATTTAAATTTTGACCTGAACAGAAAAATTCAAGCGGTCCGTTGCCTGTAATGGTAAAGTGCCACCATCTAATATTCCTATTCCTTAAAGGCGCATTGGAGTAGGTCGGAATAAATATGTAAATATTTGATTATTAGTATTTTGATACAACTGGTTGCTTTATTTTACCGAATTTTTACTCCTAATACATATTATAAGGTCGCTTTTATGTACTTTTGCACCCAGACATAAAAATACAGATATACACAGGTGTGGATATTTACAACAGAATTTTATTTCGATAAAATTTTGAATTGTTTAAATAATATACCTACCTTTGCAATCCGTAAAAAAAAATATTAAGTATTTAGAATGCCTACAATACAACAATTAGTAAGAAAAGGCCGCGAGACGATCAAAGCCAAGAGTAAATCCAGAGCATTGGACGCCTGTCCTCAACGTCGTGGTGTTTGTACCCGTGTATATACTACTACACCTAAAAAACCGAACTCTGCACTGCGTAAAGTAGCTAAAGTTCGTTTGACCAATAAAATTGAGGTAATCGCCTATATTCCGGGTGAAGGTCATAATCTGCAGGAGCACTCCATCGTTCTGATTCGTGGTGGAAGGGTAAAAGACTTACCTGGTGTACGTTATCATATCGTACGTGGTAGCCTGGATACTGCCGGTGTAAAAGGCCGTAAACAGAGCCGTTCTAAATACGGTGCGAAAAAGGAAAAGGTTAAAAAATAATTGAATAACAGCAGATTTTAGATAAATAATGAGAAAAGCACAAGCCAAAAAGCTCCCATTAGCGCCAGACGCCCGTTTTAACGACAAAATGGTTACCCGTTTTGTAAACAATTTAATGTGGGACGGTAAAAAGAGTACGGCTATCAAAATATTTTACGATGCTGTAGACAAAGTTTCCAAATCAACCAACGAAGATGGTTATGAAATTTGGAAAAAAGCTTTGGCTAACGTTACGCCTTCAGTTGAAGTACGTAGCCGCAGAATCGGAGGTTCTACTTTCCAGATTCCTATTGAGGTTCGTCCTGACCGTAAAATCTCTCTGAGCATCAAATGGTTGATTCGTTATAGCCGCGAAAGAAATGGTAAAACCATGGCAGATAAACTGGCTAACGAAATCATCTCCGCCAGCAAAGGTGAAGGAGCTGCTTTCAAAAAGAAAGAAGATACACACCGTATGGCTGATGCGAACAAAGCATTCTCTCACTTCAGAATCTAATGAACGGACAGTATAAACTGTTAATTAGATATGATAACTGAAAGTAAACAGATAAAGCTTTACATTCATAGTGATACTAAGTTTTAGAGTTAAAAGAATAGATAAGACCCTCCCATGGAGGGTCTTATTATTTTCCGGTCAGTGAATCTTCAAAGGCGGCCCCGGCATACAAAAATCGTTAGTTTTGCACCGATGCTTTTATTGCTGTGGAAAATTGGCCCTTGGAATCCACCTGATAGAGTGTAAATTTGTGCCCTAATCGTTCTCATGGCAGTCAAATCCCAATTAAAAAACTGCCGCAAATCAAATCATATGCAAAAAAAAATTCAGTCTGCACTGATTTCCGTTTTCTACAAAGACGGACTGGCTCCGCTTGTAAAAGAGCTTCATGAACAAAACGTAACTATTTATTCCACAGGAGGAACACAGAAGTTTATTGAAGAGCAAGGCATTCCCTGTGTGCCGGTGGAAAATCTGACGACTTTTCCCTCCATTTTGGGTGGCCGGGTTAAAACTTTGCATCCCTGTGTATTTGGAGGTATATTGGGTAGAAGGGATAATGAACAGGATCTTCAGGAAATGAAAGAATACAAGATTCCGGAAATTGATCTGGTTATCGTAGATCTGTATCCTTTTGAAGAAACTTTAAAGCAAACCAGCGAAGAGAAATTAATCATTGAAAAAATAGATATCGGCGGTCCATCCATGATTCGTGCTGCCGGTAAAAATCATAAAGATCTGGTCGTCATTTCTGATAAGGATGATTATGCCGGTCTGGTGGAGTTATTAAAAACGCAAAACGGTGCTACTACTCTGGAGCAACGCAGGGCTTACGCAGCTAAAGCTTTTGAGGTGGCCATGAACTATGATATTGCTATTAATAACTATTTTAACGGAACGGTGCTGCAGCCACTGAAAAACAAACAGGTGATGCGTTATGGCGAAAACCCGCATCAGCAAGGCAGTTTCTATGGGGACCTGAATGAAGTGTTCGTTCAGTTAAACGGCAAAGCCCTTTCCTATAATAACCTGGTGGATGTAGACGGAGCGGTTCAGCTGGCACTGGAATTTAAAGAAGAAAAACAGGCTGTATTTGCCATCTTCAAGCATACCAACGTCTGTGGCATTGCCATCCGTCCAACCCTGAAGGAAGCCTGGGATGCTGCCTTGGCAGGAGATCCTGAAAGTGCTTTTGGTGGCGTAATTATTACCAATAAAACAGTAGACAAGGCAACAGCTGATGCCATCAGTGAAATCTTCTTTGAAGTGCTGATTGCACCTGCCTATGACCAGGATGCGCTGGAGGTCTTAAAAGCCAAAAAGAACAGGATTATTCTGGAAATCAAAGCAGACGCACCGCTGGCGAAAACATCTTTTAAATCCATATTAAACGGCACCCTTGTACAGGATATTGATAAGGGTAACTATGAAAAATGGGAAGAAGCAGGTGCAAGAGCCTGCACACAGGAAGAAAAAGAAAATCTTGAATTTGCCAACCTGGTTTGTAAACACCTGAAAAGTAATGCCATTGCCCTGATTAAAAATAAACAATTAGTGGGTAAAGGCTGTGGCCAGACCAGCAGGGTAGATGCACTGCGTCATAGCATTGAGAAAGCCAAGCAATTTAACTTTGACCTGCATGGTGCCGTACTGGCTTCCGATGCGTTTTTCCCTTTTGACGACTGCGTTAAACTGGCTCATGCGCAGGGTATTGAAGCCTTTATTCAGCCGGGTGGTTCCATCCGTGATAAAGACAGCATCGCCTATTGCAAAGAAAATAACCTGGCTATGGTGATTACCGGTCAGCGTCATTTTAAACACTAGCCTGACAGCATCAGCCATCAATCTGCTGATTGCCGTCCCAGGTGGTCTTAAACAATAAACCCCGGTTAACCTTCTTTTTTAAGAGGTGACCGGGGTTTATTGTTTTTACCATGCCTGCAGGAATTGTAAAAGGACTATGCTGTTTAGCCCTTCAGGTTTGTCAACATATCAGCCGTCATTTTGGCCAGATCGAATTCCGGTTGCCAGTTCCAGTCCTGTCTTGCCTCGCTGTCATCAATAGAAGCAGGCCAGGTATCGGCAATCGCCTGCCTGAAATCCGGCTGATACTGAATGGTAAAGTCCGGGATGTGTTTTTTGATTTCTGCTGCAATCTCTTCCGGAGAAAAACTTATCGCACTCAGATTATAAGAGCGGTGTGTTTTTATGTTTTCCAAAGGAGCATCCATTAGTTCCAAGGTCGCCCGGATGGCATCTTCCATATACATCATAGGCAGGTAAGTGTCCTCTTTTAAAAAACAGTTGTAACTGCCAGCCTTTAGTGCACTGTGAAAGATATCAATGGCATAATCCGTTGTGCCGCCACCGGGAGGCGTTTTATAGCTGATAATACCCGGATAGCGAAGACTGCGTACATCGACTCCATATTTCTCAAAATAATAATTACACCAGGATTCTCCCGCGTATTTACTGATACCATAAACAGTAGAGGGTTCTACAATAGTTGTCTGGGGGCAGTCTTTTTTAGGTGAACTGGGACCGAAAACGGCAATACTGCTGGGCCAGTAGACTCTTTTTAGTTTTTCTTCCCTGGCAATTTCCAGCACGTTTAAAAGAGCGGTCATATTAATATTCCAGGCCATTAAAGGCTGTTTTTCCCCCACAGCAGACAGTACAGCGGCCAGGTGATATATTTGGGTGATTCCATGCTCTTTTACAATTTCTTGCATGGCTTCTTTATTTAAAGCGTCCAGTGTGGTAAATGGACCTGTCCCTTCAATCAAAGGGCTTTGTTCTCTTAAATCAGATGCCAGTACCTGTTCATTGCCATATTTCTTTCTCAATGCCAGGGTAAGTTCGCCACCAATCTGTCCACCGGCTCCGATAACCAGTATCTTTTCGGTATCTATATCCATAATAAAAGGTAATTTATTTTCGAACCACAAAGAAAACAAAACTTTGACGTAAGTTCGCATATCAGAACAAAATAAAACAAACGTTTGATATGGCAAATGCATCATTTATGGAAAAACTGGTCCAGGGCCAGTCTTACAATCCGGATAATTTCTTCTTAATTGCTGGTCCATGCGTAGTAGAAGGCAAGGATTTACTCGATGAGGTCGCAACAAAAGTCTCTGAGGTCTGTAAAAGACTGGAGATTCCTTATATTTTTAAATCGAGCTACAGAAAAGCCAACCGTACCAGTGCCAGTTCTTTTACGGGTATTGGCGATCAGGAGGCACTTCAGTTATTGAAGGGCATCTCAGAAAAATATAATTTGCCTACCGTCTCTGATATTCACACCGCTCAGGAGGCGGCCATGGCAGCATCCTATGTGGATATGTTGCAGATCCCGGCCTTTCTTTGCCGTCAGACAGATCTTTTAATCGCGGCTGCCGAGACCGGCAAAGTGGTGAACGTTAAGAAGGGGCAGTTTTTAAGCGGCGCCTCCATGAAATTTGCCGTGGAGAAAATAAAGGGAGCCGGTAATGATCAGGTTTTATTAACGGAAAGAGGAACCACCTTTGGCTATCAGGACCTGGTGGTGGATTACCGGAATATCCCGGAAATGCAGGCATCCGGAGCGCCTGTGGTGATGGATTGTACCCATAGCCTGCAACAACCTAATCAGACCACCGGCGTCACCGGAGGAAATCCACAGATGATTGAAACGATAGCTAAGGCGGCGATCGCCGCAGGTGCGGATGGTCTGTTTATTGAAACGCATCCTAATCCGGCAGTAGCTAAAAGCGACGGTGCTAATATGCTGCAGCTCGATTTACTGGAACCCTTACTGGAAAAACTGGTAAGAATAAGAAAGGCCGTTATGTAAGTATACGAACCGCTTTCCATAAAATTCAAAATCGACACTGGTTGAATAAGTAGATGCAGCCTCCGGAGGAAAGTTAATCCCGAAGCTGCATTTTGTTTTTGATGACAAAAACAAGGACGCTATGATAACGTAGGTCATCAGCTTAGTTAGAGACGGCAGGTATGCTGCGGTATTTTGGGTTAAAGCGTCCTATTTACCAAAATAGTAAATTCCTGAATGCAGGTCGTTTTGTTTTCAAGGGAGTTGTCTAATTTGGAGTAAACAAAGTCCAACCGGAAAGTACTTCCTTCCCACATTTAAGACCCGGAAAATACATTTTATTGCTACCGGTCGGCAGGTCTGCCGTATCATCTCATAATTTATATGTTGGCAGCGCTTATGATAATTATGGAGGTCAGACTGATTATTATACACAGCAAAAATCCTACGCGGATTTTAATGAAGGTCCGGTAAAGGAAGTGGAGATAAAGCCCGGCAATCCACTTTTAGAAATCAAATGGAAAAAATAAAATTACATGTCTCTTAAAGCAAAAAACGCAGCCCGAATTTTCTTCAGACTGCGTTTTTATTATTTTTCTATCCTGAGCCAGGATAAATGTATTTGCCGAACCGCCTGTTGACCAGGCTGCTCTTATTTTACCTCTTCAAATTCAGCGTCGGTTACATCATCACCGCCGCCTTGTTGCTGACCCTGTCCGCCATCAGCCTGAGCACCTTCAGCACCGGCAGCTGCACCAGCTTCCTGCTGAGATTTGTAGATGTCTTCACTGGCTGCTGTCCAGGCAGTATTTAAAGTTTCCATTGCACTCTTGATAGCTGCAATGTCCTGGGTTTTATGTGCTTCTTTCAGACCGTTCAACGCAGATTCAATCGGCGCTTTTTTATCAGCTGGAACCTTGTCGCCAAATTCCTTTAATTGTTTTTCTGTCTGGAAGATCAGACTGTCTGCCTGATTGATGGTATCTACTTTTTCACGTTCAGCTTTATCGGCCGCTTCGTTGGCCTTTGCTTCGTTTTTCATTTTTTCGATCTCATCCTTACTCAGACCGCTACCGGCTTCGATACGGATTTTCTGTTCTTTGCCTGTACCTTTATCTTTGGCACTTACATGCAGGATACCGTTGGCGTCGATGTCAAAAGTCACTTCAATCTGCGGAACACCTCTTGGAGCGGGTGGAATACCATCCAGGTTAAATACCCCCAGGCTCTTATTGTCTTTAGCCATGGAGCGTTCACCTTGCAGAATATGAATCTGAACACCCGGCTGATTATCGCTGGCTGTAGAGAATGTTTCTGTCTTTTTAGAAGGAATCGTTGTATTGGCAGGAATCATCGGCGTCATCACGCTACCCATGGTTTCAATACCCAGGGTCAGCGGGGTAACATCCAGTAGTAATACATCTTTAACCTCACCGGTTAAAACAGCACCCTGGATAGCAGCGCCTACGGCTACCACTTCATCCGGATTCACTCCTTTATTAGGTTTTTTGCCAAAGAATTTTTCAACTATTTCCTGAACTTTAGGGATACGGGTAGAACCACCAACCAGGATAACTTCATCCACGTCAGCAGCCGTATAGCCGGCATCCTTCAAGGCAGCCTGACAAGGTTTCAGGCATCTTTCAAACAAAGAGTCACTTAACTGTTCAAATTTGGCACGGGTCAGTTTTTTAACCAGGTGTTTAGGCACACCGTCAACAGCCGTGATATAAGGCAGATTGATTTCAGTTTCAGAAGAAGAAGATAACTCTACTTTCGCTTTTTCAGCCGCTTCTTTTAAACGCTGTAAAGCCATAGGATCTTTTCTAAGGTCGATAGCTTCATCGTTTTTAAACTCATCGGCCAGCCAGTCCATGATTACTTTATCAAAGTCATCTCCACCCAGGTGCGTATCACCATTCGTAGATTTTACTTCAAATACACCGTCACCCAGATCCAGGATAGAGATATCAAATGTACCACCACCCAGGTCAAATACGGCGATTTTATGTTCTTTACCACCTTTGTCCAGGCCATAAGCCAAGGCAGCGGCAGTAGGTTCGTTTACAATACGGCGAACGTTCAGACCGGCGATTTCACCGGCTTCTTTAGTAGCCTGGCGCTGAGCGTCATTAAAGTAAGCTGGAACGGTGATTACCGCTTCACTGACTTCCTGACCCAGATAATCTTCGGCCGTTTTTTTCATTTTCTGCAAAATCATGGCAGAGATTTCCTGCGGTGTATATTGACGTCCTTCAATATCTACTCTTACCGTATTGTTATCTCCTTTTACCACCTGATAGCTGAAATGAGAAATTTCATTGGAGACTTCGTCAAACTTACGTCCCATAAAACGCTTCACACTCATGATGGTATTCTGCGGATTAGTGATAGCCTGACGTTTAGCAGGGTCTCCTACTTTTCTTTCTCCGTTTTTTAAAAATGCCACAACGGAAGGAGTCGTACGACGACCTTCCTCATTGGCAATCACAACAGGCTCGTTCCCTTCCATAACGGCAACGCAACTGTTGGTAGTTCCAAGGTCAATTCCTATTATTTTACCCATATTATGATGATTTTTATTTTTTATTTTTAAGTTCAGTATCCTTATTTCAAGCACCATGCCACCTGCCATATTATGCAAAAATGGCAGATATTGAACCTGTCAAAGAGAAATTATGACATTAATTTCTAATATGGCAGTCGCATTGTCATAAAAATAAAAAATTCTTCTCATCCGGATATATAACCGTTTATACTGATTTTGAGGCTTTATGAGTATAGTTAACATTTTATTTGGCTACTATAAACATATATTTGCAACTAAGGAACTAAATTAGCGACTAATAATTTAGTTTATTGTTGGTATATGCTTTTTTGCGGTAGCATAGCTGTTGTGATACTGTTTTAAAATTAATTCGGTTTATACAGACACTTTCGGGTAACCATACTCGTTTCTTGGTGATTATGTATTAAGTAGCCTGTGTATTACCGGATTGGTTTTACGATGGATTATCCGGTTGGTTTTATTGTTGGACTCCTTATCTAAACGCTAAATTAAGTACATGAGAAAAAGACTTCTGCTCTTTATGACGGGCTGCATACTTTTGGGTCTGCATAGTTTTGCCCAGTCGCCACGTAATCTTTCGGGAAAAGTGATAGACACCTCCTCGCATCAGGCACTGAAAAATGCGACTGTATTGCTGTTAAATGCCAAAGATTCCATTATGGATCAGTTTACCAGAACGGATCAGCAGGGCGCTTATCAATTAAAAAATGTAGATACCGGTAATTACGTGCTACTAGTGACTTATCCGGAATTTGCCGATTATGTAGAAAAATTACACATTACAAATGACAGTAAGACCACGCTTTCGGATATAACTTTAGTGGAGAAGGCACATTTGCTGGAAGATGTAATTGTACGTCAGAAGATTGCGGCGATCCGTTTTAAAGGAGATACAACAGAGTTTAATGCGGATAGTTTTCGAACCCAGCCCAACGCTAATGTGGAGGATTTATTAAAGAAACTGCCTGGTATTCAGGTGGATAAAGACGGAAAGATTACTGCTCAGGGCCAAACGGTAGAAAAGGTACTGGTGGACGGAGAAGAGTTTTTTGGCGATGATCCGACACTGGTGACCAAGAATCTGAGAGCAGACATGATTGATAAAGTCCAGTTATTTGATAAGACCAGTGAACAGGCCGCCCTGACTGGCATTGATGACGGACAAAAGCAGAAGACCATCAATTTAAAACTGAAGGAAGATAAAAAGAATGGTTATTTTGGTAAGTTATCGGCCGGAGTAGGTACGGATCAGTTTTATACCGGTCAGGGGATGTTCAATTACTTTAAAGGTAAAAAGAAATTAGCGGCCTATGGAACCTTTGCCAATACCGGTAAAATGGGACTGGGCTTCCAGGATCAGATGAAATACGGCCTGACGGGCAATAACATTGAGATGATGGATGGCGGCGGTATTATGATTTCCGGAAGTGGGGGAGATGATGCCCTTTCCAGCTGGAATGGTAATTATAATGGCCACGGGATTCCGGTCATTAATTCCGGTGGTGTGCATTATGACACCAAGTGGAATGACGATAAAGATTTTTTGAACCTCAACTATAAGGTCGGTGGCATGAGCGTCAAGGGAACGGACGCGACAGATCTGCAAAGTAATTTGCCGACCGGGGTACTGCTGACACATACCAATGATGATTTCAGAAAAAGTCTGTTTCGACAGAAACTGGATGCAGCTTATGATCTGAAAATAGATTCCATGGCCACTTTAAAACTGAATGCCGGTGGCAGTCTCTCTAATAACTCAACGGATGATTATTACAGTACCTCCTCTGACCGGGGAGTGGACAGAGATACCATGGTCAATCGCGGGAACCGTACCATCCATAATAATGGCAAAGACAAGGCCTTTAATTTTAACGCTTTTTATGCCCAGAAGTTTCACAAAAAAGGCCGTGCGCTGACCGTCAACCTGAATGAGTATAATAAAAACAGCGATGTGGACGGCTACCTGTATTCCAAATACGATTATTATACGGATAATGCACTGAGTGATTCTACTTTAACGGATCAGTTTAAAACCAGCACTTCCAAGACCAATACTTTGGATGTAAAGGCAACCTATACGGAGCCGCTCTCGACCAAGTCGTCTGTGGTGGTGAATTATGGGATCAATAAAGCAACTTCTAATTCTGACCTGAAAAGTTATAACAAAGGAGCCGAAGGTTATACGCAGCTGGATAAAACCTATAGCAATCATTACAAGTTCGATCAGTTCGCTCATGTGGCGGGAGCAGCCTACAGCTTAAAGGATAATAAGGTTCAGGTGAGCGCAGGAACTAATATCTCAGCCGTAGATTATACGCAGACCGATGAATATACAGGAGATGAACTTAACCGGGATTTTATTAACTGGAATCCATCCGCCAGTTTTATGTATAAATTCTCTACGACCAGAAATCTTCGGGTCGGTTATTATGGCAATACAACGCAGCCAACCATCAGTCAGTTACAGCCCGTTCAAAATAATACCGATATCCAGAATGTTTATATCGGGAACCCGGATTTAAAACCTTCCTTCAGAAGCTCTATCAATGGTAGTTATAGTGATTCCAAGGTCTTAAATCAACGATATTTAGGGCTCTATGGCAATTATTCAGTGGTTGCCAATCCCATTGTGTCGAATGTGACCACCGATCTGGATTCAGGTAAAAGCGTGTATCAGTACCAGAATCTGCATAAAAATACAAGTAACTATTACCTGGATCTGTATTATAGCCGCAAAATGAAAAAAATGTGGGACATGAGTATGGGTATAGATTTAGGGTTGAACGGTAATAAATATATCAATTATACCAATAATGAGTTGAATACGACTACCAGTAATAATTACAGTGTAGGTCTATATCTGGCCAAATACAAGGAAAAAGTGCTGGACTGTTCTTTCAGGGCAACCCTTAACTATAATTCCAATAATTCTACCTTGCAAAATCAGATCAATAATAATTACTGGTCCTATACCCTGCATCCGGATCTGGACTTTTTTCTGCCGGCCAAGTTTCAGGTGCATACCGACCTGACATATGATTATCAACAGGCAACGCAGAGTTTTGATGCCCGTAAACAGACGATTTGGAACGCCTGGTTAGGTAAAAAGTTTTTAAAAGGGGACAACCTGCTCTTAAAATTGGAAGCCTATGATATCCTGGATCAGAATAAAGGATTTTCCAGAAGTGCCTATAATAACAATATCTCCCAGACTTATTTTACCACTATTCACCGGTATTTTATGATATCCCTGACCTGGGATTTTAATAAGATGGGTGGTACAAAAAAAGGCGCCGGTAGTGAAACTACAGCCGTCAGGTAAATGTCCTTAATCACATTCAGATGTTTAAAGCTAAAAAGATGAAAACAATATTTTTATATATCAGCATGGCTCTCGCTTTGACGGTTTTTATAAAACCCGAGGCGCATAGCCAGAACGCCCTGTTTTTAAATCAGGGAAACATAACTTTTGAGAAGACCACCAATGTGCTGGCCATTATGAAAGATAATATGGGAGACGACAATGTGTGGGGGGCCAAGATGGTGGAAGCCTATGAAAAGAGTAACAATCCACACAGTGCTACCCAGCAGTTTAACCTGGCTTTTAATGGCAATAAAACATTATATACCCCCATTGAAACAGATGCGCCTAAGAATCCTATGATGGATTTTATGCTGTCTGCGGGCGGTAATAACCAGGTTTATACCAATTTGGACAGTTCTACATCTGTCGCCTTTAAAAATATTTATGATGAGAGTTTTCTGGTAACTGACACTCTAAGGAATATCCGCTGGAAAATTACCGATGAGACCAGGACCATTGCCGGTTTTCAATGCAGAAGAGCCAATGCCATCGTCATGGATTCCATCTATGTTGTTGCCTTTTATACGGACCTGATTCCTTCCAGCGGGGGACCGGAATCCTTTACCGGACTGCCGGGGATGATTTTGGGACTTGCTTTGCCGCATAAGCATATGACCTGGTTTGCCACCAAAGTATCGGTTAGCCCTCCGGTAAGCAGTGCCAGTCTGGTACCGCCTGCCGGTAAACGTAAAACACAAGTCATCACTCGAAAAGCCTTATATGAAAAGATGCAGGGCCGTTTGGGAGACTGGGGAAAAAATGGACAGCTTATTATACAAAACGGCATGTTATAGCTAGTCTGATCATAGGCCTTCCGGCCTGAGCAGAACCCCGCATTACATCCGGCAGTTATGATTTTACGATTAAAAACTGCTGATCACTGAATTTAGGGCCGTAACCAGCCTGACTTGCAAAAAAGAGGGGGACGCTGCATTCCCTCTCCCTTATATTTGAACCGCTCTAATGGCGCTTAAAAGTAAAGCCCTCGTTAACCTTAAAGGTGAATGAGGGCTTTTGTATCTAAAATGAAGAGGTCCGTTGTTGCTGTCTTTTCTGATCAGAGCAGATGCTTTATTTAAGGACAAAATTATCAGAGATATAACTTCCTTTTTTAATGACAACAATACCATCTTTTACCGTGAATAGCTCATGGTCCTGATCCGGTAAATCAGGGCCTCCGATAATGGTGACATTATTGCCGATATGAACGTTTTTGTCAACGATGGCATTTTCAATGTGACAGTTCTCGCCAATACCTGTTGGCGGCAGGCCGGACTCTTTTTGCGCATTGATCTGGGCCAGTGTATCATAATAGTCATTACCCATGATATAGCATTTTTTTAGTACGGTGCCAAACCCGACTCTTGAACGAATACCTACAATACACTGTTCAATGCTTTTGCATAAAATAATACTGCCTTCGGCAATAACCGAAGATTTTACGCAGCCGGAGTTCAGTTTTGCTGCCGGCAGCATACGGGGTCTGGTGTAGATCGCCATAGCGGCGTCATATAAATTAATAGAAGGAATGTCTTCTGTCAGATCCAGATTGGCTTCAAAGAAGGAATGGATATTTCCAATGTCAGTCCAATAACCTTCATATTGATAGCTTCTTACCCGGTAATTGCCGATGGCGGCGGGTATGATTTCTTTTCCAAAATCCTTGGCAGAGGGATGTACGTTCAGCAGTAAGCGTCCGATGATACTTTTATTGAAGATATAGATACCCATGGAGGCCATATAGTCCCTGCCCTGGGCATGCATCTGTTCACCGGTATCACTCACCCAGTTAGGCAACAGGTCAGCGGTAGGCTTTTCAATAAAAGAGGTAATGGTGCCGTCCGGTGCCGTTTTCATAATCCCGAACCCGCTGCTGTCCTTGGCGTTGACCGGGATGGTCGCGATAGAAATTTCTGCATGGTTTTCAATATGCTTTTCTATCATATCTTTAAAATCTATCTGGTAGAGCTGGTCACCGCTGAGTACCAGGATATATTCATATTCCTGATTTTGGAGGTGACGCAGGGACTGACGAACGGCGTCTGCTGTTCCCTGGAACCATTCGGAGCTCTCCGGAGTCTGTTCAGCCGCCAGGATATCAACGAATCCCTTACTAAAGGCACTAAAGTGATAGGTGTTTTTAATGTGCTTATTGAGAGAGGCCGAGTTGAACTGAGTCAGAACAAACATTTTATAGATATCGGAGTTCATACAGTTGCTAATGGGGATATCCACCAGGCGATATTTACCGGCAATGGGCACAGCGGGTTTAGAGCGCGTGGCTGTCAAAGGATACAACCGGGTGCCCGCACCGCCACCAAGAATCACAGCTACGACTTTATTTGAATCAAAGCTCATATTTGGTATGTTTTAGGGAGTTAAAAATTATAATTAAATTGATATTTTTATGTTTTTGGGACGGCTGGCTGACCGCGGCTGATTAAGGACTGATACAGGTCTATATACTGGGAAACGGTTTTTTCCCAGCTATGATCAATCGACATCATTTTTTTACGCAGTGCCTCCAACTTCTTGGGTTGCTGGTAAAGTTCCATGGCCCGGTTAAGCGTCATTAAAATGTCGCCTACACTGGCCTGGTTAAACCGAAGGCCGTTGCCATTATCACCGATATCAGTTATCGTGTCTTTTAGCCCGCCCACAGAGCGGACCATCGGCACGGTGCCGTATCTCAATGCATACATCTGGTTCAGCCCGCAGGGTTCCACCCGGCTGGGCATTAACAGGAAGTCTGCACCCGCATAGAGCTCATGGCTTAGTTTTTCACTATAACCTTTATAAAAATCATAGACGCCGGGGAAATAACCCTTTAAGCCGGTAAGGCCGGCTTCGATCTCCGGCTCACCGCTGCCCAGTACAATTACGTTGGCCTTACCGTTTTGTTCTCTGAGAAAGGCTGCCAGGCTGTCTGGCAGTAAGTCTGCTGCTTTTTCGCCGACCAGCCGGCCAATAAAGGTAAAGAGCGGCTTATCCGGGTTCAGTCCGAAGTTGGCAGCTACAGCTTTTTTTGCAGCGAATTTGCCTGCCGTGACGGTTTTGACATTAAAGTGGTTGTCAATCAAAACATCCGTTTCCGGGTTCCAGAGGTCTGCATCAATGCCATTTAATATTCCGCTGCATTTACCTTTTTCATATTCAAATAAGGCTTCCAGCCCGTTAGACTGATAGCGCAGCTCCGTCAGGTAACTGGGACTGACAGTTGTCACTGCCCAAGCATTTTTAATGGCACTGGCCAGCGGATTAATCGTCTTATTCCATTCCAGCAGCCCTGATTTCCATTCATCAAAGGCGGGCAGCCACTGGCTATGGCTCCAGTCCAGCCAACCCTGGTATTCTGCGTTATGAACGGTAAGTACCGTGGGTACGTTTTCAAGTTTTCTGAATCCGTAACCATATTTAAAGAAAAAAGGTAATAACCCCGTATGATAATCATGGCAATGCACAATGTCAGGAGGTGATTTCCAGCTTTGTAACCAGGTAGCGGCTGCCGTCTGAAAGGCAATAAATCGTTGGGGGTCGTCGGAATAACCATAGACCTTGGGCCTGTCCAGCAGCCCGTTGATGTCTAATAAATATAAATCAAAGCCAAGAGACTGCTGTTTTTCTCTGATTACCGTAAAATTAAACTGATAATCCCCCAGTCGGGCCTTGTCCTTATGTACAACGTCCCACTGATGTTTATCCAGAAAAGGGGTTTTATACATGGGCATTATGAGCATGGCCTCATGGCCCAGGTTTTTCTGGTACTTTGGTAAGGCACCTGCCACATCTCCTAATCCACCGACTTTGGCTACCGGATAGCACTCTGCCGTTACATGCAATATCTTCATACAAACGCTACTTACTTAATATTCCATCACTAGTCATCAAAAGTCCGCGGCAGCTGTTTTTTCAGCTGTGATAGTCATCAGCCAAGGGCAGGGATATCATCCTTGGAGACTTATTTCCCTTTATCTGTCAGGCTATTGATGTATATTTTGGATATTTTGATTTTAATATACTTCTCAGCCTAAATATACGGTATAATTGTGGATATTATAGCCAAAATATAAAGGACAATTATTAATTAATTTAAGGTCAAATCCAGCAGGGATGTTCAGAGAATGACACTGGGGTAAGGTGAGATGTACAGGTCAATTGAACCGGCCGCTAAAGAAAGCGGTTCTATGGTTTTTCTGGAGGTCATTACGGGGGTGCTAGCCTTCGTAGAAAACCAGGACAGCGTTATCAGGGTTTATGGCTGGTAAATTGCCTAATTGCCCGGGCGGCATTTAAAGAGGCGTCTCCACCGGCGGACAGAATATCTTCCAGGTCTTTATAGTCTTTTTGCAGCTGAACCGACGCTGCGGGGTCTTCCAGCAGGCTTTTGAGCGCTGTTTTGAGGTTTTGTTCATTTAAATCATCCTGAATCAGCTCCCGCACAATCAGTCGGTCCATAATCAGATTTACCAGGGAAATAAATTTAACCTTAATCAACCGGCGGGCAATCTGATAACTGATGGCACTTCCTTTATAGCAGACTACTTCCGGAACCTTGAAAAGGGCGGTTTCAAGCGTGGCCGTGCCTGAGGTTACCAGGGCGGCCTTAGCCCGCATCAGTAACGCATAAGTCTTGCCGGTAACAGCCATTACATTGGGGTAGGGGCTCAAAAAAGGTTCGTAATAGCCGGGATCCAGTGAAGGAGCCTGAGCGACCACAAACTGATAATCCGCAAAATGCTGCGCCATCTTTAGCATAATGGGGAGTTTCTTTGCGATTTCCTGCTTTCTGCTGCCCGGTAGAACAGCGATGATTTTCTTACCTTCCAGGGCTGACTCCAGGTTTTCGGGCAGTGAATGGCTGGCAGGGTTATTTTTAAAGGCCTTTATGGCCCCCACCAGCGGATGGCCTACATAATCTACCTCCCAGTTGAATTTATTTTTAAAATATGGTTTTTCAAAAGGCAGAATGACCAGCATCTTGTCAATGCTTTTTTTCATGGCAGGCACCCGGCTTTCCTTCCAGGCCCAGACCTGTGGGGAGATATAATAAATGACTTTAATGCCCTGAGTTTTGGCCCATTTAGCCATCCTTAAATTAAACCCGGGGTAATCGATTAAAATGAGCGCGTCGGGTTGATAGGATAGAATATCCGCCTTGCAATCATCCAGATTTTTAAAAATGGTTCTAAGATGCATGACCACTTCCACAAATCCCATAAAGGCCAGATCCCGGTAATGCTTCACCAGGGTTGCACCTGCGGCCTGCATTTTATCCCCGCCCCAGCAGCGAACCTCTAAGGCTTCGTCCAGCGAATGCATGGCACGGATCAGATTGCTGCCATGAAGGTCTCCGCTGGCTTCTCCTGCGATCATATAATATTTCAAGTAAATGGAATTTTGGGAGATGAGTAAATGGATGTATCTAAAAAAGCCTTTTAAGTGAAAAAGATCCGGATCGTCTGATAAAACCAGTTGCGCTTCTGACCGCCCTGTGTACTATTCAATAATTGCTGAACATGCTGGTTTTCCTCTTTAAAGCCCTGCAGACCGAACAGGCCGGCCATATTACCGCCCCGGATGGACAGCTCCAGCAGCCCGGCCGAGTTAAAGTTGGCCAAATATTCATCTTTGCTGGCACTGCTGTAATTCTCGGATATTCTAGTGATCTGGTTACTGGCATAATTACGGCCAAAGGTAATGGCGAAAGAGCGTCCTTTCCTGCAGGCCTCAAATTCTTCTTTGGAGATATTCACCACGACGTTTTCAAATTTATCGATAAAGATAATCTGGCCATCAATCCAGTCATCACCGAATGTGGGACGTATCGGATATCGCTCAATAAAATCCGTGCATTTTTCTGCTAATTGAATAGGATAGCGTCCTCTGGACAGCTGCGCCGCAGCCTTCGCATACTGGCTTAACAGCGTCATTGTCGTGCGTTCAGTGGGTCCGGACAGCTCGTATTTATAAACTTCCAAAGGCGTCTGATGGGTGATCATCGTTAAAATACCATTATCCGGACAGATAATATACTGTTTATTAAAACGGGCAATCAGAAAATGCCCGTCCTCATATTCAAAAAGACTGGTGACAATAATATGGATCGTCTCTTCCGGATAGAAGTGAAATGCATTATTACAGATATAGGCTACTTCTGCAAAATTAGAAGAGGACAGCTGGTGGGTGATATCTACAATAGAGCCTGTTGCGCCACTTGTCAGTAGCTGCCCTTTAAAAGCGCCGATAATAAAATCGCTGGTGCCGATATCTGTCGATAAGGTTATAATCGCCATCTTAATTCAGATCCTGTCAACTTTATTTGATCAGGCTGCCGTCTTTAAAATAAAATTTATGAATCAATTTGTCTGCCAAAGATGGGAATAGCCGGTTGAGCCAAACGGCTTCCTTACCCTGAGCGGTTAAAATAAGGGTTCGCTTCCTGTCTTCGATCGCTTTAAAGATATGAGCCGCACATTCAGAAGAGCTCATCATTTTCTCTTCCTTCATCAGGGATTCTGCTTCCGGCTTGGCGTCCTTATTCAAAGCGACTTTACGAATATTAGATGCCGTAAAGCCGGGACAGGCGGTTAGAACATGCACGCCACTGTCCGCCAGTTCAGTGCGTAGTGACTCCAGCCAGCCGTTTAAAGCAAATTTTGAGGCTGAATATCCCGATCTGCCAGGCAAGCCTCTGAAGCCTGCTATGGAAGAAATGCCCGCAATGGTTCCTTTGTTTTCTATAATAAAGGGCAGGGCGAATTTGGTACAGAATACTGCTCCCCAGAAATTGATATCCATGAGTCTGCGCAAAGTATCCAGTTCCGTTTCCTCAAACAGCGCCCGCATGGAAATTCCCGCATTATTAATCAGAATATCAATGGTACCATAGACTTTGATGACTTTTTGGATAAACTGATTACAGTCACTTTCCTTACTTACATCTGCGGTATGGGTCAATAAGGGCTTACTGGGATAGAGTGTTTGCAACTGATAGAGTTTATCAAAGTTGCGGCCGCAGGTAGCCACCTTAGCCCCGTCCTCCAAAAAGGCATGTACCAGCGCCTTGCCAATCCCTTCGGATCCGCCGGTAATGACTACTACTTTATTTTTAAATGATGCCATCGTATGAAGTGTTTGGAAACACAAAAATAGAGAACTGTTATAAGAGCACCCGTTTTGAAGGTAAATAATTTATGTCAGATGGAGAAATTATGGAAAAATAGGGGAAATTGGCGCTCAAAGAGGGATAAATCAGGGGCGTCCCAGGAATGCAGGTGGAGCGCTCCTAAAAAAAAGTGTGATGCCACACAGATATCAGGGCCACGATACCCAAAAAAATAGGATTACAGGTAGTCTGGCTTTCCAGGCTGCCTGTAATCCTATTTTTTATCTTTTTCCCGTATGCAGGAACAGGCAAACCAAAGGATTCTGCTATTGTCCTTTGCTTACTTCTTCCATCCGCATTTTTTTTGCATCCTGAAGGAATTCTGATGCGAAAATGAAGTTATTGAGTTTCTCATCTTTTGAATAGATGATTTCTTTGTTAGACCCTTCCCATTGCTTATGGCCTTCATACATATAAATAATATGGTCTCCGATTTCCATCACGCTATTCATATCATGGGTAATCACCACAGTGGTCATATTGAATTCTACAGTGATCTCCTTGATTAACTTATCAATCAGTAAAGAGGTCTGAGGATCCAGTCCGGAGTTTGGCTCATCGCAAAAAAGATATTTTGGGTTCAGGACGATGGCTCTGGCAATACCCACTCTTTTTTTCATCCCGCCACTGATCTCTGCAGGGTATTTTTTATGCGCCTCTTCCAGCTTGACCCTGGAAAGCACTTCGTCAACCCGTGCCCGTTTTTGTTCATAGTTCAAATCTGAAAACATATCCAGAGGAAACATAACGTTCTGTTCCACCGTCATGGAATCAAATAGGGCCGACCCCTGAAAAAGCATCCCAATCTGCTGGCGGAGTTCCTTGCGCTCTTTTTTATCCATGGAGACGATATCATTGCCTTCATATAAGATCTCGCCCTGTTCAGGGGTGAATAACCCGACAATACATTTAGTCAATACCGTTTTACCGCTGCCGCTTGACCCGATAATCAGATTGCATTTACCGGCATCCAAGGTCATGGATACTCCTTTGATAATCTGCTTGTCATCAAAGCTTTTTTGTACGTCTTTAAGTTCAATCATATCTAGTCATTGTACAAAGTGGGAACTTACAGCATTTTACGAAGGATTTGGTGCTCAACACTTTGATAAAGATAAAGTTAACCAGCGTGCCTCATATAACCATAAACCCTTTTAGAAATTACCGTTAAATTCTTGTGTTAAGAACGACCCTCTGAAATTCAGTCTTTAAATCACTTCCACCTGACCACGGAGCAAATCCTCAAACGTATCTCTTTTACGGATCAGATGGGTTTTGCCATCCAGAACCAGCACTTCAGCCGGACGCAGTCTGGAATTAAAGTTACTGCTCATCTCAAAACCATAGGCGCCTGCATTATAAAAACAGAGCAGATCGCCCTCATGGGTTTCTGCAATTTTTCTGTCCCATGCAAAGGTATCCGTCTCACAGATATTACCCACGACGGTGTAGATTCTTTCATCGCTATCCGGATGAGTAATATTTTCAACCCGGTGATAGGCTTCATAGAACATAGGGCGAATCAGGTGGTTGAAACCAGAATCGACCCCGATAAATACCGTGGCGGTGGTTTGTTTGATGACATTTGCTTTTACAACAAAATAACCGGATTCGCTGACCAGGAATTTACCCGGCTCAAACCAGATCTGATGTTTTTTGCCCAGCTCTTTGTCATATTTAGCAAAGGCTTCTCCCACTTTCTGGCCAAGCAGCTCTACGTCCGTAGACGCTTCACCATCCTTATAAGGTACTTTAAAACCACTGCCCAGGTCTAAAAATTCCACCTGCGGAAAATGACGGGCGATGTCCAGCATGACATCCAGGCCGTTTAAAAAGATATTGATGTCTTTGATTTCACTGCCTGTATGCAGGTGCAGCCCTTTGACATGCAGTCCGGTAGACTGAACGACCCGCTCAATATGACGCATCTGGTGAATAGAAATCCCGAATTTGCTATCCACGTGACCCGTAGAAATTTTATAATTGCCACCGGCCATTATATGCGGGTTCAGCCGTATACTGATGGGATAGGAGCCTCCGTACTTATTACCAAAACGTTCCAGAAAAGAAATATTGTCAATATTGATATTTACGCCCAGCTCCTTACCTTCTTCCAGTTCAGAGAAAGCAACGCTGTTTGGAGTAAACATAATCTGTTTAGGTTTAAACCCGGCTGCGAGGCCCAACTTTACTTCATTAATGCTGACACAATCCAGGTTGGTGCCCAGATTTTTCATGAACTTTAAGATATTAATATTGGTCAGTGCCTTACAGGCATAGAAAAAACGGGCATTGACACCTTTAAAGGCATTTTGCAGCCGGTTAAACTGACCGGCAATCTGATCGGCATTGTAAATATATACCGGAGTGCCATACTGCTGGGCAATGGCCCGCAGTTGTTCATGAGAAAGTTCCATTTGTAGCTTTGTTGTTTTTATTTGAGTATGTAACGATTTTTTGGATTCTTACAATAAACGAAGCACGAAATTAAGAAAGATACGCATCTAATCAGGCGGATTTGATAGAAATCTTTATATAAAACAGGCCGTTTCAGGCACTTGTTTTCGAAAAAGCACGCATTTTAAAGGCCGGTTATCGCTAACCGGAGTAATCCCTAATTAAAAACAGGGCTATGCTGTCAGGGGAAATCAGAGGTGATTCTTCTAATCTATTGATCTTTAACGGTTCAAATGGGGAGGGCCAGATAACGAATACTTGTTTGTTTCAGGGGATATGTCTCCGCACAAAAAAGCGGCGGAGCTGTCCGATTATCTGCTCCGCCGCTTTTTAAACAGCTGTTTTAAAGAAATTTAGTCGTCATGCATGTCTTAAAGGATGACATAACCGATACCGATCTGGATCTGTTGGTTGGTCCATTTAGACTGGTCAGTCACATCGCTTACCTTGGTATCCGCCAGGCCGATATTATAACGTCCATATACTTTAAAGCCGCCCAGATTCAGTTGCGCACCCAGATCAATGGCAAAATCTCCGCTTTTGAACGCGTCTTTGCCGTTTTGAACCAGGCTGTTGTCTTTATTCATTAAAATGCCGAACTGAGGTCCTGCCTGTAAGGTCAGAATCTTAGCGGGCTTAAAGTTCAACAGAACCGGAATGCTCAGATAGTTCAGGTGGCCTTTTGTAGCCCTGTTTAAAACATCTCCTGCATTAATATCCTGCTTCACTTCTGTTTTAGTCTGATTAAACAGCACTTCCGGCTGGATACCCCATTTTTCGCCAAGGCCGATTTCTGCAAACGCACCGGCATGGATGCCAAAATTAAAACCATCTTTAAAATCCTGGCCGTCAATTTTACCCAGGGTGGCACCGGCTTTCAGACCCAGATGTAAATCCTGTGCTCCGACCTGACCGGCCAACAGTAGTAAACCGGCAGCTAAAAATAATGTGATCTTCTTCATAAATTTTGTTTTTGAATGATTTACCTTTTAATTAAAAAAGGTAAAATAAATACGGTTAAACCCTTTTTACAATTAACCGGATAGTGTGACAAAAGTAAGATAAATCAGTTTAATTCAAGGTGAAAATAGCATCAAAAAGCCACCGGAAAACCATGCAGAAAAACGATTGCCTCAACGGGGAAAATAATCGTCTTTTTATTGCCGTAATTTTGGGAACTTTGAAGGGCGGAGTTTAATAAAATCAAATAGCTAAGGCATGAATGAGTCATAAAACTGACTTAGGCGATTGACCTGATAAAGAAAATGCAAATGGAACAAACATATTATATCCGGGAAACAGAGCCGCAGGATTTACCTGCTATATTGGAAATCATGAATGAGTCCATCTTAAACAGCACGGCTATTTATGATGAGGAGCCCAGGAACCTGGCATACTGTGCCCACTGGCTGGAAAATCAAAGAAAACAAGGGATGCCGGTTTTCAGTTGCCTCAGAGGTCAGGCGACGGTGGGCTATGGGACTTATGGTCAGTTCAGACCAAAATATGGTTACCGGTTTACCGTAGAGCATTCTGTGTACGTGGATGAATTTCACAGAGGAGCTGGGATAGGACAGATGCTGCTGTCCGCTCTGATTGAAAGGGCGCAAAATGACGGGTTACACCGTATGATTGCAGGCATAGACGCCGAAAATCACGGCAGTATCCGTTTTCATGAAAAAAACGGGTTTATACAGGTAGGACATCTGAAGGAAGTGGGTTTTAAGTTTGGCCGTTTTTTGGACCTGGTCTTTTTACAGCTGGATCTCTCCAACCATTAATGAAGCGTTTTTTAATCATCTTGCTACATAAAATAAGTACTCCAATAACAAAAATCTCAGCACGGCTGAGACTTTTGTTATTGGTTATAAGCAAGCAGACTCCCTGAAAAAAGCCTTAGAAGTACCGATAAAATCCTCCATCTATATTTTATTATTGGAGCAGCAGCCGACTACCGGGTGTGAGTTCATAAGGCTGTCCGTCCTTTTTAAAAATGGTGGCGGCTTTTGTGCCCTCCAGGGTAATGATAGCTCCATTTACCTGTATCCAGCTTCCTTCGGGTAATCCGACGACCGGCATTTTATTTTGGGTCAGAAATTCCTGAATTCTGGTCTCCCTGGTTTCACCCATATGATCTGCTGATAGTCGGCCGGAGATAAAATGAGGGTTGATATTAAAGGGCACCAGTCCCATGGTGTTAAAAGAAGGGGGATAAACGATGGGCATATCATTGGTCGTACCCATGGTCAGACCGCCAATATTAGCGCCGGCGCTGGTACCCAGATAAGGGACGCCTTGTAATACCCGCTCACGGATGGCAGTCATCAGCCCCAGTTCATGTAAGGTCTTTACCAGTAAAAATGTATTACCGCCTCCGGTAAATATGGCTTCGGCCCTGCTTACTGCCTGCAAAGGATCTGAGGTGGCGCCTAAGTTCTCCACCTCAATATTCAGGGTAGCAAAAAAACGTGCGGCGCTTTCTGTATAAGTCGCATGAGAAATGCCACCAGGTCTTGCATAGGGGACAAATAACAGTTTACTGATACCTGCAAAATGCAGGGTTAAAGTGTCCTTTAAATAGGCCAGATAGCTTTGTCCTGCCAGCGTGGAAGTGCTGCCGAGTATGATGCGAACATTGTTGTTGCGGCTGTGACTGGCCGTATTGATTGATTCAGGGTTTTGTTGATGATTATCCATAGGACAAAAATAGGGGATTTGGCAAAGCTTTCATGCGGGATTTGAGGTCATACAACCGCTGTCATCCGTCAATCCCAAAAAATTAAAAGTCCTGACTTTTACGCTTACGCGCTCAAGTCAGGACTTTCCCGTATATAAATGGTTCTATAATCAGTAAAGCATACTATTTGCTCAGAGAATCCAAAATCGGGCCTGCAGCAGAATCAACTGCTCCGGCATCAGGACCTGCTCCGGCACCCAGGCTGTCAGCACCCTGACCCTGCATGGCTGCACCATAGGATTCCATTACTCTTTTGATGGTTGCTTGCAGGTCAATTTTCCAGGCACCTTTCTCTTTTTTCAGCACATAGGTGTTGGTTGTTTCTTTTTGACCCATTACAGATTGTTTGAAAACGGTTTTGACGTCTACTGTTGCAGTGGAGTCGTTTTCCATTTTTTCGTTGGAAGCTGTAATTTCCGCACCGTTCAGAATTGCTTTAATGGAGTCAGGTGTAGGATTTGATTTTGTCATTTCTTCACCTTGATCAAGCATCGGTTGATCACTTGCGGTCACCAGGGTTTTACCTTTGGTAAAATCATTGTGCAGCATGGCTGTTTCAAATGATTTAGCCACATCTGAAGGAGAAGTGGATGATTTACAAGAGTAAACAGTCACTGCCAGCATCAGTAAGGCGGCCAGCCAGATAGAATTTTTCTTCATTTTTTCGATTTTCTTTTAAGTATGCAAAGATTATGCATTTTTTTCTTTTGTACCGTTTTTATGGCTGAAAAAATGCTGTTCTCCGCTTTCTACCTCGTCTGCCTTGTTATAAGCTTTAATGATTTGTTTAACAAGTCGGTGTCTGACTACGTCTTCCTCATTGAGCTCAATGTGCGCAATGCCATCTATCTTTTTTAGGATTGAAACCGCTTTCCAGAGCCCACTGCGCTGATTCTTAGGTAAATCTATCTGTGTCGGGTCACCTGTAATGATGGCTTTGGCGTTCGCGCCAATACGCGTGAGGAACATTTTAAGCTGCAAATCATTGGCATTCTGGGACTCATCCAGGATAATAAAAGCGTTATCCAGGGTACGGCCCCTCATATATGCAAGAGGTGCTATCTCTATTGTTCTGTTACTCATGTAGTAACCTAGTTTGTCTGCTGGAATCATGTCATCCAGGGCATCATATAAAGGCCGTAAGTATGGATCGATCTTTTCTTTCAGATCTCCGGGTAAGAATCCAAGGCTTTCACCGGCCTCTACTGCCGGACGGGTCAGAATGATTTTTTTGACGATTTTATTTTTTAATGCTCTGACGGCAATAGCCACTGCTGTGTAGGTTTTACCTGTACCGGCTGGTCCGATGGCAAAGACAATGTCATTGTTGTCAGCGGCCTGTACCATCATTTTCTGGTTAGCGGTTCTGGCTCTTATGGTTTTGCCGTTAGGACCAAAGACCAATACGTCATTGGGATGCTTTTCCAGAAAATGATCTACTTTGCCTTCATCGACGCTACCTAGGATTTCTTCAAAATAACTGTCACTCAGATCGCCGCTGCGCTCCATGTATTTAATCATCAGATTGATTTTCTCCTTCGCTTCTTCTACATATTCTGCGGCGCCACTGAGCTTAATCTGCGTACCACGGGATAGTATTTTCAAAAGGGGGAATCTTTTTTTAAGAAGATTTAGTTTGGCATTGTTTACCCCAAAGAACTCAATGGGGTTCAATGTGTCAAGGTGAATAATGGTGTCTGTCAAAATAAATAAATTAAAGGTTAAAAAGTTGCTGTATGGTCGTTCAGATCACTGAGTCAGGTTGCAGGCCGCAGCCGTTGCATTTTTGTACAGTTGATAAGAGCTGTGGATACAACAGTTACATAAACATGGCTTGAGGAAGATGGTAAAAGATGATATGGTTTTACCAGTATTTTCCCTGCCTTAATTAGAGCCAGATCCGCTGGTTATTGGTTGTTTTTCCTCCTTTACTTGCAAAGTACGAAACTCGTGCCAGGAAAACTGCCAAAAGTTATTAACAGATGTGGCAAAAAAAGTTGAATGGTCAGCCGCAAAACCGGAAGCTTCATTAACTCAAACAACTTCAGTAACTGCTGTCAGAATGGCAAAATGCCTAGACAGCGACTGATCAAAGGATTGAAGCAGGGCCCCATTTTGATTGATTCAAAACAGGTCTGTTAAGAGGATTTTTAGCGTTATAAACGGCCACCTACTCTGACGGAGCTGTGTTTGGTGAAGGCCCGCCAGCAGTCACCTCATTTTGATTTTTACGATCAGCCAGGGGAGCTGCTTTTTCTTTTAAATCGGGATGTTCTTTTACTGCTCCTTCAATTATTTGCTTTTCTGCCGAACTTTGCTGCTCGGGTTTTATATCTGTAGGAGCGACATTTAAAGGCTGATCTGCTTTTTGTTCTACCGTCTGAATCCAGACGGCATAGTCATTAGGATAGATCATGCGGCCTTTAATTCGGGCATTGGCCCGGGTATAGGCGGCGCCAAAATACAGAATGATGGCAGAATAATAAACCCAGGAAAGGATGATAATGACAGAGCCCGCTGCCCCGAAGGTGCTGCCGATGGAGCTATGTTGCAGATAATAACCGATTAAAAATTTACCGCCCATAAATAATAGTGCGGTGGTAAAGGCGCCATTCCAGACATCTCTCCATTTTACCTTGGCGTCCGGCAGGACTTTAAAGATAATGGCGAACAGACTGGTTATGGTTAAAAAAGTAAGCGCAATATTGATAAGATAGGAGGTGAATACTTCCGTCTGGGGAAAGATATCAGTAAACCGGGTCATAACGGCCGCAATAATGGCATTGACCAATAAGGATACCAATAGTATGAAACCCAGGCTTAGAACAATGGAGAAGCTTAAAAGGCGGTTCAAGACCAGTTTCAGCCAGCCTTTTCTGGGTTTGGCCTTCACGCGCCAGATAACATTAATAGAATCCTGTATTTCGGTGAATATTCCGGTAGCAGATACCACAAGGGCGATGATCCCCACAATCTGCATTATGGTTCCTGAATTTTGGGATAATACATTTTCAATCATCTGATGAACCTGGCTGGCAGCGTTGGCACCCAATAATTCATTAAGCTGGTTAAATATATAACCGGCTGGTTTTTTACGGACAAAAAAAGAGGACAGGGACAAAACAATTATAATCATAGGAGCCAGCCCGAAAATGGTGTAATAGGCCAGAGCAGCACTCATGCGCATAATATTGATTTCTGAAAAATCACTGATCGTCTGTTTGAGTACTTTAAAAATATGCTTGATTCTTTTAATCATATTGTTGTAGGTCCTGGGTCAAAAAAAAAGTCGATGCCGGCAATTTGGCCGGTTTATTAACGGCCGCTTTCTGTCTGGAGTGCCGGATTATTTTTATGACGATCTTTATCTCTTATAGTTTTCTTATCAAAATTCTGCTGCAAGGCGGTGGTGAGGTTTACGCCTGTCTGGTTGGCCAGGCAGAGCAGCACCCATAGGACATCGGCCATCTCATCACTAAGTGCCTGCTTGGTATTAAGATGCGTCTCCTTTTGTTTAAAGGATTGTTCGCCGTACTGGCGGACCATGAGTCGGGAGAGTTCTCCGACTTCCTCCATCAGGATGCCCAGGTTGGTGAGTTCGTTAAAATACCGGACACCTATCGTCTTAATCCACTCATCCACTTTTGTCTGGGCCTGTTCCAGTGTGAGGGAAGGCGCCGGCACAGCATTCTCGTGCGGAGCTTTTTCTATATCAGCTGTATGGGTATTGCCTTGCGAACTGTTCATGATTTATTCCTTTACTTTTTACATTTGAGATTCAGATAATCCTAAAGCTAGTTTTAACCAAAAATAGGCCAAAATGGCTTTTTTTGAACTCCTTTTGGCTAAAATCAATTCATTTTGACTCGTTTTGGGTGGATTTTGTAAATAAGCTCCTGGTTATTTTCTGTCTTTGGAGTCCATCCAAATGGTGACAGGCCCGTCATTGATCAGTGCCACCTGCATGTCTGCCCCAAAGCTACCGGTGGATATATTTTTACCCAGCGCTTTGGATAGTCGGGATATCATTGCTTCATAAAGAGGGGTGGCAATCTCGGGGCGGGCCGCCTTAATATAGGAAGGCCGGTTGCCCTTTTTGATACTGGCATGCAGGGTAAACTGGCTGACCAGTAAAATATCTCCGCCTGCATCCAGAATGCTTTTGTTCATTACTTCGTTTTCGTCGTTAAAAATACGCATCTGTACTATTTTGCCTACCAGCCATTCAATATCTTCACTGGTATCTGCTGATTCAATGCCTAGTAATAATAATAAACCGGGGCCAATTTGACTGTGCAGATGCTGATTAATGGTAACGCTTGCTTTTTGCACCCGCTGTAACAGGATACGCATGTTTTGTGTTTTTTTTAAATTCTTTTATAATTTTGCCCTTTGCATCAGCGTTGCCGGCCATTATGGACTGGTATTTGCCTAATGCACCATTAACTGTTAAGTGAACGAAAGTCATGGCAAACATAGATATATCTGGGGAAATAACCTTTAAAACAGCCAGAAGCGGAGGAAAAGGTGGTCAAAACGTTAATAAAGTGGAGACCATGGTGGAAGGACGATGGAATATCCATCATAGCGAGCTGCTGACTGAAAAGCAAAAAGCAGTACTGCTCTCGGCGCTTGGCTCCAGAGTCATTGCTGAGGGTATCTTACTGGTTAAGTCCCAGTCGGAGCGGACACAGCTGGGTAATAAACAAGCGGCAGTTTTTAAAATGAACCGGCTAGTTAATCAGGCATTGATTCCAAGGAAAGCCCGGATGGCCACCAAGCCATCTGTAGCCTCCCGGCAAAAGCGACTGGATAATAAAAAACATCAGGCATTAAAAAAGCAAAGCCGCACAGTGGGGCGTACGGGGCTCGATTAGGTCCCGGTCTCATTGGGTTAACCAAAGATTTTAAGGGACTTATGCTGTCAGTTAGGGGAACTTGACTACATTTGTTGCTATTACCATTGTAGAAAACAAAAGCAAAAAAGGAAGTAATTTTGAGTGGTATCAAACAATTAGCAGGACAGACCGTCTGGTATGGACTCAGTAATATCGGAGGTAGGTTCCTGACCTATATTACAACGCCAATTATTACTTATCTGGTAGGTTCCAGAGCCGGGCAGGCAGAAATGGGGACCTATACGGTGCTCTACGCCTATATTGCCTTGCTAAATATTATCTTTACCTATGGCTTTGAGACGGCTTATTTTAGGTTCTCTAATAAGGAGGGCATCTCCCAGCGGTCCTTATTCCAGACAGCCTTTACATCGCATATTATCTCTACGGTCTGTTTTGTTTTTTTAATTTCTTTATTCAGGGTGCCTATCGGGGACTTTATTGGCGTAGAAGGGCATTACTCCTATATTCTCTGGTGTTTAGCCATTATCGGCTTTGACACGCTCTGTGTAATCCCGCTGGCTAAGCTCAGAAAAGAGAGCCGGCCTAAAAAATATGCTTTTGTCAATCTGGCAGGTATCGCTGTTTACTTGTTTTTGACGATTTATTTTCTGGCTTATCTGCCAGAGACGGCAGCAAAATCCACCGGTTGGCTGCACGGCTGGTACGCCCAGCAGACTAAGACCGGGCTGCTTTTAAAAGCCAACCTGGCTCAGGCGATGGTGACCTTTATATTACTGTTTAAAGAGTGGCGTTCCATCCGTTTTGAATTTGAGAAAAGTCTATGGCGGCAACTCTGGCGCTACAGCTCACCCATGATTATCGGTGGTCTGGCCGGTATGGTCAATGAGGTTATTGATCGCCAGATGCTGGAAAAGCTTTATAACGGAACAGTAGAAGACTCTAAAATCCAGGTGGCCATTTATGGATATTGTTATAAACTCTCCGTGATTATTACGCTGTTTATCTCTGCCTTTAAGATGGCTGCCGAGCCTTTTTTCTTTAATAAAAGTCAGGATAAAGACGCCCTTAAAGTCTATGCCCGGGTCATGAAATGGTTTGTGATAACCCTGGCCATCGCCTATTTATTTACCGCCCTGTTTTTAGATGTCTGGAAATTTATTGTAGGACCCACTTATAGAAGTGGCGTAGGCGTTGTGCCGGTATTATTAGCCGCTAATCTTTGCCTGGGTATCTATTATAATCTGTCGATCTGGTATAAGTTAGCCGATAAAATGCGTATCGGGATGTATATTTCTTTATTTGGGGCGGCCATTACCTTTTTTGGCAACTACTATTTTATTCCAAAATTTGGCTATTATGCCTGCGCCTGGACGACCTTTGCCTGTTATTTTTTAATGATGATCGTCTGTTACAAAACAGGCCAGCGCATGTTCCCCATTCCGTATAACGTTAAAAAGCTAACGGCTTACCTAGTCAGCATGCTACTTCTATATTTTATTCATGTAGGCGTAGGGGCGCTCACGACAAGTCTTATAATCCGGGTACTTGCCGGAATGATTCTAATGTCGCTGTTTATCCTCTTGGTCTTTTTTGCAGAAAGAAAAGAACTGGAACGAATGCCTTATGTCGGTCCACTCGTCAACCGCATGATGGCCAAAGTTGCCAGGGCATAAAAAGGTTAAAGGTTAATATCATTCATCTTTTTACCTGATGCCCGGTGTTAATTTGTCGGGGAGGTGTTCTCCTTGTTTTCTGTATGCTGAGTGGCGTTATTTTTGAGATCCGTCACTTTGACTAAAATAACCATAGATACGACTAAAAATAAGACAGTGGTAAATATCATAATCCAACTGAGATGGTCATGGGAAGTGAGTGGGGTAAAATGACCTTGGAGGTCCAGGAAGATGACATTATGTATCCAGGAGTGCTGACTATTGGGATAGGGAAGCCGGTATAATTCCTTTGCAGGACCGGAATTTCCAGCGGTTGAACCGAGCGCTGCGCTCTGGTCATGAATATAGGCAATAATATGGCGGATGTCTTCTGCGGAAAGATCCGGATGGTCCGGCATTACGGTATGGTTGAACTGCTCAAACAAATGAACAGCAACAGCGTCTTTCGCCTGGACTAATTTTTGGGATCCATGTACAAAATCGATAATCCAGGCCTCTGACCTCCTGGTGTCGACGTCTTTGAGGTCCGGTCCTACGACCTGTTTACCAATAGCGTGACAGGCCGCACATCTGGTTGAAAAAATAGCCTTACCCTGTTGTACTGAATTTTGTCCAAGGATAACATTTAACAGACCTGTTGTAAGTAGCCATATTATCAATATTCGTAGTGCGTATTTCATATTTTAATTATTTTGTAATAAACGTTCAATGTCTTTTATCAGTGCCTGAGTAGCGCTGTTGCTGGTGCCGTCATAATAACCTCTGATATGACCTTTTTGATCAATGAGTACAAGCTGGTCACTGTGAATAAAATCGCCTGGTCCGCCATCGCCGTCCGTTGCCACTACCCCCAGCGCTTTTCTTGCATACCTGTACAGATTCACTTTTGTACCCGTCAGAAGTTGCCACTGCCCGGTGTTTATCCTGTTTTTTGCGGCATAAGCCTTTAGTCTGGCAGGCTGATCATGAACAGGATCTACGGTCGTGGAGGTGATGGTTAAGCCGGAGTCGTTTTTATAAGCGGCCTGAATCTTTTGCAGATTTCTGGTCATTTTGGGGCAGATGGTAGGACAGCTAGTGAAAAAGAAGTCAGCTACCCAGACCTTTCCCTTAACGAAACTGCTGTCCGTCTGGAGTCCTTGCTGATTGATAAATGCAAAGCCCGGGACCTGATAATAAGGCGCATCTGTTTGCTGTTTAAAACCTAAGGAGAAGTAGGGCAGGGCGGCTACCCGCGTTTGCCACCAGTAGCAGACTCCGAAAATACTCAGCGGAGTGAGTGCAATAAGTAGAAAAAACCAGCGGGACTTAAGTTTAGAGAGGGGGATCCCTGAAAATTGAGCTTGCATTGAAAATCTGTTTTAAAAGGTATCCTGCAGACGGGCTGACAATAAAGGCTCATCCAAAGAAGTGGGTGAACTGGCCCTAAGGACGACTAAATTAGTGACTCGTGATAATGACCGTTCTGCTTTGGCGTGGTCCTTTGCGTTGGTATGCTGATCAGATTTAGTTTGCTTCGCCTTTTGGGCAGGCTTAGGGTTCTCAGGTACCGGGCTGTCAATCTGGTACTGGCCTTTTACCGGAACACTGTATTTAAAGACACTGTTTAAGGCTGGGATATACGCAAATAAAATCAGCACTCCCATCACAGCCAGCCAGGGTTTCAGGTTTGTCAGGATCGCTACTGGCTTCTCTGGATGTAAGGGCTCGGACTCAGGAAGCTCCAAAACGGCTGGCTGGGTTTTTTTGCCAAATGCGGTGGCGAAAAACGAGATAAAATATAGCAGGGCCGCAACGGACATAATAATGCCGCCAATCAGAGTGGATGTGGTGGTGGGTACCCAATGCTGATTAAACAAGGGGCTGTCCGGGTTTGTATAGGTCATGCCCAGATTGGTTCTTCTGGGCTCGCCCATCAGTCCTCCGGCCATCAGGCCATGGGAGAAAAAGACCATCCCCAACATCCACATATAAGGGACAATCGTTGCTAGCAGCTTGAATTGAATGGGTTTGCCGGAGAGCTTGCCATAAAGCAGAAGACTCATCCCAATAATGGATAAAAATACGGGACCTGCCACAGTCATGTGAAAATGTCCGGGAATCCAGGCCGTGTTGTGTACCATGGCATTGAGTGAATAGGAGGCGTTTACGATACCTGACAGCCCACCAAAAATGAATAATATCATGCCGCAGATCAGATAGCCAAATAAAAAATTATCGCTTCTGAAATAAGGCAAATGCAGCATCCATCCCAGCCAACCCCTGGCGCCTTTTTTCCGGCCGGCGTGTTCCAGGGACGCTGCAATGGTAAATGCGGTCATAAAACTGGGCAACGCAACGCCGAAGGTCAGTATGGCCATAAACAGCTTGGTGCCGGGTGTAAAAACAGGTTCACTGAACTGGTGGTGAACACCCACGGGTACGGACAGGATCAAAAAAAGAAGGAAAGCCAGGCGGCCGGCATTTTCTGAATAGAGCTTGCCACCTGCAAGCTTTGGCAATATTGTATAATACATGATATATGCCGGGAGCAGCCAAAAATACACCAGCGCATGGCCGAACATCCAGAACAGCATCCTTGTGAGTGGCACATTGACCCTCTCTACCCAGCCTGCTGCCCATGGTGTCAGCAGGATAAGCGTAGAATAGGCGGCAGGGACAGTGCAGACAACCCAGATGGTGAAATTAACGAAGGTACCCAGAATGGCTAATGGCATTTTTGTATCTGGATTTTCTTTTTTCCATTTTATATAGGTTTTAATCCAGCCAAAGAATGCCACCCAGCTGCCTATAATTAAAAGTGCTGTTCCTATATAGAAAACAGGAGAGTCTTTCAAGGGGGCATAAAAGGTATATAATGCCTGCGCTTTACCGGTGAGCATGGCGTAAGCATCCATTACGGTTCCCAGGAGCATAAGCCACAGTGAGCTGCTGTAGGCCAGGCGCGGAGGCTCTTTTTTCAGGTAGTGGCTGATCGTGACATGGCCAAAAGCGACCGCAAAAAAAGTAGTCAGCACCAGTGCATTAATCACGCCATGCAGGGTTAGACCCTGATAGTAATTCAGTCCGGCAAAGGAATTCTGATGGATGATGCCTGCCCTGTAAATGACCTGCATCAGACCATGATAGATACCGATGGTCAGCAGCGTCAGCGGCAGGAAAAATTCGGTAAGGATAACCCTTTTAAAGGGTTTTGTTATATTCATAATGATGGATTTTCGATGTCTGGAAAAAAGTCAGGATTTTATGGACGGATGGCTTTACTGGACCAATATCTTGCCGAGCATGTTTTGGTGTCCGACTCCACAATATTCGTGACAGACTATCCGGTAGACGCCTGGTTTGTCAAAATGGAGCGTTGTTTTATTAATGGCTCCGGGAACAGCCATCAGGTTTACGGCCTTATCTACGATATTAAATCCATGGACCACGTCTTTACTGCTCAGATAGAGGTCTACGGTGCTGCCCGCAGGGACTTTTATTTCATCTGGCGTAAAAGACCACATCTGGGCTACCAGGTATAGCTCATAAGTTTTGTCATCCACCTGTTTTAACGAGGGATGTTCAAAGCTTTTGTTAAAGGGCACGCAACTCGGGACATCTATTTTTCTGCTAAAGGCATTATAAAGCAGGGCAAATAAAAAAATGCAGAGTGTGGATCCTGCCAATAAAATAATCCTGGCTTCATACTTATTCATTGGGAATTGGGCTTTAGGGTTAAATCTTTAATGTCTGGATAACTGAAGATCGTAAATGGAAAACCAGATCAGCGCACCCATGGCGATCAGCAAAATGAAAAATACAATTGCGCCGGTAGGTTTAAAATTTTGGTCATCATCCTTTTGGGTTTGGAGCGGATGGTAAGAAAGCTGTTCTCGATCCGGCCCAGGGAGCAGGGGCTCCAATTGTTTGCGATCAAGCTCGTCGGTTGTTAAATCAGGTAGTTGCATATCTGAATATTTAATTGTTTGGATAAATAGTTGGGGAAGGTCCAGCTATCAGGTGTCGGGTTCCTTTGCTTATTGTCAACGTTACGGCGCTGTAGGTCTGAAAAACTATTGCTGCTCATTTTAATTTGCTTTGCTGTGCAAAAATGGGCCGGTTACTGCTGCCTTGCAATGATTTAGATCAGTTCAGTACCTGATTTGTATTAACCTCCGGTTGAAGCAGGTAAGGTTGGAAAAAATATAAATTGATTACAAATCTAAACTGTAGAGGTCCTGATATTCAAGTGTAAACGAATAGTGAATGGAAGCTGCTCCAAGAAGACTTCCCCGAAATAATAATTAATTTGAGTAGGCAAATAGCGGAACTGAGCGCTTTAAGAGACATATCTAATGTGCAGTACCGGGCCTGTTATCTTCTTGTTTTATAAGCGTAAGCATGATAGCATCAGGTAGTGGACCCAGAGGTATGAATGGAACATTTAATAGCAGATAAGTACGACTCATGAAAAAATATACTATTTTAATTGCCGCAGTGGCGGCCATCGGAGGACTTTTATTTGGATTTGATACAGCCGTTATAGCGGGTACTTTGCCTGCACTACGAAGTTTCTTTAAACTCGATGATGCAGCCATCGGACTTGTGGTAGCGGCGGCTTCCATCGGATGTATTCCGGGTGCTTTATTTGCCGGTAATCTGGCCAACCGCTATGGAAGAAAATTGATGATGCTGGTAACGGCTGTATTATATGTGATAGCGGCAGTGGGTAGCGGAATAGCCGGCAGTTTTGAACAGTTAGTTGCCTACCGCTTTATAGGAGGCCTTGCCATTGGCATGGCTTCCACCCTGGCACCGATTTATATTTCTGAAGTAGCTCCGGCGGAATTCCGGGGCAGGCTTGGAATGAGTCAGCAGCTGGCTATTGTCCTTGGCATTTTACTGGCTTTTATTTCCAACTATGTCATTGATAGTGCCGGGTGGAGCTTTCTCAGTCCGGAAAATACCTGGCGTTATATGCTGGCGGCGGCAGTTATTCCTTCTGTGATCTTTTTTGTGCTATTGTTATTGGTGCCGGAAAGCCCAAGGTGGCTCATACAAAGGGAAAGACATGAGCATGCGCACCGCATATTTGGCAGAATCTATGAGCCGTCAAAGGCAAAAGATGAGTTGGAGTCTGTAAAGGCAGATCTGGCTTCCAGTGGGCACGGTTTGCGATTTATGGAGATATTCTCTGCCAAATACAGAAAGGTAGTCCTTATAGGGGTGGTATTTGCTGCGATTGCACAACTTACCGGAATTAATATTATTTTTTACTATGCTCCGCTGATCTTTGAAAAAACCCATGTAGGAGGAAGTGTATTATTTCAGACCGTATTAACCGGAGTGGTGAATCTGATTTTTACCATTGTAGCCTTTTGGTTAATTGACCGCCTGGGCCGTAAAAAACTCCTGCTTATCGGTTCTGCCGTTATGGGTATTTGTATGATGGTGGTCGGTGTTTTGTTTTATACGGATAAGCTGGACAGCTACCTGGTGCTGGCGGCTATTTTTGTCTATATCGCGGCCTTCGCCTGTACCTGGGGAGCGGTGCTTTGGGTCTATGTTGCAGAAATCTTTTCTAATAAAATAAGGGGCAGCGCTACTTCCTTTGCCATATTTGGAAACTGGACCGCAAATGCCATTGTTTCCTGGACTTTTCCCATCATGTTAAACGGATTAGGTGCACCCGTGACCTTCTTTACCTATGGGGTGATTAATTTTTTAATGATTGTTTTTGTGGCTAAATATGTCTTTGAAACCAAGGGTGTCGCACTGGAAAAGGTAGAAGCATTGTACGAGCGTCTTTAAGTATGCTTAATGATGAAGCGGTCAGGTAAAATGGCTGCTATGGGTCCATGTAGGGTGATAGGTAAAAGAGGCAAGGAGCCGATAGATTTAAAGCGTCAAGTTCATTATTTACATGAAATGTTCCTAAAAGTGAAATGAAATAGTACAAGCTCATTGTAAACATTATAAAAAAGCCACTGAATCTTTTCAGTGGCTTTTGCCTAAATTAATTTTCCAATATAAACACAGACCTTCTTTATATTGGCTTATCTCCAACCCAGTTCCGGCGCAACATATTTAAGAATAGCGTCCAGTACGTGCACGTTATACTCGACACCCAGGGTATTGGGAATCGTGAGCAGTAAGGTGTCTGCTTCCTGTATGGCTTCATCCTGGGATAGTTCCTTGATAAGTTTTTCAGGTTCCGCAGCATAGCTACGCCCAAATATGGCGCGTGTATTTTGATCAATATTACCGATCTGGTCCTGGCTTCTTTTTTCATGCCCAAAATAAGTTCTGTCCATATCATTTGTAATTGCAAAGATAGACCGGCTGACAGAAATTCTAGGTTTTCTGGCGTGTCCAGCTTTCTCCCAGGCATTTTTAAATAGCCTGATCTGTTCCGCCTGTTGCACATGAAAAGGTTTGCCGCTCTCGTCCTCTTTTAAGGTCGAACTCTGTAAATTCATTCCTTGTTCAGCTGCCCAGATGGCAGTAGCATTAGAGCCTGCTCCCCACCAAATCCGTTCTTTCAATCCTTCAGCGTAGGGCTCCAGCCTTAACAGGCCGGGCGGATTAGGGAACATCGGTCTTGGATTGGGTTTAGCAAATCCAACACCGTCCAGCTGCTGATAAAATTCTAGGCCGTGACGACGTCCCATATCAGCATCTGACTCACCGGCTTTGGGCTCGTAACCAAAATAACGCCATCCGTCTATTACCTGTTCCGGAGAACCTCTGCTGATGCCCAGTTGTAATCTTCCTTCGGAAATTAAATCAGCTGCACCAGCGTCTTCCACCATGTAAAGCGGATTTTCATAGCGCATGTCAATGACGCCGGTTCCTATCTCTATTTTGTTGGTTTTGGCGCCAATTGCAGCAAGTAAAGGGAAAGGTGAGGCTAATTGCTGGGCGTAATGATGCACCCTGAAATATGCTCCATCTACACCTATTTTTTCTGCCTCAACAGCCAGATCGATAGACTGCAAAAGGGTGTCACTGGCGGAGCGTACCCGGTACGCCGGATGTTTATCCCAGTGACCAAATGATAAAAAGCCTATTTTTTTCATAAATACCTCGGACTTTAAAATGAGAATTAAAGAGGAACGTTTTTTATTTTTAATAATCAGCCTTCCTGATAGGGGTGTATTGACTGGTTAGGATTTGCCTGGTTTATTAAACAGTAGTCCATCCAGACTTAATTTGCCACCCCCTCTTAGAAGTAAAATAATAAGAAGTGCAAATAATAAAATAAAATATTCAAGTCCTTCGCCTTTGCCGGCTTCCCCGTGCCAGTTCATAAAATACCCGCTGTGAATCGTAACCGTAAAGACTACGCCTAAAAAGTTGATGAGTACCGCGGCTGCGGAAATTCTTGTTAGAAATCCAAAGAGTAAAAATAACGGAGCAATGGATTCAAAAATAATAACAAGAAAAACAATAAATACCGGCAGACCGGCGCCTTTGGACAGACCGTCCATTGTGGCACTAAAACCGGCGCCGCCAAACCAGCCCAGTAATTTTTGGGCGCCATGGGGGAAAATAGTAAAAAAAACAGCCAGACGGGCAAATAAAGGTACCCAGTTCTGGGTATTGGTTTTTTCTATGCGCATAAACTATTATTAAAGCTTTTGAAATAAGAAATGCTGAACAGTAATGGCTGTTCACAGATCTGGTAGGTTAAAGGAGTCTACGGAACTCAGTGGTCAAAGCAACCGTATTTCTTCAAGAATGTAGCGGAAGAAATTAAATAAATTGTAGACCGGAAACAAACTAAGGCAGTGCAGAGCTGGCCTCACTTTTCTTTTGACACGTGACTACTCATTTAAGCCTGATACCGGTCTAACAGTTTTATATATAGATGATCTGGACTCAATCCACTAAATTTATTCTGCGGATTTTACTAATTGGATTTCTCCAAGGATTTTTACATCATCACTGATCATTACGCCACCGGCTTCCAAAGGTGCATTATAAGTTAAGCCCCATTCCTTACGACTGATTTTGCCATCCAGGCTGAAAGCTGCCTTTGTATTGCCCCATGGGTCAACGGCGGTTCCACCATATTCCAGTTTAATGGATACAGGTTTGGTAATACCTTTAATGGTTAACTCTCCGTCCAGTTCATAATCATCATCGCCTTTTTTGACAATTTTGGTGGAAGTGAAGTCCATTGTTGGATTGGCTTCTACGTCAAAAAAGTCTGCGGATTTTAAGTGATTGTCACGGTCTTTCTGACCTGTAGCGATAGAATCAAGCTGTACTTTGGCGGTTACTTTTGCATTGCTGAAATCATCACCATCTGTTTCTGCCTGAATCGTAAAGTCTTGAAAGCCGCCCGTTACTTTACTGATCATCAGATGTTTTACTTTAAACTGAAGTTCGCTGTGCGTTGGATCAGAGATCCATTTTTGAGTTGCCATAATTTTTAGATTTAATTGTTTTTTTATTTTAATAAGGATTGTCTTTTGAAATTACGATTTTGTATGAAAAATCCGTGTTGCCAAAATATTAATTTTGTCAGCCTCTTAACTGGTCCAGCAGGTCACTCAAATTTTCAGCCTGATCCTTAGAAAGATTATTTTGAATCATATCCGTAAAGATCTGTAGCGGCCCCTGTAGCTGTTCCAGTATTTTAAGACCTTTGTCTGTCATACTGATATCCATTTGTCGTCGGTTGGAAGGACAAAGGTTGCGTTTAACAAGCCCCTTTTTTTCCAACTTATCCAACAGACGAGTTAAGTCTCCGGCCTTATCTATAAGCACTTCTTTAATATCCTTGGGTGCAATTGGATGGGGCATATGACCTTTGATGATGCGCAGTACATTATAGTGCTGTGGCAACAGATCAAATTGCTTAAAAACTTTCATCTGCTCATCCCGGATCCAGTTGCCCGTGAAAATCAAATTCACCACCACTTTATGGTAACTGCTGGAGAAGCTGGACTGTTTGATGACGTTTTCTATTTTCATAGTGCAAAGATAATGCAACAATATTTGTTGCAACAAATAAATTATTAAAAAGAAATCTTAAAATGTACATTTAGCCTGGAAACTCTCTCTGTAAAAGTTTGTTGTTGTTTTATAACTAGTTGTATTTCAGTAATTAATTTGAAAATATAGTTTTTTGAACAGACGGGTCCTGAAAAATTAAGTAAGTTATAAAAATGCTGCTTTGCCTCACTTTTTCTCTATGTCAAATTGTTTATCTTGTGGGAGCGGAGGTTTTTCATAAGTATACTTTTAATTTATTTCTATGCGTTTATGGTCACTTCATCCGGGATATTTAGATACCAAAGGGTTGTTAGCCCTATGGCGTGAAGGCTTACTTGCAAAGCATGTGCTGGAGGGTTGGACCAATGGTTATAGAAATCATCCGGCACTCAAAAGGTTTAAGCAGGCTGATGACCCTGTCAGTGCCATCAATAGCTACCTGGCTGAAGTCTATGAGGAGTCCTTAAAGAGAGGTTATCAGTTTGATCAAAGCAAGATCGGATTAGTCAAAGGCCGGTGTATGCTAGAAGTCACCCGTGGGCAGCTAGCTTATGAACGGAGACACCTGGAACGTAAATTACTCCTTAGGGACCTGGCGGCATACGACAGACTCAGCACTGCAAAAAGACTGGCACATTTTAAGATGTTTAAGGTCATAGCCGGTGGTATTGCGGACTGGGAAATTCCTTTTTAATCTATCAGAACTTATCCTTTTATTATTCTGCTTTTCCTTTTTTTAGTATCTTCCCATTTTAAGACTTATCCAGTCTTTTTATTTCTTTTGGTTGTGGCTGATTCGTTCATAAGAATTGCAGGGTTGAAGTTACTAGATATTAAAAGCACTAAACCGATGACCTTTGTTTTAATCCTACTTTGTATTGCATTATTGATTATCCTGATTACCTGGGTAAAACTGAATGCTTTTTTATCTTTTCTGCTGGTCTCTGTGCTGGCTGGCTTTTTATTCGGATTGCCGGCTGAACAGATTATCCCTTCCATAGAAAAGGGTATTGGTTCCATGATGGGGTCACTTATAATTATTATTACCCTGGGCGCAATGTTTGGAAAGATTATAGCAGAAAGTGGTGCCGTGGAGCAGATTGCCAGTCAGTTGATTAAAAGGTTCGGAACACGCTATGTTCATTGGGCGCTTATGATAACGGGTTTTGTGATGGGGATTTCCTTATTTTACGGTGTCGGATTTGTCTTGGTGGTGCCGTTGATTTTCTCGGTTACTTACCAATATAAATTACCTGCTGTTGCAACTGGTCTGCCTATGCTGGCGGCCCTTTCCGTGACCCATGGATTTTTACCGCCCCATCCGGCGCCCACTGCCCTGGTGCAGCAATTGCACGCTAACATTACAACTACTTTATTATATGGGTTAATATTAGCCATACCGGCGTTACTGCTTGCCGGTCCGTTTTTTTGCAGGTATTTACGTAAGATACCTTCCAGCCCATTGGAGAGTTTTATTCCAAAGCCAGTAGGTACAGCTAAGATGCCTGGATTGTTTAATAGCTTTGTAACTGCCCTTTTGCCTGTTTTATTATTAATGGGTGGGGCATTTTTAAAATACAGACTGGGACGCAGTTCATGGCTGGATTTTTTCAGCAATGCGTCCTTTGTGATGATATTGTCCATTATTGTAGCTACGATATCGGTGGGTGTGGTTCAAGGTATTCGCATGAGCCAAATATCTGATATGTACGGCGCTGCCATTAAAGATATTGCCTTAATCCTGCTGGTTATTGCAGGTGCAGGTGCTTTAAACCAGGTTTTGAATGATAGTGGCGTAAGTGCTGCCATCGCCGGCAGTATTCATCACTGGCCCGTACATCCATTGGTATTGGGCTGGTTAATGGCTGCCATCATTCGATTGGCCGTTGGTTCAGCCACGATAGCCGGTCTGACAGCAGCTGGATTTATGGCACCCCTTACTTTGAATAGTGGCATTGATCCCAATCTTATGGTCTTGTCCATTGGAGCCGGAAGCTTGTTTTTCTCTCATGTAAATGATTCCGGGTTCTGGCTTTTTAAAGAATATTTTAATCTGAGTCTGAAGGATACTTTTAAATCCTGGTCCTTAATGGAAACGATTGTTTCCGTAACGGGACTTATTGGCGTATTTGTCCTGCACCTCATCCTTCATTAGCGTAATCTTATTGTTAATACAGCCACCCCCTTTTAGGTCAGCCAGTTTAAATACTTTAAATTTGATGAACAATAAGTGTATGGCCAGGCCATTTTATTAAATTTCCAAAAAAATCATCATGTCAACAGCAGCAAACAATACAGAAATACCAACTTTTAATGTATCAGGATCTCCAGAAGAGAATTTTTCTGCGACAGGACTTCTGCTTCCTCCGGCCCCCGAACCTAAAGGCGTGTATAAGCCTTGCTTGTTGGTAGGGGATTTTCTATACCTGTCCGGGCATGGTACCGTGAAAGAGGATGGAAGTCTGATTATTGGAAGGGTGGGAGAGAATATTGATATTGAAGATGGTGTGCTTGCCGCAAGGCAGGTCGGGCTGGCAATGCTCGCCACCATTAAAAGTGCAGTCGGAAGCTTAAACCGGGTAAAAAGAGTGATTAAAGTCTTAGGTATGGTAAATGCGACACCCGGCTTTACAAGGCACCCTTATGTTATCAACGGGTGTAGTGAACTCTTTAAAACGGTATGGGGCGCAGATAACGGCGTTGGTGTTCGAAGTGCGGTAGGAATGGGGTCTTTACCGGATAATATTCCTGTAGAAATCGAAGCCGTTTTTGAATTGTACCCTTAATCCTAATAAAGAACAGAGAATTTTCAGAAAATTAAATCTTCTGTTTAAATGATATGTCCATGATAAGCACAAATGAGTCGGGCAATGGAAATAATTCAGGCAGGGATAGTTACCCTGAGAATTCCGTTAACGGAGGTGAAAATAATCCGAAACGTCCCTGGTATCTGATAGAAGACACCAGGGCGCTGGAAAGCCCCGCACTGGTTATTTATTATGATCGTTTGATTGATAATATTCGGCGGATTAAAAAAATGGTGGGAGATGACAGCCGGATTCGTCCCCATGTTAAAACCAGTAAAATGCCTGCTGTCTGCAGAATTTTACAGCAACATTATATAACCCGTTTTAAATGTGCTACTATTGCCGAGGCAGAGATGCTGGCCCAGCTGAATGCAGAGGATGTGCTATTAGCCTATCCTTTAATAGGGCCGGATTTAGAAAGGTGGTTGCAATTACTTAAGCGCTATAATAAGACGCATTTTAGCTGCCTGGTATCTAATCTGGAAAATGCACGGCATTTAAATAGCAGAGCAAAATCTGCAGCTGTGCAACTGGGCGTCTATGTAGATATAGATGCAGGTATGCACCGCACAGGTATTGCGCCGGATAAGGCTGCATTCTTTATTGAAGAACTTAAAAAATTATCCCATGTACAGCTGATCGGCCTGCATGTCTATGATGGTCATCTAAAAATAGACGACCCGGTTGAAAGGCAGGCTGCGAGCGATGAGCTATTCGTACCCGTTAAAGAATTACTGGATCGCTGCAACCGTTTAAGGGCAACCCCTTTAAAACTTATTATCGGCGGCTCGCCTTCCTTTTCCACGCATATTAAAAGACAGGGCGCTGAATTGAGCCCTGGCACTTTTGTATTCTGGGACCAGGGGTATGCAATGCATTTTAAAGACTTACCTTTTGAACCAGCTGCCGTAATTATTACCCGGGTGATTGATCATCTGGATAATGGTACCTGTACGGTGGATATGGGAACTAAAGCCATTGCTTCAGAAATGCCTTTTCCCAGAGCCCGTTTTTTAAATGCTCCGGATTTACAGGAAGTTTTCCAAAGTGAGGAACATTTAAATCTGCGTTTAAAAGAAGGGAGTACAGCCCAATTGCCTCCGGTAGGCAGTTTGTTATATGCGGTACCTTTCCATATTTGTCCTACAGTGGCACTATATGATCATGCCTGGGTGATTAAAAAGGCAAAAGTTGCTGATCAATGGCAGGTCCAGGCCAGAAAAAGAAAAATCAATTTTTAACCTGTCGTTTTTTATTGCCGATTACCTTTCTTTTTTATTTTTCCCATCATAATTAAAAACAAGCTTTCTATATGTTTATAATAGATGCACATCTGGACCTGGCAATGAATGCCCTGGAATGGAACAGGGATTTAACCAAATCTGTTGAATTTATCAGAGAACGTGAAAGTGGATTAACGGATAAGCCGGACCGTGCAAAAGGAACGGTGAGCTTTCCTGCGCTGCGTAAAGGAGGCATAGGTCTGGTGGTTGCAACCCAGATTGCCCGCTATGTAGATTATTCAGGTTCACTGCCCGGCTGGCATAGTCCGGAGCAGGCCTGGGCACAAACGCAGGGGCAACTGGCATGGTATAAAGAGATGGAGCGCACTGGTGTGTTAAAATCGGTAAGAAATAAACAGGATTTACAACAGGTAGTCTCGCTTTGGCAAACAGCACTGGATAAAGATGATAGGAAAAGCAGCCTGAATACTGTCGTAAAATACGAAAAGGAACTGGTAGATGCATTACCCATCGGATATATCAGGAGCCTGGAAGGAGCAGATTCAATTGTAATTTTGGATCATTTGCATCAAAGTTATGAAGATGGGTTGAGGGCACTGGGCCCCGCACACTATGGCCCGGGAAGGTATGCTTTCGGTACGGATAGCTCGGCCCCTCTAAGTCATGCAGGTAAAGAACTCTTAAAGGAAATGCAGCAGCTTGACCTGATTTTAGACGTGACTCATTTATGCGACGAGGCGTTTTGGGACGCTCTGAAGTGCTATCAGGGGCCAATCTGGGCAAGTCATAACAATTGCAGGGCTATTGTCAATCATAACCGGCAGTTCTCCGATGAAATGATTAAAGCGTTGATTGACAGAGGAGCCGTAATCGGCGGGGCGCTGGACGCCTGGATGATGGTGCCGGACTGGAAAAGGGGAGTGACTGATCCTCAATCGGCGGGATGTGACTTAAATTCTTTAATACGGCACATGGATCATATCTGTCAGATTGCAGGCAATGCGGATCATATAGGCATAGGGTCTGATTTGGATGGCGCATTTGGTAAAGAACAGACACCATATGATCTGGATGATATCTCTGATTTACAGAAACTGCCAGGTCTTTTTAAAAAGGTTGGATATAGCGACCCGGATATTCAAAAAATTATGCATGGCAATTGGTTGGGATTTTTGCAAAATAATTTATAGCATCTTTTCTGGCACGTGTTATATGTGGATACTAACTGATGCGGATTTCTTTATTTAAAAATTAATTGACCTATTTGTATAAAAATAATTAAATCATTGATAATGAATTGATATTTATTGATTTTATTTAAGGAAGCCTAATCTGTTTTAAATAAAAAGTCATACATATTATTATGCCCTTCGGTCAATTGTACTATCTTTACCAGACGTTTTATTAGACAATGACCTTGATTTGCCGCACAGGCCGCAATAGCGATTATGGGAGGCAACGCACATTGGCTGCAAACAAGCTGTTATTTAGATCAACAATATTTTAATGGTATGAAAAGAGTTTTTCTTTCATTTCTGGTACTGATTTCTGGTTGGGCAGTAAGCGTAAAGGCGCAGTCAGCGGACCAGCGTCCCAATATCCTGATTATCGTCTCTGATGACCATGCTTATCAATCCATTGGCACCTACGGATCTCCCTATGGAGCCACTCCGCACATTGATAAACTGGCTTCAGAGGGAGCCACCTATTATAATGCGTTTGTTACCAATTCGCTTTGTGGTCCCAGCAGAGCTTGTCTACTGACGAGTAAATACAGCAATTTAAATGGCTTTGAAGATAATTTTTCCAAATTTGATCCTGCTCAGCCAACCTTTGCCAGTTATCTGACAGATGCCGGATATCAGACGGCCTGGATTGGTAAATGGCATCTGGGTAGTTTGCCACAACATTTTTCCTATTTTAATATTGTACCCGAACAAGGTTATTATTATAATCCGGACTTTATTGATATGAATAATGATACGACGCGTAAAAATGGATATATTACCAACGTCATTACCGATTTAAGTGAGAACTGGTTA
>NZ_FNQY01000011.1 GCF_900107765.1 Arachidicoccus rhizosphaerae | reverse complement strand
CTGTCTGATAACTTACAGAGGTGTTTGATCATTAGACTGCCAAGGACGAGTCGCCCACTGAGAGGTTTTCTCCCTTCCGCAGAGCTGAATACTTTATCGTATACACCAACGATCCGGTCCCAGGGAATATTCCTGGCAAGGAAAACCCACCGGTTATTCAAGTCCAGCTGCTGCTCGAATGGGGTCTCAAAACCCTCGAAACTTAGCTGGTTGGGACTGCTATAAACCGGAGATGGTGCACGCTTTTTATAACTTCCACGCATAAAACCTTGCACTTTTTTAATGAAAAATCCACTGAAACCTCAATTTACATATAATTTGGCAGTTGTTCAGCAGACTCTAAATAGGCTAGCGGTCATAAACTTCCTTGTTGACAATCGTTTTTAACCTGTTGCCGGACAGGCCCAGCAGCATATTTTCTGCGGCTAATTGCCCCATCGCATTACGCGTATGGACAGTGGCTGATCCGATATGAGGCAGTACGGCGACGTTCTCCATCTTTAATAACGGGTTGTCCGGTGCCATCGGCTCCGGATCTGTCACGTCCAGCCCGGCTCCCCAGATCTGCTTTTGTTCCAGGGCTGTTATGAGTGCCGGTTCATCTATTACTTTTCCTCTGGCTGTGTTAATGATGATGGCGGAGCTTTTCATTTTTTCAAAGGCTTCCGCATTGAATATCCGGGTGGTTTCAGGGGTCAGGGCAGCGTGGATGGAAAGAATATCACTTTGTCGTAACAGGGTTTCAAAGGATACGTAGCGGGCTGCTGTCTGAGTTTCGGCTGCTTTATTGGGACGCCTGTTATGATAGATAATATCCATGTTAAAGGCTGCCTTGCATAGCTTTGCCATAACGGTGCCGATACTGCCCATCCCGAAAATGCCCAGGGTTTTACCCTGGAGGTCCTGACCCAGATTTTTGACAAAACTCTCGGATTTCCAATCACCATCCATAATACGCCGGTAATTATAAAAGGCTTTCCTTGCGACATTTTGCATGAGTAGAAAAGCGGTTTGGGCGGTGGCGTCATTGAGCACATCCGGTGTATTGCTGACCGGAATGCCGGCCCGGGTGGCGGCCTCTAGATCTATATTGTCAAAACCTACGGATAGTAGGGAAATTACTTTAACCGTAGCCTTGACCGCGTCAATGATGTCGGCGTCGATTTTTACCCCGGCTACCAGTAATCCGTCATAACCGCCCTGGATCAGTGTACCGGTCAGCTGCTCTTTTGAAATCGGCTGAGCGCCTGTCCACTCATCCAGGATGACCTGCTGATTGGCGAAAAGTTCCTTGGCTAGTTCCGGGATAACCTTTGTTGCAAATACTTTCATAGGATGAAGTTAGAGGCGGCTGCCCTTGATTTTATGCGGTGATGATGATGCGATTCCAAAAACAGACCGGTGAAGGCTTTAAAAGTGTTTATTATTTACAGGTCGCCTAATTGCGGCCTTAGGATAATATCTTCTACTACCGCTTGCGGGGAAAGATATGCGGCGGCATATATCATTTTGGCCACGTCATCTACTTCCATGATTCTGCCGGGATCTATATCCAGTCCGTCCCAGCTGCTGGAAAGGGTGGCGCCCGGATAAATACCGGTTACTTTGATGCCGAGGGGTTTTAATTCTTCCCTTAAATTACGGGTAAAGCCGGATAATGCGAATTTACTGATACTATAGCTGCCGCCATTGGCATAGGCCTGGATGCTGGCAATGGAACACAAATTAAAAATATGACCTTTTTTTGCCTGAATCATAGCAGGAACCAGGGCTCTGGTCAGATGATAGGCACTCATCAGGTTCACCTGTAACATTTTTTCTAACTGGCCCTCCGGTTCATTGTAACAGCTGCCGGGCTGATAGATACCGGCGTTGTTCACCAGGATGTCTACCGGTAGGCCGGTGGCCAGAACAGCGTCGGCAAAATGTTGAATATCCTCGTTTTTTAAAAAATCACAGCGGACGGTGGTGACCTGATGAGCCGTGCCTTCACCCGTTTGCATGAGTAAGGACTTAAGTGCATCCAGCTCTTCTGTTTTTCTGGCACAAAGAAAAAAATGGTGCGCTGTACGGTCCTTTGCAAAGATGGCAGCTACGGCTTTGCCGATACCTCGGGTGGCACCTGTGACAACGATTTGCATATAATAAAATTTTTAATACCTTAAACTTCAAAAGTAGTTTTTATTTTTGGGAACCAGAAAACAAGTTACTGGGACAGAAAAAACAGGTTACGGGAACAGAAAAAACAAGTTATGGACGAACAGAAAAAGACTTTAGCGAAACGGATTGTACAATATTTCTTCCAGGGTGTCATTGTTATTGCCCCTATTGCGGTGACCATCTATTTTGTATTCTGGCTGTTTAGTGCGGTGGACAGTATACTGCCTAATTTATTCGGTTCCGTAGTCCCCGGAGAAGAATCGACTCGTCATATACCGGGTCTTGGCATCCTGATGATGGTCATTATTATGATTCTCATTGGCTGGGCTTCTTCTTCTTTTGTGATCAGTCATTTAATTGATCTATTGGGGGCCACCCTGGAAAGGACACCGGGGGTTAAACTGATCTATTCTTCCGTTAAGGATTTTCTGAAGGCTTTTTCAGGCAGTAAAAAGAAATTTGATAAACCGGTCCTGGTGAATGTAGACAGTACCGATGTGTGGAGGATGGGCTTTATTACGCAAAATGACGCCAGTCAGTTCGACCTGGTAGATCATGTCGTCGTCTATGTCCCTTTTTCCTACGCGATTTCCGGGATGACCTTTTTTGTGCCTAAAGCCAATATCCGGATGGTCAGTGATAGCATATCTTCGGCCGAGGCCATGAAATTTGTGATTTCCGGAGGAGTGACGGAAATGGATAAAGCAGAATAATGCTGTGTAGAATACCCGGCAGGGTAAATGAAAGAGTAGTCGTCAGGGAAATTGCAGTCTGAAAGTGGTGCCTTTATCCGGGACGGATTTTACCTGGATATTGCCTCTGTGTAAAAGCATGATTTGTTTACAAAGACTTAAGCCAATACCGCTGCCTGTTTTCTTGGTAGAGAAAAAGGGGATGAAAATTCGTTCCATGATCTGTTCATCCATGCCTTTGCCGCTGTCTTTGACTTTCAGGATGATTTGCCCCTGTTGATTTTTCTCCCCGGAGATCATCACTTTTTTCTCGGGGCTTTCCTTTACGGCGTCGATGGCATTGAGCAGCAGATTAATCAGCACCTGTTCCAGCAACTGTTGATCAGCCTCTATTTTAAGATTGGGATTTTTGAGTATAACATCCAGCATGATCTGTTTACTGGTCATGCCCGGCTGCATCAGGGCGGCCAGGTTCTCAAATAAGTCTCTGATGTAAAACTGGCTCAGATGAATCTGCCCGATTTTATTCAGATTGCGATAAGAGGTGGAAAACCGCATGAGGCCATCACTACGGGAACGGATCGTCTGCATGCCATCCTGGAGATCTTTTAAGTCGACGGCATGAATGGGCAGACGGCTGTCCACCAGACTTAATCTGTCCTGCAGGGTATTGGCCAGCGATGAAATCGGCGCAATAGAGTTCATAATCTCATGGGTTAATACGCGCAGCAGTTTATTCCAGGCCTCTGTTTCGGTTACATCCAGGGCTTCCTCCACATTTTGCAGGGCAATCAGTTTCATTTGCTTGCCGCCCGTGACAAAATTATTGGTGGTAAGCAGCAGTTTATGCGGCCTGTCCACGATGTCCACCTTAATGATTTGCTGACTCCCCGGACTGATGGTGTAAAAAGCTTCGTTTAAGGCGGGCAGCAGTCTTTCCAGGCGTTTTAAATTCTTAATGGCCGGAACACTCAGTAAGTTTTTCATCTGGCTGTTAATCCAGTAAATATCTCCCGTGCCGGGTTCAAAGGCTAATATAGCCGTGTCCACCAGTTCCAGTACGTTTTGCAGGTACTGATACTGTAATTCCTTTTCCTGGCTAAGCTGCTTAAAACCTCCGACAATATCATTAAATCCCCTTCTGAAAAAACGAAGATGTCTGGGGGCCCGGAGGATGGAAAAATGCTGGGAGAAGTCCCGGTATTTAAGCGCCTCCACAAAATCATTAAAGTCATTCAGGATATCTTTGAATAAACTCAACATCCTGTAGATGAGCACCACCAATAAAAATACCGCGATACTCATGCCAAGCGGCAATGACTTTAAATAGCACCATACAACAGCCCCGGCTGACAGGCTGATTAACAAAAGCTGTATGATAATTCTAAGACTGCTTTTTACCATGGTGGACTATGAATTATAAGAAGGAAATAGCCTGCCGGATAACCGGGCAGCCGACAGGCTAAATGTCATATTTACTGATTCTGCGATATAAGGCAGCTCTGGTAATGCCCAGCTCCTTGGCTGCCTTGGAGATATTGCCTTCATGTTTGCTAATGGCATTTAAGATGGCATTTTTTTCCACCTGACTTAAATTGACGGCCTTATCTCTGGCTGCCAGCGGTTCTTCCACATGTTCAATGGGGGAGAACAGGATATCTTCGGCCTCAATGGCTTCATTTTCTGTCATAATAATAGCCCGCTCAATGGCGTATTGAAGTTCTCTGACATTGCCGGGATAGCTGTATTTGCTGAGTTTTTTTCTGGCTTCCCTGGAAAAGTCCAGGGTAGGTTTACCGTATTTCTGGGCGTAGAGCCTGGCGTAATGTTCGGCAATGCGCTCAATATCTTCACCTCTTTCTCTAAGGGGCGGGATGGTGATCTCTACGGTATTAATGCGGTAAATCAGATCTCTTCTGAACCTGGATTCATCAGCAAGGGAGCTTAAAGGCAGATTGGTCGCACAAATCAGGCGGATATCCACATGGACCTTGTCATTGGTACCTAAGGGCGTAATATATCTGTTTTGAAGTGCCGTAAGTAATCTGGATTGTTGGGCCAGGGTGATGTTGCCGATTTCATCTAAGAATAAAGTGCCTTTGTTGGCCGCCTGAAACCGCCCCTGGCGGTCCTCTCTGGCATCGGTAAAGGCGCCTTTTTTATGCCCGAAAAGCTCACTTTCAAACAGACTCTCGGTAAGCGCACCTACGTCTACTTTGACATAGGGGTGCGTGCGACGCAGGGACTGATCATGGATGGTTCGCGCGATGAGGTCTTTTCCGGTTCCGTTCTCTCCCAGGATTAAGATATTGGCATCGGTGGGCGCAATTTTTTCAATTTTACGAAATACATCTTTCATGGCCGGACTCTGCCCGATAATACCGGCGGGGCCGTCAAAAGGGGCCCTGTCCTGGCTGTTTTTCTGATAGTTGGATTTTACTGTTTCCAACAGCTTCTGATTTTGCCAGGGCTTTACCATAAAGTCCTGAGCGCCTAATTTTAAAGAATTTACTGCCAGGTCAATATCCGCATAGGCGGTAATCATCACCACCGGTAAACCGGGATAGAGCTTTCTTACTTTTTGCAGCCAGAAAAGACCCTCGTTACCGGTATTGACTTTGGATTTGAAGTTCATGTCCAGAAATAACAGATCAACCTGGTTTTCTTTTAATAAAGAAAGCAGGTTCTCCGGATTTTTCTCTGTCAGGACTTGTTTTACTTCGGTTTTCAGTAGTAAACGCACAGCAGTGAGCACATCCGGATCGTCATCGACAATAGCAATAGTGGCATTTTTTAAGGCCATATGAAAAGGTATTTTGACAGATATATTTGGATAAAGGAACGAATATTTTTTAAAAATCCCTAACCGCTGATGTATCAGACGGGCGCATGGTTTTATGTCGGAAGGGATCGCAGGGAGGCCCCCTGTATTGATTGCGTACAGTAAGTGTATCAAAATCGAACATCTTTTAAAATAATAATATATATAATGAACAGATTGCTAATGCTAACAGGAATGGCACAGCCTTTATAGCCTACTTGGAAAATAGTTGAATGAAAAAACTGGTTTATATAGGATTTTTATTTGGATGTCTTGGGGCGGGATGTTTCCCGGCTCACGCACAGGTGGCCGGGCAGGGATCCTTGATCACACAAACGGACAGCAGTCAGACTCAGTATCTGAGCCTGGAAGCGTGCGTCAGGGAGGCGCTGGAAAATAACATGGACATTAAAACCTCCAGTACCCAGGCGGCGATTGCCGGCGTTTACTTAAACCAGGCGAAGATGGAGCAGCTGCCAGCTGTCAGCGGGTATATCGGACACGGTCTGAACAGCGGCAGATCCATTAACCCTTCGGATAATAGTTATATCAGCCAAAGCTTTACTTCCGCGGACTACAGCCTGAGTGCTTCTCTTAGCCTGTTCAACGGATTTAAAATCCGTAACTATATCAGAAAAAGCAAACTAGATAAGCAGGCAGGTGAACTGGATGCGCAGCAACAAAAAGATGCCATTACCATACAGGTGATTGCCGCCTATCTGGAAGTACTTAATCAACAGGAAATCCTCAATAATTATTATCAGCAGCTACTGACTACGCAGGTACAATATAACCGGCTGGATACTTTAAATCAAAGCGGGGCCGCGAATCCGGATGATTTTTATGATATGAAAGGTCAGCTCAGTTCCGGTGAACTGGCTATTACCAGTCAGCAAAACGTTATTAAATCGGCCAAGATCACGCTTTTTGAACTGATGAACCAACCACTCAATATGAATGTCGTTTTAAAGGATCCGGCCGCTGGTAAAGACAATAACGCCGGGCAGCAGACGTCTATTGATGGTATCTATACAAAAGCCCTGTCCTTTTTGCCAACCGTGAAGGCAGCGGACCTTAAATACCAGAGCGCTATTAAAAATGTAGCCGTAGAAAAGGCGGACTATTATCCATCCTTATCGCTGAACGCAGGCATCGGTACCGCATTTTCCAGCGCGGCTACAAGAAGCGTAACAGGGGATCTGGTAACTGCTGAAACAGGAGATTATGTGATGATGGGAGCCGATAAACTGCCGGTATATTCCAGCAGCAATGCCATGAGTTACCGGGATATCCCTTATTGGAATCAGATAAAGAATAATTACGGCACCAATGTAAATCTAACGCTTAATATTCCCATTTTTAATAAGTTGCAATCAAGAACGGATGTGAAAGTGGCAGCGTTGCAGGCAGCGCTGGCCAAAGACCAGTTAAGTACGGCCAGGACCGCTCTTAAAAACGCCATCGGCAAAGCATACTTTGACCAACAGACAGCCCAGGAAGCCTGGTTAAAACAACAGGAGCTGGTAACCGCTTATAAAGAATACTTCAGAATCTCTGAAGTGAAATTTAACGCAGGCGCGATTAATTCAGCCGATTATCTGATCGCTAAAAATAAATTAAGTCAGGCAGAAATAAGCCTCGTGGCGGCTAAATATAACTACCTTTTTAAAACAAAAATATTGAGTTATTATGAGGGCACACTCTCTTTATAACCCGCAAATAACGATCAACTCATTTTAAATTTTACACAGTGGATAGAGCAATAGAACAGAAAACCTGGACCCGTAAGAAGATACTGACCATTGCAGGTATCGTGGCCTTAGCGGCCCTGATTGCCGGCAGTATATATTATGCCAGCGGCGGATCCAGACTTAATGTGGATAAAGAGAGAATTACCATCAGCGAGGTGACGGAGGGGCAATTTAAAAATTATATTCCGGTCAATGGCGTGGTGATGCCTATCGCTACCATCTATCTGGATGCCATGGAAGGCGGCCGGGTAGAGGAAAGGTATGTAGAGGATGGTGCCATGATGAAAAAAGGAGAACCTATTTTGCGTCTGTCCAATCCGGATCTGATGATGAGCCTGGTGGAACAGCAAAATAATGTATACAACACCCTCATGCAGGTGCAGATTGCGCAAAATGGTGCCCGGCAGACCTCTGTGAGCAACTTAAATCAGCTGGCCGATGTACAAAGCACTCTACAGGAAGCTAAGAGAGTCTATGAACTGGATAAAAAATTATATAGCCAGAAGGCCATCGGCAGTCAGGAGTATGAACAGGCGAAAATCAGCTATGACTACCTGGTGAAAAAGCTGGAATTGCAGAAAACCCTATTGCAGCAGGATTCTGTGGATAAGGTACAGCAGTTGTCTCAGCAAAATAAACTCTATTCCGGGGCTAACAAAGCCTTCTCCCTGATGCAGCAAAAAGTGGGCGACCTGATCGTACGCGCACCGGTGGACGGACAATTGACTTCCCTGGACGCGGAAGTGGGACAAAATAAAAATAAAGGGGAAAGGCTCGGACAAATTGATGTCATCAGTGATTATAAGGTAAGGGTGGATGTGGATGAGCATTATATCAATAATGTTTTTCCCGGACTTACCGGTACAGCGGTTGTCGGCAATGATACCTTACATCTGAGCGTTAAAAAAGTATATCCTTCTGTAGCCAATGGGAGATTCCAGGTAGACATGTCCTTTGACGGTAAAACTCCAAAGGTGATTCATAGAGGACAGAGCCTGCAGATTATGCTGACTTTGAGTGACGACAGGAAAGCACTGCTGGTTCCAAGAGGCGGCTTTTTCCAGAAAACAGGGGGTAACTGGATCTACAAACTCAGCAAAGACGGTTCCACTGCCTTTAAAGTAGATATCCAGATCGGAGGGCAGAACCCGGATTATTATGAAGTATTAAAAGGACTGCAGCCGGGGGATAAGGTGGTGACCAGCAGTTATGATAATTTTGGAGACAATGAAACCCTGGTGATTAATTAGCAGGGCGGATATAGTTTAGGGTGAAACCTGTAATAACATAAAAAAAAGCAGATATGTTCAAACGGTTTTTAGTAACAACCTGGCGGAATTTTAAAAGAAGTAAGGTTTTTAGTGTGCTTAATATCCTGGGGCTGGCCATAGGCATTGCCTGTGCGGGCATCATCTTACTATGGGTAGAGTATTATACAACCTTTAATCATACGGTAAAAGACCGGGACCGGATTTTCCGGATGGAAAATGCGCAGGTCTATGGTAAGGATACCTATACCTTTCCGGTGACGCCTTTTGCCATCCGTGATGAATTACAAAATAAGTATCCGGGCGTGGAAACAGTGGTACGTTACTCAGACAACGGCGTTAATGTAACCCTGGGTGACCGGAACTTTGCGGAGCAGGGCGCTTATACGGATCCGGAGTTTCTGCAAATGTTCAGTTATGAGATGCTGGCAGGCAGTGCAGCTGCCGCCTTAAATAGTCCGGACGGGATTGCGATATCGGCCAAGGTGGCCACTGCTTATTTTGGCAGTACGGAGGCTTTGGGCAAGACTTTACTAATCGATCAGCAGCCTTATCAGATTAAAGGAGTATTTAAGGATCCAGCAGATAATATGGAGTTTGCTTCGGTCAATATTTTATTGCCCTATTCGGTGTATTATAATGCACATAAGGATTGGGATGCCTGGGATACGAACACCACCGGAGCCTGGGTAAAGATAAAAAGCGGTGTGACTGAGGGTCAGGTCAATCAGCAGCTCTCTGGTCTGGCGAAAAGTCATAACCCGGATTCGAAAAATACTTTTTTTATGTATCCCATGGACCGTATCGCCTTACATGGCAATCTTAGCGGTACCAAGGAAGCGCCCGGTGGCAGGATTACCATGGTAAAAATGTTTAGTTTAATTGCCCTGATTATTCTTTTAATTGCCTGCATCAACTTTATGAACCTCTCTACGGCCAGAAGTGAGAAGAGGTCCCGGGAGATCGGGCTGCGTAAGGTTTTAGGCTCCAGCAGAAGACAGCTGGTGCTGCGCTTACTCCTGGAGGCCGTTGTAATGTCTTTTCTGGCATTGCTATTGGCCCTGCTACTGATCGCCGTGGCGCTGCCATTATTTAATGGCCTGATCGGCCTTCATTTACACCCGGATTTATTCAATCCCTGGCATATGGCGTTTTTGCTGGGCCTGGGTCTTGTCAGTGGCCTTATTGCGGGTCTGTATCCGGCTTTTTACCTATCTTCCTTCAATCCGATTGCGGCACTTAAAGGGCATAGCCTGAAAGCAGGCGGTGCCGGATGGGTCAGAAAGGTTCTGGTGGTCTTACAGTTTTCAGTATCTGCCATTATTATGGTGTCCATCTTTGTCATCTATCAGCAAATCCGGCATATGCATGACCGGGACTTGGGTTATAATAAAAATAATGTGCTGTATGTAAGTGCTTCTCAAAAATTAATGGCCTCCTTTCCATCGCTTAAAGCGGCCGTTTTGCAGACCGGTAAGGTAGCGGATCTTTCTTTGGGATCAAATACGCCTTTAGCCATGTATAACAATGGGAGCGGTCTTCGCTGGGAAGGTAGTAGCAGTGAAGACAAGGTGTTGATTACGTACGTCAGAACGGATGATGATTATTTGAAAACATTGGGGATCCAGCTTAGCTCCGGGCGGGCATTTAATCAGGATCCCAGGGCCGACTCCAACGCGGTCATCATCAATGAAAGCCTGGCAAAACTAATGGGTAAGTCCGGTCATGTGGGTGGTCAGATCTATTATAGTGATGATTCTTCACAGTATTTAAGGATTGTAGGGATTACCAGGGATTTTCTATACAATAACGTGGCTGCCAGTAAACCGGCTCCGCTGGTATTTTTTAATGCCCCTGAGCAGGCCAGCATGATATTTATCCGTTTAAAGGACGGGAAAGACCTCTCCGGCACACTGGCTACCTTAAAGTCTGTGTTTGCCGGATTTGACGGCAGTCAGGCCTTTGATTATCATTTTATGGATCAGGCCTTTGAAAATCAGTTTAAGCAACAGCGTTTTACAGGCGCCCTGGCCGTTATTTTTGGCGGTCTGGCAATTATAATCTCCTGTCTGGGTCTATTCGGGTTGTCGGCCTTTATGGCGGAACAAAGAACCCGGGAGATCGGCATCCGGAAGGTGCTTGGCGCCTCTGTTGGTTCCGTTGTAAAAATGCTGACCAGAGACTTTATTCTGATGGTGTTGCTGTCCTGCGTGATTGCATTTCCCGTGGCTTATTATCTGATGAATCACTACCTGATGGATTTTGATTACCGGATAAGTGTTCAGTGGTATGTATTTTTGGTGACGGCGATTTTAATGTTGATGATCGCTTTTATTACTGTCAGCTCGCAGGCCTTTAAGGCAGGGAGACTAAATCCCGTAAGGGCCATCAAATCGGAATAAAAACGGGTGTCTTATAAAAATATTTTTAGTTAGCTTATATCCTGATAAAATTAATAAAATGAGAAAAAATATATTGGCCATTGCCCTGATTACTTTTATGCTGGGAGCGTCCTGTATTCAGGAGAACCATCCCTCAGAGGACGGAACCTCTTTAGTTAGTACAGTCCTGCAAAAGGATAATTACAAATCCTTGTTTAAAAAGCAGTATGTTTCCAGCCAGATAAAAACGCTGGATGTGGCTACGGTTAGCTCAGATATTGAGGTTTACGGAGACGCCTCGGGTTCTGCGACTCTGGAAGTGCTGGTCAAAGGCCCGAATAATAAACCGCTGTCCGCCGCAGAAATAAAAACCAGGTTGGATAGATATTACAGGATTACGGATGAGCTGTCCGGTGGTACGCTACGGGTAAAAGTGGAGCATAAAACCAGCCGCATTCCTAATAATCAGGGGCTGAATATGAAATTTATCTTACATATGCCTAAAAGTGCGCTAAGCCAGCTACAGTCTGTCAGCGGAGATATTGAACTGAAAGGGGCAGGGGGCGCCAGTATAGCTACCACCAGCGGAGATATTGATCTTAGTGATATCACGGGCAATGTAAAAGCTTCTTCCGTTTCCGGGGATGTGGAAGCCCGTGACGTGAAAGGCAGCTTTGCTGCCACCTCCACCTCCGGTGATATTAAGGCGCAGGCCATGACGAGGCTACAAAGCGCAGTGACGACCAGCGGTGATATTGCCGTTAAGACCAGGGCACTGGCAGATGAGGTAAAACTCCGGTCAACATCGGGCGATATTCAGTTAACGATTGCAGGCAATAGCGGTATTACGTTTAGAGCTGCAACCGTCAGCGGAGACATCGACCTGGACCGTGTCGCGGACGTAAAGTATGATACTAAAAGCAAAAGAAAGATTGTGGCTCAGTTAAATGGTGGCGGACAGACGCTTAGTGTGGAAACCGTCAGCGGAGACATTAAAATCAGCAGGCCATAAGGGTGCTTAAATAATACTATTGTAAAAATCATTTAAAATACAGGATCATGATTAAAATTACAGATCTAGAAAAAATATACAGAACGGATCTTATTGAGACCGTTGCCATTAATAAGATGTCCTTTGAAGTAAGACAAGGAGAATTTGTGGCGATTATGGGTCCTTCCGGATGTGGTAAGTCGACGCTTTTAAATATACTGGGGCTGCTGGATGATTGCGATGGAGGCAGTTTTATTTTTAACGGTCAGGAAATCGCCCATTTTAATGAACAGAAAAGAGCCATGCTGCGTAAAAAGAACATTGGCTTCGTATTCCAGAGCTTTAATCTGATTGATGAGTTAACCGTTTATGAAAATGTGGAATTACCCCTGATTTATAATAATATCAGGCCGGCTGACAGAAAGGTGATGGTGGAGGAAACCCTGGAAAAAATGCAGATTATGCACCGTAAGAATCATTTTCCCCAACAGCTGTCCGGTGGGCAGCAGCAGCGTGTAGCGGTTGCAAGAGCTGTTGTGAATAAGCCAAAGCTGATACTAGCGGATGAGCCGACCGGTAATCTGGACTCACATAATGGTAATGAGGTCATGGATATGCTCACTTCGCTCAATGAAGCCGGTACCACCATTATCATGGTGACACACAGTGAACATGATGCCAAGTTCAGTCACCGCATTATCCGGATGCTGGATGGAGAAAAAATCACGGAAAACATATTAAGGGAGCTGGATTATATTCCGGATACCGATCTGAAAGAGAATGCCTGACGACTACTTCCATTCTCTATGCCTCTATTTGTGTATCTAAAAAGCAGATGTCATGATTAAAAATTATCTGAAAACCGCCTGGCGTAGTTTAAAACGCAATAAACTTTTTTCCGGCCTGAATATTTTCGGGCTGGCTATTGGTATGGCGGGCGCCCTGCTGATTGCTATTTTATTGCAACATATGCTTGGCTATGACAGGTTTCATAAAGATGAAGACCAGTTGTATGTGATGGCCAATCTGGATAGAGTAAATGGAGACATGCAGGCCTGGAAATGGACACCCAAGATTTTGGGATCGACGCTGGCTGATCTGCGTCCGGAAATTGAGGATTGGACCCGGGTTAGCTCGGGGGTATCCTTTTTATTTACCCAGGGTGAACATAAAATACAAAATAATGAGGGCTCTCTGGTAGATAGCGGCTTTTTTAAGATGTTCAGTTTTCCCCTGCTCAGCGGCAGTATCTCTGATGACTGGAATAACGGAACGGCTATTATTTTGTCTCAGTCGCTGGCTAAATCTTTATATGGGACGACGGATGTGGTGGGACAAACCATTAAACTGGATACGGCACAATACTTAAAGATTGCAGCGGTGATCAAGGATATGCCTGAAAATACGGTTTTAAAGTCTGATTATCTGTTGAGCTGGGGGTATGCCAACCGCTTTGGTGCGGTAGATAGCAGTTGGGGCAATAATTCGGTGGAGACTTTTATAAAATTAAAAAAGGGTGCCTCCTTATCGGTCTTTAATAATGCGGTTAAGAACGTGACCAGGGAGCACCGTCCGGACTGGACGATAACTTTGTTTGCGACACCGTTTAAAGATAATTATTTATATAATGAGCAGCACAACGGACATTTTGATTCCGGAAAAATTGTCGTGGTCAGGTGTCTGGCCATCATAGGCCTTTTACTGTTGCTGATTGCCTGCATCAATTTCATGAACCTAAGTACAGCGCAAAGTGAGCGCCGGGCAAAGGAAGTAGGCGTGAAAAAAGTAATCGGAGCGACTAAATCAAAATTAATCACTCAATTTCTGGTAGAAAGTGTATTACTTGCTTTACTGGCCTTTGTTATTGCGGTAGGGATCGTTCTGCTGGTATTGCCTGCCTTTGGCAATTTGGTAGAGATGAAGCTTTCCTGGCATTTTGGCTGGACGGGCTGGGTACTGGCGATCGGGCTTATGGTGGTGACAGGGCTCTTAGCCGGTAGTTATCCTGCTTTTTACCTGTCCTCTTTTGCGCCGGTTAAGGTGCTCAAAGGCAGGCTGACCAAAGTCCGCGGTAAACTCAGTGCCAGATCCGTATTGGTGGTGGCTCAGTTTACAGTGGCCATTATTCTTATACTTTCGACTATTATGATTACCCAGGATACGCGTTATGTGCAAAACCGCGACACGGGATATGATCAAAACGAACTGCTATATTCTGCACTGAATGCGAACCTGCGCAAAAGCTATCCGGTGCTCAGAAACGAATTGCTGCAGTCAGGAGCCGTTACTTCGGTCTCTAAAAATATGTCTCCTATTACCAACCGTTCCAGTGATTCATGGGGCGTCAGTTGGCCGGGTTCACATAATGAAATCGAAAAAATAGATTTTGAAAGATATAGCACAGATGCGGATATGGTGAAAACCATGGGTATGCATTTAATCAGCGGGCGGGATATTGACATCTATAAATATCCTGCAGACAGTTCGGCTATGATCCTAACGGCTTCTGCCGTATCGGCGATGGGACTTAAAAATCCGATCGGTGTAAATGTCGTGGATGGGGATACGAAGTTTACAGTGGTGGGTGTGGTCAGTGATTTTGTAATAGATCAACCTTTTGAGAAGATTAAACCCATGATGATCGAAGGGCCTTATGCACATTTTAATGTTGTTCACTACCGGTTAAACCCCAGGCATTCCATCGATGATAATTTAGCGAGGATAAAAACGATATTTGACAAATACAGCGTCGATTATCCTTTTGAATACCATTTTGCCGATGAAGTGTATGCCCAGAAATTTAAGGAGAATAAAAAACTGGGCCAGCTGTCCATGCTTTTTGCAGGCCTGACAATTTTTATATCCTGCCTGGGACTTTTCGGTCTGATTACCTTTATGGCAGAAACCAGAACCAAAGAAATCGGGGTAAGGAAAGTACTCGGTGCCAGTGCGCTGGGTATTATAGGGCTTCTTTCAAAAGGATTCGTAAAGCTGATTCTGATTTCTTTTTTGATGGGCGCCCCGCTGGCTTATTATATTATGCGTCGGTGGTTATCCTCCTCTGCTTATAGTGTTGAGATACAGTGGTGGTGGTTTTTATTAACGGTCATGATGGCGATGGTGATTGCTTTTATAACAGTTAGTTTTCAGGCGATGAAAGCAGCCAGGGTGAATCCTGTCCAAAGCCTGAAAACGGAATAAATGCAGTTAAAGCCGATACGCTATGTTTAATTTATATATAAAACCCGCACTCAGAAACTTCAGAAGGAATAAACTCTTTTCCGTCCTTAATATCACCGGCCTTGCCATTGGGATGGCAGGAGCGATGCTGATCGGACTCTGGGTGTATAATATGACGCGGTATGACCGGTTTTATAAGGATGAAAGCCAGTTGTATATCCTGCGTTGCAAAGGTGTTGTCAGCGGCGAAATGCAAACCTGGAAATGGGTGCCTAAGATATTGGGACCTACGATGATTCAGGAGGTGCCTGAGGTCTCAGCCATGACACGTTATGATAATAACTGGAAATTTTTATTTACGGCCAATGACAAAATACTGGAGGCGGATCAAGGTAGTTTTGCCGATCCTGACTTTTTTAAAATGTTCGGATTTTCTTTTGTCGAGGGCGGCCCGACTATGGATTGGGATAATGGAAACGGCATTGTGATTACGCAGCAGTTTGCCAAAACATTATTCGGGGATAAAGCTGCAGAGGCAGTTGGCAGGTCCATAAAAATTGATAGCGTTGACGTTCTGAAAGTGACAGGGGTGCTGAAGGATTTTCCGGCAAATACCATGTTTAAAAGCAATTATATCCTCAGTTGGAAATACGGCGCAAAACTTGGATTTGTGGATTCCAACTGGTTTAATAATAATGTACAGACTTTCATAAAGGTGGCTAAGGGTACACCGCTAGCCGGCTTCAATCGGAAAATTGAGGGTTTTGTCGGCCGGCATTCCACAAATCCCAATACTGCTTATAAAATCCTGGCCGAGCCTTTTTCCAGAAATTATTTATATGATACGCAACAAAACGGTGAATTTGTAACAGGACGGATTGTACTGGTAAAGTCCATGATCGTCATTGGCATTTTTATGCTGCTGCTGGCTTGTTTTAATTTTATGAACCTTACAACGGCTCAAAGTGAACAAAGGGCACGTGAGGTAGGCGTGAAAAAGGCCCTTGGAGCGTCCCGAAAAAAACTGATGATCCAGTTTCTGACAGAAGGGCTGCTGCTTACCTTGGCCGCATTTATCATTGCAGGGGCGCTGGCTTTACTTATTTTACCGTTTTTCAATCATTTGGTAGACATGGATCTCAGGCCGGTATTTAACTTAAAACTGGCACTGGCCTTAGGTATATTGATCCTAGCAACAACTTTAATGGCGGGCAGTTATCCGGCACTGTATTTATCCTCCTTTAGTCCGATTAAAGTCCTGGGAGGGAAGTTTAAAAGAATGTCCGCAAAACTGAACCTGCGCTCTGTGTTATTTGTCGTTCAGTTTACAATTTCAATGGTACTGATTGTAGGGACCATTATGATTGTAGAAAACATCAATTATGCCAGAAGCCGTAGCCTGGGATATGAAAAGGATGGTTTGATGTTTAGCTGGTTTTCCGGTCATCTGGATCAGAATTATCTTCCCCTCAGAAATGCATTACTTCAAAGCGGTGCGGTAAGTTCGGTGTCCAAAAATATGTCTCCTGTCTCCTTGTCTCAGAGTAATGGCTGGGGCATGAGCTGGACGGGGTCTTCTGCTGATGCATCAAATATTCAATTCTTACGTTTCAGTTCAGATGCGGATATGGTCAAAACTTTGGGGATGAAGTTAATAAAGGGGCGGGATATCGATATTTATAAGTATCCTGCGGACAGTACGGCCATGATACTTACGGAGTCTGCCGTAAAAGCGATGCATCTCAAACAGGAAATTGGTACGATTGTTAAGGATAACAGGGCTGAATGGCATGTCGTTGGAGTTATTAAGGATTTTGTGATTGACGGTCCTTTTGAAAATATCAGGCCCATGATGATTGAGGGCCCGAGATCCTGGTTTGATGTCATCCATTACCGGTTAAACCCTGCTCATCCGGTTCAGGAGAATTTAAGTACCATCAAAAAAGTCTTTGACCAGTATAATCCGGGATTCCCGTTTAGCTACAACTTTGCGGACCAGGCTTTTCAAAAGAAGTTTGAACAGTCAGAGCGCTACCGGCAGATTGCTGTATTTGCTGCCGGTCTGGCCATCTTTATATCCTGTTTAGGGTTATTCGGGTTGATGACGTATATGGCAGAAATGCGAATGAAGGAAATTGGTATAAGAAAAGTTTTAGGCGCCTCTGCCAAGCGTCTTTTTCTGTTATTATCCAAGGGATTTCTGTCCATGCTTTTCATTTCCTTTATTGTGTCCACTCCTGTTGCTATTTATCTGGCACATGTGTGGTTGTCAAAATTTGATTATCGTATCCATATCTCTGTTTTATGGTTTGTGGAAGCTTTTTGTATTTCCTTGGTAATAGCTTTAGCCACCATATGCGGGAAGGCATGGAAGGTGGCCAGTACTAGTCCGGTCAACAGTCTCAAAACGGAGTGATTTTTTGAATCTGATCGTTTAATATTTTAAAGGGTTGATTATGATTACATATTATTTGAAAATCGCATGGCGTAATTTTAAGAGCAGTAAACTCTTTAGTTTATTGAATCTGCTTGGACTTTCGGTAGCAATAGCGGTTTGTATACCCCTGTTTTTATTTATAGGAAAAGAGAGGAGTTTTGATAGTGGTTATGCCAATAAGGATCATATCTACCGGGTAAATCTCATTCCTCACCAGAAGTCAGATGAAACCTGGGGGAGTGTGCCCAATGCAGTCGCGCCTGCCATGATGCAGGATATCCCTGAGATCAGTTATGCGGCAAGGATGCTGAAAAACGGATTTGGAACGCCTGCTTCATTAAGAGTCGGGCAGGAAAATTTCAAGGAGGATTTGCTTTACTGGTCTGATCCGGAGCTTTTTAAGATATTTGATTTTCAGTTTACCGCCGGTGAGGGTAAAAATCCTTTGCAGGAGGATAACGCTGCGGTTATTAATGAATCTGAATCCAGGCGGTTATTTGGTGAGGCTAGCCCGCTGGGAAAGACCATTATAGTGGATAACGGCCCCACCCTGGTGGTGCGCGGTGTCTATAAGGATTTACCGGATAACAGCAGTATTGACCCCGCCATGATCGCGAATTTTAAATCCAGCCGCATGAGCCGCAGTATTTACTGGAGCAATGCCAGTTATGAAACTTTTTGCCTGCTAAAGCCTGGTTCAGATATAAAGATAGTTAATCAGAAAGTTCAGGCACTGACGGCCAAATATATTAAGGATCCCTCCGATAGGTGGTTCAGCCTTAGCTTACAGCCGCTTAGTGAAATACATCTGCATTCCGCTCAGGTAATGGATACCTACATAAGCCGGATAGGGGATATAAAGACGGTGCGCCAGATTGGCCTATTAGGCTTATTGATTATCCTGATTGCCTGCATTAATTATATGAATCTGGCAACGGCCAAGTCAGAGAAAAGAGCCCGGGAGGTGGGTATCAACAAAACCCTCGGAGCCACCAGAAAACAAATGGTACTCCGCTTCTATGCCGATACAGCTCTGCTGGCATTTTTATCGGTTGTAACCGGCTTTTTGCTTTCATTTGGCAGCCTTTTTTTATTTAACTCAATTAGTGGCAGTCATTTAGCAATGACTGATCTGTTTGGGTTACCTACTTTATTGTTTTTAATGGTAATCTGGGTGCTGGTGACCTTACTGGCGGGTAGTTATCCTGCATTATTGTTATCCGGGAGTTCAGCCCTGCAGCTCATGCAAAAGCGCTTTCATGCAGGCGGATTAGACAGAGTTCTTAGAAAAGCGCTGGTGGTGGTACAGTTCAGTTGCTCCATCGTCTTAATTATTGCTATTGTCATCATTTATCAGCAGATGCGTTTTGTGGGCAATAAGAATTTAGGATTCAAGCCCGATGGCGTACTGATGATTAATATAAGCGGTGTCGCGAAGGCTCAGAATCTGGTAGGGTTTACCAATGAAATCAGTCAGATGCCCAACGTTCGTAATGTGGCTTTTTTGCAATCACCGCCCGGCTTTGGTGCAAGCCAGCGTTCACTGCATAAAGCTGATGCAAAGTCAGATCTGACCTTATATACCTGTCATGCAGATGCTGAGGTGGTGCCTGCCCTGGGACTGCACCTGCTGGCTGGCCAATCGCTGCCTAAGCAACTGGCGAAAACGGATTCTGCCGTTTATGTACTGGCCAATAAAAAAGTAGTGGATTTTATGGGATGGACACCTGAACAGGCCATAGGGCGTAAGGTCGATGTGGATCTGGGCGAGAATGCCTATATCGTCGGAGTGGTGGATAATTTTAACTACCTTTCTTTAAAAAGCCCGATTGAGCCTTATATTTACTATGCGGCAAATGATGCACCTGAGTCCTTTAATGCTTTAATGGTGAAGATAAATACAGATCAACTGGCCGGAACCATGGATAAAATTCAGTCTGCCTTTGGCAAAGATGTACCTTCGGTCGCTTTTGACTATTCCTTTTTGGATTCGCATCTGGCTACCCTGTATAATGCAGACCGGGTCATGCAAAGAACAGTGCTTTTATTTTCCTGCCTGGCTATCTTTGTATCCTGTCTGGGGTTATTTGGGCTGTCTGCATTTATGGCAGAACAGAAAACAAAGGAGATTGGCATCAGAAAGGTGCTCGGGGCCAGCAATTTTTCCATTAGCAGGATGCTGAGCCTGCATTTTTTAAGGTTGGTGGTACTATCCATTATTATCGGTATTCCTATCGCGGTCTATTTAATGCGGGAATGGCTTTCGAATTTTGAATACCGCATTCATATCAGCTGGCTGGTCGTGGCGCTGGCCGCATTATCAGGCTTATTGATTGCCCTTATTACCGTCTCCTATCAGTCTGTGAAGGCGTCCAGGGCAAATCCTGTAAATAGTATAAAAACAGAGTAAAATAGAATTGAATTTCAAAACAACAGCAATTAAAATTTAGTAGCTTCAAATATTTATTGAAATGATTGAATTAGCAAATTTGTCTAAATGGGTGAAAGCCGGTGGCAACCAGACCTTTTTATTAAAAGATATTAATTTAAAAATAGATAAAGGGGATTTCGTATCTATTATGGGGCCGTCCGGGTCCGGAAAATCCACCCTTTTAAATGTAATCGGTATGTTGGACGATTATGATGAAGGGCAGTATTTATTTGACGGAGAAGATGTGGGCGGACTGAAGGAGAAGGCCAAACAGTCGCTGCATAAGGATCATATCGGATTTGTCTTCCAGGCTTATCATTTAATTGATGAGCTGACGGTTTATGAAAATATAGAAACGCCTTTATTGTATCAGAATATGAAATCAGCTGAGCGAAAGGCGATAGTGGCTGATATGCTGGACCGGTTTCAGATGGTAGGTAAAAAGGATCTGTTTCCTGCGCAACTCTCCGGCGGGCAACAACAGCTGGTAGGCATTGCCCGTGCCCTGGTGGCAAATCCTGATATTATCCTGGCGGATGAACCGACAGGTAATCTGAATTCAAAGCAGGGGGAGGAGATTATGGATATTTTTACCAGGCTGAATAAAGAAGATGGTGTAACGATCATCCAGGTGACGCATTCGGAAAAGAATGCCGCCTATGGGCACCGGATCATTAATTTGCTGGATGCCAGGATTGAAAATTGATTTGTTAACCTGTAAGCTGTAGATGTAACTATATAAAAAAGACTGGAAGGATTTCTAGATGGCCTTCCAGTCTCCCTTTAAAAAAATAAGTTTAAATCAGCGATAATCCTTGCTTTACATTTTGCACAAAGGCGACCGAAACGCCGGTAACCTTGGCAATTTGCTGTTCATTCATAGAAGCCTCTAAGATTAAGGACGTAACAAAGGAAATGGTGTTCTTTAGTGTTACTTGTTGCGTTACTTGCTCAGTTACTTGTTCAGTCACTTGTTCTTTGGCATCCTGGACTGCAGTTTCCAACTCCAGTTGCCTTTTCCTTTCCCAGGTTCTGTCTTTGTCAAATAGCATAAAGTCCTCCTTTTTTAGGTTTGCAATTTCAGCGTATTCAAATAATGGTCTAAACAAATCGTTATCAAGCTGAGGCGGGACCTTCTTTAGTCGTCCCAAGTTTCTCAGCAAAAACAAAAATACATCTTTTTTGTCATTCAACTGATCCAACCGTTTATTGAATTTAGATAGTTCCACTGTCATAATTTTTGACAGATGCATTGTAACGACACCTGTTTCCATATCTCCATATTCAGTCATGGAAATACAGGGTATTCGTGGATCCTGGTGAACGATACAGTTGGCAATCAACACCCCGACAAGGGCTGCTTGGTTGTGATCAAAAGATGTTCCTTTATTCATTGCTAATGAGTGCGCTCTTGCCATGTAATTATGCATTCGGTTAAGCAGAAATGAGATTTTCTGATTCTGCATTTCAACGATAAATTCTCTTTCACTTCCATCTGAAAATAATAAATCATAAATTACTTTCCTTTCGTGAATAGTCTTACCGGGGGTTTCTGCATTTTTAAAAAGAACTTTTGTGATAGCCGGAATTCTTTGGTCAAAAAAGGAATTCAGCGTCTCCTTTAATAAATCCCCTTTTTTGACAATTGACTTATCCTTATTATTGGATGTAGTACTTGGCTCTCCGCTATTGCCAAACAAAATTTTAAATCCTACATCTCCTAAAGGGTTGATAAAAACTGTTTCCTCGCCTGTTTTTAAAAAGTATTCCTGAAAAGATTCGGCCCCATTGTCGTCTGGGGGAATTTTATTTACATTTTTATCCCTTTTAGAGGGGCCGTAAGGTTCGCAGACTTCCCGTACCAGGTTAAGACACTGCGGCGAAATAATGTACTTTTTCATAGTTTTTCAATTTAAATAGTAAACAATCTTTGGCAATCGGATGACAAGACAAATCTTCATCAAAAACATAGTAATCAATAATTTGATTATTATGCTGGCATAATAACTGATAAATAACTTATAATGTAAAGATAAGAATATTATTTTTAAATGACAATTATATTAGTAAATTATTTTAAAAGTTTTGGTGGATAATTTTTTAAACTTTCGAATGACGGTCATATTTAAACCCATCCAAACTGCTTTTTTTACTTATTGATACCTCGTAATATAATTGCAATGAACATTTGTTTTAAAAAATAATTTGCTTTATAAAATAAACTAGTTTAGTTTTGTATTGTAAAACAAAATCAAAATAAAATGGAAGACAAAGCAATTTCTCCAACTGAAAGTCTGCAAATCATAGAAAAAATGCTCGCAGATACCCGGAACCGCTTTTATAATAACGGGTTTGCATTTTTATTCTGGGGACTTCTGATTATAATTATCTGTCTAACCTCCTTTGCGACGCATGCCTTAGGGCATGAGGGTAGGGATGGCTGGATCTGGGGTATCGGTATAAGTGTGGGAATAATCGCAACGGCGATGTATTTTTGGAAAATAGCGCCTAAGACCAGAAAATTTACCAGATTGGATGCTATTAACGGAAAAGTCTGGATTGGCTATGCCATCAGCTATTTTGTATTAATGTTCCTATGTGCACATTATCATTTATTTGCCCCTCCGTTTATTTATTTACTGCTGGGCATGGGGATGTTTATTACCGGTGGAATTTATAAATTCTGGTCGTTATATGCAGGCGCGATTATCTTTTGGTTAGGGGCGGTCATCTCCGCGCTGCTGCCAATGAATAATAGCCAGCTATTACTCACAAGTTTATTAATGTTTTTGGGTTATTTACTACCAGGTTATATCCTTTGGAAAAAAGCAAAAGGAGAGGCCCATGTTTAAGGAACTGGATTCATTATTGCATTCTGAACTCAGACTGGCGATTGTCAGCCTACTGGTAGGGGCTGGAGAGGCTGAGTTTAAGGAGCTAAAGGAAAAGACAGGCGCTACGGCCGGTAACCTGAGTGTTCAGGTGCAAAAACTGGCGGATGCAGGTTATATTGAAGTGGAGAAAACCTTTAAAGGTAAATACCCCTTAACAACATGCAAGATTACAAAAGTGGGTCTGAAGGCCTTTGATAACTATGTGGAAGCCCTGAAGGATTATTTGAGACCTAAAAAATAACAACAAACTATTTTGGCTTACCGAAAGGTGGCGACCGTTTACCTCAAAAACCGGGAAAATTTCCCAAAAACTTCTGAATTTTACGGAACATACAATTTCAACCAAATACAATGAAACCTTATATACTTACCATTCTGGTAGGGTTACTAGCGGGGCACCTGCATGCACAAACGACCATCGAGGGACAGGTCAAAGACAATAAAATGCGCCCGCTAATCGGCGTCAGCGTTGCCGTAAAAAACGGATATGACGGTTCCATAACGGATAGTTTGGGGAATTACCATTTTACGACACCAGATCAGGGGTCGGATACACTGGTATACAGCTTGACGGGCTATGAGACAGTCGAAAAAGTGGTTCAGTTAACAGGTTCAACCTTGACATTAAATATAAATCTGAAAGAGGCCTTTAATGAACTGAGTGCTGTTACGATTACGGCAGGTTCATTTTCTGCAGGAGACAATAAAAAAGGGGTGGTATTATCCTCCTTGGATATTCTGACCACTTCCACGAATGCGGATATTTCTTCGGCTATGCGCCTTTTGCCCGGGACACAACAAAATGGGGAATCCTCCGGCTTATTTGTACATGGAGGAACGGCAGGAGAAACCGCGCAGTATATGGATGGAGCCGTTATTCAAAACCCTTATTATGCGGGTGGCCCCCAGATTATGCAAAGAGGAAGGTTTGATCCGAGATTATTTAGTGGAACCATGTTTGCCACAGGGGGATATTCCGCATTATATGGTAATGCCATGTCTTCAGTGCTGCTGATGAACAGCAATGATCTTCCTGAAAAGTCAGAATATGAAATTGATATTTCTCCCATTGCCTATGTCAATCTGAGAACACAACAGCTGGCAAAGGATAAAAAGTCAGCCTATGGAGTCAGTTATAATTATATTAATGTATGGCCCGAAATGCAGGTTTTAAATACCTATTTTGATATTACCAGAACGCCAGAGTACCATACGGCTAATTTTTATTATCACAGGAAGACCAGGGGAGGAATGATTAAATATTATACGGAGTTCAGCCATAATGATGTTGGATATAGCTGGACGGATATAGATATTTTGAGTTTAAAAGATAAGATTAATGTAGCCAATAATAACTGGTATAATAATGTAAACTGGACGGAGAATCTGGGAAACCGCTGGAAATTGATCTGGTCCAATAGTTTCAGCATAAACCATGATCACATTAACAGAAGTATTTTAGATGGCAATCATGAAGTTCAAAGTTTTTCCTCCAGCTATTACTGGATGAATAATAAAATTTTTACTTATTTAAACACCGAATCACATTTACAATCCAGGCTGGTTCTGGAAAAGAAATTCAGGAACCTCGCAGCCATTCGCTTCGGTGGCGAATATGACTACGCACATACTGACGGAGATTATAATGATCGAAATATAACATTCAAAGATAATTATGGTGCTGTATTTGCGGAGAATGATCTGTATTTCACCAATGATTTTATGCTAAAAACAGGTGTCAGAGCAGAAAGGTCCTCTCTTATGAATGAGACTAAGGTGGCTCCAAGAATATCTACGGCCTACAGAATAGGGCCCAATGAACAGCTATCTGCAGCCTATGGGATTTTTTATCAAAAGCCGGAGGATAATTATTTGATGTATAATCAAAATCTGAGTTTTACCAGATCGGATCAGTATATATTAAATTATCAGAAAAGCACCACCAGTCAGATTCTTCGCCTGGAAGCTTATTATAAAAAGTATGCGGATCTGGTGAGGTTTGTGCCTGCCACCCAGGTGAATGATTATCCCTATGATAATGGAGGCAAAGGACATGCGGAAGGATTTGATCTGTTTTGGAAAGATCAGAAAACCTTTCCCTTTAAATACTGGATCAGCTATTCTTATATACATACAAAGCGCCAGTTCTTAAATTATCCGACGCAGCTTGAGCCGGATTTTATAACACCCCATACTTTTTCAGCCGTGCTGCAACAGTTTATTCCTAATATAAAAACTCAGGTGAATTTCTCCTGTAGTTTTGCTACCGGCAGACCTTATTATTACTTTAAACCTGACTTAGAAAACCATACCTATCAGCTGGATAAACAAGGCAAATCATCACCCTACAATAATCTGGATTTTAGCATCGACTATCTTCCTGATTTCGGTAAGACGCATAAAAAGATGACAGTCATGTTTGTGGCAACGGTTAAAAATATATTGGGACTGCAGCAGCTCTATACCTATAATTACTCCTATGACGGATCCTATAAACAACCTGTTTGGCCCATGAGTAAAAGGCAATATTTTATTGGAGTGTTCTTTAATTTCGGAAGAGACCGGTCGCAGGAAATCATCAACGAAAACCTTTAATTTATTTAATCATAAAAAATCAGACAAAATGAAAAAGATAATTTTGATCAGCTGTGTTGCAGTATTACTCGCAACTACAAACCTGGTAGCACAATCTGCCAGATATGCGCCAACCATGAAAACAAATCTGGAATTGCTTAAAAATGCGAAAAGCATGCAGGATTATAATAGTGTTGCTGCTGCCTTTACCAGAATCGGACAGGCAGAAAAAACTTTATGGGTTCCTTACTATTATGCGGCTCTTGCCAAATTGCATGGTGCAATGAATGATCAGAATGTGGATAAAGATGCCATAGCCGCACAGGTGGATTCCTTACTTTCAAGTGCAGAAGCTATTCAGCCAAATTCTGAACTAAGCACTTTGCATTATTATAATGAGGTTTTAAAAATGACGGTGAATCCGGCTGCGCGGTTTATGGAAGAAGGACCTTTACTTGAAAAATATTATGGGCAGGCTGTAGCCCAGGATTCTACCAATCCAAGGATTTACTTTATGAAAGGCCAGACTGTTTTTCATACACCAGAAAGTTTTGGAGGTGGCCCGGCTGCCGCTAAAACGCTTTTCCAAAAGGCAGTAGATTTGTATGCTACGCAGGATAGTACAAAAGATTTTAAACCTAAATGGGGGAAAGAAGATGCGGAGGCGATGCTCAAACAGTGTGAGAAGTAGCATTATTAAATAAGAGCGTCCGGTAGATTTTTACCGGACGCTCTTGTTTCGGGCTAGATAATCTGCCAATGCTTTTTGCTGCCACAGGGTTATTGTTGTACTTGCGATGGACGACTCTTTGTTTTGCAGAATTGTTTCAACGGCAGCTATTGTTTTGCAGTGGATTGCCGGCAGGCAGAGCTTTTAGGATATTGTTTGTCTGATTGGGTTTTTACCATATTTTGATGTGTTTAAAGGGGGCATCTTTGCTTTCTGTTAAAAACCTGAGCACTGGTCTGTGTTCAGGTTTTTACTTGTCCGCGCTATTTGCGCCGTAAGGATGTTGTAGAAAGTTTGTCAGGTGGGTTTAAAAAATAAATGGTTATCCTAAAGAAAAGTAATTACTTTGCGTAGTATATCTTATCCATATGTCTAAGTCATTTATCAACATAAAGGAGCTGGCCCAGGCACTGAATCTGTCCACCTCGACCGTATCCAGGGCCTTTAGGGATAAGAATGATATTAATCCCCAGACCAAACAGTTTATACTGGATAAAGCCAAGGAACTAGGTTATTACCCAAATATTTATGCGAGCAACCTAAGAGGTTCCAAAAGCCGGACCCTGGCTGTGATTATGCCTGAACTGGCCAATAATTTTTTCTCTCTGGCCGTAAAGGGTATCGAAAAAGTGGCACAGGCTAATGGGTACCATACCCTGGTATATGTTACGGATAGTAGTTATGAAAAGGAGGTGAGTATCGTGGAGGATTTGTTCAATGGCCGGGTGGAAGGAATCATTATGTCTGTATCTGGTGAGGGAACGGATCATCATTATATTAATAAGTTGAAAGATAGTCAGATACCGCTTGTTTTTTTTGACCGTATCTATGATGATATTGATGTGCCAAAGGTGGTAACAGATGACTATGAGAGTAGTTTTAAAGCCACGGAATATTTTTTGAAAAAGGGATTGGAAAAAGTTGCTTTTCTGGTTATCGATAAAAGTGTTTCTATTGGTAATGCTCGTTTACAGGGCTACCTGGAAGCCCATAAGAAATGCAAAAAACCAGTCGATAAAAATTTGATTGTTGACTGCTCCAATGATTTTGATGAATCTTATGATGCCATAAAAAAAGCGATTGCGATGTACCAGCCCGAGGCATTATTTGCAAGTGTGGAACGTCTGGCTACCGCGGCTTACCGGGTTTGCAATGATTTGAAAATCAATATCCCCAAGGATATAAAAATTATCAGTTTTTCTAATTTAAGTATTGCGGATCTATTACAACCTTCGCTTTCTACCATCACCCAACCTGCCGAGGCTTTGGGCAGGGAAGCGGCAAAACTCATTTTCGGAGTCTTAAACGGACTCCAGTTACCAGATAAAGAGCAAATTTTACGCTCAGAAATTATCCATCGCTCCTCCAGTAAATTTTTGTAATAATAATTCTAAACGGACATCCAAACGGTTGTTGGTTATCAAATTGTTACCTGTCCTTATCCAGGAGGCTTTGCCTTCATTTTTGTTTAAGTTTTTGCCAAAATGCTAACGCCATGTGTTATAAAAACCTTAAAAAAAGTTAATAAAAATTTGGTTGTTATTTAAATTCCTTTTAGTTTAGCCGCTGTAATGTTATCGGGAACGTTTCCGAATTGTTATCGGGAACGTTCTCTAAGCTATAAAGAACCCTGAAAAATACATTCATTAACAAAACATTAAAATATTTTAAAACCTTCAATGAAATGATGAAATCTAAAAAACTCCCTTTTTTACTGGGACTCTTCTTGTCGGTCGTCTTTTGCGGATGGGCGGCAGCTCAGGGAGGTAAAACCATCTCCGGGGTCGTTTTAAGTCAGGACCAGGAGCCACTTGCCGGCGTATCCGTTTCCGTACCCCAGACCAGTATTGGAACGATTACGGACGATAAGGGTGCTTTTTCTCTTCAGGTGAAGCCCACAGCTTCCAGCCTCTCTTTTTCTTTTATTGGATATATTTCCCAGGTGGTGCCTATCAACGGAGAGGCTCCAATACATGTAGTCTTAATAAAGGACAGTACCTCTAAATTAAGTGAAGTGGTGGTAATCGGGTATGGCTCCGTCAATAAAAAAGATGTTACCGGTGCCATCTCCACCATTTCCACTAAGGATTTTCAAAAGGGAGCTATCACGAGTTTTGATCAGATGATTGCAGGTAAAGCGCCCGGTATTTCCATTACCTCAAATGGCGGACATCCGGGCAGTGGTGCTACCATTAGAATCCGCGGACTTTCTTCCTTAAGTGCCAGTCAGGATCCTTTGCAGGTGGTTGATGGAGCTCCTTTTGACGGCTATGTGAACCCTAATGATATCGAGTCCGTGACTATTTTAAAAGATGCGGCATCTGCTGCGATATATGGTTCCAGAGCCTCAGGTGGGGTTATTTTGATTACCACCAAGAAAGGAATCGCCGGCCAGACCAAAATTAATTTTAATACGCAGTTTTCTGTCAGCAAGGTTAAGGGTTATGTGGATGTATTGACCGGCGACGAGTTTAGAGATTATATTAATTCCAATGCTTATTTCACCGCGGATTATAAAGACCTCCTAGGGTCCGCCAATACCAACTGGCAAAAGGAAATTTATCAGACTGCACTTACAACCAATAACAATCTGAGCGTTTCCGGTGGACTCGGCAAGATCCCGTACCGCTTATCGGTAGGCTATCTGAACCAGGATGGTATACTGAAAACTGATAATATGCAAAGAACGACCGGGTCATTAACCTTAAACCCGTCATTTTTGGATAACCATTTAAAGGTGACCTTAAATTTAAACGGAAGCCTGACCAGAAATAGAAATGCCAATCAGGGAGCCATCGGCGCTGCTGTGGCATTTGATCCTACGCAGTCCGTTTATGATGAGTCCAATACGCTCATGGGTGGTTATTTTGAATGGATGCGTGACGCAAGTACCCCGAATCCGCTGGCTGCTTTTAACCCGGTGAGCCTACTGAATCAACGCAGAGACGTAAGTCATTATAACCGCGGATTTGGTAACATTAATCTGGATTATAGTTTGCATTTTCTGCCTGATTTACATATCAGTGCTAATTTAGGGTTTGATGTAGGTAATACTACGGGTACCACTAAAGAAGACAGTACTTCCAGAAATACCTATAATATTCAAGGGGACGAAGTATATAAAGGATTAAATAATCAGTACAGCAGTGACTTCAATAATTATTTTGCGGAGTATATGCTGAATTATAAGAAGGATATTGCTTCTATTAAAAGCAACATCAATGCAATGGTCTTATACGGATATTATGATAACAGAAGTGTCAATGATAACTATGCTTCTTTTGATTACCTGGGCAGAGAAATCCCGAATACGGAACAAAAATATCCTTACACGCTGGATCAGTCAACCTTGATTTCTTATGTGGGCCGTTTGATTTATACCTATGATGAAAAATATACGTTGACGGCTTCTATTCGTAGAGACGGATCTTCCAAGTTTGCTCCTGCAACAAGATGGGGATGGTTTCCTTCTGTAGCTTTGGGCTGGGACTTAAAACAAGAATCATTGTTTAAAAATGCACGCGGATTATCTTCCCTGAAATTTAGAGCCAGTTACGGTAAGACCGGTAACCAGGGTGGGATAGATAATTATAAATATATTCCCAGCTATTATCTGAGTGATAATACTTCTGAATATCAATTCGGGGATGATTTCTATTCTATGTACACTCCATCCAGTTATGATGAGTCCCTGAAATGGGAAAGTACGGCGTCTGCTAACATCGGACTGGATTTTGGCTTCCTGAATCAAAGAATCTACGGTAGTCTGGATTTCTATAATAAGCACACCACAGATTTGCTGGCAACAGTAGATATCGCTGCCGGTACCAACTTTACCAATCAGCTGCTGACCAATATCGGTTCGATGAACAGTAAAGGGGTTGAACTAAATCTGGGTTTTGTTCCAGTCAGAACGAGTGATTTGGAATGGACCGTTAACCTGAACGCTTCTTATAATAACAGTGAGATTACTAAACTACTGGCTTATCCGGATTCTTCCTATAAAGGTCAGGTGACCGGAGATATTGAAGGTGCAACTGGTCAGACCATCCAGATCCTGAATCTGCATCAACAACCCAATACGTTCTTGGTATACAAACAGGTATATGATGCTAACGGCAAACCTATTGAAGGCGCTTATGCGGATTTAAACGGTGATGGTCAGATCTCTCCATATGATGATCAGTATTATTATAAATCTCCATGGCCTAAATGGATTATGGGTTTCAGTACAAATCTGACCTATAAAAAATGGAGTTTCAGCACGACACTCAGAGCCAACATCGGTAATTATATGTATAATAATGTGGCCTCTAATCAGGGAATTGCCTATAACATGGGTGTTAACCAATACCTGGCCAATGGCGTAAGGGATGTCCTGTATACTAACTTTATAAATAAACAGCAACAGTCTGATTATTACGTTCAGAATGCCTCTTTCCTCAAAATGGACAATATTGGTATTACCTATAATGTAGGAGAAGTTTTTGGACTGAAATCATCCAATTTAAGCCTGAGCGGCCATGTTCAAAACGTGTTCTGCGTTACAAAATATGACGGGTTAGATCCTGAAATTTATGGCGGTATTGATAAAAATATTTATCCGAATCCAAGGGTTTACACCGTTGGCCTGAATCTTAACTTTTAACCTGATCTTAATTCAATGGCTTTCTGCTAAGAATAGCCGTTATAAAAAATATTGCAATGAAACATTATTTTCAAAAGATACATATAATTTGGGCGGTGGTTTTGGGCATGACTTTATTTTCATGCAGCAAAAAACTGGATCGCACGCCCATTAATACGACTAGTGATGCTGATGTATACAGCACCATTGGGGGAACTAAAGAAGCGCTGGCTAAAGTGTACGGTGCATTTGCATTAACCGGTAGCACAGGCTCCGGTAGTTCAGATCTGGCTGGAATTGACGCCGGGACATCAGATTTTTTGAGGCTGTATTGGAACGCACAGGAACTGCCAACAGATGAAGCCCTCTGTGCATGGGGAGATCCCGGCATTCCAGATCTGAACGAAATCAGCTGGACTTCCAGCAACACTTTATTAAACGGGTTGTATAACCGCTGTATTTATCAGATTACAGTAGCGAACGCTTTTTTAAGAGCGACAGCCACCACACCTTCTACTTTTTCTGAAGCCGATCAGGAAGATTTAAAACACTTCAGAGCTGAATCCCGTTTTATCCGTGCGTATCAGTACTGGGTGTTGATGGATTTATTTGGCAATCCTCCTTTCACCGATGAGAACAGCACCATTGGTAAAGTAGCGCCGCAACAGATTAAAAGAGCTGATTTATTCAATTATGTTGAAAGTGAATTAAAGGCAATTGAACCTGATCTGGTAGCACCCGGACAAAATGAATACGGCAGAGCCGACCAGGCTGCTGACTGGGCATTACTGGCCAGATTGTATCTGAATGCGGAGGTGTATACAGGTACCGACCATTATACAGATGCCATTACTTATTCTGAAAAAGTCATTAATTCCGGTTACAGCCTGGATAAGAACTATAATTACCTGTTTTTAGCAGATAATAATCTAAATAACCCTGAGACCATTCTGTCTATTAATTATGATGGTAATAAGACCCAGAACTATGGTGGTACTACTTTTCTGGTAAATGCCTGCATCGACGGTAGTACAGGAGCCGGTCCGACTTCTTATGGCGTGCCATCAGGCGGCTGGGGTGGCATCAGAGCACGTTCTCCGTTCCCTAAACTTTTCGGAGATGATTATACCACTTCAAAGGACAAGAGAGCTGCGCTGCTGCTGGGTACGGATTATGATATTACCAACACAACCACTTTCGCACAGGGTATAAAAGTGATTAAATTCAGAAATACCAATTCTGACGGAACCTTGCCGGCTAACGCAGGTACTTATGTATCTACTGACTTTCCGCTGTTCCGTCTGGCGGAACAGTATCTGATTTATGCTGAAGCCGTATTGCGTGGCGGCACTGGCGGTGATAAGACAACAGCTATCAGTTACATAAATTTATTACGTGAAAGAGCCTATGGCGATGCAAGCGGAGATGTGACTAATATTGATCTGAACTTTATCCTGGATGAAAGAGCCCGTGAATTGTATTATGAAGCCTTCAGAAGAACGGATTTGATTCGTTTTGGGAAATTTACCGGAAGCTCTTATGTATGGCCATGGAAAGGTGGCTTAAAAGATGGAACCAGCGTTGCGGATAAATACAACCTGTTCCCGATCCCAGCATCTGACCTGTCTGCAAATCCGGAAAACCTGACACAGAATCCGGGATATGGAAGTTAATAGTATCAATCACCTAGATAAAATTACAACAATGAAAATTCGATTAAATTTTTTATACATTTTGGCAGCTGTGCTGATGCTGTCGGTCGCTTCCTGTAAGAAGGATCAGACCATGGTAATTGCTAGTTCCGACGCGGCTACTGAACTGACGGCCAGTGCACAGACTCTTGTGTTAAATGAAGAAAATGCGGCAGACCAGGCAGTAACACTTAGCTGGTCAAAACCGGATTTTGGTTATGCTGCCGCCATTGATTATTATTTACAGGTGAGCTTTAAAGATTCCGCCTTCAGTAAAATATCTTCAATCGGGATTGGCACCGCAACCAGTATCTCTTATACAGTAGAAGATTTAAACACCCTGCTGCTGGGGGCTAAATATCCTTCTGATGAGGCAAATGATGTACAAATAAGAGTCCTGGCACAAGTGGCAGACAGTCTGTTTGTTTATTCCAATGTGTTGACGGTAAATGTGACGCCTTATCTGGCCAAACGGGTAATTACTTATCCGAATCTGTATATGCCCGGAGACTATCAGGGGTGGGATCCGACCAGTGAGACGATTGCCAAATTATATTCAATCAACAGTAATACCTCTTACAAAGGGTATATTAATGTAGAGGCTGATACCAATTATTTTAAAATTACTGCAGCTCCTAACTGGGATGGTACCAACTATGGAACCGGAGGTAAAGGGTTACTCTCCACCACGGGGGACAACCTGATGATTGATACAGCCGGATACTATTTGGTTACCGCTGACACAAAAGCGCTGAGTTGGTCTTATACCCGAGAAAACTGGGGTATGATTGGTGACGCCATAGGCGGCTGGGATGATGCCGATGAAGTGATGTTTGATTTTGATAAAGAAAATCAGGTGTTAACTAAGACCGTTAATCTGGTTGCAGGCGGCCTTAAATTCAGAGCCAATCACGATTGGACCCTGAACCTGGGTGCAGGAGCCAAATATGGCGGCGATAATTATACGATTACCACAGCAGGAACCTATCTGATTACCTTGGATTTAAGAGTGCCTGATGAGCCTGTTGTTACAATGACCTTACAATAATTTAAAATCTCCCCTGGCCTGGTCTGATGCCTATATCTAGTGCCATGCCAGGGGTTTATATTTATTTTTCATTCATGCGTATTTTAAGTACAGCTATAATTTCATTAAGTTTAATCTCGTCCGCTATGGGCCAAAACAGTATGGTAGTCACTACCGAAGCACAAAACATCTCATCCTTGAAAAAAGAACAAGTACCACATGCTATACCCGCGCCTTATGGGCTGTTGACGCCCGGGAAAGTGGAAAAAGTGAAACAAGTGGAGCATGGGATTGCCATTAAAACAACAAACAGTTATGTTGAGATCCTGGCCTATTCTCCAACGGTGATTCGTGTAAGGATGGACAAAAAAGTGTTAGGTAAGGACTTTTCCTATGCGGTTGTAGAAAAGCCGCAGTCGGTGAAAACCGCCTGGGAGCAGTCCGGTGATCAGATCGTGTTTTCCACGGATAGCGTAGAGGTAAAGATTAATAAAGACCCTTTTGCCGTAGCATTTTACAGCAAGGATGGCAAATTGATTAATGAAGATATTGCCAGCATGGGTACCAGCTGGATTGGAGAACAGGTGACTACCTATAAAAAATTACAGCCGGAAGAAAGATTTATTGGCCTGGGTGAGAAGACGGGTAATCTGGATAGAAAGGGCACCGGTTATGTGAACTGGAACAATGATTCTTACGGATACGGTGCAAATGAAGATCCGATCTATTCCAGCATTCCATTTTATATCGGTTTACATGATCAGCTTTGCTATGGAATATTCATGGATAATACTTTTAAGTCTGATTTTAATTTTGGGGCCAGCAATAACCGCTTTTCCTCTTTCGGCGCTGACGGCGGTGAGATGAATTATTATTTCATTTACCGTAAAACAGTAGCGGATATTATTACGGATTATACGGCGCTTACCGGACGCATGGCTTTACCGCCGCTTTGGAGTTTAGGGTATCAGCAAAATCGTTACAGTTATTATCCCGATACAGAGGTTATCAGGATTGCCAAAACCCTCAGAGAAAAGAAAATTCCGGCCGACGGTATTACGCTGGATATCCATTATATGGAAAAATATAAGCTGTTTACCTGGGATAAGAAAAGATTTCCTCAACCCGCAGAAATGAATAAGGAACTGGAAGCCATGGGCTTTAAAACAACGGTTATTGTTGATCCGGGTATTAAAGTTGAAAACGGATATCCTGCCTATGAGGACGGTACACAAAAGGATGTCTTCATTAAATACCCCGATGGTCAGCCTTTTACAGCTGAGGTATGGCCGGGCTGGTGTAATTTCCCTGATTTTACCAGTGAGAAAGGCAGAGACTGGTGGGAAGAAAAGGTGAAATTCCTGGCTAACACCGGAGTGGACGGTATCTGGAATGACATGAATGAGATTGCCAGCTGGGGCAATAAGATGCCATTTAATGTATTATTTGATTATGACGGTCAGGGGGCTACGACCATTGGTGCCCATAATGTGTATGCTCTTCAGATGGCCAGAGCCAGCTATGAAGGTGCTAAAAAGAGTTTTAATGAAAGGCCCTTTATTCTGACACGTGCAGGATATGCCGGGCTGCAAAGATATACGGCTATCTGGACGGGGGATAACCGTGCCGAGGATGATCATATGATTGCCGGGGTTCGCTTATTAAATAGCCTGGGCCTGAGTGGAGTTGCCTTTACCGGAATGGATATCGGCGGCTTTACCGGCAACCCAAGTATACCTTTATATGCCAGATGGATACAGATTGGTGCATTTACGCCGTATTTCAGAGGGCACACCGCGGTCAATACGAAATCAGCGGAACCCTGGACCTTTGGAGAAGAAGTTACTGAAATCGCCCGCAATTTTATCGGCCTGAGATACCGGTTAATGCCTTATATCTATTCAAATTTTTATAATGCCACGCAAAACGGGCTGCCGGTGATGCGTAGCCTGGCTATCGATTATAGCTTTGATAACAAGATCTATGATACCCGTTATCAAAATGAATATTTATTCGGGCCTGATATGCTGGTGCTGCCTTTTGAGAGTAAAGAGCAGTTCGGTGAAGCCTATTTCCCCAAGGGGATCTGGTATGACCTGTATACCGGAGCTGTGCAAAATGGCAATGAGGAGAAAATTATCAAACTGGCTTATAATAAATTGCCTGTCTATGTAAAAGGCAGTAGCTTTATACCCATGCAGTCGCTGGTACAGTCTACGCAGCAATTGCCCAAAGATACCCTGGTATTAAATATTTATAAGGGCCATACAGATAATACCTACAGTTATTATGAGGATGACGGAAAATCATATAACTATCAGTCAGGCGATTATTATCAAAGAGACTTTGTGTATGATCCCGCAAATAACCGGATTATACTTAAAAAGAAAACCGGAAACAGGGCTTCCCTATTTAAAAATATTAAACTGGTCATGCATGGTTTTGGACAACAGGAACATTTCTCCATCGGCGGGCACGAGGTAAGCTTTAAAAAAGATTTTGTAGCGCTGTTAACGCCCATTTCAAAATTCGATCCTCAGGGGGTGGCCAATCCGCTGGAAGGGGAGGATGTGCTGAGTCATGTTATTAAAAACAGTGACGACGAAATTGTAATCAGCATTCAATAAGTATACATTATTATTCAAATCGTAATCAGATGAGGGGTTCTTTTAAGATTTTACTGGTATTTATAATAGGTACTTGCGTTTGTAAGATGAATGTTGCAAGAGCGCAGTTAAAGCCGCTGGAACGTGTAAGGCCTATGTCCTGGTGGGTGGATATGGCAGACTCTTCCTTGCAATTACTGGTGCATGGAAAGGATATTGCCGCAAGAACCGTAAATTTCAGTTATCCCGGGGTGCATTTAATAAAGGTGCATCAGGTGGAAAACCCGAATTATCTGTTTATTGACCTGATCATTGACAAAGGAACCAGGCCTGGAAAGTTTGATTTACGTTTTACAAAAAAAGGGGCCAAAGACCTGGTTTATGCGTATGAGTTGGCTGAGCCGAGTTCAGATCCGGGCCGCAACCAAGGCGTAACAAATAAGGATTTAATTTATCTGGTGATGCCGGACCGTTTTTCCAACGCAGATCCTTCCAACGACAAAGTAGCTGGTATGAAGGATCAGTCCCTAAACAGAGATTCCATGTATGAGCGTCATGGTGGAGATATACAGGGGCTGATGAATCATCTGGATTATATTAAGGATTTGGGCGCCACTGCTGTCTGGGCAACCCCCATGATCGAAAATGATATGTCCAGCGCCTCCTATCACGGGTATGCCGCTACGGATATCTATAAAATTGATCCACGGTTCGGCACCAATGAACTTTATAAAGCTTATGTGGAAAAAGCACACAGCATGGGGCTTAAGGTGATTAAGGATGTGGTACACAATCATATCGGTTCTGAAGGCTGGATCATGCAGGACCTGCCCATGAAGGACTGGGTGCATCAGTGGCCTTCCTATACCAACAGCAGTTACCGTGATCAGCCGTTGATGGATGTACACCGGTCAGAAACGGATAAAAAAGTAATGCTGGACGGTTGGTTTGTTCCAACCATGCCGGATTTAAACCAGAATAATCCTTTTGTCGATAAATATCTGACACAGAATCATATTTGGTGGATAGAATATGCGGGAATTGATGGCCTGCGCCTGGATACGTACCCTTACAACGACCCGGAATTTATGGCGGACTGGGCGAAGGCGGTTTTAAGACAATTTCCGCATCTATCCATATTTGGGGAAACGCTGGTGACGACACCTGCTGAACAGGCTTTTTTTACCGGCGGCAATACCGTGAACAGAGGACTCGATACCCATTTGCCTGGCGTAACGGATGCGGCCTTAAAAGATGCGATTTACGGATTTTTGAATGATAAGGAAGGCTGGGTCGATGGATCCAATAAGTTGTATGCCGTTTTGTCCCTGGATTTTTTATACAAACATCCTGAACAAAATGAAGTTTTCCTGGATAATCATGACATGAGCCGTTTTTACTCCATGGTAGGAGAGGATTTTAATAAATTTCAGCAAGGAATGGGGATTTTGCTGACCATGCGGGGTGTGCCTCAGATCTATTACGGAACGGAAATCCTGATGAAGAACTTTTCAAATCCGGACGGGCTGGTCAGAGAAGACTTTCCGGGCGGCTGGAATAAAGATACCACTGACAAGTTTCATGCGGCCGGCCGGACTGTGATGGAGAATAAGGCCTTTAACTTTGTCCGGACGTTGGCTCAATTCAGAAAGACCAGTCATGCACTGCAGACAGGAAAATTAATGCAATATGTACCGGAAGATAAAATCTATGTGTACTTTCGGTATATGGCTGCAGAAAGTGTAATGGTTATTATTAATAAAAATGACAGTGAGAAGAAGCTGACTACCGACCGGTACAAGGAAAGTGTAGCAGGCTATCATAGTGCAATAAATGTATTGACAGGGCAAGAGTTGTCAGATATTAAGGAAATTACACTTCCTGCAAATGGCATAACTATCTTGCAATTAAAGAAATAATGAATAAATCTCTTGTCTGTAAAGGGCTTAAAAAGGCTTGTTTGGCGGCAATGGCCGTTTTGATGTTAGGTAGCTGTCAAAACAAGGGGAAGCAACAAAATAGTGAGCGGGCCGCAGCCGCGATCAGTACCACTAAACCTGTTATATATCAGGTATTCGTACGATTATTTGGTAACCAGAACCTGACCAATCATTTTTACGGATCTATTGAACAAAATGGCGTAGGTAAGTTTAATGATATTACCGGCAGGGCACTGGATAGTATCAAAGCGTTGGGGGTAACGCATATCTGGTATACGGGTGTGCTGGAACACGCTACCATGACTGATTACAGCAGGTATGGTATTCAGCCCGATGATCCTGACGTGGTCAAAGGAAGAGCCGGTTCCCCCTATGCGGTAAAGGATTATTATGATGTAGATCCGGATCTGGCATCAAATGTTGATCACCGCCTCCTGGAGTTTGATTCCCTTATTGCCAGAACACATAAGCATGGTTTAAAAGTCATTATGGACTTTATTCCCAATCATGTGGCCCGGAGTTACCATTCCGATAAAAAACCGGCTGGCATCGTTGATTTTGGAGCAAAAGATGATAAATCACTGAATTTCAGTGCTAATAATGATTTTTACTATTTGCCCGGTACGGCCTTTAAAGTGCCTGCCGGTGTGGACGCCGGAGGGCCGGAGTTTACTTCTGCCCTAAAGGACGGAAGGTTTGCTGAGGTGCCTGCAAAGGTGACGGGTAATAACGTGCTCAGGCCGGACCCTTCTATTGATGACTGGTATGAGACAGTTAAACTGAACTATGGTATTGACTTATTCCACGGGGATTCCTCTCATTTTAATCCGATGCCTCCCGTATGGACAAAGATGAGAGATATTCTTTTCTATTGGGCCGGACAGCGAGTGGATGGGTTTAGATGTGATATGGCAGAAATGGTTCCTTTGCCATTCTGGTCTTTTGTTATAGCACAGGTGAAAGCCAAATACCCGGATGTTATTTTTATTGCTGAAGCGTATGATCCTCAAAAATATGCCGCCTTTACCAAACCGGGTACCTTTGATTATCTGTATAATAAAGTAGGTTTATATGATGCACTAAAACCCATCATAAAAAATGACAGCGGCGCAAATACGGCGCAAATAACGCAGGTGCTGAATCAACAGCGTCCATTTGCCGGCCATATGCTCAACTTTCTTGAAAATCATGATGAAGAACGTATCGCCTCAAATAGTTTTGCAGGAGATGCTTTCTGGGGTGAAGCGGCCATGGGTGTGGCTGCAACCGTCGGCCCGGGGCCGGTTCTGTTATATTTCGGACAGGAGTTAGGCGTCAGCGCCAATGAGGCTGAGGGCTTCGGCGGAGCCGATGGCAGAACCACTCTTTTTGATTACTGGGGAATTCCTGTTTATCAGCATTGGGTGAATGAAGGAAAATTTGACGGGGGGCATTTAGATGACAGGCAGCGCAGTCTAAGGGCTTTTTATCAGAGTTTATTCAGGATGATCTCCCGCCACTCCGTCATGCATGATGGAAAACTCTCAGTAATTAAGAGCCCCGGTCTGGGTAAACTAGGTTTTGCCTATCTGCGCTATAATCAACAGGAGACCCTGTTTTTTGCGGCAAATTTCAACCATAAATCAAGTTTGCATGCAGCACTCAACTTGCCGGACTCTGTGTCTTTGGGTGCTGCGAAGGCCTTAAGGCCGCTGCTCTCCAATACAAATGACGATAGCTTTGCCTTAGATGGGAACACCATTGAGATTGAACTTCCGGCCGGCGGGTTTCAGGTTTGGCGAATTCGTTAAGCGCGCCATTGTTTAAGGCCGGATGATACATTTATTTAAAGGGTTTATAGTAATTTGGTTCAGAAAACAACAGGACATGACTACATCAAAGATACAAATGACAAAGCCAAAGTTATCCATTAAGAGCATCTTCAACATGAGTGTCGGCTTTTTCGGGATTCAGTTTGCGTTTGCTTTACAAAATGGAAATGCTTCCAGGATTTTACAGACTTTTGGGGCGGAAGTGGATCATTTGTCTTTGTTCTGGTTAGCGGCTCCTTTAACGGGCATGATTATACAGCCCTTAATCGGTCATTTCAGTGATAAAACCTGGACCAGGTTCGGTAGAAGAAAGCCATACTTCCTGGTCGGTGCTTTACTCACGGCCCTTGCCTTGATGGTGATGCCCAATGCCTCTTTTCTGGCTTATTTATTACCGCCGATCATTGTGGGCGCAAGTATGCTGATGCTTACCGACGCTTCCATTAATGTGGCCATGGAGCCTTTCAGGGCGCTTGTCGCAGACAAGTTGCCGGATAGTCAGGCGAGCCTTGGCTTTTCCATTCAGACTTTTCTGATCGGGGCAGGAGCGATTCTTGGCTCCGTCATGCCTTATTTACTGGCTGAAGTGTTTCATGTACAGGCTACGGCGGCTGCGGGCGAAGTGCCCTTAAACGTCATCATTACCTTTTATATCGGGGCGGCGGTGCTGGTGGCAGCCATCCTATGGACCATATTTACCACCAAGGAATATAGTCCCGAGCAGGCAAAGCTGTATGAGCAAAATGAAATCAAAGAGCTGGACGTCGTGGATGAAGTGATTAAAAGTGAAGGCAGCATAAAAACAATCATCAGGGATATCCGAAAAATGCCGCTGACCATGCGCCAGCTGGGATGGGTGCAGTTTTTTTCCTGGTTTGCCTTATTTTCCATGTGGGTTTTTACGACCCCCGCCGTAGCGGAACATATTTATCATCTTCCATCCGCTGATACCGCTTCTGCGGCCTATGCAGATGCCGGAAACTGGGTCGGAGTGCTATTTGGCGTTTATAACGGTGTATCGGCTGTGTATGCTTTGCTGTTGCCCTCCATTGCCAAAAAGCTGGGCAAAAAAGCGACGCATGCCGGTTCATTATTAATCGGAGGTATCAGTCTGATATCCATATATTTTATTCAGAGCAAATACTGGTTATTAGCCCCGATGGTTGGCATCGGGATGGCATGGGGAAGTATCCTGGCTATGCCTTATGCTATTTTGGCCTCTTCTCTGCCTGCCAGAAAAATGGGCGTATATATGGGGATTTTTAATTTCTTTATTACCATTCCGCAAATTGTGAATGGACTGCTGGGCGGCCTCATCCTTAAATACTTTTACCATAGCAATGCTATTTATTCCCTGGTGATGGCCGGTGCCTTTATGGTATTCGGTGCGGTGGCTATGATGAAAGTGAAAGTTCGTGAGCACCCCGCACCCCTAACAACTGAAAAGCGTTAGTGATTTTGCCATGTCCGGGGTTGTAAATTTAGAGAAGTTAACAACAAATGATTAACTTTGAAAAGGGTGTTCGATAGGATTTTATGGCAGCCTTTAAAAGTAACCGGATTGTTTCTCTAAATGATTATTATGAAAACCAGCCGTTTTTCAGCCTTATTATTATGTGTATGCATTTGCCTGCAATTTACAGCCAAAGCGCAACAAAACCTCGGTAATCAGACTTTACCGGTAGTCTCCCCTGTCATTAAAGGTCATCAGGTGACCATCCGCATTAAAGCGCCCGGCGCTAAGGAAGTGCTGGTGAAAGGCGACTGGCTGGCCCAGGGCAAGTCTGCTGCTTTGACAAAGGGAGCGGACGGCGTATGGCAGTATACGTCAGACAATATTCCATCAGATTTATATATGTATCAGTTAACGGTGGACGGCGTAACGATGGTAGATCCGGCAAATGTGTATGTGTTGCGCGATGTAGGGGCACAGTTTAGCGTTTTTTATATCGATGGAGACCGCGCCGAGGGGTATAAGGTACAAAACGTACCCCACGGAACAGTAGAGTACCCCTGGTATCCATCTCCAGGGTTAAATGCTGAAAGAAGGATGGCCGTCTACACGCCTGCCGGTTATGCGGATAGCAGGCAGCGCTATCCGGTGCTATATTTATTGCACGGAATGGGCGGAGACGAAACGGCCTGGCTGACCCTTGGCAGGGCAGCCGAGATTTTGGATAATCTGATTGCCGCCGGCAAGGCAAAACCGATGATTGTGGTGATGCCCAATGGGAATGCCGCAAAAAAGGCGGCACCGGGCTTTACCCCAGATAACTTAGAGCCCATCGACTTTGCGCTCCCACATACTATGGACGGCGTTTTTGAGGCCTCCTTCTCAGATATTCAAAAATATGTCCAGGCACATTACAGAACGATCAATGATCAAGCACACCGGGCCATTGCCGGACTATCCATGGGTGGTTTTCACAGCCTGTATATATCTGCCAATAATCCAGGAACGTTTGATTACATCGGTCTTTTCTCTCCGGCAATTCTGCCAAGAACGGACACGGCTGGAGATATCTATGGCCATTTGAACCAGAAGTTACTGACACTGCAAAAATCCGGCTTTAAAAACTATTGGATAGGAATCGGCAAAGACGATTTTTTGTATAAAGAAGTGTCCGACTACAGAAATAGACTGGATAGCCTGCATATTAAATATACCTATTTTGAGAGCGACCGGTGGCACATGTGGTCAAACTGGCGTATTTATCTGACCCGGTTTGCCCCTTTGCTGTTTCAATAAATTTTGCAGGAAGTGCTGCTCTCTATACCGGTTAAATCCTGCCGCCATTAAACATTTGATGTATGGTTGTCTATTAATGCTGCCTGGCAATAGACAAATAAAACGCATTGGTCTTTAAAACTAAAGGCCTGGTCGATTTTTGCCAAACCTAGCACGCTGCTTGTTCCTTTGACACGGATAACCCATCTATCTTTGTGGGATTAAACAACGACAACAGGGATATAAAACACCCTTAAAATTAAAATTATGAAAAAAGTTTTGGTAATGCTCAGCCTTTTTGCTGCAGTACTTTTAGCCGGTCATGTGAAGGCGCAGGTGAATGTAAACGTAAATATCGGTAGTCAGCCGGAGTGGGGGCCTTCAGGCTATAATCATGTGGATTATTATTACCTGCCGGACATCAATGCGTATTACAATATTTCTACGGCGCAGTATATTTATTTACTCAATAATAAATGGCATTTTGCAAAAAAATTACCCAGCCGGTATAAAAACTACAATGTGTATAACGCCTATAAGGTAGTCGTTAACCGGGAAAAGCCTTACCAGAACAATAAACAGGATATTCAAAATTATGGTAAATATAAAGGGCAGACCGGTCAGCAAATGCTAAGGGATAATCAGGACTATAAGAATATAAAAAACCAGGGAAATTCTAAAAGCGGCAAAAGCAACAAGAAAACCAAGGAGCCATCTGAGAAAAAAACAAATAGCAGGCAGGGGCAGAATAAGTCTGACAAAGCCGGCCATTAATGTCTGCCCGTATGGGGATGCATTTTAAACAGAAATTTTAAAAACCATCACCTTCCCGTAAATTATCAGCAAGGTCTGTTCTAAAGATAAAAACAAGGGTGATGGTTTTTATGTGAGCGCCAGACCGATCCACAGGTGAAAGTTCTTAATTTATTGATAATCAATTAAATTTTATTTTGATAAGGGGCCAGACAGGTTGATTTAACCAGATTACCGAAAGATTGGTCGATTTTACCTAAAACTAACCTTTCAGAATTAACTTCAAATACAATTGGCCATCTTATATATGTGCGACGGTTCAGTAAAAAGATTTGAAGCAAAAGCACAAAAGGATAAAATTAGCATAGGGTATTTAAATTATTTAACCCGTTAAATTTTAAGTTATGAAAAAGATTATCGTTATAATGAGTGTTCTTGCCGGTGTATTTTTTACCGGTCAGTCTAAAGCACAGATCAATATCAGCATTAATATAGGAAGCCAGCCAGAGTGGGGACCTGCCGGATATGATTATGTAGATTATTATTATCTTCCTGATATCAATGCCTACTACAATGTGGTGACTGCGCAATACATCTACCTGTTGAACAACAGATGGCATTTTGCCAGTACCTTACCAGGTTACTATCGTAACTACAATATCTATAATTCCTATAAGGTGGTTGTAAACCGTAAAAATCCTTATCAGAATAACAAATATGATATTGAACATTATGGTAAGTATAAAGGGCATAGTCCTCAGCCTATGTTAAGAGATAATAATGCCTATAAAGCCATGCGTAATAATGGTAACCATTATGGTAATAACAGACCTGGTAATGGTAATAATAACGACCGCCGTAATACTACGATCGTTAAAAAAGAGGAAAAAAAGGCGATTAAGCAAACCAATCGTACCATTAAACAGGACAGCAGGGGCGCAAGCAGAACTACCACCAGCAGAACCCAGCGCAGCCGGTAAGTTCAGGATACCGAAATTTGAAATAGAGTTTAGAGTTTAGTGTTTAGAATTAAAAAAATCGCCATCATTTAAGTATTAAAATGGTGGCGATTTGATTTTATGAATGTGTAAAACAGCGTTACCGCAAGTGTCGTCTATTTTAAGGCTGGGTGCTGTTGTCGGATGTTTTTATAAAAGTTTCCGTATTCATAATAATACCCCGGCCACTTAAAAACAGGGTGTCTCCCTTTAAAATCAGCGTGCTGAAAGTTTGATTTTCGTCATTGATCTGGGCATAAAAACCTGAGTCACTGAGTTCGCTGCTGGTCAGAAAGTAGGTGCCCGAATCAAGAAGTGCTCCGTTATGGTAACGCCAATAATATTTAGGTGCAAAAATAATTTCGTTATCCGAACTGAGTTCGTAGGTAGAGTCGGGCAGCGCCCCTGATTGTGTCTTGTATAGCTGCCAGGTGCCTTCCAGTTGATAATTGTCCGCTGTAGATGTGTCATCCTTCGTGCAACTGTAAAAGGTGAGGCCTGCAAACAAAGTCATGCCGGCTATCAAAAATGCCGGTCTTTTATTTTTCGAATGGTTGATCATGGGTGCTGCGTTTAAATCAATAGTTGAAAACTGGAAAGGTAATGATTTTCAGTATTTATTCTTTTTGGCATTTTGCCTTTCTGCGTCCCAGTCCAAAAACGGATCGTCACTGAAGGAATCCTCCTGATTGTTTTTATCCTTTTTGGCATTTTTACGGAATGTAGTATCCGGACGTTTAGGCTGAGGCTCCTCGGCCGGCGTATCGTCTTCCACGGTAAATTCGTCCTCTTCGATTTCCAGGACTTCAAAATCCAGCATTTCAGCCAGTTCCAGAAAAAAGTCTACTTTTTCATCCGGAATATTAATGATAAAGGATTGCATAACCTTAAGCGTTTGGGTTTGACTACTCCGAAATTACATAAATTCCTGACATCTGAAACATCCCGGGCTTATTAGCACTTAAAAGTTCTCCAGGACACCGATTTTGCCATGAGGGCCTGCCAGTAACAACCGGTTTTGTTTTTTAATATAAAGCAGCGCATTAAAAGGCGTGTTATCCAGGGTCTGCCAGGATTTACCGCTCGTATAGCTGATCCATACGCCGGTGAGTCCGCAGGCAATCAGCGTATGCTTATTAATAATCGCAACCGCACTTCCATAACCCGGTAAGGCATGCTGCGGCTCCCAGGTTCTACCACCGTTAAAAGACAGCGCAAAACAACTGTCACCCTGTCCTGGCTTTGTATAATCTCCTCCTGCAATAGCGATGATGTTACCCTGCACATCCATGCCGTTGGGGCCGGCGGATAAAATACCCTGTTGCAGCGGCAGTAATACGGGTGCGCGCTGACGGCTGCTATTCCAGAATCTGGAGACGGCTCCTCCGCTGGGCAGTAGAAAATAACCGCCGTCCTCCAGGTGGATATTGCTGCCGCTGGCAGCAAAAAAAGCTTCCCCACTGAGAACAGAATCTTTAAAAACAGGCGTAAATGCCTGCCAGCTTTCAGCCCCGTCCTGGGTTCGCGCTAAAAATATCTGTCCGCCAACCGGGTCACCCACCACAATCCCGTTTTGATTGTCTGAAAAATCCATGGCATCTAAAAACATACCGGGCGTATTATTAAAATATACCTGCTTCCAGGCAGTGCCGCCACTGGTAGTTTTGAGTAGCACAGCCGGTGTGTCGATACCCATAATAACTGCCGAGCCATTGCCAAGGGCCTGGACGTCTCTAAAATCCCGTTGCTGATAACCTTGAGGTTGCAGCCAGTTCCAGGAGCTCCCGCCGTCCTTAGTATGTCCTACCCAGCCGTTGGAACCGCTTACCCATATTTCTGATCCGTCCCGGGAACTGAGTCCCCTTAAATTGGTGGACCGGCCACTGTCAAGAATGTGTATATGGGCTACCTCCGCGCTTTGGGCCGCGGTAATCTCCAGGCTCAGTAGCGAAAGGAGGGTAAGTAAGAAAAAAGGTCGCATATCGGGTGGTCTTTTCATTTTTAAATTGCTGTACGTGCTGCACTAAATAACCGGATAAACAATAAAATTAGCAAAATTATCAGATAGGGGATTGGTTTTTTCAGAGGATACTAAGGGAGTCAAAGGCTTACCAAGGGACGCGTAGTGCGGTATAAACAATGCAGCCTGCTTTCCCACCTTAAAAACGGGATAATAAATCACAGAGAAGTTGACAGGGGTGCCCGCTGTTTTTCTGCCCTTTGGGCCGGATATGTTATCTTTGCCCCATGGTAATAAAAAACGCGTCCTATCTGATTTCCAGCCCGACCTGGCAAAAATGTCCGGCACCGGATCGTCCGGAATACGCCTTTATAGGCAGAAGCAATGTAGGCAAGTCCTCATTAATCAATATGCTTTGTCAGCGGCAGTCCCTGGCCAAGACTTCTGCCACACCTGGCAAAACGCAGATGATCAATCATTTTGCCATTGAGAGCAGCCAAAAGGAAAAAGGACCTAAGTTTAACTGGTATCTGGTGGATTTGCCGGGTTACGGTTATGCTAAAGTGGCTCAAAAGTCCAGAAAGGCCTGGTCTAAAATGATTGAAGAGTATATCTCGGGCCGGCAAAACCTGATGCATCTGTTTGTGTTGATTGATGCAAGACATAAGCCCCAGGCTATTGATCTGGAGTTCGTTATGGCGTTAGGACACTGGCAGATTCCTTTTACCCTGGTGTATACCAAATCGGATAAAGAAAAACCCGGTGTGGTGAAACGCAACGTTGAGCTCTTTTTGGAAGAGTTAAAGACCAGCTGGCAGTTCCTGCCTCAGGTGATCGTAACCAGTGCTACTAAAAAAGCGGGACGGGACGAGGTATTGGAATTAATAGACTCCTTAAATGATCAGTTTGTTGAGGAGGCGACCAAGTCTTAAGCGGACTATATTATTCAAATAATACCCAAAGCCGGAAAACAACTGTTTGTAATAAACGTGTTTTCCGGCTTTTTTTTGCCAGTCTCTGTCATATTTAGAAGTTCCCGGCTCCTAATATGGTAAGGTCAGGCATTTCTCGTAACTTTCCGCCTCAAAATCTATCATCAGATCATCATTTAAACATTTTTCAGTAATGAAAAGGCACAATTTTAATTCAGGACCGTCTATCCTTCCAGACGAAGTGCTCAGACGGGCCAGCGAAGCCGTTATAGATTTTAATGGCCTGGGTTTGTCCATCCTGGAAATTGGACACAGAACTCCTTGGTTTACAGAAGTTATTGAGGAGGGCAGATCGCTGGTTAAAGAATTAATGGGACTGGACGATACCTATAGCGTCCTATTTTTGCAAGGTGGTGCGACTACGCAATTTATGCAGGTCCCGCTTAATCTGTTGCCTGTGGGCGGACATGCGGCCTATATCAAAAACGGTATCTGGGGCTCAAAGGCCATTAAAGAGGCTTCTGTTTTCGGACAGGCGGATGTTATCGGCGATACTTCTGATCGCAATCACAGCTATATCCAGAAAACTTTCTCAGTGCCTGATGGCAGCAGCTATTTACATTATACCAGCAATAATACGGTAGAAGGAACGCAGTGGCATACCCTTCCGGAAGCGGGACAGACACCGCTTATTGCCGATATGAGCAGTGATATTTTTTCCAGACCCGTTGCCTTTGACAAACATGCCTTGATTTATGCAGGGGCACAAAAAAATGCAGGGGCGGCAGGTACGACCATCGTGGCTATCAAAAAAGATATGCTGGGTAAGACCGGTAGAAATATCTCTCCGATTTTAGATTATGAGGGCCATATTAAGGCAGAATCCATGCTTAATACGCCGCCGGTGTTTGCCGTATACGTGTCCATGTTAACCATGCGCTGGATTAAAGAGCAGGGCGGACTTGCAGAAATGGAAAAAAGAGCGAAGCAGCGGGCCGACTTATTCTATAGTGCACTGGACAATCTGGAGGTATTTACGCCGATTGTAGACAAGCAGGACCGGTCTTTAATGAATGCCACTTTTACCACCAGCAATAAAGATTTAGAAGCACCGTTCTTGGAACTTTGTAAAGAAAACGCAATGGTAGGGGTCAAAGGGCACAGAAGTGTGGGCGGACTGCGCGTTTCCATGTATAACGCTATGCCACTGTCCAGCGTTCAGGCACTGGTGGATCTGATGGAGAAATTTAATCAGGCCAACAAATAAAATAATTGTTCATCCTAAAGGAGCAATCCTGTTTTTGAATCATTTAGCTGCTGTATCCGGAATGAATCCGGATACAGCGCAATTATAAAAGAGTATGAGTAAAATACAACCTTTCAACGCTTTAAGACCTGCGGAAAATTTTGCCGCAGGCGTAGCGAGCAGACCTTATGATGTATTGAACCGGGAGGAAGCAAAAAAAGAGGCTGCCGAAAACACCGCGTCTTTTTTACATATTACCAAAAGTGAAATAGACCTGCCGGAATCAGTAGACATTCATGACCCGTCCGTTTATGAAAAGGCAAAAGAAAATCTGAAGGCCTTTATCGATAATCACATTTTAGTGCAGGAGGCGTCGCCGGCTTATTATATTTATCAGCTGGTAATGAATGGTAAAAGCCAGACCGGTCTTGTGGCGGTGAGTTCCGTGGATGATTATGAACAGGACGTGATTAAAAAACATGAATTTACCCGTCCGGAAAAAGAACAGGATCGTATCAATCATATTACCATTACCGGGGCTCAGACAGGGAATGTTTTTCTGGCCTATAGAGATGTGCCGGTATTAAATGAACTGATCAGTCAGTGGAAGGATGCGCACACCGCCATTTATGATTTTGTGGCAGATGACGGGATTCGTCACAGCGTCTGGCTGGTAGACAACCCGCAAACCATCCGGCAGATTACAGATATCTTTGAAAAGCAGGTGCCTGAAACCTATATTGCGGACGGTCACCACCGGGCAGCTTCCGCAGCCAAGGTCCGTAAAGGACTGGGCGCCGCAAAGACGCCTGCATCGGATTATTTTCTGACCACTTTATTCCCTGCCAGCGAACTTCAGATCCTGGATTATAACAGGGTGATCACGGATTTGAATGGCCTGACTACCACAGAATTTTTAGAAAAATTATCCGCCAACTTTACGGTGACCCCGAGCGTGCAGCCTGTAAAGCCTGCTGCGCTGCATCATATCGGACTTTATATCGATCATACATGGTATGAACTGGTGGCCAAACCCGGTAGTTTTGATGAGCAGGATCCGGTAGGTGTACTGGATATCAGTGTTTTGCAAAAAAATGTGCTGGGTCCGATTTTAGGCATCCTGGATCAGCGTACTGATAAGAGAATTGATTTTGTGGGGGGCATCCGTGGTCTGGAGGGGCTGACAGCCCGTGTAGACGCTGGGGAGATGGTTCTGGCATTTAGTTTGTATCCGGTAGACATCCAGCAGTTATTTGCAATTGCGGACAGTGGCAATGTAATGCCTCCGAAAAGCACCTGGTTTGAACCTAAATTACGGGACGGGTTACTGACGCACCTGATTAAATAATAAGTAACAACTTAAAATTCAATCTTTTAACATCAATAGAACATTATGAAGAAATTACTGGTATTACCTATGCTTTTATTAGGCGCCTTGGTATCCTTTGGACAGGCGGGTGTCGTAGACGCCCATAAACAGGCCATGGATAAGGCTAAGGATGGCGATCTGGATAAAGCGCTTTCCATTATAGCAGTGGCCAGACAAAGTTATCCGGATAATCTGAGCCTATTAAAAGACGAGGCCTCTATTAATACCTGGAAAAAAGATTACTTTAAAGCCATTGAGGCCGGCAAACAGCTGATTGCCAGCCCGGATGCGGATGAGCAGTGTTATCAGATATTAGGGTCCGCTTACCGGGCAGATTCCAAATATGCGGAAGCTGAAAAAGTGTACAGTCAGGCCGTAGCTAAATATCCGGAAAACAGCCTGCTGTATGCAGAACTGGGCGATGCGCTCAATCAGAATAAAAAAGCACCTCAGGCGAAAGACGCCTGGGAGAAAGGTATTGAAGTAGGCCCTTCTATCAGTAGTAATTATTATTTTCTGGCGAAGTTCTATGCCGAACACGCTAACCCGCTATGGAGTGTGCTGTACGGAGAAATGTTCATCAATTTTGAATCTTTTTCCGGCAGAACATCAGAAATCCGTACAGTAGTGACGGATCAGTATGCTGCATTATTTGCAACCCCTGCCGTATTACAAAACTATGTTGATAATGGGCAGGATTTTGAAAAGGCGGTGGCTACAACATTACAGCAGTTCCAGGATATGGTATCCGGCGGCGTGACCCCGGAAAGCCTGTATGCTTTAAGAGGACAGTTCATTGTGAGTTGGTTCAATAGCGACAATGCGAAAAACTTTCCGTTTAAACTCTTTGACAGACAACAGCAGCTCTTAAAACTGGGTATTTTTGAGGCCTATAATCAGTGGCTGTTTGCTTCTTATAATCCCAGCCGTTTCAGTAACTGGGGGCATATGCATGATGGTCTGATTAAAGAATTCAGCAAATTCCAGAAATCCTCCATGTTTAAAGTGCCCAAAGGCGAGTACTACGCCCATAATTAAACAAGGGGTAATACTGCATTAAAAAATCCTGATCCATATTGACAGTCAATATGGATCAGGATTTTTTATGTTGTACCGTTATGCTGTTTACCCTCAATGAGGCTTTTTATACAACCAGGGGCTCCAGGTTGTTAAATCCGGCGTCATATACGCAGAACCGGGCCGGATAGCCAGGGGCTATATAGCCTACCTGCCGGTCGAGTCCCAGCGCTTTTGCCGGGCGGCTGGTGGCCATGGCCAGCGCCTGCGGCTCCGTCACGGGTAGATGGTTTAAGGCATTTTGCAAGGCTTCGACCATTGAAATAGCGGCTCCTGCCAGATTGCCTTCCTTATTGCGGTAGGTGCCATCCGTCATTTTGGCGTCAAAATCAGCCCAGGTGAATTCCCGGACCCTGCGGCCCAGAAAGCTGCTGTCCGTAATCAAAAAGAGCTGCTCGCCTTTGGCCTGGTGGGCAAGTCTGGCAGCGCCGTAATGAACATGATGACCATCCAGGATTATAGGTGCCCAGACTCCTTTTCTTTCCAGAGCGGCGCCCGAAAAGCCCGGTGTTCTGGGACTGAATCCTGACATGGCATTGTATAAATGGGTGACCAGGTTGATGCCCAGATCAAAATAGTGCATGGCCTGTTCATAACTCATATCAGAGTGACCGGCAGATAAAAGTATGCCCTGATCCATTAAAAAGCGCAGCTGGTCGTCGGTAAACATTTCCGGAGCCAGGGTCATGACTTTTATGATATCCCGGCCTTCTTTTACAATGGTCTCCAGTTCCTGATCCGTGGGCTTGCGGACGATAGAGGCGCTATGGGCCCCTCTTTTAACAGGGTTAAAAAATGGACCTTCCAGGTGCATGCCCAGCACGCCCGCCTCCGGGTATTTTTCTTTAAAAGCGCGGATAGCGCCTATCGCCTGAATAATCACCTTGGTAGGTGAAGAAATTAAGGTGGGTAAAAAATGAAGCGTGCCGTAGTCGTGACAGGAACGGGTGATATCCAGCAGGGTGGCTTCATCCGGGTCTTTTGAAAAATAGCGCTGATAGCCGCCATTAATCTGGATGTCTACCAGAGCCGGCGCCAGCCGGCGTCCCTGCAGATCAATAATTTCCGTGTTGTCGCTTGTAAAAGGCAGGCTGCCGGAAGCAAACACTTCCTGGATTTTACCATTTTTAATCAGTATGGCGCCGTCTTCAATGATACTGTCCAGCCTGCCAGAACCGGTATGGATCAGCGCATGGGTGATCAGTACAGGCTTACCGGCGGAATTTATCTTTTGTGTCATAACCTTTAAATATTTATTCTGAAAGGGACTGCTGGGTATGCGTCAGCTCGGCTTGTTTTTGCTGTAGCTCCGCTTTTTGCCTGGGTCTTTTACCGCGTACCATCACCAGTGCCAGCAGAACCATAACGACACCCGTCAGCGTATATAAAGAGAGCGGGTCATCCATAAATACTGCTGCAATAATAAAACCAAAGATAGGGCAGAGATATAGCCACATGCCTGCTTTTATGGGAGCTGATTTAAGCAGCCACAGCCAGCACTGAATGGCGGCAATGGATACAAAAATGGCCAGCCAGCCTGAGGATATCCAGAAGTCAGCAGTAAAATGATTGGCTTCTTTATGGTACGTCATGCATAAAAACGGCAATAGCAGCATGCCGCCGATCAGGGTCTGCCAACCGTTAATCGTAAGAATTTTTAATCCCTGCCAGTCCGTTTTATTAAAGTAGATGGAGGCCAGAGAATAGGAGAGCATGCCGATCAGCAAAATCACCAGACCTTTCACTGAGACGCCGGTGCCGTGCAGTAGTGGCCAGGCGGCCACCACAACGCCTAACAGGCCCAGCAATAAGGCCGCTATGACTTTTGCCGGAGGGATCTGTTTTAATACAATGACGGATAACAGGCCGATAAATATGGGGCTGGTGGCAATGGCCAGGGCGCCGATGCCGGCAGTCACGTCCTTCATGGCCAGTACATATAACCCTAAATAAATCGTGATATTAAAAATACCATAGATAGTGATCTTCTTCCACTCTCTGGCCCCGGGCAGCGGATAACCCCGGATTATATGCGCATAAATCAACATGCACACTGAGGCGATTAAAAACCGCATCAGTGCAATGGTCAGCGGCTGTGCCACTTTGAGACCTATTTTGGTGGCCGTGGAAGCCGATGACCAGAGCAGGGTAAAAATAAAGCCGATCAGTACCCACTTAAATCCGGTGTTGTTTAATTTACTGGCGGAGATCATACATTTAATTGGAACGGTCACTGTCCATGCTTCCAGTTCACTTTCTTGAAATTGATTTTATGGTAACCCTCGGCCTCATACAAAATCCCGACCTGATTTTTATCCAGGGCTACCAGGTCGCTGTAGGCGGTGTTTTTGGGGTCGATTAAATAATGATCTTTCCAGCTAAGGCCATCATCATAACTGATCCTTAAAGTGAGGGAGTCACGGGAGGTTTTGCTGGCCGCATTGGAAAAAGCAAGTATGTTATGTCCTTTTTGCTTTTTTTGATATTGCAGGGTCACAATAGCGCCTTCACAGACCGGATCCGGCAGCTGTTTGTCATAATAGGTGGTGTCCCAGCTTTGACCTGCGTCGCTGCTGATGGCCACGATGCGGTAAGGCTGTCTTCCGCTCTGGTCTCTGCTGTTCATCATTAAACGTCCATTGGATATTTCCGCTGCCGTGGATTCATTAGAACCCCTGAAAGCGTTGTTATCACTGATGTGGAAGCTCTTGCCATGGTCGTCACTGTAAAATCCATGGGCCACATAATCGGTGAAGTCCGCCTTGGGATCCCCCTCGGAGTGATTGGCCGCTACATACAGGCGGCCTTTATGAGGTCCTGTCTGGATCTGCAGCCCGTGTCCGGGTGTATTGGCATAACTACGCCAGTCTTCAGGATGATTCCAGCTGGTCTTTAACCGGGGCTGATCTATTTTACTGGTCTGGTCCGTAATATTCACAGGTGCTGACCAGCTATTGCCGTTGTCCGTGGAGGTAACATACCAGACTTCTCTGACCCCTAGCTTTTTGCGCATTTCCCCTTCATCAACGTTACCGGTGTTATAAAAAAGAAATATCCTGCCTTTGGGGTAGGCCGGGTCCGTATAGTCAACGATGGGTGCCGGATTGCCGGCCTGTAATTTACCATTGGAGGCGGCTACACGTATGGTACTCCAGCTATCTCCCTGGTCTTTACTGGACCTGACCACGATTTTAACATGACCGAAGTCCGCTCCGCCGTCAACGCGGCCTTCTGCAAAGGCCAGCAGGCTGCCGTCGGGCGCTTTTATGATGGCAGGGATCCTGAAGGATTTGTAGCCCTGTGCGCCGGACTCAAAGACAGTGACGGTCTCAGAGATGACCTGGCTGCCGGATGATGTATGGGTTTTATGCGGGTTGCTGCAGGAAAACAGCGCAACTACGCAGCCAAGTAGCATCAGGCCAGGTGCTGTGCTGCCGGACAGCCTGTGTCCGCATTTTTTACGCTTGAATAAACCAAAGCGAACCGGGCTGTGCGGTCGCTCTGCTGTACTAATTCTTAGTGGAACCATGATACGAATTTATCATTTTAAAATGAGATGTAATAGGAAGTCTTATAAAAGGGCTGCTCCAGCCATTAAGACTGGAACAAACCGCAGATGCATGATCTTGTTTTTTGCTGACAATAGGAAGGCGTTACAAGAAACTGCTCAATAGCTGCATGCAATACCATTGTTGTCTGGGCAGATGGAAAGGCCCTTTAAAGAGGTTACCCTTGGCCGTCTGGGCGATAGAGCCGTCTCTGTGCAGATAGCCGAACCACTCTCCATGCTGATGATCGTGAAAGTATTTTTCCGTGTACTGGCGCAGGGATTCATGCCACTGCTTGTATTTATCCTCCCCGGTCATGGTATAGGCCAGTAGGGTGGCAATCAGCGCTTCGTTCTGCGGCCACCAGAATTTCATGTCCTGCCAGTATTCCTGGACCGGTTTGCCGTAGACGTCCAGAAAATACAAGATGCCGCCATACTGCTGATCCCAGCCTCTCTCCCACATATAATCCAGCATTTTAAGGCCGAGTCTCAGGTAACGGTCACTATTTTGATAGCTAGCCTCATGCAAGATAAACCAGGCCCCTTCAATGGCATGCCCCGGATTTAACGTCCGGCCGTCAATATGGTCAATGATACTGCCGTCCGGAGCGACCTGCTCCATGACGCACCGGATATCATCTTTGACAAAGTCTTTCTCGATTTCTGCAATCCAGCCCTTGATCAGCTCATCGCACCTGGGATCCCCAATGGTTTCTCTGAGTTGCTGGGCGGTATTGAGCATGATCATCGGGATGCCGATGGCCTTGGCAGGCCTTGTGGGCTCAAATTTTGGCGCTATGGCTGTTTGCCCGGTGCTGTATTCCAGGCACCGGGTGAAAAGATCTCTTGCTTTTTGGGCTATCTGCTCGTCGCCGGTTGCTTTGGCGTAGGCTGCAAGCGCTATCACCGCAAAAGTTTCAGAGAAAAAATACCGGCGCATGCGGATGGGCTGTCCGTTTCTTGCCACATGAAAATACATTTTGCCTGCCCTGTCAAAACAATGTTCCAGTAAAAACTGAACACCGCTGGCCGCGCCGTCCAGCCACTCCTGTTTAGGCGCCACGGTATTGTACAAAGTAGCCAGCAGCCAGGTAGCGCGCCCCTGGATCCAGACCGCTTTATCATCATCAATCAGGCTGCCGTCCTGATCACGCATCAGTAAGAAACCGCCGTACTGTTCATCCAGGCTTCTGGGAAACCAAAAAGGAATGGTGTCCTCCAGCAGCTGGGTTTTATAAAAAGTATGTAACTGAGACAAATAAGAAGTATCCATAAAATCGTTTTATCTGAAATAAGTGTATTGAGTTGAATGAATCGAGTGTTCTGTCGTAGCCGGCCGTTATGGCAGGGGCGGCAGATCCAGCTTAAAGCTGCTGGCCGGTAAGGCTGCTTTATTGATTAAATTAGCCCTGGTGAATCCTTCCCAGCCGTATACCACACTTGTAGCCTGCGTATGCAGGGGTAGCTGCAGCACTACGCTGCTGCCCTGAATTTTACCCGGGACATCCACCAGGTTGCCGTTCTGATCAAAGATTTTAAATCCCCTTAAAGGCGCTCCGCCTTTGGCCCTAAGTCCGTCAGCATGAGAAAACTGTAGCAGCAGTTGTTGGCTCTTCAGCCGGGTTGCCTTTTCTATGGTAGGCCCCTGGTCTTCTATATCCTGATGATAGGTTTCCTTTAGGGCTACCAGAGCCAGCCTTTGGCCTACAGGTATTTTGTCCTTATAGTGAACGTTTAAAGAATCGCCCAGATCACTGGTCACTACCATTTTACTATGGGGTATCTGGTGCTGTAATTTTCTTTGAACGTCCCTGAAATAATTCCAGGAAGGACGATCCAGGCTGGAGAGCTGCACATAATAAAACGGGAGGTCAGCCCTGTGCCAGGTTGCTCGCCAGCTTTTGACAAATACCGGAAACAATCTGGCGAAAAGCGGTGCATTGTCCGCATCGCTTTCTCCCTGATACCAGATAACGCCTTTGATGGGCAGCCCTGCGATAGGAGCTATGCCGGCTTCATAGTTATAGGCGGGTTCATAAGGGTGACGAGGGTACGGGGCCGTGGATTTCTCCAGATTTTTGGCAGCTCTTTGTCTGCACCATTCCATCAGGTAATCCGAGTGCAGCCAGTCATGTAAAGCAGGCTCAAAAAGCGGGTCATTTTCCAGGGTGGATCTGTCCACCCAGGAAAGTAAGGGCGAGCCGCCCACGGCTACCTCTATCATGCCCACGGGGATATCCTGACTAAGGGCGATCTGGCGGCCGAAGACATAGCCTACCGCGCTGAAATCCGAAGTCTCCTCCGGGTCGGGCTTTGCCCAGTGACCGCTGAAAAACTGCAGGCGGTCTGTTTTGTTCAAAACGGCGGTGTCCCAGTTGATATCATCGGTGGCCGCCAGATTTTTATCATTAAATAACCGAAGGATACCTTTTTTAAGTTCCCTGTGACGGATCAGACTGTCGGCCTTATCCGTTTGCTTTACCGTGAACAGCATATTGGACTGTCCGCTGGCCAGCCAGACATCTCCTATTAAAATGTCCTGAAGCTGTATTTTGTCAGAACCGTTGATGACGGTCATCGTTTCAGGCTGGGCATTTGCTTTTTGAGCCGCTAATTGCAGCTGCCAGCGGCCGTCAAAAGGCACGGTGCATTTTTTTTCCTGCCCGTGAAATTTAACAAGGACCGTGGAGCCGGCGTCGGCCGTCCCCCAGATTTTAACGGGCTGGTCTCTTTGAAGGACCATGCCGCTTGTAAAAATGTCAGGCAGTGTAAGGCCGCCGAACCGGCCGGTCAGATGCTGATAGATCACCTTCGCTAATTTAGCGGCCCCTGCTTTATTGGGGTGCAGGGTCGGCTGATCGGTAATCAAATCAGGCCGGTCATGAAACTGCTGATAAAGATCAATTAAGGGAACCTTGTTAATCCGGGCGACCTGTTCGATGGCCTGCTGGACTTTTTGATACCAGACATGCGTGCTGGACAGGAATCTGGGATGACCGGTAAAAATGGGTGTCATCTTGCAGATATAAATCCGGGCTTTAGGATTCACCTGGCGGAAGGTATCAATGAGCCAGTTATAATCGGGGATAAAATGGTCGCCATATAGCGCAAAATCTCTGGGGTCGGTATCATTCAAACCCAGATGAATCACCACAATATCAGGATGCATGGCAAGCGCCCCCTGAAATTCTTTTGTTTTATAATAGGGGCGGTGGCCGTTTTTAAGCAGGGTGGCGCCGCTATGCCCGAAATTACCCACCGTATAGCTGCTGCCTAATAACCCCTGCAGGACAGCCGGATAAGACTGGGTAGCGGGGTCTTTCAGGCTATAACCGTAAGTGACAGAATTGCCCACGCAGGCAACTCTTACGGGCTGGGCAAAAAGGCCGGAGGTACATAAAAAGAAAAAGGCCCCCGGTACGGCGGCCATAAAGCGGCACAGATACGGATGGATCCTTATGGTGTTAAAAAAGCGCATGTGTCGTAATATTTATCTTAATTATCTAAAATCATTGACCGTGGGTTTTAAAGTCAGTAACTGAACCGCCAGCGCTACCAGCACAATAACGGATAGCAGGGCGAAGTCTCTGCCGAGGTGGCCGCCATCCGTGGATTTCCCTAAAAGGTCTGTAATAAAGGCCCCGAAAAAGACGCCGACCATATTCATGATGCCATAGGCCGTCGCCCGGTATTTTGGTGCCACAAACTGACATAGAATCGGCATATTGTTCGCGTCAAAAATACCAAAGCCCAGTCCGAAGCAAACACCGGCTGAGACAAGGACCGCCAGGCTGTGGCCAAATCCCATAAATAATAAACCGGGAATCGTCAGTGCCAGCCCGATGGCGCTCGTATAAATACGGCCCCTTAAATGCCGCTGTACCCATCTGTCTGATATAAAGCCCCCCACGAGGACACCTGCAAAGGAGGAGATGGCAATGGTCATCGTCGATAACGGACCTGCCTGACTCATCGGCATATTCAGGTGTTGGGCAAATAAGGTCGGTAACCAGTTTTTAGTGGCCCAGCCAGGCAGGCTGGGTACGGCAAAATACATCAGGATAACCCAGAAGGCAATATTGGAAAACAGTACCGATAATGCTTTGCCGATTTTGGGTTTCTCCATTAAATGCTGATGCTCCTGAATTTGGAAACGGTCCGGACTTTCTCTTAAAAGTAAAGTAAGAATAATGGCATAGCCAATGCCAATCAGCCCGAAAGTATGAAAGGTGAAATGCCAGGTATAGGCCGCCGCAATGGTGGCCCCAAAGCCGCCCAGGGCGGAACCCAGGTATAATCCGGTCATATGAATACCGATGGCCAGTGAACGCGTTTTTTTCTGATGAAATTCCGCGATCAGTGCCAGGGCTGCAGGAATATAAAGGGCTTCACTGATACCCATAACAGCTCTCAGGTAATAGAGCTGATGAAAGGTCTGTGCATAGCCCATTCCGTAGGTGACGGCCGACCAGACCAGCAGGCTGCATACAATCAGCCATTTTCTGTTGATCCTGTCAGCTATTGCTCCTGCTACCGGGCTCATCAGGCCATAGATCCAAAGGAAAATCCCCATTAAAAAACCGAAGTTCGTGGCAGACTGTAATTCATGGATATCCAGCTCAATGGCCGGACGCATGGTAGAGAGCATCTGCCGATCCAGATAGTTTAATAAACCTACTCCCCAGAGCAGGGCCACCAGTAACCAGGGGTAATATTTCTTTTGTTGTAACATGCCAGATGTTTAATCCATTTTTTGATAAGCCTGTTTTAAATTATTTACCGGGGTTTAAGACTGCTTCTATGATATCCGGGTAACGCACGCCGGCTCTGATTTCTCCGCAGGGGATGATGACTTTGTCTCCCCAGCTGATAGCGGTCGTGGTGACCTGGGAGGCAAAAGGCAGTTTACCTGCCAGCTCCCATCTGTCCTGGTCGATATCATAGGACAGTACCTGATGGGTAAATCCGGGGTGATGCTGCTGTAAGTTATTCTTTTGTTGGATAAGTTCCTGCTTTTGCCGGTTGTCTTTTGCATCTGCGATTTTAATGAGTAAATCCTCCGTCTTATGAAAGGTCTCCCCCTGATCTCCGCCAAACAGCAGTAATTTGTTCTGGAACCTCACGCCGGTGGCGGCTGACACGCTGTAAGGCAGGTCCGCTTTTTTATGCCAGCTCTGAGACTGGGTAGAAAAGGCGAATAGGGAGGAAAAGAAACTGGTTCGGGCATGCGGGTTGGCCTTTCTGCCGCTGGCCAGATAAAGCGTATGCGTGTCGGGTGCCGCATATAAAACTCCGAAACCGATGGGCTGCGGCAAATCAGGCAAAGGCTGCCAGCCTTCGCTGGTATCCTTCAGATCCAGGCTCAGAAAGGCGGTCGATGTACTGCCGGAAGCATTATTGCCCCCGGCGAAATACAGCTTGGAATCAAGCACGGCTATCATGCCCCCGGAACTGGCCTCGGGTAAATCAGGTAGTGGACGAATCAATAGGCTGTCCTTAGCGGCTGACAGACTGATCAGGGAGACTTTATTTAAAGGCCCCTGCAGGTTTTCTCCTCCGGCCACCACAATGCCCTGATCCGTAGAAACGCAGGCAGGGTATCCTGCCTGGTAAGGCAGCTGCGACTCAATATTTGTGAGTATCGCGGTGTCTAGTGGTCCGCTCTGTTCTAACCGGTAGGTATATAATTTAGCATAATAAGTCTTCGTGCCACCTTGCCAGGGAAGACCATCCGGGAAATTAGAGCCGCCGCCTACAATTAAGTAATTACCGGTAATGCCGGCCACGGGGCCTGCCAGACCGGGGTTTGTTTTCGGGGCATCCTGGTTCAGGTCACCGGGAAGCTCCCCTAATTTTTTCCATTGGATGGAAACAGGAGTTCCACCCGCAGTACCAGGCTGCGGGTTACTGCAGGATGCAGCCATTGCCATAATGCTTAGAATAAAAGGAGTAAAAAATATTTTTGTTGCCTTGCGCATAAGATGCTGACTTTATGCTGGTAAGATTTTGCGCCAGTGCCAGTTGCTGTTCGTACGGACATCCGACGCTAAATATTGATGAACAGGGTAGCCGCTGGTCATTGGCGGCTATTTGGATCTGAAGGATTCAAAATCAAGGGCTGCAACATCTTTTTTAAAGGCTTCGAACGCCTCCGGACTCATATTGGAAACAGGCAGTCTGAAGCCGCCCAGGTCCATGCCGACGAGCTTCATAAAAGCCTTGCCGGTCGCAATGCCTCCATATTTTCCCAGCAGACGAATCATATCAATGGAAAGCTGCTGCAGGGTCTCTGCTTTTTGAACATCTCCGCTCCGGTAGGCTTCCATTAAATCCAGATATAAAGGTGCTGCATAATTATAAGTGCTGCCAATAGCTGCTTTTGTGCCTAAAGGTAAAGAAGAAAGCATATTTTCATCCCGGCCCCAGAGCATATTGTACCGGCCGTTCTCCACATGCATACAACTCTGAAAATCCATAAAATCCTCATGCGTATACTTAATCCCGCAGAAATTATCAATGGTGCCGTTAACGGCTTTCAGAAGATCATACATGGGTATGTAGCAACCGGTCAGCACAGGGATATGATAATAATAAAAAGCCGTGTTGGGGGCTGCGGCCGCTACCTGGCGGCAGATCTCAGCCAGCACCTGGGCGTTTGCCGGTTTAAAATAAAAAGGAGCGGTGAGGGCTATGCCATAGATACCTGCCTGCTCTGCACGGGCGGCGACGGCGGCTGCATCCTGGATACAGGTACCACCTGCAAGGACGATGACATGAAATTCGGGGTCAGCAGCGGTGGCTGCCGCCCAGGCGTCAATCAACTGAAACTTTTCTTCCAGGGTCATGGAAACGCCTTCGCCTGTTGAACCCGCTATAAAAGCCCCATTCACCTTATTTCTTTTAAGCAACTGATAATAGTCTTTGATGACTGTCAGGTTCAGGCTGCCACCCGCCAGCATGGGGGTGAAGGGTGCAGCGATCAGGCCGTTTAATTTAGAAACCATTTTCTATATATTATAAAATAAAAATAATCAAAACCGGGTAAGTATCATACATCGGGAAACCAGGGAGCAACACCAAAATTACGTAATTTTGTCAGACATATTCCGCTAAAAAATCCGACAACCCAACACACAAATTGCTCCCTGTCCTCCTTTTCCATTAAAACACATAAAAATATTAAATACTTATGTATGACATAATAAAGGTGAGAATAATTTTGAAGATAATCCAAGAAAAATTTATATAATTTATTAAATAATATAAATTAAATTGGTAATTAGTTGTTTCTGAATTTAAAAAGAATGATCTATGCGAAGTTTGCAAGAAAATTTACAAATTTTGGAAGGCTTTGGCCCTGTTGAAATGGGCAGAACCCGACATAGCGCCAATCGGTTTTCCAGCAACATTTACCAGACCGGACATTAAAAAAGACCCGGTCTAACTTTCGTATAAACCGGGTCTTTTTTATTAATGGATGTCCAAGTAATGATCTTTCTTTAGCTGGCTACTTCCAGTTCTTCATTAATCGCCTGGGAGATATGCTCAAATATGTTGTCTACGGTACCTTCACCGGCAATATTTCTGACAACGCCGTTATTTTCGTAATAATCCGCAACAATCGCTGTCTTTTTGCGGTATTCTTTGATTCTTTCCCGGATGATTTCTTCATTGGCATCATCTGAGCGGCCACTGGTCTTACCTCTGAGCAGCAGACGCTCCACCAGTTCATCCTCACTCACTTCTAAGGCAAGTACCAGATTAATGGAACTCTCATATAATTTGAGCAGTTTATCCAGCGCCTCCGCCTGAGCTTCTGTACGGGGAAATCCGTCAAAGAGGAACCCGCGAACGGTTTTATTGGATTCAATAGCCTTACTGATCATGCCGATAACCACGGCATCAGGAACCAATAATCCTTTGTCAATAAATTCTTTTGCTTCCTTGCCCAGCGCAGTTTCTGAGGAGATTTCATGACGTAGTAAATCCCCTGTACTCAAATGCTTTAAATTGAATTTTTCCGCAATTTTTAAACTTTGTGTACCCTTTCCGCTACCCGGAGCACCAAACAAGATTAAATTAAACATAACTTATATTAAATATAATTTGAACAGCAAATGTAATGATTTTTTTAATGCAAAATGCCGGTCACATCAGCATTACACACAAATCAGGACTAACAAATGTTTGCCTCGGCTAGCCTAATTTTTCCTTAATCAGATCCATAACACGCCCCGGATCTGCTTTTCCTTTGCTTCTTTTTTTTACTTCTCCCACAAATAATCCGATTAATCCTTTTTTCCCTTTTTGATAGGCCTGAACCTTATCCGGCATGCTTTCCAGCGCCTCATTGATCCAGGTCTCCAGCAAATCTTCATTATCGGTCTGAATAAGATTCAGGCGGGTGGCGATATCCAGGGCTGATTGGCCTTTTTGATCTGCACCGGGCGTTCTTAATGCCGGTAAAAGCCTGGTGGAAGCTACTGAAAAATTAAGTTTGCCCGTGTCTACCAGCTGAATAATATCTGCCAGGGTTTCAGGGGTAATGCCTACCTGGTCAATGGATAGATGCTCCTCATTGATAATGGATCTGATGGGGCCGTTTATCCAGTTGGCCACTGCTTTATATTGATTTGTCTTCTGCGTGGCCGCTTCAAAATAAACGGCTATGTCCTTATCGCTGACCAGTTGCTCGGCGTCATAGGGACTGAGTCCGAAGCTGGTCTGATACTTATGGGCCAGCTGCTGCGGCAAGGCAGGCATGGAGGCCCGGATCTGCTCAATAAATGACTGGCTCAGTTGGATCGGGGGGAGATCCGGCTCCGGAAAATACCGGTAGTCATTGGCCTGCTCTTTATCCCGGATGGCAAAAGTAGTCCCAGTCGCAGCGTCAAAGCTACGGGTCTGCTGCTGAACCATTCCGCCCGCTTCCACCAGGCGGATCATCCGGTCGATTTCAAAATCAATAGCTTTTTTAATATTACGGGTAGAGTTCAGGTTTTTTACCTCTACGCGGGTACCGAGTCTGGTGTCCCCTGCCGGCCTGATGGAGATATTGGCATCGCACCTCAGACTGCCCTCTTCCATATTGGCATCACTGACGCCAATCCAACGCACCAGTCTTCTGAGCTCCTGAACATAGTTCCAGGCCTCATCGGCGCTAAACATATCGGGTTCGGATACGATTTCCACAAGGGCGGTTCCCGCACGGTTTAAATCCACGCAGCTTTCACCCTCGTAAATATCATGGATGCTTTTACCGGCATCTTCTTCCAGGTGAATATGATGCATCTGTACCTGCCGGATACCTGTTTGCGTTTTGATCGGTACAAGTCCGCCCATACAAATGGGATGCGTATGCTGAGTGGTCTGCCAGCCTTTGGGCAGGTCAGGATAGAAATAGTTCTTACGGGCAAAAAAGTTATAGGGCATGATTTCACACTGACAGGCCAGGCCCAGGCGGACGGCATACTCAATGGCTTTTTTGTTGATTTTGGGCAGTGTGCCGGGTAAAGCCAGGGTAATAGGACTGATATGTGTATTGGGCTCAGCTCCGAATTTTGTGCTGTCCGCACAAAATAATTTGCTCGCCGTATCTAACTGAACATGAATTTCCAGACCGATGACGGCCTCGTATTTGCCTTGATAAATTGTTGCCATATTACTGACAAAGGTAAAGACCTGCTCAAGAAAAACATTCGGTAGTTTTAATAAAATAATCAGCAGCCGGATTAAATGCCGCAAAAACCGCAGAAAATGTAAGCCGGAATCTATTCACTTTTCGCCGCCTCTGTGGAAGAGGGCTGGTAGGTGAGGGGATGATTTAGTAATATATAAAATATAATAATGTGTAAGATCATAGAAATAAGTAAATCGAATTTTTCTGCCAGGCTGGCCCCGAACATCAGGATGCCCATTGTGGCAATTCCTAAGGTCAGCCCATAACGGGTGAGCTTGCCGCCGATCAGTATAAGCAGACCGGTCGTGGCCTCCAAAAAAGGAATCATATAACACATGATCAAGGTCGGAGTGCCGGCTATAAAGGTGTGGCTGAACATTTCCAGATGGCTATGCGCAAAAAAGTCCAGTTTAGGCACCCGGACTGCACCATGAATAAAAATACTGATGCCGATGGCGATTCTTGTGGCCTGGTAGGCGAGTTGTTGATTGGTCAGTCGCATAAAAATTATTTTACAGATCTGCTTAAAAGTACGAAAAACAGGCTTATTTACCGTTTGGGCTACATCTTATTTTGAGGTGCCAGCCGGGTCAGACCTCATGGCCCCTTCCATCATCACCCAATTACTATTGCTATGATTGCTGCGTGATGGCCAAACTATGCCAAGGGAGCATAAAGCCCACTTACTCAAGTGTCCCTTTGCCTACCTGCCCTTGGCGCTATGGACCTCAGTATAAACATCTACACCGGGTAGTTTGAAGGTTAAAAAGGGGATAATCGTAAAAATGGATTCTTTCCCGGCATTCCAGTGGTCATAGGGGATAGCACCAATCAAGGAATTCAACTGCACTATTAGTGCAGGCACATCTCCATTTCTGAATGCAGTTTTTATTTTCGCAACATGCGCTATGGAACCGACGGGATAGGTCTCCCGGTAGGAACTGAGGAGCCCATCTAAAAAACTGGCTTTGACCTCCCTATTTGGAAAACCCAGTTCATAAATCAAGCAGGCTTTTACCAAATCGCCTTGGCCGGCTCAGGAAATAATACTGACCAGACTGAATTAGTCGGTGGATGATCTCTGTCTTATCAATATATAGATAGCCACCTTTCCGGATTTTCCGAAAACTTTGAATGCCGATGGGGTACTTTCTTGACATATAGCGAAGATACGAATATTCCCGGCTGGCACCTCAAAATATGATTTGCCACCGTTTGCCAAAAAAAATTAACGGTGCATGCAACCTTTATTAACTTGCGCTCGTCTTATTAAAACAGAGACATGAGCAAAGCAAACATTCATACACTGGAGAATCTGATAGAGGGCTGCATCAATAACGAGCATGCTGCTCAAAGAGCGATGTACCAGATTTTTGCAGCCAGGATGTATGTGATATGTCTGAGGTACGGCAAAACTAAAATGGTGGCTGAGGAACTATTACAGACGGGTTTTGTAAAAGTTTTTAAATCCATTGTCCATTTTAGAAAGGAGGGCTCTTTGGAAGGCTGGATCAGGCGTGTGATGGTAAATACGGCGATTGAATATTACAGGCAGGCCGTGAAAATGATGCCTACCGAGACGTTGACAGAAAGTTTTGACCGTGCCGGTCATGAGCAATCAGGGCTCGATCAGTTAGCCCTGGAAGATTTACTGGCTTTAATTGCCGGGCTTCCCGATGGATACAGAATGGTATTTAATATGTATGCGATTGAGGGATTTTCTCATAAAGAGATCGCAGATAAACTGGGTATTACAGAGGGGGGCAGTAAATCGCAACTCTCCAGGGCAAGGCAGCTATTGCAGCTTGCCATAAAAAAAAGACAGGAGGTGGAATATGCAAGATTTGAAAAATAACACCCATCCTTCAGACGGAAAGGACACGAACAGACTGGATCAGGACTTCAGGCGTCTGTTGTCAGACGCTGAGTTAACGCCTGATGCGGAGTTGTTGGATCAGATAATGGATCGCCTGGCTAGTGAGCAGCCGGTACTGAAGCAAGAGGTCACGGAGATTAAAACGCAGACAGCACCCGACATGTTCAGCAAGGTCAGCAAGGTCCGCCAGCTGCGTAAAAGGTTTTCTTATGCGGCAGCCATTGTGGGTATATTAGTGGTACTGTCTATCGGTATTAAAGAATTAACGCGTCCGGACTCAGTGGTAATCACTGCTTCTACTGCTGACAGCGGGCTGGCCAGCACAAAGCCTGATAAGGCCGCAGATGCTACTGCCCCGACTGCGGTAAGTGTCCAGGGAGGCAATACCTCTAAGACAGAAAACGGTCTGGTAGCAGCAAAGGCCGCAGGCCTCAAAGCCACTGAAAACCTCAAAAACGCAGACAGGACCGTTAAAGCAGCAGCAGACTTACAGGGCAATAATCGTAATATTAACAATGACAACGCTGTGGCAAAGGCGGTAAGCCCCTTACATCAGGCTTCCCGGTCAAAACAGGGGGGGGATCCAGCTGTCAGCGCCAAGGCGGCAGGTCTGGCAAAAATAAATCCTTCCACAGCCACCTCTTTGAAAGCTGGCGTGGAAAATAAAGCACTGGCCATAGCAGATGCGAACAGCGCCAAAACGGTCACTGCCCTAAAAGGAATTGCAACTAGTCAGCCGGCAAAAGTAGCGCATGGGGACGCGGCAGCTACGGCGCTCGCGGTTAATGCCTCCGGGACAGCGGAGCCGGTAATCTCAGATAATAACAGGCAGGTGACCGGGCAAAGTGAGCACACCGCTTTAACGGATCAGGCAGCTGTCACCCGAAATAACGAAGTAGCGCTTACTACTGCTACAGAGACGGACAGAGCGGCTGAACGAAGCACCGGCAAAAGAAGAAACCGCGGCATTTTAAAGGGCTTTGTTGATAAACTGGCCACCACTGCCCAGGCCATTTCTGAAGAAGTTGTCAGTCAGGATGAAGATAAAACAGTAATTAATGTTGGCGTCTTTGCCATTACAACCTACAAATAATTAAATAATCACCATATAAAATCAATTGTATGAATAGAGTGTTTTTCATCACTTTAATGGCCATGATATGCCATGTCAGCCTGGCTCAGGATACTGATTCGACCAGTAAACTCAGAGAAGGGAAGGGGGAATCTATTGTTACCATCAACGGAACAGACAAAGAGGGGAAACCTAAAACGACCCGGGTCAGAGTGAATTTTGTCCGCCATTCCAAAAATGCCTACTTCGGTATTGATCCGACCCTGGAATTTGGCTGGAACCGTTTTATGGACCATGGTAAACTGAAAGTAGGTGCCGGCAACAGTGATTTAAGATTGGATAAAGGTCCGGAATTTGCCTTTTATCCTGTTGTGGGCGGCGTCTATCTGGATAAAAAGCATGTCTTGAAACTCTCTACCGCACTGGGTGTCACCTGGAATACTTATCATTTTGAGAAAGATATCACGCTGCAAAAGGGGCAGGATCAATTAACCTATACCATAGACGAGGATAAGCATTTTTCCAAAAACCTGCTGCGTAGTAAATATCTGACCATGCCGCTGATTTTTTCAATCTACCCCATCGCCAAAAGTTCTTTCCAGATTAATCTGGGGGCAGAAGGGGGTATTCTGATCGGTGCTAAAACCAAACAAATCAGCAAGGAAGACGGTAAAGTGAAGGTTAACGGCTCCTTTAATCTAAATCCTGTCCGTTACGGCCTGCGCTTTGGTCTGGGTACGGAAGAAGTAAATATATATGCAAAATATTATATGTCAGATGTATTTGCCACGGGTGAAGGACCTAAGGACTTTAATACGGTAGCGATTGGCATTAATATCGGTTTCTTTTAAGGTAGAAACGCTGTAAAAGAATTTTCCATTTTATCCAGAACACACTGCTATGGCAGGAAGGACCGGCACTTTTACCGATAAGGGAAAGGCCGGCCTTTTATTTTTTGCTTATGTGGAACCGGCCTTAAGGGAGGCCGCGGTTTAATCCAGGAGTTCGGGCGGATTTATGTAATTTTGTACCGTAAATAATTTACTAAGAAGCCATGAGCAAGCCGGATTTTAATTTTGATAACTGGGAGAGACGTTCTTTAGACCGCAAAAAGATCTATGCCCAGCGTCTGGCTAAAATCGACAAAAAGGCCACACTTCGCAGGTTGCCGGAGCTGCACAGGCAGGCTTTTGAATTGGTGGACTGCCTGAGCTGTGCCAGATGCTGTAAGCATTATTCCCCCCGGTTTAAAATGCCGGATATTAAACGGATTGCCAAAGTGCTGGGGATGAAAGAAACCCAGTTTATCACGACCTATTTAAATATGGATGAAGAGGGGGATTATGTTGTAAAATCATCCCCCTGTCCTTTTTTAGAACAGGATAACACTTGCCGGATATATGAGGACCGACCTTCGGACTGCGCCCGTTTCCCTTACACCGATGAGGACGTCCTTTTTAAACGTAAAAGTATCACCTTGAAAAATGCAGAGTTCTGTCCGGCAGTTTATTACGTTTTAGAAAAACTTTTTGAATAAAAATCGTATTTTCGTTAGTATCCGTAATTATCATTGATCATACTAATACAGACCCCACTTTATGGGCCATTTACCCACGCTTATAGAAGACCTGGCACTTATTTTATTTTCCGGTGCAGTGGTGACACTGCTATTCAGGAAACTAAAACAGCCTTTGGTCCTCGGTTATATTATAGCGGGTCTTTTGGTAGGTCCGCATATTTCTTTGGTGCCTACGGTAGTGGAGGAAAGAAATATTAAGATACTGGCCGAGCTGGGGGTCATTTTCCTTTTGTTCAGCCTGGGCCTGGAGTTCAGCTTTAAAAAACTGATGCGCGTCGGAGGCTCGGCCTCTGTCACCGCTTTTGTAGAAATCGGGTTCATAGTGGTGGCCGGTTATCTGGTCGGAAAATGGATGGGCTGGGGGCAGATGGATAGTATATTTCTGGGCGCACTGCTGGCCAGTTCGTCTACCACCATCATCATCCGGGCATTCGAAGAATTAGGGGTAAAGTCAAAAAGATTTGCAGGGGTGGTCTTCGGCGTACTTGTTGTAGAGGATCTGGTGGTCATCCTGCTACTGGTATTGTTACCGGCCATTTCTGTTTCCAGAGAGTTTGAAGGCGGAGCCATGCTGATGACCCTGGTCAAACTGGTGTTTTTTCTGATCCTATGGTTTGTGCTGGGGATTTTTTTAATCCCGACTTTTTTAAAGCGCATGAAATCCATGATGGATGAGGAGATGCTGCTGATGCTGGCCATCGGCTTATGCCTGGGCATGGTGGTGCTGGCGACAAAGGCAGGGTTTTCTGCGGAACTGGGTGCCTTTATTATGGGTTCTATTCTGGCAGAGACCACTTCAGCGGAGAAAATAGAGCATTTGTTCAAACCGGTTAAAGATGTTTTCGGAGCGGTTTTCTTTGTCTCGGTAGGGATGATGATTGACCCGGCAGCTATGTGGGAATACAGACTGCCGATTATTATTGTGACGCTGCTGACCATATTTGGGAAACTATTCAGCTCCGGTCTGGGAGCGCTGTTGAGTGGTCAGCCCTTAAAGCAATCCGTTCAGGTAGGGATGAGTATGGCTCAAATCGGAGAATTTGCCTTTATTATAACAGGACTGGGAATCACCTTAAACGTTACCAGTGACTTTTTGTTTCCGGTGGCAGTGGGGGTGTCGGCCCTTACCACTTTTACCACTCCCTATATGATTAAATCCTCGGACGGAGCCTACCGGGTACTGCTGAGGGTGGTGCCTGAGAAATGGGTGACCCGCATTAATATGTATGCTTCCAGTACGCAGAAGATTCAGGCGGAAAGCGCCTGGAAAAAGGTGCTTAAATCCTATACAACTATTCTGATAACCAACGGAATTGTTATAATTGCCATTCTGTTGATCTCTATTAATTTATTGGAGCCATTTTTGATTGAGAAATTAAAGGATATGACCTATGTTGGCATTGTAGGGGTTTTTGTCACCTTGCTGATGGCCGCACCTTTTTTCTGGGGGCTCATGATGAAGCGCCCGGCAGGTCTGGCTTATAAGGAGTTATGGCTGAACAGCATCTACAACAGAGGCCCGCTTTTAATGGTGGAGATTACCCGAAACCTGATCGGGGCCACTCTGATCGGACTTTTGCTGGACCGGTATTTTTCCGGCAGGGTAGCCCTGCTTATCCTGCTTCCCATTATCCTGCTGTTCTTTTATGTGTTGAGTAAGAAGATACAGCAGTTTTACGGCAAACTGGAAGCGAGGTTTTTAACGAATCTGAACGCCAGAGAGGCCGCGGAAAAGGCAAAAAAACCGCTTTTGGACATCGGAAGATATGATATCTCTGACTGGGAAACCCATATGTCACAGCATGTAGTCAGCCAGAATGCTGATTTTCTGGGTCATAACCTCATGGAGTTAAAGTGGCGGGAGAAGTATGGGGTCAATATCGCCTTTATTAAAAGAGGTGACCTGGTCATTTTGCCGCCGAAAAGATCGGAGATTATCTTTCCGGGTGATGAGCTGGGGGTGATTGCCACCGATGAGCAACTCTCCAAATTTCAGACAGTGCTGGATAGTCAAAAGGATCCGGCCTATGCGGCCAGTACCAGTAAGGTAGAGGATGTCGGTCTGCAAAGACTGGTAGTGGATGAACATCTGCGCTTTAAAGGGATGACCATTCATGACAGCGGTATCAGGGAAAAAACGGACGGCCTGGTCATCCGCGTGGAAAGGGAGGATCAGCATTTTATCAATCCTTCCTCTGATACGGTGCTTGAGTGGGGGGATGTCATCTGGCTGGTCGGCAATAAGCAAAAAATTCAGGCATTAAAAGAAGCCTGACTGTAAACCCTGAATGGGCAGCTAGGGGTATTTAATTACCTTTGCAGTACATGCATTAAAAACGAGGAATTTCTGAGAACATTTCTAAAAATACTTGGGCGTACGTTTTTGATTATACTGGCAGTATTACTGTTGGTATGGATTTTTATTCAAACCGAGCCCGTTCAGAACTTTCTGGTTAAAAAAATAACCGGGCGTCTTTCCAAAGAACTGCATACGGAAGTATCCATCAAGCATGTAAGTTTTACGCTGTTCAACAGAATGGACCTGGATGATATCCTGATAAGGGACCAGAAAAAAGATACCTTACTGTCGGCCGGTGCCCTTAAAGTCAGAATCAGTGACTGGTTTTTCCTGAAAAACAATATTGAACTTAAGTACATCGGGCTGGAAGATGCAGCCGTCTATCAGAACAGGAAAGACTCGGTCTGGAATTTTCAGTTTCTGATAGATTATTTTTCGAGCCCCAAAAAGGATACGGCCAGCAGCCATATCGGCCTTGATCTGAAAAAGGTCGATTTTAAGAATGTCCGTTACTATAAAAAGGACGGATGGCGCGGGGAAGACATGGACGTATATGTAGGCAGAATGCTTTTAGATGCTCAGAAGATCGACCTGAACGCCCTGGATTTTAAATTGCATTACCTGGAGCTGGATAAGCCGCGCTTTGAATTATTGCAATATAAAGGGAACCGGCCGGCACCGCCGGTAGATACGCTCAAAGATACAGGCATGTATTTTAACGCCGCCGGCATGCATATTGAACTGGACAGCATGCACCTGATGAACGGGACTTTTGCCCTGATCAATCATATGCGGCCCCATACCGTAGTCTCTTATTTTGATGACCGTTATATTCAGTGTAATCATTTAGATATTTCGGCAAGGAAACTTTCCTTTATCAAGGATACGATAAGGGCGGATATGCAGCTCAGTACGGTGGAGCGCAGTGGTTTTACCATCAAGCATTTAAAGTCAGATTTTAAGCTGACACCTCAGATGATGGAATTTAAAAATCTGGATATCCAGACCGGCGGCAGTCACCTGGAAGACTATTATGCCATGTCCTATAAGGATTTTCAGGAGGATATGGGTGACTTTACCGAGAAAGTCCATATCAAGGCCCGGTTTAAAAATGCATCCGTCAGCAGTAATGATATTGCCTATTTTGCCCCCGAGCTGAAAGACTGGAAAAAGCAGTTTAAAATTGCAGGAACCATGCAGGGTACGGTCAGCAATTTTAAAGCCCGGAACTTTTTTATCAGCGGCAACGGCGGCATGGTGCTCAAAGGAGACCTGGCGATGAAAGGCTTGCCCGATATAGAACATACGGTAATGGATTTTGATACCCTGGACCTACACACGGATTATAATCAGATTCTGCCCATCGTTCCCGGCTTAAAAGAGATTAAAAACCCGAATTTCGCGGCGCTCGGAGCCATGCATTACAGCGGTAATTTTCACGGAACCATCTATGATTTTACGACTAAGGGAAGCCTCTCCACGGCGCTTGGCGGCGCGCAGGCAAACCTGAATCTTAAATTTCCGGATAAAGGTGAGCCCACTTATACAGGTACGATTAAAACAAAGTCTTTCGACCTGGGAACTTTTATAGAAGCCAAAGCGCTGGGCGGGATTTCTTTTGACGGAAGTTTTGAAGGCCGGTCCTTTGCGCTCAATAGTCTGCGCGCTGGTCTGAAAGGACATTTTGATAGCCTGGAAGTCAATCATTATGCGTATACGGGAGTAGACGTAAACGGTACTTTTCAAAAGAAATACTTTACCGGGGAACTGAAAATAGACGATCCTAACGCCACCTTCTTATCCAACGTGGAAATAGATTTCAATGGAGCAAAACCAAGATTTAATGTGCTGGGTGATCTGGTGGGGCTGGATATGCGTAAGACGCATCTGACCCGGCAGAATATGAATCTGACCGGCTTATTTGACTTAAACTTTGAAGGAAATAATATCGACGACTTTATTGGTTCTGCCAAATTGCTCAACGTTTCTTTGCTCAAGGACAGCACTGCATTGAATTTTGATTCCCTGGCGCTTTCTGCCAGTGTGGACAGCGGGCTGCATAAGGTGCTGACCGTAGAAAACAATGAGTTCGGAGCTAAAGTCACCGGGGATTATTCCATTTTGGATTTGCCGGTAACCTTTCAGTCGTTTTTAAATAAGTATTATCCGGCTTTTATTAACCCTCCGAGGGCGGTGCCTAAAAATCAGCACTTTACCGTTCAGATCCGGACCGGAAATTTTGATCCTTATATCAACCTGATTGACTCAAATCTGCATGGCTTTGACAGTGTGCGTATCCAGGGCGCGGTCAATACAGATGATTCGGGAAGTTTCTTTTTTGATGCGCGCATCCCTGAACTCAAATATAAACGCTTTAAACTGACCGGAACCCATCTGGCTGGAAAGGGTGACTTTGAAAAAATAGATTTTGGCGCGAGGATAGATAAATTCTACGTCAATGACAGCTCCTTTTTTCCCAACACCAAGCTGTTGATTAATTCCAAAAATGACCACTCCCTGGTACAGCTGACCACGGGATCCAATAATACCATAAATGAGATTAGTCTCTCAGCCATGGTAGATAACTTATCCGATGGGGTGAAAATACAGTTCCAGCCCTCCTATTTTGTGCTCAATGATAAAAAGTGGGATTTAGAAAAACAAGGAGAAATTATCATTCAAAAGCATTTTGCTTCGGCCAAAAATGTGAAGTTCTCTCAGGGTTTCCAGGAGCTGACAGTGGAAACGCAGCAGGGTAAAAGAGACACCACCAATAATAACCTGGTCTTTAATTTGTCCAAGGTGAATATCGGAGACATTACCCCTTTGTTTTTCTCCAGTCCGAGACTGGAAGGACTGGCAACAGGGTCAATCGTCATGATTAACTTCTTTGGGGACTTTAGCGCCTTTGAAAAACTGACCTTTGAACAACTCCGGGTCAATGGCGATTCTGTCGGCGTGGTAAACTCCACGGCGTTCTACTCTGCTAAAAATGACCGGATATCCCTGAAAGCAGATGCAAATAATCAGGATTATCATTTTAATGCGGACGGCTATTATAATTTAAAAGATTCCATCGGCTCACCTTTGGATTTAAATGTGCATCTGACCAACACAAAAATTTCATTTTTAAACCAGTTCTTAAGTAATCTCTTTGATCATATCGATGGGAAGGGGACGGGTGATATTACACTGAAAGGTAATTTTGATAAAATCAGGCTGCTCGGCAAGGCCCATATAGATTCGGCGAGTCTGGATGTTATTTATACCAAGGTGAAGTATTTTGTTCCTTCGGCAGACTTCGTCTTTAATGAGGATAATATTGATTTTGGACAGTTTAACGTAAAGGATATCTACGGAAATACCGGCACGGTTAAAGGAACGCTTTATCATGACGGGTTTACCAATATGCGCTTTGACTTTGATATGCGTTCCGATAAAATACTGGTGTTAAACACGGAGGCCTCCGACAATGAACGCTTTTACGGAAAGGCCATTGCCAACGCCCGTTTTACGCTGAAGGGAACGGAAGAAAATATGCTGATGGATATTAAAGGCAGCGTGGCAGACTCCTCCAACATTAGTATCAATACCAATACCACGGCTGTCAGCAGCGATGCGGATTTTATCGTCTTTAAAAAATATGGGCAGGAAGTTAAAAAAGATGACACCCATGACTCACATCTGAATATCAATATGGATTTGTCGGCCAATGATCTGGCCGTGATTAATGTCATCCTGGATCCGCTGACCGGAGACGTTATAACGGCTACCGGTAATGGTCGCTTACAGATTTTTATGCCGGCTCACGGAGACATGACCATGAAAGGCAAGTACGCCATCTCCAAAGGGAGGTATAATTTTAATTTTCAGACTTTTCTTAAGAAGCCCTTCCAGTTTATTGAAGGTGCGAACAACTTTATTGAATGGACCGGTGACCCGTATAATGCAAATCTGCATATTGATGCCCAGTATACGGCCCACCAGGTCAGCATCAATGATTTAATTAATACCCAATCCAGCGTTCAGGGGCAGGCAGGTCTGAACAATATTCGAGGTTACAGAGGTGACGTATATGTCATCGTTGAACTCAGGGGCCTGTTGCTGAAACCGGATATCGGGTTTAAGATCGATTTTCCGACCGGAAGCTCGGTGAAATCCGACCCGGACTTTGCTTTATTTATCAACAGAATGCAAAGCGATGAGAATGAGATGCTTAAACAGGTGACTTATCTGATTGTGTTTAACTCCTTTGCTCCGTACGGTCAGGCAGGCAATACGGCTAATATTACCTCGGCCGGGGTGAATACCATCAGTTCTTTGGTGACCCATGAGCTGAATAATTTATTCTCTCATGCCCTGAATAAACTCACCGGAGATCAGGGGCTGCATTTTGAAGTCGGCGCTTCCACTTACAGCAGTGCCAGTATCCTGGGAACGGGTAGCAGTAACAGCCGCCTGGACAGACAAAGTGTGAATTTTAAACTGTATCAAAGCCTGGCGAACGATAAAATAGTACTGAGTTTTGGTTCTAACCTGGATTTTGGTCTGGGAAGCTCTGCCGCCTCGATGGAAACCAGCAGTTTTCAGTTTTTACCCGATATCTCGGTGCAGTTTATCCTGACCAGGGACCGTAAATTAAGAGCGGTCATATTTAACCGAAGCAGCCTTGGCGTCGCTTCGGCCGGATCCATAGGCCGGCAAAACCGTTATGGGGTGTCCATTAGCTATACCAAGGATTTTGAGAAGCTCTTTCAGGGTAAAAAAGAGCAGTTTAAGGAAATCAAGACCCGGGAAAATGAAATGGAAATCCGGCCCAAATAAGGGGTGGATGGGGAACAAGCGTATATTTTATCAAAAAGGACCACTGTGTTACGACGCTTAGTGCGTGTATGACAGTGGTCCTTTTTTGAAGCAAAAAATAATAAAAAAATAATTTGTTACAGGGGTTCTATAAAAGTGTCTTGTGCATTCCTTTATAGAAACATATGAAAAACCCGCCGGCCCCTGGTGGCGATAATGCCTTTTTGTCCGGGACGCAGCGCATGGTCGTTAATTAACCTTTTTCATTCCACCGATTAAAATGGAAATCATATTCTCTTCCAGTTCTTCTGGCGGGATCTGCGTTTTGGAGCGGTGCCAGGATTCAATACCATTGATGGCATGCAGTAACAGCCAGATGGTGGAGGGTACATTGATTTCTTTGATTTCACCGGCTTCAATGCCTTTGGTAATGATATGGTTAATTCTCTTACGATAATTGTGTTTCATGGTCTGATAACTGGAAAGATAAGCATCTTCCAGATGTACCCATTCTCTGTCCGCCACAACTACATCGTCAAAGTTTTCAATCATCTGGTTGATTAAAAAGCGCAGGATCAGCTCCACTTTTTTCAGGTAGGGTTCCTTGGAATTTTCTACGGATTCCAGGTAGTCGTTATAAATATTGGCGGTATTAAAGCAGATATCATACAAGAGCTCTGATTTAGAACGGATATGATTGTAAAGGCTTGCTGCTTCAATGCCGATTTTTTCTGCCAGATCACGCATACTGGCAGCTTTATAGCCGCGTTGACGAAACAGGTTGGACGCTGCATTGAGGATGACGTCTTTTTTCGTGATGTCTTTGTCTGTTTTGATTCTTGCCATAGCTACAAAATTAAAATTATTTCAATGCAAAATAAGAAAATTTGTTAGTATTTCCACTAAGGGAATAGAATTTGTAATGGTAAATGGGAAAAATAGGCTAATTGTCATGATAATGGATGAAAAATGGATGCTGGAATTGCTTGACGGCACCCTGAAAAATCAACAGCAACAGCAAAAGAACTTTGAGCAATTACTGGTGCAGGCCATCAGCCATAAGATCGAAACGGATTTTGCCGGACTCTGTCAGCTCTTATACCGGATTGATGTAGATGAGTACAAACTGAAAACGGCCCTGCAAAGTTCTGATGAGCCGCCGGCAGAAATAATTGCCCGCCTGCTTTTGGAAAGACAAAAACAAAAACTAGCTTTACGGGCCAGCTTTAAAATGGATGTACCTAAAGACACTTCTGAGGAGGAATTGTGGTAGTATGCGTAGGTAGCCATTAAAAGTCAGGCAAAGTTCGGATCGTAAATTCAAGAAATATGTATCAAGCTTCCACGACAATCAGGGTGAGGTATGCAGAAACAGATCAGATGGGTGTTGTCTATTACGGAAATTATGCCCAATATTTTGAAGTCGGCAGGGTAGAGGCGATCCGGCAATTAGGCTATAGTTATAAACAAATGGAAGAAGAGGGGGTGGCTATGCCGGTCGTCTCCATGGAGACCAAATTCCTGAGGTCGGCCTATTATGATGAGGAGCTGACCATTGTCACTGCCATACGCAAGTTACCTACGGATCATGAAATTGTTTTTGACTGTGAAATCTTCAATGAGCGTAGGAAATTATTGACCACCGGTAAAATCAGGTTGTTTTTTATGGATAAATCATCCTGGAAAAAGATAGCCATCCCCGAAACGCTTAAGCGTAAGCTGGCGCCTTACTATGAAAAGCAGGCGGATCTTTAATCGGTTTAAGGAAAGGACGCCAGGGTAATACAGCGACTCTTGAAAAAATTTCCTGTAATTCTGTCCCGTTATGTCGTAAACGGCTACGGGGTTGGCAAATTGCGACAAAATTTAAAGGGATAGCTGCCAAATTTACTGGACGGGGACGACCATATTTTATGCCACGGCCATGGCTGCAGCCACCTGGCCGGTTCAAAAAAATCCGCCTAAGGATGGTGGAACCGATTCCTTAATCTTTATAAAGGATTGATTGTAAAGGGGTACCTGCTTCAATTAATATTTTCTGTCCGTTGTATAGCGTACCAGTTCTTCCAAGGCATCTCTGATATCTGACTGGGGATATTTGAACAGCAACTCCAGCGCCTCGTCACGGAATATATTCATTTTTTGCGTCGCGTAGTCAATACCTCCGCATTGCTTGACGGTATCTATGACATACTGGACCTTGTCCTTGCGGGTATTCTGGTTTTTGACAATATAAATAAGTTTTCTGCGGATGTCGGGGCTGCAGTTATTCAGGGTATATATTAAAGGTAGCGTCAGTTTTTTCTCCTTGATATCATTACCGGTAGGTTTACCGATATTAGCAGCACCATAATCGAATAAATCATCCTTAATCTGGAAGGCCATGCCAACTTTTTCCCCGAATTGTTCCAATCTTTGGATATCTTCTTCTTTTTCAAAAGTAGAACAGGCGCCGGCGCCGCAGGCTGATGACAGCAAAGAGGCCGTTTTGCCCTTTATTATGTTATAATAGACTTCTTCGTCCAGGTTTAGATTTCTGGATTTTTCAATCTGAAGCAGTTCGCCTTCACTCATCTGCTTGACGGCAGTGGACAGAATCTGTAATATCCTAAAATCCCCGTTATTAATAGAGAGCAGCAGTCCTTTGGAAAGCAGATAATCCCCCACCAGCACGGCGACCTTGTTTTTCCAAAGCGCATTAATGGAGAAAAATCCCCGGCGTTCGCCTGCATCATCCACCACGTCATCATGGACAAGGGTGGCTGTATGCAACAGCTCTACCAAAGAGGCGGCTCTATAAGTCTTTTCATTTACCGGCCCCCCCAGTCTGGCACTCAGCATGACAAACATGGGACGCAGCTGCTTACCCTTACGCTTTACAATGTATTGCATAATGCGGTCCAGCAACGGTACTTTGCTTTTCACGGCTTCCTTAAAATGATGCTCGAACTCTTTGAGTTCTGCAGCAATGAGTTGATTTGCTTTTTTCACTAATAATTATACGTAAAATACGCTCGCTAAGATAATATTATAAAATTTAAAGGGAAAAATAAACTTTTCTTTGGCAGGATAGTCTATTCATCGTTTTATATCAGTTAAAACCAAATAACTAATAATTTTAATTTATACAGTTAGAGGGTTTGGTTTGGCACGATATATGTAAATATGGATAAGAATGAAATTCGTATAAAATATAAAGGGTCTTTGGAGGCAATTTTACTTATATTTAGTAAACAACTAGAGAATTAAATGTAATAAATATTTGCTATTTCAATTACTATTACTATTTTTGCCCTCGAATATTCATTGGAAGCATTAAATAAAAAATTAAATCTCAATTTATGGCAAGCAAAAAGTACACGATGATGTTAGGTCTTTTAGGCCTTATCTCGACAGCAGCTTTTGCTCAAGACACCAGTACAACTACTAGCGAGTCTGTGAGCACTCAGGGTACCAGCATCTCTGCCGGCACCAATGCTGACGATTCATGGATCTACGATGGCACTAACAAAGTGCGCGTTACCAAAGAAGATCAGCAAAATGGTTTCTTAAACCACACAAACGCTTATCCAGCAAAACCACGTAACATGATGGAACTGGGTATCGGTGTTGGTCCGTCTTTCTTGTTTACTGCAATCGATCCTCGTTTCGGTTACGGTGCTAGCATCTCTTTGAGAAAAGCACTGGGTCATACGTTCTCTCTGAGATTAGGTTATGGCGCATCTAACAACTTCGGTCTGGACTATCGTCTGCGTCCGGTGTCTGATGCAACACTGCCTCAGTCTGTAAAGAACAAATATGCTGCTGGTAACACTTACCTGGCTAACTATAAGACCTTTATCCAACAGGCTTCCTTAGACCTGATTGCAGATCTGAACTCTCTGAGCCACTACCGCGGTAACCCTAAAACCAGCTTCTATGCTTTAGTGGGTTATAGCTTCAACATGGCTAACGTTTCGATCAACGCATTGGATGCTAATGGTGCAGCCTACACTTGGAATCTGCCTACCGGTTCCAGAAAAGATATCAAAGATGCCGCTAAACAACAGCTGGAAAACAACCAGTCTAACGGTATCCTGGATGTTAAAGGTAAAAACGATAACAGCAGACAATATGAAACTGCCGGTTTAGACAGCAAAAGAGATGATGTTGTCGGTTCCGACGAAACTGTAAACCGTCATGGTTTAGATGCAGGTCTGGGTGTAGCTTTCAAAGTTTCTCCTAGATTCAACATCGGTATCGAACAGAAATTCACTATGTTCTTCAGCAACTCAGACGTTCTGTCTGGTTTACACCTGAGCCGCGAAGGTCGTAACACTACTTTAAGCTCTACTCAAGTTCGTTTCAACTTCAACCTGGGTAACAGCGATAAGAGAATCGAACCACTGTGGTGGGTTAATCCTGAAAACTACATCTACAACAAGTTAGCAACTCGTGACGTTTTACCTGATGCTGATGGTGATGGTGTAACTGATCAGTTCGACCAAGAACCTAACACTCCAGCCGGTTGTGCAGTTGATACGCACGGTCGTTCTCTGGATACAGATGGTGACGGTGTACCTGATTGCAGAGACAAACAAGTGCTGACTCCTCAGTCTTGGTTCCCTGTTGACGCTGATGGTGTTGGTACTGAACCAGAACCAGCTTGTTGCCAAGAGCTTCGTGATAAATTAGCCGCTCAGCCAGTAACTGAATGTGCTATCACAAGCTTACCAAGCGTACAGTTCAACAAATCTAGCATCAAATTAGATGACGCTGCTAAATCAGCATTATCTTCTGCAGCTGCTCAGTTGAATTCTAATCCTAATTGTAAAGTGAAAATTGTTGGTTACGGTGCTTCTAACAAACGTGCTCAACAGTTAAGCTGGGATAGAGTAAACGCTGTTAAGAACTTCCTGATCGAACAGCAAGGTATCTCTGAAGGTCGTATCATCTTCACTTATGGTTACGATGGTGATGCAAACACTGTAGATCTTCAGCCAACTACTGAATCTGGTCCTTCTACAGTTCCAGCTCCACATCCAAATCTTCAAAAATAATAGCCTAGCTATTTAATTGAAAATAACAAGAGAGTCACTCAGCAATGAGTGGCTCTTTTTTTTCGCTATTCCTCAATGAGCAATGCGCTACGGCGCTTTTGCCTTCCCTGTAAGGCGCACCCGGCTGCTTTTTTAAACCTTAGGACACAATTATCAACTCACGGCCGCGTATTTGGCTGGGATTGAGTATTTTTACAATAAATAAGTGATTAAAGGCGCCTATGTATAAATTATTCGTAATAATATCCGTTTGCCTGTTGTCTTTTTCCGCCAGTGCGCAGGAGTCCTATATCTATGGGTATATAAAAGACAGCCTGACTGATTTGCCGATTCAGGATGTTCATGTTTCCGGCAACAGAGAGGATACCAGTGATTATACCAATAGCAGCGGTTTGTTCGTGATAAAGGCGGCCAAGGGCGATACGCTGACTTTTTTAAGAGTGGGCTATTTTTCCAAAAAGCTAGTCCTGTCAGAAGGGGTCCTTTTAGATACCTTACGCCTAGCCATGACTCCCAAAACCCATGAACTGGAAAGCGTCACCGTATCTGCTTATAATTATGCGGATTATCAGGCGGATAGTGCAGATAGGATCAAGTATTTTGAACAGGCGATCGGTTATAATAAACCTTTGTTTGATAAATCTAATACCGGAGCCGGCCTGGGCATCAGTCTGGACAGGATATTCAGCCGAAAGGAAAAGAATAAAAAGCGCGCATTTGTGCTGTTTAAAGAAGTCGAACAGGAAAAATATGTGGATTTCAGGTTTAATTCCATCCTGGTCCACAGTTATACCGGCTTTAAAGGAGACAAGCTCCAGCGCTTCATGAATAAATACCGGCCCTCCTATAACTGGTTGCGTCAGCATAACAGACAGGTGGATTTGCTGTATTATATCAATGATAAGCTCAAAAGATTCAGATAATCCGCGGATTTACCGGGAAAATGGTCTTTTTTCTACATTTTCTAGCGAACTTTACCCACGCGGCATTTTTGCAGCTACCCAACCAACAATTTTGACTTTAATTAATACACTATGTGGTATAGACTCGGAAAGTGGATTATAAAAAAGCGTATTTTGCTTTTATCCCTACTGGCCGTGGCCACCCTTATTATGGGTTATGTGGCCAAAGATATTAAAATGAGCTATGAGTTTTCTAAAGCCATCCCTGTTGATAATCAAAAATATAAGGACTATCAGCAGTTTTTAAAGACTTTTGGCCGCGATGGCAATACAGTGGTAGTGGGCATCCATTCCGATAAATATTTTGAAAAGGGGACCTTTAATCAGATTGCTGCCCTGCAAAATGAGATTAAGGCTGCCAGAGGGGTGACAGGTATTTTAAGTATTCCGACGGCCGTTGATTTGATTAAAAACGACAGCCTGCAGCAGTTTAAACCGGAAGCGATTTTCCATGCTCCTTATTCGGATCAGGCGCAGCTGGACAGTAATAGTCAGCAGTTTTTAAATCTGCCATTCTATCAGGGGCTGCTGTATAATCCGGCAAAAAATGCCTATCTGATTGCCGTATCTCTTAATGATACCCTGATCAACAGCAAGGAAAGAACCCATATCATTGCGGGCATTATGAAGCCCATCGAAGCTTTTGAAAAGAATGCCGGCATCCAGGTGCATGTCAGCGGCCTGCCTTATATCCGTACCACGGTAGGAGATAAGATTGCGCATGAGCTGAATTATTTTCTGTTAGGGTCTTTTTTACTGTCGGCCATTACGCTGCTGTTATTTTTCAGGTCCTTCAGCGCGATGATCATGAGTCTTGCCGTAGTGGCCATGGGGGTGATATTCAGCGTGGCGACCATGGTACTCTTTGGTTATAAGATTACCCTGCTGACGGCGCTCATCCCGCCGCTGATCGTGGTCATCGGTATTCCTAACTGTATTTACTTTTTTAATAAATATCATAGCGTCTATAAAGAGAAGGCCAACAAATATCAGGCAATCATTGTGATGGTGGGCAGAATGGGTATTGTTACCCTGTTCTGTAATATTGCGGCTGCCATCGGATTTGCGGTTTTTGCCTTCACCAGCAGTGATTTACTTAAAGAATTCGGGGTGGTAGCCGGCATCAATATCATGGTGCTGTTTATCATATCGCTGATTTTTATTCCTTCGGTGCTCAGTATGCTGCCGGCTCCGAAAGCCGCTCACATGCGCTATCTGGATAATAAGTATTTAACCAGGGTCCTGATTAAAATTGAAAAGTGGGCATTCTACCATGTAAAATATGTCTACGGAGTAACTCTTGTACTGCTGGTGGCAGCGGTGCTGGGTACCCTTCGGATGAAAACAGTGTCCCATGTGGTGGACGACCTGCCGCACTCTGATAAAATCTACACGGATTTGAAATGGTTTGAAGAGAATTTTAACGGGGTGATGCCACTGGAAGTGGTGGTAGACAGTAAAAAGAAAAACGGACTATTCCGTAATCTGAGTACCATCGAGAAAATTGACCGTTTTTCCAGTTATCTGGCAGCGCAGCCAGGTGTCGCCAAGCCCCTCTCTTTTGTTAGTGCGCTGAAATTTGCACGCCAGGCTTTTTATGAAGGAGACAGCACTTATTATGGAGTGCTGACGCAGTTTGAAGTGCCTTTTATGGGGAATTATATCAAGGCCATCAGCAAGCAGTCAAAAGACGCGCAGGCCAAAAGCAGTGCGCTGAGCTCCATGGTGAGCCGTTTTATTGATTCAAATAAACAGGTGGCCAGAATCAGTGTGAATATGAAAGATGTGGGCACCACCAGGCTGCCGGTAATGCTGGACAGCTTCCGCCACAAAGCAGATAAGATCTTTGATTCGGCGCATTATAAAGTCACCTTTACCGGTTCTACTGTGACCTTCCTGGAAGGCTCCGCCTATATCATTGAAGGACTGGGAGAAAGCATTTTCTGGGCATTTATTTTAATCGCACTGGCGATGCTGTATCTGTTTAAATCCACAAGGATGCTGTTTTGTTCGCTCATCCCCAATATCATCCCGCTGATTGTAACAGCAGGAGTAATGGGCTGGCTGGGTATTTCCATTAAACCTTCCACCGTGCTGGTCTTTAGTGTGGCCCTTGGCATCGCCATCGATGTAACCATTCGGTTCTTAATCAATTATAAGCAGGAACTGCCTCATTTAAACGGTGATGTAGACCGTACACTTAAGCAGACCATTACCCATACGGGTATCAGCATTATCTATACCTCGCTGGTCCTGGTAGCGGGCTTTATTATCTTTATTTTTAGTCAGTTCGCAGGCACCGAGAGTCTGGGCTGGTTAACGTCGCTTACCCTGGCGGTAGCCACCCTGACCAATCTGGTACTATTGCCGGTACTGATTAAATCCTTATCGGTAAAAAAGGGCAAGGCAAACAAAGCGTCTATTAAAAAATAGTAAGCGCCGGACAGGGCAGCGTCAGCTGTATGGTGTATGCGCTTCAGTGTGCATAATTATAGCGGTTGATTTGCTTTGTTCTGACTATATTTGGTTTATGCAAACAAGCTGTCCAATAGGAATATTTGACTCTGGATATGGCGGCCTGACAATACTTAGTCAGATAAGGGCTGTATTGCCGGACTATGATTATATTTATCTGGGTGATAACGCCAGAGCACCTTATGGCTCCAGGAGTTTTGAAACAATTTATGAATACACGCTGGAAGCGGTAAAATGGTTTTTTAAGCAGGGTTGCCCCCTTGTTATCCTGGCCTGTAATACGGCATCTGCCAAAGCGCTGCGCACCATTCAGCAAAATGATTTACCCGGGCTGGCTCCCGATAACAGAGTCCTGGGCATTGTAAGGCCTACCAGTGAGGTCATCGGACATATGAGTGAGGCAGGCAATATCGGCATTTTAGCCACCCAGGGTACGGTAGAATCAGGTTCTTATATTTTAGAGATCCAGAAATTTTTTCCCACCGTTAAGGTACAGCAGCAGGCCTGCCCGATCTGGGTGCCTCTGGTGGAATACGGGGAACAGGATAGTCCGGGGACAGATTATTTTATAAAAAAATATATTGATCTGCTTCTTAAAAAGGATGATAAAATAGATTCCGTGCTGCTGGCCTGTACCCATTATCCTTTACTGGAAAAGAAAATCAAAGAATATATGCCGGTGGATATCCGGGTGATCAGTCAGGGCAAAATTGTGGCTGCGAGCCTGGCAGATTATCTTAAGCGCCACCCGGAAATAGAACAGCGCATCACCCAGGGCCAGTCGGTCAGCTTTTATACAACAGAAAAAGCGGAGACCTTTAACCACCATGCAAAACGATTTTTCGGAGCAGAACTCAGTGCCACGCAGGTGCATAAGCTATAAGTATAACCGGCCCGCTCTTAGGTAAAAGCACCGGGCGAGCGGCAGGTTACAAGGAACTTTTATACATAAGTCAGAGGGACTGCGTGGCGGTCCCAATAAAAATAAACGAGCATAAGCGTAAGTATAACTTTTATCATATAATTTAACGGTAAGTATATGGCAGGTACAGATCAGTTTGTAGAGACAGTAAAAGCAGGATATCAATTTAAGGGCGCATCGGTAAAAATAGGCGTCGGTATGCTGGATGGCAAAGCCGTACCCGGAGCGGACGTCAACCTTTCTTTGAAAATGATGAACCGGCACGGGCTGATTGCAGGCGCGACAGGGACAGGTAAGACCAAGACCCTGCAGACCATCAGTGAATTTTTAAGTGATGCCGGCGTACCCGTGATGCTGATGGATATTAAAGGAGACTTAAGCGGACTGGCTGCCGCCGGTGCACAAAATGATAAAATCAAGCAACGCTATGAGGTCCTGGAGCTGGATTATCAGCCCAAGGCTTTTCCGGTGGAGTTCCTTTCCTTAAGTAATGAAAAGGGGGTAAGGCTCAGAGCGACGGTGAGCGAGTTCGGACCGATTTTAATCAGTAAAATCCTGGACCTGAATGAAACGCAGAGCTCTCTGGTAGCCGTTATCTTTAAGTATGCCGACGATCAGAAACTGCCACTGGTAGGACTGAAGGATTTAATTAAACTGTTACAGTATATCAGCGATGAGGGTAAAGCCGAAATAGAGAAGTCTTACGGTAAAATCTCTACTTCTTCCACCGGGATCATCCTAAGAAAAGTAATTGAACTGCAGGGCCAGGGCGCAGATCTGTTTTTTGATGAGCCCAGCTTTGAGGTGGCCGATCTGATGCGTACCACCAGTGATGGCAAGGGTATGATTAATATTTTAAGAGTAACGGATATTCAGGACAGACCTAAACTGTTCTCTACCTTTATGCTGCAGATGCTGGATGAGTTATATGCCAGCAGTCCGGAACAGGGAGATCTGGATCTGCCAAGGCTGGTGCTCTTTATTGATGAAGCGCATCTGCTATTCCAGGAAGCCACTAACGCCCTGGAAGAGAAAATAGAAACCGTCATCAAACTGATACGTTCCAAAGGCATTGGCATTTTCTTCTGTACCCAGAATCCGCAGGATGTACCGGCACCTATTTTAAGCCAGCTGGGCTTAAAAGTGCAGCATGCACTGCGTGCATTCACGGCTAACGACAGAAAGGCCATTAAAACGGCCGCTGAAAATTTTCCTGAAACCAGTTATTACAAAACAGATGATCTGTTAACCCAGATGGGTATTGGTGAAGCGCTGGTGACCATGCTCAATGAAAAAGGCATCCCTACGCCGCTGGTGCATACCCTGCTTTGTTCTCCCAGAAGCCGGATGGATATTTTAAGCCCGGCAGAGATTGATCAGGTAGTGTCTTCCAGCAAACTGGTGGCTAAATATGCAAATGTGGTAGACGAGAAAAGCGCCTATGAGATTTTAACGGAAAAACTCAATACGGCGGCTGGGGCGCCTGCACCTGCTGAACCGAAGGCGCAAAAGAAAGAGGATGGCGGATTTTTCAGCAACCCCATTGTAAAATCAGCGGCCAGGACCGCGGCCGTCACCATTACCGGATATATTACCCGTAGCATTATGGGGGCGCTGGGACTGGGTGGCAGACGTAAAAAGTAGCCGGCAGGCGGTGACAAGCCTGGCAAGGGAGGACGTTCGTATTTTTGACCGGTCATGCAGGCGGGGAATTGGTGGCAGGATATACCGTCACCAAAAATTCTTTGGCCTAAAAATTTGAAAACAGCGTAAAAGCAAAAGGGGTAAAGGAGCGAAAAAGGGGTACTGATTTACTTTTTGTTTTTACGATTTTTTATAGCAATAGAACATGTATAATAAAAAATATAAAGTCGGCGTTTTTGGCGCCGGACATTTAGGCAAGTTTCATATTAATAACTGGCTGGAGATAGAAAATGCGCAGCTGGTGGGTTTTTATGATCCCCATGACCAGACCGCGGCGGAAGTTACCGAGAAATATGGACTGAAAAGATTTGAGTCGCCGGAAGCGCTGATCGGAGCCATTGATATTGCAGATATTGTGACACCGACCAATCATCATTTTGAGATGTGTGAGCTGGCCATCAAAAACGGCAAGCATGTATTTGTGGAAAAACCGCTGGCCTATACCCTGGAAGAAGGCAAGCGGTTGATTGAGATGATTAAAGAAGCCAATGTAAAAGTACAGGTGGGGCATGTAGAGCGTTTTAACCCGGCTTTTGTGGCTGCCCGCAAATACAGTTTAAACCCTATGTTTATAGAGGTGCACCGACTGGCTCAGTTTAACCCGAGAGGGACGGAAGTCAGCGTGATCATGGATCTGATGATCCATGATCTGGATATTATTCTGAGCCTGGTTAAAAACGATGTCAAACATATCTCCGCCAGCGGCGTCTGCGTGCTGACGGACACCCCGGATATTGCCAACGTACGCATTGAGTTCAACAACGGCTGTGTGGCCAATCTGACGGCCAGCAGAATCAGCATGAAAAAAATGCGTAAGATCCGCCTTTTCCAAAAGGATGCCTATATCGGGATCGATTTTATGGAGAAAAAGACGGAAATCATTAAAATGAAGGGCGATCATGATCAGGATGCCTTTAGCTTTGATATAGATGTGGCCGACGGGAAGAAAAAGACCATCGCCATTGCCAACCCCAAAATATTGGAAACGAATGCAATAAAAGAGGAGCTTTCTGCGTTTATTAATTCAATTGAAAACGGAAAACCGGTTATTGTGAGTGAGATCGATGGCTATCTGGCCATGGAAGTCGCTCATAAGATTCTGGAAAAGATTGGAAATAATAACGCAATTGCACTCCAGTAGAGATTCAGTGGTACGTGCATAGCCTATACCTTATGCATGAATGAGAAATCCCTAATATTAAAAAACAGAGCGAAGACCTACTATTTTTTATTAGATTTCTTGTCCGTTTTATTGGTTTGGGTGTTAGTGGCCGTCGTGCGCTCCGGTCAGCTGCATATCCATGGCGCAGGACTGTTTGGTATGCCACAACTGCTGAAATCACTGTTCGTATTTGCCTTCTGGATGCTGCTGTTCTCCATTACCGGGGCTTACCGGTATTCTATTTTTGAAAAATCCCGATTAAACGAATTTTTTATCACTTTTTTCCAGACACTCTTCGGGTGTCTGGTTATCTTTTTCGTGCTCTTTTTAAGGGATCAGGAGGATTACGGCTATCATTTTAAAATCTTTTTCCTCTATTGGTGGCTGCAGCTCGCACTGACTTTTTTTGTAAGGGGAATGCAGCTGCGGTGGGCCAAACAAAAAATGAAATCCGGAGAATTTTTCTTTTCCACGCTTTTGGTTGGCAACCGGTTTAAAGCCTTAAAGGCCTTTTATTCCGTGGAAGATTTTTACAAGAACCTGGGCTACCGCATTGTAGGCTTTCTGACCACCAGTTTTGGCAACTCTCCTGTGACGGCCACCCTGGAAACCAAGATCAAAAAGCTGGGTATTGTGGAAGATATTGCTTTTCTGATGAAAACCTGCCGGGTGGACCAGGTGATCGTAGCCCTGGAAGAAGATGAAATCCAGATGATGCAGCCTTTGATCAGCATCCTCAGCGAACATGATGTACTGATCCGCATTGTAGCGGAGGACCTGGATATCATCAAGGGGTCTGTTAAGACATCCAATGTGCTGAACGCCCCTTTTATCACCATAAATACCACGGTCATGGTGGACTGGCAGTACAATCTGAAAATGGCCCTCGATAAGGTGTTCTCGGTACTGGCCATTGTGACGCTGAGTCCGGTTATGCTTTTTGTGGCCATCAGAACTTATTTTTCCACCAAAGGTACCGTCATCTATTCCCAGCAGCGGATCGGGTTTAAAGGACAGCCTTTTAAGATCTATAAATTCAGGTCGATGGTGGCGGACGCCGAAAAAAACGGGCCGCAGCTGTCAAGTGATGATGATCAGCGCATCACCTCCTGGGGAAAAGTCATGCGCCGCTGGCGTCTGGATGAATTACCACAGTTTATCAATGTCCTCAAAGGAGAAATGAGCCTGGTGGGCCCACGGCCGGAAAGGGCGTATTTTATTGATCAGATGATGATCCATAACCGCTATTATAAATACCTGCTGAAGGTAAAACCGGGGCTTACCTCCTGGGGGATGGTGCGTTTCGGATACGCCTCCAGCGTGCAGGAGATGCTGGAAAGAATGAAATATGATTTAATGTATATCGAGAATGCCTCTTTGCTGATTGATTTTAAGATTATATTACATACACTAAAAATTATATTTTTGGGGAAGGGCAAATAACGGTAATCACCAATGCGCTCTATATGAAGCGCTTCACTTTAAACTACGACTGTGACAACAAGGGAATGGATCCATACAGATGGCAAGGCATTGGCAAAGAGAATACAGCAAGTGGTATCAGGTGCTGTAAAGAGCTCTTCCGCCTACAAAAAAGTGGCCCGGTTATGGCCTAAAGCCGGAGGCTTGCCCCTGCTTTTACTGTTAAGTCTGCAGGTGTTTTTTTTGTCTGCCCGGGCGCAGTCAGCTCTTAAGACCAAAGGACAATTGAGGCCCGGTCAGCCGTCCATAGAAGAGGCATTGGAAAAGGGCCTGCAGGTTCGCTATATAATTTATGCCAGGTATGAACCAACGGGTGCTGCCGGAACTATCCGCCCCCATCAGCTGGATGTCATGGAACGTATTCAGATGGTGAATATGGGCGCGCGACCGGTACGTAACCTTATGCTAAGGCTGTACCCTAACGGCTACAGCAGCGATAGTACCCGGCTGGCAGAAGATCTGTTAAAGCAAAGAGATACAAGACTGTATTTTGCAGGCCCGGATCAACTGGGCGGTATCAGCGGACTGAATATTTCTTTGCAGGGAAAAAGTGGTATCCATAACCAGGCGTCATTGCAGCTCTCTGATCTGACAACGTCCGGTACCAAAGAGCTGCTGATGTTAACGCTGCCCGCGCCACTGCTACCGGGGGACAGTATCCTGTTGGAGACGCCTTTTACGCTTCGTTTACCCCAAAGAATTAAAGATCTGGGCTATACAGACGGCGTAAGTTATCTGAAAGACTGGTTTATTCAAATAGAAAAGACCGGAGACCGGCTAGCGCAGGCTGAAATACATCTGATGATCCCTTCGGAGGCGGCCCTTTATCTGGACGGGCAAAAGCTGGAGCCTACTGGTAATGGTGAACTGAACAGGAGTGCCGGTAACCAGGGAAGTTATCATTTTACCATGGATCCCCACGGGGCATTAGCCTTGCTACAGCAAGGCGGCAGCCTTGAAAACGGCGGTATTACTGCAGGACCTAATTTCAATCCGGATCTGAACCGAAATCGAAATAAAGATCAGGATCAGGATCAAGATGCAGCTGCTTATACTACGGATCCCGGGCAGTTTTTTGAGCGGCTTTTACCGGGTCCGCTCAAAGGCAAAAGGCCCGCCCGCCCGGATAGCCTATGGGCGGAGATGACAGCCGCCCGCATAGGTGCGTATAGCTCCGGTCCAAAGCCTTTAAAGCCTGCTTTTTTATTCAACGCCAGACAGGCGGATATTTACCGCTATCTGAGCTTCAGTCCCGCCCTGGGATATAATGATTATGACAAATGGATGCCAGGGGTGCTGATTCATAACTACGGACTGCCGTCCACCGCTTTTAATTTTTTACTGGCTCCTTTATACAGTACGCATGATCATACGCTCAGCGGTCTGGGTAAATTAAGTTATACGGCAAGGCGTCCCTTTGATAAGTGGCAGATCAGTGTCACGGCGTCCCGTTACGGGTTCAATGCCTATAGTGATTTTTCCGACGGGACAGGCGCCATGATTAAGGGCGCAGATATGCGGCTGTTAAGAATCGTGCCGTCTCTTAGGTATAAATGGATGCCGGACCATCATGATTCGGATAAGACCTGGTCATTGTCGGCCAGGGCATATATATTAAATAAGGATAGCTGGTTTGCCAGTGAGGATCAGCTCAGCATTCATAAAACAACCACGACCATCGGTGAATTAAGCGGCGGTTTTAATAACGACAGGGTGCTTTATCCATATGCGGTAAACGCTGTGCTGCAGGGTACGGATCAGTTCCTGCGCCTGGCGGTCCGGGGAGATTATTTTTTAAATTATGACGCTTCCGGGGCAGGCCTTGCCATCAGGGGTTACGCCGGTAAATTCTTCTATCTGGAGGATAAAAACATTCAAAGCAGTTATAATCTTCAAAATTATTTTTTTAATCTGAGCGGTCCAGTCGGCAAAGAAGACTTTACCTATAGCGATTATTTTATAGGCCGCAGTGCTTACCAGGGCTGGATGAGTCAGCAGATGACAACGGGTGGCGGTTTTTTTAAAGTCTCCACGCCTTATTTATCAGATCCGGTAGGGCAGACAGATGACTGGCTGGCGGCCATTAACCTGACTTCCGATATCCCGGCCGGTATAAATCCTTTCTCTGTATTGCCCTTTAAAATGCCTGTCCGGGTATTTTTAGATCTGGGGACTTATAGCGGCTTATGGTCGGAAAACCCGGCGGCCGGCCGCTTTTTATATGACGCCGGCCTGCAGGTCAGTGTTTTAAAAGAGGCGGTAACGATATATATGCCGGTACTCTACAGCAAGATTTACAAAGATACCTATAAGTCTATGGGAGATCTGGGAGGCTTTGCCCAAAGGCTTCGTTTTTCCATTAACCTGGAGCGTCTTTTACCCAAAAGGCTGCAACCGGATCTGAATTGGTAATGCCGCTCAAAGCAGTAACAGATGGATATCAGGATAATTTCTTCAGGGGATATTGACAAAGACAAATGGAACCACAGGGTTCGCACATCTAAGGGAGGAAGTCTGTTTGCCTTTTATGAATACCTGCAGCAGATGACTCCCGGCTGGAGCGGTCTGGTTGTGGGTGACTACCGGGCCGTGATGCCCTTGATTATCCGGTCAAAGTTCGGGATTCGTTATGTATGTGCACCCGCATTTGTCCGCCAGCTGGGACTGATGGGAGATCCTCTTGCCCTGGAACTGCCGGATCAAAAGCGGAGGGACGCATTCAGCAAAGAAATTTTTAAAACCCTTCACCGGTTTATAAGATATGGAGATATCTGTTTTAATCATCACAACGGTGTTTTCTTCCCGGATGCAACGAAGCAAAAACAATCTCTGTATGGCGGCGCCCTGAAGGCGGCGCCTAATTATGAAATTGATCTGGAACAGGGCTATGATAAAATAATGGCAGGCTATCACCGCACGGTGAAAAGTCGATTAAGCCGGATAAAAAAACAGGCGCTGTTAAGGGTCTCTCCGCTTGAAGCGCGGCAGGCGGTAACGGCCTACGCAGAACTTTTAAAGGATAAAGAAGATATCCAACTGCCAACAGATTTTAAAAGATGTCTACAACTGCTGGAAACGGCTTTTGGAAAAGCGCATTTTAAGGGATATCAGGTACAGCGCTCAGATAGTAAAGAAGTGCTTTTGAGAGGTATTTACGCAAAAGACGACAGCCGTATTTATAAATTTATGACAGCTGCCACTCCGGAAGGCAGAAAGCAACAGGCCACTGTTTTTGCCCTGGATTATTTAATGGAAACATACGGGGGGCAGCCTTTGATCTTTGATTTTATGGGTTCCGCGCTGAGCGGCGTACAGACTTTTATTGAAAGTTTCGGGGCCGTCAACCGTCCATATTATCTGTATCATTTTAATCACTTACCCTGGCCTTTACAACGGCTGAAAAAATAAAATTTCTTTGTTTTACTGCTGAGTAGTTAAGCAGGCTTACGGATTTAATGCTGATTTAATTATCCTGCGCTGTTCTCTGATCCAGTATGGCAGCGGCAAGTATCAGATCAACGGGTCTGGTAATCTTAATGTTTTCCGGGTCCCCTTCCACTAAATGTACCTGCTTACCGGCAGCTTCTGCCACGGAAGCCTCATCGGTAAATCCCGGCTGCTCCTGTTGGCTGAAGGCCGCCTGAATCAGACTGGTTTTAAAAGTCTGCGGCGTCTGGACAAGTCTGATGTTCACTCTGTCCAGGGCTTTGGAAACGGCATCTGTTGGATGATTACCCTCCACGGAAACTTCTCTCAGGCTGTCTGTGACAGGGGTCACAGGAATGGCCGACCCGAAAGCCTGCGCTGCCTCAAAGCAGCGGTTTATCAGCGCCGGCGTAATCAGGCAACGTACGCCGTCATGGATAGCCACCAGGCTGTTTTCCGGGACGCTGGCAAGGCCGCTGGCTACAGAACTGAACCTGCTATTGCCTCCGTTAATCAGGGTTACCTGGCCCTGATACGGCATTCCCTCTATCAGGCTTTGACCATATGCCACCATGGAAGGCGGCAATACCAGACGTATCTGAATACCCGGCACCGCTTTAATAAAGGCCTCGATGGTATGTAAAATAACAGCTTTGCCCTTGAGGGGCAAAAACTGTTTGGGGATATCTGAGCCCATTCTGGTACCGGAGCCGGCCGCCACGATAATCGCAATTTTGTCCATAGGTCAAAAGTACCTAACTTTCAGAAAAAAATACGATGATACCACTTTATGTTGTACTGGTAGTACTGTTAATCATTATTTTAAGCGGGCTTGTCAGTGTAAACCAAGGATCGATTGCTGTTGTAACCATGTTTGGCAAATACCGGCGCATTTTACCGGCGGGCCTTAACTTTAAAATCCCGCTACTGGAGAGAATCTATAAAAGGATCAGTATCCAGAACCGCTCTATTGAAATGGAGTTCCAGGCGGTCACCTCTGATCAGGCGAACGTGTATTTTAAGACCATGTTACTGTACGCCGTTATGAGTGCCGATGCGGAGACCATCCAGAAAGTGGCTTTTAAGTTTATTAATGACCGGGAGCTGATGCAGGCCCTGGTCAGAACCATTGAGGGGAATGTCCGCTCCTATGTAGCCACCAAGAAGCAGGCAGAGATTCTGGCGCTGCGCAGGGATATTGTAGGCTCAGTCAAACTGGAAGTGGATCAGGTGCTGGAGGAATGGGGCTATCATTTACTGGATCTGCAGATCAATGATATCACCTTCGATAAAGTGATCATGGAGTCCATGAGTAAGGTCGTGGCCAGCAATAACCTGAAGGCTGCGGCAGAAAATGAAGGTCAGGCGCTTTTAATTACCAAGACCAAGGCGGCGGAAGCAGACGGGAATGCCATTAAAATTTCTGCCGAGGCAGAAAGAGAAGCCGCCAAATTAAGAGGTCAGGGGGTGGCGCTTTTTAGGGAGGAAGTAGCCCGTGGGATGAGTGACGCGGCCGAACAAATGAAACAGGCGAATCTGGATACCAATGTAATCCTGTTCAGCATGTGGACGGAAGCCATCCAGAATTTTGCGGAATACGGTAAGGGGAATATTATCTTTTTAGACGGGAGTGCCGATGGGATGCAAAGAACCATGAAAGAACTGATGGCCATGATGCATATGCATGAGCAGCAGGTGCCCGGCGGGCCCTCATCCGGCTCCGGGGCAAGGATAAAAGGCCCTTCCGGCAATCCGGGCTTTAGTCAGAATCCGCCTCCGGTTCACCCTTAATGTGCCCAGGTTAAAACAAATACTACTGCAGCCGCAGTTAAAGCAACAGGAAAGAAAAATGAACGAATTTAATGTCAGAGTATACGGCGTCTTAATCCATCAGGGCAGACTGCTGGTGAGTGACGAATATATCAAAGGCGCTTTTTATACCAAACTACCCGGTGGCGGTCTGGAACTGGGGGAGGGCACCAGGGATTGTCTGAAAAGAGAATTTAAAGAAGAGACAGGCCTGGATGTGCAGATCGGAGCGCATCTGTATACCACGGATTTTTACCAGATGTCGGCCTTTAGTGCTGCTCAGCAGATCATCTCTATTTATTACTGGGTACACTGCCCGGATCAGGACATTACAGGATTAAAAACCCATACAAAACCTTTTGATTTTGAAGGGGCGGAGCTGCGCGCTCCAGAAAGGGACACCGAGTCATTTCGGTGGGTCAGCTGGCAGGATCTGGATGAAAACCTGATGTCTTTACCTATTGATCAGGCGGTTATCCGGCTGATCTTACAAAACCGGCCGCCTATTGATGGCGGATCCAAACAACCGGCGGCTTATTTTCTGCAGACAACTCCTTTTAGGGTGCCCACAACGGACGGCAAACTTATCGAGGAGCATTTTGGCGGCGCTTCTACCAGAAGGACGGATATCAGCATCGCCCATATGGTAGCTCCCGCCGGCTGGTCAGAGCCTGCCCAGTGGCCTGAATTTGATGAATGGACCCTGGTCAGCTCGGGTAAAAAGCAGGTAGCGGTAAATGATGAGGTGCTGACGCTCGAGGCCGGGCAGAGCCTGTGGGTCTCCAAAGGGGCCAAAGTCCGTTATAGCAATCCTTTTAAAGAGCCCTGTGAATACTGGAGTGTCTGTCTGCCGGCTTTTTCCCCCGCACGGGTGCACCGGGAGCAGGGGTGACGGCTCCGCCCATATAATAATTAAGGGCGGCAGGCATCCATAAAGCGATTTTTTAAATTACCTTTGCCCTTCAAAATTTTGTTAGTTATGACCTATCATGTACAGATAAATGTTATGCCTTTAAAGGATTTATTGGACCCGCAGGGTAAAGCCGTCATGGGCGGCCTGGTGAACCTGGGGATCAAAAGTGTCAATGATATCCGTATCGGTAAGCATATCACCCTGGAAATCGAAGCGGAGTCAGCTGAAGCGGCAAAGCAGATTGCTGAAACGACTGCCACTAAGCTCTTAGCCAATCCTGTAATGGAATTCTTTGAAATTGAGGTGGTTGGATAAGATGGCACGGCCATCTTATCTCCATTAGCATTGGTTGATTATGCTTTATATCGTACCTACCCCTGTTGGAAACCTAAAGGATATGACGCTGCGCAGCATTGAAGTGCTGCAGGCAAGCGATCTTATCCTGTGTGAGGATACCCGGACCTCGGGTAGACTCCTGCAACACTATGGGATCCAGAAGCAGACCGTATCCTATCATATGCATAATGAGCATAAGATTGTGGAACGCCTGGTGGATCAGCTGGCTGCCGGTACAAAAATGGCACTGATTACCGATGCAGGCACTCCCGGTATTTCTGATCCTGCTTTTTTACTCGTACGTGCCTGTGCACAAAGAGGTGTCCGGGTAGAGACCCTGCCTGGCGCGACGGCCTTTGTGCCCGCCCTGGTGAGTAGCGGTATTCCCTGTAACCGTTTTTGTTTTGAAGGCTTTCTGCCGCTTAAAAAAGGTCGTCAGACCTTAATGAAACAACTGGCGGAGGAAACCAGGACCATGGTATTTTACGAAAGCCCGATGCGGCTGGTAAAGACCCTGCAGGAGATGATCGGTTATTTTGGTGCCGAGCGGCCCTGCAGTGTGAGTAGAGAAATCAGCAAGCTATATGAAGAAACCTTCCGGGGAAGCCTGCTAGAGGTGCATGCCCACTACCAGGAGGCCGGCGTAAAAGGAGAAATCGTTCTGATTGTCCAGGGGAAATCCTGACTTTACTTTTTATTACCCGTCGGGTCTGATAAGACCGCAAATCCTGATGCTGTCAGCAGATAGGGGTTTTGTGTCTTAAAATAGGGCTTACAGGTTTAATTTTGGCGCCTCCGCCTCATAGCCGTGATCTATACCAAGGGCTGCTTTATTATCCGCTGCCTGAGTCGCCAGCAGATCACAGCGGTTATTATAAGGATTGTCGGCGTGCCCCTTCACCCAATGAAACTTTACGGTAAATTCCCGGGAGATGGCTGCATATCTGAGCCACAGGTCTTTGTTTTTCTTACCTCCGCTGAAATTTGTCCTGAGCCATCCATTCAGCCATTTTTTCTCCACGCTGTCCACCACGTATTTGCTGTCGGTATATATTTTTACGGGGATCTGTCTTTTGGTCAGCGATTCCAGGGCAACAATAACGGCTAACAGCTCCATCCGGTTATTGGTGGTCTTCCTGAATCCGGCAGAAAATTCCTTGACATGCGGTCCGAACATCATCACAATGCCATAGCCTCCCGGTCCGGGATTGCCCCTGGACGCGCCGTCTGTGTATATAATCAGTTCTGCCATATGGGCGCGAAGATAGCAGATATCAGGGCTATTTTTTGTGTTGGGGAGAAATAATACCAGAACGGCTTTTTCCGCAATTAACAGTTTGCTGCCACAACTGAGATAACTATTTGTAATTTTGTACCCGGTAAGGGCGGGCAGGATTTATTACAGCATAAAAGACTCCCCCTTGCGTACATATATTAGAAGCAGATGAATAACAGAGCATTATTTTTACAGCATGTGGCCCAGACCTCTGACGCCCCCATGGGTCTTGAGATGGTATCCGCTAAAGGCATTTATCAGTATGATGTGGACGGTAAAGCCTATGTGGATTTAATCTCCGGCTTTAGTGTCTGTAATATCGGGCACGGTCACCCTCAGGTGCTGGCTGCCATTGAAAAGCAGATCACGGCCTACATGCACCTGATTGTGTATGGAGAATTTATCCAGACCCCGCAGGTCAGGTACGCTAAAAAATTAACGGACCTATTGCCGGACTCTTTAAACTGTGTTTATTTTACCAATAGCGGCGCGGAGGCGGTGGAAGGCGCTATGAAACTGGCCAAAAGAGTGACCGGCCGCAGTAAAATGATTTGTTTTGATAATAGCTATCACGGCTCCACGCAGGGAGCCCTGAGTCTGATCGGCGATGAATATTTCAGGCAGAGTTTCAGGCCTTTATTGCCGGGTATCTACCATCACCGCTTTAATGATCCCGTGGCGCTCGAAGCCATTGATGAAGATACGGCCTGTGTGATTATGGAAACCGTACAGGCGGAGGCGGGTATTATCCGCCCGGATCCGGACTGGATCACGGCCATCAGAGAAAAATGTACCAGGACGGGCACCTTATTGATTTTTGATGAAATCCAGGCCGGTTTTGGCAGAACCGGGCATTTATTTGCCTTTGAAAAGTACGGGACTGTGCCGGATATATTATTGCTGGCCAAGGCTTTAGGCGGAGGGATGCCGCTGGGCGCCTTTATCGCCGATAAAAAGCTGATGCGTCAGCTGACCTATAACCCGGTACTGGGTCATATCACCACCTTCGGGGGCCATCCGGTCAGCTGCGCTGCCGGTCTGGCGGCGCTAGAGGTGCTTTTAGAAGGAGACTATATAGCCGGGGTGGCTGCCAAAGAAAAGGTTCTTAAAAGCAAGCTTCGCCATCCGGCGATTAAAAAATTGCGCACCGCCGGTCTGTGGGCCTGTCTGGAATTTGCGGATTTTGAGACCAATAAGAAAGTCATTGACCAGTGTATTCAGGCAGGTTTAATAGCAGACTGGTTCTTATTTAACCCTGCCGGCTTAAGAATCGGGCCGCCTTTGATTATCACGGAAAAACAGCTGGAAGAAGTTTGTGACAAAATCCTCCTTTCCATTGAAAAAGCAGGCGTTTAAAGAAGCGTGTGTGTTTTAAATTGTTGACAATCAATATACAATATTCCATTGTTTGTGTCCTGTTAAAAACTATCTATTGTTAGGTTTTGGCGCTCCGTTAACACCCGGCTTCTTATGAAAATTGTATTTTCACAGTAGCGATTTTGCTCTCACGCTAAATCTAGATGTTATGGCAAATCTCATTGAATCCGTACAGCGCCACCTGGCATTTGCCAGGCTGGAAAAAGAAAACCCCAATCATCAGGTCAGTGAATCTTCAGATCATGCATTCCATCCGGAAAAACTGGATCAGGCCTGTGTAAGTTCTGTGCTTGCCGGCATTTACCAGTTTACCAGAGAAGAACAGGATGCGGGTAAGCTCTTAATGCCTAAAATGAACAGGACCTGGCTGGAGATTATTTTTCATAAGTATCCGGTAAAACTGGAAAAAAGAATTGCTGATTATACCAAGTGTGCGACCAGTGTCATACGGCAGCATTTATATGCCGTCGCCCAAAAAGCAGTACTGGAAATTAAAAGCGCCATTGGCGCTAATGCGACAGGCAAAGAAGTCAAGTCTTATATGACCAGTCAGCGCATGGCTATATTAACCAGGCTGCCTGCGGAGTTACAGGTTGGGTCCTTACTGCATAATACAACGCTGGATGATGCCACCAATAAAATGCATGGCCCATTCTCCGATTTTATGCATTGGGTGGAAACCTATATGGCTGAACCGCAGACACCATTGTATTAAGGGGTGACCAAAATAAAAGAGGGTCACATAGGACAGCAAAAGAGCATGTAGGGCAAAAAAAGTCCCTCTACCTGTCTATCATACTCATGCATGTATAGGCAGCGCAGGGGGACTGTTATTTTAAAAATGCCATCAGGAATTACAGGTCGTCATATTGGTAGATGGGATCCAGCGCTTCGCCGGGATGCATCTCGCAGATCGTATTTATTTTACCGTTATCCAGTCCGTATACCCAGCCATGCAAATGAGGAATTTGTTCATGTTTCCAGGCTCTTTGGATAATGGAGGTCTTGGCCAGGTGTTTTACCTGTTCAATGACATTGAGTTCAACCAGCCTGTTGGCCTTTTGTGTGGGATCCGTGATGGCGCTGAGCTCCTGTTCATACAGCATGTACACATCCTTTATCTGGCGAAGCCACATATTAAGCACCAGGTCAACGTTATGATTGGAGAGCGCGGCTCCCACGCCGCCGCAGCCGTAATGACCGCAAACCACTACGTGCCTTACATGCAGATGCCTGACTGCATAATCCAGCACACTTAAAAAGTTGACATCCGTGTGAATGACGAGATTGGCAATATTACGGTGTACAAAGATCTCTCCCGGGATGGTGCCTGTAATCCGGTCTGCCGGGACTCTGGAATCGCTGCAGCCAATCCAGAGGATTTCCGGATTCTGCACTTTTGCCAGGTCCTTAAAAAACTCCGGGTCACTTTGGGCGACCTTTTCTGCCCAATCCTTATTGTTTTGCAAGACTTTTCTGATGATTTCCATATTGCCTAAAAATTAGAATCCGGTAAAAAAAATCGGGCACGGGCCCGATTTTAAAAAATTACATATGCATACCGCCACAGGCACTGATGACCTGCCCGGTGATATAGGAGCTCAGATCCGAACCTAAAAATAATGCGGTATTGGCAATTTCCTCTGCCTTTCCGAACCTGCCCAAAGGAATGCTTTTCAGATAGGCCTCTCCTGCGGGATTATCTTTCAGATAATGTGTCATGTCGGTCTCAATAAAGCCGGGTGCAATGGCATTGCAGCGGATATTTCTGCTGCCCAGTTCCTGGGCGATGGATTTTGTAAAGCCGATAATGCCTGCTTTGGAAGCAGCGTAGCTGCTCTGCCCGGCGTTGCCTGAAAGGCCAACCACGGAGCTCATATTGATAATAGATCCGGCCTTTGCTTTCATCATGGGACGGATGACCTGTTTGGTCATATTGTAAATGCTGTTCAGGTTGGTTTCAATGACGGACTGCCACTGATCAGGCGTTAACCTGAGCAGGAGGTTATCCTTGCTGATACCTGCATTATTAACACAGATGTCTACTTTGCCAAAGGTTTCCACGACTTCAGCGACAAATTGTTCAGCCGCACTGAAATCAGCCGCATTGCTTTGCCAGGCTTTTGCCTGTACACCGTAGGTTTTTAATTTTTCAGTTAAGGCTTCTGCCTTTTCTTTGCTGGAGTCACTGACATAGGTGAAAGCAATATTTGCTCCCTGCTCGGCAAATTTTAAGGCGATGGCTTCTCCGATACCACGCGCGGCACCTGTTATAATCGCTACTTTATCTTTTAATAAACTCATGGACGATAATCGTTAAGTTGTATGTTTACTGTTTTGCTTATGAATAAAAGGTTTCATACAGCGCGGGTGAAGGCGCTGTTTAAATCCGCTCAAATCCGGCTCAAATTTAAGGGATATTGCGCTAAATGGCTCCATTCGAATCGGCTTTAGCCCGGACCCTGGGGTCGAATATGATTTTTGAATTAAAAATGAGCGACTTAGCGAATGATTTTATGGCTTATTTCTGATCATCCGGAAGATCCTGATTACTTTGGTTTTGCTTATGCAGCAGGCCCAGTTGTCTTAGCCAGTACAGGCAGAGCAGAAACCAGCCAAACATGATACCACCATTCATGTATATCTTGGTGGTCCTGCCAAGCCTGACGGCAATGTATAGGGAATAGCCATAAATAATCATGAAAATCAGTGATACGATAATGCCTATCTGATATTTATTCTCTCTGGGGTCTTTAACACGCTTTTTTTTCTCTGTTGGATTCATTTTTTTTAAATACTTCTTTTGGAAAGTAGCAGCCGGGTTATACGAGTGTCTGTTTTGCTGCCAGTAAACAGTCAATTTCTTCTATATATTTTCTGTCATTGCTGAGCCGGGGCACTTTATGCTGTCCGCCCAGTTTGTTTTTACTTTTCAGCCATCTGTTGAAGGTGCGGGGCGGAACTTTGCGGATGACAGGCAGGCCCAGCGCGATGCTTTTGTGGCGTTTGGCTTCATAATCGCTGTTGAGCTGTTGCAGTTTTTGATCCAGCAAGTCTGTAAAACGGTCCATATCCTCCGGGGCTTTTTCAAACTCGATGAGCCATTCATGGGCACCGTTGCCATGATCGCTGAAGTAAATCGGTGCGGCCGTATATTCTGCGATCTGACAGTTGAGCTCATGACAGGCATGGTCGATGGCCTGGTCCGCATTGTCTACAATCAGCTCTTCCCCGAATGCATTGATAAAATGCCGGATCCTGCCACTGACTTTTATCCGGAAAGGAAATAAAGAGGTAAACTGAATGGTATCTCCCAGTAAATAGCGCCAGAGACCGCCGTTGGTGGAGATGACCGGCGCATAGTTTTTATGCAGTTCCACATCTCTCAGGCCGATGGTTTTGGGATCCGCTTTGCCATATTCCTCAATGGGCATAAACTCATAGAAAATGCCATGATTGAGTAACAGTAACATACCGTCACCACCCGGTATATCCTGAACGGCAAAAAAGCCTTCACTTGCATTATACATTTCCAGATAAGAAACATGGTTGCCCAACAGTTGCTGAAACTGCTCCCGGTAGGGGGTGAAAGAAACGCCTCCGTGCATATAGAGCTCGAGGTTCGGCCAGACTTCCTTTATGGTTTGTTTGCCCGTGATCTCTAAAATTCTTTTCAGCAAAATCAGTGTCCAGGTCGGTACGCCGGATATGGAAGTGACATCTTCTTTGATGGTGGACTGGGCCAGCGCTTCCAGTTTGGCCTCCCATTCATCCATGAGTGCTATGGACAGTTCTGGCGTGCGGAGCCACTGTCCCCAAAAAGGCGTGTTTTGTAATAAAACAGCGCTGAGGTCTCCGTAGAAGATTTCTTCATTGAGCTGACTGACCTGATGGGAGCCGCCGATGACCAGGCCCTTGCCGGTCAGTAAATCGCTCTCCGGCTGGTTATGGTAATGCAGGGTCAGCACATCTTTAGCCGCCTGGTAGTGGCAGTTTTCCAGACTCTCGGTCGTAATGGGAATAAATTTGCTTTTATCTGTGGTCGTGCCGCTGGATTTGGCAAACCAGTTAACCGGCGTATTCCATAATACATTTTCTTCACCCTGCATGATCCGGTCAATATAGGGTTTTATATCCGGGTATTCATGGATGGGGACGGCTGCTTTGAACTGACGGGTGCCGAATAGCCCCTGAAAGCCGTACTTTCTGCCAAATATCGTATTCTGGCCATGCGTTACCAGGTCCTGCAGTACTTCTCTTTGGATGGCAACCGGACTGGCCATCCATTCTTCGATACGCCAGTGCCTGAGTCTCGCAAGTCTTGATATGGTCGGACTGAAAATCTTCATAGATACTTGTTTGGCGCTACCCTTGGTTCCCTTTTTGGGTAAAAATAGTGTAAAAAATATATTTTTCAGGGCTCGGGAGTATGCCGGGTATCCTTTGCCGCAATATTTAATCTATACATCCATGTTCAAATGAGTGAACGGCTCTGCTTATAACTCTGGTATTCAATCGTCCTGAAACAAGGGGCTACGCATTGGACCCGGTCTTTTCAAGGCTGGCAAGGCTATTTGAAATCTGTACACATTTTCTGCCACCGGACGGCCTGCCTGGTCGAAGATAAAAAATAATGATCTATTTTAAAGCTTCCCTTTGTCAGATTTTCTGGGATTTTTGCCGCCTTATAAGGCCGGCGGATATTATATCTTAACAAAGTTCTTGGAAATTGTGGGGATTTTCAATCTAATTTCTTTATAACATGTTTGTTATCAATATATTTAGAAATAGTGTTAAAAAAAATTAGAGAATAATTTTAAAAATTGGCTGATTTGGTCATTTATTTTTTATTATTGCAACCATCATTGTTCATGTAAAGTTTATTGTAATGGCAAAGAGGCAATTATATTCAATTGAATTTCCGGTTCGTTGCTCTCCAAATATCTTATATAGCTTTTTGGCTACTCCAGCAGGGTTACAGGAATGGTTTGCTGATCTGGTAGATCAGCGCGAAGGCGTTTTCAGTTTCACCTGGGGCGGCGGAAAGCCTGAGAAGGCTAAAGTGGTCGCTGCAGAAGAAAATGTCAGTATCAGATATAGTTGGTTGCATGAAGATCCGAAGGAATATTTTGAATTTAAAATTGATACAGCAGAAGTTTCAAATCAAACCATACTTACGGTCAGTGCTTTTGCAGAAAAAAATGATATTAAAGACGAGTCCATGATGTGGGAGCACCAGGTAAAGGAGCTGTTCCACAGATTAGGAAGCTAATCTTAATGATTATGAGAAAAACCTGCTCTGAAAGCAGGTTTTTTTGTCGCCGGAACCCAGGGTTAACGTCAATTTTTGGATAAATTTCCTGATTCACGGCCTGCTTTGCTTATTTTTGAGCCCTGTAAAGTATATCCTGGAAAGATTCATGATCAAAAAGCTAGATAAACTCATTATCAGGTCCTTTGTCGGACCCTTTATCGCCACATTTCTGATCTCCAATTTTGTGTTGGTGATGCAGGTGTTTTGGTTGTGGATTGATGATCTGGTGGGAAAAGGACTCGATTTTTTTGTGGTGATGAAGCTGATCGGCTTTATTACGGCCACTATTGTGCCCCTGGCCTTACCCTTATCCTTGCTGCTGTCCTCCATTATGACTTTCGGGAAGCTGGGGGAGTCTTTTGAACTGGTCGCTATTAAATCGGCGGGGATTTCACTGGAAAGATTTATGCGCCCTTTACTGGTCGTGGCCATCGGCTTAAGCGGGGTGGCTTATTTGTTTGCCAACAACATCATCCCGGTGGTGAACCTGAAAAAGGACCGCCTGATGTTTGATATTATTTCCTCCAAGCCGGCGCTCAATATCAAAGTGGGCAGTTTTTATGATAAGATTGAGGGCTTTGTTATCCGGGTGGGTAAAAAGGATAAAGACAGTAAACATATCGGCGATGTGGTGATTTACGAAAAAAATCATGATATCCAGGACAACCTGCTGACCGCCAAAGAAGGCACCATGGAAATGAGCCCGGACAAACTGACGATGGATTTTACCTTAAAGGATGGTCACCGTTATGAGGAGTCAGGTCCCAGGTACGGAAGCAATACCCAGTTTGTAAGAATGTCTTTTAAGACTTATAGAAAGAGTTTTGATATGTCCAGTTTCAAGCTGAATAAAACGGACGAAAATTCCTTTAAGTATAATCCAAGAATGCTGACTTACCGGCAGCTGGTGCCGGCCATTGATTCCTTGGAAGGGCTGGCAAAGGGATATCAGAAAAGAACCCGGATTTTAATGCGACCCTATCTGGCTACCTCCAGATACCTGGACAGCAGCTGGTCTAAACAAAAGGTGGTCTTGCCTAAGTACTTATCCAAGGATCCGGACGAGGTGTATTTAAGCACGCTCTCTGATTCGGTTAAACGCGCGGCTATTACCAGTGCCCTGAGCCAGATTAGCTCGGCCTCTAATAATATCGATATGGCTGCCAAGGATTTTAAGGATTTACAGGGCAGTATCCGCTCCCATTATATTGAGATGTACCGCAAATTTACTTTGTCCGTCGCCTGTATCTTACTTTTTATGATTGGTGCCCCGCTGGGTTCCATTATCCGCAAAGGCGGACTGGGATCTCCTCTGGTCTTTTCCATTATATTTTTTGTCCTGTTTTATCTGCTCAATACCATCGGGGAGCGCCTGGCCAAACAGGGCGTCGTTTCCTGCTTTACCGGTATGTGGCTTTCTTCCTTTGTATTATTTCCCATAGGGCTGTTTTTGACCATTAAGGCCATGCGTGACTCTCAGCTCTTTAATAATGAAGCTTATTTTAGATTTTTTAAAAAAGTAAGATCCTTTTTTAAAAAGAAAAAGGGTCAGGATATCGCAGTGGATCCGGCATAAAAGGGGATGAGTGACTTTAACCCAATTGAATCATTATGGAGGCAGCAAGACAAAATTATAGGATACAGCGCTGGATTTGCGGCCTTTCCGTGGTGCTTTTCCTGATAAAAATATTTGCCTGGTATATGACTAATTCCGTGGCCATATTATCAGATGCCCTGGAAAGTATTGTAAATGTCATGGCAGGCTTTATCGGCTTATATAGTCTTTATATTGCGGCTAAACCTAAAGATAAGGATCATCCCTACGGACATGGTAAAGCGGAATTTATTTCAGCGGCAGCGGAAGGGGCACTGATTATCGGTGCCGGCATTCTGATTTTGTATCAGACCATAACCGGTTTTGTCAACAAGAGTCCGCTGGAAGACCTTGATCAGGGTTTGATCCTGGTGGTCATTACTGCCGTCATCAATTATATAGCGGGCTGGATCTGCATCGGCCAGGGTCGGAAAAACAAATCCCTGGCGATTGTTTCCAGTGGTACGCATCTGCAGGTAGATACCTATTCAACACTGGGAATCGTAGCGGGTCTGTTGGTGATTTATTTTACCGGGATTAACTGGCTGGATAAACTGATTGCATTAGGGATGGGTATCCTGGTACTTTTTAACGGCTATCACATTTTGCGTAAATCTCTTGCCGGCATTATGGATGAGGCGGATATGGATTTACTTAGGACGATGGTGGGGCTGTTGAATGAGAACAGAAGACCTGACTGGATAGACATCCATAACCTGCGGGTGATAAAATACGGCGCCCTGCTGCATGTAGACTGTCATCTGACCCTGCCCTGGTACCTGGATTTAAGAGAAGCGCATAAAGAACTGGATGTGTTTTCAAAACTCATCAGCTCTCAGTTCGGGGACTCCATTGAGATGTTTGTGCATTATGACGACTGTAAACCGGCCAGCTGTCCGATTTGTACCAAACAGGACTGTCCGGTCAGGGTGCATCCCTTTAAGGAAAAACTGCCCTGGACCCTGGATAATATCTTAAATAATGCCCAGCATACCAGTTAGCAGGTAAACAAATTCCCATTGCCTTGGCTAAAAAAACAAATACAAAGTTTCGCTTTTTTACTGTGTTAACAGGATGGTAATTTACCGGTCTGCGAAGAGCATTTACTTTACTGGTAATCAGTAGTTTAATGCTTTTAACTACACCTTGAAGAACCTACAGGACAGTTCAATACTAACGCTTATTGGTAATCTGCCAAGAATAGGTACCTTTGAGGCCGGCAAAGCAGAAATCAGTCCGGATCTTTTGGGCAGAATTTTTGCCCTGGATGCACCGGCTACAACCGGATAGCTGAGCATCATGACGACCAGTTCACGGGCTATCCGGCAGTTTTTGCTCCCTGCCATTTAATATTAGAAAACAAACAGATAAAACGATTTTATGCAAGAATGGAAAACATTTCAGAAGGAAAATGAACAGCGTTTTCTGGATGAATTACTGGAATTATTACGCATCCCCAGCATCAGCGCCAAACCCGAGAACAAGGCTGATATGATGAGCTGCGCTGAACTGGTTAAAAAACGCCTGGAAGAGGCTGGAGCCGGTAAAGCAGAGATTCATCCTACCAAAGGGCATCCGGTTGTTTATGGTGAACTGATAACCGACCCGTCAAAGCCCACCGTACTGGTTTACGGACACTATGATGTACAACCGGTGGAGCCTTTAGAATTGTGGCACAGCGGTCCTTTTGAGCCGGTGATCAAGGATGGTAAAATTTTTGCACGTGGCTCTGCTGATGATAAAGGGCAATTTTATATGCATGTCAAAGCCCTGGAGACCATGGTAAAGACGAATTCTGTTCCTTTAAATATTAAATTTTTGATCGAAGGAGAGGAAGAAGTGGGTTCTGAGAACCTGGGTATTTTTATGGAGGCCCATAAAGATCTGCTTAAAGCAGACGTTGTGCTGATCTCTGATACTGCTATGATCAGCCTGGATACGCCTAGCCTGGATACAGGTGTGCGTGGTTTAAGTTATATTGAGGTAGAGGTAACCGGTCCGGACCGTGACCTCCATAGCGGTGTCTATGGCGGGGCTGTCGCTAATCCAATCACTATTTTAGCGCAGATGATTGCCTCTTTGCATGACGAAAATAATCATATCACCATTCCCGGATTCTATGATGATGTGAAAGAGTTGTCCAGGGAAGAAAGAGCCAAAATCAATCAGGCACCTTATGATGAAGAGGCGTATAAAAAAGAACAGGGAGTCAAGGCCCTTTGGGGTGAAAAGGGATATACAACGCTGGAGAGAACCGGTATCCGGCCGACACTGGAGCTCAACGGTATCTGGGGCGGTTATCAGGGGGAAGGCTCTAAAACGGTGCTGCCAAGCAAGGCACATGCGAAGATCAGTTGCCGACTGGTACCCGGACAGGACCATCACAAGATTACCGGTCTTTTAACCAGGCACCTGGAAAAAATCACCCCTGACTGCGTGACTTTAAAAGTCATTGTTCATCATGGCGGAAACCCGTATGTGACGCCGATTGACAGTGTTGAATACAAAGCGGCAGAGAAAGCGATTGAAGCGACATTTGGCAAATCGCCGATTCCGGTAAGAGGGGGTGGCAGTATCCCGATCACTACTTTATTTGAGTCGATTTTAAATTGTAAAACCATCTTTATGGGCTTTGGACTGGATAGTGATAACTTACACAGCCCAAATGAAAAATACAATCTGGAGAATTATTACAAAGGCATTGAGACCATCCCTTATTTTCATAAGTTCTACGCTGAACTGAAAAAGTAAGCGGCTGTTCTAAAGCCCCTGGCGGACAGCCGGCTTTAAATCCTTTGGAATTTAGGGCCGACTGTCCGATTTTTGTTTTATAAAGCAGGTAAGTAATCAGCATATTATGGATGAAAAATTAAGAATTGATAAATATCTGTGGGCCATCCGTCTGTTTAAGACCAGAAGTCAGGCAGCGGACGCCTGTGATAAAGGCAAGGTTAAGCTGCACGGTCAGAATATGAAAGCCTCAAAACCGGTAAACATCGGCGATGTGTATGAAGTGCGATCAGAGGCTCGTAAATGGGTAATTGAAGTGACCGGGTTTTTGCCCAAAAGAGTGGCGTATAGCGAAGCCATTAAGTTTTATAAGGATATCACCCCGCCCGAAGCCCTGGATAAGGTTCATTTTGAGGCGGCCAGTTTCCATACCGGTAAAAGGCTGAGTAAAGTGGGCAGGCCAACTAAAAGAGATCGCCGGGATATTGATGAGTTTTTGGACGGCGGACCTGAAGAGGCCTAGGTGATCCTCCGTCAGGATATTTATTAAATAACATATGGAGAAAACGACAAGATGGTACAATTACCCGGTATATATAATCCGGAAACCGCAAATAAGCGCTTTCTTTTAAGACCTTTGATTTGGATGGGGCTATGTCTTTGCGCAGGGCTCTTAATGGCGCCCGGTATGGCCAGGGCCCAGCTTAGTCAAAAAGGGCCGTTTCAGATCAGCGCCTTATCGGACAGTGTGTATGTATTTACCAGTTACGGTTCTTTTAACGGACAGTATTACCCCGCCAACGGCCTGTATGTACTCACGCCCAAAGGCGCTGTTATTATTGACGGACCCTGGGACCCCAAGGACCGGCTTCCTTTACTGGATAGTATCTGGCATCGGCATCATCAAAAAGTGGTCGCCTGCCTGGCCACCCATTTTCATGAAGACAGGTCCGGTGCCTTAAAAGAATATGGAGCCATAGGTATCCCTACTTATGCCACCAAAATGACGGATTCTTTATGTCAGCTCCATCAGATGCCCCGGCCCAAATATTTAATGGCAGCAGACACGGTATTTAATCTGGGCGGACGAAGACTTCAAACATTTTACCCAGGCCCGGGCCATGCACCCGATAATATAGTTGTCTGGCTACCTAAGGAAAAGATACTCTATGGTGGCTGTTTTATAAAAAGTATATCGGATCGCAATTTAGGGAATCTGGGAGATGCGAATATACAGGTTTGGGCGGCCAATGCACGGAAAGTGAAAAAGCGCTATCCCCATCCACGCTATATTATTGTAGGACACGGAAGCTGGCGGAGTTTAGCGTCACTGGATCATACCATTGATCTGGTAAATACTGCCTTGCAGGGAACAACTCGTAAAAAATAATAAAAAATATATGGCTTCATTTAAAGTCACGACACAACTGACAAAAACTGAGTATTGCAAACTTTTTTTACGGCTGAGCTACCGGCAGCGGCTCTATCAGATCATTACCATGATGGGGATACTGCTGCTGATTTTGTCCATCGTCCGGTTTTTTGTAAAAAGTCTGCTCTCCGAAAACGTACAGTTATTTTTACTGGCTTTCAGTATTTACGGCCTGGTGCTGTTTCCGATTCTTATCTGGATCAGGGCTAAAAAGATTTATGCTTCCAGTCTGGGTCTGCAGGGTCCCATTGAATATAATTTTAATGATCAGGGACTAACGCTTGATGCCAGTTCAAATCGTTCTACCTTTGCCTGGGGAGATTTTGGGAAAACGGAAAAGACCAGGGATTATCTGCTGCTTTTTGGATATAACCGGGCGGCCTATTTTCTGAAATTAAAAGACCTTCAGCCTGATCAGATACAGTTTATTGAAGACAGGGTGGCGATGCAATCTCCGGTTATTGATCAAAAAACAAAAAAATAGTCGTTCACTCGGACTTCGATAAAAAATTAATAGTTGGGACCATGCATATTGATGTTATTACCGTTCAGCCTGATTTATTAGAAAGCCCTTTGTCGCACAGTATTATGAAGCGCGCGCAGGAAAAAGGGTTACTGACGGTCAAATTGCATAATTTACGCCAGTGGGCCTTAAATAAATATGGCCAGGTGGATGACTATCAGTTCGGCGGGGGAGCGGGCATGGTGATGATGTGTGAACCGCTGGTAAATGCCATCGAGCACCTCACCAAGGACGGGCCTTATGACGAGATCATTTATATGACGCCTGACGGTCCCAGGTTTGAACAGAAAACTGCGAATACGCTTTCCTTACAAGAGCGTTTGTTGATTATCTGCGGACACTATAAAGGCATTGATGAAAGAATCAGGGAACATTATGTAACCAGAGAGATCTCCATCGGCGATTATGTGCTAAGTGGAGGGGAACTGGCCGCAGCGGTGGTGATAGACGCCATCGGCCGCTTACTGCCGGGCGTACTGGGAGATGAAACCTCCGCTCTGACGGATTCCTTTCAGGACGGCCTGCTGGCGCCGCCGGTTTATACCCGTCCCGCGGAATTTAAAGGCTGGAAGGTGCCGGAAGTGCTATTGAGCGGTAATCCGAAAATTATCGATGAATGGCGTTATAATCAGGCAGTTGAAAGGACAAGGACGCGCCGGCCTGATTTATTGGATGAATAAAAAGTTAAGATCAGTCAGAGGCGAAGTTTAGCATAATTCCTGTCTTAATTTTGGCAGATAGTCCGGATCCGGACAAAAGAACAATTATTAACTGTTTGGGATAGGGACTGTTCTTGTTTTGGCAGGATATTGGCGACAAATCTCGGAGAGGGACTACTTTACTGAATTTACCTTTAATTTTTTACACAAAACAGAGTTGCCATGAATATTTTACATAAAAACGGTAGGCAAATAAAGGCGGGTCGTATAGCTGCCTTTGCGGGTAATGTGCTTTTGTTATTGCTTTTAATCGGAGGAATCAAACTCTCGGCCACTGCGCAGTCAACTCCCGGCAATTGGATAGAACCTGTGAAAGGAATTCAGGTGCTGCCTGTTTTCCATGCCAGTCTGGAAATAAAAGCGGCAGGTAAAACCGTACTGGTAGATCCCAGTTTTGATGCCGCTCTGATCAGCGAGCTGCAGGCGCCGGATTTAATATTAATTACGGACATTCACGGCGATCATATGGATCCTAAAATGCTGGCTTTGATTGAAGAGAAATTTGGGGCCATTCCTATTATCGCACCAAAGGCGGTGCAGGAAAAACTGCCGGCAGAAATCAAGGAGCATGTACAGGCCCTGGCAAATGGGAAATCCACCACCTGGAACAGCTATAAGATTGAAGCGGTACCCATGTATAATTTACCGGACGCTTCCCAGATGTTCCATCCTAAGGGCAGGGGTAATGGATATGTCTTAACTGTAAGTGGGAAAAGAATCTATCTGAGCGGAGATACAGAAGCCACGCCCGAGCTAAGAGGACTTAAGAATATCGATCTGGCCTTTGTCTGTATGAACCTCCCTTATACGATGGATGTTGACCAGGCAGCAAGCGGTGTTCTGGCTTTCCAGCCTAAAGTAGTGATTCCTTATCATTACCGGGGAGCTAAGGGCTTATCGGATCTCCAGCGATTCAAAAAACTGGTGGACGCAGCCGGAAAACCGGTAAAAGTTGATTTGGTGAATTTTTACCCCTCTAATTAATCCGGGAGATTCGTATGGCTGAATGGCCGGACTGATATTATTATTAAATTTAATTCGAAAATCATGAATACCCTGCAAGCCAATCTGGTCAATGCCTTTAAAAAGGAAATCTACCCGGTAACCATTGAGTTCGATAAAAGGGTCATGAAAATCGAAAAAATAGCAGATAGTCCGGATCCTGCCTTGCCTTTTCTGATGCCAGGCTTTGTTGATGCCCATGTGCATATTGAAAGCAGTATGCTTATTCCCAGTGAGTTTGCCAGAATTGCCGTCACGCACGGGACAGTAGCCACGGTCAGTGACCCTCATGAAATAGCCAATGTCTGCGGAGTACAAGGCGTGCATTATATGATTGACAATGGCAAAAGAGTTCCCTTTAAATTTAATTTTGGAGCCCCCAGTTGTGTGCCGGCCACGGCTTTTGAGACGGCTGGCGCCGTCATTGACGCGGAGGCGATCAAAGAATTACTGATATTGGATGATATTAAGTACCTGGCTGAAATGATGAATTTTCCGGGCGTATTAAATAAGGACCCGGAAGTGCTTAAAAAAATCAAGTATGCCAAGGACCTGCATAAGCCGGTAGACGGCCATGCGCCGGGGCTTAGAGGGGAACAGGCCGCCGCTTATATTCAGGCAGGCATCTCCACCGATCACGAATGTTTTACCAGGCAGGAAGCGCTGGATAAGCTCCAGCACAATATGAAGATTTTAATTCGGGAAGGAAGTGCTGCAAAAAATTTTGAAGCATTGATTGATCTATTAAATGATCATGAAGATGAAATGATGTTTTGCAGCGACGATAAGCATCCCGATAGTCTGGTGGAAGGCCATATCGACCGGTTATGTGCCAGAGCCGTTCAAAAAGGAGTGGATATTTTTAAAGTGGTAAAGGCTGCCTGCATTAACCCGGTATTTCATTATAAGCTGGAAGTAGGCCTTCTCAGGGTTAATGAACCGGCAGATTTTATCCTGGTGAACAATCTCAAAGATTTTAAAGTACTTAAAACCTTTATTGACGGTCAGCTGGTAGCTGAAAACGGCCAGACAAATATTGCGGGCGTTTCTGAAAAAGCGTTGAATAATTTTGCAGTTAAAGAAATAAAACTGAAAGATTTACGTTTAGAAAAAGACACTCATTTGTTAGATGATGAGGGGCAGTTGCCTGTTATTGAAGCGTATGATGGACAATTAATTACAGGTAAAGTTCTTTGGGCGCCCAAAGAAGATCCTAAAGACCCGGATGCCTGGGTGAGTGATCCCCAGTCGGATATATTAAAGATTGTCGTGGTTAACCGGTACCATGAGGCAAAACCTGCCATGGCTTTTATTAAAGGCTTTGGAATAAAAAAAGGAGCCATTGCTTCTACAGTCGCGCATGATAGTCATAATATTGTGGCTGTCGGAGTCCATGATCAGGATATCATGGAAGCGATTAACGTGCTGGTAAAGGAGAAAGGAGGCATCAGTATATCGGAGCAGGGGAAAACGCAGGTATTACCTTTGCCTGTGGCTGGACTTATGAGTAATCAGGACGGATTTGAGGTCGCCAAAAATTATGGCGCACTGGATAATATGGCAAAAAAATTGCAGAGTAGTTTGTCCGCGCCCTATATGACGCTCAGTTTTATGGCTCTTTTGGTCATACCGGCACTGAAACTCAGCGATAAAGGGCTTTTTGACGGGGAGCGTTTCGAATTTGTAAACCAATAGGGGACAGCAATATGGCAATGAAATATTGCCTTTTTTCTGTCTATCCGCATAAAATATAGAAAAGTTAAAGTATGAGCAAATACACGGGTTATTTGATGGGTCTGATGCTTTTATGCGCAGGAGCCCTGCAGGCACAAACAGGTGTTCGTTTAAGGAAGATTGTAAAGCATAAAAGTCAGCATCTGTATGGCTTACCGATTTCGATGGTAAAGGTGCCCACCGGCACATTTGTCCAGGGGGCTGAAAACGGTGAGGATACGAATAATATCGCGAACAGTGAGAATCGTCATCCCGTATTAATCAGTTCGTTTTATATCAGTACGACAGAAACCACCAATGCACAGTATAAAGAATTTGTCAATTGGGTGCGTGACTCCATCGCAGCCAAGGAACTGGGTGGCCAGTATCTGATCGTTAAAGACGGTGATACCAGTATCAACTGGAAAAATGCCGAAAAAATTAATTATCAGGATCCGGCAGTGATGACCAAACTGACCAATCTGTTACTGGATCCTTCCAAAAGCTTATCTCATAAACCGCAGATTGACCCTGCCAAACTGGTTTATGAAATGAAGGGCTTTGATTATCAGCAGGCAGCAAAAATTGAAAATAAAGGCCGCAGCCCTAAAGACTTTGTTTACCGCTATACGGTACAGGTATATCCTGATACTTTGGTCTGGATGCGTGACTTTGGCTATTCTAATAATGAGCAGATGGCCACCAGCTATTTTGCCAGCGATAAATATAAAAACTTCCCGGTAGTGGGGGTCAACTGGAAACAGGCTTCTGCTTATTGTGACTGGTTTACCAAACAACGAATCAACAGAGATCAGAGAGAACATAAAATGGCCATCGGTGGTCAGTGCCGTCTGCCAACAGAAGCAGAGTGGGCTTATGCGGCCAGCTTAAATGATAAGGACCTCAATAAAGGCCGTACGGAGGACAACCTGGCTCCGGATAATACGAATGGCGGTGCGGACAAACCTAAAAAGAAAAGAGCTAATAATGACGAGGCCGCAGAAGCGGAATCTGCTCAAGGCAATAAACTGTTCCCTGAAAAAGTAATTGAAGGCAAACACGGTAAGTATGGTATCTACAACCTGGCGGATAACGTATCTGAATGGACCAATACTTCTTATTATGCCGGTGGCGCTAATTTTGAAAACAGGTTCAATCCGGATATTCAATGGGGTACCATTGATTCTGAAAGCAAAAGCAAACGTCAGAAAGTGGTTCGTGGCGGTAGCTGGAAAGATACCCCTCAGTTTACCAATGTATCCAACCGTTTCTTTGAAGATTTAGGGACCGCACACTCTTATATCGGATTTAGAGTAGTGGTAAATCTTCCCGAATAATTAATTGAATAACAGCACCTGCCCTTAGAGGCCGGTGCTGTCTGTTATAAACAAATATATAATCACTAAAAATAAATACTCCTTATTATGGCAGTAGAAAAAGTAAGGCCTATTGATCGTTTCCTTGAGATCGTTTATTCTTTTGCCGCTGTGCCGGTACTATTAGGTGCGTTATTTAAAATTACCCATACAGCACCCTTTGGCTCTGCCAACGGATGGCTGAATTTCGGGCTGTATACGGAAGCTTTTGTATTTACAAGCTTTGGTCTGCTCTATATATTTGCACCCCCTAAGGCGGTTGATGAAATGGGTATTCCCATTGGCGATGATGGTAAACTGACCAAGGCGCCGGTCGTAACGCCCCAGCCTTCCGCGCTTGCAGCTGTTGATAATATGCTGAAGGATGCCGATATTACCCCGGATTCTATGAACCGTCTAAGCGAAGGATTTAAAAATCTGGAAGCCAGCATTCAGAGAATCAGTACAGCGAGTAATTCCATGGCCAATACGGAGGAGTATATGCAGAAGTTACAGGAAGCCACTGCTTCTTTAACTTCCATGAATAGTTTCTATGCGAAACTGGCAGAAACATCGCAGGCACTCGTTACCAGTGCTGATGATGCCAAGAAAACGCAGGCACAAATCGGCCAGCTGGCTGAAAATCTGGCCAGGCTCAATCAGGTGTATGGCGGAATGCTTTCTGCTATGCAGGGGCAGAAATAACGGGCTGGGATGCTTTAGGTCATACCGGTTTTTAAATAAGGCTTTCTTATATTTAGTTAATGCCGGAGTTCATGACCCAAAGAGAGCGGTTCAGCTTATGTCTTAAGTAAGTTGTGTTAAGCTGTCCATGCAGGATTTCCGGTCTATAGGGAGTGGGAAGTTGTAATGGCAGCATGAATGAGTTAGAAATTATCAGTAGCTAAAATTAGAAATTACATAAATTATGGCAATACCTAGGGAGCCGCGGCAGAAAATGATCAACCTGATGTATTTGGTGTTGACTGCCCTGTTGGCGCTGAATGTATCGTCCGAAATATTAAATGCTTTTCGTACAGTCAACAACAGTCTGGAAAACTCTATTCAAACCATTGATCAGAAAAACCAGACCTTATTTAGTTCACTGGATGAAAAGCTGAAAGATCCTACCTCTCAGAAACTGGCATCAGTCTGGGCACCCAGAGCGCAACAGGCCAAGACGCTTTCTGACGGGATGTATGCATATATTGAGGGCGTTAAGGATCGATTAAAGCGAGCATCAGGATATAATCCGGCTAAAGGGGATACGACCTATAGTGAAGATGATCTGGACGTGCCCACCAATATTTTGGATGATGGGAAAGTGGGAGACACCCTTTACCAGAAACTCACGGAGTACAAGAAAAGTATGTTAGGCATTGACCGGGAAATCAATGATCAGTTTAAAAATACACTGCCAATTGATCTGGCCATGCCTGCAGTACAGGAAAAAAGCAACCGCACATGGGCGGCAGCCTATTTTAGAATGACACCCACCATTGCGGCACTGACCATTTTGACGAAATTTCAAAATGATGTCAAGAATGCAGAAGCACAGGTGGTTGAGTTCTGTCACAATAAAATCGGTCAGGTACAGGTGGTATATGATGAGTTCCAGGCACTGGCCTCTGCCAATACCCAGTACTTATTACCGGGACAGGAGTTTACGATTTCTGCCGGTGTAGGCGCCTTTAGTAAAAATGCCAGACCAACGGTTACCATAGACGGTCAGGCGGTGCCTTTAAATGCCAATGGCATGGCTGAATATAAAACAACGGCGGGCGGTCCGGGTTCCTATACCAAGAAAGTCAATATTTCTTTCTTAAAGCCGGACGGAACCACCGCCACTTTAACCAAGGATATTCAGTACACAGTTGGCTCTCCGACCGGTATTACGGTCAGTGCTGACGCGGTTAAAGTGCTGTATATCGGACTGGATAACCCGATTTCCGTGGGCGGCGGTAACGGACGGGGGGCAGAGAATATGCATGTGACCATGGATCAGGGGTCTGTTGTTTCTCAGGGACATGGTAAGTTCATTGCCCGTCCATCTACTCCGGGTGAGGCGCATGTACATGTAACCGACGGTAAATCCAGCGAGAATTTTGTATTCCGGGTGAAGACAGTGCCTACGCCTACTGCGATGGTAGGAGCCAGTAAGGGTGGCCGGATGTCTGTTAACTCCTTTAAAGCGCAGGCCGGGGTAAGAGCTGAGCTGGAAAACTTTGTATTTGAAGGCGTTAAGTTTACTGTTACCAGCTTTACCATGACCTTTGCCGGTGCCGGTTATCCGGAATTTATGCATAAATCAGTAACAGGAAATACTTTTGGTGCCGCCAGGGATTTAATTGAAAGGGCAAAACCGGGCAGTACCATTACCATTGATGAAATCAGGGCTAAAGGCCCGGGTGGCTCCAGAACACTGGCACCTATCGCCTTTAATCTGTATTAAATAGAAATTTTAAATAGGGGAACATTCTAATGAGAAAGCTAATTTTATTGTTGATATGTGGTATGACACTAGGCGTTTATGCTGAGGCACAATCTGCCTATGACGCACCACCTGTGAAAAAAAGAACAAGTGTGCCACCGCAGGACACAACGGAGTTACCGGATAATTCCAGTTATGATGCGGGTAAGACATCAGATACAAGTGGGTTGCTGTCCAATATGCCTATTGAGGTGATTAAAGATTCAACAGGTAATGAACTGATCAACGGGCCAAAATCATCCATGAGAAGAGATAATATTCTGGCAGATGATGCAGGAGACAGTACGGCCACGCCGCTGCCTTACACGCCGTTGTATGCTACCGATGCGTTATACAGAGTAAGGGTATGGCGTGTCATTGATGCCAGAGACCGGGCCAATTTGCCGTATTTTTATAACTCTTCCATTGATGGAGAGAATACCACCCGTTTAATTAATGTCATGATCGATGCCATTAAAAATGACAGCGTCCAGGCTTTCAGCCCGATTGACGACCGTTTTACCACCCCGGTCACATTTGAGCAGGCGATGTCTGCCTTTGGTGGCGGCACAGACACTTCGGCCTCCTACGACCTGGATGGAAATATCGTAGGGTATCAGGTGCGTCAGAAGGAAATTTCTGCAGATTCTATCTATAAATACAGAGTGAAAGAAGAATGGGTATTTAATAAAAGAGACGGCAAAACTTATGTACGTATTTTAGGCATTGCACCTTTGATTAATTATACCATGTCTACAGGTGAGGTAATGGATAATAGTGAACACGCCGCTTTCTGGATTTATTATCCCGATCTGCGTACCAAACTGGTCCGAACTTTGATTCCTAATCCGCTCAATGGTGGTGGTCGTCTTAGCTGGGAACAGGTATTTGAAAACCGGTTGTTTAAAAGTACGATTATCAAGTCTTCGCTGGATGCTGCCAATGGATTTACCAAGTGGCCGCTTACGGCCTCTCAGGCAAGTCAGATTCAAAATGAGCTCAATAATTTAAGTAAACGTATGTGGGAGCAGCCTTCTGCATCTAAATAAGAAACCTAATGATGAAAAACAAGTTGATATTACCGATTGTCATAGCATTTATGCTATTGACTGTGGGCGCAAGCGCGCAAGTATTGGATTTTGGACAAAGAAGCCAGATAGGGATCAGCGTTGGAATGATGAACTACAGTGGCTTTATGAATAAGACGGCTTTTACCTTTAAAGAAAGCCATCCCAGTGTGGAGGCGTTTTACCGGTATGATATTGCCAAAAACTTCAATGTCCGTGCAACCTTTACCTATGGGTCACTCTCTAAAGATAATGGGGAAGAATTAATTGACGGCGCCAATCGTTCCGGTCAGTTCAAGACCAATATTTTTGAAGTGTCTGTATTGCCGGAATATAATTTTCTGGACCTGACCACGCATAAAGTATCTCCTTATATTTTTGCAGGCGGAGGTTTTTATACATTGACCGGATATCAGAGAAATGGTGCAGATTACAGCAAACCCAATGATAACGGATTTAATTTTAGAGGCGGTATCGGTGTGCGCTACCTGGTGAATCCAAATATTCAGGTGTTTGCTGAAGGTAGTCGCAGAGAATTCTCTCGTAGCATTGACTTCTATGAAAGCTCTAACAGTCCCAGCCGTTATTATACCATCCAGTTGGGCGCTGCCTTTCGTCTGAGTAATATCAAACTGGAAGAACTGTGGTAAATCCAGACTGTCAGTTGCATGGCTGACATAGAAGATAATTTTTTACATCATTAAAATGGGGTGATATTTAAAGGCTGCAAGCCTTTAAATATCACCCCATTTTAGCTGAACGGCAATTGCTGCAACTGTTCTCTGATCGTATATAAAAAGCTACTTAGGATTACTGCATTTTACTGCTCACCTAAGTAGCTTTTAATTATTTAATTGCTTTTGTTAAAGCTTAATATTCATCTTCATTGAACATGAAGTCTTCCTGACTGGGATAGTCTGGCCAGATATCTTCAATACTTTCATAAACTTCACCTTCATATTCTAATTCCTGGAGGTTTTCCACCACTTCAATTGGAGCGCCGGAACGAATAGCGAAGTCGATCAACTCATCCTTGCTTGCGGGCCAGGGTGCGTCTTCTAGGTAGCTGGCTAATTCTAAAGTCCAAAACATAGCTTTCGGTTTTAAATTTCGGCAAATGTAAGTTATCAATCGGAACTACCAAATATCATTTTGCTTCCATTGAATTAACATATCGTTAAATTATTTTAAAAACATAATTTTGCGCTATGTTTGCAGGAAGAACCGTCAAATATTATGCTAAAAGCCGTTGATATTCATAAAAGATACAATCAGTTAGAGGTCTTGAAAGGGGTGAGCCTTGAAATCCAAAAAGGTGAGATTGTGTCTATTGTCGGCTCCTCCGGTGCCGGAAAAAGCACCTTATTGCATATTTTAGGTACACTGGACAGTAGTGACCGGGGAGAATGTTTTTTGAATGGTCAGGCATTCCATCAACTAAAAGACAAGAAACTGGCGGCCTTCAGAAATAAACATATCGGATTTGTTTTCCAGTTTCATCATCTGCTGCCGGAATTTTCTGCGCTGGAAAACGTCTGTATTCCCGGCTGGCTGGCCGGATACCGTAAAAAAGATGTGGAAAATGAGGCTAAAAGATTACTGGATACCTTGGGACTGTCTCACCGGCTGGAAAATAAGCCCCATGAGATGAGCGGCGGTGAACAGCAACGAGTTGCCGTGGCCAGAGCCCTTATCAATAAGCCGGATATTGTATTTGCCGACGAACCGACCGGTAATCTGGACAGTCACAACGCCAAGGAGTTACATGATCTTTTTATGGATCTCAGGCGTCAGTTCAATCAGACTTTTTTAATAGTAACCCATAATGCACAGCTGGCAGAAATGAGTGACCGTATTCTAAAAATGAAAGACGGGCTTATTTTAGAAAATTAGTGATGATATGGCTTGCTGGGATCGCTGTTATTTTTCAGGAATCCATTTATTCTCCGGGATATTTAATAAATAGCCTATATAGCGGCTTAATACAAAGAAGTAATCGCTTAGCCTGTTGAGATATTTAAGAATCAGCGGATAGGCATCCGCTGCAAAACTCCCTGCTTCCGCGTCCGCATGGCTGACAAATGCCACTGTGAGGCGTTCCGCTTTTCTGGTTACGGCTCTGAGAATATGTGCCTGAGCGACCACCTGATGTCCGCCGGGGAGGATAAAGTGGGTCATTTTCGGCAAATGAAAATTCATTTCATCTATTTCCAGTTCCAGATTGGTGATTTCTGTAGAGGAAATCATGGGCAGCTTAAATTTATCTGCTTTTTCCGGATCTAAAGCGAGCACTGCACCAATATCAAAAAGGTGTTTCTGTGTTGTCGTAAGTGTGGTAAAAGGTTGGTCGATAATTTCCTTTAACTGGCTGATAAGCAATCCTAAATGAGCATTCACTTCGTCTAGTGTGCCGTAGCAATCCACCTGTAAATCTCCTTTGGAAATCCGGGTTCCCCCGATAAGTCCTGTTGTTCCTTTGTCTCCTGTTCGCGTATATATTTTAGCCACGTAATTTTAATTATATCTCTGAGTTGCTGAATGTTTAAATGTCGGGAATCAGATAGCAGCGGTGGTAGTCTGGTGTTCATTGATCTGATCAGATTCAATGATCCCGTCCTTTAACCGGATGACTCTTTTAGCATATTCTGCTATATCCTCTTCGTGTGTTACCAGTACCACGGTATTGCCTGCTGCCTGAATCTGTGAGAAGATCTCCATAACTTCTACTGAAGTCTTGGAATCCAGGTTACCGGTAGGTTCATCTGCCAGCAATATTGCGGGATTATTAATAATGGCCCTTGCAATCGCTACACGCTGAATCTGTCCGCCGCTCATTTCATTGGAGCGGTGGTGACTTCGATCTCCAAGGCCCACTTTTTCCAGGGCGGCGACTGCTCTTTCCATTCTTTCTTCCTTGCCTACGCCGGCATAGATTAAAGGTAATGCCACATTCTCTGCGGCTGTCAGCCTGGGTAACAGATTAAACTGCTGGAATACAAAGCCGATTTCGATATTGCGAATATCAGCCAGCTGGTCGTCAGCCATTTTACTGACGTCTTGTCCATTCAGTACATAAGAGCCGCCTGTAGGTGTATCCAGACAACCTAATATATTCATCAGGGTACTTTTGCCACTACCGGAAGGTCCCATAAGTGCCACATATTCATTTTTATAGATATCCAGAGAAAGACCTTTTAAAATAGGAATACCCTGACCACCCATGTAATATTGCTTCTCAATTTTGTCCAAATGAATAATACCCGACATATTAAAGCTGGTTTAATTATTTTTTGATGACTTTCGGTACCAATATATAGGTGCCGTCTGTTTTAGGGACGTTTTTCAGGGCTTCTTCCCTGGAAATACTTCCTTCTACGATATCTTCTCTGAATATATTCTGATTTGGTGTAATATGTAATAAAGGGTCAACGTTGGTTGTATCCACTTCATTGAGTTTTTCCACAAACTGCACCATTTGTTCCATATCTGTTTTGATGGCTGCTTTTTCTGCGTCATCGAACGTAAGTCTGGATAAATGGGCTAAATCATCTATTAACTGATCTGTTATTGCTACCATAAGGCAAAAATAAAGTTTTGGAGCGTAGCTACCCAATATTTTGGATGGGCGGCGCTCTATGCTCTGAATTTATTGGCGGTTTAAACGGCTAACGGGGAGGTATTTAATTAATTTTGCAGGTATGGGTAATGATTTCTTCCGTTTTAAGCAATTTGAGGTATGGCAGCAAAAGGCTGCAATGAAGGTCTGTACAGATGCCTGCCTGTTTGGTGCCATGCTACCCACAATAGCACGAACACAGGGAGCTGCTGGAGAAAGAATCCATGCCCTGGATATCGGAACCGGAACGGGGCTACTTAGTCTGATGTATGCCCAAAGAGAGCCTGCTGCTATAATAGATGCGCTGGAGCTCGATTCAATGGCTTTTGAACAGGCGACAGAAAACTTTCAAAAAAGCCCCTGGAAAGAAAGGCTCAGAGCAATAGCCGGGGATTTTAAACAGTTTAAAGGTGGACAGGAAGGCAATAGTATGGCCTATGACCTGATTTTTTCCAATCCTCCGTTTTTTAAGGGAGACTTAAAATCGGTGGACGATAAACGCAATCTGGCCTTGCATAGCACAGATCTGAATTTTGGGGAACTCCTGACGGGAGTTGGGTCGCTGCTAAAAGCTGATGGCATTTTTGCCGCGTTGATACCATATACCAGGGTATCAGAGTTTATTAAAACCGCTGCGGAACAAAATCTTTTTCCTTATTTTCATTGCAGGGTAGCGAATCTCCCTCAGAAGCCTTTTTTTAGGTCTGTCTTATTGTTTTGCAGGGAATTTAAAGAAGTCAGGGAGGATGAGTTGTTTATAAAGGATACAAATCAAGAATATTCCTTAAAGTTTAAGGACTTGTTGCACCCTTACTATCTTTATTTGTAACTTTGGGATAGTTAATAAAATTGAATGATTTACAGGGCATTCAATAAAAACCAATAGATATGAATACGTTTAAAAAAATACTGAAATTTATGCGCAAAGTATTCTGGCGCAAGAAAAGCTGCTGTCAATAAATAGTCAAAATTTGTTTTGTTAGTATTGGTCAAGACCTTACATTTGCAACTCTAATGGAATGCCCAGATGGCGGAATTGGTAGACGCGCTAGACTCAAAATCTGGTTTTCGCAAGGGAGTGCAGGTTCGATTCCTGTTCTGGGCACCATGATTAACAATCACTTGTAAAGGTTTCGATTTCCGAAGCCTTTATTTTTTTAAAATTTGCCAGTCAATTTGCCAGCAATTTTTCGGAAAATTCATTGAAAAATCAGAATCAGTGTTTAAAAGAACTATTGTATTGCTAAGTTAAGTTATTTTAATTTAGCTGTATGAAAAGCTCCGTTTGACTCACGGATACGTTTATTCTAATTATCCCCATAATCGCGGTCCAGTCATTCTTTAATTTAATCCTGGCAAAAAGGCCGGCTTTACTTAAAGTTTCTGCCTTCTGGAAATATGGACCCTTGAATAGCTTTTTTTGAGGGCGCTTTCGTGCTATTCTTTTGGTTATTGGCTGCCAGATTCATCCGGTTTAATAGCATTGAAAAATCATAAAGCTGTTCTGCTATAACATGAATTACCTCGCCTTCTTTTTGAAGCTTACCTTCCACCATCAACAGTTTTGCACTAAGTATCTGTTTTCGATAATAGTCAAATTTGTTCTTGAATACGACCAGATTTGCGGTACCTGTTTCATCTTCCAGCGTAATGAAGCAGATATTTTTGGCCGTTCCCGGCCTTTGTCTGACCAGGACCAAGCCTGCCACCCGGACAGGTGTTCCGTCGGGCCACAGGTCAAGTTCTTTCGTAGTAAGTATTTGCTGCTTGTACAATTCTTTACGTAGAAAGCTGACGGGATGCGCTTTTAATGATAGAGAAAGACTACTATAATCTTGCAGGACATGCTCTGATAACGACATTTCAGGTAGTTCAACCTCCTCTTTTTCGTTAGAGCCTGCTCCTTTAAATAACCCGACTGGAATGTCACTAAGTGCAGAAACCTCCCAAAGTGCCTGCCTTCGGTCCAGTCCAAGAGAACGGAAAGCATCTGCATCTGCCAGCCGTTCCATTGCGGCTAATGGTACGCCTGCGTCATAAGCCTGCGTAATAGCAGTGAATTTTTCCTTTCGTGCAGCCAGTAGAAGCTGCACATCGTTTTCTGCTACACCTTTTATCTGCCGGAAACCTAAGCGCATCGCACAATACTGCCCTGATTTTTCTTCTAAGGAATTATCCCAATAAGAAGCGTTTACATCCACATGCCGGACTTCGACACCGTGTTTCCTGGCATCAATGATAATCTGGGCGGGCTGATAGAATCCCATTGGCTGACTGTTTAAAAGCGCAGCAGCAAAAACATCTGGGTAGTAATACTTCAGCCAGCAGGAAATATATACCAGCAAGGCAAAACTTGCTGCATGACTTTCGGGAAACCCGTAACTTCCAAAACCCTCCAGTTGCCGGAATACTCTTTTTGCAAATCCTTCCTCGTAACCTTTTTTCACCATTCCGTCAATCAGCTTTTGCTCCCAGTCACTTACCTTTCCTTTTGCCTTGAAAGTGGCCATACTACGGCGCAGCCCATCCGCTTCTGCCGGTGTAAATCCCGCGGCAACAATGGCTATTTCCATTGCCTGTTCCTGGAAAAGCGGTACTCCCAATGTTCTGCCGAGTATCTCCTCCAATTCTTTTGACGGATAAACGACCGGGTCCTGGCCGTTACGCCTTCTCAAATACGGATGCACCATGTCACCCTGTATAGGCCCAGGCCGTACAATAGCGACTTCGATTACCAGATCGTAAAAACATCTGGGTTTTAATCTTGGCAGCATAGACATCTGAGCACGGCTTTCAATCTGGAAAACACCAATTGTATCAGCATGAGAGATCATTTCATAGACCTGCGGATCATCCTGCGGGATATTAGCCAATGTAAGGTCTAAGCCGTAATGCGCTTTTGCCATATCAAATGCCTTGCGGATACAAGTGAGCATGCCCAGGGCTAAAACATCTACTTTCAAAAAGCCTAATGCTTCGATATCGTCTTTGTTCCATTCGATATTGGTACGGTCTTCCATCCGTGCATTAAGTATCGGGCATAAATCTGATAGCTTGCCTTGCGTGATGACAAAGCCGCCGGTATGCTGCCCTAACTGCCGGGGGAAACCCACATACTCTTCCGTCAGTTCCAATACTTTTTTCAAATGCGGATCACTGGCTATAAAACCATGCGAAGTTTTCTGCTGTTTCCCGCTATGCCAGTCATCAGTAAATTCCCAGAGGGATTTGGATAGCCGGTTGATCGTATCCACGGATAAGCCCATTGCCTTGCCGACATCTCTTATTGCTCCTTTATGATGTACCTGCGTTACAGTGGCTACTATGCCTGCCCTACTACGACCATACTTGTTATAAATATATTGCATCACTTCCTCACGCTTTTCATGTTCAAAGTCAACGTCAATATCCGGCGGCTCATTCCTGGCATCAGACATAAAACGTGCAAATAATAGCTTGAATTTAGACGGGTCCACGGAAGTAATGCCAAGACAATAACACACTATCGAATTGGCTGCCGAGCCACGCCCCTGGCATAAGATATTCCTGCTTCGGGCGAAACAGACGTAATCATAAACTGTCAGAAAATAGGACGCATAATTTTTCCGGCGGATAAAATCCAGTTCATAGCATATCGTATCCTTAATACTCCCAGGTATGTTCTCTCCGAATTTTTCCTTAGCCCCCTGCCAGGTAAAAAGCTCCAATTCTTCCTGAGCTGTTCTTCCCTTTGTTGTCAGCTCTTCCGGATAAATATATTGCAGTTCCTCCAGTGAGAATTGACATGCATCAGCGATATATAATGCATTGTCAATGGCCTCCGGGTATTGCCTGAACAGCCTGTACATTTCCTCTACTGGTTTCATATAACGTTCTGCATTCTGTTCTAAGCGATACCCTGCATTATAAATAGTACATTTTTCTCTTATACAGGTCACTATATCCTGCAATTGCCTTCTTTCTGAACTATGATAATGAACATCGTTACAAGCTACCATTGGAATATTGAATTTTAAAGATAGCTGATGAAGACGGTACATTTTTTTACTGTCCATTCCCTTATAGGATCGTACAGCAGCAATATAAAGGCTGTCTCCAAACTGTTGCTTATACTGCTCAATGGAGGTATAAAAGCCCGGATCAAAATCGAAATCCTGATTGAGCGAATCCGGTGGCAGCATTATAAACAATATACCCTCCTTATAGCTGCAAACATCCGTTACATATAACAGGCATTGTCCTTTCTCGGTACGGAGATTTCCCAGCGTCAACAACCCTGACAGATTGGAATACGCTGCCTTATTTGTGGGAAAGGCCAGTAAAGATGGGCCATCCTGTAAATCCAGGCGACATGCAGGGATATACCGGATGCCTTTTTTCTTTGCTTCTACATGCGCACGCACAATACCGGCCAAAGTATTGCGATCTGTTATAGCGATAGCCTTATATCCCAGTTCAGCTGCCTGCTGCACCATCTCTTCAGGATGGGAGCCGCCCCTTAAAAAGGAAAAATTAGATGTTATATTAAGCTCTGCGTATTCCATGCTCACTATTTTCATGCAAAAAATCCGTGTAAGTACCAGGCAGAATGTTCATCATTATAATGGCCTGAACGGAACAGCCAGTACCTGGCTCCGCTTTCATCTTCCACGCTGTAATAATCTCTGTGTAAACCATCCGTCAGCCACCATTCCTGTTCTATTCTTTCGGGTCCGTCTGCTCTTACAATACGATAAGGTCTGTTTTTATAGCGAAACAATAAAGGAGGGTAGTCGGGTATCGGAACAGATACTTCAATCCTTACAGGTTCCGGCAACAGGCAGACAGGGCGCAACCTGTCCGTCCGCCATGCTGTTGTTGGTTTTTCTTCAAGGCTGGCAGCCTCTTTGTAGGAATTTTCGGGCCAATGACGCTCATCAGGAAGAAAGCGGTGAATCTTATCTTCCCCTATCTTACCAGCTATCTTGTCCAGTAATTCCGCTACTGCTGTTTCATCTTTACGGCTGACGCTCCAAAGCATCTCTTTTGTGACGTTCAGATCTTCTGTCACTGTTGCTTCGAGTAAAAATAACTCTATACCTAACGCCGGCCGAATAGATGGAATTTTCAATTCAAATAGCTTAAAAAGGTGTTCCACATCCCTGGATGGACGACTGGTGCTAAGGATCACCTGCTGCACCTCGTTATCCATCCGGTAACACGTTAACACAGCAGCACGAAGCCCTTTACCTTCCTTACTTAAGCGAAGACATAATCCTTGTAACAGCTTCCGGATAGCTATCTCTATGCCTTTGGCTGTACGTATCCCGTCCATGCTGGGCAGGCGCTCTTCATAGGGTGATACGGGCCGAATAGGTTTAAGAGATTCAGTAAGCGAGCCTAAAGCCTGTTCTATGCGAATAATCATTTCCTGTCCAAAACGCCGCCGGAGTGTCGGACGCGGCATATCAATAAAACTCCCAATGGTATATAACCCCAGTTTGTGCAGCCTGTCTGCAATGGCCTGATCCAGTCTTAAGGCTGTAGGAGGCAAGGGGGACAGTGCCTCTTTCTGGCAGTTCTGGTTAATGATCGGTGTTACCGTGCCAAATCGTGCAATTGCCCATGCTGCGCCGATGGTATCGGCAATGGCTGCACGGGCATCATAGCCCATTGCTCTTATTTTTAGAACAAGGTCCTTTAAATAGGCGCGCTCCCCTCCCCATAAATGAGGGCAACCGCTGATATTCAATATTAATCCGTCCGGAGCATCAATGGCGACATCCGGTGTATAGCGTAAACACCACTCGCCAAGCATTTCTAAAAGCCCATTTTCCGTACCCTCTATGGCATCCACAACATGCAAAGCCGGGAATATCGCCCTGGCATCCGCCACGACCATACCAGCCCTGACACCATCAGCTTCGGCCTTGGCGTTTGCGGCTTGAATCATCATCCGGCCGCGCTCTGGTGCAGCCATTACAAAAGGTATATCCTTTAATGAAGGTTGTCCTAATGCGTATCCATCAGTCAGCAGATGCCGGAACCAGATTGAAATAAACCGACTCATGCTACGCCTGTTTTTAAGTTGGGGAGCATTGATTGCTGTGGGTTCTCATTGACGACTGTATGAAATGCGTTCCCGGACCATTCTAATAGCCAGCTTGCCGGCCTGCCACTTCGGATTTTAAGAAGTTCTACTTTCCAGCGCGGAAAGGCGAGCCCAGGCAGTCCAATAGTAGCCTTGCTATTTACCGGCTGCACCTGCCAGCGGGCAACGCATGCTGTGGAAGTTATCCGATGGGGGAAGCGCCTGTTTATAAAGCCGGTCACGCGGCTGCTTTCTACCGCAAGCTGTAGTCGTCTGGATTCCTTAAAATCCAATGTAGCTATCTCACCAATGACTGCACATAATGATTCACATCTTAAGGCCTCTTCTATTGCCCAGAAGGCCTCTTTTTCCCTTGGCGTATCAATAAAAATAAACCTGTCGGGCTCTATGCCGAAGACACGTATCGCGGGCGGGAATATCATTCGGCGGGTACTGATCCATACGCAAGGCTTACCGCTTTGCATCAATGAATGAATAATAGCTGCAATGAAGCCTGTCGCTGCTGCTGCACTGGTCAGCGTAGGGCTCAGGAATTCATGTATGGCACCTGTAGGAAAAACGCCGCCCGGCATATTTTCTAATATTTCTCCTAAAGGCACATTTACCTGCTCACTGTCCGGTCTAATGCCAAGTCCCTGCAAATCAAGGATTTCCTTTCGCAGCATTTCCAATGAGTCCTTTTTTACCGCTTGCATATAAAAATATTTTTAAAAAAATATAAAAAGGTACTATTAGTACCATATCTTTGGGTGTAATAATACCATTTCATGAGCGAACAGCAAAAAATATTTTTAAGTGAAAACATCGGATTTCTTCGGAAAAGAAGGAAACTGACACAGCAGCAATTAGCGCAACTGCTTGATTTTACGCGGGAAAAAATGAGAGCGATTGAAAAAGGCGCAACAAAAAATCCATCTGTCGAGGACCTTGTTAAATTTTCTGATTTTTTTAAATTGAGTGTGGACAGTCTGCTGAAGGTAAACCTAACTAAACTGCAGGAGCTCCAGTTGCGGGAGCTGGAAGCGGGTAATGATGTTTACATGACAGGCTCCAGGATCAGAGTATTGCCGATAACGGTAGATGTCGAAAACCGGCAGAATTGTGAGTATGTTCCCATAAAAGCGAAAATGGGTTATTCTTCAGGCTATAATGACCCGGAATATATCTCCTCCTTACCCAAATATAACGATCCGTCTTTATCCAGGACGGGAACATACCGCACCTTCCAGGCGGAGGGGGATTCCATGTATCCTGTCCCGGATAAGGCAGAAGTTACGGGGGCTTATATAGAAAACTGGTTAGCGATAAAACAGGACACTCCCTGTATTGTTATCCTGAAGGGCGCTAACAATTTTGTTTTTAAACTGGTTACCGTCAATAAAAATGAAAAGAACTTCCTGCTGAAATCACTGAACCCCTTATATAAGCCCTATATTATTGAAGTCGATGATGTCCTGGAATTCTGGGAATTTAAAAAGATGCATTTAGACAGGCTCCCGGAGCAGCCTACAGAAATGCAGGAACTTAAGGGGATGTTTAATGATTTAAAAATTGAAATAGCAAAATTGAAAAAATAGAGGTCATGCGCATCTGGTCATTACATGCAAAATATTTAGATACCAAAGGATTATTGGCTGTTTGGCGGGAGGGCCTATTAGCCAAAAATGTATTGGAAGGCAAAACAAAGGGATATAAAAACCATCCGCAATTGCAACGATTTAAGCAGATGGCTGATCCGCTGCACGCCATCAATCACTATTTATCGGAAATATATAAAGAAGCGGTATCCCGCAATTATCATTTTGACATAAGTAAAATTGACAAGGATTTCCAGCCGGTACAGATGATTGTGACGAAGGGGCAACTTAAATATGAAATGGAACATCTGTTGAAAAAGTTAGCTCTTAGAGATAAAACCCGTTTTGAGCAGTGGCGCAACCTTACAACTATCGCGCCACTGCCGCTCTTTAACATTGTAGCAGGTGATATAGAAAACTGGGAAATTTTACAGAAATAAATCAAACGCATGTCAGAAACTATACACCGAAAGATCATTCATATAGACATGGGCGTATTCTATGCCTCGGTGGAGCAAAGGGATTTTCCCCAGTACAAAGGCAAAGCGCTGATTGTCGGGGGAATGCCTGAAGGACGTGGCAGAGTGGTGGCTACAGGGCCGCTGCCTTTACCAGGAAGGTCGCAGAGTTTGTCTATGACGAGAACGGGTCCACGATCTGTAAGAAGACCTATAATGCTGCCGGTCAGCTGATTGAAACGGCCTGGTATGTAGACGGTATGATATATGCCAAAACAGGATCGGGGAGTATTGTTGCGTCGGAATATGCAATAGATGGCGGCGGAGGCCGGATCGGGACCTAATTATAAGTCAGGGAATGTATATGCCTATGAGCTGAGAGATCAGCTGGGCATGTGCGGCCTGTGATAGCGAAAAGTGGTAGTTCTTTGGAAGTAGGAGGTTATAGTGATTATTATCCTTATGGGATGGTGCTTAGGAGCGGTGGTACGAACTACCGGTATGGTTACCAGAGAGCCTATGCGGAGAAGGACGGGAGACAGACTGGAATGCGTTTGAGCTGAGGATGTATGATTCCAGGATAGCCAGGTGGCTGACCGTGGATACCAAAGGTCAGTATGCCAGTCCGTATGTTGGTCTGAGGGCAGATCCGGTTAACGGGGTGGATAAAGATGGGGGTGAAACAGACAATGAATATGAGGTTACCACCGTCAATAACAAAATTACAAGAATAGTACAAACGGGAAACAAAGGTGGTAATGTGACAGACTATATCACTTACGGGAATTTTATCACCATGAACTCCTAGGATCCCAAAACGAATAAATCCTGTTTAGTAGTAGATTTTACAGTTTCACATTTGGTTGTAAATGTAGAACAGGCATTCGCTAGGGCGAATAGCTTGCATGCACCATACACGACCGATAGGCTTCCTGGAGCGTTTTTAACCTACACCTTTGGTCCGCAGGCGATAGAGACGACAATGAGCCCATTGGATTTTTAATTGACGTGGCCTATTTTGGCGGGAGAGCTATCGGCAAGGTTGGTGTCGAAGTTCTAGAGAACGAGGTAGAAAAAGAACTCCCTCTACAATGGTATCACTTCGCAACGAACAAAAATAAGATTTTTACTCCTCAGATGGAATCTATTGCTTGAAAATTCGGATTAAAATTGGATGAAGGGTGGAATAAAGAATTATTACCTCATTTAGGCAGGCATCCAAATGATTATCATAATTTTGTATTAGAAGAAATGATATAAGCGGCTAAAAATGCAGACGGAAGTGTCTCTGAATCTTTAAAATTATTTAATTCAAATATAAAGCAGCTGGTCATAGCAACCACTGGTCTTTTACGCGCAGGATGGAAATAATGAATAACAAATTTTATTTAATATGCATCAAGGATTTACCACAGGTAGCGAGCGCTTTTGCACCAGAGTCTACTAAATTAGCCCATGATTTAATTGACGATTTAGAAGACTTAAATGAATTACCTTTTGATCTAAATCTGGTGAAATTGTTTGAAAGAAACGGCGAGTTGGCAAAAAGTGATTACTTAGGGGATTTGCAAGATATCTGGCTAGATTATCAGCCTAATAGTCTTGCGTGGCCACTATTTTCGGAAAGACTAAAAAACATAATTGAACAAATAAGAAATGATCAAGATGAATTTGATTGGATCTTGGCCAAAGTCAACGGTAATAATGAGCGCAGGAATTATTATATACTGCGGTTCCAGCGGATGTATGATGTTTTGGATGTGAAAAAAACAATGTATGTTCCTGGAACGAGAAATATTATTAAGCCTTACTTTTCTTTGCAAAAGGTTAGGCATCTTACCGTTTTTACAACCCCGTCGGAATTCAATTTATGGAAAATTAAGTCAAGATTATATATAAACGATAACTTAAGGAGAATAATTCAGCGGGAGAAATTAACAGGTATTACATTCGAAAAGGCGCGTGTTAAAAATGATTAATATTGTAAACATGGGATTATAGAACATTCACATGCTTTGTTTCTTTTAAAGGAATATTTACATGTGAGCAATAATGCCGGTCAGCGTAGAACAGGCATTCGTTAGGGAGAATAGCTTTCATGCACCATACACGACCGATAGGATTCCTGGAGCAATTTTAACCTCCACCTTTGGTCCGCATGCGATTGAGACGACAATGAGCCCATTGGATTTTATGGCAGATGGTGCGCTTAATGCTGGTAAATTTATTGGCGCACTGGGAAGATCTGTAGGACTTTTTGAAAGTGCCGCTAAGACGGGAGAAATGACTGATTACCGTGTTTTTGGGTGAGATGCACGGGCAGAAGGTTTCTCTTGGACCACAACTCATCCTAACTCAGTAAATAATTTTTAGGAATCTAGCAGGGCTTCCACCTGGTGGAGCAAGTGGTGCAACTAATACGGCTGAGTTTATGCTTGAAAGGAAAGTCAATTTTAACGACATTATTAAATTTAGAAAGGCTTTACCATTAGATGGAAATATAGGAGGTCTTCCTGAATATATTATCGACCCTCAAGATGTTAGAATTACTAATTTCTCAGTACTTAACCTTAATTTAAAAAATGGATAATAAATATAAAGGCATGACCGTAAATGAGCGACTTTACATAAGTGGTTTAATGGACGAATTTGATCAAGCTGTTAAAAAAGATGATATTGATAAAGTTGTGAATATTCTTAAAAAAATTGAGATAACAGAGCAATCTGCGATTCAACCAATTTTAAAAGAATTTGGCTTAACGGCAAAGAATTAGAAAGAATTTTTTTGTGTAAGGGAATTAGTTGCAGCTAAAGGGAGAGGTGAGTATTTATATCACTACACAAGCGAGGCGGCAGCGCAGAGCATATCTAAAACAGGATTAAGAACAGGTAAGGCATTAACTGGTTAAAAACTAAAGCGGTTAATTTTGATGATGAAATAGAAAAGCTGTAACTACGTAAGAATGCTTCCGACCCAGTTATTTATAGAGGGTTTTAAAAGGCTGACCGGTTTTTTATGCTCTAAAATGGTTTTGTAAAGGGAAAGGGAAATTCCTTTATTAATGTGATTTAATATCCATGAAAGTAATTGTATCCAAAAAGAAAATTCCCTGCTTCATTTTTGCTAAATCCGGCAGAAAATGCTCCCATACTACTATTAACATCCATATACAGTGCATCCACGGGAGTCTTGTTTTCAATCATGTCAAGCGCCTCGTTTATGGAAATGTGTTTTTCAGGAGCATCCCCCTGTTTATAATTGCCACCAGTTGCCAAGGTATCTGTGATTTTGGTAAAAAAATCCTCATAAAATTCTTTTAGCAAGGAATAAGCTCTGCTTTGAGTTAATGGGAACGAGCCATTTTCATTCCCCAAGGAAACAATGACCACCTTGTTAGAAGAGCGTGCAATATTTAAAGTTATAACATAATGCATGTCCTCATAACCTGGTATTATCACCGGCTCTGACATAACTGATTTTATGCCCATATTTTCCTCTTTTGAAAATTCAGTATACAGATATCCTTTCTTATTGCTAAATGTGGGCTTCACTTTATTCCAGTCCTTATTACCAAAATCCAAAAACATACTTGGTGTCAAAGTCAGCGTAGGTGCTCCTGCTTTATTTGAATCCTTACTGCAGGCATTCATAAAGAATATAATCAATATAAATGCACCAAGGAACTGAAACAATCTTCTCATAATATCATTTTTATAGGATTAAAATTAATAGATTTTGGTAATAAATGCAATAATTAATAAAATCTTGGTCTTCTAGACTCGTTTTTCCCTTGAAAAGCTGTAATTGAAAAGGAGAGAATACATTGGCTCTTAGTTGAATAATTTACGTATATTAAAAATATATTAGATTTGTGGCAGAGATAGTAAGGATATATTTTCAATGGCCCCAAATATTAGTTCACCATAGGAAATTACTACAAATGATTCAACTAAGCATGGTGGGATTAACAGGTGGCCATTCATATATCAAATTCATTTATCTCTAGAGTTTCATTATTTTTGGAAAATCACAGATACGGAAGAGACATAGACATATTTGCCCTTCAAGTGCGATATCGATGGATTTGGCGATACAGATATATTCCTCTTTAAACGCTTTGTAAAAATAGTTATAGCATACTGGGGTAGTATCATGAATTACATCAAGTACGCAGTCAATAGTGGGTTATGTATGCATTAATAAAAAGATTCAATTAGATAATACAATAATAGGAGCATATAAAGGGCCTATTACACATCCAAAAAGTCAAAAAAAAATGCGTTTATTATGTTTATTATTGAGGATAGGTAGTTTTCTGACTGGCAAAGCCCAATGGGAAAAAATGCCAATAGGAACTAAACTGTATTATGAATGTAAATATACCTTCATACATTCTGAGGAGAACGGATCAGAAGATTCGGTTCGTGGAACAAAGTCCATTAGTTTAACGTTAGATACAATTATTAGTCTAAATGGTCAGGACAGGAAGTTAATTCTTTTTTCAGACGACTTCGATCCGTCTGGAATAGATTATGTCAATATCCCGAAAAAATACGGAAAAGGAGAGGATAATCTTAATAGTAAAATGTGTACCCTGTTCTATTGTTTTAAACATGCAATATATGGCCTATATGTTTCGAAACAGATTAAAGAACTATTTAGAAAAAAGTCATTCATTACAGCATTAGATGATAGTTTGAATCAGGCTGTTTATTATGCAATTTCTGATACAATGTTTTCCAATTACCAGGTTAAATATAAGGGAGATAATCCCTATTATTGGATCAGGATACAAGGATGTGAAATCAACTTTTCTTCTTTTCAATTTCTTCTAAAAGAAATTCATAAGAAAAGTTCAGAAAATTATTCCGGAGAAGATCCATATTTTGATTTTTATGGTTATTACAAGGAAAGAGCGCCGAAGAAGTATGAATATGTATTGGCAAAAAAAAATATTAATTCTAGATTAATATACTCGCCGGTTAAAGGCTTCTTGCAATCCAAAACAGATGCCGCTTTTCATGGTCGTGATAACCGCGCAGTAACAGAAATGAAGTTAGAAAAAATAGCGTATCCTCAGTGACGAAAACCCCCTTGGCTGTTATAGCTGGATTTTCTCTTTTATTTATTTTCATTCAGGCGGACAGTTTATTTGCTAACGATTTTTTGAGCATCTGCTTGTAAAGATAAAGGATCTAATGTGTCGGTTTAAATGTGCAGTCTTAATAATCAAAGAAAGAGACGCGTAGTTGATTACTTAGTTGAGGCAAATGCTGGCTGAATGACGCCAACAGGAATGGCAATGGGTATCTTTGTCAATTAATTAGCGGAAGTGAGCAGCTACTAACTGATAGCGGTTTATAAAAATGGAATTGGCCAATGGCCAATGATTTAATTCTATGACAAAAAATAAATTATTGGGCATACGGAGCAAAACAATGATTATTTTTAAATGTGTATTATTAAAAAGGAATATATAAATCTTGCAAATTGTAGATGATGTTTATTGATAACAGGTATATTTCTCGATTCATCATGATCAAAAGGCTACTTATGATCTTTGGCCTGTTGGCTGGTGTTTTAGGGGTATCGGCACAAGGGATCAAAACAAAGACAAAGGGATGGGAGATCACTTATAAACCGCTTGTCGCGGTTTCCTTGAAAGATACATTAATTGGGAAGCATCCGGCAGACGAGTCATTAGAATCCGCTGCTGCATTGCAAAAGGAGGCTAAAGATCTTATTGTAATACTGGATGTGACCTCCTCCGATATTCGTTTAATGACCAAACAGCGGGACAAAACGATTTATTTGGTCAATAAAACCAATGATTCTGCATTTGTGCAGCATAATGAACATGAATTTCATTATACTCCATTAAGAGTCCAGGAGGATAAAGAGGATAATAAAATCCTGTTTACCAAGGAATCAAAAAATATCCTTGGGTACCGCTGTTATAAGGCGTTCATTAAAACCAAAGAAGAACAGTTTAGTCAGATTAATATCTGGTATACTAAAAAACTGCCTAATGCTTACTGGCCGGAAATGGCCTTTTTAAAAGGAGTCCCCGGTTGTGTGATGCAGATAGAATTTACCAATGGGCAGCAGAGTGCCGGTATTATTGCGCAAAACATAGCATCAAAAAAGTGGACAGCTGATTATTTTTTGCCTGCAACGAATAATAATGGGATCACAAACGCTAAAAAGCTGCATAGAATCCACGGAAATTGTGACGGAGGTTCGGCATTTCAATTCGGGTTTGCCAGGATCACAAAAAAAGACACGCTTTTTCAGAAAAAAATAAATGACAAGGTAGAAACATCCTCCCTTAATTCAGCGGTTGAAGCACCACCGGAACCAGGCATAGAGAAAATTCAAAGCTTCTACATTGATACAATGGGAAAGAGGGCCTTCGATGAAATAATAGAAGGGGCATTTTCTGATAGAAGTCATTTGGATGCGTCTGAGCTGCCGGCACAAAATGACACAGATTTGTTGCCGAAGGATATTGTGCTCGTCAGGAAGGGACAGCACTATGGGATGCTGACTGCTGAAGGAGATTGGATTTTAAAGCCCGAATATGACTCAATCGATACAAGAATGCGGAAGTATTGGGTCTTAAAAAGAGCAGGCAAGGAGTCCTTATATAGTAAAGAAGGCCTGTTACTTCCTTTTCAATTTGAGAAAGTATGGCGGATGGATGACAATTTTTATAACGTGCTTCAAAACGGCAGATGGGGTGTTTATGACAGAAAGCGCAAAGCATTAACTGTTCCAGCCATTTATGAAGATATGGATTTTTGTTACGGTTGTGAAGTTGGAGGTGATTATTGCTTTGCTGAAAAAAATGGTAAGTGGGGCGTTATAGATTTTAACAATAAAGTCCTGCTTCCTTTTGAGTATGACCACGAACATTGGAATATGCGCAGTGATAATTGGGTGACTTGCCTTTATAAAAATGGTCAGCAACTGATTATTAATTTAAAAACCGGATCTGAAAAGGTCTGTCCTCCTGAAAGGGCCACACAGACAGATAGCACGCAACTGGCTCAAGGTTTTGTTAGTGTAAGGAAAGGAGATAAATACGGACTGCTCAATCCCAAAGGCAGGCAGATTTTGCCTTATGAGTATGATTTTATCCGTTACGATGCTGCCAGGCCGGGAACCTATTATTTACCCGCCCCTTATGTTCAGATCAATAAAAATGGCAAATGGGGAGTAGCGGATACCACTGGAAAGATATTGATTGCTCCGGTATACACCAGTGGCATTAGCCTGGAATTAGGAGAATATTTTATATGCGAGAAAAAAAAGGGAGAGGGCTACAGCGAGGTCCTTTTAGATAAAACGGGTAAAAGGGTTTTGGATTCTGATTATGATAAAATTGATCTTTCGTATACATATAATGATTCTGTTCCCTATTTTGAACTGAGTCAAAAGGATTTATACGGGTTGTATAATCCCGCGACCAAGGTCCTTATTGAGCCTAAATTCAGCCAGATAGATGGGTTTTTATTCAATATACAACAACGCAATAGCGTTAAAGTAGCCGTCAATGACACGCAAGGGTTGATGGATATCCATTCGGGGAAGATGATTGTTCCCGCTGTCTTTAATAAAATCTACGCTCAGGATTCTATGGATCAGGCACTCTTTATTGTAGGAAAGGAAAGTAAACTGGGGTTGTATAGCGCTCAGAAAAAGCAACTGGTTATTCCTTTAAAGTATAGTAACCTTTCTTTTACCGGGGAAGATCACGTACTGGAAGTAAATGACGATAATAAATACGGCTTAATAACTTCCGGTGGAAAAGTATTGGTTCCCAGCCGGTATTTTGAAATCCGGACATTGCAAAAGGGTTTTTATTTACTGACTCAACAGGACAGTGCCTATTATAATACCTTTAGTTTTTATGATCGTAAAAATAGCCTGATGAGAAAGGCTCCGGACAGCACAATAGCCATTTATAATGACAGGCTGGCTATTATAAAGGATAACGGATTTGCCAAGTTATGGAGGCCGCTGGAAAATAAAGTTATTGTGGGAGATTACGCCAGTGGGGGTTGGCCGGAACAAATAGGCTATTTTGCAGAGGGCTTGGCCGTGGCCTATAAGAAGGGTAGGGCTGGCGTCATTGATACCAGTGGAAAAGTGGTGATTCCTTTTAATTATGATGGCTTAACAAGTTTTCAAAATGGTTATGCGCTGATCCTGAGTGACAAGGTGGGACAGGATAACCCGGATTTTGACCAGAACACCAGGGATTTTTTAAATGGCTATAAACATTACGGCTTTATTGATTCCACAGGGAAGGTGGTGGTCCCTGCAAAGTATGATCTACAATGGAACAGTAGCCTGGATGAATATTTCAATGAGGACTATTTAGTTTTATTTAATGGCAATCAGTGGGATGAAGCTCCAAAAATGGGCCTTGCCGCTAAAAACGGGGACATCATAATTGCGCCCCTTTATAACAAAGTTATCCTACAGCAAAACGGACCTGATTATGTAGTGGAAAAAGATAAAAAGTTCGGTCTGTTAAATGAAAAGGGCCAGGTAATACTGCCAACGCAGTTCGATAATATATCTTTACAGGAAAACCCTGTTTATCAGCTGAAATATAAAATCAGTTTTCCGGTCCTGGCTGAAAAGGATGGCGTTTGGCAATATTATAATAGAGACGGCAAGGTTATAGCGGATATTAAAACGGAAAAAATGATCCCATTTAATCCCGGCATATATTAAGTAAAACAGCCTTTATCATATCCGCTAATTAACCGGACAAAAGGTCGTTACTCCGGACCTTTTCCGTTTAAAATTTGATGTCATACTTTTTGTTTTGTCCTGTCTGCAGATCAATGCTGGTAATGGTGCGGAGCAGCCGGTTTTCATCTCCTTTTTCATTACTCAGCAGATATAATTTGTTGGAGCTGCTGTCATGCAGATAAAAAGGCAGTCTGTCTTCAATGCCAGTATCCACCTGCCATTGATGGCTGCCAAGAATGGACATGGCGGTTAGCAAGATGTGCGCATGACGGGCCGTAGAGGTTTTATGCATAATAATCAGGTTGCCTTCTTTAGTGATAAGAGGCGGGTTGTCATGATTGAAACGGATGAACAGGTCCAGATAGCCTATGCTGTCATTAGCCGTAACGGGCCATTTGATTGATTTTTGGTAATCAACCAATAGGCCACCAAAAATATAGATGCTACTATCGCTTTTTTGCCACTGGGTGCCCCTGTTTTTTGTTTCATCCAGATAAACCTGCCTTCGGATGGAATAGTCATCTGGTCTGGAATCTAAATCCGCTGTTCGTACCAGTTGAGCATCCTTGTTGTCCATTAAGGAAATGGCATGATTGCCGTCGTCATACATGGATGCGATCTGTTTATTATAAAGTGTTGGCAATGCGGGTTTTTGATCAAAAAAGTGGTCCTGATCCTCCATGTCAATCCGGCCTGTTTTGAGTGTATTTCCATCAATGGTATACATTAAACCATCTGTTGCGCTGATGATCAGTGCATGCATAGAATCATTATAAATGTAGGGTAGCTGTGCCTGGTAATAATCCATCAGCATCTTTTTGGGGAATTTACCAGCTAACTCAGGGAAATCCTGGTCTTTGGCAATAATGTCTCCTTGATTCTTGTCCAGGACAAATAAACCGTTGTGATAGAAAAACAGATATTTATCTGACATGCCAAGCAGGTGTGCTTCACCGTAATAACTGTCATTTTCATTTTTAGCTTTTAAGTCCTGCTGCCAGATTTTTTTGCCGGTATTTAAATTAAGGCAGGAAACGGTAACAAATTTACGATCAAACAAGCTTCCATTATTGGCGGCAGTGGCAAATACAGGTGTATTGTTGATCCGGTACATTACCGCATCTGTCTGGGCAAGGTAACCTTTATTGATACTCACAAAATTGTAGATCGAGATGGAGCCATATATTGCTACTACGACCCAAAAGATCAGATTAAATAAAAGCTTAACTTTTCTGGACGAGGGTTCATATTGCGCAGAGAACAATCCGGAAGGAACTACTAATCCCTGGTATTTTACATGCGCGTAGGCAACTTGTTTTTTATGCGAATATATCTTGAGTATGGCCGGGTTAAAAGTTTTCGTTTGTATTAATGAACCATTAAAAAAACTGGAGATTACCTGCTGGGGCCAGCCGTTTAGCGTAACATTCCAATTATCAGAGACTCCCTGATAGATCAATTCACCTTCTACGCCGTTCTGGTAAACATACATTGCTTTTTTGAGTTTAACGCTTCTTATAAGGTAACGTACGCCTATGCACAGCAGGACAAGTAATAAAGCAAAGGCAAAAGACATTAAATAAGGTAAAAATATAAGTCCTACAGACCAGCCAATTGCCAGAGGTATGAAACGAATTAAAAAATCGCCAATCACTGATTTTGGCATATAGAAGGCTTTTAAAGCGTCCTTTTTTTCTTTAGTTAATGTTCTCATAGGATAACAACTTACTTTTGTAGTAAGATTTCTGAGCCGGGCAGCTGATGAGAATGCCGGCCTTTTTCAAAAATAAATTACGATAGGTGTTGTGTTTTCAGGGGTGAAAATATTAAAAACAAATTGTATTTTTCATCTAGACGCCTTGATTGTTCATTTTTAGGGGTATATATAACATATATTTGACTAATTAGTCATTTTTGTAAACGATTTACTTAGGTAAGTAAGATAAAAATTGTTGCACCCTGGAATCATCCGGTCTGAGCTGCTAATGGTGATGGAAAATCGTAAAAAAGATATCCGTTATTTTCAGTCTGAAAGCATGGACCGGACAGCTGCAGACTGCATCCGGGCAATGCAGGGGTGCACTGTAAAACTTCTCCCGGTTTAAAGAGCAATCGCCATGGTTTTAAATTGATATCCAGCAGGGGGCTTTGGACACAGGGGCAGTGCTTTATTTGAAAGGGCCGCCACCGGATGGCAGGCCCCGGAACAATGGCAGACCTTAATACATGGGTAAAGGTTGGAATTAATTGCAAGCATCTCCGCCTTTGGGAAAGTTGGCGGACATGCTTGCAGATGAGGGTTGACTGCAGCGGTGAATGTTCAGCTCACTTATCTTTAGTTACTGTTTCTTTTTCAGGTAAATGCCGGGTCTTGTGATTTCCATGAGCAATTCAGGTTTTAAGGGACTGCCAAAACCAAACTGCCTGTATAGTTCGTGAGCATCTTTGGTGGCAAGCATAAGTCTTCTTAAGCTGCCCACCCAGGGAAGTTCCATAAGATGCGTCATCATAGCCTTGGATAATCCTTGTTTGCGGTGGTTTTCCAATATATAGACATCAGCCAGATAGGCAAAAGTGCTGTAATCAGTAATAAGCCTTGCAAAACCCACCTGTTTATTCTCAGTAAAAGCACCGATACAAAATGAGTTTTTCAATGCCGTATCCACTGTTTCCAGAGGTATACCGCCCGCCCAATAGCTTTGCTGGGACAGATATTGGTGGATGGCCGTGACTTGCATATTTGCGTAACCCGTTTTGATTTGATAAACTGGAAGAGTTTGCTTAGATAACCCGGATATTTGACTAGGCATAATTAAACTTTTAAATTTAAAGGTAATGCAATCTTGTTTTCAGCATCGCATGCGCGCCGGGTGTAAATTACGTATAAATAAAATATTACCACCCTGGAGCAGACACTGCCGAAAAGATTTTTTTCAAGCTAACTTTCATTTGCTAGTTAATGGTCATGATGGGTTGATTGTGAGGGTGTTTTAAAAACGAAAGTTGAGGCGAGTTATGGAGTTTAACCTTTTTAAATCGGCTAAAAGCGTTAACTTTCGTCCAGAATTAATGCCTGTTTTGAACAGGGGAAACCAATCCTTGAGTTATGATTTTAGACAGTCACGGTCGTAAAATAAATTACCTCAGACTTGCCGTTACCGACAAGTGCAATCTGAGGTGTACCTATTGTATGCCAGCGCAAGGCCTTGACTGGTTGGCTAAACCCGAATTAATGAGCACTCAGGAAATGTTACGCCTTTGCGCTTTACTGGTCAAAATGGGGATTGATAAGATCCGCATTACGGGGGGAGAGCCTTTTGTGCGCAAGGATTTGCTGCCTTTTTTATGGGACCTTTCCCGGTTGTCAGGCCTAAGTGAGATCACTTTGACGACCAACGGCCTGTTAACGGCTCCTTATGCAGCTGATTTAAAGAAGATGGGGATTCGCTCCGTTAACCTGAGTCTGGATACGCTGGATAGGCAGCGTTTTCAAATGATTACAAGAAGAGACGCTTTAAATGACGTATTGAATTCGCTGGATGCATTCATGTCCCAGGATATTCAGGTAAAAATCAATACAGTGGTAATGGAGGGTAAGAATACCCAGGATATTATTCCTTTGGTGGAACTGAGTGAGCATTTGCCTGTCAGTGTCCGCTTTATTGAAGAAATGCCTTTTAACGGAGGGACACATGATGTTTCCCTTAACTGGAATTTCTCTCGTATACTGGAACATATTAAAGCATATTTTCCTGCGCTTCAAAAGAAGCGGGATCCGCAACATAGTACAGCGCTTAATTATAAGATTCAGGGACATAAAGGAGATATTGGGATTATAGCAGCCTATACCCGGTCTTTTTGTGGCAGCTGCAACAGGCTTCGGGTAACGCCTAGTGGGTTACTCAGTACCTGCTTATATGAGGCCGGGTCCTTAAATTTAAAAGAGCTGATGCGGGCCGGAGCAACGGATGCGTTGCTGGAAGCGCAGCTGCATGCCGCGATTCTAAAAAAGCCGCTGGACGGATGGGAGGCGGCTGCAGGATCCTTAAATTATCAATCAGAACACCAGTCAATGGCAACGATAGGAGGGTAATCCATGGAAATGGTAACGGTCAGTGAAGCAGAAAAAATAATCAGTGCACATTTAATGAGCTACGGCGAAGAGGTCATCTGTCTGGAGGATGCTGTAGGTCGCGTCCTGGCAGAAGATCTCGTGGCAGATAGAGATTTGCCGCCTTTTAACCGCGCGACAGTGGACGGCATTGCCATTCAGACTGCGTCAGTGAAAAATAACAATTCTCTTTACGCTGTCTGTGGCATACAGGCCGCCGGAGTAGCACCACTGAAAGTTTTCTCGGAAAACCACTGTATAGAAATAATGACGGGGGCGGCCGTTGATCCTATTTTTGATGCAGTTATTCGCTACGAGGACTGTGTCATAGAAGACGGATCGGCGAGACTGTTGCCGGACCTGGAAGTGAAGCCAGGAATGAATATTCATTACCGGGGAAAGGATAAGCAGCAAGGGGAAATACTGGCAGAGAAAAACCGGGTGCTGACGCCGGCGCTTATCGGCCTTGCAGCATCGACCGGTCAGGCCAGGCTGCGCGTCAAAAAGTTACCCAGGATAGTCGTTATTTCTACCGGAGATGAAATGGTTCCCCTGACGGAGGTGCCGACGGCTTATCAACTTCGTCGTTCCAATGGTATCGTGGTAAAATCCTGCCTGGCAAAATATAAAATTCATCCGCAGCTAATGCACTTAAATGATGAACTGGAACAGGTCAGGACAGCACTTACTGAGTGTCTGCAACAATATGATGTTTTAATCATAACGGGCGGTGTATCCATGGGTAAATTTGATTTTATCCCCCAGGTATTATCTGAGCTTGGCGTGCAAAAGCAGTTTCATAAGGTGAGGCAAAGGCCCGGTAAGCCGTTTTGGTTTGGAAGTTTTAAGGATGCTAGGCAACAAGCATCTGAACTCCGCCATCCGGTCTCAAAACTTATTTTTGCCTTGCCCGGTAATCCGGTTTCGGTGTTTATGTGCCTGAACCGTTATTTTTTGCCCTGGCTGCAGGCAAGTCTCGGACTTTCGGAGCCGGGCTATGAATATGCCGTCCTTAATAGCGATATTCTTTTTAAACCTGCTTTGCAGTATTTTGCACAGGTTAAATTAAAAGTAAATAACACCGGTGTGGTAGAGGCTACCCCACTGACTACTAACGGATCCGGAGATTTCTCTAATTTAATGTATGCGGATGCCTTTATGGAACTACCAGGTGACAGAGCGGATGGACGCTTTAAAAAAGGTGAATGCTTTAAAGTATGGCGTTTTTAGAATGCGTGAAACCCCGGGATCCGGATCACATAAGCGCAAATTAAATAATGATTATGGCTGAACTCTCTCATATTAATCAAAACCGGCAGCCTGTCATGGTAGATGTCGGTGCTAAAAGCCTGACTAAAAGGCGGGCTGTCGCAAGAGCCGTAATGGTAATGCCTGAGACGGTCTATGACTTGCTGGAAAAGGAGGATTTTAAAACAGGAAAAGGCGCCGTTATACAAACCGCCATTATTGCCGGGATTATGGGCGCTAAAAAAACAGGGGAATTAATACCGCTCTGTCACTCACTGGGTATGGATAACTGTCAGATAGATATTCAGACGATCCCGTCCCGGCAGTTAATTATTACCTGTACGGCAAGTATAGAAGCTAAAACAGGTGTGGAGATGGAGGCGCTTACAGGTGCTTCGATCGCGGCGCTTACTATTTATGATATGTGCAAGGCCTTAAGCCACGATATCATTATTCAAGAAATTAAACTCATGGAAAAGACAGGAGGTAAAAGTGACTTTATCAGAGAAGCGTAATGAAAGCGGACCGGACCGGACACAGCAGCCGGGAAAAGCAGTTATTCCTGCTTTAAATGGACTTGTGCTGACCGGAGGCAAAAGTGTGCGGATGGGAACTGCCAAAGAAAAGCTGGACTATCATGGCAAAGAACAGCAATATTATGCGGCAGATTTGTTGAGCGCATTTTGTGATCAGGTCTTTATTTCCTGCAGAGCGGACCAGGTAGAAGGTATTCATCCGGAGTACGGATATCAGGCTTTGCCGGACAGCTTTTTAAACATGGGGCCTGTCAGTGGCATCCTGTCTGCTTTTCGCCGGGAATTTAAAAAAGAACAAAAGCATGCCTGGTTAGTAGTCGCATGCGATCTGCCTTTGCTGACCAGGGATACCTTGCAGTATCTGGTTGATCATAGAAACCCCTCGGTCATAGCCACGGCCTTTAAGAGTTCCAGTGATGGGTTGCCAGAGCCACTGATGACAATCTGGGAACCCGGCAGTTACGCCGTTTTGCTTGCAAGGCTCGCACAGGATAATACCTGCCCTAGAAAAGCGTTGATTGAGCATAATGTTCCTTTATTAGACCTGATTGATAAGGAAGCTTTGCTGAATGTAAACACACCGGAGGAGTCTGAAAGAGTCCAGGGATTTATTCAAAATAACGGTGGACCACTAAATTCAACTATTTAAAATGGCAGATACACCAGGCAGATATCATTGTCAGATGGCACTTCCCGGATTTGGTATGAAAGGCCAGCAGTCACTTCATCGGGCTAGGGTGCTTATTGTGGGTGCCGGCGGTCTGGGTTGCCCGGTGGGGCAGTACCTGGCAGCTGCCGGTATTGGTCAGCTGGCCATTGCAGATGATGATACGGTGAGCTTGTCAAATCTGCATCGCCAGATATTATTTACGCCGGCAGATATCGGAAAGCCAAAGGCGCTGGTTGCCGCCGAAAGGCTGCAGGCGCAGAACCCCGACATTGCTGTCATCGCTATTAATGAGCGGGTGCATGCAGGGAATATTTTGCGGTTACTGGAAGATTTTGACCTGGTCGTTGACGGCTCGGATAATTTTGAGACCAAGTATTTACTAAGTGACGCCTGTGTGCTGGCCCATAAACCGCTTATTTATGGAGCTATATACCGTTATGAAGGGCAGGTAGCCGTTTTAAATGTGCCTTTGCAGGACGGCACTTATGCTGCAAATTACCGGGATATATTTCCGGATGCAAATAAAGCAGCAGTGCCTGATTGCAGTGAAGGCGGCGTGCTGCCACCGCTGGCCGGTATAGTCGGATGCCTGCAGGCCAGTGAAGTGATTAAGTATTTTACGGACAAGGCTGCGCTGTTAACAGGTAAACTCTGTATGATTAATTTAAAGGACGGCAGTATTTACCAGATTAAGCTGACAAGAAATCCGGATATCCAAATTAAAGATTTAAGTCAACATCTGTATATAGAATCCATCGGTTATGAGGAATTAAAAAACGGGGATTATCAGTTGGTAGATGTAAGATCATTTAAGGAACATCTTGCATTTAATATTGGTGGAGCGTTATTGCCTTTAAATACCTTTGCAGATCATTTACCTGCATTAATGGATACAATCGGCATATCCAGACCCATCGTATGTTATTGCGAAACGGGCAAAAGAAGCAGGGAGGGGGCTCTATTAATAAAAAAGTATTATCCTCAGGCTACCATTTATACCTTACGAAATGGGATCAGTCCTTTAAAAGAAAAGACAGAGCAGTAAACTGTTAAAGATGGATATATACCCATCGTCCTACCTGTTGTTTGGCAATAATGTCTTAAATTTACGGTAATTACATTCCAGTAATTGAATTAAAGATTAATCAGACAATGGCTAGCAACGTACATCCTCAAAACGTATTAGATTATCACGGAACCAATACTATTTTTTCGGTCTGGAATTTTAAGCAGTTGCCTGCTCAGCAGTTAAAAGACGCCTTTGAAAAGGTATGTGCTTTAGTGATTAACCTGAATCATTCCGCGGCTATCCGGTTCCCGGATAACGGAGCCAGCTGCGTGATGGGGATTGGCCCGATGGCCTGGCAGATTGTAGGATTGCCCCATCCGGCTCCCAGGGAATTAAATGATTTTAAAGAAATTGCCGGGGCTAAATACACGGCCGTAGCTACCAGGGGCGACCTGCATTTTCATCTGCGCGCCCTCAACAGCAGTATCTGCTATGACATGGCTCTTGAAATTTCCAAAATATTATCGGCTGTTGCTGACCCGGTGGAAGAAGTCCATGGGTTCAGATATTGGGATGGACGCTCCATTTTGGGTTTTGTAGATGGTACAGAGAATCCTCAGGGAGACCAAAGAGCCTATTTTGGTCTGATAGGAGATCAGGAGCCGGCGTATAAAGGAGGTAGTTATTTATTTGTTCAAAAATATATACATGATCTGCAGGCTTTTAAAGCTTTGCCCCTGGAAGAGCAGGAGAAAGTCTTTGGAAGGTACAGGGATTCGGATGTGGAGATGTCTGATGAACTGAAGCCCAGTAATTCTCACTCCGCGCTCGCTAATGTGGGGGATGATCTGAAAATAATCAGGGATAACATGCCTTTTGGTAATATGTCCACTAATGAGATGGGCACTTATTTTATTGCCTATGCCAGCACTTTTGATACGGTCAATAAGATGCTGATCAATATGTTTGTAGGAGATCCGCCGGGGAATTATGACCGGTTATTGGATTTTAGCACTGCCAAAACAGGATCCTTGTTTTATGTGCCAACACTGGAGATGCTGGACAGTATGTCTTCGGGTGATTTTACCCTTTCAGGCGCGGCTCCCTTAGGGGATACGAATGTTGATGCATCCGAAGTACTAAATAATAAAAAAACAGAACTGGTCGTAGAATTGCAATCACTGGGTATCGGTTCTCTGAAATCATAAAAAATATAACATGAATAATTTATATCAAAAATTAGCCCCTATCTCTGAGGCAGCCTGGGCGCAGATTAATGAGGAAGCAACCAGGACGTTAAAGCGTTATCTGGCTGGAAGAAAAGTAGTGGACGTAACAGGACCTGCCGGATTTGATTTGTCTGCGGTAGGCACCGGTCATATTAAATCCATTGCCTCTGCTGATAAAGCAGTGCAGGCCGCTATACGTGAGGTAAACCCGCTGGTAGAACTGCGGGTACCTTTTGAACTAAGCAGGGCCGCCATCGATGATGTGGAAAGGGGAGCCGAGGATTCTGACTGGCAACCTTTAAAGGACGCCGCCCAGAAAATAGCCTATGCAGAAGACCGGGCTATTTTTGAAGGATATAGCGCGGCGGGTATCCAGGGTATTCAAAAAGGAAGCAGCAATAAAGTGGTCAGCCTTCCTAACAGCGTTAAAAACTATTCCGACGCGGTGGCGCATGCCTTAAGTGAACTCAGGCTGGCAGGCGTAAATGGCCCTTATATGCTGGTATTAGGAGCAGATGCATATGTGGCCATCAGTGGCGGCAGTGATGAAGGGTATCCGGTATTGCATCATATCCGGGATCTGGTGGATGGAGATATTATCTGGGCGCCTTCTTTAAAAGGCGGCTATGTGTTATCCACCAGGGGAGGAGATTTTAAGCTAAGTTTGGGCCAGGATATGTCCATTGGCTATCTGAGCCATACCGAAACAACGGTAAAACTGTACCTTCAGGAATCCTTTACTTTCCAGTTTTATACTTCTGAAGCGGTGGTGTATCTGGCACCGCCGCAAAAATAATGGCCGGTTGATTTTTAAATGCAGGATTATGGCAGCAAAGTTTAAGGTGGGAGACCATGTCAAGTGGAATTCGGAAGCCGGATATGTGACCGGACGTATTATTAAAGTGCATACAAAAGACTTTGATTATAAGGGGTATACCCATCACTGCAGTGCTGAGGATCCGCAATATGAAATCAAAAGCGATAAAACGGATCATATTGCAGCCCATAAAGGGAAGGCGCTTAGTAAAATATAAGTCCTTCCCTTTATGGATTGATTGATTGCCCGGTCTTTGATACAAACCGGCCGGTTGGTTCTGATTAAAAAAGTCAAATAAGCCCTGACTATTTATCGAGTGCGTCCCGCATGGCGGAGGCCATATTCAGCTCCTCCTTACTTTTACTCGGCATCCCCTGAAACCGGTTATACCAGTTTTCAAAATTTGCTTTATCCTTCTGGAGATAATAAAATCCCATAATATTAATAGTACTCTCCGCAGCGTAGCTATAACCGGGTTTTATTTTTAACATGTTTTCAAAGGCGTCTATAGCCTGCTTAATATGTTTGTTGTGGCTGGCCGTATAAATATATTCCTTGGTGGTATAATCGTCTTTTGGGTGCAACTTCATTTCCTTACTAAGAATCAGTTCGGCGCTGTCAAACAGATACAGCGCATTATAGGCAAATGCCAGCTCTGTATTCAGCCCTTGAATGTCTGGATTTAACTGTTGCGCTCTCTGTAAATAATTAAGGGCTTTGTTGTACTGTTGCCAGGCGTTATAGGTAAAACCCAACTGGTACAGCACCTCTGGTTTGGAACTGTCGTAGTCGTAATTTTTTCGCCAGGATGGGACTTTTTGAATCTTCAGTGCCCCGAACTGACCGCCCGGTATAAATGCCAGTAACCTGGGGCCTGGTTCCATCCGGATTTTTACGCCGGCGTCCTTAGGCAGGGATCCGGGCACAAGTGCAAAGTCTCCGCTTTTTGTAATTTTAAAGCTTCCGGCATATTCAAGGGTCACACCTGCCTGGATGTCCAGATAAATATACCCAAAAGGATAAGCGCTATCTTTTTGCATGGGAAAGGCTACCCAGTGATCCAGCGCACTTATAATGGGACAGTTGAACTGTAGTGAACTTTGTTGCCCGTTCTGTTCGTCAGAAGATTGAGCCCTTAATGTTGGGCACATTATAAGAGAGAGCAGGATCAGGCAACTAATGCAGGAAAATGCTTTTTGGGATAAGCAGGATGGATGACTCATATTTCAGCGCTTAAGGGTTTATCTGGAATGCTACTCCAAATATACGACAATTCTGCCACAAGGTCTTCCATATGAAATCATAGAAACGGCTTAACAGGTTTTATTAGGATTGGGATAATGGTCGCTCTGGTCCTCCGTTTTATTATCCAGACAGACAAAATCCTTTTCAATAAGAATACTTACCGTTCCTGTTTTATCTTCAAATCCCACCTGATCGGTATTATATAATGCCAGCGTCATTGCTGCCGGCACCTGAATAGTCAACTGCGCGTCTCTGAAATCAACCTTCAGGCTGCGGCCTTCATATCGGTCTACGCGATATAGAAGAGTGCCGGACGCAAAGGCTGTGGAGGATGAGATACTGCCTTGTTCATATAGGCATATCACCTCAGATTTTGTGAGCCGGATGCGTATACTGTTATCGAGAATTCTTATTTTCATGTTTGGTAATTGTGTTATTTAAGCGTGCGCCGATACCCAGACTGCCCCGTCCTCAAATACTTCCTTTTTCCAGATGGGGACACGCTGTTTTAATTGATCAATGGCAGATTGGCAGGCGGCGAAGGCCGCCGCCCGGTGGGCCGCTCCAACAGCAATATGAACAGCAATATCTTCCGGTATTAATCTGCCCATCCGGTGATGCATGCTAATAGCCTGAATTTCATAACTTTTTATCACTTTACCGGCAATGGCTTCCATCTCTTTAATTGCCATGGGGTAGTAGCATTCATATTCCAGATGACATACTTTTTTGCCTGCTGTCTGGTTGCGGACCGTACCTGAGAAGGTAATCAGTGCGCCACATCCGGCTGCACTTACAGATTGGATGGCCTCCTGAAGTATTAATGGCTTATCTAAAATCTGAATATCAATCATTTTGTTGTTCTTTTTTTATCAAGGCGGCACGCGTTTTTACCTTTGCGGCTAACCGCCGCTCACCGGAGGTATAATAGCGATTTCGTCCCGGGCCTCGAGTACTAAGTCATCTGCCGCATATTGCTGATTGACAGCAATCATATAGGATTTTAGGAGGCAGAGCGCAGGGAACGCTGCTTCCAGGGCTTTTCTAAAAGTACCTACATAGCTGCTCTCAGAAAGCACCCATGTCTTTGGCGCGTCCTGCATGATCTCCCGGGCTATGCCAAATGCCAATACCGTTACTTCTACTTCCATGCGCTTTTATGAAGGATAAAATTAGAAAAACTTGAGGAATCCCCCCGCTTTTTATATGGCATTATGCTGCAGCCTATCCTTACTGCAACAAAATGTCAAACCGCTCTAATTTAAAGCTAATGGGTTGCCCGGTCGCATTGATCAGCCTTATCTGTTTGGTATCGGCGTCTCTATCGGCCTGCCAGGATATACCATCTTTGCTGTAGGCTATCTGCAGGCCTGATTTTTCCAGGGAAGGCTGGGTTGTAATGACCTGATTTGTAACAGATGTATTGCTCTTGACGGCTATCCCCATGTAGTCGCCCGGATTAAATCGTAATACTTCCAAAATTGGACTGAGTTTCAGTACTTGCACAGGTTTATTTCCAGCAGCGACATCCTTTTGTACGGACAGCTGCTTAAATTCAGGTATGGATGTGATGACCCGGCCAGAGGCCTGGTCAACCGCATCCGGCACTGCCCATCCTTGCTTTTTGAACAATTCAGCAAAATGATAATAGGATTTTTCTATCCAGGGTTGTATGTGGCGACCACCGGTGACGATACCGGGCTGATAAGGATTACGGTTATACTGCCGGTCAATGGCAATAAGTTGGTTACGCGCCTTTTGTAATTGCAGAAAATAGGGGAAGGCCTTTTTGCTATCGGGAGCACTTAATAGCTGGGTTAAAGCCGTGGCTGCCTTGCCCAGGCTGGCAAAATGCCATAGCCAGGGTTTTATCTCACGAAGCAAGGCAGTGTCTTTGATGTGCATTAAAATATCCTGGACAGCTGGGCTAAAGCTTTGGCATACAGCGTTTAATGCAGAAAGGTCTATGTCCGTAAGCTTTATTGGAAATTCCGTAAACTGATCCGTCCGGGCAAGGAGTGTGTCCAGCACCGATTGTATGGCCGGCGATTCTATGCGGCGGTATTGATGATAGCTGGGGCCGGGGTCTGTATTATTCTGTGCAAAGATTTTATAGGAATGAGCGACTTCTGGCAATACCTGCTGGATACCCTTTTGCCAGGAAGCATCCGGCAGGTAAGCTTTGGTATTCCAGCAAAAGTCGGCCACTGAGAAAATAGCTACTTTGGAAGCGGCTGCCTTATCCATAGGGTTCGCCACAAATCCAGAGACGTTCTTTGGAAGATCTTTGTCCAGACCATAAACCGGACCCAGTAAAAGATGGTTACGCACATAGTCGTTGACCGGAAAATTCCACCAGACGAAAGCCTTGCGACCAATCCTATTGTTTACCCAGTCCTCCCCTTCTTTTGTAATATCATGGATGACAGAATTGCCTGTCCACATAATCTCGATTCTTTTATCGAGTTGCTGGCCCAGGATATCCAGATAGGTGTTGGGTTTTGGGTCAGCCCATAGCTTATTGTATTCAGTGGGGCACATGATCAGCGGGCCAATATCACTGTGCTGACTGATAAAACTGTTCTGGATATAATTAAGCAAGCCGGCCTGTTTTTGTGCTTTAGCCCCCTCACCGGCAATGTCATCAAAAAAAACAGCAAAATGCCTGACGCCCAAGTCATACAAACTTTGCAACTTATGGATAATGGCCAGACTGTCTGCTTGGTTCCACTGAATATCCTTGCCCGGATGGATAGCCCAGTAAAAATCTACCTCATTTTGCCGGGCGATATGAATCAGCTCTTTTAGTCTTGCCGCCTGGTCTTTCGGATAAGGTAGCCGCCAGTTAGGAGACGAATGGTAGATGTCATCCTTAGGCCCATAGATATAGGTGTTGATTTTCCATTTCCCATAAAACCTGAGTTGGTCCACCCGGTCCTGAAAAGTCCATGGCGTACCGTAAAACCCCTCGACAATGCCCCTGCGGGGTATATCCGGATAATCCATTATGTCTAATAATGGCAGAAAACCGGTTCTTTTTGCATGGTTCAGGATTTGGGTAAGTGTCTGGACTCCATAAAAAGCACCTCTTGGATCTTGATACCGGATCTGGATTTGTCTGGCCGTAATCTTAAGTGTATAGCCTTCCTTGGGGATTTCTACCGCTTTGGATGCAGGTTTGATCAAATGGATAGCGATGCTTTTGCCCGTTTTGCCGGTAAAAGGGGTTAAGAGGGGGACAATGTTATCCTCTCCAGTCATCTTTAAACCAGCGGTAAGCCGGATGCCATAAAAGGGGAGGCTGTCTTGTTTAAACTGTATATGTTGTGGGACCGGGTAAATGGATAACGGTGCCTGTGGGTGGGTTGACGCAAGGGGCGTTTTTAGCTGGGCAGAAGACTGCCCGGGTAAAAAAAACAGGGTCAATGCCATCAGTCGAATCAATATGCTGATCGGAAAACCTGCAAGGGAGAAGGCCGTATATATCCGGCGGTATTTAAAAGTAGGTTTGCTATGCATGTTTTGTCTATGTCTTTTTCTTAAAGTATGTTGTATAGTCTTGTATTGCCTGGAAAGTACTGAGGGATATTTTTGGAATGGTTCCTGCTGTCTGTTTGAAGGCAGGCCGGAATGTGGGCTGCATTATTCCAGCTGTTCCCACCAGTGCTGGAAGGGTTGGTCTGGCTGGTCCAGCCATACAATTTCTCCGATTGTGGGAGTGACCAGGGGAAGTGGCTGGCTACCCGCAGCATTTAAAGCGCTGATTGTCTGTAAAGGTTCATCCCAGGGGTGCACTGATAATTTAAATTTGGAGTTATGTACGGGCATCAGCCTTTTGGTTTTTAGATCATGGGCTGCTTGCAAGGTTTCATAAGGCAGCATATGGATGGCCTGCCAGGCGGGATTATACTGACCGTTATCCAGCAAAACCAGATCAAATCCCTGGAACTTCTCGCCCAATTCTTTAAAATGACTGTCATAACCGCTGTCGCCACCCAGATATAGCTTAAAAGAGGGCGTAGTCAGCACAAAGGAGAGCCAAAGTGTATTATTGCGCTTAAAGCCTCTGCCGGAAAAATGGCGGGCCGGGGCCGTATAAAGTTCGGTCAGGTTGGCTAAGTTTAATTTTTGGTGCCAATCTAATTCTATGAGCTGTTGCAGGCCGTAGCCCCAGTATAGAAAATGCTGGCCTACACCAAGGCCGCAGATAACCTTCTTAACTTTTGATTGCAGTTGCAGGATGGTCGGGTAGTCCAGGTGATCATAATGGTCATGGGTGATGACGAGATAATCGATAACCGGCATATCCTGGGCGCTGTATATTTTTGTTCCCTTAAAGGGTTTATTGGAACCTGGTATGGGAGAGGCATTTCCACTGAAAACCGGGTCTACCAGGAAGCGCTGCCCGTTTAATTGGAAGTAATAGGAGGAGTGCCCAAACCAGATTAACAGGTTTTGTGTCAGATCCAGCGACGTTATATCAGTTTTTATCACGGGGATAGGCTGACTGGGGTTTACCCGGGGATGTTTTTTAAATAGAAAATTGTACATCACCTGACTCATGGAATAGCCTTCTGTCAGGGTAGGTGTTTCATGGATATTTAAAAAAGTACCGGTCTTCGTATCGTAATGGGCAGAGGCCTGCAGTTTTTTTAATCTGTTTCCTATCGGTGCCTGTCCAAACTGTTTGATGAGCATCATAAAAAAGTGCCTAAGGCCTTTTATAGAGCCTTAAGCACCAAAATTAAGTATTCAGTCAGCAAAAGGGCTGAAAATCTCGCTAAAATAAGCGGTTTTATCGGAGCGCTGGTTTAATGATAAGTATTCCTGAAAGCCATTGGCGACTGCCGGGTCTTTGATTTAAAAAACTTACTGAAGGACTGCGGATGCTCAAAACCTAAATAGTAGGCAATCTCACTAATGGTATGTTCTGTAGCCAGTAACTGTTCCTTGGCTTTTTCAAGGAGTACCTCATGGATATATCCCTGTGCACTGAGCCCCGTGGTATTTTTAACCAGGTCACTTAAATAACCGGAAGATAAGTTTAACTCGCTGGCTAGATATTGGACAGAAGGAAGGCCCTTATTCAGGGAGTTTGCTTTATCAAAATCAAAATACTGGCTCAGCATCTGGTCCATTTTTTCAATAATGGATTTGCTGAGCGTTTTTCTCGTTATAAATTGCCGCTTGTAGAACCTTTGCGCATAGCTAAAAAATAGTTCAAGTTGAGAGATGATAATATCCTGACTGATCTCATCCAGCGGCCGGTTTAGCTCCTCTTCTATGTTTCTGAGTAAAGCCAGGATAATCCCTTTTTCTTTTTCAGATAATAACAACGCTTCATTGACGGTGTAAGAGAAGAAATTAAACTGCTTTATTTTCTGAGCCAGCGGGTAGCCAATCAGAAAATCCGGATGAATTAATAGGGTTATCTGCCCCGTTAAACAGCCGCCCATTTCAGGAGCCTGCCTGAGATCTGTGTTTTCTTCGGTATGGAGATCTGAGCCAATCATTTGTCTGGGGGAGGCAAAAAATAAACCGCCTTCCAGGTAATCAAACCGTGTTCTGCCATAGGCAAGTGTGCCACCGACATTGATCCGGTAGGAGATCTTATAAAAGCTCAACATCTGCCTATGCGGTGGCGGCACCGCGTCATAATGGTTATCTACCGCATTGATCAGGGTAATCAGCGGATGCTGGGGCGCAGGAAATCCCGAACTGGCCAGCGCCTCTGATAACGTGCCGTATGAAGCGGGCTGCTGTTTGCTTTTTTGCATATATTGCTGATTTTCTTTAAAACCAAGGTTGTTTATCTATGGAACAACCTTTACGATTGCACACTATTGGAAATAGTAGCCCACTCCTCCCACAGATCCATGCGCTCTTTATAAGCGGCCTTCACCTCAGGTAAATTGCCCGAGCCTAGATTCATCCGAAGTGGTGGCAATGGACTGTCTACTACGGCAAATACCGCAGCCGGTGTGACATGCGGATTGCCTTGTTCCATGGTGGATAACTGTGTGATGACCTGCTGCCTGAGCGGGGCATAGATATCCATGAAGGTCGTTTGTTGAATAGAACCGGGGCTGCCAAACTCGGTTTGGTAGGCCCCCGGTTCTATAATGGTGACCTTGATGCCAAAGGCCTTGATTTCTTTGGCCAGACTTTCGTGGATGGCTTCAAATGCCCATTTAGAAGAACAGTAATAGCCAATCAGGGGGTAAGCCAGGTGGCCTAAACCGCTGGAAACACCCAGTATATGCCCGCTACCTTGTTTACGAAGGTAAGGCATTACTTCCTGGATCACCTGGATGGGTCCCATGATATTGGTTTCATAGAGTCTGCGGATATCTTTTGGATCAGACTCCTCCACGGTGCCTACCAGGCCGTAGCCGGCATTATTAATGATGATATCCACCTGCCCGAAATAGTCAAAGGCCGCCTTGACTGCCGCTTTTATCTGGTCTGGCTGGGTGACGTCCAGGATCAGTGTCAGTACCTGCTGCCCGTATTTTTCTTTTAAGTGGGCCAGTGCCTGGATATTTCTGGCCGTAGCGGCTACTTTGTCGCCCCTTTCCAAGGCCGCCTGCGCCCAGATGCGGCCAAATCCTCTTGAACTTCCTGTGATAAACCAGGTCTTAGGCTGCCTTTTTGTGGACGCCTGATCCTGCTTTTGCTGCTGTTGACGGTTTTGTGTCATGATGTTGCCTATTTATTTAAAATTATAAATACCTGATTGCTTGAATCAGAACACAAAGGTCACTCAGCAAGTTAAGACGGACGTAGCCATATTGGGGTAATTTGTAGCTATATCCGGGGTGGAGTATTAAGCCGATCACTAAATGGATGGCAGGTATAGGGGTGTTTAACAGCTAATTTCTCCAAAAGTCTATCCATTTGTTCGGCGAGTATCATGCTGGCTGCAGTTTCCCATTTAGCGCTATGGATTAAACCTTTATCCAGACAGTCGATGACTTCAAGGATCTCATATTCAAATCCGTTGGTATGGGCCGGCAGCTGGACTTTTTCCGAGTGATCGTTCTGTGTTGTTTTTAAATAATAATGATCGTTTTTATACCATGGGCATGGGATACGGATTTGCCCTTTGGTTCCGGTAATCTCGGTGGTTATCGGAAGTTGGGTGTCAATAGCGGAGGCAATCAAGGCTGTTGCTCCATTCTTGTATTTTAAAACCGCCTGGCAGTTCAGATCTATGTGCTGATCGGATAAGGTTCCGGTAATCACTGCTTCAGTAAAATCCCCCAGGATTAATAAACATAAAAAGAGCGGGTAGATACCAACGTCCAGGATGGAGCCTCCTCCGAGCCTGGGATTAAAGAGTCTTCCTGATGGGACATTGGGGGCCGGGAATCCAAAATCGGATTTGATAAAGCGGATATCGCCTAGTTTATTATGTTTTATATCGTCCAGGATGGACTCCGTCATAGGCAGAAAGCGGGTCCAGAGCGCTTCCATTAAAAAGGTGTTGTGTTCAATGGCCTTCTCTACTAAAAAATGAGTCTGCTCCCGGTTTAAGGACATGGGCTTTTCCACCAGTACATGTTTATGGTTTAGGATGCAGGCCATTGCCAGTTCAAAATGAAAAGCATGTGGTGTAGCGATATAGATGATATCTACCTCCGGATCCTGAATCAATTGTTCATAACCTCCATATGCTTTCTCAGCTTTAAACGTTTCGGCGAAGTCCACCGCCCGCTCCAGATCCCTGGAGGCGACGCCGTATAACTTACAACGCCTGGAGACTGTTGGATGCTGTAAGGCTTCCGCAAATTTTTTGGCGATTTTTCCAGGACCTAAAATGCCCCAATTGTAGATTTTTTCCTGCATAGGTATCTTGTTTATGTGTCCTTAATGGGAGGTCTCGTGCAACACCTTTTTAGCTATTTGGATAAAAAGGTCATTAATAGGTCTGGCCAATCCAGACAGCGCCACCGATACTGGGCCTGGAGGCCCCGGTATTTGCGAGGACTGTATTCTCTTCCCGCCAGCGGAGTACGCCCAGAAAGCCCATGATAATGGCTTCTTTAAAGTCTATAATCGGGTTTTCAGGTAAACTGGTCTGTATGCCATAAGGTGCCAGCGCTGCCGCAATACGGGATACTAAATAGGTATTATGTGCGCCTCCGCCTGTAATAAATATCTTTTTATCTTCCGTGTTCCAGTTGGGTAAAAAACTTCCGGCCGCATAGGCGATTTGTCCGGCAATATGTGCTACCACTGTATTTAATTTGTCTGCTACGGATAGCTGGGCATTATCCAGCATGGGGCGAATAATTTCAGTAAAGAATTGATTGGCCAGGCTTTTGGGCGCCGGATTCGCAAAATAAGATAGTTTGTTTAAGGCCGTGAGCAGCGAAGTGTCCGTCTTGCCTGAAGCGGCGGTTTGGCCATCTTTATCATAAGCCTGTCCCTGAAGACCAGCCAGGTAGTTCAGGGCCTGATTGCAGACTGTGACATCAAATGCCTGGAGCGAAGCTCCGGACGACAGATCCTGTTGCTCCTGAATACTGGGATTAAAAGCAATATTTGCAATGCCTCCCAGGTTTAAAAAACAACTGTAGTCAGAAAACAGGTGTTTTTCTCCCATTGGCACCAGAGGTGCTCCCTGACCGCCGAGGGCCACATCCAGACTTCTGAGCTGACCGATGACATTAATAGAATTAATGGCTGCAATGGCAGCTGAGGAGCCAATCTGTGTGGTAATGCCTTTTGCCGGATCATGAAAAATAGTATGCCCGTGATTTACAATTAACTGAACCTGATGGTCCAGGGTATGCGCTTCAATAAAATTCTTTACGGCGGTGCCGGTAAAGACACCCAGGTCATGGTCAAGCTGGATAAAATCTCTGGGTGTGAGACTGGCTGCTGCGGCTAACTGTGCCTTAAGTTCTTCAGGATAGTCCACGCATTGTTGATGTCTGAGGTCGAAAGACCATTTGCCCCTGATTTCTTCAAAGGAGACAAACGCCATATCCAACCCGTCCAGAGAAGACCCGCTCATGAGCCCTATTGCTCTATAAACCATATATATATTATTAATCTGTTTATGTAAGTGGCAAAGATAGTCAACTAGGAACTATGGCCAAGAAAACTGTAATTCGTAAATATCAATTATCTTAGCAACATGATAAGAAATCTAAGTGAGGAGCATTCCCTTATATCCAATTGGGTCAGTGAGTTACGTGATGTTCAGGTGCAGTCAGACCGTTTACGGTTCCGCCGGAACCTGGAAAGGATCGGAGAGGTGGCAGCCTATGAAATCAGTAAAGAACTGCCCTGGGTGACCCGGGAGGTTCAGACGCCGCTGGGGGTACATGGCAGTAAGGTTTTAGAAGAGCAACCCATCATCGCTACTATTTTAAGGGCCGGACTGGCGATGCACCAGGGGGTGCTTAATTATTTTGACAAGGCGGATAATACCTTTGTGTCTGCTTATAGAAAGCACCGGGAAGATGGCGGCTTTGATATTGTACTGGATTATGTCAGCAGCCCCTCCATACAGGACCGGATTTTAATCATTTCTGACCCCATGCTGGCTACCGGCACTTCGCTGGCCAAAACCATTGTGGCATTGCAGCATCTGGGAAAACCCGCCAAAACTTATATTATAGCCGCCATTGCAAGCAGACAAGGTATTGAGTATCTGCAAGATGCCATAGGCGAAGAGCTGAATCTCTGGTGCGGAGATATTGATGAAACGCTGGATGAGAATGGATATATAATACCCGGACTGGGGGATGCGGGTGATCTTGCATTTGGGGAGAAACTGCAACACTAGACAAAAGATTCAATTTTTAGCATAAGTTTTGTTATGTAACCGCTTTTAGCTATTAATTTTGTTCGGAAATCATATAATTATTAAATGACGCGTCAATTTATCAAACGGATACTACTTTTCCTGTGCATGGCTGTACTGGTTTTTACCACTCAAACCAAAGCGCAGGATCCTGATAATAATCACTTTATCTATATTCAGGCTAAGGCGAAACAACCTTTTTATGTCATATTAAACAAAAAGGTCTATAGTTCTTCTTCCATCGGATATTTAATTATACCTAAATTAAAAGATGGGTCCTATGATCTGAGAATCGGATTTCCGCAGGCTCAGACGCCAGAGCAAAACTTCACGTGTGTGGTTAAAGGAGCTGATGCGGGCTATTCTTTACAACAGGGGGATAACGGTAATTTAGGATTGCTGAATCTGCAGTCCAAAGAGTTTATCGCCTCTAGCAGCCAGACGACTATTGAGGATCAATATGATGTGGCCAGTGCCAAGGCGGATGATGCCGTAAAGGATGTTAACTCCAAGGCAGCAGATACCAAAGCCAAGGCAGCGGATGCCGCGAGCAATAATGCTTTTAGTGCAATGCTCTCGGATGCAGCCAATGACCCGACCCTTGCGCTGCCTAAAGAAACGCCGAAGGCTACACTTGCAAATAAAGAAGAAAAAACCTCTACACAGGTAGAAGATTTTGGGAATAATCCGGTTGAAGACAGTAAAGCCATCGCTCAGGCAGTTCCGGAAGAGCATCTGAAGCCTGCTGAAAATTCGGCCTCAGATCTGTCTAAGACTTATGGTGTCATAAAGGCCGGTCAGCAACGTACCAAGAAAGGGACTTCCATGACTTTTGTCATGTTCAACAGCCGTTCCACGGATACCGTTGACATCCTGGTACCCCCTACTGCTGAAACAGCCGATGAGCAGAAAACCACTGGGGTAGCCCCAACACCTATTTCAAAAAAGGAGTCTCTGGCTTTATTTGCCAATACCGAAGAGGATAGTTTTAATGTAGAAGGCGCCAGCGCAGCTGCTGCCGCCAGAAAAGAGGCCCGTAAAAAGAAAAGAGAAGAAAAAAGATTTGTTGACCTGGGCAACAGTGACCAGCAAAACCAGGATGCTGAAGTAAAAGGAGCCGTCAACAATCCTTTTTATGATAAATCAACGGCAGATGATACGGGTACAGAATCCGCCACTGGCAGTCAGCGTAAAAAACAGCGGGCTGATGCGGATGTAGAACGACCTGCGGAAGACCAGGCTCAGACCGCAGCTGGCAGCGTTCAGTGTGACCCGATTTCTGAAAAGGACTTTCAGAAAATGCAAAAGAAAATGATTGCCCGCAATAATGACAATGATATGATTGCAATTGTGGACAAGTATATTGATGGTAAATGTGTTACGACCAGTCAGGTTAAAACCCTGGGTGGTTTGTTTTTATCCGATGCGGGCAGATATGCATTATTCCATGATACTTATTCGCATGTAAGCGATAAGCAAAATTTCCCATCACTGGAAAGTCAGCTATTGGACAGCTATTTTAAAAAGCGTTTTCAACAGATTTTACAATAAGAAATGAATATAACAGGGAAATAGGATACCCCTCAAAAAGGTATCCTATTTTTTTGCAACCCATTCCCGGGTCAGTCAATTTTCAGCTAGACGCTTGGAGAGCCGGGAACTTGCGTATATTCAGAATAAAAGCAGCTTACTAGGGTTATGGCAAAATACTTTCTTGAATTATCTTATATGGGAACCCGTTATAATGGGTTTCAGGTTCAGCCCAGCGTACCGACGGTACAAGGAGCGCTGGAGCAGGCCATGAAAATTCTATTCAAGCAGGAAATCGAATTGTCGACCTCTTCCAGGACTGACGCAGGTGTCCATGCAAGACAGAACTTTTTCCATTTTGAATCGGATGTACAGATTACAGCTAAGAACGTTTATAATCTAAATGCGATTCTTCCGGCAGATATTTCTATTACCAATATATATTTAATGCAGGAGGAGGCGCACAGTAGATTTGATGCCCTAAGCAGAAAATATAAATACTATATATATAATTATAAGAACCCCTTTATGATTGACCGGGGCTGGTATTATCCTTTTAAACTCGATTTAGACCTGTTAAATCAAGCAGCTGCTGTTATTATGGGGTATGAAGACTTTACTTCCTTTTCCAAACGCAATACCCAGGTACATACCTATATATGCCGTATTGAGCAGGCACACTGGGCTATGGAGGGAGATATGCTGGTGTTTACGGTGGAAGCCAACCGGTTTTTAAGAGGCATGGTAAGAGCGCTTGTGGCTACTATGCTGAAAGTAAGCAGGGGAAGTATAACGTTAGACCAGTTAAAGGAAATTATTGAAGCGAAAAATTGTGCGAAGGCCGACTTTTCCGCACCGGCTAAAGGGCTGTTTTTGGAGGCGGTCCGTTATCCGTATAAACTAACAGCGGTCGGATAAGGAAATTTCAGTGTCTATTCAGGGGGAAAAAACGATGTTAACTGTCTACATTATAAAATTATTTTTCTTCTGTAATGCTGATAAACATTGATGTTTTAAAAATAGTTTTTTAAAACTTTTAAAATAAGTTTGGTAGAGTAAAAAAAGCGCTTACCTTTGCAATCCCGAAACGGAAAAGACAACACTGAATCGGTCAGCTCTTATCATAAATTTCTTCTGCAAGCAAGTGGTTTACAATAAGTTGCGAACACAGGGCTGAAAAGAAAAAATAAAAAAAA
>NZ_FNQY01000006.1 GCF_900107765.1 Arachidicoccus rhizosphaerae | reverse complement strand
AAAACATAAAACTTGTTGCGAAACCGCTAGGTCGTCCATCCGCAACGGCAGTGAAAAATCACATAAGACCGGGCGAAAGAAATCCAATAGAGGGAAAATTTGGCCAAGCAAAGACCAGATATGGCATGGACAATATAAAAGCCAAGCTGGCCAATACAAGTACTTCATGGATATCTACTATAGCCCTGGTGCTAAACCTGGTCCGGATGACCAGGCAGGCACCTGTATCCCTACTATTAAGGATACAAAATTGGCTAGCCTATCATGTAGTCAGGCTAGCCGGAAATTTCAGAATTAAAAATTATTATAATGTGTTAATGATCACCTAGCGGTGAGTTATTGAGCAGACTTTATTTATACAATAGTGTTAAAACCAGAAGTCGGTGCTGCGAAAAGCTGTAAATGATGTCCCTTAAGATTTTAGCAGCTCTGATGTACGGCCTCACTGAGCGCCTGCATCAGGTGAATATCTTTTTCAATGGCATTGCCCACCACAATCACATCAGCCCCCGCCTTACAGTTCGCCGCTGCTTTTTCCGGTGTCCGGATGCCGCCGCCTACGATCAGGGGTACCGCAATGCTGCCGGCCACGCGTCTGATCATATTTTCCTGAATCGGATTTTTAGCGCCGCTGCCGGCGTCCATATAAATTAATCTGAGCCCCAGCATTTCGCCGGCCATGGCCGTACAAAGCGCAATATTGTCCTTATCTGCCGGGATAGGCGCGGTATTGGCAATATAAGAAACGGAAGTGGGAGCCCCGCCATCTATGACCATATATCCCGTAGGCATTATTTCCAGGCCGCTGGAGCGGACCATGGCTGCACTGATGACATGCTGCCCTATTAACAGTTCCGGATTTCTTCCGGAAATAAGGGAAAGATAAAATAAAGCGTCCGCATATTTAGAGACCTGAGAAGGGGAACCAGGGAAAAGCACGACCGGGATATCACATCTGGATTTAATGCGCTGAATATTCTGATCCACCGTATTGACGACCACCAGACTGCCGCCAACAAAAAAATAATCCACACGGGCCTGCAGGGCATGATCCACAATCCGGTCAATATCAGCATCACTCATTTTATCCGGATCAATTAAAACGGCAAATGCTTTTTTGCCTGTTTTTTTCTGGTCCATAAATTTCTGGTATATCCCTGCCATATATGCTACTGAATTAATCGTTTAATAGGAAACTCCTGCAAAAATGCAGAAAAAATGCCAGAATTCACGCAAAAGCGCTGGTTTTCACCGGCAGAAGGATAAAACTAATCCATTGATATCCAATAAAGAGTAGTACACCCCAGGGTTCTTCGGATCAAAAAACGGGGTTTAATGTATCCTTATAAATTGGCCGGGTTAAAAAATTAAGCCCTCAATCTGGCAGTCGGCTATCCATATTCAATCCCAAATCCGTAATTTTGGCGCTCCCTTACCCTTTTTCGCAGACTATTCAATCATTTAAAAAGGGGGCAAAAGGCAATCATCTTAAATAGCGCTATGCAAAAAATCGGAATACTCGGAGGCGGTCAGCTGGGACGCATGTTACTACAGGCAGCCGCAGACTTTGTAGTTGAAACCTATGTACTGGAAAACGACCCCGGGTGCCCTGCCGCCCATCTGTGCCATCACTTTGTGAAAGGAGATATCCAGAGTTTTGACGATGTCTATCATTTTGGCAAAGGACTGGACGCCCTCACCATAGAAATCGAGGCGGTGAATGTAGATGCCCTGGAAGCCCTGGAAAAAGAAGGAGTCCGGGTCTATCCTAAACCTTCCGCCATCCGTACCATTAAAAACAAGATTCTTCAGAAGACTTTCTATAAAGAAAACGAGATTCCCTCTCCCGCCTTTATTATCACACAAAATAAGGCTGAGGCGCAGTCCAGAACCGATTTACTGCCCGCAGTGCATAAACTGGGGGAAGGCGGCTATGATGGCAGAGGCGTAGAAGTACTCCATAAGCAGAGCGATTTAGAAAGAGCTTTTGACCAGCCGGCCGTTATGGAGACCATGGTGGAAATAGAAAAAGAAATCGCTATTACCGTGGCTAAAAACGACGCCGGACAGCTGACTTTATTCCCTGCCGTAGAGATGCTTTTTGATCCTAAACTGAATTTACTGGATTTTCAGCTCTCTCCCGCCCGTATCGACAAACAGATCCTCTGGAAGGCAGAAGCCATGGCTCAGAAAGTAGTTGAAAAGCTGGACAGTCCGGGACTTTTTGCCGTAGAGCTCTTTATTGACCGCAAAGGGAATGTCTGGGTCAATGAAACAGCTCCCAGAGTGCACAACAGCGGACATCATACCATTGAGGCCAATTATTGCAGTCAGTACCATATGTTATTAAGGATTCTGATGCAATTGCCACTGGGTAACACCCAGCCCATTATCCCTTCCTCCATTGTCAATATTCTGGGTGCACCGGGTTATACCGGTGATGCCATTTATGAGGGGCTGGAAGAAGTGCTGAAAATGGACAACGTCTTTATTCATCTGTATGGCAAAAAAACGACAAAGCCCGGCCGAAAAATGGGCCATGTGACCATATTAAGCCAGGAGCCGCAGGAGCTGATTTTTAAAGCCAATAAAATCAAAAACACTTTAAAAGTTATTGCATAACTACGCTTAAGGCGTATGCGCCAGCTTAAATCAGAATGCCGCCTCTTATCCGCAACTTGCGAAAAGGGCGGCATTTTTATTCATGGGTTGTTTAAAACTGATAGGCGACCGCCAGCAGTCCGTATAACTGACTGCTATAAGAGCTGCCATAGGGCTTAGCAAATTTATCCCATCTGAATTCAGGGAAAACGCTAAAATCCCCTTCTGTAAATTTAAGGGTAGCAGTACCCGACCAAACGTGGGTACCCAGCATGGCGGGGCTCAGCGCCTTGGTGTCGGTAAAATACTCTTCCCTTAATGCCAGCTGTAGATGATCCGTTAAGTGGTAATTCAGATAGAGCGCCTGTCCCCACCAGTTTTTCCAACCGGTGTCCCCGCCCGGCAACACCTCCGACTCTTTTTTCCTGAAACAGACGGAGCCGTTCCAGCCAAGGCTGATGTTATAAATGGCCGGAAGACAGATCACTGCGTCTAGCTGCTGAATCTTTGAACTGTCTATCTGCTTACCTCCTGAATAGTTGAGCGCCAGGATCAGCCCATTTTCCTTTTCAAAACTGTAGCGTGCAATCAAGGTCTTTGCATGCGTAGCCTGATCAGGGGTGACCCGGTAATCGGTTGGATTACTGATGCCCGCCATCAGGTGGTGATTGCCGGCGCTGTACTCCGCCTTCAGGCCGGTGTTGGAAAAAGGCCCGGTGGAAAACAGATAAGACATACTATAGTTGGCATTCAGGGCAGGATCCAGCACCTCATAACCAATATGTGTGGCCCAGGTACCTGCCGAAAACCTAAGGCCTGTCACCGGTTCATAATAGACATAGGCCTGTTTGATGGCGGCTCTCGCGCCCTGGTCCGTATAAGAGAAGTCCTCCGCCCTGGGTCCGAAGCCCAGGTCCACCACTACTCCTGACTTTTTATACTGATAGGCCAGTTGCACGCTGGCCATGCCCAACTGAAAGCTTTGATTTTTGGACGTAAAACTTGTGGTCGCATTTTTAGTCCCCCTGAATACATTTTTGTAATAAACATCCAGGTTTCCGTTCAGCGTTAAAGACTGATACCGGTCCTTGTAAATCTGACCATTGGGATGACCTTCCGTCAGGCTGTCTATTACGCTATCCTGGGCATTCACCCAGCTGGAGCAAAACATTGCGGCCGCTAAGAACAGTGGCTTGATCTTCATAAGATAAACGATTTAAAAGTTATAAATAATGTCAATCCCTATTTATCCTTCCCCTCAAAAATTATCTTATAACACAAAATAGTATTGAAATGAGATGTAGATACCAGGCGCTCAGGCAATCTGAAAATTTAAATCAAAAAAGGCCTTTTCATGTCCAAGTAGAAAAGGCCTTATGGTAGAAATATTAGTACGAAGAATCTTTAAATAAATCCGTTCAGACTAGGCAGTAAACGCTTCCTGCTCGTAAGTATAATTAGCGGCAGCCACTGGAAGGTCCAGGTATTTTTCATTATGCTGCGATGCATCCAGACCTAATTCTTCCTCTTCTTCACTGACGCGCAAGGGCAGGATGAAGTTGATGAATTTAAAAATGCCATAAGACATACCAAAGCTGAAGACCACCACGATGGCCATACCCGCCAGCTGGGTCATAAAAAAAGAAGCGTTACCAAAGAAAAGTCCGTTGGCGCCGGCCGGGTTTACCGCCTTAGAGGCAAAAACACCGGTCAGCAGCATCCCCACGATGCCACCGATACCATGGCAAGGAAACACATCCAGCACATCATCCAGCGTGGATTTTGTTTTATAATACACGGCCACATTAGAAACCACGGCCGATAATACACCGATAAATATGGAGCTGGCAATAGACACAAAACCAGCCCCAGGAGTAATTGCCACCAGTCCCACAACGGCACCGATGCAAAAACCAAGTACAGAAGGTTTTTTACCTTTTAATACATCAAAGAACATCCAGGAAAGTCCGGCAGCGGCAGCAGCCGTATTGGTGGTTGCAAATGCGGATACCGCAAGACCGTTAGCGGCCAGGGCGGATCCCGCGTTAAATCCGAACCACCCGAACCATAACAGACTGGTTCCTATGAGCACATAAGGAATATTGGCCGGAGCGGTCTCAATATTTTCCAGATGAGATTTTCTGCGTTTCAAAACGATGGCACCTGCCAGTGCTGCGCAACCGGCTGAGATATGTACCACGGTACCGCCGGCAAAGTCCAGCACACCCATTTTGGCCAGAAAGCCATCCGGATTCCAGCACCAGTGCGCCAGCGGACAGTAAACCAAAAGGCTGAATAATACGATAAATAAGATATAAGCCGTAAAACGGATCCTTTCTGCAACGGCTCCTACCACCAGACCCGGGGTAATGATGGCGAACATCAGCTGAAACAAGGCAAAAAGCATCAGTGGGATGGTGGGTGCACCGACCCAGGGTGCGCCGGAAGCCACATGATCAAAAAAGAGAAAAGTCGTCGGATCGCCGATTACCCCGCCCATGGAATGACCAAAAGCCAGGCTGAACCCAACAACAATCCACAGAACACCGACTACTCCGGCAGCCACCACACTTTTAATCATGGTGGACAAAATATTTTTGCGGTTCACCATTCCGCCGTAAAAAAGAGACAGTCCGGGTGTCATTAAAAAGACCAGTGCGGTTGCGACCAGTATCCAGGCTATATCAGCAGCGTTATAAACAGAGGTTCCGTCAAACATAGAAGATTCCGGAACAAATAAGGAAAGCAGGGCCACAATGGCCAGCACCGTAAAAGGCGCCCATTTTTTAAAATTAAAATTTGTAATCATTGGTGTCTATTTTAAATTATATTTTTATATATCTGTTTAGATAAAACAAATTTATATAGTTTTTTCAATACAATTTTATATTTAAAGTATATATTTTTTATTACTATTTATATACAATTATCCTGCAAAGCCGCTGCTATTCAGCGTTTGACCAATACTTAACGTTCGTTAATAGCTTTATTACCAATTATAATCTATTTTTTATCATATAAAAATATCCGCCAAAAAGGGATTTTTGTCGAAGAAACCGGAATATTTTTATCATATTTGTTTTTATTTAATATTCATAAAATATGTCTCCAAGTTCGAAAAATGACCCCATTTTGAGGGCAACTTTGCAAACCTGACCCTAAATTCACCCTCCAGTCGGAGGGGCAAACCGCCCAAAATCCGGCGCTCCCGATTTTTGGGCCGCCCTTAGCAATTAATTTAAAAAGGAGCAGGCCAGCATTCAAAAACGAATCTTATCTTTACGCCCATAAATTCATCCGGCACATAAGCACATAAAACGGCATCCCTTGAGTATCACTATCTATACAAATAAACTGGTCAAATCCTATCGCAACAGAACGGTGGTGGATCAGGTATCTGTTCAGGTCACCCAGGGAGAAATCGTGGGGCTGCTGGGACCTAATGGAGCCGGCAAGACCACCTCTTTTTATATGGTCGTCGGCTTGATTAAACCCGATGAAGGAACTGTTTTCCTTAATGATCAGGAGATTACAAAGCTTCCCATGTATAAAAGGGCTCAGATGGGCATCGGCTACCTCCCTCAGGAAGCTTCTGTCTTCAGAAAACTCAGTGTGGAGGATAATATCATGGCCGTGCTCGAGATGACCAGACTCTCCAAGGCAGAAAGAGCCGCCAAACTTGAGGACTTATTAGATGAGTTCAACCTGCATCATGTGCGTAAAAACAACGGAGACAGCCTGAGCGGCGGAGAGAGAAGACGGACGGAAATTGCCCGCGCTCTGGCGGTGGACCCTAAATTTATCTTATTGGATGAGCCCTTTGCCGGGGTTGACCCCATTGCGGTGGAAGATATTCAGGCAGTGGTGGCCAAGCTTAAATATAAAAACATCGGTATTCTGATTACTGACCACAACGTAAATGAGACGCTCTCTATCTGTGACCGGGCCTATTTACTGATTGAGGGTAAGATATATAAGCACGGAACAGCGGAAGAACTGGCTGATGATGAAAAGGTTAGAAGCCTTTACCTGGGAACCAACTTTGAACTCAAAAGAAAAGACTGGATTCTGGATATGGGTAAACAGGCAAAAAAAGATGCCCGGGACAAGCTCCAGACGCCGGCTTCGCAATCAGATATGGCAGAGTAGTCCCGCGGCAGAAAATCCGGTCTGCCTCCCTTGCAATGCAAACAAAGCGCAGGACACCCCTGCTGCTTTATATTATATATACATTAATTATTGGATAGCCGGACAGCCGGCCTCCTTTCAGAATCCCTCAGGATAGATCCGGATAAATTAATATTTGGATTGAATCCCAATATTATACTACCTTTGCGGTGTAAAGAACGGAGGATGAAGGGAACGGCTAACGTTCCCTTCTGTTATTTTCAAAATAAACGTTATGTCAGAAGGACTTATATTTGATCAGGTGGAGGCTTTTCTGGATGAGATTTTAGCAGCAGAAACCACTTATTTTAAAGTAAGATTCAAAGTAAAACCCACCAATAATTATAAGATTTATATTGACGGCGACCAGGGCATTACCATTGATCAGTGTATTAAATTTAACCGGGCCCTGTATAAGAAAATAGAGGAAGCGGGACTTTATCCGGAAGGAGATTTCTCTTTAGAGGTATCTTCACCGGGTGTAGATGAACCGCTGGCAGATATCCGGCAGTATAAAAAGAATATAGGACGCAAAGTAGAAGTTACTTTGCTGGATGAAAGAAAGCTGGAAGGTATTTTGAAAGAGGTTGGAGAGGACAGCTTTTCTATAGAAGAAACAAAAGGAAAAGGCAAAAAAGCTGTAACGGAAGTTATAGCCCTGCCGTTTAAAGATATAAAAACAACAATTGTTCAAATTCAGTTTTAAAAAGCGGGGGTATTCCCGGCTTAAAATGGTATAATATGGCAAGTATTAATCTGATCGAAGCGTTTCAGGAATTTAAGGACGCGGAAAACATTGACCGTCCGACCATGATGAAAGTGGTTGAGGATGTCTTTAAAACACTGCTTCGAAAAAAATATGTAAGTGATGAGAACTTTGACGTGATCGTCAATGCAGAACAGGGTGACCTGGAAATCTTCAGAAGACGTATGATCGTTGAAGACGGAGAGGTGGAAGATCCCCTGGCAGAAATTGCTTACAGTGAAGCCATTAAAATTGAACCGGACTTTGAAGTCGGTGAAGAACTGATTGAATCCGTGGATTTATTTGACTTTGGTCGCCGGGCTATTCTGGCCGCTAAGCAGACCCTGGCCAGCCGTATCGGTGATTTAAAGAAAAATCTGCTGGTACAGCAATACGAAGGCCGTCTGGGAGAAATGATTAACGCAGAAGTGTATCAGGTGTGGAGAAAGGAGGTATTACTGCTGGATGATGATGGCAATGAACTGATTTTGCCAAAATCCGAACAGATACCGCAGGATTTCTTTAAGAAAGGCGAAAACACCCGCGCCGTCATCAGCCGCGTGGACGTTAAAAACAATACACCGGTTATTATCTTAAGCCGTACCAATCCGGTTTTCCTGGAAAAACTCATGGAAATGGAAGTTCCGGAAATCGCTGAAGGACTGATTACCATTAAAAAGATTGTCAGAGAACCCGGCGAAAGAGCGAAAGTAGCCGTTGAAAGCTATGATGACAGAATCGATCCGGTAGGTGCCTGCGTCGGTATGAAAGGCAGCCGTATCCACGGGATCGTCCGCGAACTGAAAAATGAAAATATTGATGTGATTAATTTCACCACCAATACCCAGTTACTGATTCAGCGTTCACTTACGCCCGCTAAAATCAGTTATATGGAGCTGGACAATGAGAAAAAGCGTGCAGAAGTATATCTGCAGGCAGACCAGGTATCCCTGGCCATTGGCCGCCGTGGAGTGAACATCAAACTGGCCTGTGAACTCACAGGATATAATATAGATGTATACCGTGAAAACGAAGAAACCGAAGAATTTGATATTGACCTTGTTGAATTCTCCGATGAAATCGATATGTGGATCATCGATGAATTAAAACGTGTAGGTTGTGATACTGCCCGCAGTGTACTGGCCCTTACACCGGAAGAGCTTGAAAGAAGAACCGACCTGGAAAAAGAAACCATCCAGGACATCAGGCGAATCCTCGAAGAAGAATTTGAAAAAGAGTAGATAGGGCTACCCACTGGTAAGCGCCAGCCGTCAACTTCCTTATCTACGACTAAAAGAAAATATGGCAGAATTGAAATTACCAAGATTATTGGCAGCCGCCAAGGAGTTTAACATTGGGCAGGAAACGCTCATAGAATTTCTTGACAGCAAAGGATTTAACAAGGACGAACTCAAACCCACGGCCAAATTGACCGAGGAGCAATATGCTGCCCTTCAGCGTGAGTTTCAGAGTGATAAACTGGCTAAAGACAAAGCTGATAAAATTGAGATTCCTAAAAGTACAGTAGCTACCCAGGCAGAAAAAGAAAAGAAGAAAAAGGAAGAAGCAGAAGCAACGCAGCCTGCGGCTGAGCAAAAAGAAGTACCCCACACAACCGGACCGGTTGCACCGCCTGCACCTGAAGTGCAGCCAGAGACTGCTGCCCCTGAAATCAGCGCACCGGAACCTCCGGCGACTCCGTCACAACCTGCCCCGGAAGCATTACCGGCAGCCGAGCCTAAGGCTACGCCTGCTGCTGCGGCTCCTGAAGCGGAAGCAAAAGCGCCGCAGACGCCTGAACCGGCCCCTGAGACCAGTGAAGCCACTTCTGCTGCGGTCAGCCCGCAGCCAGAACCGGAAAACGAACCGCCGGCTAAAGCAAAGACCCCGGAAATCGAAGGTCTTAAAATTATAGATAAAATAGATCTTTCTGCCATCGACTCTTCTACCCGCCCTAAAAAGGCGGCTCCTAAAAAGGAAGAGAAACATAAAAAACCAGAGCAGAAAGTGGAGCCTAAACAGGCCCCTAAAACGGAACATAAAACAGAAAAACCGGCAGCAGCAGCCTTCGCACCCAAAGCGCCTATAGCAGCGCCTCAGCCGGCACCGCAGCCGGCACCGCAGCCTAAACCGGAAGCAGAGGAAAACAAAGCCCCTGTCATTGAAAATATCCGTGCAGCTAAACTGGAAGGGCCTAAAATCTTAGGGAAGATCCAGCTGCCGGTAGATTCTGACACTCGTCCTAAACCCAATAAGGATAGTGGCCGTAAACGCAAGCGTATCCCTCTGGAAAACAAAAGACCTGCCAGTGCAGGTGATACCAACCAGGGTGGCGGTCATAACCGCGGCGGACAGGGTAACCGCCCGGGGCAGGGACATAACAATAACCGTCCGGGTCAGCATGGAGCGCCTCATGGCGGTAATAATAAACCCGGCAACCGCCCCAGATATACACCTCATACAGAGGCTGAAAAAGAAATCGACCAGAAACGTATCCAGGAGAAAATCAAGGAAACACAGGCTAAACTGGCCGGTTCCGGAGGTTCTAAGGCTAAAAGCAAGGCAAAACACCGCAGAGAAAAACGCCAGGAAATGGCCGAAGCGATGGAAGCCGCTGCAGCCAGACAGGATACCCGCTTACAGGTAACAGAATTTATTACCGTGAGCGACCTGGCCAATCTGATGGATGTCAGCTTTACCGATATCATCAGTAAATGTATGGGCCTGGGCATCATGGTATCTATCAACCAGCGTCTGGACGCGGAAGTCATTGAACTGGTAGCGGAAGAATTTGGTTTTGAAGTAGACTTTATCGGTCTGGATGATGTCAATGAGGAAGAGCAGCAGCAGGATACGGACGCACCGGAAGATCTGTTGCCGCGTAATCCGATTGTGACCATCATGGGTCACGTTGACCATGGTAAGACCTCACTGCTGGATTATATCAGAAGAACCAAAGTGGCCAGCGGCGAAGCCGGTGGTATCACGCAGCATATCGGAGCCTACGTCGTTAATGTAGGAGACAACAAAATTACCTTCCTGGATACTCCGGGTCACGAGGCCTTTACCGCCATGCGTGCCAGAGGTGCCAAGGTAACGGATATCGCGGTTATTGTGGTCGCTGCCGATGACGCAGTAATGCCACAGACCAAGGAAGCCATCAGCCATGCGCAGGCAGCTGGTGTGCCGATGATCTTTGCGATCAACAAAATCGATAAAGACGGCGCCAATCCGCAGAAAATCTATGAACAACTCTCCCAGATGAATATCCTGGTTGAGGAATGGGGCGGTAAGTTCCAGAGTCAGGAGATTTCTGCCAAACAGGGATTAAACGTGGACGCTTTACTGGAAAAAATCCTGCTGGAAGCGGAAGTACTGGAACTCAAGGCCAATCCAAACAGAGAAGCCAGCGGTTCTATCGTGGAAGCTTCCCTGGATAAAGGCCGCGGTTATGTAGCCACCTTACTGGTACAGAACGGAACCCTGCGTCAGGGAGACCTGGTGGTGGCCGGTCAGTATTACGGAAGAATGAAAGCCATGTTCAATGAGCTGAACCAGCGTATTGAAGAAGCCGGACCTTCCACACCGGTACAGGTCTTAGGTCTGAACGGCGCACCGCAGGCCGGTGAAAAAATCAAGGTGTATCAGGATGAGTCCGAGGCCAAGGATATTGCCAATAAAAGAGCACAGATCATGCGTGAACAGGGACTCAGAACCCGTAAGCATATCACGCTCGATGAAATTGGTCGTCGTCTGGCACTGGGTAACTTTAAAGAACTCAACATTATCATCAAAGGTGACGTGGACGGTTCCGTGGAAGCCCTCAGTGACTCCCTGCAAAAACTCTCTACGGAAGAAATCGTGGTTACCGTGGTACACAAGGCCGTGGGTCAGATTTCTGAGAGCGACGTACTGCTGGCAACAGCTTCTGATGCCATCGTACTTGGCTTTAATGTCCGTGCCTCTTCTCAGGCAGCCCGCCTTGCAGATGAGGAAGGCGTGGAAATCAAGACCTACTCCATTATCTATAACGCGATTGAAGAAATCAAGAGCGCCATGGAAGGGATGCTTGAACCCAAGATTCAGGAAAAAGAAGTCGCCACCGTTGAAATCAGAGAAGTTTATAAGTTCGACAAAGCCACCGTTGCCGGTTGTTATGTGCTGGAAGGAAAGATCAAAAGAGACCACAAAATCCGGTTATTCCGCGACGGGATCCTCGTTTATCCCAGACAGGAAGGAGCTTACTCCGAACTGGGCAGCTTAAAACGCTTCAAAGACGATGTCAAAGAAGTGGCACAGGGTTACGAGTGCGGTCTGACCATGAAGAACTTTACCGATATTCAGGTAGGCGACAATATCGTAGCCTACGAACAAGAGGAAATCAAGCGTACACTCTAATAACCACCGCTTTATAATTATTTAAAGCACTGCGGTTATCCGGAAGTAAACCTTATATTTTTCAAGGGCTAAATTGTTTTTAATTAAAATAATTTAGCCCTTTTATTTATCCTCATTTCAAATTAAATACATTTTGTTAAAACCCGCTACCACTGGTTTTAACTGCCTTCAAATCACTATTTTTGAGACCGCGGTAGCCATCTCTGGCCTGCGAAACTTTTAGATAATCATTGGTAATGCAAAAAAAAATGATCAAAAAGGGATTGACCCTGGCTGCTATGGCGCTTAGCCTTGCGGGCATCACAAAGGCCCAGCAAGCCCCTTCCAATAAAGTAGTAGCAGATAAGATTATCGCACAGGTAGGCGACGATATCGTCCTGCAGTCTGATATTCAGGAAGGTGTCAACCAATACAGGAGCAACCCGGAATTTACAAACCTGCCACCGGATCTGGAATGTCATATCCTTAAAACGCAGGTGATGATGAAGGCCCTGGCTATCCAGGCACAAAGAGACTCCCTGCCTTTCTCTGATGACGAGGTCACGCAGGCCTTTCAGAGTAAGATCCAGATGTACCTGCAGCAGTTCGGTTCCAGAGAAAGACTCGAACAGGCAGCCGGTAAAACCATTGAACAGATGCGGCAGGAATGGACCCCGGATTTAAAACAGACCTTGCTGGCGCAGAAGATGCAGCGCTCTATTGCCCAGGACGTTACCATTACCCCGGTTGAAGTAGAAGCCTACTATAATCAGATTCCTAAAGACAGCTTAAAATTCTATGAGAGCCAGTTTGAGGCCAGCCAGATCATCATCTATCCTCAACCCAATGAAGATGTAATCGCTTATATAAAAAATGAACTGGAAGACTGGAAAAAGCAGGTGGAAGATAAAAAAGCCAATTTTGCGGCCCTGGCTAAACTTTATTCCGACGAACCCGCTGCCAAGCAGACCGGAGGTCAGCTGAGCATCAACCGTCAGGACGATAAAGGCCGTATTGATCCGGACTTCATGAACGCTGCCTTCCGCTTAAGAGAAGGACAGATTTCTCCCGTTATCAAAAGTCAGATGGGCTATCATATTATTCAGATGGTGAGTAGAGCGGGCAATGATGCCATCGTGCGTCATATCATTAAGATCCCGCCGGTAACCGATGAAGAAGTGCAGATTATTCAAAAAAGAATGGACAGCATTAAAGACCTTTTATCCACTGGTAAAATGACCTTCCCGGAAGCCTTTAACCGCTATAATGAGGATAAAGATGCAAAATACAATGCGGGTGCCATCTACGGTTATGATAACTATAGCCCGGTCACCTCTTTTACCATCGACCAGTTGCAGGATAAAGACCTGGCTAAACTCTTACCGACCATGAAGGTAGGCGACTTCTCTGATCCGCAGGTATTTACCGATCAGACAGGCCGTCAAGGCGTCAGAATTATCTACCTGCGTGTACGTAGCGAGCCGCACAGAGAAAACATCAAGGACGACTATGACAAAATCGCACAGCGTGCGCTGGCCGTTAAAAAACAGGACGCACTGGATGACTGGCTGACCAAACACATGAAAGACTTTTATATCCAGATTGACCCTTCATTCGCGCATTGTCCGGAACTGGCCCAATGGATGAAGAGCACCAACGAAAAAGTAGAACACTACTCTTCCATGGAACTGAAAAACTAAATCCCGTCAGGGTGGATCTTAACCCGCCTCGGGATAACATTCAAGAAATAAGAACCTCATAACCGTGGCCTCAGCTGGTATTCTCTAAGCTGAGGCCACTATTTTTTTAAGTTTTGTCTTAATTTTGAATCCATTAGACAAAGAAAGTTTCCGCAGTACACGGCTTTGGTTCACCTGGTATTCCATGCAGCAAAAAAATCAACACATACCGCTAAGGCCTCCCCAAAGGCAAAAAAAGCGCCTGGTACCGCCTGCTTTGAGCACTGCCCTGCTGTGGACGGGAATGGCTGCATGCTGCATGTTTTACGCCGGCCCCCTGTATGGTCAGTCCGCTGCCCCGACGCCGAACCCGAAAACAAACCAACAAACAAACCAACAAACAAGCCTGGGCGCCCGCCGGCTCAGCCAGATCAGTTTTGTGCTGCACCGCATGGAGCGGCAGCAGCAGATGGCCACGGAAGACCCCGTGTTTTTAGCCGGCAGCTACCCTTCCTATATTCATCACAGAAGACACTACAAGGAGAAAAAAAAGGACATCACGATATTTTATAATATCCTGATAGACATGACGCTCAAAAAGGTAAGGCCCGGGCTTCCCGATAGCCTCAAAGTAGTTATAGACACTTTGCTTACCCGTTCCGCTGAGCTCTATCCAAGATTTTACAATCAGGGGCGGGGAAGCTATAATTTCTGGCTCCGCGACTCGAGCTACCGCTTTCCTTACTCCTGGTGGATACCGCTGATTAAAAAAGACGGCGCGGTACCCGACGACATGGATGACAGCGTACTGTCCAGATTTGTGGACCCTAAAGGCGGTAAAGACAGCCTGGAAAAACTCCACCAGGTACTGCAGGGGTATGTACGGCGCCCGGGGCAGCCGCTGCGCTCGGCGCCCCGGTCCTACCGGCATTTCTACACCTATTCAACCTGGTTTGGCCGGAAATTCCCGGTAGTCATGGACGCCGTGGTACTGAGTAATATCCTGAGTTTTGTCAGCCACTACCAGTTAAAGTGGACCCCGGCCGACACTTCGGCCCTGCAACTGATTGTACAGACGATTCGATCCGGGGATTATATAAACCGCCCCCTGGCCATCGCACCTTATTACGGTAAAACGGCTATTTTACTCTATCACTACGCCAGGCTGATGGCTGAAAAGCCTTTGCCGGACCTGGAAGCGCTCAGACCGGCACTCGAAAAAACCTGCCACCGCCTGTTGGATAAGCCCTCCGGTGCTTTTATGGAAAAGATCATTACGGCAAATGCGCTATACCTGCTCAGTAATGCGCCTGCCAGCGCAGCCCGGCAAAGCGCTGCTGCCCCTTATTCACTACCGGTCCCGGTCCCGCCAGCGCTAGCGCTTCCAGACACCGCTCACTGGGAACCAGCCGTTGAACACAGTGATTTTGCCTATTTTATCGGCAATATCCCCTCCTATATGTCCAGAACCCTGCAGTCGGTCCTGATACCGGTAAATGCGCTGATGTATTATCACTACTGTCCTGCTTTTAATGACGTGCTGGTACTGCAATACCTGACCCTCAGTAAAAACTAAGTCCCTTCAAATAGTTGTTACTTTTCTAGAGCCGTGTGAATCAGAAACTTATGAAGACCTGCCCGCCATTCGGTTCCCCGCTTTTATATCCGCATAAATAGGCAGGGGCGGGGCGGCTGTTTTTCCCAACTTTTGTTATAAATTTGCGTGGCATTTCAATTACAATTTTTCTTAAAGATCCCAATGGAAATTACCGTACAACACGCCCAGGAGCTGCGATTAACCGCAGAAGAATTTGAGTTAATCAAGCAAAAATTAGGTCGTACTCCCAACTTTACCGAGCTCTGTATATTCAGTGCCATGTGGAGTGAACACTGTAGTTATAAAAACTCTATTAAATGGCTGAAGACCCTGCCCAGAGAAGGTGGCAGGATGCTGGTGGCAGCAGGTGAAGAAAATGCAGGCCTGATGGATATGGGTGGCGGATACGGTGTGGTCTTTAAAATTGAAAGTCATAACCATCCCAGTGCCATTGAACCTTTCCAGGGGGCAGCCACGGGAGTAGGCGGTATCCAGCGTGATATCTTTACCATGGGAGCAAGACCCATTGCTTCTTTAAACTCTCTGCGTTTCGGGAACTTAAAAGATAAAAAAACACAGCGCCTCATGGCAGGCATCGTTCACGGCATTGGCCATTACGGCAACTGCTTTGGCGTTCCCACCGTTGCCGGTGAAGTCTATTTCGAGGACTGTTACCATACCAATCCGCTGGTCAACGCGATGAGCGTTGGTATCGTGGATACCAAAAGAACCGTCAGTGCCACAGCCGAAGGAAAAGGCAATCCTATTTTCTTCGTCGGCAGTGCCACGGGTAAAGACGGTATTGGCGGGGCCAGTTTCGCTTCGGCCAATATTACAGAGGAAAGCACAGAGGAATTGCCGGCCGTACAGGTGGGCGATCCTTTCCAGGAGAAAAAACTGCTGGAAGCCTGTCTGGAAGTCCTGAAAACAGACGCTGTCGTAGGGATGCAGGATATGGGCGCCGCAGGTATTATCTGCTCCACCGCAGAAATGAGTGCCAAGGGCGGTGTAGGGATGCACATTGATCTGGAAAAAGTACCGACCCGTCAGAAAAACATGAAAGCCTGGGAACTGCTGTTAAGCGAAAGCCAGGAAAGAATGCTTTTAGTAGCGCACAAAGGCCAGGAAAGCAAGATTATTGAAGTTTTTGAAAAATGGGATCTGCCCTGCAGTGAAATCGGCTATGTCACAGATGACGGTCAGTTAAAATTTTATATGAATGGAGAGCTGGAAGCAGATGTTCCGGCTGAAGAGCTGGTACTGGGCGGCGGTGCCCCTCAGTATGAGCGGGAATATACCCGTCCTGCCTATCTGGATAAGATAAGCGCCTTTGATCAGCAAAGCATTGAAGATCTGGCTGATAACAATGCCCTGAAGCAGGGTGCGGAGCAGCTGATTCAGCTACCCAATATTGCCAGCAAAAGATGGATCACGGTTCAATATGACTCCATGGTGGGTACAGCCAATACGCAGACCAATGCACCCAGCGATGCAGCGGTGGTATTAGCCAAAGGCACAGGCAAAGCCCTGGCTGTCACCACAGACTGTAACAGCCGCTATGTATATGCCGATCCATTTGTTGGCGCTGAGATCGCCGTGGCCGAAGCCGCCAGAAACATTGTCTGCTCCGGAGGCGAGCCGATCGGAGTGACCAACTGTCTGAACTTCGGCAATCCCTATGATCCGGAAGTGTACTATCAGTTTGTAAAAGCGGTTCAGGGTATGGGAGAAGCCTGTAGGAAGTTCAACACGCCGGTTACGGGTGGTAACGTCAGCTTCTATAACCAGAACCCTACAGGGCCGGTCTACCCTACCCCTACCATCGGTATGGTCGGGATCCTGGACGATATTAATAATAAAATGAGCCTGGACTATAAAAAAGCAGGCGATAAAATTTATCTGATCGGCCGCCCCAAAAATGATATCGGCTCCTCAGAATACCTGCACAAGCTGCATAAAGTAGAGTTCTCTAATGTCCCTGCTTTTGATCTGGAGGAAGAATATAACCTGCAGCAGGCCGTAGCGGCACTGATCAAAGAAAAATTAGTAGCGAGTGCGCATGACATCAGCGAGGGTGGCCTCATGATTACCCTGCTGGAAAAAGGCTTTAACCGCAATCTGGGCTTTGATGTCAGCGCAACTACGGATATCAGACAGGATGCCTTCTGGTTCGGGGAAGCGCAGAGCAGGGTCGTTGTCAGCGTCCCCGCGGCTGCAGCTGAGGCTCTGGAAGCCGCACTGAAAGTGGCATCCGTTGACTTCAGCCTGCTGGGTACCGTTACGGATGCAGCGGTCACGGTGGATGGACACGCCTGGGGTGATATCCGGGAATGGAAAGAAAAATATGACACCGCTATTGAAAAGATGATCGCAGAAAACTAAAGCTTCTTTTCCGGCTCAAAATTATAGCTGTTTTAAAAGCCTTTCCGGTCTTCGGAAAGGCTTTTTTATGCGTTCATTGTCAAACAAATAGGCTTCCGGTAAATGTTCCTGATATCGACAACCTTTTTCCAGAATCTGTAAATAGATTCGTCCTGCATACTCCATCTTTGTTTACATAAAAACATGGAATATGTGCGACTTTAACAACCTGAGTTCATCAGAAAACGGCTTCATCCTGCGTTGCAGACAATGCGGCTATTATCAGATCGGTTTTGCCGGGGTGATGCTGTCTTTAAATATAGAGGATTACACCAAGTTCTGTCAGTTGATTGAGCATCTGGCGACTAAACAGGTGCCTGTAGAGAAATGGAGTGCCCGTCACATTGTAATCCCTACGCCTTATTACGGGGTCAACATGCTGCTGTGCAAGCATGAGATTGACGATTTGTCTCAGTTAATCAGCAAGGCTGACAGTGAACAGCTAGCGCAATCCATGATGGCCATGCTTACCCATGGCTGATACCTTATTAAGTCCAGGTAGAGGCCTGAAACGGCGTCTGCTTCATTTTTAAAGGTTCCCTGGTTGGCTGCTTTAGACATTGTCCTGTTTGCCGCTGACAACTGATAAAATATCTGGCTGACCCGGCCCTTAAAAAAGGATGAGCTGTCAATATCAACCATTGACCCTTCATCTTTTAAGCAGCGCCTTTGCTTCTTACCTGGCACCAATTGGTGGTAAAATAACATCAACCGTTTTTCTCTTTTCATTCACCATTTGTTTATCCGGTCCTGTTACCTTTTGTGTAGCCGGGCCGGCTTTTTTATTCCAGGAAGCCGTTATCTTTGAAAGTCTTTATCGGTAGTTTTCCGATGAGTATATTTAAAACGATGACCCGTTATCTGTCTGCTATGCTGATTCACTTATTTGCAGGACATGGCTACGGCCTTCCGGCAAACGCCGTTCGCTTTATGGCGGCCTGTTTTGCGCTGCTCAGCTGGCTGAGTCTGATCTTACAGTGGACACTGATGTATGACCGGCTTGAACCCGGTATAGGCAGGGCTGTCGCCCGTTTCTTTGGCTATTTTACCATTTTGTCCAATACCCTGGTAGCCGCGAGCTTTACCCTTTGGGCCGTCTATCCGGTGGTTATCATCACGGAGCCCTGGCTGGCACTGCTGTCAACGGCTCTTTGCGTCTATATTATTATTGTGGCCGTGATCTACCATCTCTTGCTTAGAAAAGAGTTTCCTTTAACGGGGCTTGACCGGCTGGCAAATGGCATGCTGCACAGCTGGCTGCCGGCGCTTTATGTTATCTCATGGAGTATGCGCTTGCCCCATGGGCTGGTATCTTACTGGCAGGCAGGCTACTATTTGATTTTCCCGGTGCTCTACCTGGGTTATATTGTTTGGCTGGGCCGTAAAACGGGTCATTACCCCTATCCCTTTGTCAATGTAACAAAGATCGGCTATCCCCGGCTCTGGCTGAATGCCTTTTTTATCGCGCTGGCCTTTGCGGCCTGCTCGCTGTTACTGATCTTTTTAAAAAGCTAAAGGGCGATCACTGCCTTACCGGTAGTCATACGCCCTTCGCTTTTTCCACTTTAATATCAAAAGTCGGGATCTAATACCTGCTTCCCGCAAATGAACACTTCTTTTTTATCTATACCGGCCTGGCATGCTGTCCGGCTTTGTTTACAGTAGCTCCCGGTACATGTTTCCGGCGGCTCACTGGTAGCTTTTATACGTCACCTTTGCCTCAGACAGTTCCTGCTGACTGATAGAAGGAATCTGATGGGTCTTCAGCTTATGGCTGACCATTTCTGCTATTTTCTCGGCATCTGCTTTACTGGTAAAGCCGTTTTGACCTGCAACACCCGGAACATTGTATTGTTTGATATAGAGCTTGTCTCCTGTATAGATTTCATAGCCCCAGAGGGTATCCGAATTCTTCTCAGTAACAGGGAGCTCCACGGCTTTTACATGCAGACTTAAGGTGTCTCCTGTAAAGGTCGGAGCCGAAGCCACGGTCTTTTGACCGGACGGCTGCGCTGGGACCGCAGCGTTTACGGCGCTGTCTTTGACAGCGCCGGAGCCAGTTGTGCTGGTGCCCTGGCAACTGCCCAGCAGAAAGACTGCCGAGGCTACCACCAAAGTACGGCCGAGATGTCTTAACCCTACGTCTTTTAAAAGCCTGTCACTGAATTGTATCATTTATTAGCCCTCTTACCTTTAACTCAATTAGTCGTTTGCTTCGTAAGTCTCGCTAGGCAGGAACTCGTCGAAATTATCGAAAGGCTGTCCGGTATTGATACCGGTGCCGACAAATGCGCGACCATCTACTGCGAAGGCAACAGCTCCACGGCGGCTGGCTCTTGTACTTTCATAAGGCGTTCTGCGCGTCCAGCGGTCAGTGGCAAAATTATAGCACCATGTCTTGTTGACATAGCTGCCATTATCCACACTCTGACCCGTTGTAAGGAAACCTCTGTCTCCGATAACAAAAGCAACACCGTTGGTGCGAACGATATCGGTATAATCATCATCAAAGTCATCATCCGTAGCGGTGGTGATTTTATTGAGTTCTGTCCAGCTGTCTGTAGACGGGGAGAATTTCCAGAAATCGGTAGCCGCCTGTCCGCTGCTATTGGTACCGCCGACAACATAAGCCTCCTCATTATAAACGAAGCACATGGCTCCTACGCGCTTGTCTCCACCCAGGGAGATATCAGAAGCCCAACTGTTGGTCGTGGGGTTATAAGCATACATGTCTTTATAGTAGGTTCCGTCCCATCCGCAGGTGATATACCCTTTGCTGCCAATAGCAAAGCCTACGGCTCTGGATCTGGCCGCACCGGCAAAATCAGCCTTCCTGGTCCAGGTATTGGCGGAAGGATCAAATTCATAAAAATCGTTATAATAGTTGCCATTGCCATCTGTTCCGGTCCCTACATATCCCTTACCGCTGATGGCGAAAGCTACGGCAGAGTGTCTGCCGCTACTCATGGAAGCTACCTGCGTCCAGGAATTGGTACTGGGGTCATAACGCCAGAAATCACTTAATAGTTTGTTGTTTCCGTCCAGGCCAGTTCCTATATAACCATAGTCTCCAATGGTGAAGGCTACGGCAAAGGATCTTGCAACACCATCCAGCGTGGAGCGAGTTACCCAGTTTCCGTCCTCTTCGTCATCCGAACTGGTGGATTTTGTACATGCTGTACTGAGCATAAGGCAGATCCCTAAAAGCAGGAACAGTCTATTTTTTTTCATAAATACCTTTTTTACAATTTGTTTAGCTGTGAAAGTATCAGTTATAAGGAGGTTCAAATCGTTAAAATGGACTCAAAACGTCTATTTATGGACGAACCGCCCCAATTTATCTACCAGTAACGAATCTTAATCTATGAATGGAGCTGAATTATCTTATTTAACTGCTCGCGGAACCCGTCGCTGATAGGCAGCTCATGCTGGCCGATCATAACACTGCTCTTATGGATCATCTCAATATGTGCCACTGAAATAATATAGGAACGGTGTACGCGCACAAAATGGGTCGCCGGCAGCTTTTCTTCAAATGATTTAAGGTTCTGCAGGGTAATGATGGGTTTGTCTTTTTGTTTAATGTAGATTTTGGAATAATCTTTCATGCCTTCGATAAACAAAATATCCTCAAAATTGATCTTCATGAGTTTATATTCTGTCCTGACGAAAAGAAAATTATGACCGGAAGCCTTTTCCGCAAGGGCGGTCTCTTCCAGCTTTTTGCGTACTTTCTGGATGACCGTCAGAAACTGCCCATAGGCGATGGGTTTCTCTAAAAAACCTACGACGTCATACTGATAGCCCTGCACGGCAAACTGCTGGTAAGCCGTTGTCAGAATCACCATCGGCTTACGGGTCAGGTGTTTTAAAAAGTCCATCCCGTTTAAATCCGGCATCTGCACATCCAGGAAGACCAGCTCTGCATCTGATTGTTCTACAAAGGCTAAGGCCTGTGTGGCACTGACAAAACTGGCCTCCAGTGTCGTCTCCGGGGTCCGCTCAATAAAATCCTTGAGGATCTCAATAGCCAGCGGTTCGTCGTCAATGATAATACACTTAATCATACAGGTCCTTTTTTATTTTGTTTAATGAAATATGCAAATTCACATTATAGCGCTGATCAATCTGCTGGATTTTCAGGGTATAATAATTCCCGTACAGTAGTTTAAGCCGCTCTCTGACGTTGGTCAGTCCAATGCCGCCTTCTGCCTCGGGTCCGATTTCCTTATGCTCCACAACCGGGTTATCTACTTCTAAAAAGAGTTCATCGCCTTTGACGGCCAGCTGAATACTGATTCTGGAGGGAGCCAGATAGCTCACCCCGTGTTTAAAAGCGTTTTCTATAAAAGGCAGTAAGAGCATGGGTTCAATAAAATGGGTCGCCTGCACCCCTTCCGCCTTGAAGGAGATATCGATAAAGTCCGGCATCCTTAAACGCTGCAGGGCGATGTAATTCTCAATATAATCTACTTCTTTTTGCAACTGAACGGCCGCAGCATTGGTATCGTAGATCATATAACGCATTATATAAGAAAGCTTGAGTATGGAGGTCGACACCTTAGACTCTTCCTTATAAGACAGTGCGTACAGACTGTTGAGCACATTAAAGAGAAAATGCGGGTTAATCTGACTTTTTAATAGCCTGAGTTCAGCGCCCAGTTTTTCCTTTTCCAGGGTTTCTTTCTCCTTTTCCGTTTTAGACCAGACAAAGGACAGCTTCCAGAAAGAGCCGACCAGTAAGAGTAACAAGGAAGTGGTGAAGGAACGGCGAAGGACCATAAAAAATGCAAAGCCGTCCATCCCATTCAGCCAGGGCAGCTGCTGATGCATGGCATCAGGATACATCGCATCCCTGTTTTTGCGGTTACCTCCCTGGGGCAATATGACCGGTCTGGGCGGTAGTCCGTATTTTTTGATAAAAGCGCTGTCGGCGAGTTTATCCTCTGAGATTACCAGGCCACTGCCTTTTTCAGGCTTCTGTTCTCCCTGCATCATTACGCGGCCCGAGGGGTCTCTCTGCCCCTCCTCTATACGAAAATCATCTTCAGGACCGCCCGGCCGGCCGTCACGAGGGAAGATCATTTCATGGCGCACAAACCTGGGAGGCCTTAGCGGCTGAAAGGCTCTCTCGGTCAGCAGCTGCTGACAAAAGACGATGAGCAGCAAGATGGCAACGCCGGTAAAATACTTGGTTTTCAGCCCTTTAATCAGGTATTTAGGAACCAGGTAATTGACATTGACATAAAACAGTAATACGAAAAAGATATTGTCAATGAGCTGCCGCTGGAAAAAGTGCGGATCCATGATCCTTACATTATATAAGTGTAAGGGGAACAGAAAAAACATCACCCACAGCACAATCTGTCCCGCGATAGACAGGGTCCTGGACCCTAATAAAAATGTTTTAAACTTATGCAATAGGTTTAGTCTAAGTTATTTATTAATAATTTTGCTGTCCGTCCATGTCTGCCTTTGCTCAAAGCCGGTAACGACGCCGCTTCGACCCACATACACTGTCTGACACTACAAAGGAACGGGTGTTATCTGAGAAATGCGGTTAAAAATTTGGGAATTTTTTCCCCTGTAAATCAAGCCACAACAGCGTTTGGAACTAGTCGACACATTCAGGCTATTCGTCTATGAATTTTACCCGTTCATACACACTAACACCTTTCTAACACATAATGCAACTAACATTGCCGCTCATTATTTTTTGACCGACTTATGTCTTTTTTTCAAAAAACAGGTGCTGTCCGCATCTGGCAACTCATAGGGACCACAGCAATTATTGCAACAGCGATCACATCGGGTTGTACCAAAAAAGACATTCAATACGGAGGTCAGTTTGTGGATGGCCAATACACGCAGATTATACAACTCGATACCCTGACACCGACTTTATCTACTGTCTATACCGACAGTTTTGCCACCGGTGATCTGGGAACCGCCCTGATCGGTTCTATTTCCGATTCAGCGGTGGGTGATTTATCACTGAGTTCTTATTTTGAACTGGCACCGCCCACCTACAGCGGGACGGCCACCACTTATGATAATGCCACGCTGGATTCTGTCTGCCTTTATATGAAACTGGATTCCGGTAAATATGCCGGAGACACCACCCTGCCTTTTAAAGTGGCTGTCTATCAGTTAAAAGAACAGATCACAACGGGTACGGACGAGACTTTATATAACCACGATTCATTTTTAGCTGAGTCTGCTCCGCTGGCTACCGGCTCCAAAATACTGCGCCCAGATTTACCGACGGCTGACACGATGAGTATCAGGATGTCCGATGCGCTGGGTCAGGAGCTGCTGGATCTGCTTATCAATAAAAATACGGCGATTCAATCCTCCAGTCAGTTCCTGCCTTATTTTAAAGGGCTTAAGATCACTCAGGACGGTCAAAATAAAATTGCCTACGGCTTTAAAGACAGTATTGAGCTGCGTGTTTATTATAAAACACCCGGCTTACCGGAAGCCACCAAAGGCATCGCCAAATTTACGCTCAATGATGCCACCCATCAGTTCAATCATATCGACATTACCCGTAAAGGAAGCATTGCATCGGCAGGCATCGGCGTTAACAACAAAGTGGTCAGCAGTGACAGTTCCGGTCATAATTCTATCTTACAGACCCTGGCCGGTTATATGATCAAACTGCAGTTCCCCTCCATTCAGTCCTTAGTGCAAAATGCAGGGTTTCTCAAAGTGATATCGGCCCAGCTTTATCTGCAGCCTACCGATCAGAATCAGAAGCGTGACTTTGAACTACCGCCAACCCTTAATTTATTTTCTACGGATTTAAATAACAGTTTTGGCAGTCAGCTGACGGATAACTCCGGCAATGCACTTACCGGCAACCTGATCATAGACTACCAGAACACTTCAGGGCTCGGCACCTATTATTCCTTTGATATTACCAGTTATTTGTCAACACTTATGAGTGACAATACAGCGAACTCCCTTAAAAAAGGATTGCTGCTCACCGGACCTTACAGTACCCGCTATAACAGTTTCAACCGGCTGCAGCTGGGCGATGCCAGCAGCAGTAAAGGCAAGGCCTCCCTCAAAATTCAATACTTATCAGTACAATAATGACGGTTAAATCCATAACATACAAATCTATTTTGTTTCCCTGCCTGTCGGCCCTTTGCCTTTCTGTCGGGCAAAAGCTGCATGCACAGACCAACACATCCGTCTATTCAATGCTGGGTATTGGTAATATCCGCACCGATAATTATGATTATGGAAGCGGTATGGGCGGTGCCACACAGTCTTTAAGAGACGGACGATATATTCTGGAATCCAATCCGGCTGCTCTGCCCTTTTTAGATGATCATTTCTTTGCGATAGAATTAAACGGGACTTTCCAGTCTATCAATTATACCGGTAATGCGATAAAAACACCCATCAGATCCAATCAGTCTCAGTTCCAGCGGTTCGCCATGGCAACGAAGTTCACCAAATGGTGGGGCGGCGCCTGGGGGCTTAAGCAGTACAGCAGCAGCAATTATAGTCTGTACGGAGAGAAAAACATCATCGGTACCAGCGATTATATTACGACATACTACGAAGGGACCGGCGGCTTAAACGAAGTGTATTTCTCCAACGGGTGGCGCCTGGGTAATAACTTCTCCCTGGGTTTAAAGAGTTCCTATATATTCGGCAATATGACGCAGACAGAATATATGTATACCGCTAATTATATCGGGACACAGCTGAATACCGCTAACCGGCTTTTTTATCAGGGCTTTAATTTCACCGGAGGTCTACAGTATCAGGGTAATATCTCAGATAAGATCAGACTGGGCCTGGGCGTGACAGCCACTAAAAAAACAACACTTACAGGCGACCGGTCTCTGTCTATGAGTTCCGGGGATCCGGATAACGGCGCCCCTACAAATATTATTGCTGATTCTTCCCTGGGCAATACAAAGTTCAGCCTCCCGGATCAGTTTGGCGGGGGTATTTCTCTTACCTACGACCGGACTTTTACCCTGGCCTCGGACTATCGCTACGGAAAATGGGAAGACGTCGGCAATTCTACCAATGGATATAACTATGGGTACAACAACAGCTCACAGCTTTCTTTTGGGTTGAGCTACTCCCCCAGAAAGGTATTCATGTACAACGGACAATATGTAGAAATGGAGAAGTACCGGCTGCAGGCGGGGGCTTACTTCAATACAGATTATGTAAACATGTACGGACAGCAGATCCTGGATAAAGGCGTAACTTTAGGCCTAGGCGTATTTTCCAGAAGGTCCAGTCTGAGTTATCTCATCAATTTTCAGTATGGCTCAAGAGGCACCACTGTGAATAATCTGATTAAAGAAAACTATTTTAAACTTGGCGTCACTTTATCCTACAGAGATCTCTGGAAAAAACGCCGGTATAACTAAAGTAATAAAACGAATTAAGAGGCCAGGTGCCGGCTCCGGGTAAATCCCCATAAGGACGGCATCATAAGCGCTTTAAAGAGTCTCCGGGTTTTCTAAGCGGCCCGGCGAGAAAATAAGATGTAATGCGGGGGGGTATTCTTACTCCCCCTATTCTTTTTATATAAGCCTGCAATATAGGTGCAAAAAATAAAAGGGCACCTATTAAGACGCCCTTTTTTTACAATAATTTGCTAATTCTATATTAAATCATCCGGTTCATCGATATTTTATGCCGATTAGTCGGCTTCTGCAATCACTTCCTTCACCTCAGGAATCATTCTTTTCATCATGCCTTCGATGCCTGCTTTCAGGGTAATCATGGAGGAAGGGCAGCCGCTGCAGCTTCCCTGCAGCATCAGATTGACGATGCCCTGGTTATAACTCTTGTACTGAATGGCTCCGCCATCCATTTCAACGGCCGGGCGTACGTAGTTATCCAGTAATTCTTTGATTCTTTTCACGACATCATCATCGTCGGCTTCGATTTTATTGGAAGATTCAGGGACGATTTTAGAGACTTCATCCTCATTGATAATGGTTCCGCCATTCTCAATGTAATCCTTTAAAAACTGTTTCACCTGTGGAATCACTTCCTGCCAGTCTTCCACATCGTTTGTTTTGGTCAGCGTCACAAAATTGCTGGCGATAAACACACTTTTAATAAAAGGAAAGCTAAACAGTTCCTTGGCTAAAGGAGAAGGGCCGGCCATTGTTTCATCCTGAAAATCAATACTTTTTCCGGGATAGAGCAATTTATTGGCTACAAACTTCATGGTCGCCGGATTGGGCGTCATTTCTGTGTAAATACTGATAATGGGATTACCTGTCTTTATCATGATGGATCATTTAAAAATTCTACTGCAAAGATACTACAATTCAGATGGTCCTGTCATTAAAATTCCTCAGAATTACGTTAATAAGCCCCTGTATTCAACAATTTACAGTTGTATGACAAAGCCTTTCCTTTAGGAAAGTAGGCCGGGTAACGCCCCCTTTTTTTACTGAAAAACCGAAAACCGGAACCCTTAAACCGCATTTTGCGACGAATGCCCTTTGCGCTGAGTTACCCTATTACCTAAGGCCGTCCGCCGGTTTTTACTATACCAGAGATGCAAAATCCTTGATTAAAGCGTAGTTTTGCAGCGCCAGGTAGCCTTTACGCATGCTACCTGGCAAATCCCAACGCCTCATGACAGATAAAAATGAACAGCCTGGAAATACAGCACGCAGGGTACATCCCGAAGAGCTCTCTATTGAAGATTTTGACTATCCACTGCCCGACAGCCGGATAGCCAAATATCCACTGACGACCAGAGATCAAAGTAAATTATTGATATTCAACAAGAATAATCAAAAAGACATTACAGAAAGGATCTACCGTGACCTGGATGAAGAGTTACCAAAGGGGAGTCTTCTGGTTTTTAATAATACCAAAGTGGTGGAAGCCCGGCTGCTGTTTAAAAAACAGACAGGCAGCACCATTGAGCTGTTTTGTCTGGAGCCTGCTGGTAATTACCCCGATATTACCACCGCCATGCTCAGCCGGGGCGAAGTATTATGGAAATGCCTGGTTGGGGGCGCTAAAAAATGGAAATCCGGACCGCTTACACTGGAAGTAGCCGGTCCTCATCCCGCTAACACGGTTACCGTCACCGCAAATAAGATTGAAAAACAAGGCGATAGCTTTATTATTCAACTTAACTGGACACCGGTTGAGCTCAGTTTTGCAGAGATCCTTCATCTAAGCGGACAATTACCACTGCCCCCCTATCTGAACCGGGCTACAGAAGCCCAGGACCTGGAAACCTATCAAACGGTCTATGCCAAACAGGACGGCTCGGTTGCAGCCCCGACTGCCGGTCTGCATTTTACAAAAGATTTATTAAAAAGGCTGGCAGATAAGGGTATTAAGGAAGCCTTTGTGACCTTGCATGTAGGTGCCGGCACTTTTAAACCCGTCAAGGCGGACAAAATGAAAGATCATGAAATGCATGCTGAGTTTATGGAAATTCCCTGCACTTTCATAGAGACTTTATTACAGCAGGCAAAACTTAAACCCGAAGCAAAAATACTGGCCGTGGGCACCACCTCTCTCAGGACACTGGAAAGCCTGTACTGGATGGGAGTCAAGTTATTAACCGCTCAGAAAGATCCATATATTATCTCTCAATGGGAGCCCTATCAGCTGGAACAAGGCATCTCCCTGGTGGACAGTCTGGCAGCGCTATGGCAGGCCTTACAAAATGACGGTAAATCTGCCTTAATTACGCATACCCAGATTATCATTGCCCCCGGTTATAACCTTAGAGTGGCAGACGCCATACTGACCAACTTTCACCAGCCCCACTCCACCCTGCTGCTGCTGATTGCCGCCGTGGTAGGGAATCACTGGAAAAGCATTTATGAATATGCCCTGGGGCATGATTTCAGGTTTTTAAGTTATGGGGATGGCAGCCTGCTCTGGCAGGTAAAGCCCTGAGGTGGAGATAGTCTGGAAAATCAATCAAAATAATTAATCAGCTGGCGCTGGCAGCCAAAATTTGAAAAAAAAAATTGAGTGGCTTCGTTAGATAATGAGCAACATTCGCAATAAACAAGATATTATTGCCCTTCTTAAAGCAAATGCAATAAAAATTAAGGGCTATGGTGTAGAGCGCCTGAGGCTATTTGGTTCATTTTCAAGGGATACAGCTAACAATCAAAGTGATATAGATCTGCTAATTGATTTTAACCCAGCAGAGAAAACTTTTGACAATTTCATGGATCTGTCTTTCTTTCTAGAAGATTTGTTTAAAAGAAAGGTGGAAATAGTAACCCCACAATCCCTCAATAAGTTTATCGGTCCGCATATCATAAAAAGTGCTGAAAATGTTACCCTCTAATCTGGAATGATGAAAAAGTATTGAAACTGAAGCTCAATTTATTTGATTCAACAATAAGCAAGGAGAAGGATATCGAGGTATCCCTGTGCTTTCAACTAGAAAAAAGTTTTTTGGATGCGACCCAATTGTCATAACTTTGTAACCTGATAATTAAAATTTATTCAAAAGTATTCCTGCATGGACAATCAAAATCTTTCAGAGAACAGGGTAGTATATGATTTTCAAAGCTATCATACACCCGTTACACGTGCAATTTATATCGGTGTATTCTTAGGTTTCGTAACTGCTATCTTAAATATTGCTTACTGGTCTATCTATGTGAACGTAACTGCACTGGGTATGTCTTCCTATATCGTGAACGTACAGACCATCAGTTTTGGTTCCATCCTGCCACTGGTTACTTTTGGTATCCTCTGGGCTACTTTCAATCACTATTTAGGCAAAGCCGGTTCTCTGATAACCATCATTTTATTTGCAGTGGCTACACTGTGGTTAATCTTTGTCGTTGCAGGCGGTGATTATGGTACCAATCCGACTACGCAGCATCAGTTTAAAGAGCTGGTTATTCCGATTCTGGCCATCATTGGTATTGCCGGTTGTATCGCTTACCCTATCTGCTTTAAAAGCAAGAAGGTAGAAGATATGATGCTCTAATTACCCATCAACAAAGAAGCGTCTGTGACAATGACCGTCACAATCATAAAATACTAAAAAAGGGACGTCCGGTTACGGAACGTCCCTTTTTTTAAAGCCATAACACGGGCGTCTGGCCTGCTTAAAAAACAGAAAAATGCGCCCTATATACCACGATGAATCCTACCCCCTCAGTCATGCCTGACCATTTTACAAAGGCGGCCTTTTCTAACCCGCCCAAAAACAGCCTCCTGTATGTTTTGATTCTGGTGCTGTTTATGGGGTGTAATCAGCCTAAAGCTAACGGAGAAAATCAAGCTACCGGCCAAAGCGCTGTCCAAACGGAGGTGCCCCAAGCATCAAACAACAATGGCTCCAGTACCATTAAGGTCGTTAACTGGAATATAGAATGGCTGGGATCTGCTTCTAACGGACCTAAGGATAAAGCCCTGCAATTGGCAAATGCCATTAAAATCCTGCAATATCTTAAAGCAGATATGTATTGCCTATGTGAGATTGTGGACCCTCAGTCCCTGAAAAGCCTGACAGCAGGGCTGGGAGGTGAGTACAGTTACGCACTATCAGATTATGCAGCCGGCGCTCGCAGCAAAACGGACCCAGGTTATGCCAACAGCCAGAAACTGGCTTTTATCTATAATAACCAGGTATTTAAAAATGTACAGACCAGCGGATATTTAAGAAACAATGCCAGGATTGGTTATTATTTTGCTTCCGGCAGATATCCGTTTGAGCTGGATGCCACTGTGCATACCGCCCAGACAGTGCAAAAGCTGTCCTTTTTAATCATCCACGCTAAATCAGGAGCAGACCTATCCAGTTATGAAAGAAGGTTAAATGCAGCCACCGGCTTAAAGGCTGCGCTGGATCAGGATAAAGCCGGTCAGTCTTTTATGTTGCTGGGAGATTTTAATGATCATTTAGACGGCTCCATTACGGCAGGCAAGCCTTCACCCTATGACTGTTTTGTGAAAGATCCCGCCTATCAGGCGCTCACTTTACCGCTGTCGCAACAGCGTTCCACCCTGGATTATTCTGGGGTCATCGACCAGCAGATTATCTCCGGCGCCCTTTATCCGTTTTATAAATCCGGCTCTGCCCGTATCAGAACAGACATCATCCGTGTCGTCCCGGATTTTAAAAAAGGTCATACCTCTGATCATTACCCGGTCTCAAGTGAGTTTATATTTAGCGGACAGAACATGGCCGGTAAGCAGCCAGGGACAGACAGTCATACGGCTAAAGAAATGGCCCCCACGGATCTTCCCCCTGCACCTGAAACCAAGGAGACGGCCCCGCCGCAAAACCTACAGCTCAGGATTTTTGCCGCAGCCGTTAAAACCGGCAGTATCTTAGTTACCGCCTCCCAGAAATCAAATAATATTCAGTTTATCCTTTATAATAAAAGGCAGCATAAGGTGCTGAGTGTGCATAGAAAGTATATTCTTAAAGGAGATACCTTTAAGTTAAAAACGCCGAGTCTGTATGCGGGAGACTATACCCTGGTCATCTTTTCTGACCACGGCAGGCAGGTCATTGCCTTTACGGTTAAATAGCCGTTGCCTTTCAATTAAATTTAAGCAGAGAGCTCCTTAGCGGCCGCTTTGAGCTTCCATTTTGCGCCATAACCTTAATACTGCTTTTGCCGAGGACTTGAGTCCCGGGGCGCCGCCGGCAAAGTGATATTCAATGATCGCTTTGACTTCCGGTCTTATATCAGCAATATGACAACCGATCTGACCTAAAATATGCAGGGCAAAGGCTCTTATGGCAACGGGCTGCGCAGGGTCTTCCACAAAATTAAAACAGTGGTAGGCCAGTTTGTCGAATCTGTCCGGATGCAGCTGCGTATCTCGCAGTATTCTTAAGGTATTGCGAAGCACGCCCTTGGGGAGTGCAGGCTTTTCCAGTATGTCTACAACGGCTTTCTGGTGCTCCCGGGTCCAGTCCGGTCTTAACTTTGCCGCATGGCTGAAACACCAGGCCGCTCTTGCAGCCAGCTCTGGCTCTTCCGATCCCATTAATGCCAATAAGGATGCAAAAGCATCCGCTTCTGCCGACACCTGCCTGGCCAGTTGTTCCATCTCCGGCTTTTGTAAATGCACAGGCGCCAGTAATGTTTTTGCTATTTGCATGGCAGATCATTTTTAATAGCGAGCGAAAAACCCCGGCCGGATTAACGGCTTTTACCAAAGATACCTGTTTATTCAGATATCAACTGCTTCATGGCCCGGATCTCCTGCTCGTCAACGATCAGGCTGTTTAAAGTCTCCTGCATGGAAGGCACGGTAAATTCCATCTTAGAAAGGGCGGTCCTTCGGGCACTGGAATGAAATTCCCTGGCACCTGCATCTTTCAGCATGCCTATGGTAGCACTTCTGACTCCGCTGCCAGGTAAAATAATAATCTGATCACCGGCCGCTTTGATCAACTTTTTGATCAAATCAATACCCTCCACCACGCTTGGATGCTGGCCGCTGGTCAGAATCCTGGTACAGCCGCATTTAATTAAGTCCTGCATGACAGTCAAGGGGTCTTTGGCCCGGTCAAAAGCCCGGTGAAAAGTAATTTCCAGGGGATAGCTCAACTCTACCAGCCGACTGGTCCGCTCCATATCGACGGTGCCGTCCCTGTTCAGCAGCCCTGTTACCGCACCTTTAAAACCCAGTTCTTTACAAAGCAGTACATCCTTTTTGATGACCTCATAGCTTGGTTCATCATAGAGAAAATCCCCGCCTCTGGGTCTTATTATCGGGAATGCCGGTATCCCTACTTTTTCTATCACTGTCTTTAACGTACCATAAGAAGGAGTCGTTCCGCCCTCCTTAGGGTTTTCACAAAGCTCCAGCCGGTCAGCACCGGCTTTTTCTGCCAGCAGCGCAGACTGAATATTAAAAACAGCCACTTCTAATAACATAAGTCAAACAGGGTTTTAAATAAATATCTGGGTTAACAGGCAGCAAATTACAAAATTAAAATATAGAGGGGTCTTGCTAAAACTATAAAACCCGTTACAAATAAATGCAACGGGTTTTATCGAATATTCTTGGAACTCTTAAGTGAGAACTGAATTATTTTACTTCTACTTCAGCGCCAGCTTCTTTCAGTTTAGCTGCGATATCATCTGCTTCTGCTTTAGAAACACCTTCTTTGACTGCTTTAGGAGCGCCATCAACGATTTCTTTAGCTTCTTTCAGACCTAAGCCAGTGATTTCTTTAACCACTTTAACTACACCTAATTTGCTAGCACCACCGCTAACCAGAACTACGTCGAAAGCAGTTTTTTCTTCAGCTGCAGCTTCACCTGCACCACCACCAGAAACAACTACTGCTGCAGCAGCCGGTTCGATACCATACTCAGATTTCAGGAAATCTGCTAATTCCTGAACTTCTTTCACTGTTAAGCCTACTAATTGCTCGGCTAATGCTTTTACTTCTGCCATTTTGTTTTCAATTTTTTCCGCTTTCATTGCCTTTAAGCGCTCCAGCGGAGGGTTTTAAAAAAATTATTAAATATGATCAGCCCGCAGGGGCTCATCAAAAAGTTTACTGAAAGTGGTTAGGTACAACCACTTTCAGGGAATGTACATTATTCTGCTGCGGGAGCTTCAGGTGCTTCAGGAGCAGTGGCTTCTGCGGCCGGAGCAGCTGCTTCAGCTTCAGCAGGCGCATCTGCTTTGTTTTCCTGATTCTGTAAAGCTGCAACAACACGCTGGATAGGAGCCTGCAGTAAAGCAATAACATCTCCGATAAGTTCTTCGCGAGTCTTGATCTTGGTTAATGTATCCAGGTTCTTATCACCGCTGTAGATTTCACCGTTGATGAAAGCTGCTTTTAATTCAGGTTTTTCTTTTTTGCCTTCTTTACGGAAGCTGCTGATAATAACGGCCGGTTCTTTAGGGTTCTCAGAGAACATCAGCGCGGTTACGTTATTCAGAGATTCGTAAACACCCGCATATTTTTCTGCGTCAATAGCTTCCAGTGCTTTTTTAATCAGTGTGTTTTTAGCCACTTTCATTTCAACATTTTTGTTGAAACAAGCCCGGCGTAAAGTACCGATTTGTTCTACGGTTAAAGATTCCGTATTGGTTACGTAGAAGTTATTATATTGACTGAACTTTTCTTTTAAAAGTTCAATTACTTCATTTTTTTGATCTTTGGTCATTTTCAAAAATTTTTGATGTTTGTAAACTAATCTTGCTTACAGAATTAGTTTTGAACAGATTTAGTATCTACTGCGATGCCAGGTCCCATAGTGGCAGCCAGGCTGACACCTTTAACGTATACACCTTTTGCTGCAGTGGGTTTCAGTTTAATCAGGGCATTGATCAGTTCCTGACCATTCTGAGCGATCTTTTCTGCAGTGAAAGAAATACGACCAATGGAAGCGTGTACAATACCGGCTTTATCTACTTTAAAGGCAATTTTACCACCTTTAACGTCGTTTACAGCGGCTGCAACATCATTGGTTACGGTACCGGTTTTAGGGTTAGGCATCAGGTTACGAGGACCTAAGATCTTACCTAAACGACCGATTTTAGGCATTACGGATGGAGTAGCGATGATTACATCAACGTCAGTCCAACCGCCATCAATTTTTTGGATAAATTCGTCCAGACCAACAAAGTCAGCACCTGCTTCAGTAGCAGCAGCTTCTTTATCCGGTGTACAAAGAACCAGCACGCGTTTTGTTTTACCAGTTCCGTGCGGAAGAGTTACCGTACCGCGAACCTGCTGATCTGCTTTCTTAGGATCAACACCCAGACGGATGTGCAGATCCACAGAACTATCAAATTTTGTTGTATTGGTTTCTTTAACCAATGCAGAAGCTTCTGCCAGTGAATAGAACTTATTGCTATCGACTTTCGCTTCCGCTACTTTTCTTTTTTTAGTAATTTTTGCCATTACAAATGAGTTTTAAGGATAAGAATTAATTTTCCCACGGAGCGGAACCTTCAATAGTAAGACCCATGCTACGTGCAGTGCCGGCAACCATTTTCATGGCGCTTTCAATGGTGAAACAGTTCAGGTCAGGCATCTTGTCCTGTGCGATGGCCTCAACTTGTGCCCATGTCACTTTTCCAACTTTGTTACGATTGCTTTCCTTAGAACCCTTTTTGATTTTGGCCGCTTCCAATAACTGGATAGAAGCTGGAGCTGTTTTGATGACAAAATCAAAAGACTTGTCAGAATAAACAGTGATTAAAACCGGAAGCACTTTACCGGGTTTGTCCTGAGTTCTAGCATTGAACTGCTTACAGAACTCCATAATGTTCACCCCTTTAGAACCCAGAGCAGGTCCTACTGGAGGAGCAGGATTGGCTTGTCCGCCTTTTACCTGCAACTTTACGAAACCAGAGATTTCTTTTGCCATTGTAATACTTTTTTTGGTGATAACGTCCTCGCAAAATGCTCAGACTCCCAATATGCCATTCTCAAAAAAGAACTATTTGGGGCTGCAAAGGTAAAATAAAATTTGGGATATTATGCAAAAACTGGCTAAAAAACCTTTAAAATAAAGAGTTTCAAGCGTTTATCGGGCTAAAAAAAGCCGTTTTGGGCAATTTTAGCTGTAAATGAGATAACAAAAGTAAAGATTTTGCCTCAGGAATATTGTAATTTTGCCCCGAAAATCAATCAACCATCATTATTGAAGCCTTTAAGATGAACTTTTATACCAGAAAACTAATCAAACCAGGTGATTTAAACTCCAATAACACCCTTTTTGGCGGTACGCTCTTAAAATGGATCGATGAAGAGGCCGCAATTTATGCCATTATCCAGCTGGGTACCGGCAACTGCGTTACCAAATTCATGTCTGAGATCGACTTTGTCAGCTCTCCCAGACAGGGAGACATCATAGAACTGGGCATTAAAGCCACCAAGTTCGGGACTACTTCTCTGACCTTGGCCTGTCAGGTCAGAAATAAAATCGATCATTCCATAATTCTCACCATTGATAAAATTGTATTTGTTACGGTGGACGCTTCCGGAAAGCCGGTGCCTCATGGCAAAAGCGCCATCACCTATACCGATCCGAGGTTAAAGGAAGAGTAATAGACAGCCGGTATCTGCCATAATTTCCATGCAGGTCTGCCTCCGGGATATATAATGGGCATCCGAAAATTTATCTGAAGTCTCGGGGCAAAGCATTATCGCTGACTTTTATTATAGTTAGCAGGGCCGGGCTACTGGCCCGGCACAAATAAAGCATGCTGGCTGCCCGTCTGAAAATCCCGCCAAATCTTCCCAATAGCGGAATCCATGGCGGCACCTGTAAGGCCGGTATAAGGATATAAGTTGTTAACTGCCTGTCTGCAGGCGGCGCTCAGATGCTGAGCGGCTTTACTTACCTCCATTGATCGTTGCAGGTATTTCTTATCCCCGGATAACTCCGGAACCGTCATATGCGTATTTACATAGTTTTCCAGCTTTTCTACCGCCCTGAAAAGCTGAGCTCTTGCCTGCTGCCACTGCCGCCAATGCATTTTATATACTTTTTGGGCGGCACCCATCCACCCGGGCTGTTTAGAGACCAGCCCACTAAAGGGATGTATAACGTCTTTTCTGGCAGCCCATAGCCCGGCTACCTCTTCCATATAATGCAGGGCCATCCCTGAAAAGTTTGCTGCAATAGTGGCCTCGGCGAGTGCGCCAAAAGGCAACCGGTACAAGGACGCCTTTACAACAGGATGGTCGGGATCAATATCAAAAAAGTAAAGGCCGGACTGCTCATGACAGGCCACCTGAAAAGATTCGCTGGCAGAAGCTATCAGACCAATGGTTTTCCAGGTCTGTTGGATGTTTACGGCGCGGGGAGGTAACATTATAGCGCGCACCTTATTTTCTGCAGGTAAAAATACATTGGCGGTATAATAACTCGCATGCGGTGCTCCCGTGGCATATTGCCACTGCCCCCGAATCTGCCACTGGCCATTTTGCAGCTCCTCGGCCACTCCCCCGACCGCACCGCTGCCGGCAAGGCAGGCTTTTTTAGGAGAGAAAATGCGTTTTGCCACCACGGGATCCAGATATCCTCCGAACCAGCCGGCACCACTGCAAAGGGTAAACACCCAGCCTGCACTTCCCTCCGCCCAGCCAATGGCCTCTTCAAAAGCCACGACGGTGGATAAAGACCACTCTAGGCCGCCGTATTTTCTAGGCACCAGGGCCTTGAACCAGCCTTCCTCATAAAAAAGCCGCAGTTGCCTTCCGGTCAGCCGGCCAAGTTTTTCCGCCTCAGGAGCCTGTTCACGTAAAAGGGTAATCCACTCCTTTTTCAGATGCATCCCGGGATGGTTGGCAACAGATGGTTCTTTCATAATCTTTATGTTCTATTGACGCGCTGATCAGCTTTCTTTAAGTCCACAAAGATAATCCATCTTCAGATCTAATGAGTTACCCCGGGTTTTGAGATCAGATTGGCCAGTAATTTATAGGCGTCCGGCCGCCCGTTACTCAAAGGGACCGTTAATTCCAAAAAGCAGTTAACCTCGGTTCCTTTTGCTTTTTTCGGTAAGACTCCGCCGTCCCCGGCAGTAACCGTACCGGGAAGCTGACTGATGGTCAGCGGACTCAGAACAGCATTGCTACGTACGCTCAGCCAGAATGGCGAAGAGGTGGCAGCAGCGCTTGTAACCGTATTTTTATAAACACCTGCTCTGGACAAGACCCCCTCCCATCTGGTAAAAAAAGTGGCTGCCACCTGATTGGGACTGTTTAAAACAGCGGGCAGACTGTCCAGCCCTTTTTTCATCTGACCGGCAATCTGGTCTCCTGCAATCAACATATGATGAGAGAGCTTCTCTGCAACGGGCAATACCTGTTGCAAAACCGGATCCGGATCCAGGTTTAAAATCCTGCCACCCTCCTTTAGATAAGCACTGAGTAAATATTTCAATCCGTTCAGGGTCACGCTGTCCGTGGGCAACGCCTCAGCCGCACCTGACAGCACAATACAGTCCAGCTTTCTGAGGCTGTCTGTAATGACCGTAGGGACGTAGCCACTGGTTAAGTCTGTTTCATCAGCCAGAGCCGCCAGCCGGGCAAAGCCCGGACTTTGCACCTCATAGCCTAACTGCTCAAAAGCATTTTCAAAAGCATCGCCTTGCAGTCCATTCACATACAACAGGTGACTGCCTGTTGTATGAATGGTATCCTTCACCACGATGCTCTGACTATGATAGTTATAAATTCTGGCAGGCTGGTAAGGATAGCCTACCGTTTTGATATTGGAAGCGAAGCCCTGGACACCTTCCGGCAGTTTCAATAAAACCGTTGGTTTTAATATAGGAGTACGGGGATTCAGCAGCGCAATCACTTTGGGACTGAGAAAAGTACTTAATTTTTGACGCGCTCCTTTTTGGGGCGTGAGTAACTCTGCCTCCTGATAGATCATAGAGGCCGTATCAGAATTTATTTTCTGTCCATTGACAACAGCTGTAATCCCTACCTGCCTGATTTTAAATAATGCGACCTGGGTGGTATCATCAAAAAGCGTCTGCACTTCCATATGCATGAATTTCTGACCGGTGCCCTGACGGTTCCGAAGGACAGAGGTTAAAACAACGGTAGGCGTCAAGGTCACAAGTAATGGTTCTTTGGTATAAAACGGCTGCACTTCCTCCCCTGCCATGCGGTCAAAATTCCGGTACATTACAGGCACTTCATAATACAGCGTATCCCCCTGAAATAAGACGCATGCCAGGACATGATAACTGGCCGTATCTGAAAGCCTGCCCTGCATCACGGAATCAATCTGATAACTGCCGTCACTGTTAAGGGATTTATTAAGCCAGAACGGCTGATAGGCCTCCTGCAGCAAGGGCAAGTGCAGACTCGTGTCAAGAACCGACTGCTCATGCCGGTTGAATGAAGCATCCGGACCGGATGGTATATTCAGCCTGCCGGTCAGACCTGGCACCTGCACCCATAACAGGGCGGCTGCATTAAGCGGGAGCCGCCCGTTTAATGCAGCCCTAATCCTTAAGTGAAAATTCTGCCCTAATATTCCATAAGGCTGATCTGTCGTTGCCTTCAGGGATAAGCCGGCCATATACTTTTCAATACCCCTTAAGCGGTCCTCTATCCATAACATATCCGGCCAATACGCCACGGGACTATTTTGCATCCGGGGCAGATCCTTCAGGCAAGAAGCGATAACAGGGGTGATCAGGCTGTCTGCCCTGCCGCTCTGGATTAAATCATGCAGGCTGTCTATTACCAGGCGGAGTTGTTGCAGGTTGCTGGCATTATACTTTTCAAAGCCTTTTTGGCGGAGCGCTTCATTTAACCTGGGCCAGAGGCCGGGTTGCAGCGCGTCTTTTGGCGCTCCCTGATCCTGATTTACAAAAGCGCCTTCATCCAGCCATGATTGCAAAGCCTGTGCGCTGGATAAAGCGCCGGACAAAGCACTGGACTTACCACTATTATCCTGAAAGTCATCCGGCAGCCGCCATAATCTAATCACCCTTTGACCTCCGGGCTTGCCATACAGCGCCGGGTATTCAACAGGCAGCATAAGTCCCGGATTATTTAACAGGCTGTCCGGATATACCGAGCGGTAGGAAAGCTGGCTTTTGATGGCAAGCCTCGTGAAAGAAAGACCATTTACCGGATCCGCACCTGTTGTATTTATCTGCAAAGAGGTGGCCGTATCCAAATTAAGCGCTCTGGTTAGATTTTGTCTGGGAGCCGCTGATGTTAAAGCGAGCAATGTATCCGCCGCATCCGACGTATCGGCCGCAACTGGCCTAGCCTGCCAGGGTGACTGTCCCTTTCCTGTCACCGGGATATCCGCCAGGCGGCAGGGAACAGTAAAAGCGGGCAGGGATTTCTGCAAGGCAGCGCTGAGCCGTCCTGAGGCTACCTCACAGGCCATAGCGGTGACGCTGTCCATCCAACGGTTAAACCCGTTTGCAGCAGGATGCATACTGTCTGCCACTTCATGGCGGGCAATCAGTATATCCGGCCTGTATTTACGGATAACGGTTGCCAGATCTATAATCAAACGGTCCGTAGCAAGTGTTGCATTGATACTGGCTGTGTCCCTTGCCCCCAGATCTTTGCAGGAACTGACAAAGGGTTTAAAGCCTGCCAGCTTTGCCGCATTTTCCATTTCTGCCACATGGATCACGCCCAGGTCAATGCCTTTTTCCGGGCCGTTATAGTTAGGCATACCTTCTCCCCTGCTCATCCAGAAAACCGCCGTCTGCAGATGGTAGCGCTTACTTGCTGCAATCAGTAACCGCGTATTTTCCTGACTGGGTAAAAAACTGATGTACAGTAATTTCCCCCCTTGCCGGAGTTCTTTTAATTGATCTGCTACCTGTGCTTTTTGGGACAGCGACTGGGCAGCCGCCACCTGGCAAATGGCCATCATCCAGGCAATCCACAGGCAGCACGAGGCTAACCGCCTCCCATTTGGGCGTATATGCGTTTGAAAAAAATAAATCATCGTCAGAAGTTTATAACTATTTACAGCAATGTACTAATTTTTTAGTTGTACACCTAATAAAATAATTATAGCAGATTTTAGGATGGATGCCGGAGAAGCTATCATTTTTACAAACAAGGACCGGTCACGGGATAACGTTCAATCGTTATCCGGTGACCGGTCCTTACCGCTTTATTTATCCTACAGCGTTATCAGTTGGATAACCTGCTTTATAATTTACCTTTTTTGATTTCGTCTACCACCTCGCCGTTTAATAATGCTGAAGTATCTCCCAGATTATCCACGTCATTTTCTGCAATTTTTCTCAGGATGCGTCGCATGATCTTACCACTGCGGGTCTTAGGCAATCCGGTAACAAACTGGATTTTATCGGGTTTAGAGATCGGCCCGATAATACGGGTAACGGTAGCTGTAATATCTTTTCTGATCAGATTCTCATCATCCGCATTATGCGTGCCGTTATAAATAACGAATGCATAGATACCCTGCCCTTTAATATCATGCGGATAACCCACGACAGCGCTCTCTACGACCCCCGCGTGTAAGTTAATGGCATTTTCTACTTCCGCGGTACCGATACGGTGTCCGCTGACATTCAGCACATCATCCACACGGCCGGTAATCTTATAGTTGCCGTCTTCATCCCGCATAGCGCCGTCTCCTGTAAAGTAATGGCCCGGATAGGCAGAGAAATAAGTCTGTTTACAGCGTTCATGATCACCCCAGGTGGTTCTTATAATGGAAGGCCATGGGAACTTCATACAAAGATTACCCTGTCCCGGTCCTTCAATCTCATTGCCTTTCTCATCCATAATGCAAGGCTGTACACCCGGTAAGGGCAAGGTAGCCCAGCTGGGCTTATCCGGCGTAACACCGGCTAAATTGGAAATCAGAATACCTCCGTTTTCTGTTTGCCACCAGGTATCTACAATCGGGCATCTGCCTTTGCCTATTTTCTCATGATACCAGTTCCAGGCTTCCACATTAATGGGTTCGCCAACAGAACCTAATACCTTTAAAGTAGACAGATCTTTACCTTGTAAGGGCTCATCCCCATAGCTCATCAGACTGCGGATAGCAGTCGGAGCAGTATACAGGGTATTGACACGGTGTTTATCCACCAGATCCCAGAAACGGCCGGCGTCCGGATAAGTCGGTATACCTTCAAACATCACGGTGGTGGCACCTGCACTCAGTGGTCCGTATACGATATAACTGTGTCCGGTAATCCAGCCGATATCCGCTGTACAGAAATAAACGTCGCCCTGTTTGTAATTAAACACATTGACAAAGGTATAGTTGGTGTATACCATATAACCCGCGCAGGTATGCACGACTCCTTTGGGCTTACCGGTAGAACCGGATGTATATAAGATAAACAACGGATCCTCGGCGTCCATTTCTTCAGCCGTGGCCGGTGCCATACCCAGGGTCTCCACCTTTTTAATTTCATCTTCCCACCACACATCTCTGCCTTTGAGCATGGAGACCGGTGTGCGGGTTCTTGTACAGACAATCACTTTTTCAATAAAGTTTACACTTTCCAGGGCATCATCAATTAAAGATTTTAAAGGGATATCCTTATTGCCTCTGAATGCGCCGTCGCAGGTAATAATATATTTTGCATTGGCATTGACCAGCCTGTCCGCAATGCTTTTAGCAGAAAAGCCCCCGAATATAACCGAATGAATGGCGCCGATTCTGGCGCAGGCCAGAACAGCGATCGCCAGTTCAGGGATCATCCCCATATACAGGCAAATCGTATCTCCTTTTTTTACCCCGTTATTTTTAAGCACATTGGCAAACTGCGTCACTTTCTGATATAAATCATTGTAGGTCAGAACACGGTGGTGTTCATCCGGGCTATTAGGTTCCCAGATAATGGCTGGTTTATTCCCTAGTTTTTCCAGATGCCGGTCCAGGCAGTTTTCTGTAATATTTAATTTAGCTCCCTTAAACCATTCAACTTTGTATTCGTTGAAATCCCAGTCCAGCACTTTGTCCCATTTTCTGCGCCATTTAAAATTACTGGCTATATCAGCCCAAAAGTTTTGGGGCTGCTGAACGCTGCGGGCATACATTTCCTTGTATTGCTCAAATGAATTAATTTGATACGGGTAAGACATAATCACATTTTTTAAGAAAGATTCTGATTTTTAAGAGGATAATATTACAATATTTTTCCCATATCCTAAAAGATATTTAGGGGCAATTTCTGGGGATTACCGGAGAAAACAGGTGCGTTTTACCGTGTTTTAGCGAAGTTTAAGCCAATTTCCTGCCGTTAAACCGCTAAGGAAATTATTTAGGCGGGAAGCGGTTGATTACATCAATATGTATGACAAATTAAATCATTTTCCGGCGCGAAACAACCTTTTAAACCAACCGGCCGCAGTCCGTCTTCGGCTTTCAGGCGCTTATCCAAGGCCAATAAAACAGGCCCGCCTATTATAAAGAATAAAGGGCGGGCCTGAAATGATATGATAAGGTAATGCGGTCTTTGCTTTTATTCAGATTTAAAGTAAGAGACAATGATATCGCTCTGCTCTGTACTGCTCATCCCTAACGCTGCGGCGGCGGCGTCACTCACCCGGTAGCTTAAGCCGGCATTTTCTTTTACATTGCCCAGATTCCAGAGCACCTTGGCATAAATAGTCTTACCCTTCGTCTGAACCTTCACCAGGGTGCCCGGCGCTACTTCATTCATCAGTATAAAATATTTGCCGTCTTTCCAACCGCTTGCGGACTGAAATATCCCGGCTACTCCCTTGGTAATCAATTCGGTTCCTCCTGACTGGCTTTTATAAGCCACTGCAAATGCGCCCTGGCTGCCGCTGGCTTCGCTGGAGATGGCAACAGTCGCAGGCGGCGCCTGATCTCTTTGCTTGTCCGGGGTAAAAGCAGACGGATCCGTATCGGTCACAGCTGCGTTGGCATCCTGATTATCCTGACCGCCAGTCTCGGTAGTGATAACCGGAACTGTGGTGGTCGTTTCAGGAGTTTCAGTGGTTGTAGAGGTTGATGTAACCACCGGATCACTGACAGGGCCTGCGCCCTGAGAGACTTTTAAGGTCTGCCCTACCTGTATATTATTACCGGTTATATTATTCCAGTCTCGTAATTGATTGACGGTAACGCCGTATTTTTTACTTAACTGGTATAATGTCTCGCCTTTTTCAACGATATGTGTTTTTGCAACGCCTGCGGCAACGACCGTCTCACCCGCACCGGGAATTTTGACTTTTTCTCCCACAAACAGCTTACTGTCTGTATTCATGCCATTTAAGCGCATGATATCTCCTACCGTAGTGCCGTATTTTTTAGCCAGTCCAGACAAGGTTTCTCCGTCCTTGATTTCATGGACGGTCTGCACGCTCTGTGCCTTAGCAGTTAAAGTACCGGTTGTCAAAAAGATACCTGCTGCTATTATATAAATACCGAATTTTTTCATGTTTAACTTTATCAACGATTTTCTTTTCTAAATAATCTTGTGTTAGCGGCTTTAAAATTGCCTAATTTCTATGAGAAAAAATGTTAATCTTTTAATCGCATCGTGCTCAATGCTTTAATCCTTCAGAATCCGCCAATTCCTGGGATAATAATTATTCACCCGACCGGGCAGGATCTTCATCCAGCCTAGACCTATGCCTTCATAAAGGGCTAAATACCATCCGGTAAGGACACCCTCTGTTTCCAGGTCAGGAGGTTGGCTTTTCAGGTATTGCAAACTTTGTGCCCTATCCATCTCAAAGCCAGCTATAGCGGGATTTACCCAGAGACTGACCGCCAGATCATGAGCAGGCACAAGCCCCTTGCCCTTTATCTGTCCGATTGCGACACCGGCCTTTTTCAAAAATAGATTTTTTTGCAATACCCCGAGGTCTGCCATCCATTTATTTTCAATGGCCAAAATGTCTGCTGCCTGTTTAAAATAATATACATCCAGGTGCGGCTTCATCCATTCTTTTAAAAGTGCCTGCTCTTTAGCGGCTATGGCTGGTACGGTTTCACCATATCCGTAGCTGGGCAGCTCGCCGGTCGTTTTTTTAAAAAGGCTGATAAAAAAGCCTTCACTTCTGACCTGATCGGGGAAAAACTTATAGCCGACCGGCGTTTTGCCCCCGGGTCCTTTTAGTTTACCCGAGACGGCTGCAATGCCTTTAGGCAGGTCTTTCAGTATAATATTTTCAAGCTGCATGGAAGTGCTCAGAAAATCCATTATATCCTCATCTTCCTGTCTGGAATAAGAACAGGTGGAATAAATCAACAGCCCGCCCTGTTTTAGCGCCGGTAATACATCTGAGAGTATCTGCTGTTGCCTTTTACTACATAGCTCAACAAGCTGCTCGGTCCACTGCTCTACGGCTACCTGATCCTTTCTTAAAAGACCGCTGCCGCTGCAGGGCGCATCTACCACTATCACATCAAAATAACCTTGGAGTCTTTGAAAATGGCTGGGATCATTGCAACTGACGACCACATTACCCGTACCCCACTTAGTGACATTCTCCGTGAGTACGGCGGCCCGGTTTTTCATGATCTCATTGGAGACAATCAAACCGTTTTTAAAATAAGACGCCAGTAAAGTCGATTTTCCACCCGGTGCGGCACACAGATCCAGCACTTTTACGCGCTGGCCGGGATCCGCCGTTTGTCTTAAAGCTTCCCAGAGAAACTGGCTGCCCGGCTCCTGGACATAATAAAGCCCACCGTGAAACAGAGGATCATGGGTAAAAGAAGGCCTTTTCTCCAAATAGTAGCCATAAGGATTCCAGGGAATTCTTTGTGCAGCCGCGGGCAGTGAACCTTTATAGCTGCCTAGTTTTAAAGGATTATACCGGATAGAGGTATTAGGGATCTGGTTTTCATGGGCATCGATAAATGCCTCTTTATGAAAACCCTCACTCCCTTCCAGGGACTCTATCAGGCCGTCTGGTATTGATAAGGACACGTTAATTATCTATTATTGGCTTCAAAAATAAGAAACTAAGCGAGGATTTCGTTTTGAAATCTTTACAGGCTGGCTTACCTTTAACGTTCAGTGACATTTTTTTAATCTTAAAACATAAATACTTATGCGCAAGTTATTTGTCATCCCTGCCTTTTTATTGGTTGCAATGGTAGCCTGTAATTCCGGTACGGAACAAAAAGCCAATACAGACACCACAGCGACTACAGAACATCAAATGGATATGAGCACACCGGAACAGGTAGCTCCGTTACCAGCAATTCCGGCTGGAGCCAAGGTCTATTTTAAAAATGTAAAAGATGGTCAGACCGTCTCTTCTCCTTTAAAACTTGAGTTTGGCGTAGATAATATGACGGTTGCCAAAAAATCACCGGACGGCCAGATTGCTGAAGGTATAGGACATCACCACCTGCTCATAGACAGTGGCGATTCTATCCCAAGCGGAACTGTTATTCCGGACGATAGCACACATATTCATTATGGTGGTGGTCAGACGGAAGCGACCGTTAACCTGACACCAGGTAAACACACCCTGACCCTGCAGTTTGGTGACGCCATCCACCGCTCTTACGGCGGCGCACTGGCTAACACAATAACTGTGAACGTCAAGTAAAACCAGTTTAGCACTTAAAAAACATAAGGATGCCCTCGCGGCAACCTTGGAGATACCGGCGCTTTTGATGCTACGCATCTGAGCGCCGTTTTTTTGAAATGGCAGGCATCTAGGTGAATTCATTCCATGTAAGGTGATGCATACTTTGCAGTTTGATTTGGTTGCAGCCCTTTTTTATACTGGTATCTCCTTATTTATGGGTGCAAGTTAGCCAATCGTCTTTCCCAAAAAATACCCTTCAAAGGGTATTTTAGACTTCTGGCATTTTGTTATCTTTATCGAAATGCCAGAGCGATGCGCAATTTTTCAACCTTTATACTGCTTTTTTTTATTTTTCACAGCTCAAATCCGAAAGCGCAATTCATTAAAACGGATACTTTGACGGTATTCACCTATGGACAGGAACAGGGACTCTCACAACTCAATGCCTTATCACTGGGAATTGACAACCTCGGTTACCTGTGGATCGGCACGGAAAATGGCCTGAACCGTTTTAACGCCTATACCATGAAAACTTATATGGCATCCGAGGGTCCAGGCGCATTAATAGACGACCATATCCGGGGGCTTTACTTTGCCAATGACACACTTTGGCTGGCAACCGATTCTCATTCACTGGTCGCTTATCTGCCCAAAGAGAACAAATTCATTAATTTTTTAGACCAGCTCGATTTCAGCCTGCACCCTTACACCAGATACACCAACCTGTTGTGTCCGGTCAACAGTCGATTTTTATTACTGGGTACCAATGGCAACTGCCTTCTGTTTGACAGAGGCAGTAAAAAATTCACCATTCTTCCTTTACCTAAAGCTGCTAAAAATGACTATATCACCTCCGCCTGTCCCCTAAGTCCTGAGCTATTTATTATCGGCACTAATAACCATGGCCCAATGATCCTGGATATCTCAACAAAAAGAATACACACAGATCATGCCTTTGTGCAATTAGAACATTCAACCATCAACAGCGTATATCTTTTTTCTTCAAGGTACCTGATATCTACAGAACGCAACTTATACTGGTTCGATCCTAAGAGTTACAAACTTCTTCCGGCGTTCCAGAATGAAAATCTGCCAGAGATCACTTCCATCCAGGACTGGGCAGTCGCTTTAGCGGGAAATGACTCTGAACAGGTGGCAAAAAAAACTGCTTTTCTGGCGGCTACTAATCACGGATATATACTCAATCAGGACGGTCAGCTAACAAAAGTGGTCTTTCAGGACTTACAAAAAAATACGCTCTCCGCCGAAGTATCCAAAGTCCGAAAAGATACCCAGGGAGGAATCTGGATGGGCACCAATGGCCGTGGTGTTTTTTATTATCACCCAAAGTTCAAAAAATTCACCCCTTTAAGGATCAAGGCAGCCAATGCTCCAAGAACTGATTTTATCAGCATTTTCAATTTCCTTCGTGTGGATGACCTGTTGTGGATGGCCACAGAATTCGGCTTTGCCAGCTACGATTTGAAAAGCAAAAAGTATACATATTATCCCAGTGGCTGTCTGGAATATACACTGGCCAGAGATGCCAGAGGACAAATCTGGGGTGGCGGATTTGGACAGGGTCTGGTAAAATATAACACTAACAAAGATCGGTTTGACCAGATTACCGTCCCTATAGGTGATAAAGATGTCATTCAGATAACGCCAATCGATCTGGACCACATATGGATCCACACCTGGTCTAACGGCATTTTTGAATTGGACCTGAATAATTATAAGGTAATAAAGCTTGCCATCGCCAAAAACATTTTAATCAGATCCAGAACCAGTTATCAGGACCGGATGCACAATATCTGGATTGGCAGCGATGAAGGCATCTATCGTATTCATGGCAGTTCCGTAAAAAAATTTGGAGGCTTGTCCAATAAGCGTGTCTTTGGCATAACCCAGGATCCGGCCGGCAATATCTGGGTCGGCACTGCCAAAGGCCTAAATCGAATCGATAGTAAAACCGACAGCATCTCATCTTATACCAAATCCTCCGGATTACCCAATGACTTTATTTATGGCGTACTCAGCGACCAACAGGGTAATATCTGGTGTTCTACCAACTATGGTTTATCTCAGTTTGATCCGGTAACAAAACATTTCAGGAATTATACACAAACCGATGGCCTGCAGAACAATGAATTCAACGGGAAGGCCGCTTATCAGGACCAAGAGGGCAACCTGTATTTCGGGGGAATGGATGGATTTAATATATTTAATCCCTCCTCTATTTTTACCAATACAAAGGTTGGCAATACCGTAATTGAAGATGTTCAGGTTTTTGGCAAATCTCTGGGTAAAAACCTTCCTTACATAAAATCACTGGTTCTTGCCCATGACCAGAATGTAATCAGTTTTGAATATACGGCACTCAATTATCTTTGGTCTGCAAAGAACCTTTATCAATTCATGCTAGAGGGCTTTGACAGAGACTGGCGCAGCGAGACCGAATTCAGAACGACTACCTATACCAATCTGGACCCTGGTTCATACGTATTTAAAGTTCGTAGTACGAATAATGACGGCGTGTGGGGGCCTGCCACTTCACTTTACGTCCTAATCAAAGGGCCATGGTATCGCAGCCTCTGGTTTAAAATACTGGCAGGAGCTTTATTACTTTTGATCTTAATTGCTGTTTTTCAATATAGAAATTACCAGCAAAAACAAGTCAATAAAAAGCTTCTCCGAATGGTTACTGACCGGACTCAGGCTTTACAGAAAATCAATCAGGAGTTGAATCAGTCTTTGGAACTTTCCGAAAAACAGAAGGAAAACATTACGTTTTTGATGCGGGAACTCAATCACAGGGTCAAAAACAACCTGCAAATTATCACCAGTCTGATAGACATTCAGGATTTAAGCAGCTCCAGCCCCAGCGCCAAAAGTAAACTTAAACTGTTACAAAGCAGAATTTTTACAGTATCCAGAATTCATGATATCCTGACCAATACGGAAGAAAAGGAAGAAATCAGAATAGATCATTTCCTAGCACAACTTGCGGCAGAAATCATTGCGTTTTCCGGCAAAAAAATCCGTTTGCGCCCTTTGCTGTCCCAAGTTAAATACAGTGTGGAGAAACTCACCTATCTGGGGCTCATCCTTAATGAACTGATCACCAATTCATTGAAACATGCCTTTAAAGAAGTATCTGAACCTGAAATCACCCTACAACTTATTGAACATGAAACGGGTGTTCTGTTTGTGTATAAAGATAATGGACCAGGATTTAAAGCGTCCTGCTTGCCTCCCGATGATAAGCCTGACAATGAAACAATAGGTGTCAATCTGATTAAATTTCTGGTAAAAGAACTCAAAGGCGTATTAGATTTAAGTCGATCTGAGCAGGCAGAGATCAGCCTGTTATTCTCCAATCAAAACAAAACAAATGGCCTGTAAAATACTTATTGTAGAGGATGAATCTATCATTGCGCACGGCATTAAAATGCATCTGGATAATAACGGATATGATTGTGATATAGCCTTAAACCCAGATGACGCCATTACACTGGTACATTCAGAACTATATACATCGATCATCTGCGATATCAACCTGAAAGATAAAATCACAGGAATCAGCTTCGTCAGAACGTACGTGGATCCCAATACTCCGGTGGTATTTTTGACAGCGTACAACGATCTGCAGACAATGAAGGAGGCGGAACTGGCTTCCCCTTTTGCGTATGTCACCAAGCCCTTTGACAAAGATCATCTTTTAATCACGCTGAACCTGGCCATCGCCAACTGCCGAAAGAAATTCCTACATGAGCTGCCAGAGGAAATTAATATTGAACAAATCACGATTAGCGCTCGGGAAATCGATATCATCAGGCTCCTTGCAAAAAGTAAGACTACCCTTGAAATTTCTCAACAACTTTTTATCAGCCCGCAGACAGTGGCAACCCACCGTAAAAACATCCTTCGTAAAACCGGGGTAAAAAGTATGATCGAACTCGTTTCCCTCGCTATTGAGAAAGGATGGATATAATAACAGAAAAAGAGTATTTCCCTTTACTTTCACGAACTTTTGTTCGGAATAAATTATAGAACTTTTTTCCCGAAATCGTAATACGGATTGTACTGCCCCTTAATACCTTTGCGCTCCATTACATCAAATTTTAAGGGAAATGATTCCACGATTAAACAAATCTTTACAAATTTTCAGCTTGGTTTTAACCGTTCTATTTCTACTCCAACCGGCAGCGGCTCAAGTGCAAAAGCAGGTAATCCTCCACGTTCAGGATTTAAAAAATGCTCCGATATCAGAAGCTTCCGTTTATATCAATAATAAACTATCCGGTTTCACCGATGGCAAGGGCAATTATAAAACACCAAGCCTCACAAAAGATCTTATCAGTCTGAAAGTGAAAGCATTGGGATACAAGGTCTATAGCACCGAGATCCATGCAGACACAGTTAGTCCGATAGTCAGGGTCCGGCTGGAAGAAGCCGATGACAACTTGCAGGACATTATCGTGACTGCTGGAAGACGAGCGGAAAATATCTCAACGGTCCCCTCCTCCGTTACGATCCTTACCCGAAAAGACATTGAGACGCAGGCGCAGATTACCACAAACCTGGCTTCTATACTCGGCAATAGCGTTCCAGGACTTGCACCTTCCAGTAACAAGGCTACTAATGCAGGACAAACGCTGCGCGGCAGATCCGTACTTGTCCTGGTGGACGGCATTCCCCAATCCACCCCCCTTATGAATGGACAACGGGACATCCGCAGCATCGATCCTGCGGTCATAGACCGTATAGAGGTTATTAAAGGCGCAACGTCTATTTATGGCAACGGTTCTGCCGGAGGTATTATCAATTATATTACCAAAAAGGCTGACAATGACACAGGTAGTCTGAATAGCCACACAGTGATACGGGGCACCTTAAACCCTGTCCACCCGGAAGGCACCACGGGCTACCGCGCCTCACAACGATTTTCTGGTAAAATGGGTAAATGGAATTACGTTACGAGTGCCACTATGGAATACACTGGCGTTCAAAGGGATGGAAAAGGTGAAGTGCTGGGCCAGACCGACGCGCTATCCAACAGTTATCAGTATAATTTATTTGCCAAACTGGGTTACCAGATTAGTAAAAGTTCCTCTATAACCGGCTTCTATAATTTTTATTCCAGTACATCTCACGCCAAATATATTACCCAGTCAGGTCTTTATGGCAATACACCGGCTATTGGCATCCCGGGTGAGGATCCCGGAAAGCCGGCCGGCACACCTTTTAACCATAATGCAAGGCTTACTTATACTAAAAACGAATTATTTGGCACAACAACTCTGGATGTTACAGCCTATCTGAACTCATTTCGTTCAATGAACCGGTACGTAGCCAGTGCCACAGCCTGGTATGGCCCCGGACAGACCAAAATCAATTCCAGAAAAAAGGGACTGCGTATCAATCTGAACACCCCATTTGCCATTGACGGCAGGCTTGCAGAACTGACCTACGGACTAGATGCGCTCAGCGACATCACTAACCAGGATCTCGTAGATGGAAGGATATACATTCCTAATATGAAAATGATCAATATTGCCCCTTATGCTCAATTTAAATGGGACATTATACAATCCCTTGTTTTCAAAGCAGGGATGCGTTATGAAAATGCACGTGTCACCATTAAGGATTTCAATACCATTGCAAAAGGTCCGGACGGCGAGGGGAGTATTTTTGTCAACGGGGGCAAAATACCGTATAAGGGTATGACCTATAACGCAGGGCTACGGTATAACAAGTATAAAGCATTTAACCCCTTTGTCAGTTTCTCCCAGGGATTTGCTATTAATGAGCTCGGCAGAATTGTCCGCAGAGCCACCAAAAACGATCTGGACAGCCTGAAGACCGATCCCATCATTACAAACAATTACGAAGCAGGATTTTCCAGCCAGGCAGGTATCTTCACTTTTACGGGCGCCTATTTTATCAGTACTTCAAAACTCGGTGTAGAACTGGTGGATGTAGGAGGCTATTTTGCCCCTCAGCGCTTACCGGAAAACATCAAAGGCTTTGAGGTCTCTATTGATATCAAGCCTTCCGATATTTGGAAATTCGGGGGTTCTTATGCCTATACGGAAGGAAAGTCTAAAAATGACGACGGCAGTAAAAACTACCTGAACGGAGCAAGAATAGCCCCTCCGATTGCTACCGGCTATCTGGACTTCACCCCGGGTGCGTCATGGTCTGTACGCCTGTTCTGGAATCATTCGGGCAACAGAAACCGTTTTGAGAAAAATGCCAAGGGAGCTTATAATTTAAATGAAGGCCCGGTCTCCTCCATCGACTTATTCAACCTTACCGCAGCCTATAAAGTAAATAAGCGACTGCAGGTGGGTCTTGGAATCGAAAACCTGTTGAATAAAACCTATTATACAGTAGTAAGCCAATATTACGCAAATAACGACAACTATTTTCGCGGACCGGGTCTTAATGCTGCACTTAATCTGACTTATGATTTTTAATGGATAAAAAGATAAGAAAAAGAATATTCCAATTACACAAATGGTTGGGCCTGATTGCAGGTCTGATCATTTTTGTTATCTGTATGTCCGGCCTGGTATATAGTTTTTATGAACCGCTAAAGTTGAGGATATACCCGGAGCGTTTTTTGCTGCAAAGTACCCATTCAAATGAGCATCCGCTGCCGTTAAGTCAACTAATGGACTCCGCTCGAACGGTCCTTGATCCCGGGCAACAGATCACCCGGGTAGATCTTTATCCGGCCAAAGGGAGAAGTTGGGTTTTCAGAGCACAGTCCATCGACAGGCAGCAATTAGGCTTCAGCCGGTATTATAAATACTATTGGCGAATTTATCTTGATCCCTTCACGGGCAAGGTAATTTATAAGGAAAATGCCAAAACCGAGTTCTTTCAGGTTATTCTGGATCTCCATCGCAACCTTTTACTAGGGGACACTTACGGGCGTCCGGTGATAGGCACAGCAGTGACGACTTTTATTCTGCTGCTTATTTCCGGGCTATTCTTGTGGTTTCCCAAAAAACTACAAAAAAAGCAACTGAAAGCAAGCCTCTGGCCCTTCAGAAAGGTACATTGGAAAAGGAGATTATACGATATACATAATGTACTGGGTATTTATAGCCTCCTTTTAGGTCTGATCATGTGTATTACCGGATTCGTTTTTGCATTTCCCGCTTTTAAATCGTCCTATACCAGCATATTAAATAGTTTAGGTCATAACCGTCCTTCAGAAACGCCCATACATCAGAAATTAATCCCGCAGCCTTATACAATCCCCCTTGACAACGCCCTTGCATTTTGCCTGGCATCCCATCCCCAGGCAGATATGATGTCCATCCGCATCTCACAAATCCAGCAACACAGGCTTAATATTCAGGTGCGACTGAACAAAGGCAGGACAGGCCATTTCAAGTGGTATTATTTTAATAATCAGGGAACAGCCGTAACCTCGGTCACCAGTTCAGAAAACCTCAAAACAGGTGACAGGATAGCCGCCATGAATTATGACATACATACAGGCGTAATTTGGGGGAACTGGTCCAAAATTATCCAGTGGATCGGCATTATTTTTTTGGCATCTCTACCGGTAACCGGTGTATGGCTTTGGATAAACAAGTTCGTTAAAACTAAAAAACGCAAGAAAGTCGAATTAATGCAATAAGCGCAAAGTAGGTAGCTGATAAGGAAAAATTTGTCAAATATTTAAAAGCCAGTAAATTAGCGAACCCTCTGCAGGTTTACTATTGACTCCTTTTCCTTTAAATCGGGTAAAGGTTAAGTGTACATTCAATTATTCATTTTTGAAAAAATATTCTTTAGCGTTTCCAAAAGATAGTTGCCGGTTGTTTTTCGCGTTTTCATGGCCGTAACCGCCAAAATCCACTTTACAATAGATGCCGCCTGGAAACAAATATATTTCAAAACAAATTATATTTGTGTATTCTTTAATAAAGAATAGTTTTATCCTTATTAGTCAATAAAGATCTAATCCACCATGAAAAAATTTTTGATACTCCTTATAATGATCTCGGGGCTTTTTTGCTCAACAGGATTTGCACAGTTTAAACCCTATACACCGGCTCAGTCCAATCTGGAGGCCAGAAACTGGTTTCAGGACAACAAGTTTGGCATGTTTATCCACTGGGGGCTTTACAGCATCCTGGGTGATGGAGAATGGGTGATGAACCAGCAAAATATCCCCATCAAGGATTATGATAAACTGGAAGGATTTTTTAATCCCGTTGCCTTCAATGCCCATGACTGGGTGGCCAGGGCCAAGGCCGCCGGCATGACTTATATCACTTTAGTGACACGCCATCATGACGGCTTCAGCATGTGGGATACAAAATATTCCGACTTTAATATCATGCATACCCCTTATCACCAAGACATCGTCAAAGAAATTGCCGATGAGTGTCATAAACAGGGGCTTAAAATATTCTTCTATTACTCACTGCTGGACTGGCGCCGCAGTGATTATTCATACTGGACCGGAAGAACCGGAAAAGGAACCGGCAGAACAGAAAAAGGTAACTGGCAGGATTATATTCAGTTTATGAAAAACCAGCTGACCGAACTACTGACTCATTATGGCAAAGTCAGCGGTATCTGGTTTGACGGCTACTGGGATCAGATGCCGGAAGAAAGCAAGGACCGTAAGGATACTACTTTTGTAGACTGGCATATACAGGAGCTGTACACGCTGATCCACCAGTTACAACCAGACTGCCTGGTAGGCAATAACCATCACATGACCCCGATTCCGGGCGAAGACTTTCAGATGTTTGAAAGAGATATTCCAGGGCAGAATGCCCACGGGCTGAGTTTCCAGAAAGTCTCCCCGCTGCCGCTGGAGACCTGTGCCACATTAAATGACTCCTGGGGTTTTACCCTCAAAGACGATCACTATAAAACCCTGGCGGAGTTTGTCCGCCTGCTCTCCGGTGCTGCCTGCAGTAATGCGAATTTGCTGATGAACATCGGCCCCATGCCAAACGGCCTGTTCTCAGAACCTTTCAATCAGGCGCTTGACAGTATGGGCACCTGGATAAAAACCTATGGCCAGAGCATTTATGGCACCAGAGGCGGTTATATAGGACTGCAAAAGTGGGGTGGCATTACCCAAAAAGCAGGCAAAGTATTTTTGCATGTGCTACATACTGAGCCGTCGCCCGTAACGCTGGCAGATTTCCCGCATAAGAAAATCCGCTCGGCCTACCTCTTAAAGGATAAGACACCGGTTAGTGTTCAGTTAAACAATGGCACCCTGAGCTTTCACACACCTCCGGTAAGTGCCGCAGACCCCGATGCGGTTATCGTCCTGGAAGTGGAATAAACCTATACATTCAAGCGTCCCTTAGTTCCGGGGGACTTACACCATCAGCAAGGGCCATCCCGGTAACAGGGCCGAAATGGCCCTTGCTTTTTAATTTACTGTTGCCCTTTAAGGGCTCTTTTTTTCATTTAAGGATTAAGCTTTAATTTTACAGCAGCCTGTTCGTTGTATTTAAAATAACCGACTAAAACAATTTCCTTGTACCTGATAAAGTCCAATTTTCTATTTAAGCTTTTTTATCCCGGCAGACTCTGGAAGCTTCCGGCCGTCTTTGCCGGAGAAAACAAAAAGGTGCTTTACCTGAGTTTTGATGACGGACCGCATCCCGAGGCGACTCCCTTTGCTTTAAAAACACTAAAAGCCTTTAATGCAAAAGCCACTTTTTTCTGTCTGGGTAAAAATGTGCAGCAATATCCGGCGATCTATCAGCAGATACTTTCAGATGGCCATAGTGTGGGCAACCATAGTTTCAACCATCTGAACGGATGGAAATCTTCCACCGAGGATTATATTGATGATATCCGCAAAGCAGCAAAGCTGATTGACTCCCCCTTATTCAGGCCTCCCTATGGCAGAATGCGCAGCAAACAACAAAATGCTCTGCTGGCAGCCATGCCGGAAACGCGTGTTGTGATGTGGGATCTGTTAAGTGGTGATTTTGACATTCATATCACAGCAGAAAAATGTATCCGCAACGTTCAAAAATACAGCCAACCCGGCTCTATTATCGTATTTCATGACAGCACAAAGGCCTGGGAAAGGATGCAGGCAGCCCTGCCGGCTACCTTAGCCTATTTTACACAGAAAGGCTATATCTTTAAAGGCATTCCGATGGACGTTCAATAAAGAGTTGCATCAACTCATGATTTCCCGCTTACCAGTCTACCGCTATTTTAAAATTAACCAGCCTCGGAGTCAGGCGGTTGGGCAACGCATAAGTATCATTATTAAAATCCTTCAGCAGCATATAGCTGATCGTATTATCCCGGTTGATAAGATTAAAGATTTCAAAGCTGGCCCAGATATCTTTTACGCCCTTAAAAGGCGCATGTTTTTTACGCTGTTTGCTGCCATCCAGCAAAAGCGCGCTAAAGCCAATATCCATTCTTAAATAAGCAGGAATCTCAAGCGCATTACGGTAACGGGTGCTCCCCGGGATATTAAAGGGCAGATTCGTCCCGTAAATGGTATTCAGATAAACTTTGACATTCTTATTGGTCGATAAATAATCCTGGAAAAACATACCAAAAGTAATCAGCCGGTCTGAGGGCCGTCTAAGCCAGCCGACACTTTGCGTGGTGGAGTCAGTCGCCACCTTATCTTCACTAGCGGCTGTAATTAATTCTCCCAGCTGATTGTAATAGTTCTGATAGCTGAGTCCGTCAATTTTTTCCCTTGCCTGCATAACACCCAGGCTCAGCCAACTGTCAGCGCCTTTTACAAACTGGGTAAAAAGACGGCTCTCCCATCCAAAGACATAGGCCTTGGCGTTATTTTGACCATAATACTGAATCCGGACATTATCGATATCATAAGGAATCACGTCATAGAGATGTTTATAATACAGCTCTGAAGTGATTCTTGCCGGCCGGTTAAATAATTGCATCTGATAATCCAGGCCGATGACGCCCTGCATACTCTTTTGCGCTTTTATAGCTTTGTTCAGGCTGCCATCCAGGGTCACCATTTCTCTGTAAAAAGCCGGTTGCTGGTACATGCCGGCAGAGGCTTTGAATATCACATCCCTTTTCCAGCCACCCGGTTTAAAGGAAAATCCGGCTCTTGGAGAAATTAACAGCTCCTGATTTAAATCATTGTAATTAGCCCTGACCCCGTACTGGAGGGTATAATCGCTTTTATGCCCCAGACGCAGGTTATCCTGCAGGTAACCGGATATCCGCTGAATGGCAAACTGATCCCGGCTACGCATATACTGACTGAGCTGCAGCTGATCTCCGCCAACCGGAAGGCTATAACCGGCTGAATCACTGTAATTCCACTGATTGATCCGGCTGTCAATTTCCTGTCTTTGCAAGGCGGCCCCCCACTGGATAAAATGTACCCCTTGTTTCAGGCTTCCCTGGTGCTGCAGACTCATTACCTGGATACGGAGATTATTTCTGGCATAGCTCTGATTGACACCGACCCCCAACAGATTATCCGGGTCATCGATTATATTGCCGTTTTCGTCCCGCTCTCCGAACTCATAGGCTCCCGTAATATCCTGCTCCTGCTTTTCCTTATCCTGATAATAACTGGCCATAAATTTAAGCTCCGTATGGTCATTGGGATTTACAACTGCCGTCAGACCGGCAAAGCCGGTACTGTACTTATCCTTTTCACTTCCCTCAAAATCGATATTTACCCCATAATTCGCTACATAGTAGGGAGAGAAGACGCTGGCCGTCAGTTTAGTCTGCTCAGGATAAAATAAAAATTTCGTTTTATTATAATCACCCAACAGCTCCATACGAAACTTAGGGCTGAACCGGTATACAAATAATCCTTGCAGATCAGCGGATGAGGGAATATAATTGCCGGTGGTTGCCTGACTCTTTACCACATTGCGGTTGGTCTTATTGCGTAACCCTATTAAATAGGAGAACTTCTTATTATCAGAAATACCTTTCAGGCTCAGCCCCTGCTCCAGCAGGCTCAGATAGGCAGACCCGCCACCTCGCTCGGGATTCTGATAGGCCACATCCAGAACCGAGCTCAGCTTATCGCCGTATTTGGCCTGAAATCCGCCCGTATAAAACCGTACATTTTCCGTCAGGTCAGCATTGATAAAGCTCAGCCCCTCCTGCTGTCCGGAACTGACCAGAAAGGGCCTGTAAATTTCAAAACCATTTACATAGACCAGGTTCTCATCATAGTTACCGCCTCTGACAGCGTACTGAGAGGTCAGTTCATTATTGCTGCCGACAAAAGTTTTCAGCAGCCCTTCAATGCCGCCCACGGCCGAAGGGTTGACCCTTGCCTGATTTGCATCTACGGCTATCAGCCCCGCCTCTTCCCTTTTTTTGTCGGCAGTAACCGTTACGTCTTCCAAAGAAGACTTCGCCTGTGTAAGCATAACGGTATCCAGGCTTTCGGAAACCTGATCTCTGAAGACGACTTTTTCTATTGTAACATATCCCGGCGCCTTAAACTGAACCCTGACGGGGACCTGTGCCGGAATCTCCAGATCAAAGACGCCCGAAGCATTGCTATGGGTTCCGGTCTGCTGTCCGACGATAGAGATATACGTATTTTCAAGGGGCTCATGTGCCTGACTTACCACCACCCCTTTGTAACTCACCTGTTTGCCTGTCTGGGCGCAGGCGGATCCCCAGATGCCTATCAAACCCGGCAGGATACTGAACATAAAAACAAAAATCACCGAAAGTTGCCGGGATGTCGCCTTGGAGCTTTGGGGGGTCTTTTGAGTCACTGGAGCAGGATAATTTAGTTTCTGTCTATAAATAAAAATACCAAATAATATTGATTCGTAATTAATAACGCTAAGAAGGCCCGGGTATTTTGCCCGGGCCTTCTTAATCTTAAAATTAAGGGTCAAACTTTTATATCTGTTGTATTATAAGCCAATCAGCTTATATTACAGGTTTACATTTATAACCCGGTTAATGGAAAACCCCCATAACCTAAGAATATTTTTTATAATCAAAGCGCCTGAGTTCTTTTGCCCGGGCTGAGATTAGACCGACGACGCCCAGTGTCAGGCATCCGCCGACGATAATCGCCCGGATAGTACCCAGCCAGTGTGCCATCACCCCGCTTTCAAAATCTCCCAGTTCATTGGATGAACTGACAAACATCGTATTCACTGCTGCGACGCGGCCTCTCATTTCATCAGGTGTTACCAACTGCAAAATGGTACCCCTGACCACCACACTTACAGCGTCAAACATGCCTGATGCAATCAGTGCCACAGAGGCCAGATAAATATCCCTGGAGAAACCAAATACAATGATAGAGAGTCCAAATCCCGCACAACACCACAGCAGTTTTTTACCTGGATTGGTATTTAAGGGCAGATAGGCCAGCAATATCAAAGTAAGAATGGAACCTATTCCCGGAGCTGCCCGTAAAAAACCGTATTCCGTTTCCGTCATCCGGTGAATCTCTACAAAGGCCGGCAGTAATGCAACGGCCCCCCCGAATAATACGGTAAACATGTCCAGCGCCTGCGCACCCAGCAGTGCGGGTGTTTTCATTATAAACTTAACGCCCAGCGACAAACTTTGCATCACCGGCTCTTTGGCCTTTTTAAGAATGGGTTTGGCCTTAATGATACACACCGGAATCAATAGCAGTGCTTCCATGGCAAAAATCAAAAACATGGAGCCCGTTACGCCCTCAATGGCCGTTACGCTGCCGGAAGTCCGGACCATATCCACGGGATTGCCGGACATAAGGCCCATAATGGCATTAATAGCACCAAAGGAAAGGGGTCCTACCACGGAACCCACTTTAAAAGCCATGGAGCTCCAGCTGGTCGCATTCGGATAATGTTCTCTGGGTGTAAGCTGTCCTAAAAGGGCAAAGGCCGCAGGACTGATAAAGGCTCTGAGCACTCCGCCAAAAAATATCAGGGCAAAAATGAGGTTCAGCGTCCAGTCCAGACCCAGCCTGTTTAAAGAGAACCCGGTGGAAAGGAAAAACAAACCGCCTCCTAAAAATACATAGCCGATCAGGCAAGTCAGCAGCATTTTCTTTTTTTCATGCAGATCCACAAAATGACCGGAAAACATAGAAAAAACGATGGCGGGAATGACTTCCGCAAGGCCGATTAATCCCATTTTAAGGTTGCTGCCCGTTAAATGGTATACCCAATAGTAAATGGCCGTGGATTGCAGATTAAGTGCAAAATAGATTCCAAAGCGGAAAATAAGAAAACAGATAAATTCCCGGTTTTTAAGTACGGGGTTTTTTTGGAAAAATCCGCCAGACGACGTGTTGTTTGCCATATAATTAGTATTGCTATCAATAATTTAGGGAAGACTAAGTCGGTGTATTCCCTGGGTATAATCCTTTTCGAGTGCCTCCAAAATCACCTGTAAGTGCCTTGGATCTTCCAGAAAATTAGCATTGGAGGCATCCACCATCAGGGTAATGCCACTTCTTTGCTGAATATAACTTAAATAAGACTGCTGAATGGAGTTCAAATATTCATCCGGGATCTGCTGTTCATAACTGCGGTTCCTTTTATGGATATTGGACTGTAGTTTAGCCACCGGGGCCTGCAGGTAAATAAGGATGTCCGGATAAATGAGTTGCTGATGAATAATATCAAATAATCTTTTATATAATTGGTACTCCTGTTCCGCCAGGGTGACTTTGGCAAATAACAGGCACTTAATGAAAAGATAATCAGAGACGGTTACCTGATGGAACATATCAGGTTCCAGTAATGCATTTAACTGCTTGAATCTCTCTGCCATAAAGAAAAGCTCCAGGGGAAAACCATAACGATCGGGATCGGCATAAAATTTAGGTAAAAACGGGTTGTCGGAAAACTCTTCCAATACCAAACGGGCATCTAACTGCTTGGCCAGCAGTGTAGACAAAGTCGTCTTACCCGCTCCGATGTTTCCTTCTATGGTTATCAGTCTGTAGTTCATGTAATCAGTAGGCAAAAGTAAATGTTATTGCGCAAACCTGCCATTATTGTTGCAAAGTGAACAACTAGTCGTTTCTTAAAAAAAGACAAAAATGTCTTTTTTTGACATTAAATCATGTACGGAATCCTTTAATTTGGTAATTTTGCAGAACAAAATCTAAAAGTACTATGGAAGCGGATCATCAACATCCAGCAGGAGAAGACAAAGCGCCCAATTACTTCATCAGTGCGCTTAAGTGTAAATGTCCAAGATGCCGTAGAGGGGATCTGTTTGAGACAAATAATACATACGCTTTAAAGAATAGTAAGTTCATGCGTATGAACGAAAAATGTTCAGTCTGCGGACAGCCCACTGAATTAGAAGTAGGATTTTATTACGGAACCAGCTATGTGGCCTATGCATTAACCGTTGCATTCTCTGTGGCTACTTTTATTGCCTGGAAGGTATTTTTCGGAATTTCTTTCGACATTAATGACAATAATATATTCTGGTGGTTCGGGGTAAATGCCATTTTACTGATTATTTTCCAGCCTTATTTTATGCGTGTTTCCAGAAGTTTCTGGCTGAGTTTTTATGTAAAATACAATAAAAACTGGCGCTTGGAGAAACCGGAACAATACGAAAGGCTGAATAAAGATTTTTCCAACGGCTGGTAAAAAATACATTTTACAAAAGTCGGTCTGGTTGTTATCTGTTTTTGCATTTGCGCATCCGTTAAGATAACATCATAGCAGCAGTTTTCTAATTTTCCTGATATAGATCTAAAAATGGGATAAGACAGGACCGGCACCGGCCGGCTGGTCTTATCCCATTTATTATTTTATAATAGCTTTCGGTCCTGCTGCCATTCACTATACCCAGCTATCCATCTGTGCATTTTTAAAATCAGCTATGTATTTTTCCGGAATCTCTCCTCTGAGCATGGAACCTTTGGGTACCAGCGGATAGATTTCTGCAAAGGAACGCATTTCATTTAAGAAGACCCTTCTGTATATATGAGAGCGTGTCAGTTGCTTATAGTGATCAATCCCGCAGGCTCCTATCAGCTCAACAAAAGTCTTGAGCATACTTTTATGGTAATTAGCCACTCTGTATTTTTTATCATTGACATCCAGGCCAACGACCAAGGCAGGATCCTGAGTGGCCACGCCGGTCGGACATTTGTTGGTATTGCACAGCAAAGCCTGGATACAACCCAGCGCCATCATCATGGCCCTGGCAGAATTACAGGCATCCGCACCCAGTGCGATGGCTCTGACAATATGAAAGCCGGAAAGAATCTTACCGGAGGCAATCAGCTTAATATGATGTCGTATGTCCAGACCCGTCAATACATTGTCAACAAAGGCCAATCCGTCCAAAAGGGGCACACCTACATAATTGGAGAATTCCTGCGGAGCAGCCCCTGTGCCGCCTTCGGCTCCATCCACGGTTATAAAGTCAGGATATATATCCAGTTCAATCATGGCCTTACAAATGGCAATGAATTCACTTTTTCTGCCTATACATAATTTAAATCCGACCGGCTTGCCGCCGGATAAATCTCTTAGCTCCTTTAAAAAGAGCACCATTTCCCGGGGGGTATTAAAGGCGGAGTGGAATGGCGGTGAGGCCACTACAGTACCCGGCTTAATATGGCGGATTTTCGCGATTTCCGGGGTATTTTTTGAGGCCGGCAGAATACCGCCATGTCCAGGTTTTGCTCCCTGAGAGACTTTCAGCTCAATCATTCTGACGCTCTCATAATTGGATTTTTCCTGAAAAAGCTCCCTTGAAAAAGTACCGTCATCATTTCTGCAGCCAAAATAACCCGTTCCTATCTGCCAGATTAAATCGCCGCCATGTTTTAAATGGAAAGGGCTGATGCCTCCTTCCCCGGTGTTATGAGCAAAATTGCCGATCTTGGCTCCGCCATTCAGCGCTTCAATGGCATTGGAGCTAAGTGATCCGTAGCTCATCGCAGAGACATTAAAAATGCTGCCGTCATAAGGCTTTAAGCAGTCTTTATTGCCAAAAGTCACCCGCGGGCTGGTATCCAGTTTATTAAAGTCTTTGGGATTAATAGAATGCATGATCCACTCATATCCTTCCGCATACACATCCAGCTGCGTCCCAAAAGGCATGGTATCGGTCTCCAGTTTTGCTCTTTGATAAATACTGGAACGGTCAATACGGTTAATGGGTTTGCCATCTGTATCAGATTCTACAAAATACTGATAGATTTTGGGACGTATATCTTCCATCCAGTACCTTAAGCGCCCCACCAGGGGGAAGGTTCTCATTATGGAATGTCGCTTTTGCGCCATATCATAATAGCCCTGCAATGTTAATAGTACAAACAGACCAAACAATACCCACCACCAGTGGCTGACAAATAATGAAAGTGCCAAAGCAAGTATAAGGGCTATGGCAGAACCTATCACAAATATTCTACGCATGTTGATTTTGATAATTTTAAAGCGCTAAAGTACACCTTTTTATAGCTCAAGTTGCCAAAAAACAAAAGATTGTTAGTTTTTAACCATGCATTAATAATCTTACTGATAATCCTTTTGCGTATGAGTTACTACCGGGCTTTTAAAGTATAGGCCCGTCACTTAGAAATCCAATTCTGACAATTGTATCAATCCTCCAGATGGCCTGCACCCTGACGCAACACTTCATAGGGCGCTACCGTGCAGTCCACTACCGTCGAAGGGATCATACTACCAATGCCGCTGTCAATGACAATATCTACCAGATCCTGGAAATTTTCATTGATTTGTTCGGGATCTGTATATTCTTCTACCATATCACCCGGCAGCGATGTAGATAAAATAGGGCCGCCCAGTTCTGATAAAAGCGTCTGACAGACGATATTATCAGGAACACGAAGCCCGATGGTATTTTTTTTGGTCTGCAATATTTTAGGTACTTCCTTACTCGCAGGCAATATAAAGGTGAAGGGGCCCGGCAGGTGGCTTTTAAGCATCCTGTATAAAGGGGTAGAGATGGACTTGGTAAATTTGCTTAAATCACTCAGGTCTTTACAGATAAAACTCATTTGATTTTTATTGACTTTTGTCTGTTTAATTCTGGCAATTCTTTCCACCGCTTTATGTTGGTATATATCGCATCCTAACCCGTAAATGGTATCTGTCGGGTATATGACTACCCCACCATCGCGCAGGCATTCTGTCACGATTTTAACATTTCTGGGGTTCGGATTATCTGGATGTAATTCTAAAAACATATCTAAAAATACGGCATTTTTTCAAGTTTAGCAATCATATATTTGATAATAGACTTATTTTTGGCCATTAAACAGATACGAAATGCGGTTAAAGAATATAGACACCGTGGCCAGTATCAGCCCGGAAGATTTTAAAAAGAAATATTACAATACCAGAACCCCTCTGGTCATTAAAGACCTGGCTAAATCCTGGCCCGCTTATCAGAAATGGACCTGGGACTATTTTAAAGAAAAGGTAGGACAAAAAGAAGTAGGCATTTATAATAACGTCAAAAGTGATGCGTATACGCCCATTAATAAGGCAGACGATTATGTAAAGTTCGGGGATTATATAGATATGATCCGCAAGGGGCCGGCCGAGTGGCGTATCTTCTTATTTAATATCTTCAGCCATGCGCCGGAACTCTCTGAGGACTTTAGCTGGCCTACCCACCTAATGAATGGTTTTGTCAAAAGAGCACCCATGCTGTTTACCGGAGGGCAGGGCGCCGTCACACATATGCATTTTGATATAGACCTGAGTCATATTGTGCATACCCAGTTTATTGGCAGAAAGCGGGTGCTGCTTTTCCCTTATGAACAGCAGCATTTACTCTACAGAAAGCCGTTTGAAGTATTGAGTCTGGCCGATTATTCTCATTATTACGATCCGGAGCACAGTAAACTGGATATAAATAAATTCCCGGCACTTCAATATGCAGAAGGTTATGACCTGACACTTGAACACGGCGACACCTTATTTATGCCTGCCGGATACTGGCATCATATGGAATATCTGGACAGTGGATTTGCGATGAGTCTTAGGGCCCTGAATAATGAATTTACCGGCAAATTAAAGGGCGTCTGGAATATCATTGGGATGCGTAATATTGATACGCTGATGAAAAAGATCCGGCCACATCAGTGGTATGACTGGAAAGAAAAGCAAATTTTTGCGCGCTCTGAAAAAGAAATTTTAAATAACGTTAGCTAGAATAGTTTACTGGTTTTGTTTATAATGCCAGCTCAATGGCAGGATCCCAGAATAGTTCCTTAAAGTGAACTACCTGGTGATCTTTTACTTCAATGCCTTCTTTTTCCAGTAAAGCCTGCATTTTCTCAGGGGGAGAGAAATGTGCCCGTCCACTTAACAGACCGACCCTGTTGACGACTCTATGTGCCGGAATATCCTTTCTGGCATGGGCCCCGTTCATGGCCCAGCCAACCATCCTGGCAGAGGACCTGGCTCCCAGATAAGCCGCAATTGACCCATAGGAAGTAACACGTCCTTTGGGGATCTGTCGGGCTACATCCCAGACATTTTCAAAAAAGTTATGTTGACTATCCGCATTTTTAGCAATGGGCAGCCCTGACTTGGGCTCCCCTTTATGTTTCTCACGCTTCATAGGGAAAGATTTTACGATTCAGCATCCTGCTCAGAACTAAAAAGCGCCCTGAGTTCTTTATCTTTCTCTAAAGGTAGGTCTTTATCCAGTCTGAAGCACAGATAATGTACTTTTTGGGATTTTGCGATATCCAGCTGCTCATAGTGCGTTTTAATAGACAGAATTTCTGTAGCTACGCCCTTGCCATAGATATCATCATAGTCAGTTATTAAAGTCAGGCCATACAAGGAAATCATGGTCTTTGTGAAACCGTACAGATCGGGACTGTCTGTTTTTAAATGCACCAACCCGTCCTTTGCAAGAAATTGTTGGTAAAGGCGTAAAAATCGGGGATGGGTCAGTCTTTTTTTCATTTTTGAATCCCTTAACTGAGGATCAGGGAAAGTGACCCAGATATTTTTAATTTCTTCTGGGCCAAAATAATTGGCGACCTGTTCAATCTGAGATCGAATAAAAGCAACGTTTTTCAGTCCTTCTTCCAGCGCAGTCTTGGCACCTTTCCAGATCCTGTTGCCTTTGATATCCATGCCTATAAAGTTTCCTTCCTTCAGTAACCTGGCCAGCCCCACGGAATACTCCCCTCTCCCACAACCCAGTTCCAGGGTTATCTGGTGATTATTTCCAAAATAACGTGCCCAGTTACCCGGCATATTCGGGGGATATTCAAATACATTGACAAATGACTTAATCGCTTCAAAGCGCTCTAACTTATGTTTTCCCATGGCCGCAAAGGTAATTAAGCCCTCTAAAATCCTATTAAATAGTTTCACCTTAATTTTGCAGTATGGAACTAATAGATACACATACCCATTTATACTCAGAAGAGTTTAAAGAGGACATAGAAGCAGTCATGCAAAGGGCAGAAAGTGCCAGCGTCAGACAATTTTATTTACCCGCCATTGACAGTACGACTCATGAGGCCATGATTGCGATTGAGAATGCCTATCCCACAAGATGCCATTCCATGATGGGTCTGCACCCCTGCAGTGTCAAGGAGGATTTTCATAAGGAATTGGAAATCATAGAAAAGTGGCTAGAAAAAAGAGAATTTGTAGCTATTGGAGAAATCGGACTTGATTTTTACTGGGACAAAACACATATTAATGAGCAATATGAAGCCTTTAAAATACAAATGGAGTGGGCACTGGACAGAAATCTCCCGATTTCCATCCACGCCAGAGATTCCATTGACGAATGCATTGCAACGGTAAAACCTTTTTCTGATCGGGGGCTTCAAGGGATATTTCATTGTTTTGGAGGTACCACTGAACAGGCTAAGGCCATTATTGATTTAAATTTTTACCTTGGCATTGGCGGCGTTTTCACCTTTAAGAAGGCAAATATGCCAGAAGCACTAAAGGATATCTCATTGAATCACATTGTATTAGAAACAGACTCCCCCTATCTGGCTCCCGTTCCATATAGAGGTAAAAGAAATGAGTCCGCCTATATTTTGCCTATCGCGGAAGCCTTGGCAAAGTCCAAAGACATAGCGCTGGAAACACTGGCAGAAATCACCTCTGCTAACGCCCGAAAGATATTTAAAGCGAAATAATTAGAAATTAATCCAGAAGCCCTTATATTTGCACCCCAAAGCAAAAAGGAGACGTGTCCGAGTGGTTGAAGGAGCACGCCTGGAAAGTGTGTATACGGGAAACTGTATCGCGAGTTCGAATCTCGCCGTCTCCGCTCTTTTGAAAAAATAGATTGATTTTAAACGCTTTTCTCAGGGCATCAGTGAAAATAGTTAACAAATGAGTTAACAGCTCATACAAATTTCACTGACATGTTGCAAGATCAAAATCTCTACACCACCCCCAAGATTTCTCACTCAGAGGGAAAGCAGCCTTCTTATTTTGTGCACTTCCGGTATTGTACGAAACTTCCGGTAGCCCTCTCACGTATCAGCATGATTTCATGCTGATATCTTCAGTAGACATCCGGTTGTTCTTTTATGCTTCATAGACTCACCTAACGGCAACGCCTCCGCATTTTTTTGTTTTAAGTCCGATTATGTACCGTAACCAGACTTTTCTTTTTACCTTCTTTTAATATGTTGATAGCAGCATTCAGGTCCCTGTCATGCTCTCGGTGACATGATGGACAAGTCCAGCTGCGGTCATTAAGCGTAAGCCCTCTTTCTTGTAACTCCAACTGCTGCATAGTTTGCCCACATTGTTAGGTGGATAGGGCAAAGATTGAGTTTTGGAAGGGGGGAAAAAGGACAGGTAAAAGGTAAAAAAACCGCTTTGAACAAGGCGGTCGAAAATAAATAATCATTTCAAAAAATCAATTAAAGCTCAATTGACAACAACTCAGTTCCCAATTTGTGCAATGCTTATTCTATTCTTTTCTTTTGAGTTTCCCTAGGCTTTTTTAGCCCAGACATATAATGATGGATTTGCTTTTCATTAATCCCTGTCATTTTTTGCATTGCGGGTGCTGAAAAAATAGCAAGACTAATAGAAAAATCTAAATGAGCAATTTAAACCCCACCTATAAATAAAAGCGCTGATAAATTTAATTGCATGAATAAATAAGTGGGAGAAATTCCGCCTGCAGTCCTCTATATCAGTTATTAGGCTACCATTTTAAGAAATGCACCTATAACAGTAAATAAGTGACCATTTTTTAGAAATACAGTTCTAGCCTATAATAGAAAAATATTATTGGGCTAGAACTATATCTATTTTAAATACCTAAATTTTGGATTTTATAAATACTGGTTTTATAAATTATTTTTTTTAGTCGCCAATCGAACGGCCTGACTAATATTCACAAGGCTTTCGGCCTTTAGATTGGTATATGGAAGGGATTGATTTGAACCATAAATTAAAATCTTACCGTCTCTGAAAACTGCCGGAATTAATTTACCATCTTGGCCATAATTTCCAGGAATGGGCAAATCACCCACCTTGCCAAAAATAATAGGCTCCTTTTGTCGGTCAATAATCCATTTTCCTTCTGAAGGTCTGAACACAGCCATTTCTGCTCTCCCATCTCCGTCATAATCACCAGGCACGGGGATATCACCAGCCATATGCAAAGTATCTAAAGGAATATTACCCAATGCAGTTTGCCACATTGAATTGGTCGTCCTGAAAAACCCAACATCTATTTTGCCATCGCCATCATAATCTGCCGGAACGGGGATACCATTTTTATTCCCAAATTTAATGGTGTCAACATCCAGGATATACCAGGTCATAGTTGACGGCCTGTAAACCCCAATATCAGCAAAGCCATCTCCGTCATAATCTCCCGGTACGGGAATATCCCCTTTCATTCCATATTTAATGAAGCGTCCATCTTCCATGATAAATACCCCTTTTGAAGGGCTAAAAACAGCAGCTTCAGTTTTACCGTCGCCATTATAATCCGCAGGCACTGGAATATCGCCCGGGCTGCCTAATTCAAGTGTTTGTTTGCCATTAATGCTCCATTTACCCTGGTCAAAGCAAACAATGTCAGTCTTACTATCATTATTAAAGTCCATCTGTCTGGCAACAGTTGTATGGTGCCACCAAGGCAAGCTGAAATGACTGTCTGCATCCATTTCCTTTTCCCCAGTGTAAGGCGAAAAGGTTCTCACCCGAATCAAGTCATCTTTTTTCGAAAAAGTCATCAGGCGCATCAAACCATGTCCTCCTTCAGAACGACTCTGGTAATCAGACAAAAACGTTTTAAGCATATGTCCGGCATAACCGTCTTGACGATACCCCTCTCCATTATCCCCCACGTGACCACATAAAGCAAGAAATACATTGGGAAATCGCTTTAAATGGTCAAAAATGCGTTGTCCTTGTTTGGAAAACTTAGGAAACCCTTTCTCATTGGTACGGACCTTTCTATTAAAGCCTATCAAAGAATGGCTGACTAAAATAGCCTTTCTATCTTTATACCTTTTAAGCAGCGATTCAGCCCAATCATTCATAGGTTCAATATCCTCATCAAAAGAATCATATTCCAGATAAATAACAATCAATGGAATACCGGCCGCAGTAAATAGATCATAATGACTGTCATTGTCCTCTCTATAATGCCCACCATACCATGGTTTACCTTCAAAATGACTGACCCCAAAATAACGATTAAAATAGGTTGTCTTGCCACTTATAGGATACTGGCTTTTCGTCTGGTCATGATTACCAACTGCCAACCCATAAGGGATCCCCTCAGGATATCCGGCCTGCGGTTTTTCAAGACGATACATAGCATCAGCAGCATACTCCCATTCGGTTGGATTTTTTTCGCCGTCATCGGATACATCTCCAAGTTGTATCACATAAGCGATATGTTCCTTTGCTGCATTATTAACGATCCAGTCCGTCTGGGCAAAAAACATTTCTTTTTTACCCTTTATTTTCTCTGAAGTATAATATTGGGTGTCAGGCAGAATCGCTATAGTAAATTCATCGTCCGAGCCTTTTTCTTCATCTTTCGGGTTTTTATGGAATCCGACAAATCCCATAATTATCATAAGTCCAGCGACAAGCACTGTGCATCCTAATATCATGCTTGTTTTTCTAAATAAATTTTTATTCTTCATAGTTTATTGCTTTTAATTGGAAAAGAAATGTCCGGCCTTAATATGTGATTTGAATTAATGCAAATCTTGCTTCTTTATCAAAATGCCAGAATACTCAATAGCCGGGATTCTGGAAAAGAAGGCTATTAAGGTCCAGATCAGTTTGTGGGATTGGAAATAACAGGTTATGATCATCAATATTATACGCACCGGCAGGTGTATATGGAGCATCCGCCTTAATCTTTTTTCCAACAGTATTAATAATATTCACAGCATCACCTTCTCTTAATAAATCCTCCCAACGATGATTTTCAAAAGCCAGTTCCACTCTTCTTTCATGAAAAATTAATTTTCGAAGACTGCTTTGATTAGTTTCCGTAATCGGATCCAGACCAGCACGCGCTCTGACTCTGTTTAGAGGAATTAAGGCTTCACTGGGGCGACCTTGCTCATTAAGAGATTCAGATAAGAGTAATAATGCTTCAGAATACCGGTAAATTGGAAAATCATCACTAGAACCAGAAGTGGCAGGCAATGGTGAATGCATATATTTTTTGATATATGGAATTGCTGTAGCTCCGGCGGCAGGTACAGAGTCTGAAATACTCTTTACCGCTGTATAATTCAGGTAATCACTTCCGTCATAAATACCTTCAATAATACCAATAGAAGCGTCCAGGCGCTTATCCCCTGGCTCAAAAGAGGAAATAAGATCCTTTGTAGGAGTATTCCAGCCTCCTGACCCTGTTGTTGATTACAATACCCGTTAAAAGTTTAGTATTTGTACTTCTTGGGATAAAATGAATGGATAAAGCATTGGGTGTGGAACCTGTCATATCGCCGCCAAGAAATTGAACTTCAAAAATAGATTCCTTACTGTTTTTATTAAGTGGATCAAAAGCATCACCATAATTGCTATTCAAATCATAGCCCATCGCAGGAAGTGTTTTGAGCAATTGCTCAACCTCCGTCCACTTTTTCTGTGTAGCATATACATCAGCTAACAGCATCGTTGCGGCTCCTTTCGTTGCTACTCCGGTTTGCGGAAATTTCGCCGGAGGTGCCAGCTCATCCATCGCATCTTTAGCATCACTGACAATCTGCATATAAACGGAGTCCACCGATGTCCGCGGAATAAATGCATCATTAGCCGTCGTAACAACTTTTAAAAATAAGGGAATCGCTCCGTACAACCGAACTAATTTAAAATAATTTAAGGCACGAAGGAATTTCGCCTGTCCATCAATATTTTTCTTGATTGAATCCGTTATGTTCGAACCCGGCAGACTCTGGATAATAATATTACATCTGGAAATACCTGTATAACTGTGTTGCCACGTAGCATTTACATAACTATTTACAGAAGTATTCAGAAAGTCAGAAATATTTTCTCTGTATACATAGGCAGTGCCGACATTACTGCCTACAGGCTGATAAATAGTATTGTCAGAATGCATTTCAGAGGTGAAATAATCATTAATAAGAACATCCCTCAATGGAGCATAAGCTGCTACCATTGCAGATTCAAATTGTTGTTCTGTCTTATAAAAATTATTAGTTGTATAAGCGTCTACCGGAGTAAGCGCTATAAAGTCTTTCTTGCACGAAAATGCCCCTATTATTGCTATAAATAAAAACACGTTATATATTCGTTTCATTATAATTTGTTTAGAGATTATTTAAATGAAGCTGTTATACCAAAAGCAAAAGTCCTTGGAATCGGGTAAGCATTTTCATCAATGCCAACTCCGGCAGTAGGATCTGAACTACCTACATTAACTTCAGGATTCATACCTGAATATCCCGTAAATATATACGCCTGTTGAACAGATCCGTATATCCTGAGATTATTTAACCAGGTTATATTTCTTAAGGGAAGTGTATAACCAAGGGTTATGTTTTTAAGAGCGAGATAGGAGCCATTCTCAATCCACTGCGTATTAACCTGACGACCCATTGCTGTTGTGCCAGTTTTTGTTCTGGGATAGATACCAGAACCAGGATCATCTTCGGAACGCCAGTAATCTAATGCAGCGGCCAGCGGCACCCTGGAGCCGTCCATATTTGTTTGATATGCCCACTTCGCAGCGTTCAGAATCTTGCCTCCCACAGAATAGGTCATATCCAAACTAAGATCGAAATTTTTGAATGCAAAACTATTTACCATTCCCCCCGTAAACTTAGGTGTTGGGTCTCCTATAAACGTTCTGTCATTTACATCATCTATTACTCCATCCCCATTAATATCTTTAACCTTAATTGTACCTATATCTGACACTCCTTGTGGATTGTTATTAGTAGCCTGGTATTTAGGAGAATTATCCAGATCCTGCTGGTCTTTGTAAAGACCTTCAAACACAAAACCATAAAATTCACCAAGATGATGCCCAACCTGTTGGCGGTAATAATCGGAGGAAACTGTATTGTTCCTTCGGATATAACCAGGATCTACCAGATTGGTAATCAGATTCCTATCAACTGACACAGTTAAGCTGGTATTCCATTTAAGACGACCTGTCGTATTCACTGAGCTGAGACTGAATTCATGACCCCACATTTTTAGAGCACCGACATTTGAGATAATTTGAGAAAAACCCGTAGATGTTGGTAAAGCACGCTGCTGGATGAGACCATCTGTTATTTTATGATAATAATCATAAGTAAAGCTAAGCCGGTTATTCAATAAATTAACATCCAGGCCCAGGTCAAACTGTTTGTTTCGCTCCCAGGCCAATTCGCTATTGCCCAGGTTATTGATGGTCTGCCCTTGTGTAATTTGATTATTGAAATTATAATAAAACGTACCAATAGTAGCCTGAGGGGCATAATAAGCTGAGAAAAAGTTATTTCCCGTCAGACCGTAACTAGCCCTTAATTTCAGAAAATTGATTGGCCGTAAATGTTGCATAAATTTTTCACTACTTACAATCCAACCAACTGAAACTGAAGGAAAATCCCCCCATCTTTTGTTCTCTCCAAATTTAGAAGAGCCATCAGTTCTGGATGCGATAGATAACAGATACTTTCTTTTAAAATCATAGTTGATCCGGCCTAATACAGAAACAAGTGAATATGCAGATCCATTGCTGGCCCCCGTTATATTTGTTGCCTGATTCAGATAAGGTATATCATCGCTTTCGAACCCAAGACCCGTAAGAGTATTGCTATATGTACTGAATTTTTGTGCTGAATAACCAGCCAAGGCTTCTATATGATGATCCTTACCTATATTCTTGTTATAGACTAAGTTTGCTTCTGCAGTCCACGAACCGTTGTCTACCGCAGAACTGGTACCTGTAGTCTGACCTTCTGTACCTGTAACAATACCAGATTGAAAATATTTTCTCGTTTCCGCTCCTTTATCAAATCCCAGGCTGGATTTTATACTCAGACCTTTAATTATTTCAAAATTCAGGTAGCCATTACCGAGAATTCTGGTGGTATAATAATCATCATTGGTAAGGTTATAAGTCGCCAGAGGGTTTATATAACTTACCATTCCTGGAGACGATACGATACGCGTATAGCTTCCATCTTCGTTATAAGGAGAAATTAATGGGCTAGCCTCAAAAAAACGTTCAAAATAGCCATTTACCCCGTCAGTACTTAAGCGGTTATTATGGTCAACTCGGTAACTTGCAGAAATATTGAATCCCATCTTCAAGCGGTTGTTGATAAAGGTGGCATCCTGGTTAAACCTAAATGAAAATAGTTTGGTACCATTATTAATAATGACACCCTGCTGGTCTTGATAACCTGCCATAAGCGTTGAAGAACTATGCTCATGTCCGGATTTCAACGATATATCAATATTGCGCATGGGCGCAACTCTGGTTAACAAATTAAACCAATCGGTACCTGCTCCATATTGATCCGGGTCGTCATAAGCTGCATGATAATCAGCAGAAACTTTGTATCCAGTTTCATACTTTAAACCATCTTCTGCCCTTTGTTTCATAAAAGTCGCAAATTGTTTGGCATTCATCATTTCCGGAAGTCTTTCTCCTGGTATTTTCTGTAATGCATAACTTGTTGAAACATCGAGTCCGCTTTGCCCGTCCTTCGCGTGTTTGGTTGTAATCAAAACGACACCATTTGCAGCTCTTGAACCATATAATGCAGTAGCAGAAGCATCTTTCAAAAAGCTAAATGACTCAATTTCAGCGGGGTTTATATTATTAATGCTTCCTGTGATCGGAACGCCATCAATTACAAACAAAGGTTGGTTGCTCGAATAAAATGAGGCAGCACCACGAACAATAAAGCCAATGCCTCTTCCTGGCTGTCCACTGTATTGATTAATCTGAACCCCGGCGACTTTACCTTGCAATTGCTGAGCAAACTGATTTACAGGCGCGTCCTGTAATGGACCAGCCTTGACCTCAGCTACAGAACCAGTTACCAGTGCTCTTTTTTGAATCCCATATGAAACAATCACATCATCCAATAAATTAGAACCAGGAGTCAAGCGAATTAAAATACTGTTATTGTCCCCTTTTTTTACCTGAAAAGACTTTCTGATAAAATTTTGAAAGCCAATGTTTTTGACCTGAATATCATAACTCGCCTCAGCATCCAAATTTTCTGCTACAAACCGCCCATTTTTATCTGTGATAAGATGGCTGGTATCCTGCTTGCCCGTTTTATTAATAGAAACATCTGCACCTTTCAAGGGAGTATTTGCCTCATCTAGGACAACTCCGCTAATTTTAGTCCTAGACTGTGCATAAGTATTCACCGATATGCAGATACAACTTAGGTAAAAAAGCCATTTAAACACTAATTTTTTCTTTGCCATAATTTACAGTTTGAACAATAGTTTATCTGTTGCCTTATCAGGCAATCACGAAAAACCCTTATATTTTGCTTTATTTTTGAATTACAAAACCACCTTCTTTATTTTCAAAATCTAACCCATTGAGAGAGCAAACGATTCTAAGTATAACCGTCAGGCTATCAGAACGCTTAAATGAACCAGTGAAAGACAGTCCATTAACCAATGCCTTATCATACTCAATTTTTGTATGATAATGTTTACCCAAAGTCAGAAAAACATTCCTTAAATCAGATTTATTAAAAATCAGATCTTCGTCATGGTTCAAATCTGAAGATTTTTCCTTTGGGATTACTTTCTTAATTTCAGACGAAGCTGCCTTCCCTTTCCAATACAAGCTATTAATTAAATCAGCTCTGAATTCATCTCCCGGATTTAAATAAACCGTCGCCATTTTCAGGGACGAGATTGCAGTTGGTGCAATAGCAATCTTGCCTTCAAAAAGACGTATAACAATTCTTTTCTTTCTTGAATCCACTGAAAAAGTGGTACCTAAGGCCGTGGTTTTTACCCCTCCGGCGGTCACTATAAAAGGACGACGAATATCCCTCGCAACTTTAAAAATAGCCTTGCCTTCCAATGTAATCATCCGAGAATTCTTAGCAAAACTATCCAGAAAACTGATTTGGCTACCCGGTGACAAAATAACCATCGAATGGTCTGAAAGTTGCCGTTTTTCATCCTTATCAGTTGTGTTAGAAAGAATAACCCTGTGGGACAATGGTCTTGAATCATTGTTCACCGCTACAAGATGCCTTGTCGATCCTTTAATCCCTGAATATTGATAAAAAATAAAGCCTCCAACAGCTAAAATCAAACATGCGGCTAACGCTCCCACTAAAGAATAAATATGCAAACGATTCTTATCATCCTCGGGGTACTTTGTTTTTTTTACAGTCTGCCCATTTAAAACATTTCGCCAAATCCCATTTTTTTCCTTTTTATTTATAGGTGCTAAAGTCATTTTCAGGAGCTCCCTTTCAAATTCCCTACGCAAATAATTTTCAAGCTCTCCGGATGATTCCGCTTCCTCAATAGCATCCAATAAAGAATGATCATCAGAGGCTTCGGTCTTTTTTGACCAAAAATTCTCAACTTGTTTTAATAATTTATGCATAGTATATATTACTAAATACTCCAAAAAAGGAAAATGGGTATATAATTCTGGATGAATAAATTGTTACGAAAAAACGAGGAAAGTAGAAAGGGCTTATAAATCAGCAATTAAGTAGCAAAAATAAAATGGTGATCCCGACGCCTATACCAGTTCCGCTAAACATCCTGTTGCTATAGACAGCATCTCGAAGAATTCCCTTGGCTTGTTTAAGGTAAAACCTGACAGAAGAAACTGTCAAATTCAGTTCAATGGCAATAGTATCACAATCTTTGTGTTCAAAATAATACAGTTGTATTACTTTACGCTTATGAGCAGGCAATCTTTCAATTGCTTTCTGAAGGAATATTTCCTTTTCAATATATAATTCTTCATCCAAAGGTTCTTCTTCAATAAATAAGGCCCCATCAATTTGAGGTGTATAATCTATCCTTTGGCGTAGTTTCCTTTTTAAATAGGAAACAGATTTATTATAGCTGACTACAAATAACCAGTTACTAATAGGTTGTTCCGGATCAATAGTTTCTCTTTGTTGCCACAAACAGGTAAACACTTCCTGGAGAAGATCTTCTGCTTCAGAAATAGGGTGGACAATTTTTCGGATATTATTATAAATCAAAGGACTATAGATATCATAAATTTTTTTAAAGGCGGATCCACTTCCCCTTACTAACTGCTCAACAAGTTGAATTTCTTCCGTCATTTTAACCAAACATAAAGCTGGTGAGAAAATATATGAGAGCAAAATTAATGGTCATGTTACGACTTCTTATATTATTAAATCATTAATCGAAATTCATAATAGGCTGCGAAATTTGGCTTTTAATAGTTCCACTAGCCAATAATTTAAATAAAAAGAAGATTCACAAATACATAGAGACTTAGGAATAAGTCAAAAAGCGAGCATCATGACTTGAATATACCAAAAGAGCCACCTCTTTATGAGACAGCCTTTTATTGCCACCAAGTTCAACACAAGAAAATATATTAGGTAACCAGGCTTCCCTACACCAACCAGAAAACCAATAGGGAAGACCTGTTACCTTTTCAAATTGAAAGCAATCGAATCATTCATGTCAAGTTTCCACATCATTCACACTAGCATTTTTATCACTTTCAAATTGACAAATTTAAAATTCAGATCGAACACTTTGTCTTCCTTCAGCTAAGGGATAGATCTTCAAGGACTTATCCAAAACCACATAAATAGAATCATTAAATTCATTAATTCCCCAAAGAATAATCCTATTTTTTGATAAAGAATAATTTAATACTTGACGTTCATCTCTAGCATTAACATTCTTATTCTGCAAATACAGAACATGTTTTAAAGTATCCGCATTATAAAAAAAATATCTTCTTTCGCCAGCCATCCCACCAACTTCCCAACGAGTAACACCTAAATCTCTGTTTTTATTGGCTCTAGCAAACCAATCTGCAATCTGTGTATCTGGTTGATTCAATTTCCTATTTTTCTTTCCTTTCACCCTAAGTGGGGAATAACCAATCATCCTGTCAATATAAGCAGACCTATTAGTTCTATAACTTAATGAAGACCACGCTTCAAACGTAGCATCGGACCATCGAATAGAATCATTAGGATTAAATGGAAGAATCTTCCCGTTTAATTTAAATAATGACACATTATAATAACCTTTCGTATCAGACAAGCCAGGCGTACTTGGAATATTATAATTATTCCCATTAAAGAAGCCATATCCCCATAAAAAAACAGAAATCGGCACAAAGATCAAATTGAAAACAAATTTGACCCAAAATCTAATCCATTTCTGTGACTTAGTAAATGTTGGATAAAAATGAAATGGTTTTACATTTTCCTGTTTAACTAACAATTTCCAAATATTTGGCAAATCATAAGAAGTTAAAAATAAACCAATAATAGCAAAATAAGCAGCAGGAACAGCTACCCCCGCATCATAAGCATGATTGGCAATGCAAATATTAAAAGTAACAACTGCAGCTAATGCAGCACCCAAAGTGGCTGTTTTCCTAAAGAGCAGAAGAATTCCAGGAATAAACTCAGCAAATCCTAAAAATACAGTATACCAAAATTCAACACCTACATGTGACCAATATAGCTTTTTCTCAACCATATCTACAAAATGTGTATTCAACATCCCGATGGTTGGCCACACCATTTGCATTGGAAAAATCTTTTTTAAACCCCAGCCAATCATTCCATAAGCAAGTCTATATCTAGCTAACACTCTAATCCAATAATATAGCTTATTATAAGAAAGAGTTTTTCTGTCTAGACCAGTCCAAATACCAGCTGCACCAAAAGCAATTAATAAAGCTAAAATTAAATTAATATAATTTAGTAACCCAAAAACTCCCTCTTCACTTTGAATTGTAATAAATTGAGGAGGCCAAAAAGCGACAATTGACTGAAGATCATTATATGTAATTTGACTTAATTTTAATTTAAATATTCCCGTGTAAAATCCAGAATAAGTGGGAATGCACAAAAGTAAAATATAAACAAAAATGACTCTAAAGGCAAACAATTTTGTTTTAGTCCACGCATTAGCACCTAACTCTTGAACATCTTCATGAAGCTTATTAAATTTCAATGTTAATTCCATAGTATTAAATAATTTTAATTTTATCAATTTTTAACAGGGTGACGTCGACCTTCAAACATTAGAAAGTCTAGTTTCTTTTTTCTGAGCACAATAAAAGCTGAATCAGAATTATCTAAAGAACCATCCAGTGCTAAAGTGGAATCATTAATAAATGTGTAGTGTAACGTGAACTTATCAAACCGTTTAGCACGATTCTTATTTTGCAGGAATAACAATCTTCGAGTCGAATCAATTGTATAATAATAATAATGACGACCGCCATTTCCAGCTAATTCATAATTTCTATCAATATCCTTATCGTAATACCCTTCACCACTTGTTTTATCAACAATTACAGGTCGGTTATCTCGAATTGAAATGGTTGACCATTTTTCAAAAACAACATCAACCCATCTATGAGGATCAGAAAAGGAATAATTTATCGTATCATGATTAAGCACAAAATTGGTCACATCATAATATCCATAAGCACCATGTAACCCTTGTTCTTTAGGCAATTTATAAGACTCAATTGCAAAACTATGTTGAGTCAAAATTCCATACAATAAAATAAAGGCTATAAAACCAAATTTTAAAAAAAGTCTTATTCTAGACAATTTCTTTTCGGAAAAGTCAGGTTTAAAACGATCTGCAATAGTCTCTTTATCATCTTTAATAAAATAATTATATAATCTAGGAATGTCATAAGCAAAAAGAAATACAGATAATAAAACTATGTAGGTGCTAAGCACGTGTTCACCAATATCATAAAAGCCATTGGCTACAGCAACATTTCCCAAGAAACCAATCAACAAACCGGTACCAAAAGTGGCTGTCTTTCTGTTTATCAATAAAATTGCAGCAAAAATTTCAATAAATCCCAAAAATGATTCATACTTAGGACTTATCCCCAATGTTTGAAAATAAATTTTCCAAGCATAAAAGTCACCATAATTAGTCACCAGATTACTTAAGGAAGGAAAAGGCATTTGGATAGGAAAAACCTTTATAAAACCATATACAATTAATAGAGACGCAAGTCTATATCTTAAAATGACTCTTAACCAATAATTTAAAGCAGTATAATTCTTCAAATAATTAGATGAATAATGCCACCAGACTTGAGATAAAATAAAGGCAACTATCGCAGCTACTCCCCAATTTCCAAAACTTCCTATACCCCACTTTGGCAGATAAATAATTGGCAAAAACTGAGTCTGATACCGAACAATTTGAAAAATTGAATAAAAATTAATATGTAACCAATCAATGGAAAATAATAATTTATAAAATCTGAAATCAATAGGAAGAGTCAATAATAATAAAAAAATAAAGAAAAACTGAAAAGCACGTTGTTCCCAACTTTTCCAAATCGGAAAAGAAAAGTCATCTTGAACAACACCGTATAATAGGCTGTTAATTGAACCTATCTTATTACCTTTTTTCAAAAATCTACCATTTAAAGACATAAAAGTCAATTTATCTTAAAAAAATTAATTAGAACTCGAATATCCTGGATTCTGAATCAGGGATTTATCAGCCTGTATTTCAGAAGTAGGAATAGGGAATAAATAACGGAATGCTTCGGAAACATTCAAGACAGATGCAGCTCTTCCTGTTCTAACTAGATTGAACCATCTATATGGCTCTAATGCAAATTCAACTCTGCCCTCTTTTTCTAAATAATCATATATTATACTATTATTAGATACAGCTATATTAGGAAGATCTGCTCTGCTTCGAACCTTATTCAAATCTGAAAAAGCACCAACATAATTACCCAAATGTGCTCTAGCTTCAGCCCTAATTAGAAACAACTCAGCTACTCTTATTAATGGGATAGGATCTGTTCCATTACTAGATGGATATAAATTTCCTAAGATTGTATTCCCTGATTTTGTCAATAAACTTTTCCTTGATCCTCCAACTTCAGGATCATTTAAAAGACTAATAATAGAGTCATTAGGTCTATAATTACCCCCAGATTTCCAACCACTGTACATCCCATTTGGATAATTAAGGCTATAAGAAGCTTCAAAAATTATTTCAGAATTATCCGAAGAAGTATAAAACAAACTGTAGGGATAGACCAACTTATAATTAGAAGAATCACTTATGACAGAGCTAGCATCCTTCTCAGCAGCATCCCAATTATCTAGATAAAGAAAAAGCCTAGATCTGAGTGCAATCGCAGATTTTTTAGTTGCCCTATTTCGATTCAAAACATCTGGCAACAATGAAATCGCGTCATTCAAGTCATTCAAAACCTGATTCAAAACCTCATCTTTAGGGCTTTGTGAAACGCCATACTTATCTGAAACTTCGAGCGTAGGTTTAAGGAATAATTGGACATTTCCAAAAGTTCGGGCCAAATTAAAATAAGCAATTCCTCTTAAAAAATAGGCTTCTCCAAGAATCTGGCTTTTATATTTATCCGAAATATTCTGAAGATCAGGAACCTTGGATAATATAAAATTAGCTTGATTAATAACGGCATATTCATTTGCCCAGATCGTTCCCAAATCATCATTATCTGATGTCAGCGTGTGATATAAAAATTGCAAAGAATACGCCGATGATTGAGTATATAAAATATCATTCCCAGACAGCAAAACATCAAAATAAAAACTAGACAAACCATCAGCTAATGTCCTATAATTACCCCTTAGTGCATTTGAGGCTGAAGCACTATCAGTTATAGCAATTTGATCTGAAACAGCGTTTGTAGGAGTAATGGCTAAAAATTTATTACAAGAACTTGTATAAATGGCTAAAGTAAAAACTATAATAAACCTTAAATAATTACGAATTTTATTTTTTGAATAATACATATATAATAATTTAAAAAGTAACATTTAATCCAAATTGGATACTTCTTGGCTGAGGAGGAGTTCCTTGATCCAATCCTGGTGCATTCCCGTTGTATCCCTGACTTACACTTATCTCTGGATCTGGTCCAGAATATTTTGTCAAAAGCAAAAGATTCGTACCTTGAATATAGAATCTCACTTTATCTAATTTGATTTTAGTAGTTACACTTTCTGGAAATGTATAACCAATGGTGAGTGATTTCAATCTAATAAAGGATCCGTCCTCTAAAAATCTGCTATTTTGTTCAACTAAATAATTATTACCTACACTGGTCACCCTTGGAACATCTGTTATTTGACCTGGAGTCGTCCATCTATTTAATTGATCTTTAGTTATAAATCTATTTGCAAATGTTGGGGCCTGTCCTTGCTTATTCCCTAAAAATCGGTTGTAATTAATTATATCATTTCCATACTGATATGAAACAAACAAATTAAAATCGAATCTTTTATAATTTATATTATTAGTTATTCCTCCAAAAAAATCAGGCATAGCATTCCCCATTATAACCCTATCATCATTTGTCAAAGTCACATTTGGATTATATGTGTCGCTATAAGAAGTTTTTCCATCTGCGGTCTGAAAAACTGCATTTCCTGTCTTTGAATCAACATATAACTGTTTATATAACCAAAAAGAGTACATAGGGTGGCCTTCTGCATCAATTAACCAATCACGACTATAAAATGTAATTGGAGTTTCCAATCTAAGAATCTTATTATAATTGCCAGATATATTGAAATTAGTAGTCCATTCAAAATCCTTGGTTTTGATATTAATAGTTGAAATACCTAATTCATAACCTTTATTACTTATTCTGCCTGCATTTGACAATTGTGATGTATAGCCTGTCGAAGATGGAACTGGTAAATTCAACAGTGCATTATTTGTTAACTTCGAATATAGATCTAAAGTCAAATTAATACGGTCATTATATAACCCCATATCAACGCCCAAATTAAATTGAGCAGTGTTTTCCCATTTCAAATCAGGATTCGCTAATTGCAAAGGAGCAGTACCAGCATAGTCGCCACTAGATGGCGAATTCGGATAACTTGCACTCCCTGTCCACAACCCCTGCGAAGCATAATCATTTATTCCATTCGAATTACCAGTTATCCCATAAGATGCCCTTAATTTTAAGGTAGAGATTCCATCAAAATCATGCAAAAACTCCTCATTTTTAACTACCCAACTTGCTCCAATGGCTGGGAAGTATCCCCATTTGTGATTCCTTCCAAACTTAGAAGAACCATCTGCTCTTGCCGTCGCCTCTAAATAATATTTTCTATCATAATTGTAACTCACCCTTGAAAAAAAGGAAGCTAAAGAGTTTTTTGATTCATCTTGCCCACCTGTAATATTTGAAGCAGACGATATTAATTTATATGCATCACTTGGAAATCCTGTTCCAGCTAAATAATTTGCATCCCATTGATTCTTTTGAAGAGTATTACCAATAAGGAAACTTATATTACCTTTATCTCCTAAAGTGTTATTAAATGACAACGTTTGTTCATTAACCCAAGAAGAATTGTGGATTAAATTATTTTTTGCTTCCCCTTGGGTCGAAGAACCTATTAAAGTTTTGGTATTGTAATATTCAGATTCACGATAATTATTATAATCGATTCCAAACGAACTATGAAACAATAAATTGGGAAGTAGCTGAATATCTAAATAAACATTTCCGATATATCTTAAACTGCTTGTCCATTGCGCAGGGTTATTGACAAGAACTTCAGTATTATCAAAACTTGCCCATCGCAGTGGATTCCCGCTAGAATCACTTACAGGCAAATATGTTGGAGTTTGAAGTGCAGATTGAAAAATTCCAGCCTCAGGGCCATTTCCGTCTCTCAATTGGTTTCTATATGTTCTTGAAAATAAATTATTTAATCCTAATGAAACAGATTCACTTATTTTTGATTTCAGATTCGCTTTTAAACTAATCCTACTAAAATCTGCGGGCTTAATAGTTGCATCTTGTTTATTATAAGACGCTCCTACGTAATAATTAGTTATTTTGGAGCCTCCAAGTACAGCTAAATCATAGCTATGCAAGGAGCCTGTTCTAAAAACTTGATTAAGCCTAATTGGTGTATAACTTTGTTGATCTGATGGATTTCCACGATAAGTATTATTTCCCGGATACCATGATCCATCTGGTGCTCTTTGAAATGGAACATTTTCTTCGGTTTGAGACAATGATGGTTTGTCAATACCCGAATTAATCCATGTCTCATTTACGATAGTAGCATATTCTTCCCCCGTTGCCACATCCCATAACTTACCTTTTTGCACCTTTGCAAATCCCTCCGAGACATTAGCAACAACCTTTGCTTTTCCTTCTCGATTTGAATGCTTCGTCGTAATTATTACTACACCATTAGCGCCTCGTGATCCATAAATTGCGGTTGCCTCTGCATCCTTTAATACTTGAATACTTTCAATATCAGAGGGACTTATGTCGGCTATTGCAGAAGTTTGCTTTTGCCCTAAATTCATTGGGCCGGCTTTTCCGCTAGCAGTAGTAGCATCTGCATTTGCCAATGAGTTACTGTTTATAAATACTCCATCAACTATGTAAAGTGGATCATTACTTGCATTAATAGAGGTCGACCCCCTGACTCTAATTCTTACACCTTCCCCTGGAGTCCCAGATTGAGAATTGATTTGTACCCCAGCCGCCTTTCCTTGCAATTGGGCATCTAAACTTGCTACAGGAATACTCTTAGTTTCATCTGCTTTAACTGTCGCAATAGACCCGACAATCGCAATTTTTTTTTGTGTACCATACCCTACAACAACAATATCATTTAACTGATTAGCAGATTCATTTAATTTGACGACTAAAGGAGATTTTTCTGCAACTACCTCTACCGTATCATAACCTACATATGATATGATCAAGGTATATGGAAGCGTTTGGCCAGTTTTAAAACTGAACTCCCCTTTTTTATCCGAGAGTACACTATGTGTTATACCCTTAATTTGTATTGTTGCTCCTTCAATTGGCAATTTTGTCCGTTGGTCAATTATTTTACCATTCAATATAGAATTGATATGGAGTTGAGGCTCATTTTTATTCTGAGCCTTAATAAAATAAGGGAAAAGAAGTAGGAACGTTAAAAATGTTCCCAACAGAAAATTTTTCATTAATTTTGTTTGTTAACATATAAAAAGGTCACAGTCTCGATTACTCGGGATTGTTTGTTTAGCGACAGCCTTAATTGTTTTCATGCCGGAACTGCGTCAACAGTTCCGGCAATTTTATGAATAGTTTATTGCCCTAACGGGCAAGAGAAGCGCAATACCATATTGAAAGTATTTAGAATTTTGGAATATGGACACAGATAAAAGGTCCGTGTTGGATATTTACAAACTGCTACAACAAGCTACCTTTCCTCCAGCTTGTAATCCTAAAAAATTTAAACTAACAACTCCACCCAACATCTTATTATGATTTCTTGATTGCAAAAATAATTGAAATTATTAGTCTACCAATTTTATAGACTATTATTTTTTTATTTTTTTTAAATTTTTACATACAAAAGTTAGTAAACTACCCTAAAGCATTCATATTAAATTTATTGTAATCTTCATTTCCTAATATTTTTTTGTTCCTCAAAATCAAATAATCCCCTAACAACTCAAGCAAAGAGAATAATTTAAAAACAAGCCGCCTTCTATTAAAATTACTAGTCTACTATTTTGGTAGATTAATAATGGATTAATACATTTGCTTAACAACATCATCGACTCGCTTTATCGTTTCTTGCATTTTTTCAATTTAAATTACTATTATTTTATGGAATCAAGTCATATCCAACCGTTGGGAGGGAGCAACACCTCCCTTTTCAAGGAATTACTATCAAAAGAAGATTGGTGGGCAGTTTGGTTAGGTTTAGGTATTGTTTTTATTGCTTACGCTTTTTACATCGCAGGTTCGAGTATCTCCTGGATTGCTGTGGCTCCTGGTAAATGGAGTACGCCTTCTGATCTTGCAAATCAGCTGTCAGAAAATGGCTTAAGATATATTGCTTTATTTATCGGACTAGCACTACTTTTCACAATAGTCACTTCCTTTATTGGTCAAAAACCAAAGGCATTTTTAAAGTCATTCCTGTTTATTTTCGTATTGTCTTTAATTATTTATATTATAGGTAGTTGGGATCAAGCTAATAAATATAATTTAGAGCCTCCGCTACTAGCATTAGCATTAGGATTATTCATATCAAATATAATAGGTCTCCCAAAATGGCTAGACGCAGGTTTCAGGGTAGAGTTCTATATTAAATTGGGCATAGTATTGTTAGGAGCAACTTTACCGTTTACTTTAATCATTTGGGGAGGGCCAATAGCCATACTGCAAGCTTCAATTGTTTCAATCGTTACCTTTCTAACAATATTCTTTACTGCAAAAAAACTAGGGCTTGACAGAAGACTTGCCGCTGTACTTGGTACAGGAGGCGCAGTTTGCGGAGTTTCCGCTTCAATAGCTGTAGCAGGTGCTGTACGTGCAAAAAAAGAGCACCCTCCAATCGCTATCAGTCTTGTGGTTTTGTGGGCAATTATTATCATTTTTGTCCTCCCGTTTATTGCCAGATTATTGAATTTGCCTACTGGTATTGCAGGAGCATGGATTGGCACATCCGAATTTGCAGATGCCGCGGGTCTAGCAGCTGCACAATCATACGGAGGTCTTGCAGCAACTCATCCGGCAATTACAGGAACAACGGATCAAGCACTTGCCGCATATACTTTAATAAAAGTAATAGGTCGGGATATTTGGATTGGCATTTGGTCTTTTATTTTAGCACTTATATCTGTTACAATTTGGGAAAGAAACGAAACAAATTCCAAAGTTCAAATTGGTCAAATCTGGTGGAGATTCCCAAAATTCGTTCTAGGGTTTTTAATCGCATCTATCCTTACTTCTTTAATAGTACAAGGGAATTCTTTGGCGGAATATAACACTGTGGTTAAACCTGCATTAATAACACCTATCACTTCATTAAGAACATGGGCTTTTACTTTTAGCTTTCTCAGCATTGGATTAACTACAAGGTTTAAAGAATTAGCAAAAGCAGGAATCAAGCCATTCATTGCCTTTACAATTGGGGTTATCGTAAACCTGATTTTAGGCTATATATTATCTGTAGGTGTTTTTGGTCATTACTGGACTAACATTACAACAAATTAATAAGATGAAGATTTTAAAATATATACAGACATCCAAAGCAACTCCTAAAGAACAATGCCGAACATGTAAGTACTTTAATAATCATCCACATTTAGTGGAGTCACAATTTAATGGCATAACAACACTGAGTTCAGGATATGCCTCTGTTAGGCATCAGGATGGGATATGTAGTAAAATAAATCGATATCTCTCAATTTATGATAGTTGTATTCATTATACTTCCAATCAAAATCCAACTAATATAATCAACGATGAGTAATCAAATAATAATAGCAGGAGGATCTGGATTTCTAGGACAAACCATTGTTAAATATCTACAAAAGGAAGGTGAATCACTAACAATACTGACTAGAGGCCCAAGTCGAATAATAAATAAAATAAATTATATACATTGGGATAGCAAAAACTTAGGAGACTGGGCAAGAGTTCTTGAATCAGCAAAAGCAATTATTAACCTCACTGGCAAGTCCGTTAACTGCCGCTACACTCCTAAAAATAAAAAACTGATACTATCTTCAAGAGTTGATGCGACAAACGTTTTAGCAGAGGGAATTCAAAAAACAAAGAATCCACCAAAAGTATGGATAAATGCTAGCTCAATTGCCCTTTTTGGCTATTCAGATAAATTTATAACAAATGAAGCAGAAAACCCCGGTGAAGGTTTTTCTGCTGATGTTTGCAGAAAGTGGGAACAAGAATACTTCAAACACCAGACGCCAAATACTAAAAGAGTTATACTGAGATTAGGTGTTGTTTTACAAAAAGACATAGGTCTGTTACAACCTTTTTCAAAATTAATAAAATTGGGATTTGGTGGAAATATTGGAAGTGGAGAACAGTACTTCTCCTGGATTCATGAGGAAGATTTTATTAATATTCTCAAGTTAGCCATTTACCAGGATAATTTTCAGGGAGCTATTAATTGCACTTCACCTAACCCAATTAAGAATAAGGAATTTATGCAAGCATTACGTAAACTAATCAAACACCCTTATTATTTGAATACGCCACCAATTATGGCAAAAATCGGTCTTTTCCTCAACGGAACACAGCCAGAACTAATATTAAGAGGTAGAAGAGTCAGTTCTGATTATTTACAAAACATTAATTTCAAATTCAAATATCCAGATATTCAATCTGCTCTTTCAAACTTACTACATTCTTCAAAGCAATAAATAATGTCTAATAAAAATTACGATGCAATTGTCATTGGTTCGGGGCCAAATGGCTTGGCAGCTGCTATTACGCTACAAAGGAATGGGCTATCTGTCTTATTAATTGAAGGTAAAAATACTGTCGGAGGAGGAATGAGAACTGCTGAAATTACAGCACCAGGGTATCAACATGATATTTGTTCAGCAGTTCATCCGATGGCTATTAGCTCCCCCTTTTTTAAAACTATACCTTTTGATCAACTTGGAGTACAGTTCATATATCCAGAAATAGATGCGGCTCACCCGTTAGATACTGGCAAGGCTGCAATACTTCATCACTCAATTGATAGAACAGCAGACTCTCTAGGCAGAGATGGCAAAAAATATAAATCCCTTATAAGCCCGCTATTAGAAATTTGGCCAGAAGTCATAGAAGATGCCTTAGGCCCGCTACATTTCCCGAAAAAGCCAATTTCAATGGCGAAATTTGGGAAGCTGGCTATAATGCCGGCAACTTTTCTGGCAAATCGATTTAAAACGGATGAAGCACGAGGACTTTGGGCCGGCATGGCAGCCCACTCTATTCAGCCTTTATCCAATATTGCCTCTTCCGCAATAGGCTTAGTGTTAATGACTGCTTCTCATTTATATGGCTGGCCCATAATAAAAGGTGGGTCGCAAAATATGGCGAATGCATTAGGAGCGTATTTTAAAACAATAGGAGGCAGAATCGAAACTGGAAATTTCATTGAATCAATAGAACAATTACCCACATCTAAAGCAATATTATTAGATCTCACGCCGAAACAATTACTCAATTTAAAAGATCTTCGTTTATCATCTTCATACACACGGCAATTACAGCATTTCCGTTATGGAATGGGGGTCTTTAAAATGGATTGGGCACTCAATGAACCTATCGCTTTTAAAAATCAGGACTGTCAAAAGGCAGGAACAGTTCATCTTGGAAGCACATTTGAAGAAATAGCTACCAGTGAATTAAATACTTCCAGGGGAATCAATCCTACGACACCTTTCGTTTTATTGAGTCAGCCCACCCTGTACGACAAATCACGCGCCCCAGAAGGAAAACATATTGCATGGGCATACTGTCATGTTCCAAACGGATCTACTATTGACCAAACAGAAATAATTGAGAACCAAATAGAAAGATATGCTCCGGGATTCAAAAATACCATAATCCAACGTAATACCATTAACGCACAACAACTGGAGCTTTATAACCCCAATTATGTTGGAGGGGATATTAATGGGGGGATTTTGGACATTCGACAATTATACACTCGTCCAGTACTTAGCCTATCTCCTTATAGAACCTCGGCTAAGGGAGTTTATTTATGCTCATCTTCTACTCCTCCCGGAGGTGGGGTTCATGGCATGTGTGGATATCACGCAGCACTTAGATGTCTGAAGGATCTCTTTTAAATATTCTTGAATTCTTTTATTGAAAATATCATTAAGGATATGAAGGGCCCCATATATTTTTAGTTCAATAAAAAATCCGCCCTAAAGACCTCCTTACATACTCTTACTTACCATCTGTCACCCCTGATTCATTAAAGGCATCTACTTTAAAATAATAAGTTGCAGAGGTATTAAGACCATTAAGTTCCAGTTGATGTTCGCCATACACTATTGCCGAATGAAATAAAATGCCAGGAGCAATTCCATATTTAACCAGGTAGCCCGTTGCACCCTTTGAAGGCGTCCAACTGAGAACAGCACTTCTTAAATCTCCTGTATTTCTCAATACGCTAATATCCTTCACCGGGTCCGGCTTCTTTCCTTTTGTAGTACCAAAAACCCGAAACCCGGAAACAGAAAATTTACCTGCTGGCACACCGATATTTGTTATTTTAAGATAGCGTATATCTTGGGGATAACTCAGTTCAATATAATCATCTACCAGATCTTTTTGGTTGTTGCTTTTATCTGCTAACAATTGCCAGGTTGTACCATCTTTGGAGCCTTCAATCTGATATCTATAAGGTTCCACACGATCTGTATCCTTTAAATTAGCATCCTGATCCGCAAAATTTATCTGAATCGCCTGCACCTTGCTTATATGTCCAAGGTCCATGGAGAGCCACTCTCCCTTTTTACCGCTTGCCGCACTCCACCAGTTGCGGATATCTTCATTCACAGCAAGTTCCGGTCCATGGTCAGGCAATGAAGAGGATGCCATCACCTTCTTATGATAGGAGAGTAACATCCAACCGGTAAATATACTGGTATGTTCAAAATCAATTTTTCCTGTTACCTTTTTTTGAGGATAATCTCCAAAACCCGTTACGCAATGTAATAATCCGGACTTGTCAAAAAATGCAGGAAAAATACCCAGTCTTCTTTCAAACATATGTCGAACAGAAATACTCATGGTAGCAATATGCCAGTAATTTCCATATTTATCTTTAAAGGTAGCGCCGTGTCCGGCTCCTCCGATAAACCCTTTTGGCTTATAGGAAAAAGGACTGTTCTCCATATAGGTAAAAGGCCCTAAAGGCCGATCTGATTCGTAGACTCCATCCGCATACACTTTAAACTGTGTCCCCGGAGAAGCGTATTGTAAATAATACTTACCATTATATTTTGTCATCCATGGCCCTTCGTTCCAGCCATTTACTCTTTCTAAATTGTCCTCTGCAGGAGATTCCCACCCGTGATCTTTTATATTATGCCGGATGAGTACCTGGGGTACACCGATCGTATCCAATAAATGGTGCCGGTTAAGTTCTACCCCCATAATAGGATCCTTATCGGAACATCCATAATAAAAATAGACCCGGCCATCATCATCTAGGAACAAATCAGGATCTGTAACCGACAAGGCAAAATGAGCGTTATAGACCTTCCAGTCATCCAGTCTTGGATCCAGGCTATAATAAATCTGGTGTGTGCCGCCTGATGCGGTATAAAAAACAGTATCTCTAATTGACATGACAGCCGGTGCATAGTCTTTCACCGGCAAGGTAACCGAAGGCCTGTATTGCCAGCTACATAAATCCTCAGAATACCAATACCCTCCTGACTTAGAAGCATACAGATAGTAAAGCCCTTTAAACAAATGTACGACGGGATCTGCGGCTTCCCGGTATCCAAGACCGTTTTCACTAAAGCGGTAGTTCAGTGCGGTCGGATTAATCCAGGTTGTGGGTTGCTTATTTTGGGCAGATACACCTAAACATAGGCACATTATCCCACTCAAAATAGCGGTCTTTACAATCCAGCGTTTCATTGGAGAGGCCATATCAAATGCTACTTTTTAAAGAATTATACGTAGTAAAAAATAAATCTGTTCGGTTAAAAATACAAAATAAATTTAATAATTGCATTCGATTGCACACTTTTTAGAAAAACGCGCTATTGAAGGATGTTGTTATGCTAAACTGTGTCCATTGCTAAACCGGGCACTTTAGCACTTACAATAAAATAGGTATTCCCATTCAATCAACCAAGTGCTTTTCTTGCGTAATCCAGGCACTTTTTCACTTCCAGCACCGCATTGGAACCAGTTGGAATATCATATTCCTGTTCGATGGTTGCAGGGAATTTATACTTTTTAGTACGCATTAAATTCAGGATTTCCTTTATAGGCGTGTCTCCCTCACCCCATGGCATATTCTGTCCGCCGTCAGCTTTGGTTTTGCGGTCTTTAATATGTAAGGAAGTAATCCTGTCATGTCTTTTTTGAATCAGGGCGAGCAGGCTTTCTGCATTATTGCCATGTCCGGAGGCAATATAATGACCGCAATCCAGATTCATGGTATTATACCGGGATTGGCTAAGAGCTGTATCCCAGGCAGTATCTGTTGCCTGCGTATGGGCGTGATATCCGATATACATATTATTCGCTTCACCCAGTTTACCCAGCCTGGCTGACTGTTTAGGATCTTCGGGCAGTTCAACCGTTACTACTTTTGACCCCAGGGCGCGGGCAGCATTCATTGCATAAACGATTTCTTCATCGCTATTATGACTACCTAAGGCGTCCGGTTTAAAGGCATAAATCTGAATGCCCGCTTTATGAAACATCTGGCCTACTTCCTTAAACTTGTCCATGGAAACCGAAGCCCTCCAGGCGGCAACCTGGCTTCTGTCATTTGGTCTGCCGGCAAATTCTTCTACCGCGTCACCCATCAGTTCAATGGCACTGATACCACTGTCAACTACATATTTCAGAATCTGATGGATATCTCCTGGCATATCTCTATATGAATAGGTAATAACGCCAATTTGTACCCCATGAATTTTAGAATCCGGACGTGCCTGGACAAAAACAGAACTGGCAAAGCCATGTTTTCCGGCAATTAATATCGCCACACCTCCCAGTAAAGTCTTTTTTAAAAAATCACGACGGGGCAGCTGACGGGGTTCATTTGTAAGTAAAGCCATAGGTTGAAGTTTTTGATTTTGAATGAAAGCCTAACAAATATAATCTTTATTTATGATTGTTCCATCCAACATTCCTATAAATCGTCAGTTCTACCCTTCTAATTTTATTTACCAGTCAATATGCCGAAAAACGGTTGACTTGATTTAATTGGTATAAATGCGACTCAGGAAATTCAGAAATTTAATCAAAAAAAAATACCGACGGATGAGTCCGCCGGTAATGAGAGGTCAGATCTAATTGCCTCTTTATATAGCTGCAGGGGTGTTTTTAAAAATTAGTGCCTTTTACGTCCCACCAAAGTCTGGTGCCACCATTATCCTCACCACCCAGTAAATTCTTCACTGCATCCGTAACGGCCGTTCCGTTATCCGTAGAGTACTCTATGGATGGATAAGGAATACGGCGAACCTGATCTTCTGTACTGATTTTGCCGCCACTATTATTGTGTACGACCGGGAAGAGTTTAGGATAACCTGTTCTGCGGTATTCTGCCCAGGCTTCCTGGCCATCCGGGAACATGGCAATCCATTTTTGTGTGATAATCCTTTCCAGTTGTACTTCCTTAGAAGCAGCACCATCCCATTTGATGGTGATCGTGCTTAGTGCAGGGCTGTTATTGGCAGCATTCTTAGGATCCTCGTAGGCGGCTTCTTTGGATGTGTTATCACTCAGATAATTGCCAATCTCCACGCCCCACTGATCCATGGAAGTCTGAATACCCGTTTCATAATCTTCCTTTACATCACCCGCGCCTGTCCATCCTCTCAGCGCGGCTTCAGCCTTTAAAAACCAGCACTCGGCAGCCGTCATGATCATCTGTGCAGAAGTCTGGGTGAAATTTTTACCGGTGTTAAGGGACGCATAACCTTCATAGTCTGCCTTGGCGTTAATGGCAATCCCAATTCTGATCCCGATATACTTGCCATCCAGTTTTGCGTCCGTTGCCGGTGTTGCATATTCAGACAGCCTTGGATCATTATATCCATTCAGATAGGTTCCCAGAGCAGCCCCTAAACGGTTGTCTCCCCAGGATTCAGTGATCTGCCAGAGGTCATTATTTCTGCCACCTCCCTGGGAGATAGCCGCATCATCAGCAGGAGTAGACAATAAGCCCTCTGATTGAGCCAGCGCCTTTTCTCCCTGTTCCTTAGCCAATTCAGGGTCAACGACAGAAACACGCATGGCAAGCCTCAACCTAAGAGAATTGGCAAACTTGATCCATTCAGTAAAATCACCTCCATAGATCAAGTCGCCATCTCCTAGTGATGACTCACCCGGATGTGCCGCTACATAGGTGGTCAGGTTAGCAACAGCGGTGTCTATTTGTTTAAAGAAAGTTTCGTAAACGGTTTTCTGATCATCATAAGCCACCGATTTTAATGAAGTGCCGGCCAGTGTATAAGGAATCGGGCCGAACCGGTCCGTCACTCTATCCATCGCTTCCACTTGTATTAATAAAGCCACTCCCCAGAGTTCCGGCAGTTTTTCTCTGGCTCCTGCCTCTGCGATTTTCTTAATTGGTGCCATTACCTGAGTGTACGGGTCTCTGAACCCATTCACGTTCCAGTTGTCAGTCATGGCATAGTTCAGGTTGTAGTTGGCAGAAAAAGGAGTCGGACTCATCATATATCCACTATAAGCATCTGCACTCAGGTTCTGTGCTGTCTGATAATTGCTGTATATGGCCTGTTCTATGGGACCAAATGCAGTAGTCAATATCGACAAGGTCTGCTCATCATTTAATGAAGTGGGATTGGTATTATAAGATTCAAAATCCTTGGTACAGGACCCGAATGCGAATAGAAGACCGGATAAAACCAATAACGATTTAACCGGGTATTTTATCTTGAAAATATTTTTAGTATGTAAATTCATGATCAATTATTTTTTCTTGTTAAGCCAATGACATTAAAAGGTTAGATTCACGCTGATTCCCATATAACGGGTTGCGGGCTGATTGAAAACATCTACTCCGGAAAGTCCGTTGCCGGTTGACATAGTCAGTTCCGGATCAAAAGGCGCCTTTTTGTAGAAGTAGATTAAGTTCCGGCCAATTAAAGAGGCTTTTATACTATGGAAAAAACTGTTTTTATTGTTGATCGGGAAATTATATCCCAAAGAAGCTTCTCTTAAACGGACAACTGTCGCACTGTAAATATAAGCTTCTGAGATACCGGATCTGCTTCCTATGGCTCCGTACCAGGTCTCAGGGTCCACCTTTGAGACCGCGTTGCCAGACCCATCTACCCCATTTACCGCCACATAACCTAAATCCCTGGCATCACCCGTCTGTTTGGATACGCCGTACTGATCCAACAGCATCTGCGTCATGGAAAGCACCTGCCCACCGAAACGACCATCCACCAGCAGGCTTAAAGAGAAGTCCTTATAAGTCAGACTATTGGACCAGCCCAGTTGAAAGGTCGGATTGGGATTACCCAAAAAACCGAATCCATTGCTCTCCGGTCTGTATGGATCACTATCTGTTCCGCTACCGGAGAAAATGATACGGCCCTGATCATCTCTGTTAAAGATTACCCCGGAGATATCTCCATATGAGCCGCCTTTCTGCAAAATAGACTGATAAGAATTGTTGCCGTTTCCGGTTAATATAAACTGATCAATTCCATCTTTGGAATCCAGATCCACAATGGTGTTTTTATTGGTAGATCCGTTAAATCCCGTATTCCAGGTAAAATTCTTATTTCTGATAACATCTCCGTTAATGGTAAACTCAATACCCGTATTCTGGATATTACCTGCATTTACATAACCGGTAGAGATCAACGAAGAAATTGGAGCGTCGATAGGTATGTACTGATTTTTTGTGTTGGTCTTATAATAGGTAACACTCAGATTCAGGCGGTCGTTAAAGAAACGCCAGTCTGTACCAAATTCCAGTGAATTGGTTTTTTCAGGCTTAAGATCCGTGAAGGCGGCCGCCGTATTAAACTGCAGCTGACCGGCCGCATTTTGTGTATTCTGAACCCTTGTCAGGTAAGGAGGAACGGTGTTCCCGACCTGGGCAAAGGTACCTCTGATTTTACCATAATCCACATAGGCTGGCATATGCAGTACCTGAGAGATAATCAGGGACAAACCAACTGAGGGGTAGAAATAGGAAAAGTTTGGCGTGTATGAAAGGTTGGAAGACCAGTCATTTCTGCCCGTAAGCGTTAAGAAAGCCCAGTTATCATAAGATAAATTGGCATTGGCAAAAATGGACTGCAGCTGACTGTGACTGGGCACGGTCTGCATGGTCTTAGCCAGCGTTTTGGTCGTAGTTCCCGCCTGGCTTTCAATGATGTTGCTGGTCGTAAAGAAATCCTGCGTGGACAACTCTCCCGCTATGCTGAGTCCATCCAGCTTCTGGTCCGTAATACTTGCTCCGACAATACCCCCTATTTTAAATTTAGCGGCGTCATTGGGATCGTTGATCGTTAAAATTACGTCACCGTATTTCTGGGTGAAGGTCTGATTACTCAGATTCATATACCCGTTTCCGTTAGCATCAAACACCTTACTGGTACCGGAATAACGGTCATTTTCAAAACGGTCTGTTGTACGGTCCACATTACCTCTTAACTGAATATTCATCCATTTGGTAAAGTCGTACTTAACATTGCCGCTTAAGATGATACGGTTTCTGTTGGCTACGCTTATATCCTTATTTAGGATCCACCATGGATTTTGAATAATATCTTCTATATCAGGCCAGTTTTGTCTGTCCTGTCCGGTTGCGTCTGCATTCAGATATCCTGTCTTATAAGGGGTGATATCCACACCTCTTGGGAACAGATATAATCCTGTTAACGGGTTCAGGTATAAACCTAGAGCGGGGCTATTATTGATTTTTTGATTGACAAACATAAAATTACCATCCACGGTCAGTTTGTCATTTAAAAAATGCCCTGTTTCTCTTAAATTGAAATTGTTGCGGGAAAGCTTATTTCCGGGCTCCGTACCCTTTGCACTTGTATTGGCATAAGAGATATAGGTCTGTGCTTTATCAGAACCGGCGGAGAAACTGACGGAATTGGTCCAGTTGGTGCCATTCTGGTAAAATAAATCCAGATTATCTGTGCCGCCCCCGGAGATCTTATCTCCCCAACTCTGAAACCCGGTTCCGCCTGTAGGGCCATAACTATTTTGAAACTCAGGTTTATAGGCAATATGATCAATAGCGTAGCTGCTGTTTACCTGTATAACCGCATGGCCCGCTTTCCCTTTTTTGGTTGTAATCAGAATAACGCCGTTCTGAGCCTGGCTACCATATAGTGCGGCTGCGGAAGCACCTTCCAACACAGAGATGCTTTCAATATCTTCCGGATTCAGGTTAGAAATACCATCGCCACCGTCTGGGCCGCCGCCAAAAGTCCCGTTTTGCTGTCCGTTGGCATTCGCGGAGTTGGTGATGGGTACCCCATCAATTACATATAAAGGCTGATTGTTCCCATTGGCAGAACGACTACCTCGTAAAATCACTTTAGCGGAACCTCCAACACCGGATGCACTGGGAGAAATGGTAAGACCCGCAACCTTCCCGTTTAAGGAGTTCATCATATTATCGGTTTTCACCGTATTGAGCTGATCGCTGCTCACACTCTGTACATTATAAGATAATGATTTCTGGGTTTGCTTTACCCCGAGCGCCGTTACGACCAGGTCCTGCAAGCCGGAACCCTGGAGTGGCTGCAAGGCGATATCCAGAACCGTCTTACCTTCTACAGCAACTTCCTGGGTCTGATAACCTACATAACTCACGACCAGAACGGCATTATCGGGAACCTCCAGGCTAAAAACACCATTATCATCGCTGATGGCTCCCTTATTGGAACCCTTAATCTGGACACTAACGCCGGACAGCGGCTGACCGGATTCATTTTTTATGGTGCCGGATATTTTTTTGATCTGGGCTTCCTGCATGGTCCGGGAAATAATAATCACCCTGTTATCCAGGATTTTATAATTAAGCCTGGTACCGGCAAAAAGGTTACCAAGCAGATCCTCTAATGGAATATCCTTTTCTTTTAGGTTCACAAGGGTATTTTCAGGCAATTGATTATCACTGTAAAAGAAGCGGCAATTGGCTTTATGCTCAATATCGGACAAAGCCTCTTTAATAGTCGCATTTTTAAATTTGACCGAAATTTTCTGGGAATAAGTTTTAGCCGACACCTGAAGGCAAGTGGCCAATATTAAAAACACGCTGAGCTTCATGTAAAGAATAACTTTTAGATGGGATTTCCCTATAGGATACCCCCTATGAAACGAACATTTTTTCATACTTTCGATAAGTTTTTAATGTTAATTGAAAATGGTGGCCGTCTTTTTAAAGACGCCACAGCCGGCAGTTTCCAGCTGCCAGGTCTGTACGGGGAATGGGTCCAATCATTCCTCGTACTTTTTTACAGATAAAATTTTGGTTGATCAGGGCACGACACCTTGCTGCCACAGTTGCTTTTTCATTTTTTTCAAACAGGTTTACAGGTTAAAAAATGCTCAGGTGCTCTTTTAAGGCTTTTCTTTCGTTAATATATCCGTACTTCGCGGCCCTGAATCTCATATTGGAAAGGCTGAATCATCTGTAATTCCTTAAGTGCCTGGTCCAGACTTTCTTCTTTAAAGATTCCGGTAAATATATAGCGACCCACTTCCGGGTTCGTTATCTTAATCTGTACATCATACCACCTTTCCAGATTGCGGACTAAAGCGGTAAAAGGTTCACCGCTAAAGGCCAGCTGATGCTGCATCCAGGCTGTCTCCATGAGTGTAGAATCACCCTGGGTTTTAATCTGAGGTTTTAAGGTGGTTATATAAACGGCTGCCAGGCCGGCGTTCAGCTTAGCTGCGCCGCCGGAAGCCTTGATTAGCGCCTGAATTGAATCCAGATGCAACGGTTCCTGTCCCGACATCTGCCCTTTTTTAAACTGTCCGTTTTGCAAGGCCCTGGTATTGATAACAATTTTTTCATTGGGCTTTAAGCGGATCATCTGTTCCGGATGATTTTTAGGATAGACTTCTACGGAGCCGTTAATCAGGCTGGTTTCCATATTATCCTCGTCGTCATAGGCTTTGACATTAAAACGCGTACCTAAGTCTTTGATATCCATATACCTGGTATGGATAATAAAAGTCCGGTTCGGGTCGTGCTTAATATCAAAAAATGCCTCTCCTGTGAGGGTGATTTCTTTAATGGGCGCCCCGGCAAAGTATTTATTATAAGAGAGTTCGCTGCCACTGTTCAGCCATACTTTACTGCCATCGGGCAAAGTCACCTGCCTTTGCGCTCCATTGTGGGCAACAATCACGGTATCCCCTTGCTGATTTCCGGTGTCAGGGGCAGACTGAAATTTAAAAACAAGACCTAAGCCTATTAAAATCAGCAATACCGCCGCAGTACCCAGTGCAAAGGATTTCCTTTTATACCATTTAGAAGAAGCCGCTACAAATAACGTATTGCTATCCGGCGTCCGGCTATCAGGTGGCTGCTCATTTTGAGTCTGATCCTCATATCCAAGCCTTTCTTTTTGTTTTTGCCAGAAGGCGGACAGGTCTTCGGAATGATCCATACGAACCTTATCCCAGTAGGATTCCAATTTGGCGTAAGAAGCAAGTGCCTTTTGATTGTCCGGATTGGAACGCAAATCTTCCAATTCCAGTAGCTCTTCATCTGAAAGTGCATCATGCTTTTGTTTGCTAAGCAAGGTCCAGAGTCTAACCGTGTTATCCATCTTTTCTAAAATATAGGTTATAGGAAAGCAGGCCTTCCAACTAATAGACAGTAGTATTTAACAAAACCCCTAAAAGATTATAAAAAAATTTACGGCGGGGTATTAACAAACCTGAAATATATACTTAACTCATTGAATTTAAGTATCCTAATAAGAAAAGTTATCGAAGTATGATATTTGAAAAAAGGCGGTAAGCGCACAGTTAATCCAGCTGCTCATGTAATTTTTTAAAAGCAATGGTCATTTGGTTCTCCACCGTCTTAACGGATATCCCCAACAGCGAAGCCACTTCCTTATATTTGAGCCCGTCTTCCTTAACCAACTGGTAAATCAGTTTACATTTAGCGGGCAAGCCTTCAATGGCCGCCGCTACTTTTTGATTGAGTTCAGCAAACTCAATCAAAGCCTCCGGATCAAGGTCTTTGGATTTTAATTGAGGGGTGCAGTTATCCCAGTCAACCACCTGTTGATCTACATTTTCTGTGAGCCCCAGTTTTTTACTTTTAAGGTAGTTGATGGCCCTGTTTCTGGTACTGGCAAATAAATATAAGCGAAAATCCTCCACTGTACCCAGTTCCCTTCTTTTCTCCCAGATACGGATCAGCACATCAGACACCACTTCTTCGGCCAGCACAATGCTATGAACAATCGATAATGCAAAACGCACCAGATCCGTGAAGACCATATGGAATATAGCTTCATAGGCAGCCAGCCCTTTAGCTCCACCCAATGCATTTTTTTCAAGATCCAATCTTTTTTTATCAATCATTACTGGAAGGTTGCCGAAAATCGGGGGCAAAGTACAAACAAATGTTCTTAAGTAAAAAACATTTCCGTAGTGATCGAGGATAAAAAACCTTATCCCGGTCAGGAAGGCTGAGTATTAAAGCAATAAGTTAGACATATTATCCAATCAACGTCTACACAGATAAAGTGGTCACTACGGTCGGTTAATAGGTTTTATGTAAAAAAACAGCCAGTGCGTCTATTTTATCCGTATTGATATAATCAACGCCAAGCTTTTCCATTGTTTCCCAGGCAGTCTTATTATCCGGCGCATTCCAGAATCTGATTTTTTTCCCGGCGGCATGGGCAGCCTCTACCGTTGATTTCAACTTCCGGTAATCTTCTTTTGAAATCTCCCCTTCACCCTTCCAGGCAGAATAATCAGCAAAATTGTCACTAAGCATGTAGATCCTTTTTTGGGCGTCGGGGCTATAGGATCTGCCGGGGACGCCGTCAAAATAAAACATACCTGTAGCGGCAGCCATTACGGAATCACTGGGAATATTCCCAGTAAAAGTAATCCGCAGGTGTTTGCTTCCTTTAAGGGCTTTATAAGATAAAATAAGCGTTACGGCTTTCTGATATGCCGGGCTGTCCTTTGGATCCTTCAGATCAATTAAAAGTTCCAGATTAGCCTGATGATTTTTATAAGGATAGCCTTTATTCATTTTTAAATTATTAGCCAATGGTGATAAATACATAGCTGCTAATGAGCGGTGTGGGTCAATCTCATTTTTGCCATGTGCCACCAACAGATCTCCATCTACTAAATAAATATCCGCTTCCATAGAACCAAAGCCTGCCTTATAAGCATCGAAAAAAAACCGGGGCTGCTCATAATCATTATGGGAATGTGCATTTTGAACACTATACTGAATTTTTGTTTGCGTACGCTGCGTTGTAGTGGACTGGGCGCTGCTGCAGCCTGTTAAGACTAAAAGGCTCATCAGGCTACTCATTATACATAAACGGAAAAGACCAAAATGACTCATCTTAATAAATTTTATTGCAAACTAAATATCTATATTTTCCCTTACCTCCGAGCAGGGTTATTTTTTTATCATGTTTCTTATATGGCCCATAATAGGGCCCTCTTAGCTGCTTTGCTGTTTAAAGCCGGACTTGGCGGCAAAGAACAACAGAGAACTTAGCTTAATGCGTCCATCTGCATTCTTATAACAATAATGAAACATCTGTTCTGAGCCCTGCCGGTCAAAGCCGGGGCCGTCCATTGCACACAGCATTAAATAATAGGCCAGCCCGACTTTATAAGTAAAGGCTTCTGCTAGTGCATAGGCCACCCTGTACCACTGTTCATAAGACCGCGTTATACTAAGGTTATTTTCCTGCAGATAATCAATGATCTGGCCGACCAGCACCTTCTCTTCCGCTTTATTTTTATATTGCAGTTTTCTTTTATCTTCCTGCAAATCCGGATCCTGTTGAGCGACAGCCCCTTTGTTTTGACCAGAGTGAACATTTGCGGCCGTTTTAAAACTACTCCTTAAATCAATAGCATCCACCACAAAAGGCAAGGTTTGCTGCTTAATCACCAGATCGGCATCACTGGATAAAAAGCAGAGTCTTGTAAGATCACACCCACTTTCATCCAGGCCGAGATTATAATGTTCCCAGAAATAACCGGCCAGCTTCTGGAAGGCTTTTTTGTGGGCAGTGGCAATCTCCTGTTTTTTAACTTCAAATTTATATTCAAGTGCCACCAGTCCTTTAAAGCCCTTCCCCGAGGGACTTAACCAATAGGTAAAAACAAAAGGATCATTTTCTAATACCGCTGCTGTTTGCTCTAACAGACCGGCGTCCAACTTGTCAATATCCAGTACCAAAACATAATTATAGCTGGTAAGATTTTCCGTTTTTCGCTGATGATCAAAACAGCCACAGAAAGTAACTGCCGGCAGTCCGCGCTTATACATGGCAAATGAATCCATGTCCTTCTCCAGCAAAAATTGCCGCACCTGTTCAATCTCAGGTTCCAGCTGACAGCTCTGGATGGTGTTTAATACATCCTCGATTGAGATTTCCTTATCGACGGGCAACCAGATTTTAGGCTGCAGACTCACCTTCAGGTTTAATAAATGTTTTGTTTCCATAGGCTTTTGATAATAAAAGGCAATATTTATAAATAGCGTCTGCCTGTACAAACTTAAGGATTATGTTCCTTAGGAAGGTGATTTATGGTTCTTCTTTCTCTTCACTGGGCAGATCCACGGCAGGCATGCTGAAAGGTTACCGCTTTTACGGTCTGTCAATATAATAAAAATTCACTATACAGCTGTTAAAATTCCCTGATTTAACCAAGGTCTATTTTCAATGTGGTACTTTTACCCTTCGGTTCACGGAGCGCGCTACCAACAATATAGCTGCCTTCTAGTGAGACTGAACAAAATCAAGTACAATTCTAAAATTCAGATCAGAGATGTATATATCCACCGCTAAGTCAGGATGCACTCAGATAGCACTTGGGATGCTACTGCTTCTTATAATGGGATTAAGTTGTCCTACCGGATTATTTGCCCAGCAGTCGTCCCTACAGAAAACTTCAAACGCCGATTCCAAAGCACGAGATCCGTGGAAGGCGCAGGATTTAATGGCCCCTTCAGAGCTGGCACGATTGATTGAATCGGGTTCCAAAAGTGAGCAGCCCATCATCTTAAGTGTGGGTCCGGCGGCTTTAATTAAAGGATCCCGGGATATAGGCCCCGCATCACAAGCAGAAAATCTGGCCCAACTAAAAAAGACGCTGGAGAAATTACCCAAAGACCAGGACATTGTTATTTATTGCGGATGCTGCCCCTTTACGCATTGCCCGAATGTCCGTCCTGCATTTAACTTACTTAAAGAGATGCACTTTACACATGCAAAGTTATTAAATCTGGAACATAATATCCGTACGGACTGGATAGACAAGGGATTTGCGACGCAGCAGTAAGCGGCCAAAACATCCCCTGCTGCTCAATTCAAAATAGCGTACTTTTGCAATGATTAATTGGAAACCACCGTCAAATACTGTGGCCCAAATTAATAAACAACTGATACTCAATAATTTAATATAATTTTTAGTTCAGGTCATCCATATATAAATTTAAAATAATTACCATATGGACATGTTGAATGTCCATCCATACTATGAAATCATCTGCTTCTAAATCCCTTTTTTGGGGAAGCTCTGTAGCACTATCCTGGACCTGGGGACTCGGACTATTCTTTGCGGTACAATTTACTTTTCAGTTTGGCTTAAAAGGGCTACTGTCCTTTGCAATACCCAATGCCATCGGCTTATTTCTGTTTGGAGCCGGAACGGCCCATATAGCCAAAAAGGCTAAACCGGGTCAGTCACTGGAACTGATCTTTCAAAAATGGTCCACCAAGCTGTCTTCCGTATTTTTATTTTATCAGTTTATCGCCTTATCGCTGACCATATTTGCGTTAACCAGATATTTATTCCAGGCACTGGATCTGGCCAACTCCTTATTACTGCTTTTACTGGTCGTTATTGCCCTTTTGGCGATTGCCTTTTTACTGGGTGAGCAGTTCGGGATTACCAAGATAAAATACAGTCACGCATTTTTCTATGGCGTATTGATTATTCTGGGTATTTATATCTGGGTCACCAAAGACACGGTAGCTTCCTTGCCCGGCATGGGTAACGCTCCAAAAAACGACCTGAATTTCCTGGGTTATCTGATTCCGGTATGTGTCGGTTTTTTCACCGGTCCCTGGCTGGATTTACAACAATGGCAAAGAGCCATTGAGATGCACAAAGAGAAAACCTCCATTAGGGCAGGATATCTGGTCGGTTCCCTGTTATTTTTCGCCATTCTACTTTTTCATGGCAGCCTGACCCTCTGGGCCATGGAGCAAGGAGCAGGCATTTATGCCAGAAAGGGCATAGATGGAATATTTTATGCGCAGGACATGATCACCCGGCTGCTGACTTCTCAGGGCACCAATCTGACCGGAGTATTACCACTGGCTTACTTTGCATTTCTGATTATCTGTATTATCACGACGCTTGACAGTGGCTATATCGCCGTAAAATGGCATTTACAGCATCATGTCAAAGAAGGCAAGAATATGCTTTATTCCATTTTGCCCAAGAGCCTGCTGACCTCTCCAATCCCCTTATTTGTAGCAGCTGCCATTACGGCGCTCGTGGCTATTGAAGCGAATTTAGAGTTGGAATATTTTATGGTTTTCTTCGCGACCTATTTTGTGAGCTACGCCATTATATTAATCATCAGATCATTAGGCGACAATCCTTTAGAAATCCATCTGGCGAAGACTAAGATTTTCGCGATCAGCTGTTTATCCCTGGTCATTGCAGGACTGGGATATATACATCTGGAACCCATTCTTTTAATAGCAGGCACCTTGATACCGGTGATTGTCGGTGGCTGGCTGGCGACCAGAAAACCCATTGCTGCCATCCAATCCTCCCACCAACCGCTTCAGGATGGTCAGACGGATAGTTTCGAAGATGTCCGGCAAGCAGACTCGCTGGACACGCCCGTCCATTCCGCTGCCGCCACCCAGCTAGCAGGCTCCGACAATATTGCCAGCGAATATGTCCAGGATAAATGGTATGTCCATGCTTTCAGGGCTACCTATGGTGATACCAACTCCGTGGGTAATGTCTATTTTGGGATGTATGCCATGTGGGTAGGGAAAACCAGAGAGCTGTTTTTTAATTACTGTCTGCCTGATTTTGATCTGAAAAAAACCGCCTTTTTAATTTTGACCCGTTCTTTTGAGCATAAATTTGCGTTGGAGGCCAGGGAGTTTGATATTATCAAAGTAAAAATAAAGGTCAAGAACTTTAACCGCAAATTTGCGACCCTGGAACACCGTATTGTGGATCAGAAAGAAAGATTACTCGGCAAAGGATCTCAGTCCCTGCTTTTTGTTAAGGCAGATACCTATGAGCAGATTGACATCCCTTCAGAAGTGCTGGCGGCCTTTACGCCTTTTACAACCTAGCCAATAGGCCTTAAAATAATTTTAGTTGAATGGGTCCGGCATTGCCGGTCCCATTTTTTTGTGCGTCCTGACCATGGCCTGGTTTTCTAGTGTTTGCTGTTTTCTGCCCGGAATCTGTTGGCGGAATATCTGTTTGCAGAAAATTAGATACGCCTATGCCCAGTAGCCGGACACGCTTATCTGTCAGGTCCGTTTTATCCACAATCATAAGGGTCAGGGATTCTAAAAGCGATAGCGAGTCTATAGCACAGTCAATTGATTTACTGCGGGTGATAATAGTAAAGTCATGGAATTTAAACTTCAAGGTCAGTGTCTTTCCTTTAAGCGCGTGCTTTTCTAATCTTTCCAGCAGCCTTTTAGCCAGCACCATCAGTTCCACGAGCATGTCTTGTTTATCTGTCAGATCCTGCTGATAGGTGTCTTCCACACTGATTGATTTTGTCTCCCGGAACGGCTGCACCGGCCGGTCATCCACTCCCCGGACAATGTGATAGTAGAACACACCGACCTTGCCAAAACGGCGCACCAGCTCGGTCTTCTCAAATTTTTTAAGGTCAGCTCCTGTGTGAATCCCCATGGATTTCATACGGGCTGCTGTTACCTTCCCCACCCCGTAGAACTTCTCCACTTTCAGGGACTCCATAAAGGCTTCAATCTTGGAAGGACCTATAAAAGTAAGGCCGTCCGGCTTTTCCAGGTCTGAAGCAATCTTGGCCACAAATTTACTGACCGATACACCGGCCGAAGCCGTCAGCTTCAGCTCTTCTTTAATGGCTTTTTTAATGGCTCCGGCAATTTCTATAGCAGACCCTATGCCTAACTTATCTTCCGTTACATCCAGATAGGCTTCATCCAAAGACAAGGGCTCAATAATATCTGTATACCGGTGGAAAATCTCATGTAGTTTTCTGGAAACGGCTTTGTAAACATCAAAACGAGGATAAACAAAAATAACCTCAGGACATAAACGCACTGCCGTTTTGGAGGACATCGCGGAATGTATCCCGAACTTCCGGGCTTCATAGGAAGCGGTAGCCACAACACCTCCTCTTCCCTCAGGAGAACCTCCGACAACTAGTGGCTTCCCCCGGAGTTCCGGAAAATCCCGCTGTTCTACGGACGCGTAGAACGCATCCATATCAATATGGATTATTTTACGCTGTTTTCCTGAGAGGTCTGAACTGGACAAGGTAATTAAAATGGATGTTTACACGCACCTTTACTAATAGTTTTATATAACACTCATCAAATGTACTATAAATAAAAGCAATTTTTCCGGAGCAGATGTAGAATTTAAATTTTCCGGCTCCCCTTCGCCTTTTAGGGCTAATTTTATTTAAGAATTTAAGGCTCTCTTTATTGGACGCTGTTAAATCATACAAATCAAGCCAGATGATGCAATTAAATGCTCTTTCTACCAGACCCTTTATCGGCGCCAAAGACTACGCCGTCTCCGCTCGTTTTTATGCAGCCATGGGTTTTACTGTAACTCAGATAGGCCCTACATTATCGGTATGTGTGAATCAAAACGTTGTTTTCTATCTCCAGGATTATTATGATAAAGCCTGGATAGAAAATACCATGCTCTTTATTGAAATTGAAGACCTGGATACTTGTCACCGGCAGATTAAAGCGCTTAACCTGCCCAGACAATTTACAGGGACAAGGCTCAGTGAAATCAAAGAAGAAACCTGGGGCAGGGAATTTTTTTTACATGATCCGGCAGGTATTCTTTGGCATTTCGGTCATTTTATAAACACTTAAGGGTGTCAGGCATTGTACTCCTAGGTGAAAATTTAATTGGCCAGGATGCTCAGGAAGAAACGCCCTTGCTTTCAGTTCTTATGTTGTACCCCACATAACAAATCAATAAGCACAAAGCATTTTAATTTATAATGATAAAAGACTAGGTCGACGTAAAAATGGCGGTTAGATAATGTTATTCTATATTGCCTCCCAATAAAAGCGAAGCCCTTTCCCAGTTCAAGCAAAAATGCTTCAAGATTCGAAATTAACTTTTCTTCTAATTCACCTTCAAGGAATGGATATTTTTCAGGAATGCCAGCAAATTCAAATACATAAGGTTGCTTAATTATACCTGAGGGTTGGTTAATTTCAGCACCTTTGTTAGCAATTGCTAATACCCCTTCCTTATCCTTACTCAAAGCAACTCTATGAAATAACATAGATTTCATCTGACGCCTTAACTCTCTAACACTCCAATTCTCTTTTTCACACTGTTTTGTATAAAATTCAATTTCTAAATTATTGTCGGCTTTTAAAATTTCAAAATAATGGCTCCAACTCAATTAGTGAGACACCGTCTCACTAATTGGGAAAGACAAATAAAATTTACGCATATATGTCAAATTGGATCTACTAAATCCTTTCCCATACACCAATCTTAAATCTGCAGAAAGTCTTTCCAGTAATAAACTTCCTATTCGGATTTAACCTTACCACTTTGTTCAAATTCAACAATATGTTGCCCCTATATGCCAATATGTTTGAACTAAAATATTATTTACTGTATAGCCGGCCTTTGACCGACCTTCAATAAATAAATTCCCAATTTGTTGTTTTAAATGATTATACTCCTTCGGCGAATAAAGCTCCTGTCCATTTTCTTTCATATTTATAAAAATAATAAGTAACTAGCTTGATTAAACTCAATTTGAATTCATTAGACCATTAACCAATAGTAAATAAAATACAAAAACAAAGTTAGTGCAGCTGAACTTATTAAATATTAATATTTGTATTGGCAAAAAGCATAACAAAGATTACAAATAAAACACTTTCAATCCATTTAATTACCAAGATAGTGCTTTTCTTTCCTATTTCCCAATACAGTAAATTCAACTATTATAATTATCAATCAATTACAACAAATGAGGTGTAGTATAGGTGTAACACACCAGACAAATAAATTAGTAATAAAAAAAATATGGCACAACAAATAAGCATACAGAACTAACTAACTACCGTCCTTTGTATTTCAAATTTATCTTTGATTCTCCAGTTTGGGGTAACAATCATACTAATCTTTTTCATTCTTTTGATTAAAAATTCGTTTTTCTCGCTCAATTTCATTCTTCAGTTCATCTTTCGTCGGCAAATATGGCATATACTTAGTAGCAAAGAGCTGTTTATTCTCGGCCAAGATACTATATTTGACCACAGTTTCATCCTTTTCAGCGCACAAAATAATACCAATTGTAGGATTATCATTTTCCTGCTTTTTCAAATCGTCAAACATTCGGATATACATATCCATCTGCCCTGTATCCTGATGCGTAAGTTTTCCTGCCTTTAAGTCAAATAAAACGAAACACTTGAGTATATAATTATAAAAGACTAAATCAATATAAAAATGTGACGTTTCAGTACTTATACGAATTTGCCTACCCACAAATGAGTACCCCTTCCCAAGTTCCAGTAAGAACCTTTGTAAATTGTCAATTAATGCAGACTCAATTTGATTTTCTGTTGCACTTAATGGCTCAGGGATATTGAAAAATTCAAAGACATAAGGATCTTTGATAAAATCTTCTGGGTTTCCACCTCCTGCTGCTATTGGGCTAGAATCGTGCGGGATGCTTCGTTTTTGCGTGCTCAACACACGTTGGTAATAAAAAGTATTGATATTCCTCTCTAGCACCCTCACGCTCCAATTTTGACTTGCTGCCTCTTCAAGGTAGAACTTACGGACCAGAGGATCATCAACCCTCATAATCAAACGATTATGGCTCCATGTCAATTTGCTACACAGTGTGTAGCAAATCTCAATATCAGGGTATGTAAGATAAAACTGCCTGAAATTTCGCAAATTAGAATAAGAAAAACCATTCCCAAGGTCATTTGTTAAAGCCTGCGACAACTTTTTTAATAATTCATCTCCGTAATTAGCTTTATCATTTCCTTGTTGCTCCTCCTCAACAATTCTTCTACCCATAAGCCAATAAGCTTCTACCATGCTAGAATTAACTGCTTGATAGGACTTTTGACGTGCTTGAGCAAGCATTTGTTTTATATCATTTACAAAATCCGAACTCTTATAACTTTTGATATCCATGTACAATAACCTATTATAGTATTTTTACAATTGAAATTAACTTTTTTGCTGGTAACTCTACATTTCTCGAATTGATAATTTACATCAACATATACTAGCTTCCGACTTGCCCGAAGGTATGAATTTAAGTTAGGACAAATAATTCCTCAACCAAATTAACCCAAAAACTTAAGTCCCAGAATTTAATAAAATTACTAGCCATTATTTTTCCATTATTATACCTTTGCTTTCCTATTTGCCAATACAGTATGTTCAAAACAACTGGTTATCAGGTAACTTACAACAATCCAGGTGTAAATTTGGTATAAAACGTTTTCCCAACAATTTAGTATTACTCATTGATCCGCCAATTGTATTAGCCAAAGAATCTAAATTAATTATCTTTCAAAATTTGATTACTAATTGAAAACAAATACATTAAATAAATTATCAACAATCAAATATGGCGACACAATCCCACTTAGCAACTACTCCTCTCAAACAAATTACGATTACTATCTGTCTACCTAACTTAAAAAAAAATTTCAGAGCAAAAATTTAGTGATTTATTGCCTATATATTTGCCACTTATACTTATTTTCAGTAAAATAATAATTAACGAGGTGACTTCACCTTTTCCTTAGGTCTTTCTGTTGTACCAGATTATTATTCAATGTTTGCAATGCTTTGGGATTCGGATGAAGATCACGGAAATAAGAAGAACAGAAAGCCCCAGTCTCCTCCACACGGATTTTGATGAAGAACCATAATTATTCCTTATTTCTTCTACGCATGAAGGATAGATAAAGGACGTATCCCCAGCCAATCACATTAATTAGCCTTAATTCTTTTTTGAAATAATTAGTGAAATTTTCATCAAAAAACAATAAGACTGAGGAAATTAAAAAAAGTATTAAAATGCTGATTGACAATATTTTCTTCATCTGTAAATTTATTAATAATTTGAAATGGAACAACCTTATATGACAGAATTCTTTTTTAAATCACCAACGGGAATAGAATTGAATTCACGACAACGGGGTAAAGAGGGGATTGTAGGAAGCCAAATAATTTTTAAAGACGCAGGCCCGATTTACCTACATCTCAGGATACCATAAATAATTTTTTCAGCAAGCCCCATTGACCTTTGACGGTTCTATTTTTTCACTTTTACTTTCCTATGCTTTCCGATACTATCATTTTATTTGCCAATACAAAAAGTCCGCAGCATTATCCATGATATATAGATCTCGCAGCGGACTCCTTTATAAGTAAGTAAAAGTAACCGTCAAAAATGCATACTTCCAGATGTTAAGCCATCTCCAGTTGCTCCTCCGGACGCTTTTTATGTGGAAGAGGCTGTTTGAATGATTTTTTCTTCTTTTTGCGTCCTCTGTGCCACCAGATCAAAAAACCGGTTATCGGCAAGGAGGTACAGATCAGCCCGCATAGGAAGGTAAATAGTTTGCCCACCTGACCCATCCAGGTACCCATGTGCAGTTGCCAGACATAATTTTCTACGTATTCACCTCTCAGGCTTTTCTCAGGTATTGAAATCGGCCTTCCAGAGACTTTATCATAGAAATTTATCTTTGAGTTTTCTGAGCTTTTCAGACCAAAATTACTTCCGGTAAAAACAGTATAATAGCCCTCCTTAGAGATATTAAAGATCCAGACCTGAGCCATGCGCTGCTGCGGATGTTCCGTAAAGGCGGCATTGATAACCTGATTTAATGGAACTGCCTGCAGAGCAGGTTCTGCCTTGGGCATTTGTTTTTGCCAGGGCGTCTGTATATCACCACCGAAGATCTGGGCAGTAGACTCAAAAACAGGTTTGAATGCAATAATCAAACCGGTTACCGTCAGAATAAGTGCTAAAATGGAAGAGTAAAAACCCAGTACGTTGTGGAGGTCGTAATTCACTCTTTTAAACCTGGCTTTCCAGCGAATCTTAAAGCTGTCGTCCCGGGTTTTCTTGGTCCATTTCTTAGGCCACCAAAGAACAATCCCGGAAATCAGTTCTATTAAAAAAATGATAGTAGCAATATCTACTATCCAGGTCCCCGGGCCATGCCATAGGAAGCTGGAGTGCAGGTGTGCTACAACAAAAAAGAAATTACCCGTATTATCATATTTCAATACGGCTCCGTTATAAGGATTGACATAGGCGAAGGCCAGCCCCTGTTCTTTGGAAAAAGCTCTGAACCGTACGCTGCGGTGCGGGTCTTTGTAAACGGTCACCTCCGAAAGTTTTGCCTGGGGATAGGCCGAAGTCACGCCGACCATCAGCTTTTCCATTGGCAGGCGCTCAGTAGATACGTTTTGTACATACCGGGCACTGCCGGCAGACCAGTCAATGATCTCGTCGCCATAGACGACCATGGTACCGGTCAGTGCCACAAAGACCAGGATAACACCGCTGAAAATTCCCAGCCAGAGATGCAGCCAGGCATTGACGCGGCTGAAAACCGATTTTTTGCTTTTTTTACTCTTTTTCTCTCCTTTCATGGTTCCCCCTTTTAGCAGCATAAGCACAGGCACGAAAACCGTGCTGTGCTTACAAGCTGATTTACTCAATTTATGGCCTTTCGCCTCTTAGAAACGATAGGTTACGTTAAAGGATAACATTCTCGGCTGACCAGGAAGCATCCAGGAATTATAGGTATAGTATTTCTTATTAGCTATATTATCCAGTTTTGCCGTAATTCTGAATTTCAAGGCATTATAGAATACACTTGCTCCTGCCACGGCAAATCCATTCAGCGTGATGGTATTTAAATTATTAATATAAGTAGAGCTCTGACCATTACCTCCGGCTCCAAATCCTAAGCCTTTTAAGCTACCGGCTGTAAACTGATAAGAAGCCCAGATATTACCTGTGTTATAAGGAGAACATTCAACCCTGTTATTTAAAAATCCGACATTACCTCTGTCTTCCGTATAACGGATATCATTATAACCATAACCCATGGCGATATTTAAACCGGTTACCGGAGTAGCCAGGATGTCGATATCTACCCCACGGCTTTTCTGGGTGTTGTCCTGTACATAATAATCTTCGTTTGTAACCTGTCTGGCAATATTTTTAACTTTGATATCATATACACTCAAGGTTCCTGTCAGACGGTTTTGGAACAGATCAAATTTGATACCCCCTTCCAACTGATTCGCATATTCTGGTTTTAACAGGTGCATGGCAGAATCCTTGGAACCCACATTTCTGTACCCGTTATTGTAGTTACCATATACGGATAAGACCTGAGGGATAATCTGATAAGACAACCCAATTTTTGGAGACAAAGAAGTCTGCTTGTAATCTGCGCTTACCTGTTCAAAACGGTTAACCCTTAAGCTACCCATTAACAGTAAACGATCCGTTATATTTAAGGCGTCTGATACATATAATCCGTAACTATTGGTAGCATCGTTGCTATAACTGTATTTTGCATTGCTTCTCAGGCTGTCTACTCTGGCAGAATTGATAATTAGTGCGGCACCGGTGGCATCCACGGATATCTGATCATAAGACAGCGAAGCTCGGTAAGATTCCACACTGGTACGGAAATAATCAAATCCGATAACCATTCTGTTTCTTAAGCTGCCGATTTTAAAATCACCGATAAAATTCTGCTGGAATTGCTGGGTAGCCAGGTAACTGTGGGGGATATCCGTAATACTTCTAACGATAGAGGTTGTCGCATCTGTAGTCGGCTTATTGATACGCAGCGTGATATAAGGCGTATTGTTATTACTTCTTGAAACAGAGAAAAGCGTCTGAGAATGCCAGTCATGAGAAATGGTATAATCCGCCTTTCCACTGGCCCAGATTGTTTGTTGTTCACCGTTTAAATCAGTCGTAAAATAAGGATTTTTAGGATCCAGACCCAGCTCTTCCACGGTAGAAGGAACGCTGGTTGTCTGACCTGTTACGCCTGGAGGAATATTATAACCAAATAATACAACCGGGCGAACAGATTTATAATAATATCCGTCAAAATTCAATTTTAAACGGTCAGTTGCCTGTACCTGTAAAGAAGGGGCAAAGCCTACGGTTTGCTGACTCAGATTCTGGAAAGTATTTCTGGAATCATAAACTCCGCTTACACGTAATAATGCAGTCTTGTCTTCATTAAGCGGTGTATTGTAGTCAATAGTGGTTCTGGCCATTTCATAAGAACCGGTGGTAAAAGACAGCTCTCCGCGTCTCACTTCCAGTGGCTGGCGGGTAATCATATTATAAACGCCACCATAGGAAGCGCTTTCATTACCACCAAACAAAGTACCTCCAGGCCCTTTAATAGCCTCAATTCTTTCCACATTAAACAGGTCAGTCAGTGTTACATAACCGGAGGATACGCCATTGCGCAAAATTACAGATCCGTTGGCAAAGCCTCTGGAACGGAAAGTAAGAGAAGATCCACCGCTACCCCCTACAACAGACAGGTTGCTGACACCCGGTACATTTACCAGTGCCTGCTCCGTGGTAGTGGCCAATTGATCCTCTAACAGGACTTTAGGCACCACCGCATAGTTTTGTGGATTTTCAATATAATCCATTGGCATTCTGGCTACCTGATCACTGTTTTTATTAACGTGGCGATAAGAGGAAGAGACAATCACTCTTTCCAGCTCATCCGCCTCTTCTTTAAGTATAATATCTTCTGCCTTTATTTTTTTGTCGGATACTTCAACTGTAATGGTTTTAGCAGAAACACCCAGGGATTTAATGGAAATAGTATAGGTACCATAGGGTACATTTCTGAACTCGTAGTGACCGTCATCGCTGGTTCCCACCAGTTTATCAGAGGGGCTCAAAGACACCACCACATTTTCTTCCGGTTTGCGGTCTGCGTTTAATACACGGCCTTCAATCACACCTGTGGCTCCGCTTTGGGCAAAAAGGTTGTTGGAAAGACTCATCATAATAGCACAAAACAGTGCCAATAAACTTGTAGTTCTGATTAATAAATTGCTTCCTTTCATTTGGTTTCTAACTTAATTATTTTAAGAGGGGGCAAAATTAAAACGCCACTATAGCAATCATTTACGAATTCAGGAAAAATTCAGAATTACAAAACCCCTATCGGGAAATAAAATCCGGCAAAAGCAATCTTATTGTTAATAATACAACTCGATAACATTTAATTATAATCATAAGCGGGCAATGCCCCCTGGCCTTCCTGATGCAACGGGCGTGGGAGCTACAGACGCATTGCTTCCTGACAATATCTTAAGTCATTCATTATAAGGAGAATATAGCTAAACTTCTTAACCTCCTATTCTGCCTTCAGCACAGTGACCGGATTTCTCATGGCTGCTTTAATTGCCTGAAAACTGATCGTGAACAGCGCAATCAGCATTGCGGCCCCGCCGGCTACTGCAAAAATCCACCAGGCAAAATTCGTCCTGAAAGCGAACTCCTGTAACCAGGAGTGCATAAAGAACCAGGCCACCGGAACGGCAATTACAAAGGCCAGCAGCACCAGTAACAAAAACTCCCTGCATAAGAGCTGAATAATTCCCCGATTACTGGCACCCAGCACTTTTCTGATCCCGATTTCTTTGGTCCGCTGCTCTACTGCAAACATCCCGAGACCGAATAATCCCAGACAGGCTATAAATAACGCCAGAGCAGCAAACACAATGGCCGTTGTCCCCGCCCTGGTCTCCGTCAGGTACATTTCATTGAAGGAATCATCCAGGAATCTATAACTGAAAGGCATCCCCGGGGCGAATTTCTCCCAGACATTTTTAATACGGTCAATCAGCTGAGCCATGTTGGAAGTACTGACTTTAAAAGAGGCGGTATAGGGACTGGATTTTAGAAATAACCCGAGTGGCCCTATATTACTGTGTAAGGATTCATAATTGAAGTTTTTCAGCACACCGATAACGTGATATTTAAGGATATTGCCCTGATAATCTGTCCCGTACAGATATTTACCCACCGGATTACCGGCACCCAGGTATTTTGCGGCCGTTTCATTGATAACGACTGCCGTTGAATCACTGACAAAATCCCTGGAAAAATTCCGGCCCTGGACTAACTGCATCCCTAAAGTAGGGATATAATCCTCATCGACCTTCCAGTCCTGCATAGAGAAGCCGTTGGCAGATGTCATTACCGGTGCAGCCGAATAGGAATTATCTGCTCTAAATGAGTTGGAAACAGGTAAATAACCACTAAAGGTACCCGATTTTATTTCCGGCATTTTAAGCAGTTCATTTTTGAATGCTGTCGCATGGTCTGCTAAAGGTCCCGTCTCATTTAATATCAGCACCTGGTCTTTTACGAATCCAATGTTCTTTGTCTGGATATAATGGAGTTGCCTGTACACCACAATGGTCGCAATCATCAGAATAATGGAAATAGAAAACTGGAAAACAACCAGACCGTTTCTGAATTTACCGGACCTACCCCCTATTTTGAATTTCCCTTTCAGCACCTGGACCGGTCTGAAACCGGACAGAAAAAACGCTGGATAGATCCCTGCCATGAAGCCAACTACCAAGGGCAGCAGCACAAGCATCAGCAAAAAACCCGGTGAAAGCAGGACAGAAAAACTCAGGTTCTTGCCTGTCAGCTCATTGAATCCCGGAAGCAGAAAAAAGTCTAGCAAAAGGGCAAATAACATAGCGATAACGACCATAACAATCGACTCTAGCAGGAATTGATAGATCAGCTGCTTCCTATCCGTACCAAATACCTTTCTTACGCCAACTTCTTTGGCCCGGGCTCCCGATTTTGCCGTTGTCAGGTTAATAAAATTGATGCAGGCCATCAGTAAGATAAACAAGGCGACCGCACTGAAAATATATACATACTGGATATTGCCGCCGGGAGATATCTCGGACAGTCGGTCACTATGCAAATGCACATCTGTCAGCGGCATCAAAGAATAGCTGAGTATTTGATTTACGCTATCAGCCCCCATCGAAGAGACATCAATAAACCTGGCCGCATAGGGAAGCACATATTTATGTACATACTCAGGGAAATGCTTTTCGAATGCCTGGTAATCCGTACCTTTTTTCAGTTTTAAATAGGTATAAAAATTATGACTGGTCGCGGCCCCCCAATTATAATGCACATCCTGCATATCAAACAAAAAATCAAACTGGAACTGGCTATTGGCCGGCATATCTTTGATAACGGCTGTGACCAGAAAAGGCTTTATGGAATCTTCATTTTTAATTTCTAATCGCCTGCCCAGTGCATCTGTCGTTCCAAAATATTTTTTTGCCGCACTGGCAGTAACGACCACCGTACCTGGTTTATCTAAAGCATGGCTGAGATCCCCGGCAATGGCCGGCAACTCAAATACCTCAAAAAAAGTTGAATCAACGCTGGCTACCCTTTTCTCGTTAAAGTATTCATTATCTTTTTTGATTAACCTGGCCCCGTCATTATTATAAATCCTGGTATAGGCCTGCACCTGCGGGTAATCTTTTTTCAGGGTCGGGCCCATGATATCTGAGCTCTGTGCCATTTTCATTTCCCTGCCCCCGAAATTAAAATCTGTATTTACCCGGACAATCTGCTGCTTACCGGGAAAAAACTGATCATAACTTAATTCATCCGCAACATACAGGGTTATCAGAATAGAACAGGCAAGTCCGATGGCAAGACCCGTTATATTAATAATGGAATTGACTTTATGTTTAATCAGACTGCGCCAGGCAGTTTTCAGATATGTTTTAAACATGGCGATTTACATTTTGATGGATCATCCTGTGTCCTTACCTCCCACTTAAGGAAAAGGGCGGGCACTAAGATCATTAAACAATATGCCAATAAAACAGAACTTGATAATCAATCAATTAAAAATACATCTTCGGATCAGGTGTCCGTTTTTGATACAATCGCTTTTCCAACTGTCCGTTTTTGTCTTGCCCCAAAATAACGGTAAAATTCAAAGTAAAGACCCTGGAGCTTGACATCCATGCAAAACAATCAAAAAAAAAGCCATCCCTGTCTAAAAAATGAACAGGAATGGTCTATTTTGAATCTCAGCTTAAAGTCTGCTCTTTTGAAATAGCCTAGGCTTTTGAAGGCAGCCACCTGATAGCCGTAATCGTACCTCCTTCCACTTCCAGCCCTTTGCTGGCTGTGGCGGATGCAGCATCGAACTTATACACCGCGCTTTTGCCGTCACTGGTCGTAATACCTACATAGCCGGTCTTGCCATCTTTTGGTGAATAACTGTTGAGCTCAGATACGGAAGTTATTTTGGCAGGATCAGGCGTTCCTGTTACCCAGGCAAAGGTCTGGTTATAAACATTGGCGATGGCAAATCTGTCCGTTGAACCGCTGGCCGGGTTCTCCGGATCAGTCATTCCCAGTAAGAAAGCGCCGTTACCCAGATATAATTTAAAACTGATATAGGAAGCTCCGGATTTTTCGGAGATATTAAAGAAATAACTTTTATCATATTGCGTAGTGCCGCTGTTGATACGCATAAAAGCGCAGGGAGTGGTAGAGGTAATGACTCCGTTAGAAGTGGCATTCGGAGAAGCATAGGCATATACATCTCCTTTTTCATCTACTTCCAGCCCATTTGTGAAATAAGCGCCGATAAAGCTGGTTCTGTTATCCCGGATGACCGTATTTAAGCTCATATCCGGATAATTGAATACGGCAATCCAGGAGCTGTCCGGATATTTAGTCCCGAATCCATCCACACCGTCTGCTTTTATACTGAAGTAAGGGGCAAATACTTTATTGCCTACCTGGGTGAGCCAGGAAAAATGAGCAAGCTCTCCATTGCCTGCCAGTGCCCGGGTGTTGATTTCTCCTTCGCCATTTAATTGCAGGGTTTCCGTATTTACTTTATACCAGTGCGAGATATCGTTTGACGCACTGCGGGCAATTTTCATCAGCAGGATATCTTTATCCACCGGGGCAAAAGCCTGTACGGTTTCCGTCTGAAAATTAGTGACTTTTTGCAGCGCACCGGCAGCGTCCAGTTTATAGGCAGTAACGGCTCCGGGATTCCCCTGGCCATATAACATACTGAAAAACAGATTACCTGAAGTGGTATAATAACGCCAGGTTCCGTCCTGCTCTACTCCGTTGTTTTTAGTACTCAAGGTTCCCTGATCCAGATTGTCTGTGGTTAACAGATAATCTGCCACTCCCTGCGTGGCGGCCGGCGTGGCGGCAATAATAAATTTCCCTTCCGTCCCGCTGTCTCCGCCACCGGTATCCACCGGCTTATCAGATTTGCTACAGGCGGTCCACAGTCCAAAATTAAGTGCTAAAAAGGCACCCAATAACAATTTAGTCGTTTTCATAATATTAGATTTTTATTGAATTGTATAACTATGTTGATGAATAATAATGGTCATTCTTATCCTCTTTTACAGATTAAAAAGCTGTTCATTTGGAAGCTTTATTGATAAAATACCGGAATTTAATACTGAAGGACCTGCCGGGCTTTTGCAGACTAAAATTGTCATAAAGCAGCCTGTCAGCCAGGTTATGGCCCTCCAGGGCAATATTATATTTACCGTTTTTCATGGAATAAACAATACTGGCGTCATGGGAGAGCTGCATGGGAATTCCATACTTATCCGAGGATGATCCTCTGCTGGGCCAGTACAGGTAAAAGGCATGGACATAGAGCAGGTTATAGCCGACGGTCAGATGATCTCCTTTTTTAAACACATCATGAAAAAAAACAGATGCGTCCGCATTACCGTATAAGTAAGGCACATTGGGAAGCCTGTCCTTATATACCACACTCACCGTCTCATATTCAGGCTCATATTTTTGCATATTGCGCAAATCTTGATAGGTGCCAGACACCCCTGCCGAAAAGCGCTTTTGATAAGAATACCTGAGCTCTGCTTCTACCCCCAGATTACGGACCCCATCCAGATTGGCAGCCACCAGTTTTGTCTGATTATTATTGAAAATATTATAGATATAATCAGTGGATTTGCGATAAATTCCTGTAGCGTTCAGTAAAAACCGGTGCACTTCATTTAATTTAAAATTATACATAAAGCCCAGGTTCACATTCTGGCTGGACTCCGGTTTTAAATCAAAATTGCTGTCCTGATTGATCATATCTCCAAATAGCTCTTCATTGTCCGGTAAACGGTTAGCCTTTTCATAGGAAAGTTTGGCTTCAAGATTGGGAAGCAGGTAATAGGACATAGCCAGCGCATAGCCCAGTTTATCTGTATTGGCAGAGACGTCCTTATAGGCCACGTCTCCCCAGTTACCGGTCGGATTATAAGAAAGTCTGGTATAGGCATGCTGATGTAAATGTTTGCCAATAAAGGTGAAGCTGGCTGATTTACCGATGTCATACTTATAGCTCAACCCCAGTACATTCTTATCAGTTTTCTGCGGCTGATGATACAGGCTGCTACCTTCCAGCAGCAGGTCAGTGGTTTTACGATTAAAATGCGTAAACACATCGTTTAAGGCAAGCTGCTGATTGTCTGCCAGTGAATACTGCAAAGAGGCCGTGGCGATACCCAGGTTATTGCCAAACTCAAAATAAGCCCTGGAACGCTCGCCCCCGGTCCCGCTATACTGCTTATAGTTTCCATACCAATCGTATCTTCTGTTAGCGGTATCAATAGAAGTTTCTTTCCCAAAATTATAATTGGCATTCAGCTTTACATCCAGCCCTTTAATCAAATCATTTTTTTCATATTTAAAACTGGGCATTAAGATATTACCTCTTGTATGATAGGCCCCGAATACAGAGACCATTCTTGCGCCTGTCTGTATCTCCTTATAGGATTTACCTACAGAAATACCCACTAAAAATTTGTCGGCCCATTTTTTATCCAGAAAGCCAATATTGGCGATGGCCATCTCATTGTGATATTTATCATGGAATCTTCTGACGGTCGTATTGGGACTATAGGCCCCTGTATTAATATCAGAGACGTCCAGGGTCACTTTATAATCATTATCAGAATAATTCTGATAGGCATTCAGTTGAACAGTAAATCCTTTCTTAGAAGTCGCCGCTGCCGCCAGGTTGGTTTTATGCGTATTAAATGATCCATAGGAATAAGAAGCATCTATATAATTGGCCTTTTTGTTGCCGGTGATAATATTTACGGCACCGCCCAGCGCGTCAGATCCGAGCCAGATAGGGACGACACCTTTATATACCTCGACCCTTTCAGCCAGATTCACCGGTATATTATTAATCTGAAATGATGAGCCCAGATCATCCATGGGGATACCGTCTATAAAAAACTTAACCCGCCCGCCGGAGAAGCCGTTGAGTGAAAAATTAAAGTCAGACCCCACTCCTCCGCTCTCTCTTACTCTTACACCGGATACCCGGTCCAAAGCCGCCGCAATATCAAGGGTTGAATTATGGAGTTTTTCTGCATCTATGGCAGTAACATTATAGGATTGTCTGTTGGCCAGGTCATTGGCGGATCTGCCCAGGACATATACATCCTGAAGATCTTTCTGATCCAGCTTATTTAATTTAATATGAATATAAACAGGTCCATTTTTTAGTTCAGCAGCGCTTATCTCCGCCTGCTCACCGGCATACCCGACATAGGTAAAGGTTAAGGTGTACCTTTGCTTCCCCATAGGTACAGCAATCTCATAATGACCTTCCTTATCCGTTAATGCACCGATGTTGGAGCCCTTCAACTGTATGGCTACATGCGCTAAAGCTTCCCCTTCTTTACCGGACACCTGTCCGGTAATAACCGCCTGATCAGCAGCCGGGTTACTGCTTTGTCCAAATGTACCGGTGGCCAGGATCAGCTGTAAAAAGACAAGAAGGCTTCCTGTTTTTAACAAGGCAGTTAATCCGGCACCGCGTAATCTCATTTTAGTTCTGAAAATAGATGTAATCGACATATGTGTAATTGAATAATTCCAAATCCCCTTTAGCGTTGAGACAAGGCTCCGCCACTGCCCTTCTAAAAGAAGAGGGCAATCAGCCTTTTGTTCAGGCAAAAACTAAATTGCTCCTTTGATGCAGGAAAAACAAGCCTTTCTGCTATTACTTAGAAATCAGCTACCTTCTAAGCATATTCTTTCAGATTAAACTCCGGAGGGTGACAGCTTGTGCAGTAACTTTTCTTGTTGCTGGCGGACAACCAGCAGCCAGGTCACAAGTGATGTAATACCTATCACCGTCCATAATAAATCAATTAATAAGATGTCTGTATATCCATGGCGCATACTCACCCAGATCCAGTTACCTGTCACAAGGCCATTTACAATAGGTATCGCCACACCCAGTAACCCGCCAATCAGTAAACAATCTCTGGTGGTTTTATAATTATTTCTGCGTAGTACTAATAAAATGGTAATGACCAACCATACCCAGAAATAAAAACTATACACAAAACCTCTGTCAGCACCGGGATTTAGTTTGACCGCAATAAAAGCAGCGGCTGTCACCGGATACATACCAATGGAGGCCGACAAATAAATATTGGCGAGCCACTCATTAAACCGGCGCTTTTTCTCCGGGATATTTTTTTTATTTCTGGCCACCAGCCAGATCATCACTCCGGAAATAATAACAATACACCCGGCTATCCCTAGTAAAAAATATAATATACGGACAATATTGCCCCCATAATTGCCAAAATGCAGACTATACACCAGGCTGTCGACCGCCTTTATATAGGACCCTTTTTGGTCAATCGGCGTTAGTTTCTCCACTTTTCCAGTTTTACCATTATAAATAACAGTGCCGGGTTCTGTAAAGCTTCTTTGCTGGTTAACCGCACTTATGCGGATACGCATTCCCTGATCGCCATAATTATAAACGATCAGATTACGGAGTTCAGCGCCTTTAAGTTTTTGCTGCGCATCCTTAAAATAGGCGTTCAAATCAGGTACGTGATTGAGCTTTTTGTCTTCAAAAGCGTAATTTGTACGGCCCGGGATGGTTTGCTGAAATAGCGAGTCCGTACTTCCTCCATATTGCACTTTAGCCGTTGGCTGGGTCACCAGGGGAAAACTGACCAAATAATAAGTGCCTGTAACCGCAAATACAAATAAAAACGGCAGTGTGATCACCCCAAGGGCTGTATGTATATCCGTCCAGAGTGTTTTTAATTTTTCCCAGGGCCTGAACACATAAAAATTACTGACAATCTTTTTCCAGTGTACCAGGGTACCGGTAATAATGGCAAATAAAAACAGAAAGGCTACGAGACCGGCCAGATAATACCCAAAAAGAAAGCCTCTGCCTCCGATTACATTCAAAGGAGCCAGAAAGTGCAGTCTGTATAGAAATTCGCCCAGGTCATAACTTTTGCGGTAATCCTGCTTTTTAAAGCTGGTGGCATCCATATAAAAAAAACCGCCCTTGTCTTTAATCGTGGTATCCTTAGAGGCGGAAGCGGAGACCGTCATCCTGCTTGTTCGTTCATTTAACGTGATATACAGATCACGGCCGTATAAATCCATACCGGCAGCCATCGTATCACGGATGCGGTTCATATCGGTTCCCGATTTCTCCACCACGCTATTAGGTGTATTTTTTTGCCAGCTGGCAATCTCTGTTTTAAAGAAGGCAAAAGAGCCGGCAAAAAAGATGACATATAATATTAATGAGATAATAATCCCACTGATCGTATGTGTATGAAAATAGATATTATAATTTCTAAGGTTCATCGAATAAATTATTTACCCATCATCTTTAACAGATATGGTAAAAAGAAAATAAGACTTAATCCCAGGTAAATGCCCCAGATTTTCCAGCCATTTTTGGCTAAAAAGGCAATCACCATTAAAGCCGCCCAGAGGATATATACGGAGAACCGCATGGTGATAAATACAGTGGTCCTGTCCATAAATGCCATCAGTAATAAATGAAAGCTCATGGAGACCATATAACCCCCAACAAATGCGGCAGTCACTTTAAGCAGTCGTTGCCAGGGAGAAGCCGTCAGATGTTTTTTATTGGCAGGCATATTAATAAATTAAAATTTCCAGTAAAAAAGCGAACAGCCCAAGTGCCAAAATATGCTGAATTCTTATGATCCTAAATGGGGCAAGGCCTATGATATAACAGCCGGCAGCCATGGTCATCAAAAGGGCACTCATCGTTCCCATTACCGCGCCATCCTTTACAATCAAGCCTGCCAGAGATATCACTATCGCTGCTATTCCAAATATCCTGGACAGCCCCACATTGGATTGCAGCCAACGCTCAATAGACCCGTCACCTGATAGTTTTGCTTTTTGAGAAGTATTATACAGGCAGAAAAAGCCTACACAGCAAATGAGAAGTAATAATGAATACATAACAAATAATCCGACTTTAATTATTTTCGCTTCGCAAAATTAGAACAGCCAAAATTCAGAAAGTATTCAAAAACGGAAAATCATTTACGCGAAAAGGAAAATATTGATTTACAACCCTTAATTCAGTCCATTGCACCTCTCCACAGATTACCAAACTTATACCGCGACTGGTTTCAGGGCCTGAAACTCCTGGCTGCTTTTGGTACTGAATTTCTTATCTTTATCCTAAAGGTAAAACCGCTTGATCCTATTTTGGGAATGGAATCTCCAAAAAATGACCAAAATCCTTAAAGTAGTTGTATCAGCAACCATTACTGTTTATAGCCGGTTAAAAACGTTTTACAGGACCCTATTTAGATCAATATGCGTCAATCGGGCAATATATTCAAATATATACAAATCATTTTAGCCACCTCTCTGATTGGGTACTGCGGACTTTTTCCAGGCAGCTGCCAAAAGAACATCTCCACCGTTTCTGATCAGAAAAAAAGAGACATCGATCAGCTAAACCGGCTGGCTATGGAAATGTATGAACAAAGCATTGACAGCACTTTTCATTATATTGAGCTGGCCACAGCGCAGCTCAGGGACATTGACTATCCAAAAGGAAGGGCTGACCTGGACAATAATCTTGGAGCCTTTTATGACACAAAGGGTAACCCGACACTGGCCCTTCGCTATTTCAACATGGCCCAGGGCATCTATCAGCAAATAAAAGACAGTTCTAATATTGTACAGACCTATATGAATATGGCCATGGTATATGTGGAATCCGGCAACAGAAATAAAGGTTTTTTCACTTACCAGAAGGCTATTGAGTTGGGCAATCATTTAAAGCAGGATTCTATCTTATCCTTATTATATTATAATTACCTGCTTCAATACCCTGATCAGTACTCCAACGACTCCACTACTTTTTATTTTGGCAAAATAAGAGCCATTGCAGAAAAATATAAGGATACCCGGGTGCTAACGGCCCTGGATCAGTTAATTGCAGACCGGCAGATAGATTTGGGCAACACCGAAGATGGCTTTAAGCTGCTTCAACAAACCACGCAAAATGCGCTGAACCGGGGCCTGAATTTTGCTGCGATGGATATGCTCATTGATATGGCAGACCGGCTTAAAAAAAGCTCACCTGCTGAGTGTCTGAGCTATTTAAATCAGGGCTACCAACTGGCCAGAGGAAAAAAGTACAATTTATACTTTAAAATGTATGCCAGAAAACTCTATGAATATTATAAGGAAGCGGGAGATCCGCAAAAGGCGCTTGAGTATAGTGACACACTACTGAATTTGATTGACAAACAGGTTCAGCTCTCCAATAGCTCAGGCGTAGATTATGTTGATTATGCGCTGCAGGAAAAAGAACTGGAAAAAGCCCGGCAAAAAAGCAGTTATACGACCCGGCTCGCCTTTATGATTGGACTGATCTGCCTGTTAGCGCTGATCATACTTATTTATGTATGGCAGAGCCGAAAAAAGGCCCGCAAAAACCAACAAATACTTCGCCTGCAATACGAACAGGCTGAAGCAGCTAAAAATGCTTTAAATACGCTCAACCTTAATTATGATAAACTCATTAAAGTCATTGCTCATGACCTGCGCAATCCCATAGGCGTTATTTTCAGTATTTCCTCCTTATTAAAGCAGCAGTCGCTTGACAAAGAGAACAGTGAACTGGTCGGTATGATCCATATGGCTGCGGACAACAGTAAAGAACTGATTAATAAATTACTCGAAACAGATTTTGACAGGCAACTTCATCTCAATAAACAACTACTCAACCTGGATGAAATCATTGCCATGAGTATCCAGCTGCTGAGATACAGAGCTGCTGAAAAAAAACAGGTTCTTTTATACAAATGCAGTAGCAAAAACCAGATGGCCAGCATTGATAAAAACCTATTTATCAGGGTCATAGACAATCTGGTAATTAATGCCATTAAATTCAGTGGAGAGAAAGCTGCCACGGTCGTCAGTCTGTATAAACAAAAGGATACCATTTTTATAAAAGTAAAAGACAATGGCATCGGCATCCCCGAAGAGATTAAAGATCAGATATTCGCCCCCTTTACCTCCGCTAAACGCTCAGGCACAAAAGGCGAAATCCCTTTTGGCCTCGGCCTTTATACGAGCCGGGAAATCATCGAAGCCCATGGAGGAAAACTCTATTTAAGTGACCAGCAAAGCGCCCTATCCCAAAACGGATCTGTATTTATTATAGAACTGCCTCTTGATGCGCCGGCCCATCAAACTGTAGCGGGACCGGTTAGAAAGCCTGCCTGAGCATCTGTCTAAAGAATAAAAGGGCAAAGGTAGCGTCGCTGCGGATTTCTTATCTATACTATTAAACAAATTGTTATTTAGTGCTGGTTTGCGGACTTTTAATACAAGCTTTTATAACTTTATAAGGCCTCTAAAGGGAGGCTTCCGGTACTGGAGTATCTGACAGCCCGATCATCCTTTTTTACCGGGTCACGATCTTCTAAAATGCTACTTTCCATGAAAACAGTCAAAAAACGGATACTGATATGCGTTGCACTTCTGGCACTCACCCAGATCCTTTATGCCCAGCAAAAGCCCAATATAATTTTTATACTGACCGATGACATGGGCTATAGCGACATCAGCGCATTCGGCGGCAAATTTGTTTCTACGCCGAATATAGACCGTATCGCCAGGGAAGGCACCAAATTCACACAGTATTACAGCGCTGCACCTATTTGCAGCCCTTCCAGAGTAAGCCTTTTAACCGGCATGTTCCCTGCTGAATGGAATTTCACGACCTTTTTAAACGACCGTCGCAGTAACGGCCTGGCGGAGCAGGCCAACTACCTGAACGTCCATGCGCCGTCACTGGCAAAAATTTTAAAAGCGGCAGGATACGCGACAGGCCATTTTGGCAAATGGCATATGGGCGGCGGCAGGGATATTAAAAATGCGCCGAATTTTGATAAGTACGGATTTGATGAGCACATCAGTACTTATGAAAGCCCCGACCCGGATTCCCTGATTACGGCCACCGACTGGATCTGGTCTGATAAAGACAGTATTAAAAGATGGAACCGAACCCGGTATTTTGTTGACAAAACGCTGGATTTTCTAAAAAGACATAAAGGGCAGCCCTGCTTTGTCAACCTCTGGCCGGATGATATGCATACGCCCTGGGTTCCTTACGTCGACCAGGTGTACGAGGGCAAGTTCCCCATGAACCCGGAACAGGAAGCAGCCTTTAAACTGGTATTAAAAGAATATGACCTGCAGATCGGACGGCTGTTGGATGGGTTAAAACAGCTGGGTATCGATCAAAATACAATGGTTATTTTTACCAGTGACAACGGGCCTTTGCCCAGCTTCCGGGGCAGCCGCGCCGCCGGCCTGAGAGGCTCAAAGCTTTCACTCTATGAAGGGGGCATCCGGATGCCTTTTATCATAAAATGGCCGGGTCACGTTCCGGCAGGAAATATTGACAGCAGTTCCGTATTAAATTCCACGGATATGCTGCCTTCACTCACCGCCATTGCAGGCGCCCTGCTGCCGGCTAATTATAAAGGGGATGGAGAAAACAGGGTGTCTGTGCTGCTGGGACAGCCCGCTGCCAGAAATAAGGATATGTATTGGGAATATGGTAGAAACACCTACGCATTTAATTATCCCAAAGGCCGGGACCGAAGCCCCAACCTGGCTATCCGCTCGGGTAAATGGAAACTGCTGATGGATTTTCATGGCAAGTTATCGGACGCGGAGCTATATGACATGGATAAAGACAAATATGAAACGACTAATCTTGCTGCGGATCACAAAAAGCTGGTGCAGCAGCTCGCCGCAAAACTTAACACCTGGCGCATGTATCTGCCTGATTTAACCCCTGACAGAACCGATCCGCCCAAAAATTAACGAGATCTGAAGCGCTTGATTAAAGCCTCCTTGTCTTAATTTCCACCTTTGGGCTCATTAAAAAGCCGGCCACTTATTTGCCTCTCAAAGCAAATGGCCGGCTTTTTAATGATAGCAGCAGTTGCCATAATGCGGCTATGACGCTGCCATGACCCATCATCACCTGGCCAGCACACAGTACACAGTACAAAGTACACGGCCACCAAAGCGCATATGATTTTTGGATACAATAATCTATGATTCGGCTACAATTAAGGGGTAACTAACTGCCACCTTTGCTGAAGCAAAAGACAACTCCTTTTACCTAACATTAAATAAAAAATATGAAAATTATCCTTACCGGCTCTCTGGGCCATATTACCAGGCCACTTGCGACTTCACTGATTAAGCAGCAGCAGGAGGTAACCATTATCAGTAGCAATCCGGAAAAACAAAATCAAATTGAATCCATAGGCGCAACAGCAGCGCTAGGCAAAATAGAAGACCTCGAATTTCTGACAAGGACCTTCACGGGTGCTGACATATTGTATGCCATGGTCGCCATGCCCGGATTTAAGCTGTCTAAAGACGAGCTCCTGGACCGTACGCGTCAGATTGCCACAAATTATATAACGGCCATCCAGCGGACCGGTATAAAAAAAGTTGTTTTTCTAAGTACCGTGGGTGCAGACAAGGCCAGTGGCAACGGCATCCTTGAATATGGATATCTGATCGAACAAATTTACCACCAGTTGCCTTTTGATGTAGATTTTAAGATAATGCGGCCCGTTGGCTTTTATTATAACCTGCTGGGTTTTATTCCCCTCATTAAGGAAAAGGGAATCATTGCCAGCAATTATGGCGGGGAAACTAAAAAGCCCTGGGTCTCTCCTTATGATATCGCAGATACCGTGGCCTCGGCATTATTAAGTCCCTTTGCAGGCAGAACCGTTCAATATATTGCCAGCGAAGAAATCAGTTGCCAGCAAATTGCAGATATGCTGGGAGCAGCTATCGGGGTCCCGGATTTAAAATGGATCACCATACCGGACGAGCAGATGGTGCAGAACCTGACGCAAAACGGCCTGCCTGAATCCATCGCCAGAGGTTTTACAGAAATGCAATCATCCATGAGAGAGGGCCGCATGTATGAGGACTATTACCGCCATCGTCCCGCGCTCGGAAAAGTGAAGTTGCGGGATTACCTCCCGGAATTTACCCGTATTTATCAAGGTCAGTCATAGGAAAACAATGTTTAAAACGACAACAATTCACCCAATGAAAACAGTACTGATCACGGGCGCCAATCAGGGCATTGGTCTGGCCGCCGCAAAAATACTGGCCCTGGATAATGACAAATACCATGTATATATAGGCTCCAGAGACAGGGCGAAGGGAGCGGTGGCCGTGGCAGCCTTACAAGAGGCAGGCGCCCGGCACATCTCTTTACTCCAAATAGATGTCACGGGCACCGATTCCATTCACTCCGCCGCACAAGTGGTAGCAGCGGAGGCCGGCGCTCTGGACATTCTGATTAATAATGCGGCCATTGCAGGAGATAAGGATCAAAGTATTCACCAGGGGGCGTTAAGTAATCTGAGGGTCCTATTTGAAACTAATTTTTTCGGGGCGGTTCAGGTTACACAGGCCTTTTTACCCTTACTGGAAAAAGCGCCGCTGCCAGTCATCGTCAATGTGTCCAGTGAACTGGGGTCGCTCCATACCCATTTAGCTACTGACAGCGCTAACTACCTGAATTACGATGCCTATAGCGCCTCAAAAACCGCACTCAACGCCTTAAGCGTCCTTCTGGCCGGCCAGCTAAAGAACAAAGCGTTCAAAATCAATAGCGTGACGCCTGGCTATACAGCGACTAACCTGAACAACTATCAAGGCTTTAACACGGTTGAGGAGGCTGCTAAAGTTATCGTCCAATATGCAACCATTGACCAAAATGGCCCTACAGGCGGCTTTTTTAGCCGTCAGGGAGCCGTTCCGTGGTAACGGTAACAGGAACTGTCAGGAAACTATCAGGCGGCCTGATTTTACCTAGGGTAAGCAGGCAGGCTCGTCTGAGCGGGCATGACAAAAAATAATAACTTTGACAAATGGCACAAGCAAATGACCCTAAAGGAAAAATCGTCCCCAGCGGCAAGGCCGCAACCAGGGCCAGGGACGGGGGTATATTGAGGATTAAATCTATCAGTGAGCTGCACCGGCTCAGAGGGCTTCCTCAGCCGGAGCATCCGCTCATCAGTGTAGTGGATTACGCTCAGATGAAAACAGATAAGAGCGGAGCTGTCCTGCAGGAGTTTTATTCCATTGCGGTCAAAAGAGGCGTTCCGACGCTTGGATACGGTCAGCAGACCTATGATTTTAACGAAGGCGTTATGTTCTTTTTAGCGCCTAATCAGATCCTGCGTTCTCTGCCCTCCTCTACGCCGCCAGCCAATCGTTCCGGCTGGATACTGTATTTTCATCCGGATTTTCTCTGGAATAGCCCCCTGGCTAAGACCATCCACGAGTACGACTTCTTTGATTACAGTTCCAACGAAGCCTTATTTCTATCTCCCAAGGAAGAAGAAGTGCTGAACGGGCTCATCCAGAACATTCAGCAAGAATATCACTCCAATATCGACAAGTTCAGCCAGGATATTATCCTGTCGCAGATAGAAACCCTGCTGAACTATTCCAGAAGGTTTTACGAAAGGCAGTTTATTACCCGAAAGATATCCAGTCACCAAATGTTAGATAAGCTGAACAGCTTACTGGAAAATTATTTTAATTCAGACGCAGCAGCCACCAAGGGATTACCTTCCGTACAGTTTATTGCTGACAGTCTGCATATCTCCGCAGGCTATCTAAGCGGGCTATTAAAAACACTGACCGGCAAAAGCACGCAGGAACATATCCATGAAAAGCTCATCGAAAAAGCCAAGCTGCAATTATCCACGACCGCTCTTTCCGTCAGTGAAATTGCTTATGAATTAGGCTTTGAACATGTTCAGTCCTTTCATAAGCTTTTTAAAACAAAGACCCGGCAATCTCCCTTACAATTCAGGGCCAGTTTTAATTAAATCGTAAGGGTGGCCCTTGTAAAGCCTGTCTTCAGGACTTTCAGGGGGCCGTCAAAAAAGGGGGCCGTCCGTTAAGTTTTAGTATCTTTATCAGATGAACAAAGTCCAGTCATTAGAACAGTTTTACAAGACGCAGCTAGACGCGGCTGTTCCGGAGCTCTGGAATCAGATCGGACACTTTGACGTTTTCTCCTTTAATGACTATGCCAGCTGTATGATCAAACCCATTGCCTTTCAGTATAGGAACTATCTTAAAATCGGGCTTATCTATGGAAAATACGAGGTGCAGTACGCGGATACCACCTACGCCATAGACAAACAGGCGCTGTTATTTACCAACTCCAGCGTTCCCTATAGCTGGGAGGCCCTTGGCAGCGCGCAACACGGATTTTTCTGTTTATTTACGGAGAGCTTTTTTCATCATTTTGGAGATCCCGGGCGTTATACGGTATTTCAGCCAGGAGGGTTGCCGGTCATTAATATATCCGATCATCAGGCTATAATAGCCAGCCGCTTATTTGAACAGATGCTCGACACCTGGCAGCTGGACGACCCACATAAGTTCGATAAAATGAGGGTGCTGGTTTTTGAATTATTATTTAAAGCAGAAAAGCTGCAGCCCGCCATACTGGCACCGCCATCCCCGATTAATGCCGCCGGGAAGATCACCACGCAGTTTATGGAACTACTTGAAAGCCAGTTTTCAGCGGGCGATTCCCTGCAACTTCGAACGCCCGCTGACTACGCTGAAAACCTGGCGGTGCATGTAAATCATCTCAATAAGGCTTTAAAGGAAACCCTACATAAGTCTACCACCGAAATCATCCAGGACCGCATCCTGACTGAAGCAAAATCCTTATTGAAACATACCGGGAAGGATATCTCAGAGATTGCCTTCGAGTTAGGCTTTAAGCAAAGCACCCATTTCCATAATTTTTTTAAAAAGAAGCTTACCGTCACGCCTTTGCAATACCGCGCCGGTTGATTGAATTTTGTAGTAATCCCTTTGAAGCTTGTTATGCCTGCCGTTTACCGGGGTCTAATTTTGTGTCAACAAAAAAAATCAGCGTAATGGCAAAGACAATTTTTATAACGGGTGCTTCTTCAGGAATAGGGAAGGCAACTGCCCGTTTTTTTCAGGCAAAAGGCTGGCATGTAATCGCTACAATGCGTCATCCTGAAAAGGAAACGGAACTGACAGGACTGGAAAATGTAACGGTTTTGCCCCTGGATGTCACTAGCCCGGAACAAATTCTGACCACGGTGCAAAAGGCTATCGCCTTGAGGCCCATAGACGTCGTTGTAAACAATGCAGCCTTCGGTATTGTAGGTGCGCTTGAAGGCACTACCGACCAGGACATGCAACGTATTTTGGATACGAATGTTCTGGGGGTTATCCGTGTTACCCGTGCCTTTCTCCCTCATTTCAGAGAGCGGCAGAGCGGTGTACTGATCAGCATCTCCTCAGAAGGCGGCTTTATGGCCTATCCGTATTTCTCCCTGTATCACGCCACAAAATGGGCGGTTGAAGGATGGACAGAGAGCATGGCCTTTGAGTTAAAACCTTTTGGCATACAGATTAAAACCATCCTGCCGGGACCTACACAAACGGATTTTGGCAACGCCATTATAACCGCGGTCCACCCGGATTATGAAGCAGGTTTTAATAAATTTACCAATGGCTATCTGATGGAAGAAATGGTCCGTAAATTTCAGCCCGTAGACCTCGTAACAGCCGTCATATATCAGGCAGCCACCGACGGCAAAGACCAGCTTCGCTATCTGGCCGGAGCAGTGGCTGATAGCAATTATGACAAACGAATGAAGCTGGGGGCGGATCTTTTCCACAAAGAACTGGAAAAAGCGGCTATGTAATGCCTCGCATTAAAAAAGCGTTCTTCAGGGATCATAGCGCTACCATTACAGGCTGGTGATGGTGATACAATACCCATAAAGGCGGCTACCGGCCGGGTCCGGCAAACGCCTTTATGGGTATCTATTATTCACTGCCGGGCTAATACTGATTAATCGTTGTTTCCACGGCCTGAACGAGCGCCTTCGCGCCCTGCTTTTTTAAATTTTCTACCGTGCACTGCGATAAAACCTTTTCCAGGTTTTCTAAGACCTGCTCATTATGGGCCGCCTTAAAGCTTTCTTTCAACAGCCGAATCTTTTCAAAATCCTGGATACCCCGGATCAGTTGTTCAAAGCGCACAGCGCTTTGCGGGCCCGGATAAACCAGATAAGTATCCCCCGAGGACCAGCTGCCAAAACGGCTGTCGGTTAAAGGGTTTTCCGGCCATGCGTTATAGGCCCACCTCAGATAGCCGGTAAGCTGCCTGGAGGCGGACAGTAGCGGTATAAATGCCGCCTCTGCAGGTGGAGAAAAGCTAAAGGTGTTGGGGTGGTCTTCACTACAGCAGGTATAATAAGTGGTGGGCAGACCTGCCGCCAGCCTTCTATGCAGCACTTCCTGATCATAGGACTCTCTGGTGGTAATGCTATAGTCATAAATCTCCTTGTCCAGTTCTTTATGATAGCTGCCGGCCAGAGACAATTTAAAGGGATGGGGAAGCCCTTTGATCAGGCTGATAACTTTTTGCATGGCTTCCAGCGGGCGCTCGTCCATGGCAATACAGGTCTTATCAAACCAGCCTTTAGCCGTCAGATGGCGGGCAAAGTCTTCCAGCATGTTTTTCCAGAAACTATTGTACTCAGGTGTTCCGGGAGTAGCCACCAGTTTTTTATCTGTACCCGTAGCCTCGTCAAAATAAGTAAAGGTATTGTGCCAGGGCACCATGGAATAACAATTAATCTGCTGATTAATGCCCATATCCATCATAAACTGAACCCACTTATCAAAAATCCGGTAATCATAACTCCAGCTACCGTCCTTATGTCTGGTCCATTTTACCATGGATGGATAGGCGTCGTAGGTCTGACCGTTCCAGGGATCATGGATGATACCCGCTGTAATGACCTTCTGTCCGGCACGGGCCAGCCACTGCATATAAGGGCGCATTTTTTCAAAGTGTGCTTTAGACCAGGGCTCCACCTGATACCACCTGGCAACAGCCATGGGATATTGCCAGAGGTCCAGATGAAATTTCCATTGACTGGCGGCTGGGAGCCTGTGATTTTTTACCTCCAATTGATAATGGAACAGCTCCTCTCTTTTTTTGCCACCGGCTGGCTGGTACACCATCCTCAAAGTTCCTTTATACAAGCCCGGCGTTGCATTTTCAGGGATCTGAACCCCTACCCAGACCGGCTGGTTTTTACCGCTGCCAATAGCGTTGATAGCTGCTTTTCCAATACGGTCCGCCATAACATAAGACAAGTGCTGCGTAGCCGTATCAATGCCGCAGCCGCTGCCTGAAGCACCTATCCCATTAGACAGCACATAGCCTACAAACCCAGCCTTGACATAGCTGGCTTTTATCGTTTTATCCACGGATTTCTGCACGGTGCCAGCTTTTGACGTCCCTTCTTTAGCCATGCTTTGTAAATCCTGCGCTATGACGCTACAGCCGTTCACCGGTTCATTTGCCTGTATCAGTAGTTGCATAAAGACCCGTTCTCCCTGCCATCCGGTTATTTGATAAGTCTTTGCCAGATTCAGTATGCCTGTTAATTCCCCATAATCCTTGTTATAGGTAGCCGTGTTTTTAAAATAGGCCGGATAGCGAATATCCGGGTCTGCAAACCCTGCATTCACCGCTATATCGTTATTATTTACCAGGTTCACAGGATTTGCTGCATTTTGAGCCGCCGCCCTGCCCAATAAAAACAGACCTATAAGCGGTAAAATCCTGAACGTGCTATTTCGGCCATGCATATTAAAGAGTCCGCGGGCTTTAGGTTTTCTGTTCTTAATCTTTGTTGATATCATCATTTGTCGGTTCATAAAAATATTCCTTCATTAATTTTACAGCTCCTTAATTATCTTTTTTGCCAAAGCTCCCAGCGCTGAGGAGTCCGTAGCTACGTTCTTATTTGAGCCGGGCGCCTGCATTATTTTTGTAAGCGTTTCCTGGACCCAGTTTCTGTCCCATTTAAAATAAGAAACAGGTGTAAGCGTCGCACTGTCTGATTTCCCATCCTGTAAATCCGTCTTTAATTTATCAAAGAAAGCTACCCACCTTGGTTTATAAAATGTTTGCAGCATGGGCGACCACTCTTTATACGCATACTCATGCAAATCATCATTATTTGGGTCATTGCCACCCCAGTAGGTGTTCAGCATTAAAAGATTCCGCAGATTGTTTTCAGCGGTCACGGGATCGCTGTTTAAGGCTAGCGCCTGATGCTGATAGGTTGACAACTGGTAAAACGGCTCCGTTGACAAAAGCTGATCAGCCTGGTCCAATAAGCCCAAAAACCGCCCTGTCTGTTGATTAAACAAAGGCAGGTTCCTCCCGTAATAGGCACTTATTAAGCCGGCATAGCAGGAATCTGCCGCTGTCCCTATTTGCTGCATCAGCATACTAATCAGATCAATTCTATAGGTCTTATGATCTTTGTAAAGAGGCCATGCTTTGACATATAATGCTACGGCCTTTTTAAATGCGACGAGATCATATTTCTTAATGGCACTCCCCCAGGAAGAGACCGATTTAATCTTTAAGGCGGGGCGGGCACATAATATATTTTCCGGGGGGCCTTCCGCATAGGCAGTTTCACTGCTATAGGCGGAGGCCAGCAAGTACTGCCAGGCCTGCTGCATCACACTGTCCGTTTTCCCGTAACGAGCATAAATATAATTGGTTATCCAGCTTCCTACAGCTACCTTATCTTTATGCCATCCCAGTTCCAGCATCAGCTCATAGACCACCGGATTATTATTGATACCTTCCGGCATAATGCCTATTCCTCTACATAGAGAACCATAGGGGCTATGACGCACCCGGTAGATTTCATCTGCAAAGCGTTGAAGCTTCCCGTTGATGCCCGGTCTTTCTCCAAAATTGGTGACTGTACACCAAATAAAAGGGGTCCCCTCATATCCTTTTCGATCTTCCCAGTTTTTTGTATTCTCCCCGAAAAGTTCCTGAATCAGGATATCCTTTTTATTTACGCCTTCAATTAAATGTTTATCGGGATTGGACTGCCAGCCCTGCAGTACCCAGATCGCCCCGGGGAAAGCATCCTGCATGGCCTGCTGAATCCTGATGCCGGCATCCTTCAGATCAATATCCCCATGCTTACCCCCTTCATGAAAAGGATCGCCAGAGAAAAAACGGATATTCTTACCGTAGAGCTCTTTGGTGGCCCCGTAAAACAAATGGCTGATGCGGGTGAACAAACTGTCGGAAGGATCTAAAATATCCGGTCTTTCAAAAGCGCCCCATTTGCCCTGGGGCACAATGTGTGCTTTAAATTTGTTTTTTAATGAGGATGGGACCATGCCAAAGAATGCCGGCATCACAGGCTGGATCCCAAGCACTTTCATTCTGCCTATCATTTGTTGCACCAGATGCGCCCTTGCAGCAATTTCTTGTCTGTTCATAGGTCCGCCCCAGCCCTGAATATTACCCATCAGCCACCAGGCATTAAAAGCAGGTCCGGTAATAAAGTCATCGATTTCATTTTGCGTATATCCTAGCTCTTCCAGTACTTTTTCCCATACCGCTTCCTGTCCGTTGGCGATCAGCATCAGATTAACGCCGTTCAGCGCCATATAATCCAGCTCTTTTTGCCAGTCATCCCAGTTATAAAAACTCATGGTATAATTATAGGTACAATAATTTAAAGCGTACCTGTACTCGGCAAGGCCTTGTCTATGTATAGGCGTTTCAATGACCGGCAAATGATCCACTGCGCTTAGATTGTCTCCCATATGACTCATGGAGCGGTGACAATAATACTTAAGATACCAGCTAACCCCCATGGCTGCCGCATTGGGACCGGTGGCCTCTACTGTCAGTTTCCCGTTGCGGGAGCTTAATGTAAATGCGTCTGACTGCCCGGAAAAGGTGGCCCGTTTCAGGACCAGGGACTTATCCAGCCAGGGAACTCTTCTTTTCACCAGGTCCCGCACACCGGGAAAATCCTGCGCTTTTAGACTTAAGGAAAGTGATGCGAAAACAATAAGCGGTAGCAATAATTTAGCCTTCACTGTAAATTGATTTAGAAAAATAAGTAAGAATGCTTTCTATCAATGAGGTTTTCGGAATAGTAGTACCACCCGAAATCAAATGTCTGGCAATGTTAACCAATATATTTCTAACAACCCCTCTAAATAAGGCGGAAAGCCCATTTTAAGCAAACGATTGTCTTTTACCATTTTATAATAAAAGTGCTCTGCTCACGCGCTGCCTGATGTCCCGGAAAGGACAAGACCAATGATGAGTCATCATTGGTCTTGCTAATCATCAAGTCGTTTTATTGATTCTTTATTGCTTTACAACTTTAAACCTTGGACCGCCTTCGATTTGTCCAAAATAAATACCACGGCTCAGCTTACTGATATTAACTTTATTCAGACCTTCTTTTAAGCAAACGGTATGCACCAGCCTTCCGGCTGCATCATAGAGACGTAAAACGCCCCCCTGTTGTAAGTTAATAAATAGCGCTGTGGTAGCCGGATTGGGATAAACTTTTATTTCGCCGTCCTTACTCGCCACAATTTCCACGAGTTTTTCAAAATAAGCGCTTGTACCGTCCTTGTTTACCAGCTTTAAGCGGTAATAAGCTTTTTGTTCCGTCTGTGGCATCTGTAAAGTATATGTACTGTTGCTGCCCTGAGCCTGCACGTCTGTCAGCCTGGTGAAGCTTTTTGCATTCGTACTTTTCTCTAATTCAAAATGATCAAAACCCGTTTCTATGGCCGTATGCCACTGGAGCGCGGCTGCTCCTTCCTGAAATACACCTGTAAAATCCTTCAGGGTCACAGGCAGTGTACTGGCAATGGTAATTAACTCACTATTGGACTCCACGGAATCCGCCTGCACCTGTCCGGGATAGACAACTCTTGTAATCAGGATCTCACCACTAAATGTACTCCAGTCACTTTCCCCGGTGATTATAGAAAGCAGTGTCGGCATCACGGTTAGATCTGCTACCTGAAAATGAGTGGCATCAAAAGCAATTCCCATCTGCGTCATCAAAAGGCTGTAAGCCGCCAAATCATTAGGATCCACTTCCAGTTCCTGCACCGCTGATGTGGAGTTCGTAATAACCATTTTCCACTTAAAGGTGTTTGTCAGATTATTTTCATAATCATTGCCTGTGATATCCAAAGCACCGTTAAAACCATTAAAGGTATTGTCCCCGTTATTATGAATCAGGTTGGTCACAGATTCATAAGCCCCCAGATCAACGTTTCCATTGACGATGCGCATGTTACCGGCAAGATCCGTTGCATCCAGTGTAGCATCCAGTAAGGAATTGTCGCCCGCGTCGATACCCGGACTGTTTGCCGCCAGATGAAAATCACCACTGGCCCCGTCCACAAAAACCGGTGCCAGGTTAAGGCTGCTGAACTGGCCATTTTTTATAATGGAGCTGGCAGCGACCGGCGCGGTCGAAGAACCATCAATAGACCTGTCCTGAATTTCTGGAAGTCCCAGCGATTGATCAGCATAGGTTGAGGGATTATTCCAGATGATGGAATTAGCAATGGAAATCTGGCTGCCATCCGTGGTCGAATACATGATAGCCCCGCCTCCGGTTGCATTAGCTGCCTCATTATTTGTAATCGTACAATTTTGAATGGATAATTCGCTCTGGAAGACATATAAAGCAGCGCCGCCATTTCCTGCAGTATTGCCGGTAAAAAGGCAATTGTCTATTACGGAGCTCCCCCCGGTAAGGTAAAGCGCACCTCCATAATTAGAATTCAGTGATGATAATGTATTTTCTTTAAAAATACAATGAGTGTAGATGGCACTGGCCCCGTTACTGTAAACGGCTCCTCCGCCTGTGGCTCCGTTATTTCCCAAAAACGAACAATTTATAAATTCAGGATTCCCACCCAGAATATAAACAGCACCTCCGTAATTCCCACCGGACTTATTATTCGAAAAACTACAGTTGGTTATCACGGGAGAACTGTTATTCATATATATTCCACCGCCATATCCGTTCAATCCATCATTTGCAGGAATTATTGGAAAAAAATCTTTAATAATGCAATTATTTATTTTCAGACTGGAGGGAACATTACTTAAGAAAATCCCCCTTAATCTCAGTGAAGTATTACCGCTAATAGTCAACCCATCTATCTGCGTTGCAAGGCCCAGATTGAAATTTGTTGCCTGCAGTGCGATAAACCCTGTCGCGTAATCCCCGATAATACTTGTAACATTCGTTGCCGGATCCCTGTCAGAGAGCTGGGATTCAGTGCCTAGAAATCCTCCATAAATCGATACTCCTTCTTTGAGTACTACCCCATAACCGGATCCATTATTCCCATAATAACTACCTTTTGCCACCCAGATCTGATCGCCGGCTGCGGCCATATTAATGGCGTCCTGCAGGTTACCTAATGCGTCTGACCAGCTCGTACCCGTCAACCCGCTCGATAAAGTTTTTACATAATAAACCGTTTGTGCCTGGACACAGGTGCAGAGGCTGCAGCATAAGCCCAAAATAAACAGTAAAATTGGTTTCATAATTTTCATTTTTATTACAATAATTGGTTTACATACAAAACCGGTGTAGGTTCTAAGCCGCGGTTTTTCAATAAAAAATTCATAAGCAGTTCGCACGGTATCTTCAGTGCAGTAAGGTTAAAGAAAGTGCAGCTTCTAAAACCTCAGTGGGTAGTCAAAACTATTTAAGGAAATAAGCAATCCGCAAATTCCGGGCAGACAAAAAGCGGACAAATACGTATCTAATTGATTTAACGCTATTTAAGTTAAAAACAATCCAACATTCAGCCTCTTAAACGGATTTTATTCAGTCCGCAATCATCCGGGTTGTGCCCCTTTTGCCTGGCCCATAAATTCAAAAACTGAAGTATTAAGTCGTCTATGGCGAGTCCTTCAGCAGCGCCATAAGCGTTCATTATACGGATACAATGGATATATATCATTACCTGACAGGACATAAAAATATCGTCACCCTTAGGGAATTGCCCGGCTGGCGACTCACAGTTATCCCTCTCTTCCTTTACGAAAAACAAGAAGGTGGTAAAGGAGAGCATTCATATAAGGTGTTAATAAAAAGTAGTTTACTAATTACATATAATAATTATATACTTGAAATTTCCATCCTAATGCAGGATTTTTTTTAAGCAACGCTTTGGCGTACAATCCATCTGAGACAAGCGGAGTACAATCGAGGAGAAAAGGTAATCACGTAAACTATAAGACTTTTAAAAAATATAAGCAGTTAGAATAGCAATAATGCTACAGGGTTAAATCTTAATTGCGGCCTACTGTGTTTACCTATACCTCAATTTTGGACAACAAATATATTCTGCATTTATATAAAAAGATCCTCTACAGGCCGGACAAAAGCCGGACAAGCAAAACAACTATAATAATCAATAGATTATGTTTATTTTTTAAAAGTAAAATTGGCTTTCCTTCGACCGAAGGATAAAATCGACCTTCCGTTTTGCTTAACCTTAAGCAGGTTTTAGGGATAAAAAATCCCTAAAATCAGGTGCAGTTTTCTCCCACTACTGCTCAAAAAAACCTGCCCGGTAAAGTAAAAACCGGGCATTACCCTTTGTTATTACTTTACCGGACAGGCAGTAGAGGAAATCATTTTGAGTTTAGTGTAGTTATCCTCTTCTTTTTATAATCCATAGAACCGGAGTGATTTGAGAACATTCAACAACCTAACGCAACCAACCCTCCGGTTCAATATTATTATTCCAAACCTATTTGCTTGTGAATGGCACTAATGCCGTTGCCCGCTTTATCCGCGGCTAATGCTGCCTCCTACCTGAGTGACCGTACTGGAAGTCGTAAACGATCCTGCATTAGTACCTCCCGAATAAGTACCACTCATATAAAGGCCATTAAAATCTGTTCCCGATGCCACGCTTCCGCCCGTATATATTTTGTAGCTGGTACTGGATTTCAGTTTAGAACTGGCATATATCAAGGTACTGAATGCTTCCGGCGCCTTAAAAGTCATGACTTCATTCCCATCCGTATCTTCAATATGGATGATCTGACCGCTGGTGCCGCTACCTAAGATAACGGAATTAACGGTACTGGCAGAGGCGGTGGGTCCGCTGGTAGCACCCGCTACTCCTACAATCATGCCTCCTGTAATCTTAAAGGTTCTGGCGTCACAGTCAAAACTGGCTTCAGGCTGTCTGGCGCCTGCTGCGACAACTACCCCACCTGTAATAGTCAGTAATCCATTGGCGTCAATGCCATCATTGTCCGTCGCATAGGCAAAGATCTTACCTCCGTTAATATAAATATTATCAGCGGCATTAATACCGTCATCCGTCGTGTTGCAAACAATATTCCCAGCATTAATGGTCAGATCTCCTTTACTTTCTATGCCCTCGTCTTTTGCAGTGACCGAAATATTCCCTCCATTAATCACTACATAAGGGGTCACTTCAGGATCTTCGTCCTCATTATCGGCAGTAATTCCCTTGCCGGTAGAGTTAATGGTGATCGTGCCATCATTAACGATCGCATAACCTGCGTCCACCTGAACTCCGTCATCGGCAGATTTCAGGTTTAAAGTGCCATTATCCATTATAAAGCCTTCATTGGTATGAATGGCATCTTTAACGGTACTGGTCACATTCAGCGTTCCGGTTCTGACTCTGATATAATCATCACTGACAATACCATGTTTATAATTACCGTTCACAGTCAGTGCTCCGGAACCGCTAAAGACCAATTGACCTTCACTAAAAAATGCACCTTTTGCATCTTCTCCGTCTGTCAGGGATGTATAACTGGCCGCATCGGTTAATGAATTAGTTGATCCTTGTTGTAATACAACAAAAGCCGTTTTACCGGACTGGATATTAATGGCCGGACGATCCGTACTGGTGATAGAAGCACCATTTAAGTTCAGCTCAAATTTCTTATCACTATAAATCTTTAGGGATCCACTGCTGGTTGTTCCTGAAACGTCATAGGCAACCCCTGCGACTGTCGCATTGATCACTACATTATTACCATCGGTCGTTATTGTAACCCCATTTCCAGCCAAAGGATTCGTAACTGTAACGGTTGAGCCGTAAACTATTTTTACCGTACTGGCCAGGGTAAAGCTGGATTCTACCAGGTCATCTTCATCATACCCCGTTTCAGTAGACCCTTCAGCAGTGCCTGATGTATAGGTACTGTCAATCTTTGTGGTAGCTGAGGAAGAGCCGTCTCCTGTCGTTGTTCCAGTCGTCGAACCCTGATCAGAAGTAGGATCCGTCCAGGATCCATCTGATTTTCCACAGGAAATTAAACTACAGGTCGCCACAATTACCAAAAATGATTTTAAACAAAAAAGCGTCTTTTTCATTATACATTCTTTATAACCAATCAATTAAATAAGAAGTCCTTCAAATTACAAGTAGCAAAATGCAAAATTTATTCAGAATTTAAAAGCAGGAAGTGGCAAACAGGGCATATTTAAAGGCAAACAGGCGGATTTTCATGCCAAAGGCCTTTCAGGGTATGCAAAGAAATAGCACAATGTGGGCTATACACCACATTTAAAATCCGAAGCTCCAAAGAATTGCTCATAATTATCTAATCATCCATTTATTGCAAATCATCAAGAAACCAAGGGTTATGGATACGCCTATCGGCACTCAGGCTAGAAATTGTAAAGGTGAAAAATATAATAGGCCTGAATGTGGGTTATAACCCACATTCAGGCCTATTATATTTGTTTTTGCATGAAGCCTTAATAATCAATACATATCAGGACTTCTTATTGGCCCAGGCTTCCAGCCGGACAATTGCGTCATACAAAACGCCGGCTGAGCCTCTGAACTGGCCTGAGCCGGAAGGCTTCCCGTCCGGGGTATACCATTCATAAAATCCATTATTTTTAATAACACGGTCAAGCATAGGGCTCAGCTCTTGATAGGCCTGACGCACCAGACCGTAGTTTATTAATTCAAAAATCATCCTTGCTCCAAACCAGGTCCAGTCCCCGCCATTCTGGTATCCGTATGGATACATGGATTTATTTTTAAAAAAACCTGCAGGATAGGGCGGGTATAGTGTAAGCCCTATTGAACCGGCGCCTGCCGCCTTAACGCCTGCCAGCATCTGGTCATTCACAGCAGCTACCTCCGCTTTACTTAACAGTCCGGCCTGGATAGCCGTGGCGGTTCCTCCATAATATAAGATGCTATTTTCATCAAAGTCCTTTGGAAAAGGACTGCCCTGTAAGTAAATGTGAGGGATAAACTTCTGTCTGTGCCTATCCCATAAAACTTCCCTGATCTGGTGTATAAACCTGTCTCTCAGCCTCATCCATTTGGTGACATCTGCTTTTTGAGCACTTGGGAGATTGTCCGTATCGTTTTGGGCCATCTCAATATAATTATTCAGTGCTATTAAAAACATGGCATTGTCATAGATATCAATAGCCATATGGCTATTGCTGTCTACCACTACCCCCCAGGGCGATTCAGGTTGAACATCGCCCCAGTCGGCCGTAGTAGCCCCGAATAGTAACCCGTATTTTTTATTATAATGACTACTCATTAAGTACCTGAGTGCCATTTCCATTCTGGCAAGTACCGATTTACCTCCAATGTTTTGCGTAAGGATCCGGGCATCCCCTGTCTGCCGGATATATTTATAAACAGCCTGGATTAAAGAAGATTCCTGATCTGTTTCTACCGTGTTTTTATGGCCGGCCAGCTCTGGTGCAAGTTTACTATAAATATAGTCATAGCCTGCCCCGGCCGAAGAGGCGGGGGTATAACCATCTATTATATTTCCATCCGTACCCTGCATTTTAAAAAACAACAGTAACTTTTCTTTGACCGTATCCTTAGCCATGACCTTGCAGGATAACCGGATAAATGTATTAAAATCTCTGATCCAGACCTCTGCGTAACCGCTGCCTGCCGTAAAGCCTTCAGAGATAAGTTTCTCTGCCATATGTTTTACTTTTTCCAATCTGGGATCGCTTAGCACAGCCATTTTAAGATCAGGACCGGCAGTATCCTGACCTGCATCCACACCGGATATGCCCCCTGCTGTAAAACCGGTGGCGGACCTGCCGGCAAATACCACTCCGCTGCTGAGTACAAGGGTGGCGACGCCGAGCATGGGCGTTATAAGGCGCCAGATTTTTAATGGTTTACTGTTTCCTTTAGACTTCATTTTTTGGAATTATCTGTTTGTTGATTATATAATTCATCCAATACTTTCCTTATCTATTGCAATAAGCTGTACCGTTTATTATCTTTTTGGCAAATCCCCAACCCCCCAGTTATAATTAGGCCGGGGGCCCATCTGAAGTTCCAGCACGCCCCCTTTGAGCAACTCTGTGGCCGGAAAATAAAAACGGTGAAGCACATTACCATTTAAACGGGCTGACTGTACATATTTATTGGTTCTGGAGGCTCCTTTAGCAATAATCTTAAAAGTTTGCCCCCTGTTATAACGACCACCCAGATCTATGGTCACCGCCGGATATAAAGGACTGCCGATCTCATATACGGGATTAGATGCACTGCCGCCATCCATCTGAAAGAGGCCTAAGGCCGTCATCACAAACCACGCACTCATCTGTCCCTGATCCTCATCCCCCAGATAAGCATTGGCCAGGCCATAGCCGTAATATCTTTCCAGTATAGAACGGCTCCATTTTTGTGTGAGCCAGGGCTTGCCGGCCCAGTTAAACAGATAGGCAAAATGCATCGACTGCTCATTGCCCTGGATGACAGGATAATCCCAGTACTGATCCCCCGGTGCATTATAACGTAGCTTTTCACTTTCTTTAAAGCCCCACTGCAGTCTTTCTAAAAAACGGTCTCGTCCGATTGTTTTGATTAACCCGGGAACATCCTGTGGCACATAATAGGTCAGTTGCCAGCTATTGCCTTCCACGTACTGACTATTTGCCCCGGACCTGAAGGGATCAAAAGGCGCCATCCATTTACCGGCGGCGTCTTTTAAACGGGCATAACCGGTGACAGAATCTATGGCATTTTTCCACCAGCTGCCTCTGCTTTTAAAGTCGTGGTAAACGCTACTGTCACCCAGAGACTTAGCCAGCTGACTAACGGTCCAGTCATCGTAGCTATATTCCAGTGTATTAGAGAACCGGCCTTTATCAGAGGGCACATAATGATGCTGCAAATAAGCGGTAAGATCCCTGTTACCGGCATAACCGGATTTGCCCACTTTCTGAGATGGCGTCGTCTGCATTTTAACGGCAGCGCTGAGCGCTTTATGGGCATCAAAATCCCGGACACCCATCTGGTAAGCACTGACAATTAAGGGTATCTCATGCTCCGCTACCATGACCGGTATGTAGTTCATGCCGGCAGGCCCTTTGGCCAGCCAGCCGTCCGCATCATACATGGCCAGTTGCGACTTCACCCATCTGGAAGACCACTCCGGAAAAGCCAGGTTCCATAACTGGTTCAGATTCCAGAAAGTATTCCAAAAAGCGTCACAGCCCAGTGCCCTGGCAGAAGCGTCATTTAATTGCTGTACCTGCCCGCTGGCATCCCTCCACTGGCCATTCACATCACTCCAGGTATTTCTGCTGCAAAGGGCACGGTATAGGTTCGTATAAAAGCGCATCTTTTCCCTGCGGTCATCTGACTCTATTTTAACCCTGCCGACCAGATCATTCCAACTATTCAGTGCATGAGCCTTTACCTGATTAAAATCCCAGCCAAAAGGCCCGGAGATTTCCGTTGAAAGATTCTGTTCTGCATTTTCAATGCTGACCAAAGAGATCCCCGTTCTTACCTGAACCGTTTTATTATTACGCGTATCAAACTCCACAAAAGCACCGGCAGACTCAGCAGAGACAAATAAGACACTGTCCCCCGTCATAACATGATCCGCATTCCAGTAGCCGATTTTTGCAATCGGCTGATCAAATTCCATGACAAAATGGATGGTATAGTCCTGGTCCGCATCGCTGGACCAGACCTGAGGCGCAAACTGATGACTATAACCGACTATTTTATAATCACTGACTTTTTTAAAATAGACTTCTTTCAAATTATAATGATACTCCGCCGGCGTTTTTAAATCAATCATAATACGGCTGTCCTGCCCTCCGGGATAGGTATAGCGTTGGAAACTACAGCGGGTGGTGGCCGTCAATTCAGCTTCAATATCATGGTCAGTCAGGTGCACCTTATAATAATTAACGGCTGCTTTCTCTGAGACGGGGTCATAATTTGACCGGTAACCTAAATCAGAACCCGCAACACCGGCTCCACCCGCCTTGCCGACCTGAAGTCTCAAAGGGCCGCTGGTAGGGAAAGTCCCCAGCCCGGACAAGGTCCATTCATGTATATGACTAAAAGTGCCAATACTATGATAAATAGGATCATAACCGCTGGACCAGCCTGCGTTCTGATTATCCGGGCTGATCTTTACCATACTGAACGGCGCCCAGGGGCCGGGAGCAATCATCCACCTGGAATGCGCCGTACCCATCCTGGTATTGATATAATCCGCAGGGGTTATTAAAGGCTGCGGACTACGCAAAATGCTCCCCGACTGCACCAGCGTGCCGTCGGCGTAGATTTCATAGGTACTTTTTGTCTTTTGCCGGACAGCGGCCATAGGCACTTCCAAATCAAATCTGCCCGTATCCAGTTTTCTTTCAAAAATTTGCCGGCCATCCAGCTTTACACTAAGTTCAGGTCTTCCTGTAAGCTGCTGTACATCCACCAGTAGTGGCTGAAATTTCTTTTCGTCCCGGCTGATGGCATAATCAGCAGGATGCACCTCCCGTAAAAAGAGCGAACTTTTTCCTGGAGCGGGACGCTTCAGCAGCGTCTCAGCATTTTTAGAGCCCGCCACCTCCATTCTTATCTGATCAAACACCACCCAGGAGCCGGCCGTAGAGGTAAGCGTTATCTCGTTGCCACCATTTTTTAATAATCCGGTAGCAGACACCCGAATGGTTCGGCCTAAATGCGCTTTTTTAGCAGCAGCTATAGATGCGGCGTCACCTTTCACAAAATTGATCAGGGTGTCTTTTTGCAGCTGACAGCTGAATAAATGGCCATTTATGCCTATTTCAAGATGAGCCGGTTTGTCCCCCTGATAGCCGACCAGTTCAATCACCAGCTGACTTTTTAAACCGGCCGGATCAGCGCGGCTGCCATCTAAGCCAAACAAGATATTTAATACCGGATTTCTGACTCCTGCCGTCCCGCTGGTTCCACCGAAGGAATCATCCGGTCCGGGTAAAACATATGGCCAGTCCGTTGAGTCTTTTGAATAGCCTACGAGGTAAAACTTATCTTCCCAGCCATAGTCAGCCTTCAGAAAATCCTCGTAATGGCCGGGTGCCAGAGCCATTGCTTTTGATGACCCGTCTTTATCCGCTATTTTCCAGAGGGTTTTCATGGATAAGTCGCCCGCCAGCTGCCGGTTATCCGTTACTTTAGTGACGATGACTTGCGCGGACAAGCGGCCCTGAATACCACTCACCCACATACCCGTTATTAAAACACCCAGCAAACACTCTTTACCCTTCACATAAAAACGCTTGGGCCTTAAGCGGCAGTTTATCATGACTCGATATTTTGAATGATTTAGACTTAAACTGTTTTAATGGACGTGCCTTTATTTAGGAAGATGGGTGATACCCCAGTTTTTATTAGCAGTACTGCCCATTACAAAATGCAGGGTGCCACCCTCCAGGAGCTGATCTCTGTATAACCAGCACTGATCAATCGCCTTTCCGTTAAAAGTCACCGATTGAACATATGGATTTTGTTCACCGTTGTTTTGCGCTTCAATCAATAGCTTTTTTCCGTTCCCAAGCTGAATTTCGGCGCGGGTAAAAGCAGGACTTCCCAGCTCTATGATCGGCCTCTTGTCTGTAAGCCCTTTCACATCAAAAAGGCCCAAGGATGTCATTACCAGCCAGCTGCCCAGCTGGCCCTGGTCTTCATCCTGTCCGTAGCCGTAGCCGTGCACCAGCTGCGTCCCGTAAAAATCCTCCACAATCTTTCTGGTCCAGTACTGCGTCCGCCAGGGCTGTGCCGAGAAGTTAAAGAGCCAGCTCATTTGCATATCCGGCTGATTGCCCTGATTATAGGCGGCTTTAACACCGGAGAAGGCATCCACCTGCTTTCCGCCTCCAAAACCCTGATCCACTGCAGTGGTAAATATGGACTGTAAACGTGTATTAAAGCTGTCTTTACCTACCGCCTCCACCAGACCTGCCGGATCCCAGGGAACAAAAAAGGAGTACTGCATCCCGTTGCCTTCCTGAAATCCTCTCCAGGGTTCATAGGGATCGTAATGATCAATAAAATGCCCGGCCGTATCCTTAGGTCTGATCAGTCCGAGGCTGCTGTCAAAAATATGGTGCCAGCCCTTTGCATAATGATTAAAAAGCTGCTGATCAGCTGTCTTGCCCATACGCTCTGCCAGCTGGGCAGCTGCATAAGCGCCAAAACAATACTCAAGGGTATGTGAGGCGGAAAAATTTGAGCCCTCCTCGGTAGAGCCTTGCTGGTCGATATAAGGTACATAGCCTCTTTTGACAAAAGCCGCCAGATCACTTTTGCCGGCACCTACCGGCCTCTGACCTGCCTTATCTTTAGTCCCCAGCACATTTTTACGGACTGCCGCATAGACCGTTTCTTTTGTTTTCTCATCTGCATCCTTGAAAAAGCCCATCTGATAGGCAGATGCCAGGACTAATCCTACAAAATTAGTTCCTACTCCGGATGCGTATTGACTATTTACCAGGCCATCAGAAAACCAGCCTCTGTTTTTATACATCTCCAGCTGGGTATAAACAAAATCCGTTAAATAACTGGGATAAACGAGACTCCAGAGCTGCGTCAGGTTCCAATAACCACCCCAGATAGCATCTGTATTCAACATCTGAAAGGGTAAATTGTTTTTTATTCCCTTTTGTGGCAAAATATGACCGGAGCCTCCGCCCTGCTGGTTATAGGCTAAGGGATAATCTCCATTCACATCACTGACCACCCCTCTGCCGAGAAGAGCGTGATAAAGCCCCGTATAAAATTTTTCTTTAAGGGCCTGGGTACCTCCTGAAACTTTAATTTTACCAAGAGCGGTTCTCCAAATACTGAAAGCCTGATCTCTGGCCTGATTAAAATCTAAAGAGCCGGCTTCGGCCGCCAGGTTATTTTTAGCGTTTGCTATACTGGTATAAGAAAGTCCCACTTTTACTTCAACAGGGCCCTCTGCGTACTGGTCGTCCGGGTAGTTAAAATATAGTCCGGCCCCCTGCCCGCTGTCGCTGGCTTGAAAGCGGTTATCCGCCTGGTTCACACGCGTACGGTTAAAACTACCCACGGACTGAGGTGCCTTACTTAAGCTCCCGTAGATATACATCTGCACTGCTCCTCCGGGATCAAAAATTTCCACGTATTTAGGAGACGTCCGGACGTAACCTTCAAAATGGGTGGCATCAGTCATATGGACACTGGCGGCCTGAACCTCCCCGCTTTCGCCCCATTTTTGTCCCATGAGTAGCAATATACGATTGCCCGGCCTGTTATGAGCGTCGTTTTTAGGTGCTTTTTGGGGAAAGCTGAATCTTAAAAAGCCTACATGCTTAGTTGCCGTCAGCTCGGCTTTAATATTGTAGTCTTTCAGTAGTACCTTATAATAACCCGGTTCAGCCCGCTGGGTCTTCGGGTCAAAATGTGACCGGAATCCCTTTTTTACCTGATCAGCACTATCCCCTACCCTTGTCAATAAATCTCCATTGGTCGCAGTGAGCATGGCTCCGCCTAACTGCCACTCATGAAAGAGCACAAATCCTTCAATGGTTTTATCTCTGGGATCATATCCTACCGCTTCCCACCCGGAGGCGTTCCCATAATGCCCGTTGGTAGAGGCCGCGAGTTTTGCCATGCCTTGCGGCACCGCCGCGGGCGTAAAGAAAAACCACCTGCTCTGGGCAGATCCGATGGCAGGTTTTACAAAAGAAAACGCGGAGTCCTGCTCCTTCGCTTTTTGCGCAAAACAACCGGTCGCTGTACTGCCCAGCAGCAGCATAACGCCGCACAAGAGATAGCCTAGTTTCTGAAAGGGCCGTAGATGGTTTTTAAATGTATGACGCCTGGTCATTTGCCAATCATTTATTGTGTGTTGCTGTAGCATGATTTTCTGATTAATGTTTGAGGATGCAACCTTTATTTTTTATGCGCTCTTTGTTCCCAGTACAGGGTGATTTCTTCCAGGTTATGTCCCTTGGTTTCCGGGATTAACTCAATGGTCAGCCAGATGGTAGGCGCACACAGAACGGCAAAGATCCAGAAAGTGCCAGCCGGACCAACCCGGTCCAATAAAACGGGAGTCAGCCAGCCCACAAAAAAATTAGCCACCCATAAAGACAAGGTGGCAAGCCCCATGGCCCGCCCTCTGATATGCGTCGGGAAAATTTCCCCTACAATGATCCAGCAAACCGGTCCGAAGGAAAAAGCAAAGCAGGCTATATAGAGCAGGATAAAAAGTAAAATCCAGGGTCCTTGCGTAACGCCCTTAAAAAATAAAAAGCCAATAACAACAAGGGCCAGGCAGGCGATAGAAGTCCCAACTAATAGTAAAGGACGCCGGCCCCATTTGTCAACCGTAAAAATAGCGACAAAAGTGAACAGCATATTGATGATCCCAATGGAGACCTGGCCGCCAAAAGCTCCGCCGAGGCTAAACCCGGCAGCGTCCAAGATCCTGGGGCCATAATAAATCACTGCATTAATACCGGAGAACTGCGACAGCGCAGGCAGTAGCAGTCCGATGATAAGCGCCGTTCTGTATAGCGGCGTTGTCAGTTCTTTTAAACCCTTTTTATTCTTTTTATCCTCCGGCCCATGAACCGCAGTTCTGATGGCCGCCAGCTCGATTTCTGCTGCCATCGGCGTATTGACTTTATGGACCCATTTACTGGCCTGCGTGGCGCGGCCATTAGTCATCAGCCATCTGGGAGACTCCGGAATAAACAGCAGGCTCCCCATAAAAATAATAGCCGGCAACACGCCCATACCGAGCATACTGCGCCAGACATGATCATGGATGATCCACTGCCAGAAGCTGCCGTGAAGGCTTCCGGCAGGACCTGTGGATAAACCCAGCAGCCAGGCATTGGAAAAATAGGCAGCCAAAATACCCAGGGTAATCGCCAGTTGATAAATGGCTACCAGCCTGCCTCTGAGCCTTGGCGGCGCAAACTCTGTTATGTACAAAGGAGAGACCATGGAGGCTACACCGATTCCAAGTCCGCCGATAAATCTGAAACCAATTAACAGGGACTCCGGCACTACCAGGCAACAACCAATGGCGGACACCGTAAATAACAAAGCAGAAAGCAGGAGCACTTTTTTTCTGCCATAACTGTCACTGAGTTTACCGGCAGCCGCAACGCCGATGATGCAGCCGAGCAGGGCTACGCTGACAAACCAGCCCTCTTTAGCTGCACTCATGCCATACTCTGATTTTACAAAACCTACCACGCCGGATATCACAGCGGTATCAAAACCGAATAAAAAACCACCAATGGCGGCAATCCCGCAGATTAAAATCAGGTATTTAAAGCCTGACTGGTCCGCCTTATTTTGTGAATGAGTCATATGTGATTGTTAAAAAATAATGGTTGCAAATCCTAGTGGGAAACAAGGTTACCTGATAAAGGCCTGAACGACTTTCACCCGCTTCGTGTCCGGCTGAGCGTCAGGGGTCTCTCGTACCGGCTGATGGTTGTCTTTGTTGTCAGTGGCGGCCTCAGGATGTATCAACCGGTAGCCGGTGACGGCAGCCGGAATAATAAAAGTCTCGGCGTAGCTATAAAAACTGCGGCTGCCATCTGGCAGTTCCAGTATCACCCCCGGACCTTCTACCACCATTAAAATCTTACACTTGCCGGATAGCGCCTGCGAAGCCTCCATTACCGATAAAAATTCCAGTCGGTGAATCCCGTAAAAATGTTCCGGATGCGTTGGTAAATCCCAGAGCTCATAATCCTTGCCTGAGTCAATCAGTTCGGGTATGCTGACCAGCTCTTCCTGAACCGCCTCTCCTTTTCTGGAAAAATCCAGATTATGGAAGGCGTGTTCAATATTGATGGGCCTTGGCTTTCCATTCAGATCAGGTCTTACCCAGTCATACATTTTAAAGGTGAAAATATAAGGGGTGGCGCTGATTTCCAGCACCAGATTGTTGACCCCGGCACTATGGATGGTCTGATTGGGTATTAAAAACAAATCATGTTTTTTTGCAGGCAGCAGCTGTACGTACTGCTCGATGTCAAGTGCTTTATTTTCCTGCTGGCTTAGTTCCAGGGCAGCCTTAAATGATTCGGGCTCTATGCCTTCCTGAAAGCCCAGATAGACACCTGCTCCCGGCTGGGCGTCCAGGATGTAATAGGTCTCATCCTGGGTGATCATTTCTCCGAAATGTTCTTTGATATAAGGCAAAGAGGGATGGCACTGAATGGATAAATTCCCGCCGTTAAAAGTGTCCAGAAAATCAAAACGGATCGGGAAATAATGCCCGAAATACTGCTGGTCTTCTCCCAGTATATCACCCGGATGACTGAACATCAGCAAATCAAAAGGAATTTCAAGTAACAGCCCGTCGCTTTCCAGGACAATACCGTTTTCGGGTACAATCAGCTCAAAAGACCAGGCATAGTTTACTTCCATGGGGCTCAGTTGTTTAAAATTTGTTTTCATCCAGTCTCCGCCCCAGGCGCCCGGTGCAAACCAGGGACGCACGCGAAGGGGAGCCTGGGACAATTGTTGGAGTGCCGCTGTAAGGTCTTCCTGTAGGATCCAGTTTATATCTGTGCGCCACTGAGCGTCGATACTGACTTTAATGAAAGGCGCTATACGCTGCCTGTAATCATCCAGCATGGGCCAGTCCACAAAATAAGCCCGCTTGTACTGATCAGCATAACCCGGCCTCAGACTCGTCAGCAGATTGTCTGCCCTGCCCGCCCGCATCCGGTACTGGATCTCATTTTTAGGAAGTTCCACGTAGGCTACCGGTATATCGGGCATGGCAAGGCCTGCCCCGGGACCGTAAAAAATAACCAGGTCGCTGTTAAAGGCCTGGATGTGTTTAGGTGTCAGGCTTGTTTTAATGTGTCCATGATCAAATAAATCAGTCAGATGGAGTTCTGTTTTGGTACCCCAGACCGAGCCGGGCTTCCCAATATAAGGCTCTATCAGCCTTTCAATCTGCTGCGAAGCTCTGGCAAAGGATGCCATATCCATCCAAAGCACAGATAACCCTAAAGCCTTAAAAGTAACAGACAGCCCTGCCTGCATGGCCGCCCAGTCTACTGCGCTGTAACCGTCCAGGGCAATGGCCTTCACCGGTAGATTCCTGCTCATGGTAAGTAATTGCCGGGCCAGCCCTTCAAAACCGGATTTAATCTTAGCCTTACCGATGTTATGGAAAGGGAAGATATTATACTTCCCGCTATCCACTGCATCCTGGAGTCCTTCATCTATTCTTTTAGGGAGTAATGATTGATGGGTACCGCGCCACTGAGTATCCAGTACATCCAGACCCTGCATTTTATCCAAAGCGCTCAGGGAGCCAGCTACATTATTTTCCAGAGATTGTTTTAGCGCATAGGCGGCACCTATTAATGGGGTCACCTGCATCTGCTGCTTATCTAATATAACAATATTTATGGGCAGCTCACCTGCCGTTCCGCTGTCTGCAGCGCCTGATAACGCTGGCGGGTCATCCGTTTGAGCGGCCGGATTTCTACGCTGCCCGATCGCCCGCTTTAAGGAAGGCAAAAACAGATCTGACGCTTCCGCTATACCGCCGCCCAGCACGAGAGTGGCTGGTTTGAATTTATCAAACCAGGGCTTTAAACAACTACCTAAACCAAAACCCATTACTTTAAATGCTTCTACTGCCAGTGCAGCGGCTTCTTTGTCATGCTCACCCAGGGCATCGGTGCCCGATCTGGCTAAAACCGCCAGATCCTTAACGTTTTCAAGCAGTTTACTTTCTGCAGTATCCGTCTTTACATCAAAAACCCGGTTATTGACATAATGGAGTAACCCCCTGGTAGAGATCAGCTCTTCACTCATTCCATAAGAGAAGAGCCCTTCCTGTAGATCCACATTTTCAAAATCAGCTGTTTTCATGGAAAACTGCAGCTGTTGATTATATAAATGACCGCCCTCCGGCACTTCTTTGCCGCCTTCCAGGGTCTGCCCGTCTTCTACAAAAGCACTTCCCAGTCCGGTTCCCAGTGTAATGCCGATCATTTTATTGACAGCCAGGCCACTGGCCAGTGCCCGGTCTTCCAGTTCCTGCACCCGCACTTCTCCCACATGCGTCGCATAGGCACCCAGGCCAAAACAGTCCGCATCATTTTTAAAGAATACAGGCAAGGCCGGATCCAGCGGTAATCTATCATATAAGAACCTTTTAAAGTCCACACCATATAAATTACCATATTTATCCAGTCCGCTGAGCCTGAATATCCCTCTTTGATAATCAAAGGGTCCGGGAATCGCAATGGCGAGTCCTGCCAGCTGATACGACTCTTTAAAGTCCGCAATCGCCTGAATGGCGGTATCAAAGGCGGGCAACAGGCCGGTATTTAAAATCATATCAGGGCCGGCCTTGGCGTCAAGTCTGGATTCCCTAATAGAACCCGGAATGACTTCCAGGGTATCTACATGAATCAGGCCTGTGGTTACATGTGAACCGCCTATATCTGCGCTTAAAATAATTTTGTCTGAATGTTTGAACATAAATAATAGTAAAAAGCAAGGGATTTAAGCCTTATTGATATTAATGGAATATATAAACCTGTCTGAACGGTAGTAACCGGTATTGTATTCAATCGGACGGTCCCCGGCGTCCATGACAAACCGTTCTCTGTATAAAATCGGATCCTCCGGTTTAATTTGCAGCCTTTTAGCCATCTTGCCCGCCATTAAAGCACTGATATTCTCTGAGGACTTCACGACCCGGACCCCGTATTTTTTTTCCAGCATGGCATAAAGCGGGATATTAAAATCATCCTGCTCATCCACGCCTATTCTGGGATGAAAATAACTTTCAAAGTACACGATGGGCTGCAGGCCTTCCTTTGTGCCTTTCAATTTACTCAGCTTAAGTACTTTGCGTCCCTCCTCGATGTTAAAGAAAGCGGCCAGTTTTTTATCTGCCTGTACCCACCTCACTTCCAGACTCAGGTTAAGGACCTCAATGCCTCTTTCCCGCATTTCATTGGTAAAACTATACCAATGATCAAGGCCGGTATATAAGGGTTTTTTAGGGGCCGCTTTACTTCCGACGCCTTTTTTGCGGACAAGCAGCCCTTCATTTTCCAGCTTATTGGTCGCCTGACGGATGGTGTTTCTGGAGACACCCAGCAAATTGCTAAGTTCCACTTCTTTAGGTAACAAAGCACCATCCCTGTACCTGGGCTGTTCCAGTAATTTTCTCATGAGTTCCTCCACCTGCACATGCAGCGGTAGCGGACTATCATGCTTAATCTCTAGTTTCATGGTGATTATCTGATATTATTAAGTAATCATAAAGGGATGATAGCGTCCCTTACGCTGCTCTATTTAAACGCTGCCGAAAAAACAATAACACCTTCCCAATAACGCCCAACCATCTTTTCAGGTAAAAGCGTAATCATTATTATGTAGGTATGTACGAACATACTAGAGATAAACCTAATGACCAAATTGTGATTCAACAATTAGGATTGCTTAACAATCTAGGCTGTAATAGCAAAACAGAAAACCGGGTAATTAACTGAACTCCAGAAAATTACCCGGTTGCTTAAAAGCTGACCTATTTTAAACTTCGGCATGCATCAGATGATTACTTGACGAAAATTTCTTTTAGCTGGGTAATCATACTACTGTTACCAGACAGAGAAATGGTGCCGATTTTATCCGCAATCCTTTCTATATACTCCATTTCCTTTAGTTTCCACAGGATGCTATTGTTTTCCATCATCTTAGCAGTATTCAGCATGCTTCTGGTGGCAGCAGTCTCCTCCCTTCGCATAATGCTATTGGCCTCCGCCTGCTTTTCTGCCTCCAATACCTGATGCATTATATTTTTCATCTCTCCGGTTAATATCACATCCCGGATACCTGCATCCAGAATGCGGACCCCGAAAGGCGTTGATTTTGCAGCCAGCGTCTCCAACAGCTCCTGTCCGGCCGTATCTTTTCTGCCCAGTAATTCATCCAGGGACAGGGCACCTATAAAGGATCGTAAGACTAATTGAACCGTCAGATACAACTGTTTCTCATAATCTTTACTGACCGTAACCGCTTTTATTAAGTCAACCACCTCATACTGAATAAAAAAGCTCACTCTAAGCGTTGCCTTATCCTTAGACAACAACTCCTGTCCTGATATTTCCATTTGCTGGATTCGGTAATCAATGGTCTTCAATTCCAGTTGTTTGCTGCTTTGCCAGTAGTAATAGCTGCCGGCTTCCAACAGTTCCACAAATTTACCCTCCACAAATAACAGTCCTTTGCGTTGTTGGGGAACAGCCAGCTTTCTGATATAAGGTTTTATCTGAGGCGTTTCCAAAACGGCCCTGTTTATGGAAGTATCCACATACAGATCTTCCAGATTCACCTTTAGAAATGTTCTTTTCACGGATTCTTTCCAGAAGGCATATTTACCAACGGGAAGTACCTGAAGAAAAATTCCATCTTCAAATAATAACTGTAATTCACCATCCCCGACCTGAATCCTTTCTACCATAGCTGCCAGCTCTTCATTTTCCAACAGCAGCTCCTTATCTAAAACTGCGCTTTTAAAGGCGCCTTTTTTGTTGTGTACTTCCACCTGTTTATCTCCCCAGATATAATGAGTGCCACAGGGCAAAACACCCTGCAATTCTTTTGCCTTAAACACAAGCCCCACCTGATAGGAGGCTATTTTCAACTTTTTCATGATCCTACATTTTAATCTTTTATACAATTTGTTTTAAACCAGGATACGCTTCTAACCCCGCGTTGCGGAAACAAGTCATTTAAAATCAGTCTTAGTTAACCGTTGATCAGGATCTCTATTTACCTGGAAACTGCCACCGCCTTTTTCAGAAAGTCGAGGCAGCAACCAGGCGCGTCATGACCGCCGGTTGAACTGCAGACACTTATCTTAATATAACAGGTTTACAAGCCCTGCAAGGCTTCCGTTACCTCTCTTTTACAAGGTAGCCTGGTTGGCAGCCGTATCACTGCGTACAGCTTTTACCTGCCAGCCAACTGGCTAAAATCTCTTGAAAGAACAACAGGTAACCGGTAAAGCGCACCCCCGTTTAATACTACCTGGTGGGCTCTTTTTTTGAAGAATCGCCCTAAAACTTCTCATTCATAAATAGTAACTACAATACTATTTCGCCTACCAATTAGCGTTCATTGCTTGAAACAACAATGTGGGATTCGAACCCGTGGATATGAGTAAAAGGTGACTCATAAACACCGTCCCGAAAAGCTGGATAGCCCGTTCGAATATCCAGCGAAAGGATACGAATGACTACAACGGGTGCATTCCCTGGAACAAATACCAGTAAAAACATACACGCATCACGTCTTTAAAGGACAGCACAAAGATGCATGTGGGACTACGCAGTGAATCTGCGTAGTAAAAATAATTTTTAAAAAAATTTTCAGATGCACTATAAGAGATTGATTTACAGATAACAACTAAAACACCAGATAGCTTTTATCCAAATAAATCGGTCGCGGGTTTTGTCGCTTACCTTTAATTACTTCACTACGCAGCCAGACTGCGTAGTGAATGCATTACATTTACACCAGCTTACTCAACAAATAAACCCTGATCCTAATGGCACTTAATAAACTAGCCCTTATCCGGTATAAAACAATTGATGATTGCCTGCGCAATAAGGTGCGCAAATGGACGCTGGATGACCTCATTGACAAGGTCTCCGAAGTATTATATGAAAGAGAAGGTATTGAAAACGGCGTGAGTAAACGAACCATTCAAAATGATATCCAGATAATGCGCAGTGATAAATTAGGGTATAATGCCCCTATTGAAGTATCAGATCGTAAATATTACTATTACGCCCAGCCGGATTATAGTATTACCCATGCTCCGATAACGGATTCAGAAGTGGAAAAATTAAAAGAAGTCATTGGTTTATTAAAGCAATTCAACGGTTTTAGTTACCTGGAAGATATCAGTGAACTTATTGCCCGTCTGGAGAACAATTTGCATAAGACCACCCATAAGCAACAAAACTATATTCAGTTTGAAGGCAATGACAGCGTAAAAGGGTTACAATTTATCACACCATTATATCAATATATCCAGCAAAAAAAGCCTGTCCGGATTACCTATCAGTCTTTTAAGGCAAAAGAAGCCCACCTGGCGAACTATCATCCGTACCTGTTAAAAGAATTTAGAAACCGGTGGTTTTTGATTTGTGCCAGCCAGAAAGGCGATCAGTTGCTAAATCTGGCCCTTGACCGGATAAAAGAGGTGCAACCTGCCGCTGCACTTGTTTTTCACCCATATGAAGGCGTCGACTTTGACATCTATTATCGTGATCTGATCGGAGTCACCAAAAGTAAGGCCGACAGGGCACATAAAGTTATTTTTACCGTGGATGCTGCCAATGCGCCTTATCTGGTTACAAAACCGTTACATGCTTCTCAACAAATATTAAAAAAGGAGCCGCAGCAAACGACCTTTAGAATAGATGTAGTACTGAATTTTGAGCTGGAAAAAGACCTACTGGCAATGGGAGAAGCCGTTCAGGTCATTACCCCTAAATCTTTGGCCACCCGGATACAAAAAAGATTAAAGGCAGCACTGGATCATTATCCGCTTACCCCTGACGGACCGTTAAAGCCTTTCAATAGCTAAACCATCCGACGACTTTAATTGAACCTCTTTACCATCTTTGACCAGAATCTGTCCCGTGTGATACCCTTTGGGCAGCTTAATCTGATGTAGCGTAACCCCGTTTACATCATCCATTACTATGGCTGCCCTGAAATCATCCGCCGCCAGCTGTAAACGGATATTACTGAGCTGAATATTTTTAGCATGACGGATAAAGAGTCCCCAGGCCGGCACCTCACCAAACATCGAGAATTCCGGATAGTTTTGTACTTTTTCCGGGAATTCACTCAGGCGGCTAAGGGAAAAATACGCCTGAGCCCTGGAGGCTCTTCCGGGGTAAGTAATCTCTATATCCTCCAGTTTAATATTTTCTACCTCCGCCCCCGGGATCCCGGTAATGGAAGCAGGAAATGTATTATGAAATCCGGGTTCGGTGGCCCTCAAGTCATAGGCCATATCTGGCCTCCCAAAAGGAATCTGTACCTTAATATGGCCTATATAAACATTTTTAATACTGCCCGGCTGCGCCCCCGCCCGGTGACCGAGTCGGATAAAGACTGCGTTTCCAGTACTGCGGGCCGTTATATCCGTGACCTTTACATTTTCAATGGCAGCCCCATCGACTGACTCGATGGCAATAGCGGACCTGTACGTATCATACACTTCAATATTATGTATGCTAATGTTTTTAAATCCTCCGTAAGAGGCCGTGCCGAACTTAATGGCGCTGGCTCCGGAGCGGACCCTGCAATCAGCAATATAAAACGAGTCATTGGCATGACCCGGATAATAGGATTTTAAACAGATACCATCATCAGCTGTATTAAATTCACAATCCGTGATGCGGACATTCTTACAGTCGGTCAGATCGGTGCCATCATTATTCCAATAAGCCATATTCACGACCTGAAGCTTACTTAGCCGCAGCCTTTCGCAAAGTTCAAAAGAAAGTCCCCAGCAGGCGGAGTTTTTCAGGGTAGCGCCTTCGAGTTGCACGTCCCTGCAAAGGGAGAAAAGTAAGAGTTTCGGGCGTAAAGTTTCACTCGGCCGCAGCGCACCCCTGGCATAATTAGGATCCTGCATTTGCCCAATACGGATCAGGCTGTCAATATGCAGGGCCAGGGCTGTCCCCTGTCCGTCAATAGTCCCGGGGCCGGTGATTCCAATGTTTTCTGCTTTAAATGCCGCGATTAAAGCTATGGCAGAGTTATCGTCCTGCTTGGGACTGACCGGATGCCCCGGTCTGTCAAGGGCGTGATAGTCCTTCGGATCCGTACTTCCCAGTAAAACCGCTCCTTTATCCAGATGTAGCGTCACGTTGGATTTTAACTGAAGGGTACCGCTCAGGTAGCTACCTGCCGGAAAGACTACAGTAGCTCTTGCGTCTCTGTCTCCCGCTTCCATTGCCGTGGCCACCCGCTGACTGGCTTTGTCAACCGCCTTTTGAATGGCCTCGGTGTTTAAAGTAAAGCCATCTCCCACCGCACCAAAATCCTGAATATTAAAATCAAGACCTGACTGCCCAAACAAAGAATTCCCCAAAAGACAAAGGCTAAACATTACAAGTACAGATAAGACACTAAAGGACAGTCTTTTATGATTAGAAAACGAAAAATGCATAACGTATCAGGATTTTTGAACAGTGAATCTGAGGCTCATTGCAAGATAAGCATTCAAAATTAGTTAAGGCCAATTCTTTAGGGTACTGCAGGCATACCCGGATCTTCTACACCAATGACCCGGTCCTTGCAGGCAGGGTAAAATATGCCGCTCTTTGCCTTTTGTCTTATTTAATTTACTACACCATTAAAAATAAGGCTACAACAAAAGGAGATTTGGTTACATTTAGACTAAAAGCAATCGCCATCTTTGCTTTGAATCTAGTGAGCTAATTTTACAGTATAAAAAAGACAGATATGATGACAACAAACGACGCATCGAAGAATAATACTACAGACAATAACGGCCTTCTGGCCGGCCACAAAGTAAACCGGATCGGTTTTGGAGCCATGCAACTCCCAGGGCCCCGTGTGTGGGGGCCCCCTAAGGATAAAAAAGCAGCCATTGCCGTACTGAAGACCGCTATCCAGCTGGGTGTCAATCACATCGATACGGCGCAGTATTACGGGCCGGACGTTTCCAACCAATTAATAAAAGAAGCGCTCCATCCTTATGCACCAGATTTGGTTCTGGTCACAAAGATCGGGGCCCAAAGAGACAACACCGGCGGCTGGGTTCCGGCCCAAAGGCCGGAAGAATTGATTGCCGGGGTGGAAGACAACCTCAGATGCCTTCAAATTGACCGTATCTCCGTGGTGAATTTACGGATGATGCCCTCTGTACCGGGTGGAGGACCCGTCCCCCAAAACCAGCAGGTATTATTGGATGATCAGATTGCGGCCATGATTCAGCTAAGGGACGCCGGCAAAATAGAGGGGTTTGGTATTAGTAATGCCAGTCTGGAGCAGGTTCAAAAGGCGCTTCCTGCAAAAATTGCCTGTGTCCAGAATGCCTATAGCCTGCTGAACCGGGAGGACGAGCCTATTTTACAGTTATGTCTTGACCATCACATCGCCTGGGTACCCTTTTTCCCTCTTGGCTCGGCCGGATTCCCGGGAATCAGTCAGGTGACCAAACATCCCCTTGTAATCAGCATTGCCAGGGACCTGGAAGTGACTCCGGCCCAAATAGGGCTATCTTGGTTACTGCATCATGCCCCAAATCTCTTGCTGATACCCGGTACTTCCAGCACCGCTCACTTAAAAGAGAATATGGAGGCTGCCAATATCCGTCTTCACGAGAACACACTTTTATCATTGGATCAACTGACAGAAAAGAAAGCCTGAGATTAGGGCTTTCTTTTTTACCTTTAACAAGTATAATCTGTTTTACGCTTTTCTCTTTTACTTTATACAACCATGAGTCATTCACCAATTTACCGACTACATACGATTACCGAGGCGCACCGGCTAAGAGGTCTGGGATCTCCGGAGCATCCGCTGATTAGTGTTATTGACATCGCATCCATGCAGTATGACCCTTTAGAAAATCCGCATGTTCTGATCAATGATTTTTATACCATCGCCCTGAAAAAGAACTGCACCGGAAAATTCCGGTATGGTCAGCAGCAATATGATTTTGATGAAGGTGTAATGATGTTTATGGCGCCTCAGCAGATTTTTGAAATCAAAAGGGAGTCGGATGATGCCAATCACGAAGGATGGCTGCTATTGATACATCCCGATCTGCTTTGGAATACGCAGCTTGCCCATAAAATCAAACAATATGAATACTTTGGATATAGCGTAAATGAGGCTTTACTATTATCCGACAAGGAAGAAGCCATCATTATAAACCTGCTGAATAATATCCGCCAGGAATATGAAAGCCGGATGGATGACTATAGCAGGGAAGTGATGATCGCCCAGCTGGAACTATTATTAACCTATGCAGAACGGTTCTATCACCGGCAGTTTCTGACCAGGAAAATCTCCAACCATACCATTTTGGACCGTTTAGAAAAATTGCTCTCGGATTATTTTAGAGACGGCGCACTACATCAAACGGGCATCCCTACTGTCCAGTTTGTGGCAGAGGCGCTAAATGTATCGGCTAATTACCTGAGCAGCTTACTTAAAGTACTGACAGGGCAAAGCACCCAGCAACATATCCATAATAAGCTCATTGAATTAGCCAAAGAGCAATTAAGCTCCACCGATTTAACGGTCAGTGAGATCGCTTACGGATTGGGATTTGAACATTCTCAGTCTTTCAGTAAACTCTTCAAAAGCAAAACCAACCAGTCTCCACTGGCCTACCGGCAATCTTTTAGCTAGTAACGACACTTGGACTCCCTTTAAAATTTATCTATCTTTATGCAATAAGCGGCGCAGCCTTTTTTCTGGGTATCCTGCGAATGGACCGGGATCTGTTGCTATTGCCGCAAAAGGGCTCTCAGACAAAAAAGAATACAAATAATAATGATACTCATTCGGGGCAGCTCTAACCCTTCTTATTCATCCTGAATATATATAGTGCGAAAGAAATGGAGGCGTTAGGATACACAATAAAAATTATACCCTATGTCTGAACAAAAATTTAAAAATCAGATCAGAACACTCTCCATCTGTCTGATTCTAGTGACCCTGATATTCGGTGGACTCTTTGGCTGGCTCTACGCTACAAGCCGGCAAATGGCCCGAGAAGAATTAACCCTGAAAAAACTCAATCTGATCGGCGAAGACGGCACGCTGCGCATGGTGCTCAGCAATGAAAAAAGACAAAATCCGGGGGTCATCGATGGCAAGCCTCTCGCTGCAAGGGAGCGCCCGGCAGGCATTATATTTTTTGACAATAATGGCAATGAATGCGGGGGGCTGACCATGAGTCAGCAGCAGACAAACGGGCAGATCCATAAGGACATGTCCTTTACCATGGACAACTACCGCAACGACCAGGTGCTTCAGCTTGTTGATGAGGAGTTCTATAAGGACGGCAAGGCCAGTGTCAGAAGAGGTATGGCCATTAACGAATTTCCGGTAGGGGCGACCCTGACTGATCTTATCGCTTCAGCAGACAGTATCAAAAACATACCGGATAGCCTAAGGCAAGTCAGTGCAATGGCAGCCTTAATGGAGCGGCAAGGCTCTAAAAGGAGGGTGTTTATAGGAAGAACGATTAAAGACGAGTCCGGGCTCTTTTTATTTGATCATAAAGGCAGGCCCAGAATGCAGATTTATGTAGACTCTTCAGGAAATCCACAGATACTGGCGCTGGATACTTTGGGAAATAAAAGATCCCTGGTCAGTCGGTAACGTCTTACAGGTTTTTGCCTAAAAAACTGAACACAAAATCTGTCCTTTACTCTGCCGCAAAAGCAGCAGCCGCTTTATTAATCTGACTTACCGTAGACGGCTCCCCTTGCTGAATTAGTACCTTGTATTTAAATATAACGGACTCCCCCGGTTTTAAACGAACATCCAAAGGAGCCAGCCCTTTGCCAAAAACGCCCTGACCAAAAGGATTGGCCGCAAATAATCCGTAGCCCCTGGCATGCCAATAAGTAGGGTAGCCTACATTCCCCGGATGATCCAGGATAACCACTGATACCGGCTTATGATTCAGTGTTGCATATAGAGCGACCCATTTACCGCGCGAGGACCAGACCGAGTCCCCTTTTAAACCCTCACTGCTCAGGTAATGTCCGGTAGCCCGGTCCTTACTAGGCATTTTAAAATTAGCCGCCTTCCCCAAATTATCTATATATTTTTCCGGCGTTTCGCAGGGCTGCTCCAGTTCTGTGCGCACCCTCAGGCCAATCAGGCCATCTTTAGTGTCCTTAAAGACGACGTCTTCCCCGAGTGCCGTTAACCTGACCGTCATGGTAATACTACGCATACTTCCTTTACCTGAAAACAAGTAGGTTGTCTGTTGTCTTAGCAGCCTGGTACCGTCTGGTTTTAGCCAGAACGCCGTCGTACCAAGCACGGCTTTATGCGCATCCGCCCACATGGTATCTACTGAATAATGGCGTATGCTGCCATACTGCTGTTTTTTGGATGCCGGAATACCGGAGGAATTATTCCAGAAATCCAGTCCGTTCACATTTTCATAATTAAACCAAAGCCCAATATGATGCGGGTGATCAATATGATCACCTGCTCTTGGGATCAGTGGCCATCCCCTGGTAATCGTATCCCCTTTTGCCGTTATAATGGGATACAGGACCGGTTTCATCAGGGAATCCGGATACCTATAAGACGTAAAGGGCTGCCCGTTTATCCGGATGTCAATTGTATGTGCCTCAGTGTCCTGGGTTATAGAGAAGCTCCGGTGTTGGCTAAATACCTGCTCTGCCGTCCCAAACAGGCATAGTGATACTGCAAAAAGTTTAAAAAGCTGTTGAATGACCATAATATATAAATAAAGAAAACCAATAAATCAGACCCGGTATGCATACCATAGGCCATATTGCTTCTTTTTAGATTTTTAAAGCCCAAAAATATCCTATAACCAAGATGCAAATAATAAGAATTAAGATGCTTGAGGCAGCCGGGACCAACAATTTTATTACCTTAGCTCCGCTATCTAATAAAAAACAATTTATAGGACTGCGGTTATCCGTTTAATAACTACAATAAAGTTAAGGCAAATCCCTTAAAGCAAAACTCGTCCGGGCCGTTATTAATTATAATCCGTTATACGGGCATATATTTTTAAAGGTCCGCTATTCATGAACACGCCCTGGTTGCCCTTTTTTAAATCCATTAAACGGATTGAATAAATTTGAGTCTATATAACTGTAAAACAATAGCATATATAACATCTTATAAGACATACACCATGAAAAAGCTTACTGTTATTTTGGGAATCCTGCTCATATTGAGTTCCTGTTCCGCTTTACGCGTTAATTATTACGGGAGAAGTACTACCCCCACGGACAAGGTGGACATGTATCTTTATGCCAAGGATATTTCAACGCCTTATATCGTTTTGGGCAGAGCGGAGTTTAAAGGCAATCCATATACCTTACTGTCTGATATTTCTGAAAAAGCAAAAAATACGCTTATAGAACAGGGACGAAAGGTGGGAGCAGATGCGGTCGTGCTTTATGACGAAAGCAACGCTGCCGTTATCCCGGCAATAAAAACGACCACCACTCAGGAATCCACGGTAAATGCACTTGGAGACAGCATCATTACCAGCACCTCTGTCACCAGCCCAATCAATAACAATTATATTTTAAGTCCGGTATTTGTACAATATAAATAACTGCGGCTTATAATTTGACACCTTTTCTATCCCTGAATTACCAACTTCCATGCGAATGCTGTAAATATGGGTCACAGTCCAATTATAGAAATGGGTTCCTTTATTATCCTTGCGGAATAATAAAGGAACCCATTTCTACTGCAATATTATTTACCTGCCGTCCCCAAACAATTAAAACTTGAGTGAAACACTGGCCGTAACCTGGCGCAAAGGCTGGGGATTAGCTGTGAAAGAGTGCGACCAGTACTTTTTATTCCCTATATTATTCAGCGCTATCCCTGCACGCCATTTTTCCTGTTCAAAAAAGACACTTCCGTTAAAAATCGTATAGGAAGGTACTATGATTGTGTTACTCGCATCATAATAGCTTTTATCTGCATAGTTGCCTCCGAAGCCGAGTCCGAAGCCTTTAAGCGCGGATTGGGCCAGAAACTTGTAACTTACCCAAAAATTAGCGATGGTCTTAGGATTAAACTGACTTTGCTTTCCTTCATTGGAGGTCGCTTTAATATATTGATTGTCATTGTATACATATCCGCCAGTTAGGTTTAAGCCGGGAGCAGGACTGGCAGTCAGGTCCAGCTCTATTCCTTTGCTTCGCTGTTTGCCGTCCTGATAGACAAAGCCGCTGCCATCCGTCCGCAGCGCGTCATTAATGTCAATGTTATAATAACTCAGCGAGGCGGTCAGCCTCTTCGAAAAACCATCCACTTTGATCCCCGCTTCCCACTGTCTTGCATAGGAAGCCTTGAAATTTATCTGTGTTCCGTCGGGCTGCACAGATGGACTGTTATTTTGGAAGCCACTCATATAATTACCAAAAAGCGACAGGACGCCTTTTACTGGTTGATACACCAAACCAAACCTGGGGGCGGCAGACGTCTGTCCATACGGAGCACTGCCTTTACGTTCATACCGGTCTATCCGCACGCTGGCTAGCGCCATTAACCGATCGGTTATATTCGCAAGATCAGAGATATAAGTGGCATAGTGCAACCATTCAGAAGGATAAAGGGCCACATATCCGTTTGAAGAAATGGCATAATCGGCCTGCTCTTTGGTCACCGGGATTATGGTTTTATTAATATTAATACCATCTATGAATCCACTGGAATAAGTCATATCACTTTTAGAGGACAGATAATCCAGGCCCCAGACAAACCTGTTGCGGATACCACCGATTAAAAAGTCTCCCTGTAAATTGTGCTGTATGTCAAAATTGGTAGTGGTGACTCCATATAAGGAGATACTCCGCTTGATGGAGTCAATATTATAAAATGTTGGATACCCCTGATAACTGGTCACATTTTCATTATTGACTGACAGGTTAGTCAAAGAAGTCCAGTTTTTGGCAATCTCGTATCTGGCCTGGAAATAGGCGCGCTGTGTATTGACAACCGCATTAAAATTATCTGCATATAAGGATGTCCGATATCCTATCGGCAGCTCGCTTACATTTTTAACCCCATTATTCTTTACCAGTGAATCAAAACGTAGGTAAGGCACCCTGTTGCCATCTTCCTGATAAAGTTCCAGATCAAAGGACAAGGTCAGCCTGTCGTTCACTTTTAAAAGCAGGCTCGGATCAAATGCATAACGGTTCATATGCCCGGCAGACATATAACTATTTTGCTTGTTGGCAACTGCATTAACCCTGAACAAGGCAGTTTTTTCTAAATTTAAAGGGGTATTGATATCTGCTGTCACCCTGTTTAGACCCCAGCTACCCATTGAATACGACACTTCACCTTTGAATGTTTCAAAAGGTTTTTTGGTGACCAGGTTTACGGCACCGCCGTAGGAAGTGATCGCATTACCGAACAAGGTGGCTGCCGGCCCTTTTAAGACTTCAATACTTTCAATATTAACCGGATCAAGCGAGGAACGACCGGCAGCAATGAAAGGCATACCGTTACGCGCGGAAGGTTCCGAAGTAAATCCACGCACCGTAATACTGCCCCCCCCGGCAGGATCCGTACTCGCTACAGCGCCAGGAACGTTATTTAAGGCCTGAGTGATATTGGTATTGAACTGATCCTTTAATAGTTCTTTTGTCACAACGCTATAAACCTGTGGGTTATCAATATTATTTAAAGGCATTTTGGCAACGTCCTCACTATGGTCAGTTTGGTAATTATATTGTCCTGCATAAACGACAACATCTTCCAATTGCTGAAAACTGATATCTAATTTAAAGTCTTCCTCCCGGCTTTTCCCTTCTGCGATAATAATTTTTCTTTCCTGGTTCGCGATACCGAGTCCGGATATTTTCAGTGTATATTGACCAGGTACAAGGTCTTTAATTATATATTTACCTTTTTCATCAGAATTTGTTCCTTTATTTAAAGCTTTTACAACGACATCGATACCAACTGCCGCTTTTCCGTCTTTGGTAGTAACCGTTCCCTTGACGGATCCGGTTTTAGTCTGAGCGAAAATTGAGGTCGAACTGACAAGAGCTAAAAAGAGAATAAACAAACGAATTGAGCTATGCTTATATTTCATATTATGGATTTTCGTGCGCGAAGTTCACCTTAAGCCGTCGAACAGATTTACTTTATCGGGAAATGCATTTACGCAATCGGAAATAAAAAAGTGCTGTTAAAGTAGCCGCTTGTAATAGTCATGGCTGGCAAGTATTAAAATGGCGACTACAATGACAAGCAATCAATCCTGTAATTTTTTCTTTAGGCAGAAGACTAACCAAAGACTCCATCGATATCTATAGGCATCTGCGTATGCTTTTCAAGCAGAGAGCTACAAGATTATTTCTTATAACTAAAGGTGACCATAGATATGAAATCAAGTGTCAGCTGTTATAGTATAATAAAGATCCGCTTGGGTCGACCTGTGCCAGGAAACATAAAAAAGAGAAAAGGAATTCCCCTTTTGATATATATAAATAGAAAAGTACAAAATGGCAGAGCGATAATATTGTGCCCGACAATAAAACTAAGTGAGTTATTATTAGCACTCCAGCGCCCAATGCAACCGAACTCCATCAGCACTCTTGAAGATGCTGCAAGCATCTAACTGTTGGCATATACATTACATGCCTGTCAATTGAGATAAATCACTCTCCGATGCAAAAATGGGTAGTATTAAAACGGCTTTTACCCCGCTTTCATTTTCGGTCTCATTTCCCGTTTCGCCAGGCGCAATTCCTTTATTTATGATCTCTAAAGATCCAATATTCCCGTGCAGCGCTCCATTGATAATTCCAATTCTTTCCCGGATCATCGTTACACCTAAAGATCGAAGTTTGCCCTCCTGCTTCACTCCGTCCGGTTTTGGATCGACCATCCCGACACCATTATCCTCTACTGTGATCTTAAGTGTTTCATTGATATGCTCCATTATAACAGATAAATGCAATCCAGGTTTTATGTGATGCCTGAGGCCGTGATGAATTGCATTTTCTATTAAGGGTTGAACCATCATGGATGGCATAACGAAGCCAGATAGATCCAGATCAGCCTTCTTAATAAATTCGAAAGAAAACTCATGACTAAAGCGTTCAGCTTCCAGTTCTGTATATAATTGTAAAGCCTGCCATTCTCTTTGTACACTTACCAATCTCTGATCTGAATTCTCAAGGATGAGCCGGTCCTAAAGGCTGTGCAGCTCTTCATGTCAATTTATTTATAATTCCCACATATTCTTCAACTTCTGCTTCAACTGAAGGGTAAACAAAATAAGTTAGGCTATGGCGCTCCAGTATCCATCGCAAAAAGACCTTCAATTTCTATAACTTCATTGACATAGAATATACTTTGGTGGTATTGGATCAGACAACCAAATACCGTTTTCTTCTTTATAAAATTTAATATTGTCTAAAAATGCTTTTTTAGCCTTCACTTTAAGTATAATCAAAATACCGACTCTTCTCTTTCCTACCAATTCCGCGGTTATTTCGTCTTCAGATAAATGGACAAATTGCCTTTCCATGGGAAGTAAGCCATTTTCCATAATTTTATCTAAATTAGCCTTTATTGTACCATGGTATAAATACTGAGGCGGTTCGATTTCAGGTTTCAAGATTTTAGTTTTTAGGGAGTGCCCATAATAAGCTCTAATTTTCCCATCTATTATCTGATGGCGTTTCTTTTGGGAGGAATTAACCATTTCAATAATATCGTCTTTGCTAATTTGCATCCCATTAGAATTCATAGCGGCAACCAAATCAGAAAGTAAAACCCAACCTTGAGAATCTAAAATGATATTATAAGATTGCGGGTCATGCCTTAAAGCATGAGATACTATCATACTTAATCGTATAAAGTCGTTCTTTTCCATCATTTAGAGAATTTTCTATTCGTAGCTGATTGTCTAATAGTATTTACACCTTTCATTACCCCATTATATTGCCATTGCCCTGAATGCATTTCTTCAAATTCCGGGTCTCCTATTTTATTTGCAACATGCAACGATTGACCGTGTCTTCTCCCATAGCAAATTGACCTTTGAAATCCACTGTCCGCAATCTGGCTATTCTGGAATCCTACATCCTCAGTTCAAAACGTATTCCAGTCTGTCTCTCCATCCTTCTCCGCATAGTCTCCCTGGCCACCATACCGGTAACTCGTTCTACCGCTTCTAAGAATCATCCGATAATCGAGTAATAATATTAATAACGTCGACCTAACCTTAATAAGTAAAGCCCATTTTTAGAATCAAGAACATCAAAAAAACCTTGAAAAAAGTCAGTAGATAGTACCGTATCTTTAAATTCGCTTATATACCTATATTCATAAGCTGATACAAGTGGGCCATTAGGAAGGGGGCCATAATCAAACACTAAAAAATCAACCTGTCCATTACCATAATATTCACATCCGGTTATATGCATCAATGATAATCGTTTAATAACAGACTTTAAGCCTGACAAATCTTTGTTATCTAATGAATCTAATTCTTTCAGGCTAGATATGTTGCCATTATAATCTTTAATTTGTATTAGATGATCAATGGGAAAATATCCATAATTATATTCTCTAGAATATATAGGGCCATTTAATTTTGCAGCATACACTTTATATTGTCGAATATAAAATTTTATACTATCGATTTGGTCATATGTTATACTTAATTTATTAAAATTATTATTGTCATTACAGCAAATCATTACAAGACTAGCCATAAAAAATGTTAAGCCTTTGACATAATTCATTTTTATTAAATTCATACATATAATTTATACAATTATAGATGAAAAACGCCAAAAATACCCTCCCATTGCCGCGAGTCGTAGAAATTATAATACCCTTCTTTAATCATGTAATTATTCGGAGCTTCAAAATATGTTGATGGTCCCTGAATTGCTTGCAAATTGTTTGCAAATTTCCAAAAAAGAGAAAAGCAGCTATGATTCTAGATCATAACTGCTTGATAATTAAGTGGGCCCACCTGGGCTTGAACCAGGGACCCCCTGATTATGAGTCAGGTGCTCTAACCAGCTGAGCTATAGGCCCCAAATTTTGAATCACTTCAAAATTCGAGGGGGCAAAAATAAAGATTTATTCCAAAAATCAATCCTTTAATTGAATTCTTTTTAAAATTACCCCTAATTCTTAGTGCCCGCTTTGTAAATATTGCTTTAAAATGTCTGATTTTGGATGATTAAAGATCTCATCCGGAGTTCCCTGTTCAATTACCTCCCCAAAATACATAAATACGATATGATCCGCCAGCCTTCTGGCCTGTCTTAGAATATGTGTGACCACAATCAGGGTATAATCCTCTTTTAGCCTTAAAAATTCCTCTTCAATCTTTCTGCTGGAAATTGGATCCAGTGCTGAGGTCGGTTCATCGGCCAGGATGATTTCCGGGCCGACTGCCAGGCCTCTGGCCAGGCAGAGCCTTTGTTGCTGGCCAATGGAGAGCCTAGCTGCAGGACCATGGAGCCGGTCTTTCACTTCCTCCCATAATCCGACGTCCTTTAAATGCTTCTCTACTTTCTCCTTTATGACCTTTTTATCTCTTATACCCTTAATTTTCAGGCCATAAGCGATATTTTTATAGATGGACATCGGCAGCGGGAAAGGCCTTTGAGAAAGCAGTCCCATTTTCTGACGGATTTTAGTCAGATCCTGCGTTGGATGGAAAATATCCTCCCCGTCAATTAATATCTTCCCATTTACCTTTAAACTTGGATGCAGATCAGAGAGTCTGTTTAAGCATTTTAATAGCGTCGTCTTTCCACATCCTGAAGGGCCTAATAAAACAGTAATTTTACCTTTAGGAATCTCCAGATTAATATTTTTTAAAATAGTCGATCCTGCGGCCTGAACATTAAAGTTTTTAATGCTTAATATGGCCGGGGCTTTTTGATCATTTGTTGAATAGGCGTTTTGTTGGGGAGTACTTATACTCTGTTCAATCTGCCCATCTGCATCCAGACTTCCAGCCTTAAAAGAGGGTTCTTCTAAAAAACCCGCATCAAAGGACTCGGTTAATCTGATTTTATTTCCTGGGATTGGATAACTAGCTGACATGACTAATAACACTTAAATAATTACAAAATATTCTTTTTAAACCGCCGGGTGGATAACCTGGATACGACACTGATGATTAAAATTATAATCGTCAGTATCAATGCGGCAGCATAGGCCCTGGCTTTCACTTCCGGAATCGGTGAACTTAACTGAAAAAATATGGCAAGCGGCAATGTAGCAGTTGGATCTTGGATGGTTTGCGGAATATGGTCAGTATAGCCGGCGGTAAACAGAACGGAGGCCGCGTCTCCGATTCCTCTTCCGAAGGCTAACAATATTGCGGTGATAAAGCCAGGCAGCGCCTGTCTGAAAAATACAGTAAATGCAATCTGGGTTTTATTGGCACCCAGACTATAGGCTGCCTCCATCAGTCCTTCCGGTACGGTCCTTAAGACCTCATCGAAGGCTCTGATAAAAATTGGCACTATAAATAAAGTAACGGTGATTATACCTGCTAAAAGAGAAGCTCTCAGGCCCAGATAAGCCATAAGCGCAAATCCGAAGGCACCAAAAACGATGGAAGGAACTCCCCAAAGCGCATCCAGTAAAAAACGTAACGCGCCCACAAACCTGGTTTTAGTTATCCAGTGAACGTTCATGCCCAGTGCGACCGGCAGCCCCAGCAACAGGCCAAAAAATGTAGACCCCAGAGCCAGATACAGAGATCCCACAATGGCATTTAAGATGCCACCGCCTTTCCCAAAATAAAAGCCTCCTTTAGGCTCCTGGCTGATCATTTCCCAGGTCATGGCATGAAACCCTTTTTTAATAATAATCCCCATGATGAAAAGAAAAACCAGTATGATAGACAGCGTAACCAGACGCATCAACCATAAAAAGAATTTTTCTTCCAGTATTTTTCTATTCTGCATGTCTTTGTTTTATCCATTTTGTTCCAAAAGATCAACCCTTTATACCTCTTTCACTCTTGATAACAATACATTGGTAATGCTATTAAAAACCAGTATAATGACAAATAATAATAAAGCCGCAAACATCAGTGCCGAATCATAGAGTGGTACAGACATCATATCTCCATAATTATTGGCAATGAGTGCCGGCAAAGGATAAGCAGCGTCAAATACGCTTTTGGGCACTTTGGCCACATTACCCACGACCATTAATACAGCAATGGTCTCTCCCAGGGCTTTGGAAATCCCCAGGCTCAGGGCTGCTATAATCCCTGTTATCCCTTTTCTGAGCACGACCCACTTAATGGTCTCCCAGTAAGTAGCTCCCAGGGATAAAGAAGCCTCCTTTAATTCAACGGGGACACTTCTAAAAACCTCCATTAACATATTCAGCATATAAGGCACGGCCATAATAGCCAGTACCACTCCCCCGGAGAGTAAACAATAACCTGTGGTAGAAAGACCAAGTGCCGGTGCCACATAACCAGCCAGCAAAGGCACCACCACCAGTACCCCCCATACACCATAGACCACGGAAGGGATCCCGGCTAAGACATCTATCACAAAATACATGGTCTGTGTAAGCCAGGCCGGGCTGTATTCAGTCAGATAAATGGCCGCCAATAAACAAACAGGTGCAGATAACACAAAAGAGAGCAACGTTACCAGAGCCGACCCCATAATAAAGGCATAGAAACCAAAATGCCCTTGTTGTGGAGAGAACTCAGCAGAACTAAGCATTTTCCAGGTTGAGGCTTGCTCCAGCAAAGGCAGTGATTTAATCACCAGCCCCACCCCTATTACCAGGGGTAGCAAGATCAAGAATAGAACTGCAAAATTTAACCAGCCGGTGGAGAGTCGGTCTGTCAATTTTGCCGGAAGTCTAAGGCTTTGTAACGCTGCCATCTATTTGTTTGTTTTCTATAGTTAGTAATAATTCAAAAATTGAAAATATTTAATGATGGTAAAATGCTCTACCCTATCGCAATTTTGCCAGCTCCTCCTTAATGTGGGCATCTGTCAGCGGAACATAACCCGCTTCTTTTACATACTTCTGACCATCTGTCAGCACCCATTTAAGAAAAGCAACGATATCGGGATTGGTAGGTTTCCCTTTCGTAATAAAATACAGATCCCTTGCAGGAGGTGAAGGATAGCGGCCATCTGAGATTGCCTGCAGAATACTATCTGCATTTTGATAAAAATTCTCCTCAGGATCTATGACTCTGTTATTATTCTGATCAATAGGTATGATATCAATACCGGGTCTTTTTTTGCCTGTAGTGACGTCATAAGCGTAGGCAACATTATTAAATCCTACTCCGCTTGCATCCTTGCCAACGGCCTCGGCTAACCCCGGATCTCCATAAATACCGGTTCCTTTGATATTCTCCTGTTTGCCTCCGAAATAATCAGCCCAGGTATCGGCAGCCCCGGCAGCATCTGAACGGGTATACACCACCACCGGCTGCGTGGCTGCGGTATCCAGTAAAGAACCCCAGCTGATATTTGTTTTACCGGATAAATAGACCTCTTTAAGCTGATCTTTGGTCAGGCCTTTTTTACGAATCAAGTCTGCCAGCGGATTATTCAGACTGAAGGTTGGAAGTACCGCATCCTTTGCCACAGCAAAGACCCAGATACCTTTTTCTTTTTCTGCCGGCGTTAATTGCCTGGAAAACATGGCAATATCAGCGGCGCCTGCCAGTACATCCGTCAGGCCTTTACCGGCACCTCCTGCTGAAACGTCAAAGCGAAGATCAGGCGCGTTTTGCTTATACTGTTCTGTCCATTTAACCCCTAATGGATATAGCGCAAATGCGCCTGATATAGTTACGTTTTTGGTCTTTTTACCTCCGCAGGACACAAGACCGGCGGTAAAAGATCCCAGAAGCAATATGGCTATAAATGATTTAATACGCATTTTAATGTGTTTAATGTTTTAATGAAAATGATTTAGTTTAATAAAGTTTCAGGGTATGATAGAGCGTAAATCTTAAGATATCCCTGTTATAATACTGATTGCCGCTGCTGCGCTGCTGAAACCAGTTCATATACCCGAGTTCTGCCTGGAAGGACTTAGAGATCCCATAATTAAGCCCTGCATAAATCCTGTTCTGGTCAAAAGTGTTGTTTACTATATTATGTCCCAGGTTCAGCAGGATCTCATCAAAGGCCACTGCCTTCAGACTTCCCACTGTTGATTTCGTTTCTACCAATGGGTATGAGAGTTGAAAGCGGTAGCGCGCCCGTCCCTGAAAATGATAACCGGAAGTCAGTTCCGTGCTGGTACTATTATGAATCCAGCGCTCCTCCATCTGAAACCTGTGCTGTACTCCGAGTTTACCTAATTTCTGAGTAGAAGTAAAATACTGATGTGGCCGAAGTTCAGGAGCGGTTACGACGGTTTCCTGTTCGGGATCCTGCGGGCTGGAAGCTAAATAGTAAGTAAAACCCGCACCTACAGCCCAGCCACTGCCTAATTTTCTTTCAACAGCTACCCTTGGCAAAAACCAGTTGCTCTGGCGGTTATTTTTAAAATATCTGCGATCTTCAACTTCCAGATTCACCCCCCAATCATCGGAAAGTTTATATTTCCCATAATATCTGATCCAGTATTGACTTTGTTTGGTAACCTGCTTTTGTCCGATAGCAGGACTGGTAAAACCTGCCATGCCCAATGCCGCCCAGATAAGCGGTCTGTATTTATAACGATTCATAGAATGATTTGCTAATGTGTATTGATAATGTATTGACTCAAAACATCCATTTGTCCCATTATCAATTTGAATGCAACTAGCAAGTCCTCCTCTGGGTGTGTTATATTTAAAATTCTGCATGACCGGTTATTATTTTTTTTGACTTAACATCACGCTACAATTAGTCTACTATTTTAGTAGACTAAAATGATAAAAAAAACGGAGATTTTCCTTATCCCCTTATTGAGTATATTATTTAATCCTTTATAAAAACTACTTGGACTACCAATCCGAATGTAGTTCCGCAAATAAAAAGGTTCAAGCAGGGACCGCATGGTTTCCATAATAATTTAAAATATCTATTATTGGATCTAGGTATTGCCCTTTTTCTTTAACCGCGATGCAAACATATAACAAAGTCCACTATTTTAGTAGACTTTTAGAAACTTTTTTTATATTTTTTTAGAATAAGCCTCTTTAATACCAACTAATCACTGATAAACAAATACTTATGCAATTTTATTTTCTACATTAATAGCCAATATAAATACAGCATCTTGCGTAAAATCTAATTTTAAGCCTTATTTTAACCCTTAAATATGTGATCACCCGCAAGCCTTTGTTGTCCTCTTCAGGGACAACTTTAATTTTTTATCTTTGCCTCCATGGAAACAAAGCAGTCAGCCACCGACATCGCAATAAAAAAGGCAGATCAGACTTTTAATAAGGCCGATATCAAAAATATCATTTTTGATTTTGGCGGCGTATTACTTCATATAGATTTTAAAAGGACCCATCAGGCTTTTGAAGCGCTGGGTATTGAGGATGCAGCGGCCCATTTCAGCCAGCACCATGCCAGCCAGCTGTTTTCCCGTCTGGAGACCGGTCATATTTCCAACGAAGCTTTTTATGATTTGTTCCGTGAGGAAGCAGAAAATCCCCGGCTTACCAATGAACAGATCCGGGACGCATGGAATGCCATGCTGCTGCATTATGCAAAAGACAATATTGCGCTTCTAAAACGGCTCAGTAACAGCTATCAGTTGTATTTATTCTCTAATACCAATCAGATTCATTACGACTGGTTCGCTGATTTATATCAAAAAGAATTTAATGGAGAAAAACTGGAAGACTTATTTAAAGTAGCCTGGTTTTCCCACGAAAAAGGCGTCCGTAAACCGGACCCAAGCGTTTTTACACACATGCTGGAAGTAGAAGGGCTTAAGGCTGAGCAGACGCTCTTTATTGACGATACCGTAAGCAATATTCAGGGAGCTCATCAGGCAGGCTTAAAGACCCACTTATTAAAAAGTCCAGCAGAATTGCTCCTACTGGACCTGTAACTATTAATTTACCGTGTCTTAAATTACATAATTTGAACGATTAGGCCTATTTAACCTCTTCAAAATCAATATAATCTGACTTTGAAGGTTTAGCGGCCTGCCCGGCGGCCTTTTGTTTGGTAAAGCGGCTGAACGGGCCCTTGCTTTGCCCGGTCACATTGACCCCGGCATTCGCAGACCGGTTCTCTCCGGTACCGGCATTATTATAGGCACTCTGTCCAAAAGGCCCTTGTCCGTAGGAGCCATTCATCTCTCTCACTTTGCGTTTCATTTGACTGGTGGTTCTAACCACCGGTAAGACAAAACCTACAATAAAGCGGTATAGAAAGTAAACCAAAAACGCTAATACTATATATCCTATCATGTAACGAAGATACTAAAAGACACACTCAATACGCCTGCCCGCCATAGATTTTGCGAATCACTTAACAAACAATTCGGTGAACGAACAAATAGCTTCCGTCAGTAACAAACGGACGGTTTTTGGTTAAAACAACGTGGGAGTTTCCGGGTTAATATTAAAACTTTTACGGTGATGCTCGCAAAGGCCGTAGGCTTTTATGGCCTCCCTGTGAAAAGCCGTCCCATACCCCTTATTGCTAGCCCAGTCATACCTGGGATAATCCAGATGCAAGGAGCGCATATGCTCATCCCTGTAGGTTTTGGCAAGGATACTGGCTGCAGCTATATTGGCATATTTACCGTCTCCTTTAATAACACAGATATGCCTAGTGGAAGGATAGGGCGTAAACCGGTTACCATCAATGGCCAGAAAAGCCGGCTTTTGTTTCAGCGCCCTTATGGCCAGATGCATGGCCTTGATGGAAGCTTTTAATATATTAATACGATCTATTTCTGAGACACTTACGCTGGCCACGGCAAAACTAATCGCCTCTTTTTCAATGACCGATCTTAATACATCCCGGTCCTTCTCCTGGACCTGTTTACTGTCATTGAGCTTTTCATGAAAAAAATCCTCTGGCAAAATGACGGCCGCCGCGAAAACCGGGCCTGCATAGCATCCTCTACCCGCTTCATCACAGCCGGCCTCCAGCACCTCATTTTGAAAAGAATTGAATAGCATAAGGCAAAAATATAAACTTTCAATCGGCCTGCCAATCTTCTTTACCGGTAAACGGCTACCTTTGCACCGGAAAAAACCGGATATCATGAGCACATTAGCTGATAAAGAGCAACGTTTCATCAAATACGCCAAACTCGTTTTATATACCATTTTTATTGTTATACTGGCCGGATCTATCGTCCGGACAACTCATAGCGGAATGGGCTGTCCGGACTGGCCCCATTGCTTTGGCAGACTGATTCCTCCATTAAATGCAGGACAGTTGCCTAAAGACTACGAAAAATACCTGAAAAAGCAGGATATCGACCACACGTTCAATGCTTTTCATACCTGGATTGAATACCTGAACAGAATGCTGACGGTTCTTTTGGGATTTTTCATTATCTGGCTGAATATCTCTGCCTGGATTACCTACAGAAAGACCAAAATTTCCATTTTCTACTGGGCACTGAGTCTGTTTGTTTTGGTAGGATTTGAAGCCTGGGTCGGTAAGGTAGTGGTGAACTCCAATCTGGGTGTTATACAAATTACGGCTCATATGATTCCTGCCCTGATTATCGCAGGCGTATGCGTCTATATCATCCATTTGGTTAAAGGAAAGCCTTTTATTGTCAATAAATCACTGAAAGGCCTCATCTGGCTGGCATTTATACTTGTTTTTGCACAGATTCTGATCGGCACTGAAGTTCGTTCAGAGGTAGATAATATCTCAAAAGCCCTTAATTACACCTCCAGAGACACCTGGCTTGGACAGGTGGGCAAATGGCTGAATATTCATGAACTCTTTGCCTGGGTGGCCTCCTTTGCCTGTATTCTGGTGGTAGGCAAATCCTTTAACCATAAAGAAACCCAGAAAACGGGGCTTTTAATACTGATCTCCCTGGTTTCTGAGCTATTTTTAGGACTCATCATGACCCAGCTGAAAATGCCGGCTTTTGCGCAACCCCTGCACTTGCTCTTCTCCTCCATCATTATCGTAGCCCTGTACCGCATGATGATTCAGGTCAGAACCCGCTAAACAATAAACCCACACTTATCATTCCCCTTATCAAAAATATATACCATGGAAAATAGAACAGAAATCTCAGAACTTGGCGAATTTGGCCTGATTGACCACCTGACTAAAAATTTCGAGACTTATAATGTTTCTACCATTGAATCCATTGGTGATGACGCAGCCGTCATGGATCATTTCGGGAAACAAACAGTCATGACGACGGATTTGCTCATTGAGGGAATTCATTTTGACCTGATGTATACGCCGCTGAAGCATTTAGGATATAAAAGCGTCATTGTCAATTTAAGTGATGTCTATGCCATGAATGCTCAGCCTACACAAATCACCATCAGCCTGGGTATTACCAATCGCTTTAGCGTGGAGGCTTTGTCTGAGTTCTACGAAGGGGTATATGCTGCCTGTGAAAAGTACAAGGTAGATCTGGTCGGAGGCGATACCTCCGCTTCTCAAAAAGGCTTTATTATCTCTGTCACCGCCATCGGTGAAGTTGCTCCTGATCAGTATATCAAAAGGTCCACCGCTCAAAAGGGAGACCTGATTTGTGTCTCTGGTGATTTAGGCGGTGCATTTCTTGGACTGACCTTACTGGAGAGAGAAAAGAAAATCTATATGGAGAACCCGAAGGTCCAGCCAGATCTGGAGGGAGAAGACTATATCGTGGGCCGCATCTTAAAACCGGAAGCCAGAAAAGATATCATAGAATTTTTTGAGAAACAGGATTTAAGACCGACTGCCATGATGGATGTCAGCGACGGGGTCAGCAGTGAGGTATTACACCTTTCCAGAAAGGCCGGGCTAGGCTGCAAAGTCTACGAAGATAAATTGCCTATTAATGAAGCGACCCGGCAGGCCGCCTTTAAATTCGGGCTGGACCCCACGGTCTGTGCTTTAAATGGCGGAGAAGATTATGAACTCATCTTTACCATCAGACAGGAAGACCATGATAAAATTGTCCTCAACGAAGAAATAAGCGTCATTGGTTATATGACTGATGTAGAAGAAGGGTGTAAATTCCTGACCAAAGGGGGTAACACCTTTGATATTACGGCCCAAGGATGGAAAGCCTTTTAAAACCTCGCTTCAGGATCCAAGTATTTTCTATTACTATAAGCTGATTTTCAATAACAAAATAGCCGGCAGGAGTCTTTGCCGGCTATTTTAATTTAATAACATTCCACAACATTAGACAAAGATTTGTCGATGTCACTTCTTAAGGGAGTGTATTACAACACTTAGCCTCACAGAAGTCTATACCTTTAAATTTATCAAGGCTTTCCCCCCATATTTTCTTGCACTGCCTTAGCCACATATTCGTAGGCAAGTTTTCTGACATAAACCTCTGTCCACAAACCGATAGGTTCGCCTGCTCTCCAGCTAGAATTAGCCGGGCTATCCATTGGACTCCAAATAGTTATACCATATCTTTGACTTGCAGGAATGTATTTAAAATATTGGTCGATTACAAATTTATACAATTCAGCCTGCTTAAGATACTCTTGAGCCGTCGCATTATCGGTCTGTGTATTCCCTCCTAGACCTATATCCAATTCTGATATTTTAATCAATTTACCGGTAGCTGCTAACAATTGGAACATATTTACAATTTTAGCACTATCTGCATTTATATCAATGTGCATCTGCGTACCAATACCATCTACCTTTTGTCCTTTACTCTCAATATAGTTTACATATTCAATCAACCCTTTGCATTTATCTATATTGCTTTCTAGCCCATAATCATTAATAAACAGTTTATCTGTTGCATTCCCATATTGTCTGGCAAGTTTAAACGCCAAAACAGCGTAATCTTTTCCGATATAATCCTGCCAGTAAAACTGATCATCACTAACTGTTTTACCAATTCCAGTCTTTAATTCATAAGGACTGCCATCATCCATAGGTTCATTAACCACATCCCAGGCATGAACATAATCCTTACAATTTGTTACCATAGTACTTATCCAGCTTTCCAATGCTCCTGAAATAATCGTTTTTTTCTCCTCAGCTGTCTTTTCAATAGTTTGAGTTCCTAAATCTGGATTCTCCCTTTGCAAGGCAATATTATCAATATACAATGTACCTCCATAATTGCCATAATTAAATAAAAACCTTGTTCTGTCTGCCGCCGTAACGGTTGCCTCCAGCTCAACTTTAGTCCAGTCTTTGGTTACATTAAAGGAGGGAAAGTTATCACTTCCATAGCTTGTCGTTTCCTGAAAGGAGGCACTGATTGCTCCTGCAACACTTCCCTTTATATAAAAACTTAGCTTATAGACAGACCCTTCCTGAAATGGGGATGTAAAATCATAGGCCGTCTGCGCCTCCCAGGAGTTAACTATTGAAGGATTCGTCATTTTTAGGGCGTTACTGCTATTATATCCATCTATTGTTAATTCCCTGACAGAATTATTTCCCCATCCTGACCAACCATTAATATTACCCGCTTCAAAATCACTATTGGCAAACAAGTTTGATTCAAGCCCTGAGCTCGCATCTTTGTCCTGTACAGACAAACTATTTACATCAATATAATAGGTAACACCAGGCATATAACCCAAATCAAAATTCATGGCAAAAGAACTGGCAGTAGTTTTAAAGTCACTTACCGTAAATTTAACTTGCTGCCAGCTTGTCTTGGTCTCAAAATACTCCGATGCGTTTCCTGTATTCATCCAGTCAGTCCACGGATACTGATTATTCAAATCAGCACTAAAGGACACTCTACCCTTACCTGCCTTATCAGATTTAATAAAAAAACTCACGACATACTGCTTTCCTGCGGTTATATTTATTAAAGGTGTCTTAATACTCATATCCCAGGCGTTAGCAGAATTAGAATTTGTAACCAATTTAATGGCACTTCCGGTATTTTGCCCTGCAGCAGATTCAATTGAAGAGGCAGATGCTCCATTTACTACCCAGTCTCCAAACTGACCATCTTTAAGACTCGTTAAATCGAATAGATTATTATCAGACTCTACAACTTCCGGCGCAATCAAACCATTCAAATAGGTAGCATTTTGATTGGAATGCCAGCAAAGCGTATGACCATACAGTGAAATCCCCGCCTCTTTGGCTGTTTGGATAAGGGTATTTACGTTATCCAAATTCAGGGATCCATCTGCCTGAACCACCGCCCCGTGTTTCATTGCATACCCCAAAACTATTTGTTGAAAATTCCGGTTAACCATACGGTACAGCACTCCTTTTTTGATATAATCACCTAAGGAGACTGCAGCGCCCAAATGAAAATCCGCAAATTTGACAGTATCAATGTATGATTTTAAAGCAGGATATCCATCGATATCTTCCTGTGCTGCCACTTCCTCAGGTTTGGACACGTTAAAATCCAACGCTTTATATTTATAACAGCTACTAAAAAAAACTGTAAGCAGTAGTACTGTAAGCAGCGCTCTTCTAATATTAAATATTTTCATACCTAATTGTTTATTGAATGTTAGTTTGGCCTTAAAAAGTTTCCAGAGTTACCCCTCTGTTTCTCATGACTAGTGTATCCTTAGAAGAAACATGCTCATCTACCATATTTACTTCATACGCTAAGTATAAGGCATCTCTATCCTTATTGCCCCAGCTATTTTTTTCTCCCTTTTTTACAAATTTCCCACTGCCTGAGGCTGTTATGCCTTCCGTAGCAGAACTAATAGTACAGGTATTATCATCATCAAAATGAAGCAATAGATTACAATTAACATTATAACCATTTTTATCTTTAAATATCAATGGGAAAATAGTTTCCGTCAGAGATTTAGTTGTTAATTGCTGTACGTCATCATATTCTACATATTGCTGGTGCCTTACATTTGTATTATCTAGTGCAGTATTGCCATTATTCCCCTTAATTACGTCTATCCCTCTACGTAAATAGTATCCATGCCACTGATTAATATACTTAATTGCATAAAGTATATAATCCTTATCTATCAGAATTGAATCAGCGTTGGTTACGGATTTCATTTTTAAAGGAATGACATATTTATTCTTTATAGCATCCGGATCATTGAAAAATGCGTCCGTTAAATGGACTTCCAACCCTCCAGAAATACTATCTTTAGGGATTTCAATTGTATTTGAAGCCAGCGAATAATAATCCGTTGGCATCGCAGTTACTTCACTACCGTCGCTAAAGCTAACGCCCTGCACCAAATCGTTATCAACTGCATAGGTTATATTTACGATCTTATTATTATGATAAACCCCTCCTAAGGTTGCATAAATCTTACATTTGTGCGCATTATCCAAATCCGTATTTACGATATCTTCACCCAGCGTGATTGTTCGAACGGGGTGTTGATAAGAAAAATAGACTGTCTGATAAGGGTAATCCTCAAAAATAATGTCTTTATTATGACATGCACCTAACAGCATAGCAGCCATCATTAAATATAATATTCTGATTTTCATTTTTATCGCTTTTGAAAAATTCTTTAATTTTCTAATTTCACCACCCTTTATTCTGAACCAGATTTGTAAATTTCAATACTTCACTATAGGGAATAGGTCCATAGTTCATATAATCTTTATAAACTCTATTTTCAACATTAATCGCTGTGTACTTTTTATCCGAAATACGTATACCCTTGGCCGTTTCATTTAAAGCGGCATTCCATCTTCTCAAATCCCAGAACCTAAAACCTTCAAAACAGAGTTCCAATCTTCTTTCATTTCTAATTAGATCCCTCATTTTGTCCTTGTCTGCACTACTAGATTCTAGATATGGGTCGCCATTATTTGTGCCTACGCCCGCCCTGTTACGAAGTGCTTTAATAATATCGTAGGCAGAATATGTATGTCCCCCAGTCCCCTCAGGACCCCACGCTTCATTGGCCGCCTCTGCATAAATCAAATAAATTTCAGTATATCGAATAAGTGGTTTATAATGGCGTTGTGTAGTCGTAGATGTACTACTCAGATTCACATCCTGCCTTAATAGTTTTTTCAAATAATAACCAGTTCTTGTGGAAGTCTCTGTTTTATTAAGGCCATCATTTGTAGTTCCATCTGCTTCAGTATTGATAGCAGAACTATTAACCCCCGCTTTAGTTCCATCTACCAAAATAAAATCTGTAAGTCTTGAATCTCTATTGGCATATGGATTCTGATCGTCATAACCACTTCCCGATTGATTTATAGGATAGCCATTGGCCATAGGAAAGGCGTCAACTAGATTTTGCGTAGGATTTATCCTGCCTTTTCCATTAAGAGTTGGAGGAAAATTATCAGATTCCAGATTATTACTTTCGCTATAGTTAGTTCTCCATAAAATTTCATCTGGGTTTTGACCGTCCGCAAGACCTGCTATTTCAGATGTGTTGGTATACCAGGTTAGACCATTTGAGGCAATACCACTTACCCCACCTTTAAGATCAATTATTCTTGCCGCCGCATCTGCTGCCTTAGCCCAGGTCGCACCACTTCCCTGGCTAAAAGCCGGGCTTGCTGCCAACAGAGCCAGTTTGGCCTCAAGAGCCATGGCCACCCTGCCTGAAAAGAGGCCACTCATGCTTTTACCCATTGCCCTGTTAAATTGCTCCTTAGTAATAGAACCGTATTTAGCAGGCACCTGTGCATTATCGGTTAGGTCTAAGTAATCTATCGGTAAATAAGATTCTGCTAAATTTAAATCCGCATAAATCTGGGTCATGCAATCCTGAAAAGAGGCCCTTGGTAAATTAAAATCATCCCCTACTACCTGAGAATTTAACACCAAAGGCACTCCTAATAGTTCCCCATCGGCTCCAAAACCCGCATGCGCCTGAAGTAAATAAAAATAAAATAAAGCCCGAAGTCCATAAGCTTCCCCTTTAACCCTCATATTAAACAAACGGGATACGGTTGAATCTTCTGCCCAAGTGACCTTATCGATTTGTTCAAGCGTCAAATTCATATATTGAATAGCAGCATAACAATTGCTCCATTGCTCTACAGGATTATTATTCGCTGCCCACTGCCCAGTCGCCATTTTTAAAAGACTACTTGTCTTATCATTGGTAACAGCATCATCAGTTGCTACATCATTAAAAGACCAAGAATTGACCGGTATTCTATTATAGCCATTAAGGATAAGTCCATAAGGGAACTTTGCATCACTTGGATTATAAGAATCTTCCAATTGTCGGTTATTCTCAATTTGTGGTGTAATTAAGTCCTTACAACCGACCCCCACAAATGCCAAAAAAAGCAGATATAGAATAATTTTATTTTTCATCTTAACTAATTTTCCCTTTTTAAAAATTGGCTTTTACCCCTATATTATAAAACCTGGTTTGCGGCGCACTTCCTATATTGAGTTGCATAATATCTTTGTGTTTAGAAATGGTCAAAAGATTTGCACCGCTAACATATACCCCTAATGTATTGATAAACCCTTTCGATTTTAACAGGCCGGTCATATCATAACTTAGTTGTACTTTGGACAGATCAAATCGATTGGCTTTATACATCCAGAAATCTGATGTCCTGAAATTATTATCACTGGAATTAGTGGTCAGTCGGGGATAAGTAGCTGTTGCCTTAGTCTCTTCCGTCCATCTGTTGCGGACGACTTCGGAATACTTTCCATCTCCATACACCCAATAATAACTATTGTTTTTAACTCCATATGCACCATAACTTCCAGTTCCGTACATGAAAAGTGTAAGTTTTTTGTATTTAACGGTAAGATTCATACCGATCGTAAAGGGAGCGCCGAACCATCCTCCCTTGCCTAAAAACACCTCGTCCTGGCTATTAATTACTCCATCTCCATTCTGATCCTTGTATTTGATGTCACCCGGATGCACTTCTCCAAAAGATTGGGTGGGTGAATTATCAATATCCTCCTGGCTTTCAAAAAATCCCAGGTTTTGAAGCCCCCATATACCGTCAAGACTTTTCCCTTGCCTGTATTGATAAGCATCTTCATAGACCTCAGCGCGTCTGGTAGCTTTTGTTGTATAATATGTTCCATTTAACCCAAAGTCAACATCTAATTTACCAATTAACTTATGCCAGTCCAGCCCGAAATCAACCCCTGTTCTCTGATCTCTATCATAATTGATATAGGGAATAAAAGAAGAAACCGGCCAATAAGAAGTAAAATATGAAGGGAATAAAGAGGATGCCTGAATAATATTACCATCTATCGTATTACGGAAAAAATGACTGCTAAGCTGTAAAGAACTATTGAAGAATAACCCCTCAAAACCTATATTAATCTCCTTGCGCCTTGGGAAAGACATATTAGGGTTATTTCCCCTTCTGGATTCAGTTGCCTGGAACCCAGTTCCATCTTTCCAACCATACCAAGAGCCTGCTACCGTATAGTAACCCTGATACATATAATAATCACTAATATCAATATCCGTATTCAAAATGCCCGCTGAGGCTGTTATTTTCAAATCGTTAACCACCCCGGTTTTATTATGCATAAATGGCTCTTTGCTGATTCTCCATGCAATAGATAAGGTCGGTGATAAAGCCTCTCTGTGATTTTCAGGCAATTTCGCTGAATGAATATATGCTCCTTTAAAATCGATATAATATTTATGATCATAGTTATATCCGGCATGAAGGCCCAGATTTGCATTACTAACCCTGTGATAAACTTCCGATTCAGACTGCTGATACCCATTTGCTATGAGTTCACTGGAAACATTGTTTTTTGTTCCAAAAGTCTGGTCATAGCTAAATAATCCGTAAAAAGCAATTGTTTGCCTATACCAACTATTGCTAACATTTTGTGTCCCTGAAGTCGCATCATTTCCATACTTATTCAGACTACTGATAAGATCCTGACCAGCATAATTATTCCAAATAGGTTCATATGTTGCATAATCATAGTTATAAGATAAGGAATATGCAGTCGCATAATCGACCGCAAAATTCGATTTAAATTTAAGTCCAGGCAAAATATCCTTTAAATCCGCATCAATGCCGGAACTAAACTGAAACTGTCTTGAAATATATTTATTATATCCGCCTGCATAAATGGTAGCCATTGTATTGGTTTGATCCAACTGAGTTCCACCCAACAGGTATTTCCCATCTATTACATGGTCGCTGTTTTGCACCAATAATAATGAAGCTTCATCATTTGACTCAATCATATCAATTGGCACCAGAGGAGTAAATCGATTCGGGCGAACTGTTGCTGCTGCTGACCAGTAATCAGCATTTACTCCTCTGCCATCATAAAACGTAGCAGTCGCATCAATTCTCCCATTAATAAACCGATTAATTTTTATATCAACATTCCCTCTGAGATTAAACCTGCTATTTCTATTCTCCTTTGCCATTCCAAAATCCAATAAGGAGCCTTCTGTATAAAATCCCATATTGGTATAATATCTCGCCCGGTCGTTACCTCCGGATATTTCAGCAGTAGCATCATATCTATTGTAAGCTCTTTTTAAATAAGAATCAGAATAATAATCGACATTCGGATAACGGTACTCATTCTCATTTGATGCGTAATGATAAATAGTAGCCTCATCATATAAAGCAGGCAAACTATCATTACTCCTCGCTTCATTATATAAGCTCATATATTCTGCAGATCCAAGATATTTCGGATAACTTACAGGAACATAAGTACCCATATCTGCTCTAACAATTAATTTCTTATTAAATGCCTGGCCGCGTTTAGTGGTTATATTAATCACTCCTTTCGCTCCTTTGCTCCCATACAATGCTACAGCCTCCACTCCTTTTAGAACAGCAATCTGATCAATTTCAGTAGGCAGGACATTATTAGCATCCCTTGGAACACCATCTACCAACAATAAGTAAGATCCCATACCCCAAATACTATTACCATTATAACCAGGAACATAAGCGACTAAACCATCCAAGCTGTAAGTTGTATAATTCTTAGCCATAATTTCCTGTTGATTAACAACTGTTACATCCCCAAATAAATCTTCCTTTCTACTTGTACTAAAAGGAGCTTGTACATCAATGGTATCTAAACTGGTCGGATTTAACTTAATAATATTTAATTGTTTCGATGCTGGCAGATACAAAGAAGTAAATCCTGGGGCGGATACAAATATGTTTTCGCCAGGTTCAGCCATTAAACTAAAAGCGCCATTACTGTCCGTTAAAGTATGGACATCTGCCCTTTCCTGGCTTTGAATCAATGCATTAGCAATAGGATTTTGGTTTTGATCATAAACTTTTGCACTGATTTTAATCTCCAGTACACTTTGGGCCTTCACCCCGACTGCGCCGAAAGCACATGCCATGTATATTATGAGAATTATTAATAATTTCATTGAATGTCTGTTTATATTACAATTCATAAATAGATTAGATTTTCTACACCATTACCAACCAGGATTTTGGTAAAATCCCGGGTAAAGTGTCACATCGCTTGTCTTAAGAGGTAGCCAATAATGTTTCTCTGTAAATTTTCTTTCAAGAATCGTCTCTTCCCGAAGGTTTTTCACCTCATTATCCTCAGGATTTGTAGTGCTGAAGGTTCCTGCCCTGTCAAAATAAACAGTCTTCTTCAATGTATAGGGCTTTTTAATGAGAAGTAACCAGCGGCGTAAATCGTTAAATCTATGACCTTCAAATGATAATTCAACAGCTCTTTCCCTACGAAGTTCAGGCATAAAAGCATCCACTGATCCTGTATATTCAGCGGCAACATGTCCTACTCCCGCTCTGTCTCTTATCACATTGACAGCATCAACTGCCGTTTTGCCATAAGAAGATACAGAAGCAGTTGGAGAGCCATATCCTTCAGCCACAGACTCTGCATACATTAAATAAATATCTGCCAGCCGCATATAAGGGATATGAATATTGAGACTATGAGAATACCCATAGCCATCATCATATTTATTACAAGTAATTGGAATGAATTTTCTTAATAAATACCCAGTTCTGCTACCAGTACTTGGATCTCTATAGCTGCCACGGCCGTTAATTGTTCCATCACCGAATAAATTCGCATACCTGTTTGCCTCATCTGTTGTTGAACCTTGAACAAACTTGACACCGTCATAAACTATATCATTATAGAATCTCGGATCTCTTCCTTTCCAAGGGTATTCAGGGTCATAACCCGACTTTGGATCAGATTTCGTAATATCAGATATTGGCAACCCATTAGCCATTCCATAATAGTCTACATAATTGGCAGTCGGTGCGAATACAATATCACCTTCGCCTATAATTAACGGAGTATATTGTTTACTAGTTCCCCAATTCGATGAATTAGCATTATAATAAGGCGATCTGAAAATTGCCTCAGTTCCACCAGGCATTAACCAATTTTGACCAGTCGTATAGAAATTATTGAAATATTTATCAAATGGCAATAATTTATATGGGGCCTCCCCACTTTCGCATAGTTTCAATAATTCTGCAAAAGCATCCGCTGCTTTTTTACAATAATCCTTATTATAAGCTGTAGATCCGGTAGAAACGGAGTTCATTAAGGGACTTCCTGCCCATAGATAATCTTTTCCCAAATATCCCAAGGCCATTATCTTATTAATTCGAAGTTCATTTTTCCCAAGCGTATTTTTACCCGCAGTAGTGTTATCCCAATTCGTAGGCAATAAATCTGCCGCCTCTTTAAAATCCAAGGCCGCTTTATCCGCGCACTCCGAATAACTTAACCGAGGTAATGTTAACTTCTGATCACTTGGCAAAAGCGTATCAATATATGGAAGCCCCCCAAAATATTGCATCAACTCAAAATGAAACCACCCTCTAAAAAACAGCAATTGACCTTTAATTAAATTTTTTTCTTCGGTTGTGGCATCAATTAACTTATCCATATTCGCTAATCCTAAATTAGCCTTATTTATGCCATACCAACAAAGCGGATATAAGGACTTATGAAACCTATCATTGTCTGTAGATGTGGATGCCCGATCCATCCATCCCCCTTGCCAACCATCGAATTCTGATTGCCAGCCCCAAAAATTCCCTAAATCAATTTTATTTACAAAATGAAAATCATGTGATGTTGACATTATCTCATCCTCCCCCCAATTCCATGAATTGGTCCAATAAGCATTGGAAAAATCCGGTATGCAATGATACAACTCCTCGGTAAACCCCTGAAAGTTGGTAAAGTTTTTATAAGCATCATCCGCATTCAAAGTTGAATCTGGACTTTTATCTAGGTATTTTTCACATGAACTAATGGCAGTAAATACTGCAAGAAAGCCTATTAGTATATATATTTTAGAATATCTTTTCATGATAACTTATTAAAAGGTGATATTAAATCCAAGGTTGTATCTCTTTAGCGTAGGGTAAGCACCCTGACTTGCCCAGCCACTTCCGGCATAGTTAGATTCGCGATCATCAGGCATTTTGGTCCACAAGAAAAGATTGTCTCCATTTAAATAAACCCTAATATTTTCCAGGCCAGCCTTTTTAATAAACCGCCAATTCTTACCGAATGTATAGGCTATTTCCGCATTTTTTAACCTTAAATAGGATCCGTCATACATATACTGATCAGCTCTGTAGTAATCAGGTGGAGTGGACAACCATCTAGGCAATGGAACCGTTCCGGAAGAAGCACTTTTGCTCCAATAATCACCCTCATCATAAGCAATATCCACTTGACCGGAAAAAGTACTAAATACAACTTGCCTTGTTACATTGGTTACTCCATAAAACTGGACAAATGCACTAAACCCTTTCCAGTCAAATCCGATAGTTGTATTATAAGTGTTTTGTGGCCAGCCAGTATAACCATAAGGTATATTATCATCCTGATCAATAACGCCATCTCCATTATAATCAATGATATTATAATTACCGGGAAGTTTGTTATTATCATTGGTATTATACTGTGTGCTACCGTAAAGTTCGTCCCAGGTATTATAATAGCCAGAACTAACATAAGAATATGCCTGTCCTACAGACTTACCAGCCTTTTTCTGATACTCGGGCAACAGTTCTGCATCATCTTCATCAATTACTTTATTTTGAGTATGTGTCATATTAAAGTCCACATATACCCGTAAAGCATCGCTCAGATTTTTATTTAAATGCAATTCAAACTCATAGCCTTTAGCATTCACCTTCCCAAGATTAGCTGCTGGTGCAGAAAATCCAAAATAGGAAGGAACCGATCTATTAGTACCAGCTATGAATATTTTAGAACGTTTATCTTCAAAATAATCAAATTTTCCTTTCAGCAGACCACGAAATAACTCAAAATCAACGCCTATATTACTCTTAAAAGATTCTTCCCATTGGATTTTTTCATTACCCAGAGAGGTTAAAGTATACCACGTATAACTACTTTGTTCAGCATCTACTCCCGATGTACCTAATAAGGCATTTCCGGAATGAGCCCATTGATTCAGGTATAACCACCTAAGGTTATTAATATTGTCGTTACCTGTTTGTCCTACAGAAGCCCTAACTTTTAGGACATCTACAAAATTCACAGATTTCATAAAGTTCTCTCTACTTACTACCCAGTTTACCCCACCTGAAGAAAAATAAGCAAACCTATTGCCTTTTGCAAACTGCTCTGAGCCATTATACGCTCCATTATACTCGACAGTATATTTATTTTTGTAACTATAGGTCGTTCTAAACACCCAATCTTCTCTAGAATGCGGGACTTCACTACCTGTGGCATATTGATTTCTATTCATCAGTCCCATTGCCGTTATATAATGATTTCCAGCGATAGTTTTCGCATAGTTTAATTGTAATTGATAAAATATGCGTCTGTAATTTGAGCCAACATTTCCAGCGCTGGTAGACCAGTTTATCCCTTCCTGAAAGTCAAAATTTGTAACACCATCATAAGCCTGTTTATAAGTTACCGCTCCAGTTTCTGGATCCACATATTTCATCTGAACACCATTATACAAATCATTGACACCACGATTATTTTCAACAAAAGTGTTATCGAGCGATACCGTTCCAGATAATTTTAATCCTTTAACAAGCATACCCAGATCCTGATCTAAGATAAAGTCTGTGGTCATTCTGGCAGTTGTTACCTGTTGAATACCGCCAACTGAAAGGTTTAATGCAGAATTTGCCAAATTACTATTAACCAGACTATATCCCCACGAGCCATCAGGATAAATCGGCAAAAATGCATCCGGTGGTGTAGAATAAGCAGACAGCCAAAGCGTTAACCCAGTTACATAATCACTTTGAGAAAAATTCCATGGAGTTTTTTGTACACCGTAGGAACCACTTAAATTGGTTTTAAAAACAGTGGATGGAGTTAATTGAAAATCAAGGTTACTTCTTACATTAATCCTATTGAACCCAAAACCCGGTTTATACCCTCTGCCGTTATCATATACTTTGAAGATGTCTCCTTCATGGAGATAATCTACATTGGCAAAATATTTTACAAATTTCGTCCCACCACTTATATCAACACTGGCATTATGACTCATAGTGTAATCCTTAAAAAGAACTTTATTCCAATCCACATTAGGATATCTTTCCCTCTCTTCTTCATTAGAAGGGTTTTTGTATTTTTCTAGAATTTCTTCCGGCAAATATTGATTCCAACTGTCTGGATCTACATTCAATTCATTTTCTATCACCTGATTTCTTAAAGCAAGCGTATTATATGAATCGTATTTTTGCGGCAATTTGGAGGGCTGCTTTATAATCGTATTTACTCTTGCACTGATAGAGGCTCTACCTAATTGACCTCTTTTAGTGGTTATTAAAATTACTCCATTGGCACCTCTTGATCCAAATACAGCAGTTGCAGAAGCGTCTTTTAAAACACTTACTGTTGCTACGGAATTAATATCTACACTGTTCATTGGACGTTCAACCCCATCAACCAGAATCAGAGGAGATGTGTTATTCCAGGAATTTGTTCCGCGAATAACTATCTGTGGGTCTTCTTCTCCAGGTAACCCCGTACTCGATGTTGTAATCAAACCTGGCACATTACCTGTCAGCGCAGCCCCAATACTTGAAACACCCCCTGCCCTTTCTAAAACTTCACCCGTCGTTTGGGAGATAGCTGCAACCACACTTTCCTTTTTTTGAGATCCATATCCAATAACAACCATTTGTTCTAAATCAGACACCTGTTGTTTTAATGTGACATTTATGATCTCTCCATCACCAAAATTGATTTCAGTAGTTTCATATCCAATAAAGGCAAAAACAATCACCGCTTTCTGCTCAGGGAAGCTCAATGAATAATGACCATTTTGATCCGTTGTCGTCCCAATTTTTGTTCCTTTTAAATATACACTCACTCCTGGTAATGGATTGCCAAGGGAATCTGCAACTTTTCCGCTTACTTTTACCTGTTGAGCTACCTTTATTTCAGTTGGAGGTACTTCATCCATCTTTTTTCTTTTAATACCAATTGTATTTTCCGATATATAAAAGGAAATAGGTAGATTCTTAAAACAGTTGGTCAGTACATCATTAATATTAGCATTTTCTGCGTGTACAGTTACCTTTGGCAAACCGTTTAAAACTTCTTTTTCATAAAAGAAATGATATCCCGTTTGCATCTTAATTACCTTGAAGACATCTTCAAGTGGAATATTCCTGGCATCTAAATTTATCTTTTGGCTTAAAGCGGCACCATGCGCACCAATGCAGGCAACTAGTATCAAAATAGTAATTAACTTCATAACCAGCAACGATTTATAAAGCTCCCTGCCCGTTTTGGGCATGAGCTTCCTAAAAGCATTAAAATCCATATCTTTGTAAAAGTTTGGGTTAAATGTTATGTATTACAGCCAACCTTCCAGATTGGTTAACTCAGATTTTTATGGCCGGAGGTGTTGCGAGCACTTCCGGTTTTTCTGATTCGTGCAATTACTCTATATTTTTTATTTCATATTCAATATCAGTTTAAAATTTTAGGGAAGTATCGTTAATTGTTTACCTTGTATCTTGTAATCAACATTCTCAAATTCCAATAGTTTAAGGAATTCGGATAGATTCAATTTCCGGGATATACTACCTGTAAACTTTCTATTGGGAATCTTTCCGCTATATGTCACATCAATATCATACCATCTGGAGACTTTCTTCATAACTTCCTCCAACATTTCGTTATCGAATATCATCTCACCATTCACCCAACCGGTAACATTTTCTGTATTCACTTTACTAATTTTAATTATGTGGGAATTATCTGTTTCCGCCTGTTCTCCTGGTATTAGGACATGACTACCGCTGCCAGCAGAAACTTTTACACTTCCATTCAGCAATGTAGTTTTAATAGAAGCCTCATCATCATAAGCATTAATATTAAATTCAGTCCCAATATCTTCAATCATTGTATTTCCTACCTGTACCTTAAATGGCTGCGATTCATTATGAACTACTTCAAAATACGCTTCTCCTTTGATGCTTACGATTCTGTCCTTTCCATTAAAAGCTAATGGGTAATGAATCGAGCTCACTGCATTTAACCAAACTTTGGTTCCATCTGGCAGTGTCAAGCTCCATTGCTGCCCGCGCGATGTTGTAATATCATTGTAAAGGGTTTCCTTGGCCTGTCCTACATAAACGAGTCCATTTTTATCCTTAAGAATTTTAACGCCATTTTGTTCCGTTACCACACCATTTTGAAGACTATCCAGAAGTATTACCTGCCCGTTGGATAAATGCAGAATTGCACCATTGTGACCCGCTGCAATATTCTGTCCTGGAAGACCCTGCATTTCTTCTTTTGCAACTTGCTGTTTATTAGCACTTTTTTGAAATTGCAATCGATAAACCATAATTGAAAAACAAAATAATATTAGAATGGCTGCAGCCCATCCCCATCTATTCCACGAAAATCCCTTTTCAGCTGCATTTTGTTTTTTATCATTTTCTACATTTTCCTGGACGGTAAAGTTTAAATGATTTTGCCCTTTAAGAGCTCTTGCCTGCTTTATTAATTTCAGCAGCATTTGTTTCTTCCAGGTTTGAAAATCTTCATCTCTTAAACCCGAATCATCTTTGCCTCTAAGGTTCATTTCCTCATACCAAAGGCTAAGTTTTTGGTCCTCTTCCTCACTGGTTAACCCTTTAAAATACCTTTCAATAATGTCTTCTATTTCTTCTTGTTCCATATTAATATAAGGCCATTTAATAAAAGAGTCCATGAACAAGCATGAACCCTAAAAAAATTAAAAAAAAATTGAGAAAAAAGTTATAAAATCAGAAAAGGCTTCTGATTATCATGATAGTAATCAAAAGCAACTTAACATGATGAGCATGATCCAAGGCAGTTCTGAGTAACTTTAAAGTTTTGGTTATATGGTATTCGATTGCCTTGGTTTTCATATTCATTTTACTGGAAATGTCTGCAACACTCATTTCCTCATTTCGACTATAATTGTAAATAAGTCTGGATTTTTCAGGAAGAGACTCTACCACCTCCTTTAAATATTCCTCCATAAACTTGATTTCAATCCGCTGTTGCTCCTCCTCCGTTAATAATTTGCATTCATAATTTGCAAGAAGATCTTTACGGCGTTTCTTTTTCAGAACCATTTTATATATTCCAAACTTAATTGAAGTGAATAAATAGGCTGGCAAGGACCTTACCTGAAACTTCTCAGGATTACTCCACAATTTCAAAAAAACGTCATTTACAATCTCTTCAACCGCTTGCTTATCATTTGTAAAACGGTATCCTATCTCAATTAGCTGTTGCCAGTAACGTTGATAAATTTCCGTTAATGCCTCTTCCTGCCCTTCCATGAGTAATTCAAGGAGATGCTCGTCCGAATAAGTCTCAAATACAGACATTATGGTTAATTTAAATTACTAATTTATTATTACACACCGGCTTACAATCAAAATCCTATTCATAAAATAAATAATAAGAATAGATCTCTATTTGTATTTTGTACAATTATTCTATTTCAAAATAAGTTAATAAAAATCAAATATGCAAATAAAATTAAGATTTAGTTTTGTTTTGCTATGAAAATTTTAAAAATAAATTATAAAGGAATATCCTGATTTAACGGAGGCAAAAATCAATTTTTTGTATGATTATCGTATTAAAATTTACCTGATTAATAGTACAGTTATACAGCCAAAAATTATTTTTAAAAATCAGTTGACAATGCAATGACAAATGGCAATTTTATCGGCATTTAAACCCCAAATTATCTATACTCATTTGACCTGGGAATTCTTATTCCAGAAAGCAGTTTCAGCATTTAAGTAACGTCGTACCTTTTTGTTCAACCAAAAATAAATCGCCCGGAACGCTTTCGAAGAGTTGCTGTATCGGAAATAGTTAGCCCAGCCTTTAAGTATGGAGTTGATTATATCCCGTATTTTGGTTGATGGTTGAGATACATAGTGTTTGAAAACGTCCGCAAAACGGGAAATGGGAAGAAAGGTAAGTAGGAGTCGGAGGGGATTATAGTAGCGAAGGATCCCTATTAGCAATCATTCTTTCAACAAAATGAGAGGCAAGACGAAAATGGTAAAAACGTCAATTAAATTGCAGGAACTGAGTAGAAAGATATACATCAAGGCGAAGGCTGAGCCCAGCCATCGCTTCTGGGGAATCTATGTTCATGAATGCAAACTGGAGACACTAGAAGAAGCTTAAGCTAGCTGAAAAAGGCGCTTTGACCGTAAAACCGGTATACCCTAAGAAGTACCGGACGTACATATTCTCCTAAATGAAGGCAATTGTTTCCCGATCGGAAAGATTGCAAAGATGCTTGACCATTAGGCTACCTAATACCAAAGGTCCGCTTAATGTAGCACGCCCTTCTTTGGACAGAAAATTTTATCGTAAACCCCCACAATTCGGTCCCACGGAATGCTTTGGGCTAAGATCAACCAACGGTTATTTTATCTAGCTGCTGTTCAAATGGAGTCTCAAAACCCTCAAAACTGAGCTGATTGGGGCTAGTATAAACCGGGGTTGGTGCACGCTTTTTATAACTTCCACGCATAAATTCTTGCACTTTTTGATAAAAATACACTGAAACACTAATATACGCATAATTAGCTAGTTAAATAGGAGTACCTAAGCCCTTTCCTAAAAACGAAAAGGCTTAAGCACTCCTATTTAAATATAGAGGGGGGCAACGCAGAAACATCATAAGTTCGATACAATAGCGCAGCACACCTACTGCTCCTTTGAACCCTTAAGAGCCATTATTTCTTTATAAAAGAAGAAGATTGTCCTTCTATTTTAAGGAAGTACAGTCCGGCAGCCAAAGACTTAATATCAATCTTATTATTGGCTGCATCAAGTCGAATATCTTTAACTTTTCGTCCCCTTGAATCATAAATAACGCCCTCAATAGATTTTGGAGACCAAACAAAAATATAATCAATGGCTGGATTAGGGAAAATGGAATAGCCGGATTCTGCGATTGAAGAAACCGTGATGACTTTACTATAAGTACTCAGACCTTCTTTATCAATAATCCTTAATCGATAACTAGCCGTTTTTGCAGGTTGCACCGTATTAATTACATAATGACTGTTATCGCCCTGGGCATTCTCTTTGCCCAAACGGGTAAAAGACGCACCATCAATAGAACGTTCTACTTCAAAATAATCGATTCCAGTCTCTATTCCAGTACTCCATTGGATATAGGTATAACCGCTTTTCTGATAACTGCTAAAATCATTAAAAGTTACAGGGGTGGCAATATCAACGGTACCCCAGCTAAGCGCATCCAAAGCCAAATACTCAAAATCTCCGGTTGTATTGATTACAAATGCATCAATGGATTTATTGGAATTATCAGCTCCTCCATAAGAGCTCATGTCAAATTTTAAGAATCCATTATTTGTCGTAATCGGAACAGAACTTAATGTTGAACCAACAGCGGTAAAAACGGTTGCTCCTAAACGTACGCCAGTAATTGTCACAGTCCCTGTTCCCGCCATCAAATTACTATTGGAAAGAAAAAGCCACATACTTTTCAGTGTAAATGGGGCACCATTATTTGTACCAATGGTCAATTGAACGGTTTGGCTAGGATTGGCATAGTCAGTATTATCAATAAAGGCATCATCTGCCGTGGATCCATTCCAACCATAGCCATTATTATCTTTATAAATATCAAAATAACTAGACTGGGACGAGATATTAAATACCTGGCCATTACTGGTAAAACTAGTTGCTCCTGCAGTCTCACCCTCAAAACTTTCTAGTGTTACAGTCTGCGCCAATAATAATGCAGGAATTAAAATTATCAAGATTAAAACGTAAAGTTTTTTCATAAATTCTAATTTAAAATGAATAATCTAATCCCTGGTTGGATAAACTCCTGCTAAACAAATAATATAATTGACCCCCAAACTAGGTTGGATATTATTTATGGGGATACCAGACCCCGTTATACCAACACTAACAGCTAAGCCTCCAATCTGGGTATTGGGCTCGGAGGCGCTATAGCCTAAAGTGGCTTCAAAGGTCCTTCCATTTTGGTATCCCGGCGCGGCTAATGTACTATTTTGTGACGCAGCGGGCACCGAGGCATTCCCTTTGTCCACCGACATCGAGGCCATTACAGGGTGCGTATGAGGCGGCAAATTAGACGTTAACAGGGTAGTTGTTTCGGTACCAATAGCCTGTCCAAGATTATATGGCTGCAGCCCCGGGCCAGCACTTGCCCCTGCATGTACAGGTACCCGACTTCGCAAATCAGGTAATGCAAAAGTAGTAATCCCATCCCCTCCATACACAGTACCTAAAAGGGAAAATAAGGCTGTATTACTAGCGATGGATAATAGCTGACCATTGCAAAATGCCCAGCCTCTGGGTGCAAAATTTCCGGCAAAAATTTTTATAACGCCGAGGTACTCCTCCATAACATGAATTTTTAAAATGTGAATAAATAAAATCTTGATGAAAATAAATATCTTAGAAACCTTATTTACACAATAAGTAAAATGAACACGCAATATCGCAATACGATGCTCCCATAAACAATCAATACATAAAAGTTCTCAAATCCGCCGACCACGCAAAATCTTCAACCCTTTTTGATTAGCTAAAGTTAATTATATTTTTATTTCTCCCATAAATTTATCATTCTTATTGGAAAGCAGTTGCCCAATCATTTATACAAAAAATCAAATTTTAAGCGTTATGCTAAAAAACAAACCTTCACTAACTACTGTCATTCAGCAAGATACAAATAAATATCGGTTGCCTGTTTTAATTGTCACATTCTGACAACCACATTTTCTCTATAACCAGCAGTTAATATTTTATCCAGTAAAACAGGAAAATAACTGACCTGCTTTACTGCTAAAACCAACCTTTTTTCCTAAAAACAAATACCATCCATATAGGAATGAGTAACATAAGGGCTACAGCCACCGCAAAACCGTAGGTGTTATGTAGTAAAGGAATCTGCGCAAAGTTCATCCCGAAAATCCCGCCGATTACCGTGGCAGGCGCCAATAGACAGGTCACCACCGCCATGACTTTCATGGATTCGTTCATCTTCAGATTGGCCATATTCATATGCAGGTCCTGCAGATTAGACATACCTTCCCGGTAGTTCTCCACCATTTCTACTGCCTGCAGTATATGATCATAGATATCTTTTAAATACCGAAGCGTTTTGGTATTAAATAGGGCGTTTTCATTTTTGTTCAGGCTGCTGATTACATCTCTTGCCGGAAATATCGTTCTCCTGAACAGCAGTAGTTCTTTGCGTAAAAAGAGGATATAGGACATACGCATCTGCGCGTTGGTTCGGATCAGCTGGCTTTCTCCCCGCTCCAGCTTTTCTCCGTAGGAGTCCATGGTGGTAAAATAATCATCCACAATGGCATCCACCAGGGAGTAATACAAAAAGTCCGATCCATACTGCCTTATTTTACTTAAAGGCGACTGTAATCTTTTCCTTATTTCACCAAACGCATCCCGTGTTGCTTCTTCCTGAAAGGTCAATACAAAGTTTTTTCCCAGTACCAGAGAAATCTGCTCTCTGCTGAGTTCATTGTATTTACTTTTATCCAGAAAAAGCTGATAGAGCAGACAATAGACAAAATCCTCAAAAATATCACTTTTGGGACGCTGGTCAACCGACAAAATATCTTCTTCAATTAACTGGTGTATACTGAACTCCTTACAGATCTGACCGACTTCCGCCCTGCGCAGCCCGTCAATATTAATCCAGACTTTTTTGGTGGTATCGATTAATTGCTTGCACTCACCTATATCCGTGAGATCTATTTTCTCTATCGTTTTTTCATCGTATACATAGGCCGTGATTAGTGATTTATCCGCATCTTGACGCAGGGTATTATCTGTCGGATTCTCAAAAACAAGCCGGCCGGCAGATTCTCTGGTCGGCAGCCATATTTTGAAAAAATTACCCTTTTCAAGTTTCATGATCTATCAGTTTAATAAGTACTTAAACGTAACCTGCTGTTTTAATAATCCTTTCCAGGGCCTTTGCAGAAGCGCCAATGATCAGCGAAGAACCATCTGACGGTCTGCATCCAGTCTGAGCATGATAAAAATAAGAATGGTAAAGGTCACCAGAGAAGAGCCCCCGTAACTGACCAAAGGCAAAGGAATACCCACAACAGGGAACAGCCCGACGGTCATACACACATTAATAGCGATATGCATCAGGAAAATACTGGCCACGCAATAGGCATACACCCGGGAAAATACACTTCTTTGCCTTTCCGCTATTTTTACAATCCTGAACAGTAATGCCAGATAGGTAAGCAGAAAAGCCGCACAACCCACAAACCCGAAGGCCTCCCCTATGGAAGTAAACACAAAATCGGTCTGCTGTTCCGGTACATATTTACCCCTGGTCTGCGTTCCTTTTAAAAAGCCTCTGCCAAAAATGCCCCCGGAACCAATAGCGATCTTACTTTGACGCACATTATAATCATCCGGTTTTGCATAACCCTTGTTTTCTTCTTCCCTGGCAATACTGCTTTTATTCTTTGAACAGTCATATACCTTTCCCACCATCGCATATACACGGGTCGATTGGTAACACTGTAATATATTATTAAAGATATAAGGAACGGCAAAACGCTGTATGCCCACGCAGGCACCCCAGATAAGAATGATCAGCCCAAGGATTGTCTTACTGCGCTTAATCTTCTTTCTTAACAGGTAAATCATTGCAATGGCAATAGCGGTTAAGATAATAGCCAGCAAATCCGGATCCATAATCAAGGTCGCTACGACCAGTACCCCGAAGGAGAATCCGATTAAAAGAATGGCTCCAGGCAGTCCTTCCCTGTACATCACAATAAAGAAACAACAATAAACAAGTGCCAGTCCGGTTTCGTTCTGCAAAATGGACAGCATGGCCGGAAACATGGCAATAACCGTTGCGATAATCTGTGAGCGGAGCTTGGTAAAATCCAGCTCCTGCATGGATAGGTATTTAGCCAGTGCCAGAGAGGTAAATATCTTACAGAGTTCTGCCGGCTGCAGATTAAAGCCTCCTCCCAGAGGTATCCAGCTTCTGGATCCGTTAATGTTTTTCCCCAGTACAAAGGTTGCCAGCATGAGCAGAATCCCGAACAAATAGGCCAGATTGGCAAAGGCGGTATAGAGCTTGGAATCACTCAGTAAGATAAATATAGCCAGGATGGCACACACCCCTGCAAAGATGAGTTGCTTGCTATACTCTGTCTGACCAGAAATAAAGGCAGACACCCAATTGACATCCGGATTGTACTCTACCATAAATATGCACAGAATACCAATACCGACCAGTGCAGCATATAAAAATACCACCACCCAATCTATTCCTTTTGCTAATTTTTCTTGCTGATACATTTATTTTCCTGCGTTTTTATGAGGAGGGAATCTAAGCGGCCACATTTTAGTGCGCCAGTCAACCAGCATAGCCTCTCTCATTGAATCTTTTTTTGTAGAATCTTTTTTATGGCTGTCTGCCTGAGTGAGTAACTGCAGGCTATCTGCAATCTCCGCTTTTTGCCTGGCCAGCAAGGTAGAATCCTTACGTTTTTCTCTTTCCCTTTGCTCTGCTGCCCTTAAAGAATCCTGGCTCCTGCGCCAGCTGTAAACCTGACCCGGGATTAGGTTGGCTTTAGAAAGCCTTTCTACATCCGCCTTCGTATCTTCTGTCAGTGTATCATTCAGATACTGCTCCATCATGTGGGCCGCAATGGGCGCAGCCCATGCGGATCCATATCCTGCATTCTCTACATAGACCGCGATGGCTATCTGGGGATCCTCAATGGGGGCATATGCCACAAAGACCGCCAGGTTCTTCACCTTAGGCACCTGCGCAGTACCGGTCTTACCTGCAAATAAATGTCCCGGAATCTTCACGGCAGAGGCTGTACCCTCAGAGGCTACATCTTCCATCCCTTTTTGAACGGATCTGAAATCCGCATCGCTGATATTTAAAGGCTTGTGTTTTACATGATATCTGGCCAGAAAACTGGTATCTCCCAGCTGAGGATTTTCTATACTGTCGACAAAATGCGGTGTATAGTACCAGCCCTTATTGGCAATAATACAAGCTTCATTGGCGGATTGCAAAGGAGTAGCCGTCATGCGGTCCTGTCCAATACCCATGGTCACCATATTACAGGAGACCCAGCGGTTACCATAATCATGATTATATTCGGTAGTATCTGGAATATTACCTGCTCTTTCTCCCGGTATATCTACGCCCAGATGCGTTCCGAAGCCAAATCCGTGCATATACTCCCGCCAACGGGCATATCCTTTACGGGGGGACCCGTATTTAGGATTGTCGATGGTCATCCTGAATACATTACAAAAATAGGAGTTACAGGAATGCGCAATAGCCAGCTGCATATTAGCCGCATGGCCGGCCCAGCTTTCATCGCATCTGACCCTTTTACCACATGCCCAGTAGGCGCCCCGACAATCGTAGCCATAAGAAGGCGTTATTACCCCCTCGTCCAGCGCGATCAATGCGCCTAAGGGTTTATAGGTTGAACCCGGGGGATACATCCCGGCAATCGCTCTGTTATAAGTAGGCCTTGTTGTATCCGTCACCAAAAAACCGATATGACTTCTGTATTCACTGGGTGTCAGATCATTGGGATCAAAAGAAGGGGCCGTTACCATGGCGATGATACCGCCTGTTTTGGGATTAATGGCCACTGCTGCTCCCAGCTTATTTTCAAATAGTTTTTCTCCCAGTTTTTGTGTCTTGACATCAATGCTGGTATAAAGACTTCTTCCCGCTATGGCGGTGGTATCATAGGCTCCTCCGGCGTAAGGTCCCTGAATCCTGGAGCGGTTATCTCTGAGGTACCTGTTCACGCCCCTTTGACCCATCAGCACTTTTTCGTAAGATTTTTCAAGGCCTACTATACCGATATAGTCCCCGGGCTGATAGCCTTCTTCAGGATGCTCTTTGAGGTAATTAGAGGAGACTTCGCCCAGTCTGCCCAAAAAATTGGCCCCGACATGATAAGGATAAGTTCTGACCGGTCTTTCCTGTAAGGCAAATCCCGGAAACTTATATAAGCTCTCATTTAGTTTGGCAAATAGTTCCTTGGTCAGTAAAGGTTCAAATGTACTGGGTTTAAAGCTGCTGTTCTTGATGATAGCCGTAATCATTCTTTTATGATACTCGGCGGTATCAATCCCCAGAATTTCACAAAGGGCGGCCGTATCGACGCCCTTTCTGGCCTCCGTGGGCGTTACGGTAAGATCGTAGTTGATCATATTATCAATCATGGCATGCCCCTTACGATCATAGATAATGCCCCTGTCCGGATATATGACTTTACGGAAAATGGCATTATTTTCTGCCTGCAGCCTGTAGGAAGGTGAAAATAGTTGCAGATTGAGCAGTTGCGCCATAATGATGACGAACACGACTATAAATATCCCAAGGATAATTCTGCTGCGTGACTGGTTGTTAATTTGTGTAGCCATAATAAATCACCCGGCCCCTTGACCTGTTAAGTAATGCTTGATTGATTGCCTATGGTAACGCGGGATCCGACCCTTTTCCCCAAACGCCGGCTGCATCGTTACAATAAGTTGTAATTTACGGATTATTAAGCACATATCGAGCCATTATTAAAGGATATCCGTGTACTAATAAATTGTTATCCTGATGTAATGTTCTATATGTTGTGGATGCTTTCAGATGCAAAGCTACAGATTCGCATAATTGCCTGGAGAACTAAGTGGAAAATTATTTGGAATATTTTTTTTATGAGTGCCGCTTCCATAAAAAGCGTGTGAAGCAGTGAGAAGAACGGTCAACTTTTATCCGCCTTCTACTGGGACATTCCTTATCCAATGCAAGGTAAAGCGGGGAATGATATCCTTTTTTCCGCTTAAGATTAATTAACCGGCATTCGTCTTGAACTTCACTTTTCTGAAAAACAGCAGCTCGGTAATAAAGATCAGAATCAGGCTCAAAGTGGTAGACCCCAGCACCTTTCCGATAAAAAACAGAAAACTGCCAAAGCTCATCCATTCTATAAAAGTGAGGTATATATGATAAATTAAGGTAAGTATTACTATATATATCGTATAGGGGCCTATGCCGATGCTTTTGGTACTGGGATCAGAATAGGTGATCTCCGCTTTTTGCTGCGGTAATAATAAGTTTAATAAGAAAGGTCTCAGATAGGCAATGAGTACCATGGGTGCGGAATGCAAACCCGGAACACCGGCAAAGTAATCCAGTGCCAGCCCGAATACAAAGGCAATGGCCATGAGCGCCACCCTGGAAAGATTAAAGGGTAACCATAAGATAAACAAAAAGGCAATGGATGGTTTAAGATACTGATGGAGCAGCGGTACTTTATCCAATACAAATACCTGTATCAGGATAAAGAAAATAAACCGCAATATATTTTTCATCAGTACACTCATGGTCTATTTCTGGGCTTTTGCTTCTATTTGTTTTTGTTCGTTACTATAGTCGTTTTTAATGACATATACATATTGCAATGTCCTGAAATCCGTTCCGGTGAGTACCCGGATCTGATAATAGTTACTGGTGGGATCTTCCTGACTTACCGTAACCACCCGGCCGATCATCAGGCCCTCCGGATAATTTCCGGAATAATTACTGGTGACCACCGTATCGCCCTTGGCCACCTTCGTTCTTTTAGGGATTCCGCTGAGGGTCAGAAATCTTGGATCCTTCCCGTCCCATTCAACCAGTCCCGGCATAAAGCTCTTTTTCAGCATGCCGCTCACGCGGCTGTTATGGTTAAGCAGACTCATCACCAGGCTGTAGTTATCGCTTACCGCAACCACATGCCCTACGATGCCACTGGGTCCGGCCACCGCCATATCCTTTTTAACCCCTTGTCTGGCTCCTTTCTCAATGGTAATAAAGTTATTTTCGTTGCTTAAGGAGTTGCTGACCACTTTAGCCTCAAAGTAATGATATTTACGGATGGCGCCCGTGGTATCCAGGTTAGCCGAATCGATCAGGGTATAGATATTATCCAGGTGCAGGGAGTCCGCATTTCTGACATACTGCGACAAAGCGGTCCTGAGCGCCGCATTTTCTGCAGCCAGCTTTTTGTTCGTGCTTTTCAGGTCAAAAAAGTACTGGATATTATTGTATTTCTTTTGAATATCTCCGGTAAGTGAATGGGCCGTGTTGGAGTAGGCAGCCTCGTAGGTCTTATTATAATTTACCAAAAACGAGATACTCAGCACCTGAAATATCAGGAACATAAAAAAGGTAAAAAATCGCCTTATAAATAAAAATATATTCTTCACGCCCTACCTTGTCTTAAAAATACGGGTATCGGTTTATGGAGATAATACCTGCCTATTTTGATAGCGGTATTATCAGTGGCCAAAAATACAAATTCCAATCAACAGCTCCTTTAAAACTTATACAGTCATCTGAATAACCGTCAGAAGCACGGGAGACCATTACCTTGAAACCCTGATTGTAATACTGGCCGTAGCCCTCAGCTAACAGGCAGGTTTTTGACCTGCCTGTTAGTGTATGGACATCTCCATTGAGCCTTCTTAAAAATTCCAATTGTTTTTCTGTCCGACTTAGTTTTTCCTTTTATCTGTTGTCAACAGCGCTGCGGTATATGCCGCCGGAACGCCGGCCGTTTTACTACCGCATAATAAACGGAAAACGTTGGTAGTGCTTTAAGGCAATACCCGTGCCACGAACAACGCTTTTCAACGGATCGTCCGCAATATGCACCGGTAATTTAATTTTCTGACCCAGGCGTTTATCCAAACCGCGAAGCAAAGCTCCACCACCGGTCAGATATAATCCACGGCGATAGATATCCGCTGCCAGTTCAGGAGGCGTCGTTTCTAAGGCTTTTAATATGGCTTCTTCAATTTTGAATATGCTTTTATCCAGGGCTTCAGCAATTTCCTGGTAGCTGACCATAATCTGTTTAGGGATGCCCGTTACCAGGTCACGGCCGTTTACCGGCAGATCATCGGGCGGATTATCCAGGTCTTTCATGGCGGCGCCCAGCTGAATTTTAATCTGTTCAGCCGTTCTCTCACCAATCAGCAGGCTATGGTAACGTCTGAGTGCTTCCATAATATCTGCGGTAAACTCATCCCCTGCAATACGGATACTCTGATCACAGACGATCCCAGCCAGGGCAATAACGGTAATACCCGTGGTACCACCTCCAATATCAATAATCATATTACCCACAGGCTCTTCCACATCGATACCAATACCGATGGCGGCAGCCATGGGTTCATGTAATAAATAAACTTCTTTGGCACCCGCCTGCTCCGCACTGTCGCGAACCGCTCTTTTTTCTACTTCCGTGATACTGGACGGGATGCAGATCATCATCCGCCAGCTGGGGGGGAACAGTGGTTTTTTGGGATGAATCATTTTGATCATTTCCCGGATCATCAACTCTGCGGCATTAAAGTCGGCAATTACCCCGTCTTTTAACGGACGGACGGTTCGAATACTTTCATGGGTCTTTTCGTGCATCAGCAAGGCACGTTTCCCAACGGCCAGCACTTCTTTAGGATTATTGCGATTCAGGGCCACAATGGAGGGCTCATTTACCACAATTTCTTCATTATGAATAATTAAGGTATTAGCGGTGCCTAAGTCCATCGCTATTTCCTGCGTAAAAAAATTAAAAAGTCCCATGCGATTTTATGCTGCGTTTATGTGTTGAAGGTGCAAAGTGACGCTAAATATAGTGAAATAACAAAACAGATTTTTAGAATTATTTTTCCTTTATAAATGTTTGCGTTATTTTAACACCGTGGCGTCATCTGCGTCCGGATTCATAGATTTTGCAGCGAAAATAGCAGATTATTCTTGATGCGGAAATTTTAATTTTCTAATGGTCGGCAGCCGCCATTAAAATCTTCTCTTTAAACCCGTCAAACCATTTACGGGTAGCATCCGCATAGAAAGGAAGTAAGGTCTCTGGGTATTTTTTCTCCTCAAATAAAAGGATATTCTCAGCAGCCTTCAGCTGATTCTGGCTCATGGCCAGATCCGCTGCCGCTGTATAGGCGAACCGGTAGTTATTCAGGACCTGTATATTGTCTTTATTATAAGTAAAATCCCCGTCATCCTCTATGGACAGTTCATTTAAGGTAGCCAGGCGGTTTTCCAGGCGTGTCAGGGAAGTGGCCCGCCAGCTGGGAACAATTTTTAGCGTCAGGCCTTCCAGAGAGGCATAATTATCCACTCCCAGATATAAGCGCATCTCGTCAGGCACGTCGGCCGCGAAGTAAACGTCACTTTTGAACCCGTTTTCCTGCAAAAAATCCTTTAAAATGATATCGCTGCGCAGCATGTAGCTTCCCTCTTTGGGGGTCACTTTCCAGACGATAGCCGTATCTCCTGCGATGCCTGCTTTATTTTTTATGGTGAATTCTTCCTGTTTCCACTTCCTGGATTTGATTTTAGCCAGATCTTCCGCTCCGAAACCAAATTGCAAGGATCCTTTTTTACGAAGATATTCCGGATACCACTGCGTATTTAAGAAGTTCAGGCTGATGCAGTGTACCTGCGGTTTATAATTTTTTACCAGTTGCAGATAAGAAATATAATAAAAATAGACGTCCCCGTTGGCAAACAGGTAAGCGCTGTCTGTGCACTCGTCCAGCACCTGTTTAAAATAATCTTCCACACTGGCGTTAATGCCGCCATAGACTTTTGCCTGCTCCATACACCAGATGGCAGAGTCTTTATTGCCTGCGCTCAGGTAGCGTTCCGCCTGTGCACCCCAGACCGATAATATTTTTGTGTGGGGATCAAAGAGCAGGGTTTCCCCTGTATACTTATTGTTGCTGGAAAGGTCTATGCTGTTGACAAAACAGTCGGAGGCACGTCTGGCAAGTGCAAGGGTAGAAGCATGCAGTTTTTCCAGACTGGAAGTATTAAACTTATCGATGGCTGTTCCCAGAAAATACCAGACCTCCGGATTACCCGGCTGCTGTACGGCCAGCTCCTCTAAGGTACGCCCGGTTGACACATAAGCCTCGGCAGGCTGTCCTGCCAGGCTTCTGAGGTCATTTTTTGCCTTTTGAAAGGCGGTGTTCCAGGCCGTAGAGTCCCCTTGCGCTCTGACTATCAGGCACATCCCAAGACCTAAAACCAAAAAACACCATTTTCTCATCATAATACTCAGTTGAACCCCTTTTGTTGGAATTCCATGTTGGAGTTGCGGCCACAAAATAGCGAATAATTCTAAAAGCGTCCTGATTTATAGAGACTATCCATAAGGTGCTTCATAGAACTGGGGTATTTGACCGCCACTTTAGCATTTTGTTTAAATTCTGAAGAAATTCTTTTAGAGAGTCTGGTTGAACCATCAACCAGACTGATCAGGGAAGTTTAGCGCCTGCTGGTGGCCAGCAGCAGGTTCAGATCTGTATATTTAAGGTTAAAGCGTTCACTCAGATAGAAATTGGTGACCTGGCCTTTAAACATATAAATCCCGTTTCTTAAATTGAAATTATGCCATAGGATTGAATCCAGTCCGCCCTCATCTGCAATTTTTAAAAGCATGGGCATCAGCACATTAGAGATAGCATGGCTAGCCGTTCGGGCAAAGCCGCTGGCAATATTGGGCACACAGTAATGAATCACATCATGCTTTCTGAAGACCGGTTTTTCATGAGAGGTCAATTCGCTGGTTTCAAAACAGCCTCCCCGGTCAATACAGACATCTAAAATAACGCTGCCCGGCCGCATTTTAGCCACCATGCTCTCTGTCACCACTATCGGGACCCGGCCTTTTTCACTGGAAAGAGCTCCTACGGCCACTTCACAGGTCTTCAGCTGTTTAGCCAGGATTTTCGGTTCAATGACACTGGTCCAGACCCTGAATCCCAGGTTATTCTGTAATCTTTTAAGGCGGTAGACATTGTTATCAAAGACTTTCACGGAAGCCCCCAGGGCGAGCGCCGTGCGGGTGGCAAATTCTCCGACCACCCCGGCTCCGATGATAATGACCTTAGTGGGCGGGATACCGCTGATGCCGCCCAGTAGTACCCCTTTGCCATTATTGGAACAGGCCAGAAACTGACCCGCTAACAGCATGGCGGCACTGCCGGCGATCTCACTCATGGAACGAACAATGGGGAAAGTACCGCTGTCGTCTTTCAGCATTTCAAATCCCAGGGTGGTAATTTTTTTTCTGGACAGCTCTTCCAAAATCTCTTTTTTTATCAGAGAATGGTTCAGCGGGCTCATAATTATCTGCCCTTTTTGAAGTTTGGGCAGATCGGACATGGTGATGGGCGCACTTTTAATCAGCATTGGCTGTTTAAAAACTTCATCCGGATCGTGGGTAATCCTGGCGCCGGCCTCACTATAATCCTTGTCGCTGAATTTGCTACCCTCCCCCGCTTTGGATTGAATCACCACGCTATGACCATTGCCTACCAGCACGCTGACCGCCTCCGGAATCAGCGCAATACGGTCTTCCTGGAAGGCATCTTCTTTTGGGATGCCGATAGCTAACCGGGCACTTTTTCTTCTAATGTCCAGGGTTTCTTCCAGAGTTTCATAACTGAAAGCGGTCGTTATAACGGGTTTTGATGCTGCCATCCTTTACTTTTCGGTGGGTAAATTTAACGATTTTGGCAGTACGGGGGTAAATTTAATTTATAAAGGCCTATAAACGACGATTAAAAAGGCTAAAGCCTCCTCATAAAGAAAAACCGGATACCTGCTTATTGGAATAGTAACCTGTAATCCCATCCCCTTTTTGCAACCATAACATTTGGTATTTTTGCCGGGGTGCAGGTAGAGATAAGCCCGCTCTTACTGCACAGATAATCCCTATTTTTACAATCGCCCTGTCTAAAGACAACAGGGTGCAACTTACCAGATAATGACGACCATCAGAACCGCAACACTGAAAGACCTGGACGCTATCCACCAAATTGAAACCGAGAGTTTTCCGCAGGCAGAAGCCGCCAGCTATGAACGACTTTTGGCACGTCTACAGGTATTTGCTGATCATTTTTGGGTGATGGAGATGGATGATACCATAAAAGACGAGCCGGTCATCGCCGGATTTATCAATGGTATGGTAACTGGTCTTGATAAAATAGAGGACCAGATGTTTGAAAACGCCTCCTTGCACGACAATAAGGGTGAGTGGCAATCTGTTTTCGGGCTGGCCGTGTCCCCTGCTTTCAGAAATAGAGGAATTGCCGCTCAGTTGATTTATCACCTGATTGCTGATTCCACCGCTACCGCAAAGACCAGCATTACGCTCACCTGTAAAGAACACCTGGTAAAATATTATCAAAAGTTCGGATTCCGGGATGCAGGCATCAGTCAGTCTAATCACGGCGGGGCGGTCTGGCATGATATGCAGCTCAGGTTATAAATGATCGTTTCGCTTACCTGGATTATTCCGATTTTAAACTATTGACAGGGTTTACCGTGGCAGATTTAATGGCAATAAACAAAACGGTCAATATGGTTATGCCAACAATAGTTAAGGCCCCGGCTAGGAAACTAAATACGCCGACAGACGCCTTATAGGCGAAGTGGTTTTGCCAGCGGGCTGTAATCAGATAAGCCACCGGCATGCCGATCAGTACCCCTAAAAACACCAACCGTAAAAACTGACCGGTAATCAGGCCGATGATGCTTTTAATATTGGCCCCCAGCACCTTTCTGATGCCTATTTCCTTTCGCTTCACTTCTGCCGTATACAAAGCCAGTCCAAATAATCCCATGCAGGAAATGATCAGGGCTACTACCGAAAAAGCATTCAATAAACTGCCTGCTCTTTGCTCCGCCTCGTATTTTTCCGCAAAACGCTTATCCAGAAAGCTATAGGAAAAAGGCGCGTTACCTGAATACGCTTTATAAAGTCTTTCAGTCTGCTGAATGGCTGAGCTGGCAGTTCCGGCAGTTGTACGCACATACAGAATATTTTTAAATCCACGGCTATCCATAATCAGTGGGCCGATTTTCTGGGTCAGCGGTGCATAGTTAAAATCCCTTACCACCCCGATCAGTTCTCCATTCACCCCTGCGTAACTGATCTTCTGACCCACATAGGGGACCCGGAGCGCCATACGTTTGGCAGCGGCCTCGTTTACAATAAATTTATTACTGTCTGATGCATCGCCGGTAAAATTGCCTCCCGCGACAAAATGAAACTTCATCATATCTATAAAGGCTTTATCACCGGACATCCCGGTAAAAAGCGTTTTATCGTTATCTGGCTTTCCTGGCCAGATGACGTCGCTTGTTGAGTTTTGAACACCGGACAGATCATATACGTCTGCTACTCCAACGCCCTGTATAGCCGGATTTTTCAGCAGTTCGGCTTCCAACTCGTCCCCTTTATCCACCATGTTATTGGTCATCGGTGCCACAAAGGCATAGCTCCTGTCAAATCCAATATCTTTCGTACTCAGAAAATGCATCTGTTTATGGACGACTATGGCGCCCATAAGCAGAATAAAGGTGGCGCCAAACTGAAGGATGACCAGCGCTTTTCGTAGGACGGCGTACCGGCCTTCCTTCACCCCACCTTTTAAACCTGATACGGTTCCAAGACCCGACAATAAATAAGCCGGGAAAACGGTGGCCAGCAGTAAAGTGCTTATCAAGACAGCCGTGATCATCAGTAGCGTCACAGCATCTCCCTCAACCACGCTTAGCCAGGCACCCGTAAAGCGGCTCACATAAGGCAGCAGGCTATACACCAATACAAGAGAAAAGGCCGTTGCTATCAAAAAAACGATACCCGCTTCTGTCATAAACATATTAAAGAGCTGCGACTTATTGGCGCCATTCATCCTGCGCACCGCCACCTCTTTCACTCTGGTCAGAGACCGGGCCGTGGTCAGGTTCATATAATTGATACAGGCCACAACCAGGATGACGATGGCCACTAATAGCAGCATCTGCACGATTCTAAGATCTGAAGGGTTGCCATCCGCTGAGACCAGGTGCAGGTCTTTTAAAGGTTGCAGGGAAAAACGCATGGACTGATCCTTTTGCCTGGCATAGTTTTGCGAAATAACTGAAGCAATGGCCTGTGGTTTTACCTGAGGATCCAATAATAAATAGTCATTAAAATTGATATTATCCAGGGTCTCATCCAGGTAATCCGGATGATGAATATAACCCTGCGCCATCATTCTTCTTGAAAAAGCGCTCATCGGGAAAAAAGCAGTGTATTGTAAAGTAGAATTTTTAGGGAAATCTTTCAAAACGGCCTCTACCGTATAAATATCTCCAAAATAGCGAATCTTCTTTCCCAGCACACTAGCGCTGCCAAACAGTCTGATGGCAAGATCCTGCGTAATGGCCGCCGCATTGATATCTTTCAGAAAACTTTCTTTGTTCCCATACAGTAATGGAAAATCGAAAACCTTCAATATATCCGGATCCGTATAGGCGATATGGTTGCCGTCAAAAATCTTTGATTTATCATAGTTGGAAATATTCTGGTCATCCCATGATTTCATACGAATGACCTGTTTGATCCCCGAAGCTCCTTTTGTCAGAACGGACAACCCACTGGGGCCCTGGTCCCATGTCACGGGTCCGTCTTCCGAACCGATGGTGGTATTCAGCCTGTAGATGGAAGCGTACTGCTCATGGAACCGGTCAAAACTAAACTGATAATGCACCCAAATCAGTACCAAAATACTGGTGGCAATGCCGATGGTCAGCCCCGCTATATTTAAAAGACCGTAAACCCTGTGCGCCTTCAGGTTACGCCACGCAACTTTTATATTGTTAATCAGTAAATACATACATTTTTTTGATATATACAGGTCTCCAACAAAATGCCATTATAATAAAATATTAATTATCAACAACTTACAAAACTAACGATTATATATACTGTCACAAAACCGAACAGTCTGATGTCCGGTTTCGCTCATTTTGACTGATGGCGGCAGATTGCTAAATCAAAAATAACGGATATAAAATACTGACACTCAAAATTTATTCTATATTTGATATGGAACTGCATTTATTACGAACCTTTTAAATTTTCATCTTATGGGATTTATGGACAAAGTCAGAAACGGCTGGAAAATCTGCGAGCTTTCCCTGGAAGTACTCAGGTCCAACAAGAAGCTAATCATTTTTCCAATGATTTCCTGCATCGCACTTTTTATAATCATCAGCTCTTTTGTATTCGGATTCGGTTACTTCAATAACTGGCATTTTGAACAGCTCAATGACCCGGATCATTACATCAAACGCTATTCATTTACGTTTTTGATTTATCTGATCAGTTACACGGTAGTCATTTTCTTCAATATCGCACTGATGCACTGCGTCAGGCTTTATTTTGAAGACAAAGAGGTTAGCCTGTCTATTGGTATTAAATATAGCGTCAGTCGTCTGGGCTATATCCTGTCCTGGGCACTGTTTGCTTCCACAGTCGGGCTCATTTTAAAAATCATTCAGGATAATGTGGGCAAGCTGGGCAAAATTCTGGTAGGGTTCTTAGGGATAGCCTGGGGCGTTTCTACTTTTTTCGTAGTGCCTATTCTGGCCTATGAAAATAAAACACCCTGGAATGCTTTAAAAGAATCCATTTCCATGATGAAAAAACTCTGGGGTGAGAGCCTGACGGCTGGCTTTAGCTTTGGTATTTTACAGCTATGTGCAGTGGTTGTGTTTTTATTAGTTAGTTTTATCGTGGGTCTGGCCAATATCTATCTGGGCATCGCTCTTTTTATATTAGGCATGGTTTTGACTTCTTCCGTATTCAGTGCCCTGAACAGCATTTTTATCAGCGCCGTGTATACCAAAGTCTCAACCGACATTGATGTCAAACAATTCTCAGCAACAGATGTTAATCAGCTTTTTGAATCCAAAAAGAAATAAGCTGCTTTCAAATTGAAAAATAAATAGCTCCAGTCTACTATAAAAGGCTGGAGCTATTTGTTTTAGGCGCTTCCGAAATTATCATTTTCACACAGTTATTTGAATATCTTTAGCTTTTAAAATTTTGTGTACATCGATAAGCGACATGGGGTAGTTGCAAAATTCTGTATCTTTTGTATTGGCATATAACACCCCTCTTGTCGTACTTGCTACAATACTTGCTAAATGCTCTGCAAAAATCCCTGGTAAAAGAAAAACACAACGCAAACCCTATTGAAAATTTATTTTTAGTCATAACTTACAGTATGCGTTGAAATAGTTCTTGATTATTTTTTTAATAATCTGCTTCATTTACAGCACAATTATTCAAAGGTATATTCTTACAAATTACTCTTTCACCACCCCTCTTATAAACTTGTGACTGCTCAATAGGATTAGACACTACTTCAACCTTGGATCTATTAAAGGGCACTTCAATTAATTCAATGCCTAAATAATTTCCAATACGGAACAAAAGATCCAAACTGAAATTATTATCCTTTCCCTTTACCCATTTATTAACCATTTGAGGACTTACTTCCATTTTATCCGCTAAATCTTTCTGGCTCCATTTTAATTCTTTCAAGCGCCTCAAAATTAAAATCGAAATTTTTTGAGCAGTTCTTCTTAATTTCTTATTTGCATTCCTCTCATTTAGCCAATCCAGAGTATTGGAGTCATCTGTAGATACCAGTTTTAAGAAATTTTCCTTATTTGTCATAATTATTTTCATTTACAAGCTCATAAAATTAGTCTTCGTCAAAAATACCATTATCCCTTAGATAATCTTTTACTGATCCTAATCGCTCCAATTCCTTTAGTGTATGGAACCTATGTTCCATTAGATGCTGTAAGGGCAGTTTGATAGCACCACCAGTTACCAAATACATATTTTCACCCATGCGAATTGCATACGTTCTTAAATAATTGGGACGCCTGACTTCTGCTTTCCCCCTCCTTAATGCAATTTCAACTGCCTGATATTCAAAAAGCTGAGTATTCATTAATTTGCTAGCCCTCATAGTGAACCGCAAACAGATTACCTGCAACCAATAAGAACTACCTTCACAAAATCAACTTTTAAGTTTATTTTTTAACATTCAAAATAATAATAACCATATGATTTTTTTAAGTCATATCAGGTACCTTACTGCATTCTTGGACAATATTGAAGTAATCATTTAATGGCTGTTTTGAAAAAAACAATAATCTCTTTCATATACAAGAATCGCAAGTCTTACAAAACTAAAAAACTAGATGCAAAATTCAAATCATTTAATCAATTTATTTAAAATTATTAATCATTGAAAACCAACATTTATGTCTTCTTCCGTCTTCAAAAATTTTTTCAAACGAATTACTCTCTTTGCGCTTTTAAAAGGCTATCCTTTCAAGTAGTCCCAGATCTCATGAGACCAAGTCCCTTTACAGCCTATCCGTCTTATCCGCACCCTGATATCTGGTCCAGTTATACAACGCTTTGCCAGAACTAGGTACCCCCTGAGATGTGGCATATAACCCCAGCATACACCCTATAAACCCTCCGGCTGCATGTGTACTTAAAGGACGCGCATCCAGATTATCCTTCAGACTTTCCCATTTTTTACGCTCATCGGATCGGTATAAAAAACTATATGTTGTCCCTTCCATATTTATTTTGATTTCAACGGCCTCTTCATTTTGCTTAGGATTTCTTGCTGGCAGTGATTTTTCTGCTAACAGCTCCATCCCCTTCCCGGTTGAATCTGCCTGATAAAGTTGTATAACAGAGACGCCGTTTTTTGCTGAATAGGACTTGCAGGCATAATAAAAATGGGTTTCATCCTGAAAGACGCATACACCCGCTTTTTCATTGGATTTTTTCGTATCAAAAATAAGATTAACGGTAAAGCTTCCATACAGATGCTGCTGCCTGCGGCCGATAAAGGCCGGGTTACCATACTCCAGAATGGTCGCCGGTTGTACATTTAGCAACAATCCCTGACCTCCTATGGCCTCCGTTTTAAAACTGCTGCTGTCTGCGCTTCTTAAAAAGACATAAGATTTATCCAAAGGCCCTTTAAAATAATCCGTATACGTAAAATTACCATTCACAGGTATCCCTGATGGATGGCCTTTGTCCGGGAACCGGGCTTCATAGCTATACTTAATCCTTTCATGGGGACTTGTTACAACCGGCCAGTCATTTACCCAGGTTACGGGGGCCAAAAAGGTCTCTCTGCCCGTATTATAGTAGTCTGCCTCATAAGGGCGAACCCCCAGAAAAAATGCATAGGTTTTGCCGTCAGGACCTATAACCAGCTGCGCATGACCGGTAGAGGTAATAGGATGCTCACGGTTTTCAGGCAAATCCCTTTGCGTTAAAATGGGATTATGCTCATAAGGCAGGAAGGGGCCTTTGATGTTTTTACTTCTGAATACAACTTCCGAGTGATGGATGGCTGTGCCTCCTTCCGCTGCATACAGATAATACCAGTCATTTCTTTTCAGTAGATGTGGTCCTTCTATCCATTGAGGTTCAGTACTGATATCCACACCGCCATTGACCAGCATCCTGCTTGTGCCAATCACTTTCAGGTGCGTATAATCAAAGTCATATAACCTGAGTGCTCTTTGTCCATTATAAATGGTTTTCCCATCCGGACCGCCGTTATACACAATATACGCACTGTCTTTTTGCTCATCAAAAAAGATAGAAGGGTCAATACCCTGGACTTCGGGTAAAAACACCGGATTACTCCAGGGACCTGCCGGATCGGTAGCCGTCACCACAAAATTTCCGCCGGTATCTACCTGGGTACAAATCACGTAAAACAGCCCCTTATAATAACTGATAGATGGAGCAAATAAACCTCTGGTCATTCTGGCTCCCATAAAGTTCATTTGATCAGGCCTGGTAATCACATTTCCTATTTGTGTCCAGGACATCATATCCGTACTATGAAATACAGGTATCCCCGGGAAATAGCTAAAGGTAGAATTAATCAGATAATAATCCGACCCTCCTGCCTTGTCCACCCGGATAATACTGGGGTCGGGATAAAAACCCTTGAGTACCGGATTACGCAGCGTTATGGGTACAGGTTGCTGCGCCTGAACTGTTGCTTGCGTCGTACTCAGTACCAGTATACCCAACATGATTTTTGACAGGGCCTTAAACTTATTCATATCCTTTGATTATTTTCTTTACTTACGTTATTAAAAATCAGGTGTTCCGGCTTATTTAAAAATACGTGAAACGCATCTTTTTTTTGCAAAAAACACCGGTTAATCTTTCAGTAGCCTACATGCGCTTCTTTTCCCCGGAACCTCTTTAAAATTAAGCTTTCTGAAGTGTTAAACAGCCTGTATTTTTCAAATAATGACTGCCCCGGTTACTACAACGCCCCCCTATCTCTATATCAGAAAAGGGGTCAGGCCCCGGCTCACTTAACGCTCAGCCCTGACCAGCCCCCATTCTTTTGTTATAGACCATTCTACTCTTCATGCTATTACTAAACCGCCACAGACCGCTTATTTTAATTTTTGACTTTTAAAACTGCGTCTTCCGCCAGTAGTATCCCAGGCCTCAGCATCCGCCCGTGACAGTTTGTAATTTTCTGTTCCTATTCATTGGACGCAAACCTGATCTCCTTATTCATATCCCGGATTCTGATAGGCCGCTTTATCTGCATCAGACATCTGCAGGGCATCCATTTCTCCTTGTGGAACCGGCCTCAGATACAGATAATTATTAGCCCCATAATCCCTGGTAAAGGTTTTTGGAGAGTGGTCATACCAGTTGGTGCCTGCAATCTGATAGGTACCGCCAAGCTCTGCCAGTTTTTGAGTACGCACCAGATCTAACCAACGGTATCCTTCTCCAAAATACTCTCTGGATCTTTCCGCCAGAATATAATCGATGGTAATGGTGGCAGGCGTAGCCGCCACCATGGCTGCGCTGTTATCTGCAATTTCTGTCTGGTTTTCGGCCAGATTAAACGTCCATTTACCGGCACGGGCACGGATTACATTAATCAGGTCTCTGGCCGTCATGCCGGATAAGGAAGCTGCACCCTTAACGGCCGCCTCAGCTGCAATAAAATACAGCTCAGAGAACTTGGCAATATTATATGGGCGCGTACTACCGGCATTAGGCTGACCGAGTCCCGTACCATTATCCGTACGGTAGGGCCCTAATTTCCAGTTTCCGGGGTAGGCAATTCTATTGAGATCATCCAGACTGATGACAAAATCAGAACGGTTAGGCAGGGTTCCGGCCCCTACATTACTTTTACCTGCATCAGAAGGATAACTGATTGATCCGGTATAGCTGCCCGGCGTAACAAAACTTAAAACGGGATCGCCGTTCTCAATGGGCAGGCTGTTGGCATTGTACAGCGTAGCTGCGGCTACGCCACCCTTAGCCCAGTTGCCTCTGTATACCGTCACAAAAGTACCGTCAAACCTTGAGTCACTAGTCTTATCCGCAAAGGTCTTGGTAAAGACGGCCAGTGGAGGCACCATCATCGTCCAGGGACGACCCAGACTCTGCACTGCTTCTCTTTGAACGGAACTGGTCGTTGCACTCCAGGAAGCATCATTGCCGGAACGGATTGTCGTATAATTCCAGGTCGGGAACCAGCCGGCAAAGTTATCCGGTGAAGAGCCCGAGCTATACGTTAAACTGCCACCGTTATAGGTCTCACTGGACTCCGTATGGTCTGCATATAGCAGGATCTCCATATTACGGTCGTTGGTTCCCAGGTTGACATCGTAAAAGGTCGGCTCCAGTCCGAAAGGTCCGGGATTATTAATAGCCGTTGTGGCGACGTTATACGCCTGCTGAAAATACCAGGCAGCATCATGACCGTCCGGATCCTTTCTGTCGGCAGCAGGGTAAGTGGGGATATTATTGGGATTTTGTAACCACCAGCCATAGGTCAGATAGGCCTTTGCCAGGTACAGGCGGGCAACGGTTTTGGTTACCCCTCCTTTTACCCTTGGATTATCCGGCAAATCGGCTACCGCTTCTGTCAGGTCTTTAAAAACCGCCTTGGTATAGACTTCTGGTACGGTATTTCTGACAGAGGTACGCACCGTCGTCGTATTAAATTTAAGTTCACCGGCGCCCAGATCCAGCGGCACACCGCCGAAAGTCTGCACCAGGGAAAAATAATCAAAGGCTCTGAAAAACATGGCCTCAGCAATAAGTGAAGTCGGAATGGTATCGGAAGTTCCGGCTTTCTCTGTGTTCACGAGCGTGGCATTTTCAATAACGCCGTTGGCGGTATTGATATCTCCGAAGGCGGTATTCCACAGGACGTCAGATCTGCTGCTGGAGGGCGTAACCTGACCCACGCCTGTCAGATCCAGGTCTTTGATATTGGCATCGGAGTTCTGTCCCCAGGTTGCTTCATCCGTACCGGTTTCGCTGGCATTATAATAATACCCGTTTCCATAAACATAGCGCAGGTTGGCGTACATAGCGGTTATACCGCCTTCAACGCCGGCCTTGGTCTTAAAATATTCAGGGGTGAATATGCTGCGGGGCTCTTCATCCAGGATCTTGGAGCAGCCCATCATGACGCTGCCTGCCAAAAAAGCCCCTATTAATGATTTTGTGAGTATGCTATTCATCTTCGTCGTGTTTAAAAAGTTAAATTAATACCTATCATATAGTTATGGGTAGAAGGGGTATTATAACCCACTGTCAACAGGCGACTGAGTGCAGCGCCATAAGGCACGGCTGCATTCTGGCTGTCATTTCCATAAGAATTGGTTTCCGGATCCATTCCGGAAGCTTTATGATAGGGAGAGAATAGTACAAATGGATTCTGAACCGTAGCATAAGCCCGTAGCTTTTGAATACCTGCTTTTTTCAGACCTTTGCCTGCAAAATTATAGCCCAGGGTAATGGTCTGAATCTTCAGATATGAAGCGTCAAAATATCCCAGCGTAGAAGCATATTTGGGGTTATTGCTATTAGTGATACCTCCTGGCAGCGGGTAGCGGGCATCCGTATTATCCGGGGTCCAGTAATCAATCTGAATCTGACCTCTGCGTCCGTCTTCCAGATTTAAATACCCGGCTGCACCATACAAGGTACTGTTGAGGATACCTCCGCTTTGAAAACTACCCACAATCGTAAAATCAAAGTTTTTATAGGTAACCCTGGTATTAAACCCACCCTGGAAGTCAGGATCAGCATCCAGTATCTGGCGGTCATCTGCGCCGATGGCTCTTGTAGGCGTGCCATCATCATTATAATCACCGGTATACAGTACTTTAATCATCCCGACATTCCCACCCGGTTCATAGTTTTGTAAGTTGGCATCACCTTCCTGCCAGATACCTATATTTTTATAGTCATAGATGACATTTAGCGGATGTCCTACAAACCACCAGTTGGATTCATCTCTGGTCTGACCGGAAGCCAGGGAAACAATCTTGTTTTTATTACCATAGAAGTTAACGCCGGCTTCCCAGCTCCATCCGTTCAGGTTATCCAGGATAATACCGTTCAAAGAGATTTCCCAGCCCTTATTGGAGGTCGCGCCTACGTTGCCCACATAACTGCTGACTCCTGAAGTGGCAGGCAGTCCAACGCTTAACAGCAGGTCCTTGGTATCGGTGGTATAATATTCGACCGTACCGGAAAGTCTGTTATTAAACAGTCCGAAATCCAGTCCGATATTTTTGGTATTGGAATATTCCCAACCTAAATCACTATTGGGCAATTGAGATACGTAATACCCGAAAGCACCCTCTGTTCCAAAGTTATAAGGTCTTGTACTCAGTAATCCCAGCGTGGCATACGGGGCGATGGCCTGATTGGAGGTCTGTCCGTAACCCACACGTAACTTTAACTGATTTAACCACGTAACATTACTCATAAAGGCCTCCTTGTCAATATTCCAGCCGGCAGAAATGGCCGGATAGCTATGCCACTGATGACCTTTGGCGAGCCTGGAGGAGGCGTCTGCCCGGAAGGTTGCACTCAGCATATATTTATCGGCGTAGGCATACATGATACGTCCCATATAAGAGGTCAGGCCGCTAACCTGATAGATCTGCTGACTGGGATCAATGGTAATATCTTCCGTAGACTGTCCCAGGTTAAAGTACTGAAAAGCATCTGCCGCAATTCCTTTTCTGGAAATGGCATTTTTAGTGTATTTGGTTTTTTCTGCAGAGTACAGGGCCACCACATTAATATGGTGTTTCTCAGCAAAAGTCCTGTCATAGGTTAAGATATTTTCCAGTGCCCAGTTGGTCGTCGTTGCATTACCGATAGAAGCGGAGGATAAATTATCCGGTGTTGAGCTAAACACCCCTTCACCCGTGTAACTGCCGCTGTTCGTCGTTCTGTAGTTGGCACCCAGATTGACCCTATACTTTAAGCCGGTAATCCAGGGAATACTCAGCTCGCCATACAAAGAGTTATAAGAGCCGAATGAGGCATCATGATCTACATATTTATCTCCCAGGCTTTCTATTGATTTTCTGGTATATACCCACTGTTCATCCTGCGGCATACGAACCGTTCTTCTGAGCGATCCGTCCTCATTATAAGGGCTGGCCAGAGGAGACATGCTAAGCACTCCATATAAACCCATATCAGCGCCATCCACCGTGTTAAAGTTATTATTCGTGGTAAAGCCAAAACGGAAGTATTGCCCGATGGATTGATCCAGAGATCCTCTGATGGAATACCTGTTGTATTCCGATAAAGGTATCACCGCCTGATCTTTATAATAACCGGCCCCAAATTTATAACTCCCCCCTTTGGTTCCGCCTGCTATACCGATATCCTGGTTGGTCACAATACCCTGGCGGTAGAATAAATCCTGCCAGTCCGTATTTGTAGAATCATTTTCATCTACCCCGTTGGAGTTTTTGCCAGCCAGTTCTCTGAGTTTTACATACTGCGGCCCGGTCATCATAGGGTATTTAATGGCATCCTTGATGCCATAATATCCGTTATAGGAAACAGTTGCTTTCTCTCCTTTATGGCCTCCGTTAGTGGTAATCAAAATAACGCCATTGGCACCTCTGGATCCATAGATTGCCGTAGCAGAGGCGTCCTTTAAGATATCAATGCTTTTAATGTCATCGCTGCTGATATCGGCAATGGTTCCGGCAAACGGAATCCCGTCCAGCACGATCAGGGGATCATTGCTTGCAGTCAGCGATCTGGTTCCGCGAACTCTTATTTGCATGGTAGCTCCGGGCTTGGAAGAAGTCTGTACCAGCTGCACACCGGGCATCCGGCCCTGTAAGGCCTGCGATACGTTGGAGGCAGGAACCTCTCTGAGTTGATCTCCGCCAATGGTAGCAACGGAACCGGTAATGGCTTCTTTTCGCTGGGTACCATAACCTATCACCACAACGTCTCCCAGTTTATCCGATTCACTATGTTTAAGCGTTACATCCAGGGAACCCTGCCCTGAATAAGTCAATTCCTGTGTGGCATACCCTACATAAGTAAACCTGAGGACAGCTCCCTGATTTGCTTCAATAGAGTAACGACCATCTTCTAAAGTAAATGTCCCTTTTCCGGTGGTGACATTTAAAACAGAGACCTGCGGCAGTGCGGCACCACTGGTATCTGTGACCTTACCGGTAAGTATATTTCCTCCCTGGGCCATTGAGAAGCCCGGAATGAATAAACCTGCGGTAATCATCAGTAAAAACGGAACCATAAAGTTCCTTAGTTTCAACTTTTCCATAAAGACCAAGATTTTAATTTTTTTGCGAAAGGTTTTGATTTTGTGTATTGCAATCGATTGTTATTGCTTAGAAAAAAAAGGGCTAGCCGCTTAAATTAATCATTAACGTTTTCATTTAAAATGAATAAATAGGTTTAATTAAACTCTTTAATACTGTTGCCATCCTATTCTCAGATAGGATAGGTGAATCTGTACTCCTTCTTTTTATATCGTGCTTGCTAAAGTAAGAAAGTTTATCAATTAATTGCAATCGATTGCAACTTATTTTTTAATTATTTTTTACAAATTCATAAAACATAAAGTTAATTAATTAAGGTACAAATGGTTAGATTTATAATAAACAAAATAAATGCAATAACAATCGATGGCGATGGCTTAAAACATATACAAAAACTTAACAATTATTTGGTTTTAGGATAAATATTCAACCCTAAGGAGTTAATTACAAAATTTGAAATTAAAACATATTATTGATTATCTATATAGTTACGGAAAAATAATTCGGCCAAATTAGGAGTTTGCATTAAAATCATTTTTGTTTATACGCCGTACGTATAATAAAAAGGCTTGATAATGAATTCTTCTGCTAGATTCCGATCAGGGCTGACGCATTAAAATTATTTTATTGAGTTATCCACATTTGAGGGTTCCTGTGTATTTGGCTCTAATATTAGAGTTTTTATTCACATGAG
>NZ_FNQY01000008.1 GCF_900107765.1 Arachidicoccus rhizosphaerae | reverse complement strand
GGTCCTGGAAGGAAGTTTTGGCAATGAGAAAAATCACTATCATTTAAATAAAATCAAAGCCAGGAACCAGTCTACCGAGACCTGCTGGATCTTCTTTGGCATCCTTACAGCAAACGCATCCATTATCAGCAAAAGAATGCAACAGGCCGCACAGATTAAAAGCACAGCGGCCTAGAATTAGCACGCTTATCTTATCCAACCGGGCTAAATAACAGCTCCGATGGTCTTGCTATGTCCCGTCTACAAAAAATCCTCTCTTTAATTCCGTTTTATGGAAAAAAGAGAGGATTTATTAGTTTAATATTTAATATGTGGCAACTCCTTTTAAGAGTTTACAGGAACACCCTTTATAGACTTATACGCAATTAATACCCCCAGCGTACTAGTCGTCCATTTTGATTAGTCACTGACCTTGGTAATTTTCAAAATATTAGTCGGTAAGTGCTTTTCTACCGGTGTACTGCCGGTATTAACAACTATATCATCCGATTTAATAAATTTACGTTCTTTAAGAATATTAATCTGATCATTGATAATTTCATCCAGCGACTCCTCTTCATCATAGAAAAAGGCTCTTACCCCCCAGCTCAGACTCAATTGGTTAACCAGCTGCTGTTCCTTGGTAAAGATATACAGCGGAGTTTTAGGACGGTAACTGGAAATTCTAAATCCGGTATAACCGCTTTGAGTCATACCGATTAACGCACTGGCACTTACCTCAGAGGCTATTTTACAGGCGTTATAACAGATCGCATCGCTTAACATAGTTGGAGAATGTGCAATAACTTTCAGATCCTCTTCCCTGTCATAATAATATTCCGTACGCTCTACTTCCATGATAATTTTGCGCATGGTTTCCACCACCAGTACCGGATGGTTACCCATAGCAGTTTCACCACTCAGCATCACAGCATCTGTTCCTTCCAGTACGGCATTAGCCACGTCCGTAATTTCACTTCTGTTAGGTTTGGTACGGTCCATCATTGACTCCATCATCTGTGTTGCCACAATTACCGGCTTAGAACGGTGGATACATTTTCTAATGATTTCCCTTTGAGCCATAGGCACCTTTTCAACCGGAAGTTCAACCCCCAGATCCCCTCTGGCTACCATTACGCCATCAGATTCATTCACAATATTACGCAGATCATCCATAGCCGATGGCATTTCAATTTTAGCCATCACCTTGATTTTGGAGTTTTGTTCTTTTACGCGTCTTTTTAAATCCACAATGTCCTCAGCTTTACGCACAAAAGACAAGGCGACCCAATCCAACTGTTTAGCTATAATAAAATCCAGATCAGTAATATCTTTTTCGGTCATAGCTGGCAAGGAAATTTCTGTGTCAGGCAGGTTTACGCCCTTATTGGGCAGCAGATCCCCACCATAAGTCACCCGAACTTTCACATCACCTGATGTCTTATTCACATCAGTCACCACTACTTCTAGTTTACCATCATCAATTAAGATCTTCTCTCCTACACTGACGTCATTGTGTAAATTGGGATAAGAAACATAAATTTTTTCCTTGGTACCCACCACTTTCTCAGTAGAGGTAAAAGTCAGTATATCTCCTGGAACGATGGTCAGTTTATTGTTTTCAATCTGACCTACACGCAGTTTTGGTCCCTGTAAATCACCCAGAATGGCCACATTATAAGGCTCTTTCTTGTTGATTTTACGGATATTGTCAATAATTTCTGCCTTATTTTCATGGCTGCCATGAGAGAAGTTCAAACGAAAAACATTTACCCCGGCTTTTACGAGTCCCAGCAGCTGGTCGTATTTTTCGCATGCAGGTCCGACAGTAGCCACGATTTTGGTTCTATGAACATTGTGTAAAATCCCAGCTTCTGCATCCATTTCCTTGTGTAAATATTTCTCTACGTTTTTAGACATTTTTCACCATTTGTTTTTGTCATTAAAAAATATGCCTGCAATCCATTTCCAGGGAGCAATTACTCCGAACTAAAAATGGATTGCAAGCATCAAGGCGCAGTATAATGCTGCGCCTTGATGTCTGTTTCTCTATTATTAGCTAGCCAGTATTTTCACAATACGTAACCAGTTCTCATCTACCGAATCCTTCTCGCGGATGGCCACTTCAAGTGGGGTATACACAATCTCATTATTGATAATACCTACCATCACATTGGATTTACCTTCCAATAAAGCTTCCACTGCGTGGTACCCCATCCTGCTAGCTACCAGGCGGTCAATACAGGTGGGTGAACCTCCTCTTTGAATATGGCCTAAGATAGACACCTTAGTATCAAAGTTTGGCAGTCTTTCACGAACAATTTTGGCAACCTCATTGGCTCCTCCAAATGCATCTCCTTCCGCGACTACTATAATATTAACCAGTTTCTTTCTCTTTTCCTTTTCGGATAAGGAAGCAATCACATCCTCAATATTGGTAGCAGCTTCCGGAATCAGGATCGTTTCTGCACCCGTTGCAATACCGCTATGTAAAGCGATATACCCTGCATGACGTCCCATTACCTCGACGATAAATAAACGATCATGGGCATCTGCCGTATCACGGATTTTATCAATGGCCTGTACGGCTGTATTACATGCGGTATCAAAACCAATCGTAAAATCTGTTCCGTATAAATCTTTGTCAATCGTGCCGGGCAAACCTATAACCGGTAAGCCAAACTCATTTTGCAATTTCATGGCGCCCGTGAAACTTCCGTCACCGCCAATAACCACCAGGCCGTCAATACCTCTTTTTTTAAGGTTGGCATAGGCCTGACGTCGGCCGTCTTCTGTATAAAATTCTCTACAGCGAGCTGATTTTAAGATAGTTCCGCCTCTTTGAATGATATTTGCAACTGTTTTAGAACCCATCGGGAAGATATCATCTTCCATCATTCCGCTATAACCGCGCATGACACCATACACTTCCAGCCCCATATACACTCCGGTACGTACAACCGCCCTAATGGTGGCATTCATTCCGGGTGCATCTCCACCGGAAGTCAGAATCGCTATTTTACTTACTTTTTTAGACATTTTAAAAAATTGTAATATATGGTAACGTTTGCGCTAATTTTCCAACAAGCAGCGAAAGTACAAAAAGGAATATAATTTTCCGAAAACCTTACTTTAATTTTTTTGCCTAACACTTGTTAATAAAGCGTTTCAGCGAATTTGCACCTGCTTGTTCCGATTATTTAAGGCAGTTGTCTGCCAGCGCTATGACCCACTATCGTGTAGTCTTTCACCAGTCTGTCTATCACAAAATATTTGAGGGCAAAAGATACGAAGAATTATTAGAATATGATGAGTAAGCAAAGGTATTAAACATTAGATAACAGGCCGTCGTTATACTTTTTATGCCCACAAGCAGAGGCGCCTATTCATTTCTTCTTATGTAAAGATAGTCTCCTGGAGGTTTTGAAAGGATTAAAGCGTTAAAATTCAATAAATTGCTTATTTTTGAGTAAATAGTATTCCTTTATGAGCCTTGATGCAAATTAAATAATGGAATGACCTGACAGTTTTACGGGACTCATTATTAGACAAGAACACTTGCGTAAGGTAAAAGCAGGGGGGCCTGGGCAGTTGCCCCACTGATTTGCCTTCTATTTTTGCATGAACTCGGGTAAATTAGTCAATGATCATGCGGGACGAGAGAACTACTGCTGGCTGGCTATTTTGGGGGCGGGGCTTATTGAAACGGTCTCACATCTTAGCCAGCTAAATGGCAAACAAAAGTTGCACCATTCATTTTAAATGGGTAAAACTGAACAATAGTAATAATCGATAAAATAAGTAAAGTTGAAGTTTCAAAATCAAATATCATTTGCACGAATTTTAATTTGGTTATTTACTTTTAAATTTACCTATCATTTTTTTGAATTTAAATTAGGCTATAAAGATCTGTCCTTTTATTTACAGGAAGGTATTTATCTGGCCGGGGTATTCATTACCCTATTTTGGTATCGTAGATCTCAAAAAAAATGGATGGCTCAGCAAAAAGCTTCTTAATATTACTATTCCAGAATGCTATACCTGTGTAAATTTATATTACTTTAGCACATCTAACTATTATTTAAATAATGGACTCTTTAGATACTTCATCCGGCACATCCAGGGATCTCAAACAGCAGTTTGAGAAAGTAGTCAACAGTAATGTATATTGCTGGCTGGCACTTCTGATATGCATCATTGGCGCAATTCTTGAATTTTATTTCCATGAAGGAACCCGGTATTCCGATAAATTCTTTTTAGTTTTGGCGATCTTCGTTATCGGCATTCTTATCAATGGCAATCAGTTGCGAAAAAATTACGTCAAGAAAAAAGAAAAGAAGTAATGCAACCATCCTGAGTGCAAACTGATGAGCTGACCATGGAATCATCAATTGACCAACACATCACTTTTTTACAGACCTGAATTATATAATCCGTTAGCATATGGCTTTAAATATCGTCTGGATCGCCTTTTTTGTCATTGCATTTGTGATTGCATTGATTAAATTTTTCTTTCTTGGAGATGTCGAGATATTTAAAACACTCACAGACGGTATTTTTGACAGTGCCACCACTTCCGTTACACAGGTGGCATTCCCTTTAGCCGGTACCATGGTATTCTTTTTAGGACTGATGAAAATCGCGGAAAAGGCTGGAGCAATTGCCAAACTTGCTAAAATACTCAATCCATTCATGAGGCGCCTTTTTCCGGAAGTGCCGCAAAATCATCCGGCCATGGGAGAAATGGTCATGAATTTTTCGGCCAATATGCTGGGACTGGATAATGCGGCTACTCCTTTCGGACTTAAAGCCATGGAAAGTCTCCAGCAACTCAATCCCCAAAAAGAGCAGGCCAGCAATGCGCAGATCATGTTTTTGGTACTCCATACCAGCGGCCTCACATTAATCCCGCTTTCCATTATCGCCTATAGACTGGCCGCTGGTTCGCATGAAGCCGCCAGTATTTTTATACCCTGTGTATTAGGAACCGTCTTTACCACCCTTATGGCGATTCTGATTACCGGTTTTAAACAGAAAATTAAATGGGATTTTGTCCTGGTGGGCTGGCTTCTTGCCATTTTTGCCATTATTGTCGGTCTTCTTATCGGAGTCGGGACCATGAGTGCAGCGGGTAAAGAGATATTTAGTAAAATTGCCGGCAGTCTGGTTCTTTTACTTGTAATAATTTTAATTATTGTTGCCGGAGCCTATAAAAAAGTGTCCGTTTTTGACACGTTCATTGATGGCGCAAAAGAAGGCTGGGTGATTGTGGTAAAAATCATTCCCTACCTGGTCGGAATGCTGGTAGCAATCCGGGTATTCAGGGACTGTGGCGCGCTGGGGTATCTTACCGACGGCATTGGTTATCTGATTCATGCAATGGGCTTCAATACCGATTTTGTGCCCTCTTTGCCGGTAGCCATTATGAAGCCTTTTAGCGGCAGTGGTGCCAGAGGGCTGATGATTGATACCATGCAGACCTTCGGACCCGATAGTTTTGTAGGTAAACTGGCTTGTACTTTTAACGGCTCAGCTGATACTACTTTTTATATAATTGCCCTCTATTTTGGCAGTGTGGGTATTAAAAAGGTCAGATATGCTGTCTGGGTCGGACTGGCAGCAGATATTTTAGGCGTTATCGGTGCCATCATCATCGGTTATATTTTTTTTCACTAACGATTAATCTTTTGTAAATAAATTACATCCAAAGGATTATCGACGGAAGGCTTAGAAATCAAGATAATCAGGAATTTAGGCATGATTAATGCCCTGATTTATCGTCCTTGCAGGAACTGACCGGCCGGGATATTATTAACTAAATTTTAAACCCGTTTATAAACCATTAAATAACACATTTATGAAAAGGACTTTATTTTCCATCGCGGCAATTTTATGTGCCAGTTTAGTATTTTTCAGCTGTAGCAAGGATAATAATACAGTTGTTGATGCACAAGCTTTAACCACTGTATTTGAAGTTAAGAATTCGGATTGGCAGACTTCTTCAGTAGTCAGTGGTTACGAAGTTACCTTTGATATGACAGAAATTACAGCTTCCATTACCGACCAGGGCGCGGTCTGGGTTTATTATTCATTTGACAACGGTATTTCTTATGAATTAGCGCCTAGCCTTCAAAGAACGGATGCCAGCGGTAATACCTTTGATTTTCTGGGTCAAGCAGGTACAGATAACCAAGGCGGTTATGTCGTTTTGACTGCACTGAAATATACTGGTAATTCCAATCAGGCTCCTAAATTTAGCAACCCCAATATTGTGGTTAAGGTAGTTTCTATCCCAAGCTCTTTATACCAGGCTAATAAAAACGTCAATAAAGAAGACTTCAATGAAGTTAAACGTGTCTTTAATTTAAAATAGAGTCCGTCCTTATACAATATATTTACAGCAAAAAAGGTCCGCCGCTTCAATGAATTTGAAGCGGCGGACCTTTTTATGGGAACTGAACAGCTGCTTGTTTACCGGGCAGCTGAATCCTTGGCCTTTTTCTTACCAGTCCTGGATAAACCATACATAATAAGGCCGAAAATCAAAAATACTACGCCGGTTATCCGGTTGACTTCACTTCCGCCCGCAGTTGTAAAAGAGGCAATCAGCAGCAAAATGCTGATGATAATAAAAAACCAACCGATCACTGAGCGAAGATCTATACTATTGTTTTCCATAATTAAATAAGTTTAGTAGAAGATGATATTAAAGATAATGGTAGCGATAACAACCAGAGACCCGACAATGACCGGGCTCTTATACCAGACATAATGGCCGGTTTTTTGTCTCTCGGTCAGCGAATAAACCAACCCTACCAATTCTGATTCTTTGCGACGCTCTGTACAAAGGCTGATCAACCAGGTTACCAAAAAGCAGACAATAAACGCAACGGATGCAATATTAAAATTCTGCCCCATGGATGAACCATATTCATAAAGAGGCTGAGTTCCCAGCATATGGGATAACCAGCCGCCTTTTCCTTCTGCTATGGTCAGGCCGTGTGTGGCAGCCGCTGCCATGGTCCCACTGATCAGACCATAAAAAGCACCATTGGCCGTGGCTTTCTTCCAGAACATGCCCAGGAAGAATGTCGCAAATAAAGGAGCGTTGATAAATCCAAATACCAACTGCAAAAAGTCCATGATATTATCAAAGCTCCTGGCCAGATAAGCTGTTGCCACGGAAGCCGCAATACCAAATACAGTAACTGCTTTACCGACATTCAGATAATGCTGATCGGAAGCGCCTTTTTTAATATAAGACTGATAAATATCAAAGGTAAATACCGTATTAAAGGCCGTTACGTTACCCGCCATACCACTCATGAAAGAAGCGATTAAGGCGGTAAGCCCTACCCCTAGTAAACCGTTGGGATAAAAATGCTGCAATAAGGATGGAAGCGTCATATTATAATCATAACCGCCTCCGTTTTTAGCCAGCGGGATCGTATAGCTCGGATCCGTTTTCATGAGCACAAGCGCAATAATACCCGGCAGGATAACAATCAGTGGCATAAAGATCTTGGGGATAGCCGCATAGATGGGGGTCATCTGCGCATCATTGATATTTTTGGTTACCATGGCTCTTTGTACCACCAAAAAGTCTGTACACCAATAACCAAAGGCAAGCACAAAGCCCAGCCCGAAAATTAGAGAACCGGCATTAGTCCCCAGCGGGTTGGTCGTTGCACTGCCCATGCCTTTCCAGACATGCAGCAAATTGGTTCCTTCCAGACTATGTTTGATGCCTTCCCAGCCGCCTACATTATGCAGGCCGATATACACCAAAGGTGCAATTCCAAGGACAATTAAAAAGAACTGCAACACTTCATTATATACCGCTGAGGTAAGCCCTCCCAGGTAAGTATACCCCAGAACGATAATGGAAGCCACAATGATGGAGGAGCTGAAACTCCAACTCAGCATTGCTTCCAGTAAGATAGCCAGTGCATATAAAGATATACCAGAGGAAAAAATCGTCATAATGGCAAAGGTGATGGCATTAAAGCCCCTGGTTTTCTCATCATAACGAAGTGCCAGGTATTCCGGAACACTTCGGGCTTTACTGCCATAATAAAATGGCATCATAAAAATCCCCAGAAACACCATGGCGATAGCTGCACCCAGCCAGTAAAAGTGAGTGGTAAAAAGGCCGTATTTGGCCCCGGAGGCAGCCATACCCAATACTTCCTGTGCGCCTAAATTCGCAGAAATAAAAGCCAGAGAAGCCACCCACATAGGAATGGAGCGACCACTCATCAGAAAGTCATTGGAAGTTTTCATTTTTCGCTTCAGCACATAACCGATGCCAAGCACAAAAATAAAATAGGTAAAAATGACCAAACCATCGATCAGATTTAAATGTAAATTCATTTTTTAGAGTTTTAGAAGACAGATTTCTTTGCAAAAGACCTCCATCCACTGCTTTTAGATTTTGATTTATTAATTAAGGTGAAAATGTATTTAATAAAGCGCCATTAAAGGCTTATTATTTATGGATTAAGCAGTAGCAGCCTCATTTTCATGCACTATATCCACTCCTGCTTCTGTCTCGGCCACATAGACTTTCGGCTTTTTACCGGTCCGGGCTTCATATTTAGCAGATACGTCCTCAATTAACTGCGGGATAGCGTCCTTTTTAACCAGGTTAATGGTACAGCCGCCAAATCCGCCGCCCATCATACGGGCACCAAGTACGGCAGGCTGATCTTTCACACAGTCAATCAGAAAATCCAGTTCCGGACAACTTACCTCATAATTTTTGCTCAGCCCTTCATGGGTAGCAAACATCTTTTTACCGAAAGCGGCCACATCGCCTCTTTTCAGATCTTCACAACCTTCCAAAAGCCGTCTGTTTTCCTGCACCACATAGCGACATCTGCGGTACACGACCGGATCCTGATCTTTTACCAGTTCATCCAGCATCTGCTGTGTGGCATCTCTTAGATTTTTAACTTCAGGATATTTTTCCTGAATCAGTTTTACCCCTTGCTCGCACTGGCTGCGACGTGTATTGTATTCAGAAGAGGCCAAAGAATGGCTGACACAACTGTCAAATAAAACAATTTCAATACCGTCCATCTCAATAGGATTATAGGTATAATCCAAAGAACGGCAATCTAGCTGTATCACTGAGTTTTTGTGCCCCATCATAGATGCAAACTGATCCATAATACCGCACTTTACGCCTACAAATTCATTTTCTGCTGCCTGTGCCATTTTTACCATGGTAACTCTATCCAGTCCAAGTGAAAAGAGTTCATTTAAACCAAAAGCGACACCACACTCCAGTGCGGCACTCGAAGAGAGGCCGGCGCCCAGCGGAATATCTCCGGAAAACACCAGATTAAAACCGCCCACGGTTTTACCTGCTTTTTGAAATTGCTCCACCACTCCCAGAATATATAGGGTCCAGTGCGGCGCGGTCTTTTCCAGTTTATTGACGGTGCCTGTAAATGACTCATTTAAATCGATGGATACCAGATGAATCTGGTCATCAGCTCTTTTAGAGACTCCTAAATAAATGGCCTTGTTAATAGCGGCCGGCAGTACAAAGCCGTCATTATAATCGGTATGTTCTCCGATTAGGTTAACTCTTCCGGGAGCTCTGACAATCAGAGGTTTTTCGGAAAAAGTCTGTTCAAATTTTTGTTGAATTGTGTTGATAATGGGATGCATTTGTTTAACTTATATGCTTTGATGATTGGATAATCTTTGAGAGGATTCCCTTGTATATAATAAAGGGTTTAAAATGATACTCTTGCAGGCAGGTTGACCTTTCTTGGCATCTATAATGGATAAAAGAAGACTCATCGCCTCTTTTCCCATCATGACGGTTTGCTGATCCACCGAAGACAGACTCGGTGTTAAATGCTCTGCAAATAATTCATTGGCAAAACCAAAGACTCCAAATTCCTGCGGTACCGGAACTTTTCTGTTTTTAAGTTCCTTTAAGGCGCCCAGGGCAGAATAGTCCTCAACAGCAAAGACCGCGTCTGGTCTTTCCTTTTGTTTAAAAAAATGGTCTATCGCCTGTTTGCCGGAGTTGATGGAGACGTCTCCGTCAAATATCCATTGCTTTTTAAAAGGAAGCTTATGTTTTTTCAGTGCAGCCTTATAACCGTTGAAGCGGTCATGGAAGGCTTTAATATGTTGTTGCCCTGCAATGTGGGCTATTTTTTTAAATCCTTGTTCAATTAAATGCTCAGTAGCCAGGAAAGCGCCGTTAAAGTCATCAATGACAACAGAGGATATATCCAGCCCTTCCTTTGCTCTGTCAAAAAAGACTAGTGGCATACCGATATCCCTGGCGGCTGTAAAGTGTCCGTAATCCTTGGTTTCTTTAGCAATGGAAACCAGAACACCATCCACATGCGCAGACAAAAGCGCTTCCAGCCCTTCCATTTCAGACTTATAACCTTCATTGGTCTGAAATAGCAGGGTGCGATAACCATTTTCATTGGCCACGCTTTCTATCCCATGCACGACAGAACCAAAAAAGTTAATGTCGGCACTGGGAATCAGCACGCCGATGGTATAAGACTTGCCTAACCGTAAGGAAGAAGCAATTTGATTGCGCTTATAGTGCATTTTATCGGCTAGCGCATGCACTTTCTTTTTCATGGCATCACTGATAGCCGGATGGTTATTCAGGGCACGTGAAACGGTTCCGGGTGTTGTGCCCAGAAGCTCAGCTAAATCAGTTATTGTTATTTTTTTATTCACTTATGCAAACGTTTACGTTGGCTAAGATAATGGAGAATTATTAAATAATTTAAGAATTGATTGAAAAAAAATTAAAAAATAGCAAAAAGACAGTTAATCACTCTAATACCTATTGTGTATCAGCAAGATATAAATTAATGCGGGTAAATACTTCAGGCTTAAATCACAAAACAAGTGTCCTTCCGAATAACATCCTTACGTTGGTTATCCCATAATTTATAAAAAGCAACATTCTTTATTGATATTTTAACTTTTAAACTTTGGAGTAGGGGCTGTTGTTAAAGTTACGGAAACCTTCCCGATATCTTATTGTAACGGAAACAGCACCCAAACAAACAAACAATAAGTATCGGCTTAGGAAATGTAGGATGGTTCTTTCCTTCATTGGGATCATGTTATGCGGCAGGACCTCTTGCGCTGCTAAAAACCTGGACTTTGATACGAAGTTTCACAAAACTGCGGAGCCGTACAGATATATTGCATACGCGTAGTTTAATTCAGCCCCTGCCAGTAACCTGTGTATTGACTATAATAAAAATAATGACGGTCAGTTTCCGCAGTTAAGACCGGATGATAATACCTATTACTGCCGGGTACAAATATCCATCATTAAGGGCCTCATCTGGGAGACTTCCCCTCTGAAAAAATTAGAATTAACTATAAGGAAACCCTTAATTTTAATCCGCTATTGTACTACGCAAGCATAACAAAATAGTCAGCAGGATCAAAACTTTTATTTATGAACATCTATTTAAAGAATCAACAGCCAGGTTTCAAGTCCATTCTTGAACGATTAAAGACCAAAAATATAATGGCGTATGATTCCAATAGATTAGTGGAAAAGATATCTACCACCTATCTTGATACGCCCTTTTCCATTGAAAAAATAAATCTTGATTTTTTATTTGACTATCATATTTTTCCTGAAAACATTATGTCCTTTCTGAGTGAATGGCATACAGAAAATCGGACGATGCAGCCAGGCGACACCATTTTGCAACAGGTTTACCTTCCTCCCATTAAACGACTCTCTCAAAAAATTATATTTGGCGTACGTATTAAGGAAATCATAGATCTGCCCTTAAAAAAAGGTTTTAGCTATCAAACCCTGGACGGTCACGTTGAAAAAGGAATATCTAGCTTTACGGTAGAACAAAATAAGGATCAACAATTGATTTTTAAAATTCATACCTTTTCCAGGCCGGCGACCCTTTTAACAAGAATACTAGGTCCCATCTTTTCCATACCCTACCAACACTATTGTACAAACGCTGCTTTAAAAAATGTAAAAAGACAAATAGCGTTACAATAATTAAAAATCACGCAAACGGGTAATTATTTATACCTGGATTTTCTGATCTTGGGTTTTTTCTCATAATCACGGAGTTCATCCATAGCCTCCTGAGCCGGCTGATTGACAATCGACTTAGCAGCCTGGAACAGTACAATATATCCAATAATACAAAATAACAGTTCTTTCCAGGTAATCCAGTATCCCCACCAGCTATAAATTGCGCCTTCAGCGGGATTGGCATTTTCATAAATCACCTGAACTTTCTGACCTTCTTTGAAAGACCGAAAAATATAATCGGCGGATACGCTGTAAGAGGTCTGACCGTTTAAGCTAAAATCGGCAAAAGGCATGAGTTTATGACTTGCGCTATCCGCTTTAAAATGAATGGTAGCGGGCGTTTTCAGGCCGTCAAAAAAGTCCGGAGTACGGCTAAAGGGTATATATAACCCAAATACCACAATAAATATTAAAAAGAGTGCCTTATTCAAGAGCTGTGCTTAAAGTTAATTTACATAAAACCAAGTTCCAGTTTAGCCTCGTCACTCATCATATCCTTGTCCCAGGCCGGATCAAAGGTCAGTTGAATATGCGCTTCTTTTACGCCTTGAATATCCTGGACCTTCTGCTGAACTTCATTGACGATGTCGCCGGCCACCGGGCAATTAGGCGCCGTCAGTGTCATGGTAATAAACACCACATTGTCCTCTTTCATCTCAATTTTATATACCAGCCCCAGTTCCATAATATTGCAGGGGATTTCCGGGTCATATACCGTTCTCAGCGTATCTTCAATCTGGTCTCTTAGTGTAATATCGTTTGACATAACTGTTTATTTTTCAGTTAATAACTAATTTTAATGTTGTAAAGTATTAAAAGCAATCGCATAATGCTTGATTTGCTTTAACATGGATAGTAACCCGTTGGATCTTGTGGGTGAAAGATGACTTTTGAGACCTATATCATCCACAAAATGCAGGTCACTGGCGATTATTTCTTTAGGCGTATGGCCGGACAGTACGCTGACCACCAGCGCCACCAGTCCCTTCGTAATCAAGGCATCACTATCTGCTGTAAAAATAAGCTTGCCTTCTTTAAAATCGGCGTGTAACCATACCTGCGACTGACAACCCTTAATCAGGTTCTCCGGAACTTTGTATTTTTCATCAATGGCGGGCAGTTCCTTACCCATCTGGATAATCATTTCATATTTATCCATCCAGTCGGTTAAAAACGCGAACTCATCTATTATTTCCTGCTGCGCTTCCTCTATAGTCTGATTACTGATATGCTCTGTTGCCATTTGTTGTTATCGCTTTAAATCTATATTGCTCTTTATGCCATTTTTAGTTTTCACCGCTTATCCAGGCATTATATCTACCCTTTGTTGTTATAATAAAATCCTGGCTGCTCTTTGTAAACCGGCGACCAGGGCATCAATTTCCCCGGCGGTATTATAAAAAGCAAAGGAGGCCCTCACCGTTCCCGGAATACCGAAGATATCCATTACAGGCTGACAGCAGTGGTGTCCGGTCCTAACGGCAATTCCCTGTTTATCCAATAGTTCTCCCGTATCAAAGGGATGAGCTGACCCTAGTAAAAAAGAAATAGCCCCGGATCTGTTTTTTGCCTGTCCGATCATTCGGAGCTGATCCACTTTCTGTAACTGCTCCATCGCATAATCCATCAGTGCCGCCTCGGTGTCATGGATCCGGCCAAGTCCTATGGAATTTACATATTTTAATGCGGCAGCCAGTCCAATGGCACCTGCAATATCCGGTGTACCCGCCTCAAATTTAAAAGGCAGTTCGTTATAAATGGTTTTTTCCAGCGTTACGGTTTTGATCATATCGCCACCACCCTGATAAGGAGGTAATTTATCCAGCCATTCCCTTTTACCATACAAAATACCTATGCCGGTAGGACCATAAATCTTATGGCCTGAAAACACCATAAAATCTACATCCAGTTCTCTTACGGAAACAGCCATATGCTGCACCGCCTGCGCTGCATCCAGCAGTACGGGAATATTTTTATTATGTGCTGCGGCTATGATTTCCTTGACCGGGTTTACCGTTGCCAGAGAATTGGACACATAAGTAAAGGCAAGGATTCGTACCGAGTCATCCAGTAAACTGTCCAGCTTATCTAACTGAAGCACCCCGTTTTCATCAAAAGGAATAACTTTCAGGGTAGCGCCTTTCTCTTCACAGATCATCTGCCAGGGAACAATATTGGAGTGATGTTCCATGGCCGTAATAACAACGCTGTCGCCCGGCTTTAAAAACGCCTTACCAAAACAGCTGGCTACCAGATTGATGCCCTCTGTGGTGCCTCTGGTAAAAATAACTTCATGATCCTCCCCTGCATCAATGTAATCGGCAACGGTCTTTCTGGCCTCTTCATAAGCGTCCGTCGCCACCTGACTTAAATGATGCACGCCTCTGTGGACATTCGCATTAAAGCCCTTATAATAATTGTCCAGTACTTCTAATACCTGACTGGGTTTTTGCGTAGTCGCTGCATTGTCCAGGTAAACCAGGGGATGACCATAGACTTTTTGATTCAATATTGGAAAATCCCGGCGGAGTTCTTTTATTTCTGATGAGGAGAGTATCGTAGACATCTTATATGTTCAAAGATTAGATAAATCGGATATAACAAAGGTACTATAAAATTACGGGACAGCTCTTTGCAAAAGAGCCGGGAAGCGTTTTACTCCCGGCTCTTTATTAAACGCCCTTTCAAGCTAGAAAGTACGTCCCGTTATGCCTGAGCAGCAGATATCGTTTTTTCGATCAGATGCTCTATATGAGCTCGTAAGGCTTCATTTTCAATTTTATTAGTCACATCAAAGGCAAAGGCGGTCACCATCAGGCTATGCGCGGTTTCTGCCCCGATCCCACGTGAACGGAGATAAAATAACGCTTCTTCATCAAACTGGCCGACGGTGCTACCGTGACTACATTTAACATCATCCGCATAAATCTCCAGCTGTGGCTTGGAATTAATGGTGCCGTTCGGGCTGAACAGCAGATTATTATTCTGCTGGAAGGCGTTGGTCTTCTGGGCCGGGCGGTGTACATAGATCTTACCATTGAATACACCTTTGCCACCATCCAGTATAACGCCTTTATAAAGCTGGTTACTCATACAATTGGGATGACGGTGATCTACCAGGGAGTGATTGTCTACCAGGTGCTTATCCTCGACCATATATAAGCCATATAAATGAGTTTCCGTATTCGGGCCATCCAGAATAACATTCAGGTTATTGCGAACCAGGTCAGCATGAGGCAAGGTAAGGGTGTAGTTGTCATAGCGGCTATCCCTTAACTGACGCACCTGTGTATGCATAATCCAGCGTTCCTGTTGCTCTCCTACCTGAAAATGAGCATGTTTAAAATGCGCATTCTCCTCGACCTGGATCTCCGTTACACCATTGACAAATAAAAGCTGCCCTGTTACCAGTACACTGGATTCCAATACTTCAGCAGATGCACCACGGTTTACCTGAATGATGTTTCTGGGCTGCAAAAACAGGTTTTCCTGATCTCCGTAAACGTGAATAATCTGCAGGGGTTTATCCAAACTAAAATCACGGTTGAGTTCCAGATAAAACCCGTCTGTAAAGCAAGCCGTATTGATGGCTGCAAATGGATATTTTTCGATGGGCAAACTGGCATTCAGCACTGCAGCAAAAGCGGGGGCTGCCTTTAACTCAGCCACTGACTGCAGTGTCCAGCCCTGTTTATTTTCAGGAAGATTGCTAAAACTAAAATCAATGACGCCATTGACCAGCACCAGACGATAAGCATTTAAGTCCTTCACCTGAGCCGAGGTAATCGCCTGTTCTATCTGCTCCCGGCTTAAACATCCGGTTGGTTGCATCTGGTAGCTATCCTTTAAAAAAGGTGCCAGATTGGTAAAGCGCCATTCTTCATTTTTGGTCGTAGGGATCCCTGCCTGCTGGAAGGCCGCCAGGGCCGCTTCTCTTTTCTGAAGAAGCGCTTCAGGTTCACTTGCCTGATTTTTTGAATATGTCAATCCAAATTCCTTAACCAGACTATCTTTCAAGGATAAAGAATTAGAATTTTCGACTACTTGTTGAGACATACTATTTGAGTTATTTATAGCGTAACAAGCGGTAATCATCTAATGGCTGCCAAATGGCAGCTATTCCAAGCTTTCCTTCTGATGAAAGAAATATGAGATTATCCACTTGTTACCTTGATCCGGTTCCTTATTAATACCTGTCAGCTCTGCCTTGCAATCAATCCGGATGCTTAGCGGAGGCCGACTTATATAAATTACTTATTTTCTTCTTTGATCCAGTCGTATCCTTTTTCCTCTAATTCAAGTGCCAGTTCCTTGCCACCTGATTTAACGATACGACCATTATAGAGTACATGGACAAAGTCCGGTACAATATATTCCAGCAAACGCTGATAGTGGGTAATCAATACAAAGGCATTGTCTTTGGCACGTAATTTATTTACACCGTTTGCAACAATACGCAGTGCATCGATATCCAAACCGGAATCCGTTTCATCCAAAATGGCCAGTTTAGGTTCCAGCATTGCGAGTTGCAGGATTTCATTGCGTTTCTTTTCTCCGCCGGAGAACCCTTCATTTAGGGAGCGGTTGACCAGTTTGGCATCAAACTCCACTAATTTCTGCTTTTCCTTGGTGAGCTGCAGGAAGGTCTTGGCATCCAGCGGCGCTTTGCCATGGTAGGCACGGATTTCATTTAAAGCCGTCTTTAAAAAGTTGATATTGGAAACTCCCGGGATTTCCACAGGATACTGGAAAGCCAAAAACACGCCTTCTCTTGCTCTGTCTTCAGGAGAAAGATCCAGTAAATCCTTGCCATCCAAGGTAACAGTACCACCAGTAACTTCATAGTTTTCACGGCCCGCCAGCACGGAGGCCAGCGAACTCTTACCTGAACCATTGGGTCCCATAATGGCGTGAACTTCACCAGCTCCTACCTCCAGGTTAATCCCTTTTAATATTTGTTTATCTTCAACAGATGCGAATAGATTTTTAATGTTTAACATTATATGATGCTGCTATGTTTAAATATTCTGTAAAATGTATAATATTAATCTGAAAGAGAGTGGAAGGTTAAACTATTAACCGACACTGCCTTCCAGTGTGAGACTCAGTAATTTCTGGGCTTCCACAGCGAACTCCATAGGTAACTGATTCAGTACTTCCCTGGCATACCCATTGACAATAAGCGCCACGGCCTGTTCCGTATCAATACCTCTTTGATTCAGGTAGAAGATCTGATCTTCACCGATTTTAGACGTCGTTGCTTCGTGTTCAATAGTCGCTGTATTGTTTTTGGATTCGATATAAGGGAAAGTATGGGCGCCACACAGATCACCGATTAACAAAGAATCGCACTGCGTAAAATTACGGGCATTGTCTGCCTTTGGCCCTACCTGTACCAAGCCACGATAACTATTTTGCCCGAATCCTGCAGAGATTCCTTTAGAGATAATACGGCTGCGGGTATTTTTTCCTAAATGATAAATCTTAGTCCCTGTATCTGCAATCTGTTTATTCTTGGTTACAGCTACGGAATAAAATTCTCCCACAGAGTTATCGCCCTGCAAAATAACGCTCGGGTATTTCCAGGTGATGGCCGAACCGGTTTCCACCTGTGTCCAGGAGATCTTGGAGTTCTTGCCTCTGCAGGCACCTCTTTTGGTCACAAAATTATAAATACCGCCTTTGCCTTCTTTATCTCCCGGGAACCAGTTCTGTACGGTAGAATATTTGATTTCTGCATTATCCATGGCAATCAATTCTACTATCGCAGCATGCAACTGATTTTCATCTCTTTTAGGTGCTGTACAACCTTCCAGATAGCTCACATAAGCCCCCTCATCTGCAATGATTAAAGTTCTCTCGAACTGCCCGGTATTCTCAGTATTGATCCTGAAATAAGTGGAGAGTTCCATTGGGCAACGTACACCTTTTGGAATATATACAAATGATCCGTCTGAGAAAGCGGCCGTATTCAGAGAAGCAAACTTATTATCAGAATAAGGGACTACCGTTCCCAGGTACTTACGTACTAATTCCGGGTGGGTTTGCACGGCTTCACTGATGGAAGAAAATATAATGCCCAGCTTGCTCAGCTCTGCCTTAAAGGTCGTCGCTACAGAGACGCTGTCAAATACGGCGTCAACGGCTACCTGAGGTTTTTCTCCCTCTAATTCTTCTACGCCGGCCAGTATTTTTTGTTCATTGAGAGGAATACCTAACTTTTCAAAAGTAGCCAGCAGTTCAGGATCTACCTCGTCCATGCTACCCAGCTTTTTTTTATTTTTGGGAGCAGCATAATAAGAGATGGCCTGAAAATCAACTTCCGGCATCTCGAAGTTTTGCCAGTTCGGCATTGCCTGACGCTCAAATGTATGTAAGCCTTTCAGGCGCCACTCCAGCAGCCATTCAGGTTCATTTTTCTTCTGGGAAATAAAACGGATGACATCCTCATTTAATCCGGCAGGCAAAACATCCATTTCGATATCGGTGGTAAAACCGAACTCATATTCCTGATTGGATATCTGTTCTAATATATCCTCATCTTTTTCCTTATTTGCCATTACGATATAAAAATTTTATATATGATACGCTTAAACTTAACTATTAAACTGCGAAACTTTCACCGCAGCTGCAGGTTCTGGTCGCATTCGGGTTATTAAAAAACAGCCCTTTACCATTCAGTCCACCCGAATAATCCAGCTCTGTCCCGAATAAATAAAGCAGGCTTTTTCGATCTACCAGAACGGTAATGCCTTTATCTTCAAAAACCTGGTCATCCGGTCTTTGATCGCTGTCAAATTCCAGCTGATATTCCAAACCGGAACAGCCCCCCCCTCTTACACCTACACGGATAAACTTTCCCTTATTATCAGGTTGTTCACCTTGCAACTTATCAATATAGGCTTTTGCTGCATCAGAAACGGTAATCATAATTCCTCCTTTTTTGAGCAGATCTGTTTAGTTTCCGCACCTGCTCTTTCGATGTGCAAAGGTACAAAGAGAAATTGATTAATCACCTAAATGAATGTATTAATTTGGTAAAGTTTGCGGGGATTACAAATCAGACAAAAAGGTCTTTTATTCCGTTTATTTAATAATAGATTAACAAAATTTATTATCCAATTACAATTGAGCCTCAACAATTATTATTTTTATATAATTTGACATTTTTTAACTGATTTTCAATAAATTCTATCATTATCATATTTTTAACAACAGAAGTTTTAGTTCGGCATAATATCTGAAAGAACAAAGTGGATTATTAACCTATAAAAAAACACTTAGTTATGAAATTCAATCATCTTACTATGGCAGCAGCGGCATTGCTGTTAGCCTCTACAAGCTTCGCACAGGACACGATTCCAGGAAAAGACAGTTTACCTGCTCAGGATACGATTACCGTTCCTAAAGACACTGTAAAAGCACCTTCAACCAGCGCATTGCAGGCAACTGCCATGACCATATTACGGGATACGACAGATCCGGCTAAAGACACGACAACTTTACCAAAGGATACTACCTCTTCATTGGCAATGGTGCAGTATAATGCAACCGGATTTTACCAGGATACCACTACAAATCCTAAGGATACCACCACAAAAGATACTAGCTCCACGAGCCTGGCTTTTGCCCTGCTGGCTCCTCAGTCAAACGTAGCTTTCTATCAGGATACCACCACTGATCCTAAGGACACTACGACAAAAGACACCAGCTCCACGAGCCTGGCTTTTGCCCTGTTGGCTCCTCAGTCAAACGCAGCGTTCTATCAGGATACAACTACTGATCCTAAGGACACTACGACAAAAGACACCAGCTCCACGAGCCTGGCTTTTGCCCTGTTGGCTCCTCAGTCAAACGTAGCTTTCTATCAGGATACAACTACCGATCCCAAGGACACTACGACAAAAGACACCAGCTCCACCAGCCTGGCCTTAGCCATGGTAGCTCCTCAGTCCAACGCAGCTGGATTTTATCAGGATACCACTACCCTGCCTAAAAAGGATACGACAGATAAGCCCAATAAGGACTCCGTACCAACCAAGAGTTCTTATACCGCTCAACTGTCCAATCATCAGTTAATTACTGAACCTGTACAGGCAGCAAAAGCATCCGCAGTGACGACTTTGGCTAACAATGAGTCAATGAGCTAAGGCAAATTGGTCATCGCCGATATTGCATTACTATAAAGAAGTTTGCTTTCAATGGGGGAACGTGAAGTATTTTTAAGTCTTTAAAAATATTTGACGGATCCCCTTTCTTTTTGACTAAAGTCCCGGTTTTTGCCATTATCTCTGACAATCTTTCAAAAAGAACCGGTTAAACTTTCAAGTGCCGATAAATACGATTATTTTTGCAGCCTATGAGTCTATATTCCCAGCGCGGCGTATCTGCCCAGAAAGAAGAAGTACACCAGGCCATCCAGGATCTGGATCAGGGCCTGTTTCCATATGCATTCTGTAAAATGTATCCGGATTATCTTGGCGGTGATGATCAATACATCAATATCATGCATGCCGATGGGGCAGGCACCAAGAGTATCCTGGCCTATTTATACTGGAAGGAAACCGGCGACCTAAGTGTATGGGAAGGTATCTCTAAAGACGCTGTAGCCATGAATCTGGATGACTTACTTTGCGTAGGCATTTATGATAATATCCTGTTTTCCTCTACCATTGACCGTAATAAAACGCTGATTCCCGGTGAAGTACTGCAGCATATTATAAAAGGCAACCAGGACTTTTTCAATCAGTTAAAATCCTATGGTGTTCATATTCATTATTTAGGAGGTGAAACCGCCGACGTAGGGGATGTGGCCAGAACGATTGCCGTAAACGGTACCATGAGTGCCAGACTCCCTAAAACAAAGGTCATCAGTAATGAAAAAATTGGCCCGGGACAGGTAATCGTTGGTTTTGGCTCCTCCGGCAAGGCCGTCTATGAGGACAGCTACAACAGCGGCCTGGGATCAAACGGACTTACCAGTGCCCGCCATGATGTATTAAGTAAATATTACGCTGAAAAATATCCTGAAACTTTTGAGCCTCTGTTAAATAAAGAAGTGGTATATATTGGCAATCAAAAAGTTACTGATTTAATCAACATTGAGGGCTTTGGTCAGATTCCGGCCGGCAAACTGCTGCTGTCCCCGACCAGAACTTACGCTCCGCTCATGAAATTATTATTAGAACAGCATTTTGAGGACATCAAAGGCGCTATTCACTGCAGCGGCGGCGGACAGACCAAATGCATGAAGTATTTACCCGGTAACCTGAAAATTGTAAAAGATAACTTATTTGCCGTTCCGCCTATTTTTGAGCTGATTCGCCAGAACTCCGGAGCAGATGATCAGGAAATGTACCAGGTCTTTAATATGGGTCACCGTTTGGAGATCTTCACAGATAAACAGGCCGCAGATTCCATGATTAATCTGGCAGCATCGTTAGGTATCGAGGCTAAAATTGTCGGATACACCGAAGCTTCTGACCAGAAAAGCCTGCATTTAAAGGCTCCCTCCGGCTGGGTAACCTATAATTATTAAAAGAGGACACTGCCTATTCAAACTAAAATGCTGATAAAGAATTCTTTATCAGCATTTTAGTTTGAATAGGTATTACTAATAGCACAAAAACCTTAGAACGGCAATCCGATGCCTAACTGTATGCCATAGTTATTGCGGACCAGCGGTTTATTGGTAATCGGGTTATTGGCCACTTCTCCTGCAAATTCATTATTACGCCAGGTGAAGTTTTTAATGCTCATCCAGCCGTCATTGGAGATTCTGGCAGGGTCTTTTAATTTAAGGCCAAAGTCCACGCGGATGACGACAAAATTAAAGTCCATTCTAAGGCCGGTACCCATGGCTATGGCAATATCCCGTCCTAACCTTCCGATGCTGAATTCTGCATCCGGAAGATTCTCATCCTTTCGTATGTTCCAGATATTACCGATATCCGTAAAAAATGCGCCGTTAAACTTCACACCGCCTATGGAAAATAAGGGATATCGATATTCCAGGTTTACTTCCAGCTGCATATCCCCATAACGGTCTCTGAAAGAACTGGATGTATCACTTTGCAGATTAGAGCCTAACCCCAGTTGCCTGAGCCCCCAGGCGCGCATACTATTGGGTCCGCCAGCAATAAACTGTTTATAAAAGGGCAGTCCGCCCCCGTATTTATTATCCTTATTCCCATTATAATTAATTCCTATGCCGGCAAAGCCGCGCAGAGCCAGCTGCGTTTTAACAAAATCAAAATGCTTGATATATTCTCCCTCTACCCTAAAATACCGGTATATCTGATCTTTTAAGGCCGGAATCAATCCGAATAAAGTGCCGGACTCTTCCAGGCCCACTCTAAAATAGTTATTGCCTGTAAACCTTTTGTTAGGATAGCTGATATTATAATTAAGTTGCTGACTGATGACCGTACCGGTATTAAAGGCATTTTTCAAATAGGGGTTGTATTCCATTGCCTGAATCAACCCTTCCATCTTATCCAGGGAATAAAGTTCAAAATTAATGGGCCGGTACTGCCAGGAGGAATTGCCTTTTTTCCATTCATAGCCCCAGTTGGTCACAAAAGACCTGAACTGGAAATAATCCTTTCGATCCGTATAGCTGCCATTAACGGAAACAACGGTCCTAATGGCATCCAGATTACGGCTTCTTATTTGCCAGGGGGTGATAAATCTGGGAAAAGAATAAGAATGAGAGCCTGCCACCTGCAGGGTTTGCAGCAAGCGGTCGGAATAACTATTGGATCTGGTTAAGTTCAGTTCCACACCGGTTCTTAAATTGGTCAGGGATTGAATGGCTCTTTTCCAGACATTTCTGTTTCTATGGGTCAGGTTCAATGCCAGACCAAACATATTGGAGGAGGACACAAAATCTCCTGTATTCCAGGAACTTTCTAAATCAACGGTCACATTTTGTTTAATGGCCGGTACTAAAAAGAAATTCATGTCCACGGAATCTCCATGCAGATCATTTCTGTAATCCACTTGTTGCCAGGCTCCTATGGAACTCAGATTATTAATAGTTTTATAAAAACTGGTATCGCTGTAATAATCCCCCTGCCGCATGTATAAATGATTGAGCATCGGCCTTGGCACAAACTTGCCTTCTTTGCCATACACGGAGATATGCTTGCTGCGGGTCTCATATACGTCGGTGTATTGCCCTAAATTATTTAAAATTGAATCCGGTATTTCCGTAGCGCCGGTTTCAGGGAAAAAATTGATGTGTCCTACCTTATACCGGATAAAATCCCGGGCTCTGGAACGAACCAGGGTGGTATCCTCCGGTGGCCGTTCTTTAATAATCACCACGGCCGTTGGGTTTTCCTTATTCCTGGCAGCCGCCTGCGCCATTTTAATGGCTTGTTCAAAAGGATCCAGCGTCAGCTTTAAGAGCGCCGCATCTGTGGTATCTGTCTCTGCAATCAGGTTGTTGCGGGAAATCCGGTAATAACCCAGATTCCGGTAATCCGTCACCAGCCTGTCCAGTTCCGCAGCCACATTATCTTTTGTAAACTTAGTTTTATGTGCGACGATAGCCGAAGCTGCTTTTTTCTCCAGCGCAATCCGCTCCAGCGCCGTATCTGCCAGCCCATAGCCCAGGGAGTCTATAATCATGGCTTTATTCGGATCCACATACATGGTTACCGTTACCCTTTTCTGCCCGGGAGCAGACAAGCTGTCCACCCGTACACTATCTTTAAAAATAGCCTGATAATACCCTTCAGAGTTCATATAACTATCCATAAACTGAATGGACTTACTGAGGTTGGCGGTATCAAAAACAGGCGGAGAAACGATCTTATAGGCCACAAAATACTTCTGAACTTTAGGCGAGCGCAGACTGTCCACCCAGAACTCCGCCAGATTTGTCTTTAGCAGTTTGGCTTCTTCCTTGGAGATATTATCGCTTTTTAATTCTATTTTTGAATCGAAAACAAAAGGCTCCCCTTCGGGTGGATTTTTTACCGTAACACAGCTATTCAACCCCAGCATGATTACGACCAGCCATAACTGGACCGTTCTGTTAATATGAGTTGAATACTTAATTTGCATAGATAATGATCAGTAAAAATGAACTCAAATATATCCAAAGTTTATACCATAAAAAAGCCAGGGACAAAGAAAAGCTATTTATTGTAGAAGGCCCGAAGATGGTGCAGGAACTTTTAGAGAGTCCCTTTACAGTCCAAAAGGTATGGACAACCCAACAAAAATGGCTCAAAACTTTTCCCAAGGCCCCTATTGAGTTGATTGATGAACAGCATCTGGCAAAAGCCAGCCACCTGAGCACCGCTAATGAGATTCTGGCAATCGCTCAGATGGCTGAACACAAAAACCCGCCCCGTCCGGCCGTAGGATCCTTTATACTGGCGCTGGACGGCATTCGTGATCCGGGTAATATGGGAACGATCATCCGTATGGCAGATTGGTTCGGAGTAGACCGGATAGTAGCTTCTCCGGACTCGGCAGATATCTATAATCCCAAGGTAGTCCAATCTACTATGGGTAGTATTTTCAGAACATCCGTTTATTATGCCCCCCTGGAGGCTTACCTAGCCAACAATCCCCTTACCGTATATGGCGCTTTGTTATCGGGAGAACCGTTAGGCAGCTTTCCCATCAGCGTGCCAGTGAAGGAAGGGATTATTGTCATCGGCAATGAATCCAAAGGTATCCGCCAGGAAATCCTGCCTTTTGTCACCCAGGCGGTTAAAATACCGGCCTTTGGCAAAGCGGAGTCGCTCAACGCCGCCATGGCAACCGCCGTATTACTGGGACATTTTAAAATTCCCTCTTTTCAAAAATAATCCGGTAACATCCGGCCGGCTGATTGTTTATCTCTATTTGTAGTAATTCTACATCCAGGGAGTCTGCCTGACCTTTTTCCAAAGCTGTCGGGTACTGTTTTGTGGTGGCAGTAAAAGTATGTCATTAATTTTCCCGTCAGTTCCTGGTCAAATAAAAAATAATCATTGCTCATTTACTAAAAATGCAAAAAAAAGGCCCGAACCTAAACAGGCACGGACCTCCGCTCTCATTAAACAAAAAAAATGTATAATAAAGGATAATTCCTATCCCCTCTTTTCAATACTTTATTGTACTTTTCTTAGACCTTGTTCGTCCGGAAAAGTTTGAAGCGACTGGCAGATATTGGCTACGACCGCTTAACCCGGGACGTAGATTTTTGCCCGTTGACTTTGTCCTTCAACATAATCTATGATGAGCTCCAGCAACCTAAACTGGTTAGCTGCCCGGTCCAGATTCTGCTCGCTATAACTGATCTGATAATAGATATCGTCATTCAGATAGTCTGTCAAAAACCGCAGCGCCTGCATATACACGATCAGTTTACCGGACATATCTATTTGAGCCAGTTCCTCACTACTTAAATAGGCATGCATGGATTCCAGATAACCGGCCTTAATGGCCTCATAAAAGTCTCCCCGAATATCCAGGTCTTTCACATCCTGGTGATCTTCCGGCAAATTGGGTACCATGGAGCGTATCATATCTCCTATATCCGAAATAAACAACCCCGGCTGGGTGGTATCCAGATCAATGGGGCAATAAATCTTATCATCTTCGTTTTTAAAGAGGATATTGGCGATCTTGCAGTCATGATGCAGGATATGCAGCGGAAACAACCTTGGACTGGACTGAACTTTTGCGAAAAATCCGACTAACGCCTCATGATCAGCCGCTTTTTTAATCAAATCAGCAGCCGCCTTTTTTCGGGTATCTGACGCTCCGGCCAGCGCATCGGTAAATTGAATAAAACGTAGCCCCAGATCATGAAACCCGGGCAGTACGGTCTGGATATTTAAGGGATCCATATTATCCAATTTTGCGGAGAAATTCCCAAAACAGGCGGATACCAGGTAAGCCTGATCCGGAGTGGAAGACACTACCGGACTGTATGTATCCAGAATATATTCAAAACATCTCCAGACATGATCCGGTCCTTTAAATAATAGGCCTCCATCATGGGTTTTTAATATACCGGGTAACCGGTATGCATTTTCCTGCAGAAAATGGCGCTGGATTTTCAGATAATTGCGTTGCAATTTATCCGGGTCATCAAATACCTTGGTATTGATACTTTGTAATAAAAACACCTGCCCGTCCGGGAAAGTGGTTTTATAGGTATGATTAATAAGACCAGTAGAGAGTTTTTCCATCTCTAAAGGCTCCGGAAAATTAAATGCCTCCTTTACCGATGATTCTATCATTGGGTTTTAATTCTGTATTTTGTATGTCGGTCGCTCACACGGGTTCATGCAAACAGGTTGACAACCGATAATTAATATTTTTTTACATTGTATTGCGGCGCCAGATTAATAACTGTCATCTAAAGCAAAATCCTGTTTACGCAGCATCCATTTCCCACCGGTAAAATCAGGGAATTCCACGGTCTGATTACCCAGTTCAATGGAACGTTCGCTCAGTGGCGTAATAGCACTCCAGGCCGCTGCATCATAAACATCCAAAGGTGTCGGTGCCGCTCTTTTTATAGCTTCCACAAAGGCGTGGATGACGAAAAAGTCCATACCGCCATGACCGGCTCCTTTGGAATCTTCCCCATATTTTTTCCAGAGTGGATGATCATATTTTGCAAGCCAGCTATCTGCTTTATCCCAGCTATCATAATTAGGAGATACCCCGTTCACATAAATGGTATTACTTACATCCATCCAGAGTCCTTCTGTTCCCTGCACCCGGAAACCAAGGGAATAAGGTCTGGCCACAAAGGTATCATGCTGCAATAAGATGGTCTCCCCGTTCGCACATTTTATATTGGTGGTAATCATATCACCGCATTTAAAACGAACATTGGTACCTGTCCCGTGTTCACCGTTCACATCGGCGGTATATTTATGCAGCCCTCTGGCCTTGGAATCAAAGCTGGATAAAGACAGAAAACGGTTACCCCGGTTAATATCAACCATCATGGCACAGGGCCCGATACCGTGGGTGGGATATAAATCGCCGTTTCGGTGCACAGAGTGTGCTGTGCGCCACTGCGCTTCAGAAAATGCTTTTTCCCCGAATATATAATCGCCGCTTTGTTTATCTTTTGTAAACAGTACAGAGCGCAGATTATGCTGATATCCGCCTTGCAAATGCACGAGTTCACCAAAAACATTCTGACGCACCATATTCATGACGGCCATTACATCTCTGCGGTAACAGACATTTTCCAGCATCATTACATGAGCACCACTGGCCTCTGCTGCTCTGACGACCTTCCAATGATCTTCCAGCGTGATACCCAGCATTACTTCGGTTCCGACATATTTAATTCCGGCAGCGATGGCATCCAGAATCATCGGGCAATGCCATTCCCAGGGCGTTGCAATAATAACACCGTCCAGATCCTTTATTTCAAATACTTTTTTATAAGCCGTATTGTCCCCCAATATAATCTGAGGCATGGCTCTGCCAGCTTTTTTGATAATGCCCTTAGCCCGGTCCATCATCTGACTGTTAATATCAGATAAGGCAACAATTTCTACATCGTCCCTGTTACAGGCGAGCGCCACATGACTCTCCCCTCTTAGTCCGACACCAATAAAGGCCAACCTTACTTTCTCATTCGCTTTTTTAGGTCGGGCAAATAAATGACCCGGTAATACGGCAGCTCCGGCAGTTGTCACAGCGACAGCCTTCACAAAGTCTCTTCTGGTTGTGTTCATTTGCTAAATTTTGCTCGTTAATAAAGTGAAAGTTAAAGATGCGCATTTTTTTTGGCAAATGAACACACAATCGTTTGCCCTAGTTTTGATTCTGTTAACGTCAACGATCTCACCTATACACAAAAAAAAACAGCCATACGTAGAAACGAGCGGCTGTTGCTAACCTATGAAAAACACCTAAAAGTTGAAGTACGCTAAAACGTGTTGATTTTACGCACTTATAATAAGGTATATAATTTTAATCTTTTTAAAAACTGATGTAAAACAGTTATATACAAGTTCTTTTTACAAATATTCAAAGAATTGCACCCGAGCGCTGATGTGAATTGCTTTGTGTTTTCCGGGTTCAGTTGTTGTATGTCAGTTTTAAAGTTCTTTCGGCTTGGACCTTTTGCTTATTAATTTTTAGTCTTAGCCGGTGGTTGTTGTTTTCTGTTTTTGAGTTCCTCTTTCAGCATTTTCCGATACGCTTTTTCTGCCTTAAAAACATCCTCCGCTCTTTCATGGGAATGAAGTATGTGGACAAAATTATCTCTGTACTGATCCTTTAAAGCAGAAGCCTTCTCATCAAAAGCCGGACGGTTACCTATATTAGAATGCCATGCATTTTTTAATTTTAAAAAATAACTGTTATATACAGGCCAAAACTCTTTAGATTCTGATGCAGTTAAATTAAGCTGTTGGGTAAAAAAAGCAATTTTTACCTTCTCAACTTTGTCGCCGTTTCGGGATCCGTTAGTCTGTGCAAGGCAAATATAACTATGAAAAAACAAAATCCCTAAAAAAAATATAATTTTTTTCATTCCTCTTTCATTTTTTATACCCCAAAAAATCAAAAAATTTAAGATATAAACGATAATATATTATAATTTACCTTAATAAGTAGCCGGCGTTCTGTCCAAATAATTCTCCAATTCCTCATTTGTCATGTTACTGATTGCTTTTTGCGTTTCCTCATCAGCTTGCTGACTCATAGAATCTTTTTGTGCAGGATCCGGTGTACTTAAATACCCCATAATTTCTTCATCAGACAATTCAGAAAGTCCTGCTGCAAAACTGTCATTATTTGTAGAAATCTTGGAGGCAAATTGATTATTGCTTACCGGAAGTACCTTAGCATCATGGTGATTGGTAAAAAACCGTTGTCCGCTAAACAATACCACTACCACAGCAGCAGCTGCTACTGCGGTGCGCCAGATACGCTTTCTGGGCGTCAGCGCAATTACTTTTCCACCCTGAGCATCTGCAGTAGTCTGTATCTGTAGGTCCTGTTCTTTATAACCCAGTGGACTTAATCTTTCAAAATACCCGGCTGGAACCCTATAAACATTCTGATTACCAATTTGTAATAAAAAAGGCGCAATTTCATTTAGTTCTGAGGCTACAGCGGCATTCTGAAAGGAATTCAGGGACTGCCTGCCACCGGCGTCCGTATGTTGCTCGCTTAAAATCCGGTGCATAATCTGATCCGCCAGTCCGGCAAAATACCCTTCCGGCACCTGAAAACCCAGATGTCCGGACAGATTACCCAGTCTGATTTTAGTCATGATTTCCTCTGCCAACCCTTCAAAATAGGCAACCGGCACTTGATAGAGCCGTTCCATTTTGTTGATGGTCTCCAGTAAAGGGGTACCTTCGGGGCCAGTATATCTCAAATTCTTTTCCATTTTAGTATTAACTTATCATTCGACAGGCTGAGAAGCCTTTCGTTTAATCATTATTTCTGATAAATTCCTCTATTTTTTTGGCCGCATGGTGATAACTGGCCTTTAATGCGCCTTCGCTGGTATCCAGCACCCGGCTCATTTGCTCGTAGGGCATCTCATCATAATAACGTAAATTAAATACAAGTCTTTGTTTCTCTGGTAGTTGCTGAATTGCCAACTGCAATTTCCATTCCAATTTTTTCGCATCAAAACCGTCATCCGCCTTGATTTTATTGGAAAGTCCGCTTTCTACGTCATCAAAACTGACGGAACTTTTTCTTTTCTGTTGTTCTAGAAAAGTCAGGGATTCATTTGTAGCAATCCGGTAAAGCCAGGTATAAAGCTGGCTATCTTCACGGAACCCTTCCAGTGCTTTCCAGACTTTGATAAATACATTTTGCAAAACATCATTGGCGTCTTCATGGCTGACTACCATTCTGCGAATATGCCAATAGAGTTTTTCCTGATACTTTTTAATAATATCAGTAAATGCTTTTTCTCGGGTTTTTTCTTCCCGGAAAAGCCGTAGAAGCTCCTGGTCGTCTAAAATCATAGATTAATGCGGCTAATGTCCTTAAATTCAAAACTCCGGTAAAAATAGGAAAACCTGCCTTAATCCAAGCAGGTTCCTATTTTTTTCTGTAAATGGTTCACACTTTAAGCTTTTTTACGTGCAACGGCTTTTTCAGCGGCTGCTACGATAAAGCGAGGTGTCAATCCGTATTTATCTAATAAATCAACTGGTTTACCACTTTCTCCAAAGGTATCTTTGGTGCCGATAAACTCAATAGGTACCGGGTTATGCTGAGCTGCCACATGTGCAACGGATTCACCCAGGCCACCCCAGATATTATGTTCTTCACAAGTTACCGCACAACCTGTTTTATTGATGGAACGGATAACTGCTTCTTCGTCAAGTGGCTTAATGGTATGTAAATTAATAACTTCTGCACTGATTCCTTTTTCTTTTAATGCGCGGGCGGCTTCAATCGCGTACCAAACCAGGTGTCCGCAGGCAAATAAAGAGACATCAGCACCTTCAGCCATCAGCTGTGCTTTGCCAATCACAAAATCACTGCCGTCTTCGGCAGTAAAGTTTGCCCATTTTGGACGGTGGAAACGCAGATAAACCGGACCGTTATGGCTGGCGATAGCCTTGGTAGCCGCCTTGGTCTGGTTATAATCACAAGGATTGATCACCGTCATGCCCGGCAGCATTTTCATCATGCCGATATCCTCCAGAATCTGGTGCGTTGCACCATCCTCACCCAGGGTTAAACCTGCATGGCTCGCACAGATCTTTACATTTTTACCGCTATAGGCGATACTTTGACGAATCTGGTCATAAACACGTCCTGTGCTGAAGTTCGCAAAGGTGGTGGTATATGGAATCTTTCCGCCGATGGTCAGACCAGCTGCAGTACCCATCATATTGGCCTCTGCGATCCCCATTTCATAATAGCGGTCAGAAAATTCTTTAATAAAGGGGCCTAATTTGAAGGAACCGGCCAGATCTGCTGTCAATACGACAACATCTTTATTCTCTTTTGCGATCTCATAGATGCCGTCTCCAAATCCCGCACGGGTTTCTTTTTCGTTTTGAAGCTTGATATCCTCTAATTGCATAATACGTTTTTAATAATTTTGTTTAAAATGAGATAAGCTGCAAGATAAACAAATACATTGATTTATTTTTAATTTAATACAGATTTCTGCTGATTGGTATACCCGCCGTCTACCGCCATTTTCTTTTCCCAGGCCCAGGCCGTACGCATCATTTCATCCAGATCATATCGGATATCCCATTTCAGGCTGTCAACGGCATGCTGGTTATTGGCATAAATAGCGACAATATCTCCCGGGCGGTTAGGTCCGACAACATAATTAAGCTTCTCTCCACTCACTTTTTCAAAAGCCTTAATGGCTTCCAGCACCGTTACACCGTTACCTGTGCCTAGATTAAATACATCACAAAGCGATTGATTTTTACCTTCCAACAGGTAATTCAGGGCCAGTGTATGGGCATGGGCGATATCGGAAACATGGATAAAATCACGCAGGCAGCTACCGTCTCTTGTATCGTAGTTTGCGCCGAACACGGTCATTTGCGGTAATTTACCGATGGCTGTCTGTGTAATGGCAGGCACCAGGTTCTGCGGTTTACCCAGTGGAATTTCTCCGATTTCAATAGACGGATGGGCTCCGACAGGATTAAAATATCTGAGTAATATCGTCTTTGTGTCATGAACTTTGGCAAAATCCTGAATAATCCGCTCTCCCATTTGCTTGGTGGCTCCATAAGGAGATTCGGCGTCCTTGATGGGCGAGGCTTCTGTAACCGGCATGCTGTCCGGGCTGCCATAAACGGTACAGGATGAAGAAAATACGAACTGCGCCACTTTAAATTCAGCAACACATTTTAGCACGTTTATCAGCGATTCCAGGTTATTTTCATAATACTCCAGTGGCTGACTAACGGATTCACCTACAGCTTTATAAGCTGCAAAATGTATCACTCCTTCGATATCAGGATTCTCCTGAAAAACGGCGCGGGTATCCTGCCAGTTTTTAAGATCCACCTTATAGTTTTTAAGCGTTTTACCTGTAATCCTTTCAATACCATCCAGTAACAAGGTGGTAGATTTTGAGTTATCATCAATGGAAATCACTTCAAAATCATTGTCCATCAGGTCGACTACTGTGTGAGCACCAATATATCCGCATCCGCCTGTAACCAGAATCTTCTTTTTTGCCATATGCCAGTTTTTTAATTTGAGCCGTAAAAATAACCCAGTTTTTACAATTATCCGTTCGCTTATCGGCCTAAACTGCGCAAACGATTTAAATTCCATCAGCAATAGACCTTTTTCCTTATTTGACAGGCCGGCAGCTATAGACCTGTAAGCCCTCTGCCCTACCCCCAAAATAAAAGACAGCAAATGCTGTCTTTTATTCATTAGTATGGTACATACCGACTTATACTTTTGGAAAACTGATGCCGTTATGATATTCACTTTTCAGATACCCATTACTTTCTTTATCCGTAAACTGAAGGGCTTTACTGTCCCAATGAATGGTTTTACTGACCCGTTGGGCAATATTACCCATACAGCAGTTCATGGCTACCTGGCAACCATCCTGAATCGGCGTTTTTAAATCCGCCAGGTTCCTAGACTTAATAACCTCCACAAAGTTTTTGGTATGCAGGTCCAGTCCGTTATCCACTGACTTTTGCATAGGCACTGCTTCCATCAGCGGCCCTTTGCTCTTTTTTTCTGCAATCACTTCCCAGCCGCTTCTATCCAGCACCAGGGTGCCGTTATTGCCGATAAAAGCTACCCCATGACCTCTGCCATAAGGGCCACCTCCGATGCCCATGGCCTGTTCCCAGACCATATTAAAATCCCCGAAATCATAAATCGCACTCATCGTATCGGGCCACTGCTGGGCATCATCAGGGTACCCGGTCTTGCCGCCAATGGCAGAAATAGCCAGGGGAAAGCGGTCTTTGGCCTTCATGCCTAACATGGCGTAATCAATCATATGCACCCCCCAGTCGGTCATCAGGCCACCGGCATAATCGTAAAACCAACGAAAGCTAAAATGAAAACGGTTAATATTAAAAGGGCGTTTGGTAGCAGGCCCCAGCCACTGGTCATAATGGACTCCGGGAGGTACGGGACTGTCCGGTTCCACTGGAATGGAATCCTTCCACCCAATATAAGCCCAGGTTTTCACAAGCCTTACCTTGCCCAGTTTGCCGGAATGGACAAAATCCACCGCATCCTGAAAATGCTTTTGCGAGCGTTGCCACTGCCCGACCTGTACCACATTACCATACCTTTTTTGCGCAGCCATCATTGCCTGACACTCTGCAATACTGTGACCGGTTGGTTTTTCACAATAAATATGTTTACCAGCCGAGGAGGCATCCACCATCATTTTTGCGTGCCAGTGATCCGGAGTGCCGATAATCACCGCGTCAATATCTTTATCCTCCAGTACTTTTCTATAATCCGTCAGTGTCGTCACTTTATGACCCTGAGCTGCCAGCTCCGAGGCTCTTTTGGATAAGACCCGCTCATCCACATCCACAATACTTTTGACCTCGACATCCGGATTTTTAAGAATGGAATTTAAATCAGAAAAACCCATTCCGTTAACGCCAATGGCCGCTACCCGAATCTTATCGGAGGCCGCTATTTTCCTGCGCGCAGCCATCAGACCACCTGGCATAAGCGCCGCCACACCGGCACCAGCCGCCAAAAGGGATCCATTCTTTATAAATGTTCGTCTGCTATGATTTGTCATGATATCTTTTTCTTTTAAAGTGTCCTAATCTGGTAACAAAGCGATTACTGTCCGAGGCCGTTTACAGCTTCGGTTGCCAGCCGCTGGCATACTGTCTGCCCCATAGCTTTTGAACCTCAGGATCCTTTACATGACCGGTTGTAGGATCTACGGCAAAGCCTTTGTTTGTTCTGAAGGCCATATTGGTATAATGTACCATGGCCATAGAAATAGACGCATCGGCAATAGGTGCATGTAAGGAGTCTTTGCCCCGGATGGTGTTTAAGAAATTAATCATATGACCGGTAGTGGTATCTCCGCCGCCGCCCAGTGTATTACCCGCTTCATGGGAGTTGCTGTCAAAATTCTTGATGAGTTTACCGGAACGGTCCATCAGGCGGTATTTATTTCTGTCTACATACACTGTCCCTTCAGAACCAAATATAATGGTACCTCTGTCAGAACCATAAGTATTATAACCGTTACGGCTCTTGCCATCCCACTGAATAATCTTATTGTCCGGAAACCGGAAAGTGGATAAGATGGTATCATACATTTCCCAGCCATCATTCAGGAAATGTCTTTTAGCCCCTTCCACTTCGGCAAACTCAGGATAATCCACTCCCAGGGCCCAGCGCGCTACGTCCAGTTCATGGGTGGCGTTATTGCCGGCCTCTGCCGTACCATAATTCCAACCATACCAATGCCAGTTATAATCCCAGGTATTATCCGTGTAGTCTCTTCTTACGGCAGGCCCCTGCCAGAGCTCCCAGTCCAGCCCTGCCGGCGGCTGTGCCGCTTTCTGCTTAGGCACTTCACCCCTTGCATTGGAATAGAAGGCAACAGCCTTATAAGCCGTTCCTATAACACCCTTATGGATCTGGTCAATAATATCAATCGTGTGTGCAGAGGATCTTTGCTGGTTACCCATCTGAACGATTTTTTTGTACTTTTTGGCTGCCTGCACCAGCCACTCATTTTCCTGCATATCGTGGCTGCAAGGTTTTTCTACATAGACATTTTTACCGGCCTGCATGGCCAGGATAGAGCCCGGGGTATGCCAGTGATCGGGGGTAGCATTGACCAGGACATCTACATTTTTGTCTGCCAGTACTTTTCTGATGTCATTTTCCAGCGTCGGCGTATTGCTGATATGTTTAGATATTTCTTTAAGACAGCGCTCCCTTTGGCTTTTCATGACATCACACAAATAGACCACTTCTACATTTGCTTCCTTCTTACCCATGGGGTCGTAATAAGCGCCTACCCTTCTGCCAAGCCCGGCCAGGGCTACATGAATACGGTCGTTAGCACCGATAATTCGGTTATAACTTCGGGCAGACATACTCATCACTGATTTTCCCAGCATAAGTCCGGCACTGCTTAAAACGGTCTTCGTGATAAAATCTCTTCTGGTTGTCATAAGGATTTAATTTAAGGCTTTGATTTTGATGTTTCTGAAATAGACTTTGTTTCCATGGTCCTGTAAGAGGATATACCCTCTTTTAGCCAGTCCAAAGTTTGGCCATACCTTATATTTACTTTCTTTGACCAGACGTTCAAATTCTTTGCTGCCTCTTTCATATTCCAGCACTTTAACTCCGTTAAGCCAGTGTTCCACATGATTATTTTTACTGACGATATAAGCTGTATTCCACTCACCGACCGGATTAATGGGCTTGTCGGGGTTGGCCCGGATCATATCGTATAAAGAACAGACCGTTCTACTGCCCGGCTGAGCACCCAGTTTGGCATCGGGGTGGTTTTCATCATCCAGAATCTGGTATTCCAGGCCAATGGCGGAACCTGATCCTTTATTGAGCTCAGGATCCACATAATATTTAACGCCACTGTTGGCTCCTTTAGTCAGTTTAAAATCAACTCTGAGTTCAAAATCTCCGTATTGGTCATCCGTTATAATATCGCCGCCATCAGCAGATTCCTTCCCATCGGCCGCATTGACGATAAGTTCTCCATTATCGATAGTCCAGCCTTTATCAGGAAAATGATCCAGTTTAGCGCCTTTCCATCCGTTGGTCGTTTTACCGTCCCAGAGCAGTTTCCAGCCATTTTTCGCTTCTTCTGCAGTCAGGGTATTTTTGGTATAAGTCGGTTTTGCGGTTGTAGCCGTACTATACTTAGCCACGTCTTTAGTGATAATGCGTACGTTTTTCCACATAATCTGTCTACCTGCGGAATCTTTATCTCCAATCTGGTGCACCTGCAAGGCTATGAATCCGTTTGGAGATTTATCATCAATCAGATTAGATGCCGCCACTCCGTTTATCCAGGTTTTGATCGTATCGCCTATCGCCTCAATGCGGTAATGGTTCCAGTCATTTTGTTTAAAAGCATGTCCTGCAGTTGGATTATCGGTTAAAGGAACCAGCCATCCGCGCTGTGCCTCTTCATATATACCAGCACTCCAGGCGCGATCAGAAGGATCTATCTCCACCTGATAGCCGTGTACTCTCCCGTTTTGGTATACCGCCGTGCTATGGCTTCTGATTTGAATACCGGAATTCATGGACGGATCCACCTTATAATCCAGTTCCAGAATAAAATCCCCGTAATCCTTATCGGTACAAATAAAGGAATTAGGCGTATGATGGACCGTAGTTCCCACAACCATGCCGTCCTTGACCTGGAATTCAGCTTTGCCCCCCTTTTGGGTCCAGCCGGATAAATCCTTTCCATTAAACAGGGGCTCCCATGGTTCCTTTGTCTTTTGCTCGCCAGCCGAGCAGCCGACAGTGGTCAAAAGCGCCAATCCAAATAAAATCGTTTTCATATCCTTTTTATTTTTTGATGGTGTAAAATTTATCTTGCTTATTTACCTCGTCCACAGAGCGCTCCGTCTAAAAATTATTCCCGCACGCCACTTTCCATACTTACGTTCGTTTTTTACGCAAAGACGAGCCGCGTCTGTTCTTTTTTGATCTAAGCTTAAACCGTCCGCGGGAGGCTGTTAAAATTGCTGTTTTTAAACCTGCTGTAAGACTGCATCCCCACAAATCGGTAGTTCCAACCCAGTAGCTTACCTAAGGGAGACTTAAAGGTAAGGTTAATTTTAATGTACCATTCTACAAATTCTATCATAAATTGGCTTATTTGTCTCATATTTTAACGGTCTTACAGGCCAAATTACAATTTGTCCTGTAAGACCGTTAAAATATGAGCAGGATCGATCTATTTTGAATGAAGCAGGAGGCTAATGAAAAACTCATTGAAATTTCAACCTTTTGAAGTAACCTCATTTTTTTTCCTGTCATTCATTAAAAAAGTAGTTAACTCACTTTCACCAGTAGCCATTCATCTAAGGACATCAAAAAAGATCCTTCAAATCACCAATTATGTATATAACGATCTAAAGTAACAAGCCCCACTTTGAATCTTCTACAATCTACAGTACCAGAATCCTGAATTGGAAATGCCTTAGAAAAATCCGAATTAAGCTGAGTCCCGTATAATTGTTTCTTTTTTTGTCGTAATCGCACCCTGTCCACCAGGAATGCCAGATCACCTGACGATGCTAAATTATCCTGTACTGCTTTTTTCATAACAGGCAAATATTTTAATTGCACCTTCAAAGGGGCGTGCTGAACAACCAAAAATACAGTTTTATTGCCATCAAAGCCCACAAGCCGGGGACCGGGCCACCCATATTTTTCAATAATTTCCTCTATCTTAATCATATCAACAGAATCTTGAATAGTTGCATTCCTCCATACCTTTTTAATTGTACTTTCATCTGCTTTTTGTTGATTAAGTTGTACAACCTCACTTCTATATTTTTGATCATTATATCTAATCTTTTCAAGGATTCTAACGAGCCCACTATCTATGCTTTTTGAAAAATCCCCAAACAATGAATCCCCCTTTTTAATTAGATCATGCCATCTCTCATCAGTGTGTAAATTCAAAAAATCATCGTCAGATTGCATTTCTCTGAACAATGGAAGAAATAAATCATCCTTAATAACATAATTCAATTGTTTGAAAGCGGAATCCTTTTCATTTAGCAGCGACCAGCAGCAAGCCGTATTATACACCGTAATATATACCAACTCATTTTTGATATTTTCTTCACTACATCTTTCCCAAAAGCATCCGGCTGCTTTCGCCGCCTTTAGGTAATTTTGCTGATTGTATTCGCTTTGAACTTGAGTTGGAATTAAATACAGCGATGAATCACATGTTCTATGATGCATCTGACCAAAAGAACTATTGATTGCCAGTAAAAGAATAATCAGAGAAAAAGATTGAATCGACATTGCTACTTATATTAAGTCTTAATAATTACCCCATGGTCATTTTCTTATTTTGATGTTTTAGCTAAAACATTTTACACATTTATACATGCACTGCAATGTATACATAGACAAATTCACATTCTTTAGGCACCTCAATAGCTGCCTCTTAAAAACTATAATTGTTTGAAGTTACTAAAAAAGCTTCACCTCAGCAATTCATTCAAAGTTATTATCTACTGAATTTTAGTTTTCCAACTATTTTATTGCATTGTTGGCAGATCAACCTTCGCAGGTTGGAATAAGAGCGCAAAAAAGCCACACTTGTTTTTTTGCGGCCAAGTGTGGCTGAGAAAAATAACTGCATTAAATTAAATCAACCCAAAAAGCAGGGATATCCGGCAGGTGCTTTACCAGATAAAAGAGCCTACCGCTCCCGCAGGCAACGCTGTCGTAACCATTTTACCCCCATACTGAATATTGAAACTTTGAGCCTGCGAGGCCTTATTTAAAACAATCAGCACCTTCTTATTCTCAGGCGTCAAAAAAGCCACACTTAACAGATTGCTCACCTCAGAACAGTCAATACGAGAGGATCCTGGTCTGACAAACTTGGAAGCGTGGGCAATGATATAATAACTTTGATTTCTTTTCGTGACACTGTTGCCACTGATGGTGAGGGCACCCAGACAATCAGAGCAGCCTCCCTGCAAATGCGGTTGATTCTGAGCATCTGCTGCCAGATTCCATTCCAGCACATTGCGACTCCAGTTTTTGGTGGCACCTATTATCAGATTCTGAATATGCCAGTTAAGATCTCCTCCAAAATCACCGGTAGCAGAGGTATACTGCTCCGTAAAATACAGGTTCTTATCCGGGAAAGCCTCATGAATGGAAGACATAGTACTGATATCTCCGGCATATAAATGAAAAGCGGAGCCGTCTACCATTTTGTAAGTATCAGGGTCACTTAAAACGTACTTAGCATATTCAGGATGATCCAGATTGTGATCATAGACGATGATTTTTGTATCAATTCCGTTTTTATTAAAAGCAGGCCAAAGATAATTTTTGATGAATTCATTTTCCGCTGTATCGGTCATTAGCATGGAAGGGTTATTGTAGGAATTGAGCGGTTCATTCTGAACCGTCACGGCATCAATAGGCACACCGGCTGCCTTCATCGCCTGGATATACTTTACAAAATAATCGGCATATACGTCGAAATACTTAGGCAATAATATACCAGGCTGATCTCCGCCGCCATAAAGGCTATTATTGGATTTCATCCAGGCCGGGGCACTCCAGGGCGTCGCCAGGATCTTAATATCCGGGTTTAGGGCGAGAATTTTTTTAAGCAGGGGCAGCAGATCCTCTTTCTCCTTGTCAATACTAAAGTTTTTTAATTCACTGTCTCCGGGGCTGTCGTCATAGGTATAGGCCGAACTGCTCAGATCAGAAGCTCCGATACTGAGTCTTAAATAACTGATGCCAATGCCGGTACCATCCGTTAAAAACAATTCCTTTAATAAATTATCTTTCGTCTGCTCATCCAGTCCGTTGATTAATTCAGCGCTGCCACCGGTTAACGTAAAACCAAAACCATCAATAGACTGATATTTTTTCTGGTCATTTACGGTAATGGTCGAATAGCTGTTGGAAGTCGTCACAAAATTTAATGCAGTATTTTGCTTGCTGAACAAAACCGATTTATCCGGTGTTGTCAGCCAGAAATCGACATCCGACTGAAGTGCTGCAAAATACACCTTCACGGAAAAGCTCGTATCCTTGTGTGCGGATCCGTTATAGGCGATTACCTGAACCGGGAAAGTGGCCGTAGTATTGGGACTGCCGGAAAAAGTATAGTTGGCCTGCCCTCCCGAAGGAGTATTGATCGTAAAGGTTTTATTATTTTCTGTTGGAAGGATTACCTGATAGTTCGTGGCATTTTGAGCCGACACCTCTATGCTTACGGCTCCTGACCCGTCCCCGTCAGGCATTTGGGCAGTCGATCCTTGGACCGTCACCTTTACCTTTAAGTTGGCAGGTGTCCGTTCGCTGCCCGAAGGCGTATCATGCTTGGAACAGGCCATACTACACCACAGTAAACTGATGCATAATACGATCAATGTGTATTTTTCTAGGCGCTTCATATTGTACATTTTTTTAACACTCATCTGCTTTTAATATCAACCTTTCTTTTAAAGGCAAGCAACCGGCCACAAACTAAAAAGGAAATAAATTTCATATTCATACAAAGTAAATCCCTAATTATACACCCTTACATAATCCACATACATGGTGGAACCAGATTTCAGATTAATGTTCGTGCCTCCCATATTACCTCCGACTGCCACATTAAAAATGAAAAAGAATTTTTGATTAAAAGGCATACTGCTGGTGTTGGCCTGGCTATAGAGTAAGGTACCGTCATAATAAAAGGCGATATGATCCGCACGCCAGTCCATTGAATATTCATGAAAATCCGTTGTAGAACCGCTCACTTTTCTGGACTGCATCATATCTTGGGGGGATGCAAGGGTTCCCCAGTGCAGGGAAGATAAAATATTTTCAAAGCCGGTAACGGTTCCTTCTTCCATCAGATCAATTTCTCCGCATGCAGGCCATCCAACAGCGTTAATGTTACTACCCAATAGCCACAGTGCAGGCCAGGTTCCGTCGTCTCCAGGGATCTTTGCCCGGATGACCACTTTGCCATAGGTAAAGCTAAACTTATCCTGGGTATTGATTCTGGCGGAGGTATAATCCCAGCCGCTGTTATTATAGTTGGCAGATTTCAGGGCGGTAATTTGCAGATAACCGTCTTTCACCTGCAGGTTGTCAGCGTCTTTTGTATAATATTCAAGTTCATTATTGACTCCCAGATTGCCCGTTTCATAATTCCAGACATTGGTATTCAGAGCCGTACTGTCAAACTCATCTGACCAGACAAGAACGGTGCCCGGCGTTTCAGGTTTACTTACATATACGGAGGCATACAGCGTCGTATCTGCTTTTACGGTATTACAGTAGGCACTGATATTTATGGGATATTTGGTGGTAGTACCTGCCCCGGAACTAAATACGATGTCAACAGTACCGGAAGCTGCAGTAAGTGAATAAGTTTTGTTTTCTGTAGGTAGCGACACCGCGTAAGAAGTCACATTTTTTCCCGATAAACTCAAATGCACCACCCCCGACCCGTCACCTGCAGGATCACCGGTCGTTGCACCTACAATCTCAACATGATAGGACAGGTTAGTTGGAGTCGCCGGCGGCTGATAGCTACTGCCTTTACTACAGGAGAGTAAAATCAGTAAGGGGGCCGCAAAAAAAACAAAACCTGGATTGATTCGTTTCATTGTAACTTATTTAAAGACATACAAATCCCGCATAAAATTCCTTATAGAACTCCCCGGATCCTTTGCAGGATTTGTATGACTGTTGTTTTTTTAAAGGATTCTGAGATAAAGGCTAGCGGTCAGATCGCAACATAAAGGTAAATACATCACCACTTGCGTCATAATGTACCCCAATGGAAAGTACATCATAGTGGACGCCGTTGTCATCTACCTTGTCGGTATCTATCTGTAACACGTCATAGGTGACCGAACTGGCCGTTGGTGTCACTTCTTCCGCTCCGTTGATTTTATCGGCCAGACCAAAATGTCCGCCTTTACCTTTAATGGTTATGGTACCCAGTTTCATCTCCCCTGCAGGTGCCGCAGACACGGCGTATCCGAACGTGCCGCTACCCCAGGGTTTTAAGGCCGGAACCAGGTCATATAAAGCAGTGGAAGAGGTCGTTCCCTGAAAACTGTTCCAGGGTGCAGGCAGCGCTTTTGTCCAGCCGGAGCCCCCGTTATCCAGATACACTGTATTGTTGTCATCATAGATCATCTGACCTGTTTTACCAAATGTAAAGGTGAATTTATCGTCAAAATACCCATCCCTGCCGCTGCCGTCAGTAGCGATTTCTCCGGGGCCAAAAGCCCACCAGGCGCCGCCGCCCCCGTTGATCTGTCCCAAAGCATTGGCATAGGTATCCCATACAATCACGGTACTCAGCACTCTGTCCGGAACCCAGGTCCGTTCTTTTTTGCCGAGTCCTGCACCTGACAGAATACCCAGAAGCGTTGTTGAACCAACAGCATAGGTGTTATCCTGGGCAATATGAACGGACTGCTGCACAGTGTCAGACAACCCGCCAGGACCGCCGGCAGCCATTTTAACCGTATAGTCTCCGGCAAAGGTCAGCGCCAGTCTTACAGTGTCTCCAACATATTCGCCCACACTAGCCCCCTGATCATCCAGCACCGTCCAGTAGGCCTTCATGGAACCCGTGCTGGTGCTGATCAGCTCCAGGTTATCGGCACTCGAGGCACTGCTGGGTGTCAGTTCATTATAAATGAAGCTGGCCGTCGGAATCCCCGCATTCAGAGAAGCCGTGTCTTGCTTAGAACAGCTGCCACCCATAAGGCATCCGGCTAAAACAGTGCTTACAATCCAGCCCCTTGTTATCATTATATTTCTCATAAATAAAAGTTTTTAAATAATAGGTTAAGTGATATTAATAGCCACTGTTTTGTACCATCTTCGTATTGGTCAGTTCAGAAAGAGGAATCGGCAACACCTCATTTTTGCCGGTCACAAAATTCTTGGAATATCCTTTCTCCATATGATTGAGTACTTTATCGGCATCTCCCCAACGTACCAGATCAAAGAACCGGTGACCTTCTGTAGCGAGCTCCAGATGTCTTTCATTTTTAATGGCATCCATAGAAACCGTGACAGGACTCAGGCCCACTCTTGCCCTTACAGCGTCCAACAATGCCTGTGCCCTGGATTTATCGCCGCTGCCTTGCACCAGCGCCTCTGCTTCCATCAGGTAAGTATCTGCCAGACGGATCTCTATATAATCCACTCCGTAGTTCAGATAAGGGTCTCCGCCAGAGCCCTTGAACTGCTGGAGCGGCGCAAATTTGGCGATATTATATCCTGAATAAGGAAAGCTTACACTATACGCAGTAGCAGAATAAGCACATAAACCCGCATTGGCCATACTGTCGATATTATAAATGGTATATGGATATCTGGGATCATATTTACCATCTACCACCATGGCATCATGCAGGTCGTAAGAGACAGGGGTAAAGCCCCAGCCAGTAACGATGGTAGGTGCAGGGTCCGATTTAAAACTATAGTTTCTGGGACCGCACATGACCGCATACAGGTTACCGGTAGCGGTGCCGCCACCCCAGTCGCCATAGTTCTGTGTCTGGGAATGCTGGATCTCAAAAATGGACTCTGCATTAAATTTCTGGGTAAAAATATCTCCATAGTTCGCCATCAGATGATAACCATAAGGGCTGGTGCCTCCGGGCGTACCATTGACCTTGGCCAGCTCTGTTGCCGCCTGACTGTATTTTTTATCATACAGATAGACCTTCCCCAGTAAAGCCAGGGCAGCGCCTTGGGTGGCCCGGCCATTTTCTGAGGCATCTACCGTTTTAGGCAGATCTGGTGCTGCATCATTTAAATCCTTTTCTATTTGTGCATAGATAGAATCCGGAGAGCTCTGCGTGGCCGCATAGATTTCATCCAGGGTAACGGCTGAGGTAAACAAGGGCACCCGGCCAAACCAGCGAACCAAATGAAAATAATAATAAGCCCTTAAGAACTTGGCTTCACCTGTATAGCGTTTTAAGGTTGCGTCATCCAGTGAAGCGCCGGGTAATTTGGATAAGATCAGATTACAGGCGGATACCCCCTGCAGGTTTACAGACCATAAACCGCTGGGCATCTGTGCAGGCGTCAGTAAGCTCATGTCATTCATCGCCGTCCAGGTAATCTGGTCATTGACGCTACCGCCGCCTGAATAACATTCATCGGAGGCCGCATTGGCCAGCCCTTCCTGAGAGACATAACTGCCGGTATAAGTTACCTGACTGGGACCGTAAGCAGCCACCAGCCCGGCCAGCGCTTCTGCGGGTGTTGAATAATAATTACTTTCCAGAGACTCTCCTTTTGGCGTCGGTTCCAAAAAAGACTTGGAACAAGCAGATAAGCTTAGCAAAGCCCCCAGCGCCAGACTACTATATAATAATATTTTATTTCGTTTCATATACAATTTGTTTTTGTAGAATTCCCTTCTAAAAATTAAAGTCCAATGTTCAAACCAATAATAAATGTCTTTGCCTGCGGGTATAAGCCCTTATCCACTCCACCTGCTATTTCAGGGTCATAACCGGTATACTTAGTTAGTGTAACTAAATTCGTGGCACTCGCATAAATCCGGACAGTCTGTGCTTTGATTACATTGAGTAAAGACTTAGGCATCGTATAGCCGATCTGCAGAGTCTTTAATCTGAAATAAGCACCACTCTGCAGATAAAAATCAGAGGGATTGGCAAAGTTATTATTAGGATCCGCATCCGTAATACGCGGATAATTGCTGGTAGGATTGAGCGTTGTCCAGGCATTCAGCGCTTCCACCTGATAGTTCGCGCCGCCTGCATAACCACCTACGCCCACATCTCTGCGTCGATAGGCCTGAAAAATCTGATTGCCCCAGACGCCCTGACCAAAAGCCAGCAGGTCCCAGTTTTTCCAGGAAAAATTCAGGTTAACGCCATATAGCCAGTGCGGGTTAGGATCACCCAGGAAAGTTCTGTCTCCCTGGCCGATCACGCCCTTACCTGCGTCATCCGGATTATCAGGATTCTTCCACCATTTTAAATCACCGGGCTTGGCATTGGGTTGAAATAGCTGAAAATCGCCACCCGCATCCGTATAACCATAAGCATCAATTTCTGCCTGAGATTTAAAGGTTCCTAACTGTTTAAATCCGTAAAAGGCATTCACGGGCTGTCCCACGGCTGTACGTGTCAGGCTATACAAGCTGGCCTGCCAACTGGCTCCGCCATCTAAATAAGCTTTTCCGTCTCCCAGATAAGTGACGCGGTTTTGATTATAAGAGATATTACCATTCAGTCTCAGATGGATATCCTGACTGAAGTTTTTATTCCATCCCAGCTCCAGTTCAACCCCTTTATTACTCATATCACCCACATTGGCATAGGGCTGGCCCAGATAACCGGCAAATCCCGGAATCTGTACCGTTTGCAGAATACCACTGGTTTTCTTATTATAATAATCAAAGGTTACAGAAAAGCCTCCTGACAGCATCATATCAAAGCCGGCGTCCAGCTGACTGGTCTGCTCCCATTTTAAAGCAGGGTTGCTGGGCGCAGAAGGGCTATATCCTACCAGCAGCATGTTATCCCCGAATACCGCATTTCTACGGCCACCGCCGTTAACTACGGATTGAAACATAAAATTATCAAGGGACATTTCATTACCGGTTTCTCCATAGGAGAAGCGGAACTTTAAATTATTAATCGGGGTGTTTTTAGGAAAGAAGTTTTCTTTGGTTGCGACCCAGCCTAATTGCACGGAAGGAAATGTTGCCCACCGGTTATCAGAACCGAATTTAGAAGAAGCATCTCTACGGACAATACCCATCAAAAGGTATTTTTCCGCATAGTTATAACTCAGACGTCCGAAAAATGATTCCAACGTATACACCTGGTTTTCATAACCCCAGCCGGCTGTTGAATCCTGGGAAACACCCCAGTTAAAGGAGGCGTCCTGATAGGACGTAACCGGTTCGCCATAATGCGTGGCATTTACCCCCTGGCCCGTCTGCTTGGTGGCACTCATGCCCGCCAAGAGTTCAAAACTATGCAGTCCGACTTCTTTGCTATAAGAAGCCGTATTATCCCAGTTCCAGGTCAGATTATGTTCGGCGTCTCTGTAATGAGAATTCTGGGTGCCATTAGGCGGCGTGTGGTCGTTGGTCGTATTCATATAATAAAAGGACCCAAAAGATTCAGATCCCCAGAACCCGCCTTTGGCACTGAACTGAGAACGCAGATTCAGTCCTTCAATGGGGTTAATATTAATATAACCGCTTCCGATAAAGTTATTGGACCAGCCGTAATTGCCTTTCTGTGTCTGGATAAAAGCAAGTGGATTGGTCATCTCCTGCTGCACCCTGGGAGAGATCGCATAATACTCACCATTACCTGCTTGAATCAGATAGGGAATTCTGCTTGTCGGATACGTGCCCGGATTTGCCGTAACAAAATCGCTGTTAACGGTAACAGGAGTAATCGGATCCAGGTTCAAGGCGTCACTTAAAGGTCCGCCGTACTCAGAGTTCGTATTCAGGCCCGTATTGTTTTTCTGATTGGTAAAACTAAAGTTTTCCCCTACTTTCACGTATTTGCCCAGTTTAAAACTGGTATTGGTCGTCAGAGAAAATTGTTTATTAAAGGCAATAGAAGGTGCGATAATACCTTGCTGACCTCTGTAGCCGGCGGAGAGATAATAAGTCGCCTTCTCTGAGCCACCGCTTATACTTAAGCTATGGTTCTGGTAAATGGCATGATCACTGAAAATCTCATCCTGCCAGTTGGTTCCGGTGCCATAAATGCCAGCCGCCGGATAGGGCAGTGAAGCGCCGTCATTTAAGGCTGCCTCATTACGCAGCTCGGCGTATTGGGTCGCATTGGCCATTTTGACCTTGGTAATAGGCGCCTGCCAGCCGTATTGTCCGCTATAATTAACGCGGTTGGTTTCGCCTAATCTCCCCTGCTTGGTCGTGATAATGATTACACCGTTGGAGGCTCTGGAACCATATACTGCCGCAGAGGCGGCGTCTTTAAGAACTTCTATGGAAGCGATATCATTAGGATCCAGATAATCAATCCCCCCATTCCCGGTTTGTACGACTCCATCAATGACGTATAAGGGCACACTATTATTAATAGAAGTTACCCCACGTACATATACGGCAGGAGCTGAACCCGGTGCGCCATTACTTTGAATGACGGACACACCCGCTGCCTGTCCTCTTAAGGCATCATCCAGTCGGCCAATCTGCTTATTGGCGATATCCTTGGAAGTGACCTGTGCGATGGCGCCGGTCACCAGACTTTTTTTCTGGGTACCATAACCAATCACCAACACCTGGCTCAAATCCGTGACATCCTGCACTAACCGGATACGGACGGGCTCCGTACCGTTAACCGTCAGTTCCTGCGTAATATAGCCTACGTATTGAATGACCAACACATCATTTTGGCCTGCCTGAATGGAAAAATTACCGTTGTCATCCGTCAGTGTACCAGTGGTCGTACCTTTGATTTGAACGGATACACCGCCCAGTCCATGACCTGTACTGTCGGTAACCTGACCGGTTAATAACTGCTGCTGATAGGTCAGCTCCATCTTCCCCTGCCCTGCTTTCACATTATATGCCCATAAAAGGCAGATCAATAGTGTCAGTAAAAAGGGCATTCTAAAAAACCTTGGTTTCAGCTTGCTCATATACTTGATTTTTGGTTTTGTTTACAACCATCAGCAGGTTTCCTGATCGCTGACCGGTCGCTTGGTTTGTAATTTTGCGTTTATGAATAATTGGTTGCTTTCCTTGCAGATATAATGGAACCAGCCCGGAGGTATTACCCTTCTTTTTTGCGGTCTCCTTTCAAAAGACCGGAGTCTGGCTTCTTTGAAAAAACAGTTTTTAGCATATTATTGAATACATAATCTTTCATAACATCACACAGAAATCTCTTAATGGTCTATCCGGTCTTTAATTGTCTCTAAGTTGTCATCCATTTATTTCTATTTTTGAACAGCAGGATTTTCTAAGCTCGCCGGTAAGCCGTTAATCAGCTTCCGTACTGGAAGCCAAAAAATATTTTTAAGGTTTTTTACCAAACAGATTTTTTTTTGTTAAAACCATGAAACAAAGTTTTGCAAAATGAGGCCCCTAAAAAAATAAATACCCACTACAAGACCACTACAAAACAAAATAGTATTATTGATAATCAATCAGATAATACACACAAAAAATTAAATGTAAATTTTTGATGATTTTTCTTAAAGAAAATTGAAATTTGTTAATAGCAATTCTGCTCTTTAACGCGTCTTAATTTTAACGGTACAACTTGGGCTGATTTTTCGTTTACCTGTCATGAACAAGACAAGAAAATAATTACATTAATAATAATTAAATATTTTAAAAATTGTGATTAGTTTCCTTCTATTCACACCCTTTATAACATTCAAAACACTTAATATATTTATTTAATATGTACGATGGACACAAAAAAACTGAGGTTCTGTTTTAACCTGGCTGGTTAAAACAGAACCTCAGTTTTTTTGAATATCTTTTATTTTCTGGCCGGCACTGAAAAATTAGGGCCGGCGAAGATCAGAACTTTCTTACTAGGCCGGCAGATTAAAAATATGCCTTAATATCCAATACATGATGGCGGCCATTATAGCGCTGACCGGGATTGTCAGAATCCAGGCCCATACCAGGTTAATGGTTACCCCCCAACGAACAGCGGAGAGTCTCTTGGTAGCTCCTACCCCCATAATGGCACCGGATACTGTATGGGTGGTACTAACCGGGATACCCATCGCCTCAGTCAGAATCAGCGTAGATGCGGCGGCAGATTCAGCCGCAACCCCTTCAATGGGTGTTACCTTGGTGATTCTGGACCCCATGGTTTTAACAATTTTCCAGCCTCCGCTCATGGTACCAAGACCTATTGCGGTATAACAGGCAAAGGGTATCCAGCTGTTTTGTAACATAGTTTCCAAAATAGGCGCATTCTCTGCGAGTGGAGCTCCGCCATTTCTGTCTAAAAGTAAGGCTACCGTAATCAGCCCCATTACTTTTTGGGCATCATTGCCCCCGTGTCCCAGACTAAATGCGGCGGAAGAAACCAGCTGCAATCTTTTAAACCATCTCTCCGCTTTATAAGGATGCGACTTTCGGGCAATCCAGTTAATCAGAACGGTAATCACAAAGGCCAGGAACATACCGATGATGGGTGACAGAAATATAAATAATACCGTTTTACCCAGATTCACCATTTCTATCACATCGAAATGACCTACTTTGGCCAGTGCCGCCCCGATAAACCCGCCGATTAAGGTATGCGAGGAGCTGGAAGGAATCCCAAACCACCAGGTGATCAGGTTCCAGACGATGGCCGCAACAATCCCTGCCAGGATAATGGTCATCGTAATATATTCAGGATGAATGGTTTTAGCCACCGTATTGGCGACCTTATGTTCTTTAAAGACAAAATAGGCGACAAAATTCCAGAGTGCAGCCCAAAGAACGGCCTGAAAAGGCGTTAAAACTTTAGTTGATACAATTGTAGCAATGGAATTGGCAGCATCGTGGAACCCGTTGATATAATCAAATATCAGGGCCAGGACGATTACGACAATTAATAATGCGGAAAATCCGAACATAGCCTGCTTTTTATATTAGAAGTGTAGGTTTAGCATTAAGAGTATTTGATAATAATGGATTCTACCGTATTGGCAGCATCTTCCATTTTATCCACTACTTTTTCCATTACCTGAAACACTTCTCTTTTCTTAATCAGACTTTTAAAATCCTCTTCTACCTGGAAGAGCTTTTCAATACTCAGATCATAGATATCATCTGCCTGATTTTCAATACTGTTAATCCGGATCAGCGACTCCGTCATCTTTCTTAAATGCTTCATATCCCTGAGGCAATTAACGGCCACCTGAATTTCTTTGGTTCCCAATTCGATCAGCTCGGCCATTTTCTGGATGCTGGTTTCGTTAGGATTAACATTATAAAAATGAATTTTTTTGGCGGAAGCATATATACAATCGGCAATATCATCTAAAGACATGGCTAGCGCGTGAACATCCTCTCTGTCAAAAGGCGTGATGAAATTACGACCCAGTTCTGTAAATAACTGATGGGTAGCTTCATCATTTTTATGCTCCAGGTCTTCCAGCCTGGAAACCACTACTGCCCGCTTATCCCTGTCGGACTCTTCTACCATACGTTTGAGCTCTTTACCCATAGTGGCCAGTGTTTCTGCCACACTTTCGAACAGGTCATAGAATATTCTGTTCTTCGGCATAAAAATTTTCCCAAAGTTGTTTAGTCCCATAACTTATATATATATTTTGTGCAAAAGTAACCTGCAATAGCCTTTTGAGTACCCTATCTTCTGTAAGTTAATACAAAATTAATATTGGTCCGCATAAAATTTACAACAAATTGATTATAAGTATTTTTAAAAACAATACACCCCTCATATAATTGATTATAATATTAGCTTAAAACAGGAGAATATCGAAAAATCCAGCTAGAAAAACCTGTTTTACCCCAACATGATCATCTGGTCGCAAACCGCTTTCCAGCACCCTGTATTTACAACCGGATGACTTCCACCGGACTAGCCAGGCCGCTGCCTGATTCAAAAAACGCAGGATGCCATTTAATAATGGTGGAAGGCTCGGCAGGGCTTAGCTGCTCTCTTTTATATTGTACCACATAATCCACTCCATTTTTAATAACGGAGTTGATTTCACTGAAAATACCGGGCGTTGCTTCTCCGCTTAGGTTCGCAGAAGTGCTTAGTAGCGGTTTTCCAGACTGTAGCAACAGCGCCTGGCAAAAGGGTTCTCTGCAAATCCGGATGGCCACCGACTGGTCTGTTGCCACGGCCGTGGGCGCCAGCCCATGGGCCGAAGGGTAAATAACCGTAGTGGGTTTTTTAAAATGCGCCAGATACTCAGTAATCCTGGGATCTATATTATCCACATAACCAGCCAGTTGCTGTTCATCTGCCACTAAAATAACAAAACTTTTATGGGCGGGCCGGTTTTTCAGTTTCATAATACGCTCAGCAGCAGCTTCATTGGTCGCATCGCCTCCCAGTCCCCAGACCGTATCGGTGGGATATAGAAATATCCCATCACCATTCAGACATTCCAGACATCGATCCAGGTCAAATTCAAAGTCTTTTCCCATAATTCAAAATTAGTCCTTGTGATACATTAATTTTGCAAAATCCATTAAAAATTAAAAACTATAATGAAAGAACTTATTGAAGCCGCCTGGCAAGACAGGTCCTTACTGGAAGATCAAAAATATGTGGATGCTGTCCGTAATGTGATTGAAGAGGTCGATAAGGGCAGATTACGTACCGCTCAGCCCTCTGATAATGGCTGGCAGGTCAATGAATGGGTAAAGCAAGCGATCTTACTCTATTTTGGTATCCAGAAAATGCAGACCTGGGATCTGGCGCCTTTTGAGTTTCATGATAAAATGTTACTTAAAAAAGATTATGCCGCCATGGGTGTGCGTGCCGTGCCGCATGCCGTTGCCCGTTATGGCGCTTTTTTAGGCAAAAACGTAGTGCTGATGCCTAGCTATGTGAATATCGGTGCCTATGTCGATGAAGGAACCATGGTAGATACCTGGGCTACAGTCGGCAGCTGCGCACAAATCGGAAAGGGTGTACACCTGAGTGGTGGTGTAGGCATTGGCGGTGTGCTTGAACCACTGCAGGCCTCTCCTGTTATTATAGAAGACGGTTGTTTTGTGGGTAGCAGATGTATTGTTGTGGAAGGTGTGATCGTGGAAAAAGAAGCTGTACTGGGCGCAAATGTTGTTCTGACCAAGTCCACCAAAATAATCGATGTCAGCGGAGAAACTCCTGTAGAGTTCAAGGGCCGCGTTCCTGCCCGCAGTGTGGTTATCCCGGGAAGCTATCCCAAAACTTTCCCTGCAGGCACTTACAATGTGAACTGTGCACTGATTATCGGTCAGCGTAAACCCAGCACAGATCTTAAAACAAGTCTCAATGATGCCCTGCGTGATTTTAACGTAGCCGTCTAAATAAATAAGTATGTTAATTGAGGTATTAAAATCCAAAGTCCACCGGGCAGTTCTGACAGAAGCCAATTTAAACTATGTTGGCAGCCTGACCCTTGACGAGGCACTTATGGAGGCAGCCGGGATGATCGAAGGCGAAAAGGTTCAGATCGTGAATGTCAATAATGGGGAGCGTATAGAAACCTACCTGATCAAAGGCAAAAGAAACAGTGGCACCGTCTGTTTAAACGGACCGGCTGCCAGAAGAGGGGCCGTAGGTGATATCATTATCATTATCTCCTATGCCTTAATGGACTTTGAAGCCGCCAAGACATTTCAGCCAAAAGTGGTCTTTCCCAAAGAAGGAACCAATAAGCTTCCTTAGAGGAGAAAAAATAAACGTCTGAGGTGTGCTTACACCGGAGCGGAAAAAAGCAGCACCCTGGAGCGGTTCTATTGAACCCATCATGCTCCAGGGTGCTTATTGTTTATGAAACCCTGTGTTCTTTTCTTTTCCGGGAAAATATCCACATAAAAAAAGCAATAATATGAAAATTAAATACCTGGTAAAATCATTTGAAAATCTTAGCAACAAGGAACTGTATCGGATATTAAAACTTAGAGCTGACGTGTTTGTTGTAGAACAGCAATGTATTTATCAGGACTTGGATGATAAAGATGAAAGCAGCTATCATTTAATGTTGCTAGTTGATGATAAACTTGCCGGTTACACGCGATTATTGCCGGCAGGAATCTCCTACCCTGAGCCGTCCATCGGAAGAGTGATTATCGGCAAGCCATTCAGAGGCCTGAAATTAGGCAGACAGCTGATGGAAAAATCCATTCAGGCCTGTCAGCAGCAATACCATACTTCCACCATTCGAATTGGAGCACAATTGTATTTGAAAAACTTCTATAACTCATTGGGATTTGTACAAGAGGGTCAACAGTACGATGAAGACGGAATACCTCATATACAAATGGTCCGAAAATAATAAGTGCTATATGAATTCTAAAATATTTTTAATAATGGGATCCGGATCCTCCCTGCGGTAATGAATAAACAAATCCGTAAGGATGCGCGAAGCTAACATCCCAGAACAGCCTCGCAGACCGCACCGAAGAGCAGGGTTATAGATATTGTTTTTGCTTTTGGAGGGGGGGGTGTTTAATATTCCTTGCCATACTCATCACCGAATTAAAATGGAGGACGTTTTTTGGTAAAAAGTAAAAATTGTCCGTGATATCAACAGTCGCTACATACAATTAGCTAAACAACAATACCTTAAATGTATTGTCATTCAGATGAGCGCTAAAAGGTAGAAGAATTAAAAAAAGGAAATGCTCCGATTGAAAAACATAATTTTTATTTATGATTGGTTTGTAATGATTTTATGGTAAATTACCTGCTAAACACAACACATGAAAATTACAGCGTTTGCAGGTAGCAAGGTTTACAGTTTGGAAGATTTAAAAAGAGTGGTTGCCGGCTGGCGCTTAAAAGGGAAAAAAGTGGCTTTTACCAATGGCTGTTTTGATATTTTACATGCAGGCCATCTGGTCTCATTAAATGAGGCCGCCGCTCATGGGGATTGCCTGATTGTAGCCGTCAATTCCGATGCCAGCATCCGACACAATAAGGGCGAGGGCCGTCCCATCAACAAAGAGCAGGACCGCGCCTTATTACTAGCCTCCATGACCATTGTAGACGCCGTGGTGATCTTTGATGAGCCTACTCCCCTGTTGACCATTCAGGCCCTGATGCCTGACGTTCTGGTCAAAGGCGGCGATTATACTATTGATCAGGTAGTTGGAGCAAAAGAAGTTCAGGCAAATGGCGGAACGGTTATTATTAACCCCATTTTAGAGGGCTATTCCTCTACGGCCACTCTGAAAAAATTAAAGGGATCTCACTTTTCATAAAGGCCCGTCAGATACTGTTTCGGGAGAATGCGCACCGGGCAGAATAGCTGAAAACCTTACGCAAAGCATATCACAAGGCCATCTTCAAAGGCTGTCTGTATAAAAGCGATCCTAGACACTTTAAAAATACAGCGCTTCATTATCCTCCAGATATAAATCTACGAACTGCGTAAAACTCTCAGCGATGGGATGATAGTCCCCTCCGCAGATAACGTAAATCTCGTTTTTTTCTGCTGCTTCCGAATACAGCCTAATGCCATAAGCATACAGATGGTTACTGAAATTGGCAAATACATAGACCTGTTGATGGTTTTTTAAAGTACTGGGAATCAAGCCATAATCAGGAACTCCCTCCCAGTCATCATATAACTGTCTGATGGGCACAAAAGACTTGAGTTCATAAAACTGAAACATATGACTATCATATAATTGCTGGGTACCATTGAGTTGCTTAAAATAATCCCTTAAATCCGGTGGCAGCACCACCTGGTTGCGTTGCTCAAATACGTCCAGGGAAACATCACTTGCCAATTCAAATAATGAAATCCCTTCAAAAGACCAGATATGCTTAATTTGTCCTAGTTTGCCCATATCTCGTATGCAAAAAGCCTTTAGCTGATATTGTACCGATCCTTACAACCAGGGAATACCAGTAGCTAACTAATGAATTAAATATGTAAATAAAACAGTTACAATTATTTAACGCATTAATTATCCCTAAGTACCTCCCAATTCCTAACTTTAAAGGTAAAACTTATTTTACAAATATAATTTTAAAAACATATTTAGGCTGTTTAGTTGGCTATAAAATTTATCTCATGAAACCCATTCAGAATATACCGCGTGACATCAGCTGGCTTAGTTTTAATGAGCGGGTCCTGCAAGAGGCCAGTGATCCTACGGTACCGCTGGCTGAAAGGATTAAGTTTTTAGCCATCCATTCCAGTAACCTGGAAGAGTTCTTCCGGGTACGGGTAGCAGCCCTTAAACGCATGGTGCTGTTAAAAGGTAAAAAAGCGAACTTCTACTTCGAGCAACAACCGGAAGCCATTCTGGAAAGAATACAAACAATTGTGCTGCGTCAGCAAAGTGAATTTAATTCGATCTGGCAGGGTATTGTGGACCAAATGTCGGCACAGCAGGTCTATTTAAAAGACGCTTTATCGCTGTCGGCCAGACAGAAAACCTTTGTCAGAAATTATTTTGACCAGGAGGTGGCCTCCAGCGTCATCCCCTTACTGATTGAGGATTTGCCCGCCCTTCCTTACCTGAGAGATAAAAGCCTGTATTTAGGCGTGGTCATGCACAAAAAGCTGGATCCCATGGATCATAAGCTGGCACTGATAGAAATCCCTTCGGACATTCACGGGCGTTTTTTAAGATTACCCTCCAAAGCCAGTGAGACACATATCATATTATTAGAGGATGTGATCCGGTTCAATCTGCCCTTTATATTTTCCTTTTTTGATTATGACCAGTTTGAAGCCTATATATTTAATGTGACCAAAGATGCGGAGTTTGACATCGACAATGACCTTTCCAGCACCCTGGTCCAGAAAATAAAAAAAGGACTGAAAAACCGCCGTAAGGGCAAAGCTGTCCGCTTTGGTTATGACAAACAGATGCACAGTGGCCTGTTACAGTTTTTGATTAAAAACCTTCATCTGAGTCAAAAGGACAATATTATACCGGGTGAAAAAATCCACAATTTCAGGGATTTTACAGAACTGCCCGGACTACTCCCCTTTAAGTCTACCAGGAACCAGCCCCCTTTTACTCATCCGGATGTCTTTGGTAAAAGAAGGGTCACGGATGTCGTGTTAAAAAAAGATATTTTACTAAGTCTTCCTTACCATAGTTACGTAACGGTCATAGACCTGTTAAGGGAAGCTGCTATGGATCCCGATGTAGAGACCATTGAACTGACCGCCTACCGGCTGGCCTCTAATTCTAAAATCATCAATGCGCTGATCAATGCCGTACGTAATGGCAAGCAGGTCACCGTCATGATTGAACTCAGAGCCAGGTTTAATGAACAGGCCAATCTGGAATGGAAAGAAAGACTCGAAGAAGAGGGTGTAAAAACCCTGATCGGCATCCCGGATAAAAAAGTCCATGCCAAGCTCTGTGTCATAAAAAAAAGGGTCCATAATAAACTGATCAGCTATGGCTTTATCGCTACCGGCAATTTAAATGAAAAGACGGCTAAAATATACGGAGACTTTTACCTGTTGACCTCCAACCAGGCAATCATGTCCGATATTTCAAAGATATTCAGGTACCTGGCCAGTGCTGAGCTCAAAGATGAATCCATTCTATTAAAGTGCAAACATCTTATTATAGCGCCTACCAATATGCGGGAGCATTTTATTACCTGCATCGACCAGGAGATTGAAGCGGCAAAGGCTGGAAAGAAATCAGGAATCACCTTAAAACTCAATTCCTTAAGTGACGATGTTTTAATCCAGAAACTATACGAGGCGGCCTATGCAGGCGTACCGGTCAGAATGATTGTTCGCAGCATCTGTTCAGCCAATACACACTTTAAAAAATTCAAAAAAAATATGTTTGCCATCAGTATTGTGGATGAATATCTGGAGCACGCGAGGGTCTTCATTTTCCACCATGGCGGCAAGCATGCCACCTATATTTCCTCCGCCGACTGGATGGTACGTAACCTGCAACACCGGTTGGAAGTCGCCGTTAAAATTCAGAATCCCACGCTCAAAAAAAGACTCCGTGATATTCTGGAAATACAACTTTCTGATAATGTAAAGGCAAGAATTCTGGATAGTTCGCTGGAAAATAAGTATATTCATAGCAGCGAAAAACAAAAGGAGGTGCGTTCACAGATGGAAATCTATCACTATCTGAAAGAACAGGCGGATAAAGCGCTTGTCCGGCCGGTAGAGCCGGATGACCAGTCGAGGACTATTGAATCATAAAGTGAATGATCACCCTGAACAAATATTAAACGGAAACCGGACTTTTTTTCATGAGGGCATAGCCTTCTGAGCCATTAAAGTCCGGCTGCCGAAACGAAAATAAAACAGTATGGTATTAGCAGCGATTGACATAGGAAGTAACGCCTCCCGCTTACTCATTGCCGATGTAAAAGGTAAGGGAAAAAATGTGGAGTTCAGTAAGATGAATCTGGTGCGGGTACCGCTAAGGCTTGGCATGGATGTTTTCAAACTTTCTAAAATCGGCCCTAAAAGAGAAGCCATGTTGATCAATACCATGCAGGCATACCGCCACTTAATGAATGCCTATGGGGTAGAACAGTTCCGGGCCTGTGCGACCAGTGCCATGCGGGATGCCCAGAACAGCAAAACCATTATCGCTGATGTAAAAAAGAAAACAGGCATACCCATTGAAATCATTACCGGTGCCCAGGAAGCCTCCCTGGTCTTTAAAAACCATATCGCAGAAATGCTCAGTAAAGAGCATGCTTATCTATATATTGATGTAGGTGGTGGTAGTACGGAACTCAATTTTTATGTCAAGGGAAAACAGATCTTTAAAAAATCCATTAATATCGGTACCATCCGCCTTCTGGAAGGTCAGTGGTCTGAAAATGACTGGAATCAGCTAAAAAAACTGGTAGAAGAAAAAATCGTCTGCGATCTGCCGATAACAGCCATCGGTTCAGGGGGCAATATTAATAAAATATTCTCCCTGAGTAAGACAAAAGAAGGCAAACCGCTTTCGATTCGAACCCTTAGAAATTACTATAAACAGTTTGAAGCCCTCACGGTGCCACAAAGAATGCATCAGTATAATTTAAGAGAAGACCGGGCAGATGTCATTGTACCGGCCCTTCAGATTTATTTACAAATTATGCGCTGGACCGGGGCTCAGGAGATTTACGTTCCAAAGATAGGGGTCGCTGATGGTCTGATCCGGGAACTATACACCCACGTCAAAAAATAATCTGAACTGTTTTTAGTGGCGACGCCGCTTTCGCTTTAGGTAAGGCCGCCTTGATCATATGGTTGACATTCATTATCGGAGCGGTTAATTAATGCCGGTCAGCATCCAGACTGAGTTCCGGATCAAAGTCCTTACCCAGGGTCAATAAATCCCGCCAGCCAAGGGCCAGATATGGAGCTAAAGAGCAGCCTTTTGTTCCCAGACCATTTAAAACCCCAAGTTGCGGATAATCCTCGTGAAATCCCGCAAAGGGCCGTCGGTTAATACTGGCTGGTCTGACGGCCGCCAGATGATCTTCCACGCTATAGGGCAGTAAGAGTTCTTTATCTAAAAATTCAAGCACGTTTTCTTTAAAAGCATCGCTTGGTTGATCATGCTCAAAAGTCCACTGATAGGTAGATCCCACCCAAAATAGATTTTTTGAGGCGGTCATTGTATCCCCTTCCCAGGGAACGACACTATACCTGAGCTTATAAATATATTCTCTGGACAAGCCGGCTATATCAACGATTAAAGCCTCTCCTTTATTATAGCGAAAAGCAAGCTGCTTAAAATAAGGATTACTCCCGGCCTGCCAGCCGTCTGCTGCAATTATCCATTTTGCCTGTATCTTCTCCTCTGGGGCAGCCCCGTACGGGTAGCTCACGGCTCCGTACTGCTGGAGTCTGTCCTGATCCAGTTGTAGCGCGGACCAGTCCATCTGACACGCCATCAGACATTGCTTGCTTTGTAAATAAAGTCTGTAACGGTCCAGCAGTCCTTTGATATCGATCAACAAAGCAGGTGTAATAACGCTTGCGCCGTAAGGGTGGTTAAAAAACCGGCCCGGTTTATCTACATTTATCTCCCGGATATAGGCGCTGCCAGCCTCCATCCTTTTATTAAAAGCATCCCGCATCTGTTCACTTCCGTGAACAGAGAGGATTTCCACTGCCCTGGCAACGGGAGGCATCTGCAGTCTTAGCGCAATCCGGTTATAACTATCCAGGGCCAGGGGTAATAACGCACCAATTTTCCAGGTTTCCACCACCCTGCGACCGGTAACCGGATTGATCACGCCAGAGGCAACCCGACTGGCGCTACCACCCTGTTGGTTATCGATGACCATCACAGAAAAACCCGCCTCCATCAATTCAAAACTCAGAAAAGTACCGGCTATCCCCTGCCCGACGATCAAGACATCCACTTGTTTCATAACTGCAAATTTAATCACTGAGCGACAAACCCGCCAGTTTATATTTCAGGGCTGGGACCAGGCATCTGTCAGTGCGATCCTTTTACTACAGGCAAAAAAAAAGCCTGTTCTCCTCTGCGTTGAGCGCAAAAAAAGAGAACAGGCTTTTTAATTGTATCTTTCTGTAAACCCTGTAGGCGATTAATAAACCGTACGCACTTTGATGGTACCTTTTACGTCCTTGAGTAATTCCACTGCTTTTCCGGACAGTTTTTTATCCAGATCAAGTACCACATAACCAATGGTATCATTGGTACTTAAGTATTGGCCCAATACGTTGATTTTATTTTTAGACAATAAAGTATTGATTTCACTAAGCACACCCGGCTTATTTTCATGAATATGCAAAATGCGGTGTGCATTGGGATGCGCCTGTAATACGATAGATGGGACCGTAATACATTGATTGGTCACCCCGTTTTCCAGGTAGTCAAATAGTTTTTTACTGACATCATCCCCGATATTCGCCTGCGCTTCTTCTGTGGAACCACCGATATGCGGTGTAAGCAGCACATTGCTTAAGCCTCTGAGCGGGGTTTCAAATGCATCGCCGATTTTTTTAGGTTCAACCGGGAATACATCGATTGCCGCTCCGGAGAGATGACCACTTTGCAGGTGTTTTACCAAGGCCTCTATGTCTACACAATGCCCTCTGGCATAGTTGATTAAAATAGAGCCGTCCTTAAAGGATTTCAATAATTTTTCGTTGACAATCTCTTTGGTGTCCGGTGTTTCGGGTACATGCAGAGAAATAATATCAGATTTGCTGACCAGCTCTTTCATGGATTTGGTAGAGGCCGCGTTCCCTAAAGGTAATTTAGTCGCTACATCATAAAATAACACCCTCATACCCAACGCTTCTGACAAAATACTCAACTGGGTGCCGATATTACCATAACCAATTATCCCCATGGTTTTGCCACGCAGTTCATAGCTTTCTTTAGAATCTTTCAGCCAGATACCGTCATGCGCCGCTTTATTCTTATCTAATATCTTACGGATTAACAAAATAGAGGTTGCAATCACTAATTCAGCCACACTTCTGGTGTTGCTGTAAGGTGCATTAAAAACAGCGACTCCCGCATTTTTAGCGGCATCCAGGTCTACCTGATTGGTTCCAATACAAAAACAGCCGATGGCCTGTAATTTTGTGGCGGCTTTTAAAACCTTTGCAGTTATTTTAGTTTTCGAGCGGATCCCAATTAAATGAACATCTTTAATAGCCTTGGCGAGTTCTTCTTCGTTTAAAGCACCGGTCAGTTTTTTCACATTCGTATAACCTGCGGACTTAAAACGCTCAACGGCTTTGTCACTGATATTCTCTAAAAAGAGAATATTAATTTTTTCCTTCGGATAACTGGTTTGCTCTTTCATGCAATTTTCATTTGTTTAATGAGTATTTGAAAATAATGCAAATTTTACATAGCTGCTTCAATATTTTTGCATAGAATCTAATTAATTCCGATAAAAAATACAGCCTGTATTATTTAACATTTGCGAATTTAATCGAATCTAAACTAATAGATGTTAATGGTCACCGGATGTATTTTTCACAAACGGCTCATTCATTATCCTAAATGGGGGGATTTCACTAAGGTCTGCAACCAGCACATAAAATATTGTCTGACAATATTTTATATATTGTCAAGAGAGCGATAATACTCTATTAAATTAATAGGCTTTAGAAAAGAAAATGTCTGACAAAAAATCATAAAAATATTTTTTCAGGATTTATAAGGAGGGTTCTGTCAATGTTTTAACAGTGAAATTATTCACGCAGAAATACTTTGTTCTCAAGAATTTATTCCTACCTTGCATTAACTAACAAATGTACGTTCATAAAAATAAAAGTTTTTAAACGCGTTATGCAAACTTTATCCGACAACAGCACCGCAGCACCCAAGGCGGCGCCTAATCTCTTTGATGCAAAAAAAATCTACTACAACCTGCTGCCCGACCAGCTGGAACAACAAACCCTCCAATTAGGCCAGGGCAGACTCAGTGAAGAAGGCGCTTTATGCGTAAACACGGGGAAGTTTACCGGCAGGTCTCCCAAAGACAAGTTTATTGTAAAAGACGCCATCACCACCAGTGCAGTGGACTGGGGGAATGTCAATATACCGATCAGTACAGAAGTCTTTAATCGCTTGTATGATAAAGTGATCGCCTATCTGGCTGATAAGGAAATCTGGATCAGGGATGTGAGTGCGGCCGCATACCCTGAATACAATCTGAAGATACAGGTAATCAATGAAACGCCCTGGGCCAACTTATTTTGTTATAACCTTTTTATTGATCATAGTCTAAAGACCCCTGCTACCGATTCCTCCCATCAGGCAAAGTGGCAAATTATTCAGGCGCCCGGCTTTTTAGCCGACCCTTCAACCGATGGTACCAGACAGGCCAATTTTACGATTATTAATTTTACCAAAAGAATCGTTTTAATCGGTGGCACCGCTTATACCGGAGAAATAAAAAAAGGCATATTCAGCGTTTTGAATTTTCTTTTACCGCATGACCATAAAGTGCTTTCCATGCACTGCTCCGCCAATGAAGGGCAAAAGGGCGATGTGGCCCTGTTTTTTGGATTAAGCGGTACCGGCAAAACCACCCTGAGTGCCGCTCCCGACAGAGCCCTTATCGGAGATGATGAACACGGATGGGCGGAACATGCCATCTTTAATTTTGAAGGCGGCTGTTATGCCAAATGTATTAACCTGAGTCCGGAAAAAGAACCCGAGATAGCCGCCGCCATAAAAAAAGGAACCCTACTAGAAAATGTCAGTTTTTATCCGGGGGAAAACCGGATCAATTACGCTGACGCGTCTATAACAGAGAATACCCGGGCAGCTTATCCACTCAGCTACATCAAAAACGCCAAACATCCTTCCTTTGGCAACCTGCCGAGCAACATCTTTTTTCTGACCTGTGATGCCTTCGGCGTCCTGCCCCCCATCTCAAAACTGACCAGAGGGCAGGCGATGTATCATTTTGTCAGTGGATATACGGCCAAGGTAGCCGGAACGGAAGTAGGCATCAAGGAACCTCAGACAGTATTCTCCGCCTGTTTTGGTCATGTTTTTTTACCATTACATCCGACGGAATATGCAGAATTATTAGGACGTAATCTGCAAAAGCACCCACAGATTAATGTCTGGCTGATCAATACTGGTTGGAGTGGCGGCGCCTATGGTACAGGAAAACGAATTGATCTGAAATACACCAGAGCCATGGTTCTGGCCGCTTTAAATAATCAACTGGAAGATGTGCCTTATATACCGCATGATGTTTTTGGGGTGTTAAAACCCCAGTATTGCCCGGGTGTTCCATCAGACATCCTCAATCCGAGAGCAGCCTGGCCGGATAAGGCAGCCTATGACCAGCAAGCAAATAAATTGGCTTCTTTGTTTATTGAAAACTTCAAATTATATGAACAAAAGGCCAGTGCCTCTACCAGAGCAGGCGGCCCCAAAATCATCCGCTGATTGCCTTTTTTAAGCGAAGAGATCACGATGCAGGTTAACCTATAAAGGTATAACAATAAGAAAGCGCCGTATATGCAGGCAACTACCTGCATATACGGCGCTTTCTTAATTATCGTTTTATATCCTGTTCAACCCTCTTTTTGGAGGGCTGCCAGCCCTTACTGTTTTTGAAGTAGCCGGTCTTGTTATTAACTGGCTTTTTGGTTGACTGGTGGTGGAGGGGGCGGCGGCATACCGGGAGCACCGTCTTTACCTGCCGGACGCATACCGGGTCCCATTTTCTTAAAATGATCCGGTCCCATATCCTCCATACTGCTGACGGGATGCTTACTACCGTGGTGGCAGGTGACACAGGTCACCACCTGAATGGTATCCGGACGACTTGAATTGCGGAAATTAAAATAGTCCTTATTGATGGAGGCGGTCATTTCCATCATGTGGCGGGCAAACTCCTTATGCTTTAGTTCATCACTGGCAAAATCCAGTTTGGTAGAATCCAGTTTACTCTTAGCGTGACAAAAATCACATTTAACGCCCAGTGCCTTATTGAATCCATGCATGATTCCCATCAGACTGTCCCGGGTAATGTCTTGTGGTAACACCTTAAAATTGTGCTTAGGCTGTGTAAATGAAAAAGACATCAACACGCCTATGAACAGTGCTCCCAAAATAACAAGAACACTGCCTTTGTTTTTATTGGCTTTAATTTTCAACATATCACTTCGAATTTGAATAGAATTTATAATAAGTACATATCCACTTATTATTTATACCGTAAATATAAATAACTGAAAACTACTTTCAAAATAAAAAATTCGTTACCGTTTGCTGCAGGTGGCTACAATAAAAAAAGAGCGCCTTCAGTGTTAACCTAACAGTTAATCTGAACAGCACTCATTTGTATGTTGTGTTGTTGAAGTAAAGGGTTATAATTCCTGGTATATATTCTGGCCTGGAAAATTAAAACCGGCCGCCAAATATCTCGGTATTATAACTTCAAAACTTTGTTGGGTGATCCTGAGGGCAGCATGAATTCCTGTCAGAAGGGCCCCTGTTAAGCAAATGCATTTTATGCTTCTGCTACCTCCTCAGAGACATCGTTTGCAGAACGTTTAACTTTCTTAATCAGTTTAAGTACACGTTCACGGATGTCATCACTGACGCCTGCCACCTCTGATTTAAACACATCTTGTAAATCATCCAACTCTTCCATGGACTTCTCCGTCCATTTATTAAATTTATTTTTCAGATCTCTGGTAGAATCTGCGAGCTGTTTACGGGTTTCTTCACCTGACTGAGGCGCCAGCATTAAGCCCACAACTGCCCCGGCCACAATACCGGAAATCGTTCCAACCAAAATATGTTTTGCACTCATAATGAATAGTTTTAAATGTTATTAATAAGGATTAATCTAGAAGATTCAACAACCTTGCCAAGATCATCAAACTCAATGTTAAGATAAGAAACTCAGGTGACTATACCAAATCTGAGGGGATTTATTTTCCCCGCTACGGGTAGCTTCGGCTACCATCAGCGCTAAATTTTTAAGGACCGCTTAATATCACCGCACACAAGGCCAGATTTAGGTAAAAAAAACTATATTCGCAGGTAATTATTACCCTTAAAAACAAACAACTTTAAGCGATTAAGTAAAAAGTTATGGCAAAAATATTAGTGATTGATGATGAGAAGGCCATCCGCAAAACCCTTCAGGAAATTCTGACCTTTGAAGGTTACAAAGTGGATGAGGCAGTCGACGGTGAGGACGGCTGGAAACACTTCTCTGAAAACACCTATGACGTTGTTCTCTGCGATATAAAAATGCCCAAGCTCGATGGTATGGAATTTCTGACCAGAGCCATGGAGCTAAATTCCGATACCCCCATCATCATGATCAGCGGCCACGGCAATATTGAATCAGCTGTGGAAGCGGTTAAAAAAGGCGCTTTTGATTTTATTAGTAAACCTCCGGACTTAAACCGGTTACTGATTACCATCCGCAATGCTACGGACAAAAATGTCCTGAGTAAAGAAACGAAGACCCTCAAAAAAAGAGTCGCCAAGGTCCAGGAAATGATTGGTCAGTCGGAAGAGATTAATAAAATCAAGGCCACCATTGACAAAGTGGCGGAGACGGATGCCCGGGTGCTCATTACCGGAGAAAACGGAGTGGGTAAAGAACTGGTAGCCAGATGGATTCATGCAAAAAGTAACCGGGCCGGCAAACCGCTGGTGGAAGTCAACTGTGCAGCCATCCCTCAGGAACTTATTGAAAGTGAATTATTTGGACACGAGAAAGGCTCCTTTACCTCAGCCGTTAAACAGCATATCGGTAAATTTGAACAGGCCAGTGGCGGCACCTTGTTTTTGGATGAGGTCGGCGATATGAGTCTCAGCTCACAGGCCAAAGTCCTAAGGGCGCTGCAGGAAGGCAAAATTCAGCGCGTGGGCGGTGAAAAAGAAATCAATGTGGATGTCCGGGTAATTGCCGCCACCAATAAGGATCTGCTCAAAGAAGTGGAAGAAAAGAACTTCCGGCTGGACCTTTATCACCGGCTGGGCGTCATCTTAATACATACCCCCTCTTTGAACAACCGCAGGGAAGATATTCCCCTGCTGGTCGAAAAATTTCTGGAAGATATTGCCCAGGATTATGGCCAGCCTATCAAAAAAATTGATAAAGACGCGCTCAAGGCTTTACAGGAACATAACTGGCGGGGAAATATTCGTGAGTTAAGAAATGTGGTGGAAAGACTCATTATACTGGCAGGCGATAAGATCAAACTGGAAGACATCCATAATTATGTAATTACTAAATAGGATTACCTCATTTTCTAAAGCTGCCGGGTCTTATGGATCTGCCTCTACTATAAAAACAGACGGATCTTATGAAAAAAACCGATGCGCCGAATTTAAATGCCTCACAGCCGCCTGCCTTGTCAGGGAAAACACTGGTTGTCCTGGCCGGGCCTACGGCTTCGGGAAAGACGGCCTTAGGTATCTGGCTGGCCCGACAGTTTCAAACAGAAATACTGTCGGCAGACTCCAGGCAGTGTTACAAACAGCTAAATATTGGCGTAGCCAGACCAAGCCCTGAAGAACTGGCAGCCGTCCCCCACCACTTTATCGCCTCGCACGATATTCAGGAAAACCTGAACGCGGGTTGGTACGAGTCCTATGGCCTCAGGGAGTTGGATCAACTTTTTAAAAAGCATTCTGTGGTACTGGTTGTCGGCGGCACGGGGTTATATATTAAGGCGCTGACAGAAGGCATGGATATTATGCCGTCCATTCCACCTGAGCTCAGAGAAGCAGTCACACTCGCCTATCACACTTCCGGACTCAGTTGGCTGCAGGGGGCCGTTCAAAAGGAAGACCCTTTATTTTGGCAGTCGGCCGAACAGATGAATCCCCAAAGGCTCATGCGTGCGCTGGAATTTATCCGCGCTACCGGTGAGTCTATTATGACTTATCGCAAGCAACAAAAGCAACCAAGGGACTTTCAGGTCATCAGTATCGCGCTGGATTTACCCAGGGAAGTTTTATATGAACGCATTAATGACCGGGTAGATATCATGATAAAAGAGGGGCTGGAAAAGGAAGTTCAACATCTTTATCCCATGCGTCATCTAAACGCTTTGCAAACGGTGGGTTATAAGGAATGGTATCCCTATTTTGAAGGGGCTTGTACGCTGGACCAGGTGCGGGAAAAAATTCAACAGAACACACGTCATTACGCCAAAAGGCAGGTGACCTGGTTTAAAAAGCAGCAAGATTTTCTCTGGTTTTCCCCGGCAGATAAGGAAAAAATCCTAAATTGTATTCAATCTCGTATTAAACATTAATTGAATGGGACTTATTCTGTACAGAATATTATTATTTTTATATGCCTCAGGCGTAGAAATCGCTTCGGTTTTTAATAAAAAAGCCCGGCTATGGTATCAGGGGCGCAAAAGCATCTTTAAAAGGCTCTCCAAGGCTTTTAAAGGAAATACAGCTCCCGTTATCTGGTTTCACTGCGCCTCTTTAGGGGAATTTGAACAGGGCCGGCCATTACTGGAAGCCCTAAGAGACCGCCATCCGGATCATAAGATCCTACTCAGCTTTTTTTCTCCTTCCGGTTATGAAATCCACAAAAACTATACAGGCGCGGACTGGATCTTTTACCTTCCGCTGGACAGCCACTATCATGCAAAGCGCTGGCTGAGTATCACAAAACCCAAACTGGTTGTTTTTGTAAAATATGAATTCTGGTATTTTTACCTGAAAGCAGTCCATGACAGAAAAATCCCGTTAATATTAGTGAGTGCCTTGTTTAGAAAGGATCAGCCCTTCTTTAAGTGGTACGGTTCTTTATTGCACATCAAAATGCTCAGGTTTTACCGTCATATCTTCGTTCAGGACGACAACTCTGTCCGCTTACTGGAATCCATCCACATCCAGGCGGTAACCAGGACGGGTGACACCCGGGTGGACCGCGTATTAGCCGTCAGAAATAACTGGACGCCCATCGAGAAAATAGATCAGTTCTGCCAGAGCAGTCCTGTAATAGTAGCCGGCAGTACCTGGCCGGAGGACGATAATGAAATCAGGCATTACGCCGCCTCTCATCCGGAGATCAGATTTATTATCGCCCCTCATGAAATTCATCCGAACAGACTGGAAGATTGCCTGGAGCTTTATCCGGGCAGTATCTTATACAGTCAATATCTTTTACAACCGGAAGCCTTCGCCGACAGGCATATACTTATCATCGACAATATAGGTAAACTCAAAAGGCTGTATCATTATGCCAGGATCTGTTTTGTAGGTGGCGGATTTGGCAAAGACGGGATTCATAACACCCTGGAAGCTGCCGTTTATGAAAAGCCTGTTGTTTTTGGGCCCGTTTACGAGCACTTCAAAGAGACCGTTGAAATGGAAAAAGCAGGGGCCGCCTTTCCTGTAGATAACGTACTGGAGCTGGAACAAACCTTTAATGACCTGCTCAGTGACCAGCCGCTCTATCAAAGTGCCTCCAGGGCCGCCGCAGATTTTATCCGGCAAAGTGCAGGCGCAACCAATAAGATTCTTACATTTATTGATCAAAACCTTATTCCTTAATTTTCTAAGCAATATGCAGCAACAAAAACCGGCTTTTAAACATTCTTTGAACCTGATGGATGCCACCATGATCGTGGCAGGCTCTATGATTGGTTCCGGTATTTTTATTGTATCCTCAGATATTACCCGCCACGTCGGCAGCGCCGGCTGGATGATTCTGGTCTGGGTGATCACTGGCGTTATGACCATCCTTGCGGCCGTCAGTTACGGTGAGTTGAGTTCCATGTTTCCAAAGGCAGGCGGCCAGTATGTGTATCTGAAAGAAGCCTATAACCCGCTGGTCGGTTTCTTATATGGATGGAGTTTTTTCTCGGTCATTCAGACCGGCACCATTGCCGCTGTCGGCGTGGCTTTTAGTAAGTTTACGGCTTACCTGTTTCCTGAAGTAGGCGAAAATGTCATTATGCTGACCCTGGGGCAATTTCAGATCAGCGCCGCTCAGGTGCTCTCCATTGCCATTATCATATTACTGACCGTTATTAATTCCAAAGGTATCCGCAACGGAAAGATTATTCAGACCTTCTTTACCATTGTAAAAATCCTGTCTTTAGCGGGACTCATCTTATTTGGCTTCATGGCTTTTAAATCCGATGTCTGGACAGCCAACTGGCAAAACGCACTGGACCTGCATATGTTGAATGCCGATGGCAGTTTCAGTGAATATACGATGATGGCCGCCTTTGGAGCGGTAGCGGCGGCCATGGTCGGCTCCGTGTTCAGCAGTGTGGCCTGGGAAAACGTCACCTTTATCGCAGGTGAGGTCAAAAACCCTAAAAGAAATGTAGGACTCAGTCTATTTTTAGGCACCCTTATGGTAACCCTGCTTTATCTGGCCGTAAACGTCGTTTATCTGGCCGTACTACCCTTACATGATATCGCTTACGCCACCAATGACCGGGTAGCCGTTGCGGCTTCCTTGCAGGCCTTCGGTCCGGCTGGTACCCTGATTATTGCCGTCATGATTATGATTTCTACTTTCGGTTGTAATAACGGGCTGATTCTGGCCGGTGCCAGAGTCTATTACACCATGGCCAATGACGGTCTGTTTTTCCAAAAAGCCAGACGCCTCAATAAACATGAAGTACCGGAGTTCGGTTTGTGGATCCAGTGTATTGTTGCCAGTCTGCTTTGCCTGAGTGGTAAATACGGTGATCTTTTAAATATGGTCTCCTTTGTAGTGGTATTATTTTATATGCTGACCATCATCGGTATTTTCAGGCTCCGCAAAAAAATGCCGAACGCTGATAGGCCTTATAAGGCACCCCTATATCCTGTGCTTCCGGCCATTTATGTATTAATCAGTGCGGCCTTTTGTATCCTGCTTGTTTTTTACACCAGAGATTATGTGATTGGTGGTCTGATTATCGTAGCCATCGGATTCCCGTTATATTATATGGCCAGAAAAAACAATGTCCTTCAACCCGCATCCTCCGACAAGCAGCAGCAGGAAGAAGGCTAACCGCTCTTCGTCTGTTCCCTGAAGGCAGGTATTATTTCCAAAGCCTTTACAAAATCAAAAGTGCCCTGTTGATCAAACAGGGCACTTTTGATTTTGCAGGCGACCAGTCAGTTATCCTTTATATAAGTCCGGACCGGCCTTTAGCACTTCCCTGTCTACTACACCAATGGCCTTATGTAAGCGCGCTGCTCCCTGCCCGTTTATGATACTAAAAGGTGTCTGCTGATGCATTAACAGGTCCAGGTAATGATTAAAAAGGTTTTGCCGCATTGCCGGATCAGGGTATTCTCTTAAAGGGTCCGGCGCCCAGGGCAGATCAATATCACATAAAAGGTAATAATCATAATGACGCACTGCTATCTGCTCCAGAATCCAGTGATCACAGTGCTGAAAGGCAAATTCGCTCCATATCTTCATGACATACATATCCGTGTCAATCAGCATCATTGCATCCTTCAGCTGCCTGGCCTGGCTGTCCACCAGATCCTCTGCCTTCAGCTGCCCTTTTGCAATCGCCAGCAGATCCGCCCGGGTGTAATGGCCATCCCTTTGATTTTGTTCCAGGTAACTACGTGCATATTCCGGACACCATAAGGCACCATAATGTGTGGCCAACTGCTGACAAAGAACAGATTTGCCCGTACTCTCCGGACCAATCACCACAATTTTTAAGGGGGTATGCAACATGTACTTATAATCGGATAAAAACGGCGCTAAGGATTCAGGCTTAATTTTCCCAAGTATCGCAGTCCATATAAAATAGTGGAGATGTGCATCGCCTGGTTAATTCTTTTTTCTTCAATTAAGGTAATCAGCTGCTCAAAACTCAGTTCCAACACCTCAATTTCTTCATTTTCATCGAGCTCCTGCTCCTTAATCTTTCTTCCGCCCGTAGCCACAAACATATGCATCAGGTTGCTGTTGGTGGAAGGATTCGCGGAGATCTTGCCCAGATAATGAGCCGATTCAAATGCATATCCGGTCTCTTCCAGCAATTCTCTGCGGATGGCATCCTCAAAGTTTTCATCCGTGTCATCCACACATCCTCCGGGTAGCTCCAGGCCTACCTCTCCCAAAGCATGGCGATACTGACGGACCATTAAGACTTTATCCTCGGCCGTAACAGCCAGGGCTGTCACCCACTCCGGAAATTCAAATACATAATAAGGATCTATAATTTTCCCGTCTGCTCTTTCACATGTATCCTTTCTGACCGTAAACCAGTTCTCTTTAAATAGATAACTTGAGTCCAGTACTTTCCATTTCAGGGGATCGTCGATTGCCTGTTCTTTATTTTTATCGGGTGCTGCCATTTGCGTCTAAAAATAATGATGATATAAAAAAATTCAAATTCAAAAATAAGTCATTTTACAATCTGCTAGCTCCAGCCCATCCGGTCCTTTAACTCCATGATATGTGCCAGATGGTGTCTGCCGTGCCAGCTATATAAGCCTAAATGTTCCCACAGATCCACCTCTTTTTGATCCTGAGGATAGATCATGACTTTATCCCAGTCCGTCTCTTTGAGGGATTCATAAATCTTGGCCCATCTCAAATGCAGGCTATGTAGTAAGGTAAGGGAAATATTTACGGGAAGTGCCTTGGTATCTTCCAGTTCCGCCCATAAATGTTCCTCATAGGATTTTATAACGGGACGATGCTCCGTCAGCGCCATTTTAAGTCTGATATACGCATTCATGTGACTGTCTGCCACGTGATGAACCAGTTGATGAATCGTCCACCCGCCCGGACGGTAGGGTGTATGCAGGGCCGGAGCATCCAGGCTCTGCACAGCCAGTTCCATAAGCGCCGGCAAAGACTGAATATCAGAAATCCACTTCATTTTCTGGGTCTCACTAAAAGGCCTTTTTTCAAACTGCCCGATAGGATACCGTAGTTTTTCCAGATCAGGATCAGGCACTTGGCCATTTGTTGAAAGGATATTTAAAGTAGGCATCATCCAGGGTTTTATATGATAGGTTTAGATAATTCAATAGTGACCGCACGGGCATGGTAGCCCTGATGCTTTCAAACCAATTTCATGCCGACTGGCCGTATAATTACCCAGGCAGGTAATGTAAAAAGCATGCGTCCTGCTTTTCCTGCTATATATCTCTGAGCGTTTTACCGGTCAGGTGTAAAAAGACATCTTCCAGATTGGCCATTTTAACCTGTTTAGGTCTTTCAAAACCGGTGGCCACCAGATCATCTATCATCTGATCCGGCGTATCCAGGGAAATAATATTTCCTGCATCAACAATCGCGATCCGGTCGCATAAAAACTCGGCTTCATCCATGTAATGCGTGGTCAGAATAACGGTCGTCCCCTTGGACTTGATCTCCCGGATCAGTTCCCAGAGATTGCGTCTGGCCTGCGGATCGAGTCCCGTTGTCGGCTCATCCAGGAAAATAATCTTGGGCTTATTAATCAGTGTGGTAGCAATGGAAAATCTTTGTTTTTGTCCTCCGCTGAGCTGTTTGAACTTATTTTTTGCCTTTTCTCTTAATTGCACCGTGTCCAGAAGCACTAAGGGGTCCACTTTCTGGTTGTATAATCCGGCAAACATTTCCACCAATTCCTGCAGGTTCAGCCCCGGGTAATACCCGGCAGCCTGCAGCTGAACGCCAATGATTTTCTTGATAGCCCCCGGATTCACATCCAGGTCGATGCCATCCACCACTACTTTACCACTGGTTTTAGGGCGCAGGGTTTCAATGATTTCCAGGGTCGTTGACTTGCCGGCGCCATTAGGCCCCAGCAGTCCGAATATTTCTCCCGGCATTACGTCAAAGGAAATCCCTTTAACGGCATTAAAATCACCGTAATTTTTCACCAAATCCCGCACTGAAATAATAGGCTCTACCATGGGCGCAAATTACTTGATATTTTTGGAATGCCGACTGCTTTAGGCCTTTTTAACGCTTGTTCGTAATAGATTTTGCCGCTATTGACAGCTTTGCTGCTGTAAATTCATCAAATAGTCCGCCTCATCCTGTATTTTTGCCAGCGATACAATTATCATCTCAAAGTTCATACATCAAATCATGCGGGTATATAAATTTGGCGGAGCCAGTGTCCAGGACGTAGACCATGTAAAACATGTCGGAAAGATATTAGAACAATCCGGGGAAGAAAAGACCCTGATTATTATTTCTGCGATGGGCAAGACCACCAATGCACTGGAAACGGTGGCCGAAGCATTTTTTGAAGGCAGAAAAGAAGACGCGCTCAGGCTTTTCGCAGATATCCGTAAACAACATCTGACGCTCGCTAAATACTTACTGGTGCTGGAATTTAATCCCTGCATTGCCCAGTTGGCTGATTTTTTCACCGAGGTAGAATGGTTATTGCATGATAAACCCGTCAGAGAATTCAGTTATTATTATGATCAGATTGTAAGTGTAGGAGAACTGATGAGTACCTGTATTATCAGCTATTTCCTCAAAGAATTTAAAATCCCGAATCATTGGCTGGATGTCAGAGATGTCTTAAGGACGGACAATCATTTTCAGGAAGGAGTTGTAGATTGGGATTTCACCACTCAGGCTACCCAGACCGCACTGTTACCGCTGTTTGAAAGCAACAACTTTGTCCTTACCCAGGGATTTATCGGTTCTACCGATCAGTGTGAAAATACCACGCTGGGCAGAGAAGGCAGCGACTTCAGCGCCGCCATATTTGCCAATATATTAAATGCCACAAGCCTTACCATCTGGAAAGATGTGGAAGGAATTATGAATGCGGATCCCAAACAGTTTCCGGAAGCTGTCTATCTGCCACAGCTCAGTTACCGGGAAGTCATAGAAATGGCCTATTATGGTGCACAGGTCATCCACCCCAAGACCATTAAGCCACTGCAAAACAAAAGCATTCCTCTTTATGTTAAATGCTTTTTGGACACCGGATTACCGGGCACCGTCATTAATCAGCATACGACCACGGGCCTGCCGCCGATCTTAATTCATAAGCACCACCAGGCGCTGATCCATTTAAGAACCCTTGATTTTTCTTTTATGGAAGAAAAGCCCATGAGCCGGTTATATAAAATATTCAGGGAGTTAAAGATTAAGCCAAGTCTGATCCATACGGGCGCCATTACCTTACAGGTTGCCATTGATGACCACAGTGATAAAATTGAACAGTTTGCCACGAAGGCCAGTGAAATTTTTGATGTGCAGGTGCAAAAAGATTTGAACCTTTTTACCATCCGTCACTTTACTGAGGAGGCTAGAGCCCGGTATCTGACCGGTAAACAGCCGGTTCTTTATCAGCAAAATGAAGCCCATTTACAGGTGCTGTATAAATAAAAAAGAACCAGGCGCCCATAGCCATCCTTATAGCCACTCAAATTCAGCGGACGGCGATCTCCCCTAAATCCGGTATTTTTTCCAGGAATTAGGGGCAGCATCCATATTTATGCTAACTTTAATTCAAATAAAAGCTTAAATTATGGAAAATAGCTCTATCCTGGGTCATGATACCCAACCGGCCACGCCGCCCACACAGGACGAAAAGACCCTGGGACTTCTGGCGCATATCATTACATTTATCAGTGCCTTTTTAGGGCCTTTAATTATTTATCTGGTAAAAAAAGATGAATCGTCCTTTGTTAGTGAACATGCCAAGGAATCACTCAACTTTCAGATTACGCTGGCCATTGTCAGCATTATTCTGTTTATCTCTATTGTAGGGATCCTGCTACTCTGGGTCATTGGAATCATTGATGTCGTATTGGTGGTAGTAGCTACCATCAAGGCCTCAGAAGGCAAACTCTATCGGTACCCCTTTGCCTTAAGACTTATTAAATAAAAGCAGGCCTGATTGTGTGCACCATTGCATCTGCTTCAGCTATTTCGTTTACCTGGTGTTTACAGCAGGCGTAATGGCTGGGAGTGCCTGATAAAAAAGCGCATGCCCGTTATCCTTCTCTGGTAACGGGCATGCGCTTTTTTATCGTTTTATATTTTATTCAGGCCTATCTATAACCTGAGTTACAACTATCTGCTTCTGCCAGAGCTTCTCGTAGCTCCGCCACCACCACCGCCGCCACCGCCGCTGCTTCTGCTAGGGGCAGAGTAACTTCTTGTTGCCGGTGTATAACTCCTGGTCGGAGGTGTATAGCTTCTCGTGGAAGGTGTCGTATTTCTGTTGGCAGGCGTGTAACTCCTGGTTGTAGGTTCGGTACGACGGATGGTATTACCACTTCCGTTTTGTGAGTAAGTCCGGTTAGCGGGCTCATATCTTGAACGGCTGTTGCTCGCATCTCTGATAGACGGCTGATAAGAACGAACACCTCTTGTGTTGCTGACATTCATATCCCTGTTGGAAGACCAACGACTTGCAGCAGAGGTTCTGGCAAAGGTCTGACCATCTCTTGTGACCAGATTGGAATGCCGGGTGGCCCTGCGTACTATATAAGGAGAATACCCCCAGCCACCGCCATAATATCCACCCCCGCCGTAGTAGGGATATCCCCAATAACCGCCATAGTAACCTGGCCATCCATAGAAGCCGCCCCAACCGGTGTAAATACTACCCCAGCCGTAATAACCGCCCCAGCCGTAGCCGATGCCTATCCCCCAGCCCCAGGGTGAATAGCCACCCCAGCCCCAGGGAGATCCCCAGCCCCAGCCACTATACATGCCTAATCCCCAGAAAGGATTACCGGCATAGAAGTTAGCGCCGAAATAAGCCGGATTATATACATAGCCATTATCATAGGCTCCACTGTTAAAATCTATTTTGGGCTCTTCTCCGGCAGAGGTATCTGCATCCCAACTCTCATCATAGCCATCCAGGTCATCCCCCTGATCATTAGGATTATAATACTGATCGCTATTATACTGATTGGGATTGTTACGGGCATAACTATCCTCAGGTCTTGCCTGATAGACAACCGTACAACTTCCCATTAGAAGAGCCACAATACCGACGGTTAATAATTTAGTTTTCATTGTTCAATATTTTAATGCACGGGCGCTTTTTTCATTTTTGCTTGTCAGTTGCCCGGTTGCTTTCATCGACTTTAATAACGTAAATATCAGTCATTTTGCTACACAAACTGCTTAAATTTAAGCTATTTTTGTCAAATTCAAAACTTTAAACCTTAGGTTGTTAAATTACCTGCGAAGTTAGTACTTTTGCAACCTATTTTATTAGACTTTTTATTAGACAAGTAGTTAATCTTTAAAACTTAATAAATCGTTAAATAAACTACAGTAAACCAGCATCACATTAATATATTATTGAACACAAAATAAGATGAGTAAAGAAATAACATCCCGCAGTGAGGATTATTCCCAATGGTATAATGATTTGGTAATCAAAGGAGAACTGGCAGACTACAGTGCAGTCAGGGGTTGTATGGTTATCAAACCCTACGGATTTGCACTTTGGGAAAATATGAGGGATGTACTGGACAGGATGTTTAAGGAAACCGGTCATGTGAATGCTTATTTTCCATTGTTTGTCCCCAAAAGCCTTTTTGAGGCAGAGGAAAAAAATGCGGAAGGATTTGCTAAAGAATGTGCCGTGGTCACCCACTACCGTTTAAAAGGAGATCCTGAAAACAAAGGTAAACTGATGGTGGATCCGGAAGCCAGGCTGGAAGAGGAACTGGTCGTGCGCCCTACCTCAGAAGCTATTATCTGGAATACCTATAAAACCTGGATTCAGTCTTACAGAGACCTCCCGCTGCTCATCAATCAATGGGCCAATGTTGTCCGTTGGGAAATGCGGACTCGTCTGTTTTTACGGACAGCTGAGTTTTTATGGCAGGAAGGTCATACGGCCCATGCTACCCAGGAGGAAGCCGTAGCGGAAGCCGTAAAAATGCTGCATGTATACGGAGACTTTGTTGAACAATATATGGCTGTGCCCGTTATCAGAGGCGTTAAAAGTGAAAGTGAGCGATTTGCAGGAGCAGTCGACACCTATTGCATAGAAGCCCTGATGCAGGACGGTAAAGCCCTGCAGGCCGGCACCTCACATTTTCTGGGTCAGAATTTTGCCAAGGCCTTTGACGTTAAATTCTCCGATAAACAAAATAAACTGGATTATGTGTGGGCCACAAGCTGGGGCGTATCCACACGTTTGATTGGCGGTCTGGTTATGGCGCACAGTGACGATGAGGGACTGGTTTTACCTCCCCGAATCGCCCCTATTCAGCTGGTCATTGTTCCTATTTTTAAAGGTGAGGAGCAAAAGCAGCAAATCGATGCAGTTATCGTTCCCTTTATCGACAAATTAAAATCCAGGGGCGTCCGGGTGAAATATGATGATGCGGACAATCAAAGACCGGGCTGGAAATTTGCAGAATACGAGAAAAAAGGCGTTCCCCTTAGAATTGCCATCGGCATGCGTGATCTGGAAAACAAGCAGGCAGAGGTAGCCCGCCGGGATACCAGAGAAAAGGCAACCTACGCTTTGGAAGGGCTGGATGAACAGATTGTCACCCTGCTGGATACCATTCAATCCAGCATCTTCAATAAGGCGAAGGCGTTTCAGCAGTCAAGAATCACTCCGGTTGACTCCTGGGATGAATTTGTCCGTTTACTGGACGAAAAACCGGGTTTTCTGGCAGCCCATTGGGACGGCACCGCTGAAACCGAGGAAAAAATCAAAGAGCTGACCAAGGCCACGATCCGCTGTATCCCCTTGGACAACCCGCAGCAGGCCGGCACCTGTATCCTCAGTGGCAAACCCAGTACACAGCGTGTATTGTTTGCCAGAGCTTATTAATGTAGATGCTACTGTTACAACCTGTTGCATTTTTGCTTCAGCCTATAGCATCCTCAATGCAAGGTATTATTTATCAGCCGTTTCTCTTAGAACCAATAAGAGAGGAACGGCTGAATTTTTTATTGCAGAACAAATAATTATTTTTGCCTCATGAAATATCAAGTTGGCGACGAAATACTGGTCTTACAAACAAATGAAGAAGGACGTGTCTTGGAAATCATGGACGACCAGATGGTCATCGTAGAAGTACGCGGCGTTAAATTTCCCATCTATATCGATCAGATAGATTTTCCATATTTTAAAAGGTTCTCTCAAAAACCGGTGGTTCCGGCTCCCAAAAAAGACAAGGTTTTTATCGACCAGATACCGGTAGAGAAAAAAAGCCAGACCAATCATATCAAGGCGGAAAACGGTGTCTGGCTGACCCTGCTTCCCAAATATGCCCTGGATGAATTCGGGGATGACATTGTAGATTATTTTAAGGTCTACCTGGTCAATCAGACCAGCGATAATTTGTTATACTACTATCAGTATGAGAAAAACGGACAGGTCAGTTTTGAACTAAAATCAGAAGTACTGGCCCATAAAGATGTCTATATACACGACATGGACTTTTCCGATTTAAATGACTATCCTCATTTTTCCGTTGAATTCTCTCTGAGTAAAAAAGACGATAGCCGGGCAGAATACTTTGAGACGCAATTAAAATTAAAACCCAGACAGGTTTTCAATAAGGTTGAAGAGATTAAAGACAAAAACGAACCGACTATTTCCTATTCTTTACTGGAAAAATACCCGGCGAGGGAAAAACAGGTGAAAGCATCGGATAATATGGATCTAAGCTCCTTAACTAAGCTGGGATACAAGGTAGTACCCGCCAAAAAATTTAAGGAGACCCTGCCAGCCGTCAGAAGTGTGGTGGATCTGCATATTGATAAAATTACGGATAATCCAAAAGGATTGTCTCATTTTGAAATGCTGCAACTCCAGCTACGAGAGTTTGAAAAATGGTATGAGATCGCCGTTATTAACCGTCAACCTAATCTCATTGTGATTCACGGCGTAGGTAAAGGAAAACTCAAGGAGGAAATTCATCAGTTACTCAAAAACAGAAAAGAAGTAAAAAGTTTTGTCAATCAGTTCGACGCCCGTTTTGGCTTTGGTGCAACTGAAATATTTTTCCAGTATTAATCACAAAAGTCCTGCTCTTAAGGAGGCCATGTGCCTGTGCTTTGAAAAAGAACAACCTTTTTTGATGCCACTTCCCGTAACCGGACTTTTTTAAATAGATAATTTCTTGCGCATACCCGGACTCCCGTCCGGGTATTTTTTCTAATACCAAAGCCGGCACCTCCCTCCCACCTTGCTGCAAGCCTACCTGTTCAGGAACATAAATCCTGCAAGTCGGTGGAAGTTTTTCCGGAAAATACCCAGCAGTATTTAAATTACGAGGTAAATTTGGAAAATTTTCTTTTATGACTGCAAGTCCGCTACAGAACAATAGCAACAAAAACATCATTTTACTGGTCCTGGTAGCCTCCCTGGGGTATTTTGTAGACATCTATGATTTACTGATTTTTTCCATTGTCAGAATTCAGAGTTTAAAGGATATCGGTGTTTTAGAAAGAGAAATGCGCCAGATGGGAGAATATATCCTTAATATGCAGATGGCCGGGCTCTTGATCGGCGGTATCATCTGGGGTGTTATGGGCGACCGCTACGGCCGCTTAAAAGTACTTTTTGGGTCTATTCTGTTATACTCTATCGCCAATATCTGTAACGGGTTTGTCCAGGATGTAAATATGTATGCCTTTATCCGGTTTATTGCCGGCATAGGCCTGGCAGGGGAACTGGGAGCCGGCATTACCCTGGTTGCCGAAACCATGCCCAAGGAGAAAAGAGGTTACGGTACGATGATGGTGGCTGTGGTCGGTTTATTCGGGGCGGTAGCGGCCAAAGAGGTCTCCCATTATTTTGACTGGCGCAACGCCTATTTTGTAGGGGGCGGGCTGGGCATCGTATTACTATTTTTAAGGCTGGGGATTTTTGAATCCGGTATGTTTGAGCAGACCGCTAAAAACAGTCAGGTCAAAAAAGGCAGCCTTGGCATGCTGCTTGGCAATAAATCCAGACTGGTCAAATATATCCATTGTATACTGATCGGTTTACCGCTGTGGTTTGTCGTAGGAATTTTACTGACCCAGGCCCCGGAAATCGGCAGGCATCTGGAGGCTAAAGGGGTGCTGGACGCGGGCAGCGGCATCATGTTCGCCTATATTGGCATATCCTTTGGCGATTTGGTAGCCGGACTGTTGTCTCAGCTACTGAAATCCAGAAAAAAAGTCATTCTGATCTTTTGCCTGTTTACCCTGGGCAGCTGCACCTATTACCTGAATTACAAAGGCATCACTCCCACACAATTTAACTATTTGGCTTTTATTATTGGTCTTGGAGTGGGCTACTGGGCTAATTTTGTCACCATTGCAGCTGAACAGTTCGGGACTAATTTAAGAGCCACGGTGACCACCACCGTCCCGAATTTTGTCAGAGGCGCCCTGATCCCCATTACCTTGCTTTTTGAGGTATTTGTCAAAAAATTCTCCCTGATTCCGGCAGCTTATATCATGCTATTTTTGCTGGTGGCCATAGCCCTTTTTTCACTCAGCCGCCTAAGGGAATCCTTCCACAAAGACCTGGACTATATAGAAGAAGATGCGGTACCTGCAGTATAGTCTGCCCCAAAAAAGTGATATCAGCAGCATGCCAGTTGCGCTTTAAAAAGCCGGCATCTACAAATAAAATAATATACATATACGTATCTATCTTATTAACAATTAATCCATTCTCATTTTCATAAACCCTATTTTTTAGTAAATTGCACCCAACTAATAAGTCATCTATGCAGCGTGTAACCGCTACGATTCTAACGATTGGGGATGAATTACTAATTGGCCAGGTCATCGATACCAACGGCGCTTGGCTGGGCCAGGTACTCAATAGTATTGGGGTCTGGGTGAGCCGGCGCGTGCTTATCGGCGATAATGAAACGGATATTTTACAGGCGCTGGATGAGGCTTCCGCCAGTTCAGACATTATCATTATCACGGGAGGTCTGGGCCCCACCAAGGATGATTTAACCAAGGGGATTCTAAATGAATACTTCGGAGGTAAACTGGTGCTGCATGAACCTTCCCTGGAAATCATCAAAGGGATATTTGAAAAATCCAACCGCCCCATGCTGCCGGTCAATATTCAGCAGGCCGAGGTACCGGATGTATGCACCGTTTTACTGAATTCACGTGGAACAGCGCCCGGCATGCAGTTTGAAAGAGCGGGCAAGCTCTTTTTCAGCCTTCCCGGTGTTCCCTATGAAATGAAAGGGCTGACAGAACAGTATGTTTTAAAAGCGATTCAAACAAAATTTTCCTTAGGGGAAGTATCCCACCGGACCATGACCACCATGGGACTGGGAGAATCCTTTGTGGCAGAGCGCATTGCAGATATTGAAGATCATTTACCCGGCAATATCAAATTAGCGTACCTGCCTGGTCATCAGGCAGTCCGGTTAAGGCTGACTGAAGTCCTGCAGTCAGGCGATTCCAGCCTAATCGATACGTATTTTCATCAGATTAAAGAGCGTTTAAGCGAGATTGTCGTGACCGATCAGGATATCAGTCTGCCGGAACTAATCGCCGCCCTGCTTATAAAGTTTAATAAAAGAGTGACCACGGCAGAAAGCTGCACGGGCGGTTATCTGGCGGCAGGGTTAACAGCCCTTAGCGGCGCCTCCGCCTATATTCATGGCAGCGTTGTCAGCTATGACAATGCCGTTAAAGAAAATTTGCTCAAAGTTCCCGCCTCCGTCCTAAAGACGGAGGGAGCCGTGAGCGAACCGGTCGTCATACAAATGGCCAAACAAGTCCGTATACTGATGCATGCGGATTATAGCATAGCCGTTTCCGGCATACTGGGACCTACGGGCGGCACTGAGGATAAGCCCGTTGGCACCGTCTGGATAGCAGTAGCCAGCGAGCGGGAGGTGGTGACTAAGTTATGCCATTTCAGGTATGACCGGCTTCATAACCGGGAAGCCACTACCCTACAGGCGCTTAATCTGTTACGCAAACTGATTGAAGCGGAAAACCCCTTACCTGAATTTCCAGGTTAGCAAACTTAATCGTACTTTTCCAGGCCCGGAAAAAGCAACAACTGCTATATCCAGGCACAAAAAATTATTTATGGCGTTAATTGAACTGAAAATGCCGGCTCTCGGCGAAGGTATAATAGAAGCAACGGTCCTTAAATGGCTAAAACAACCAGGAGATCAGGTCCAGGAAGAGGAAATGGTCCTGGAAATTGCCACCGATAAGGTGGACAGCGAAGTGCCTTCTACCGTGAGTGGTATATTAAAAGAAGTATTATTTGAAGAAAACCAGGTCGCTCCGGTAGGGGCAACCATTGCGCTGATTGAATCAGATGCGACAGCCGATCTGACAGATACAGCAGATTCAGAAACGGCCAAAAGAGAAATCAGCGAAAAAATACCGCAAGACTCCTCAAAGGACACTTTTAAGGATGAAGATAACGCCTCCGAGACACCGGCACCGGGCGCTGAACTTACCGTGCCTTATCTGCCCGTAGTCGACTCCTCGAGCCTTCCAACAACCCATAACCAGCAGGGCAATAACGGATTTTATTCTCCCCTGGTCATGAGTATTGCCGCTAAAGAGGGCATAGATCCGATGGAACTTGCCCGTATTACCGGAACCGGTAATGAAGGTAGGCTCACTAAAAAAGATTTACTGAATTATCTGGGAGCAAGAGCTGCTGTGCCCGCAAGCACCCCGGCTACAAGTGCAGTCTCCCCTCCCACGGCTTCTAAGCCGGCTGGCAGCAGCACATCCGCAATGAGTAGTTTCAGCGGAGAAACCGAGGTCATTGAAATGGACCGGATGCGTAAACTGATTGCCAAACACATGAAAGACAGTCAGAATACCTATGCCACGGTCACCAGTTTTGCGGAAGTGGATGTTACCCATATGGTGCAGTGGCGAGAAAAAGTCAAAAAGGACTTTGAAGCCCGGGAAAAGACGAAAATAACGTTTACCCCTCTGTTTGTGGATTGTGTGGCCAGAACCATCAAACGCTTTCCACTCATCAACAGTTCCGTAGACGGCAACCAGATTATTATTAAAAAAAGTATCAATATTGGTATGGCTACCGCCCTGCCTTCGGGCAACCTGATTGTTCCGGTCATTAAAAATGCAGATCATCTGAACCTGGTGGGGCTTAGTAAAGCGGTTAATGATCTGGCCTTTAGGGCACGTAATAACCAGTTGAAGCCGGCTGACACCCAGGAAGGCACTTTTACGCTGACCAATGTGGGCAGCTTTGGCAGTCTGGGAGGGACGCCCATTATCAACCAGCCCCAGGTGGCCATCCTGGCCATTGGTACTATTAAAAAAAGACCGGTGGTGATAGAAACGCCTATGGGAGACACCATTGGTATCCGTCATATCATGATTTTATCGCTCAGCTATGACCACCGCATTATTGACGGGGCAATGGGGTCCATGTTCCTGGATGCAGTTGTCAAGGAAATTGAAAATTGGGACTTAAATAAAAAATATTAACCTAAATTATTATAATTTTTTATATATAAGTTCCTAATTCGACCGGGGCCGGTTCTGAGATGTGGATTTTGCATGTAACTTGCGGTAATAAACTTAGTCTAATAGCTATGTCCATCATTACTAAAAGAACCCATCCATCTATAAAAAAAGGCATTTTATATTGCATGGCAGGGTTATTTTTAACCCTGCTGCTGTTTAATACGGGCAAGGCCCAATTCACTGATTCGACGCGTGACGTAAACTGGAGCCCTTCCGGGCTGACTTTTGATAATTTCAGGGTCGTCCAGCCGGCCAGAAAAAAACAGACCTTATCCGTAGGTGCCGTTACCAGCAGCCAGCCCGGTGTAGAGGTCAGCGTCAGCAATACGGATCTGCAAAGAGTGCTGAAAATTTCCATGACCAACCGGTTCAGTTATAACAAATCCTGGGTTTCGGCGGACGCCCTTCAGGACAGCGGGTTATTAAAGCATGAACAAGGACATTTTGATCTCAACGAGATATATACCAGAAAAACATATCAGCAATTAAAACAGATCAGGTTCACCAATAATTTTCAGGCGGAAATAGCAAAGGTCATGACCATTATGAATAAGGAACTGTCCAAAGTCCAGCAGATTTATGAAAGACAGACCCTGCACGGCCTCCTCTTAGCCAACCAGGCAAAATGGAATGAAAATATTCAGGCAACCCTGTCGGCGCTCCCGCCCTATGAAGGGCAGTATATCTCTCAAACCCTGCCACCGGAGGATGACGCGCCAAAAGCCAGTGATCTGAGGTACCAATAAATGCGCAGGATAGAAAAGCCAAAGATAGAGAGAGAAAGAAAGAAATAGCTATTATAACAACCAACGATTTAAAATACGTTGCAACAGCTGATTACAGGCTCTAATATTACCACTACCCGCTACAATTTCTTCCGGGGTCTGAATATAGGATGTATTGTACTAAACCTACGGCAGCTTATCGAGTATAAATAATTATACTACAATAAGTTATACTCAAGGTTTTTCAGGGGTCATAGGCTCTTCCAACGAAGGCGTCTCACCCTGTTTTTGTTTATTGTCCGAGTGCGCACCGCACACAGACAGGTCTTTTAATTTTTTCAAGCCTTCAGCCAAAATATTTTTGGCTGCGTTAATATCCCGGTCATGATGTGAGTCACACAGCTGACAAGTCCACGCTCTATCTTTTAAAGTAAGGTCCTCTTTAATCCACCCACAGCTGGAACAGGTCTTACTGGATGGGAAAAAGCGGCCCACTTTTAAAAATACACGGCCATGCCACTCAGCCTTGTATTCCAGCTTGGCGCCAATGGAGCCCAGGCTTACATCTGATAAGGATTTGGCTAACTTATGGTTTTTGACCATGTTTTTAACTGCGAGATCTTCACAAAAAATCTTATCGTTGTTCTTAATAATATCTGTTGTCAATTTCTCTATATGGTCATGCCTTAAATGCTTAATCTTTTCATGGAGAATGGCTACTTTTCTACGTTGCCTCTCTTTTGCCTTACTGCCCTTTTGTTTCTTAGACAGTTGTCGTTGTGCGTATTTTAATTTCTTTTCAAATTTGCTCAGTGTTTTTATATTCTCATAACGGGTCCCGTCAGACAGGATTGCCGCGTCTTTGATCCCGAGATCCAGGCCAATACTTTTACCGGTTGGGGCAAATGTTTCATTTGTCCCGGAAACAGTAAAGGATACATAGTATTTACCGGTTACTGTCTTAGAGATATGCAGGTACAGAATCTTACCGATAACTTCCCGGCTGACTTTTACTTTTATCCAGGTCTTCAGCTTAGGTAACCATAATTTACCATTCTCAAACTTAAAGTCCTGAGCGACCTTAAAACATTGGCGGTCATGCTTGGTTTTGAAGGTTGGCCTTTCGCTTTTTTTATCAAAAAAACGCTTAAAGGCGGTATCTAAATCCTTGACAGCAAGTTGTAGTGACTGGGCATTTACTTCTGCCAGCCACTTGGTCTGCTCCTGCTTTTTTAATGCAGGCAGCAAGGCGGTCATCTCAAAATAGCCTAAATGCTTTTTCTCCTCTTTGTATAATGTATTATTATGTTCCAGCATGTAGTTAAAAGCAAACCTGTTACAGCCAAACTGCCTGGCAAAAAAGGTCCTCTCCACCTTATTGGGGTAGATCCGGAACTTAAATGCTTTTAAACATGGTTTAGTCATAATCAATAATCTTTCAGGGTAATAAATTACCTGCTGGACTCCATAAGAGCATAGGTTACTCTTTATGGCACCACATGATTTAATCTGTTTTTATAGTGCTATTGCTATTGGCAAAGCGGCAAACTCTTATTCAGTGAAGCATCTTTTTCTTCTAGGCAAATACTTAACTGAATGACTACTACAAAGGTGCAATAAAGAAATGAACGAGCCAAATTATTTGAGTAAAAAATAATTATTTATTTAGTATTATCTATTATTTTTTGCTAATTAAATTCAATCTACTGAAAGTCAGCTTGTTAAAGTCCTAATAGTGACAATTGATACAAGCATTACAAGTCTTATGTTTTATTTTTTTTCTGAATAACTTTTTCTATTGTAAATCTTTGATGAGCTAAGCGAGTATTAATATAATATGGATATTGCCACTCGTGTAAAGCATTCCATAAAATACGTAGTGCTTTTTTAAAACTCAAACTTTAATAATGCAAAATTCCACTACGGTTAGGCCAGGAAGGCCTAAAAGAGCTACTATTATTGACAGAGCTGTGGCGATTGTAGGCGGTTTTAAGGATTTACAAGTCAGACTTGAAAAGTATGTAGTGATTAACGGCAAGTCCGAGAGTACATATGGAAATCATGTTCGGCATCTGGCCCATATCGCTTTACATTTTAACGAAAACCCACTCCGCCTTTCATCGGAGCAAGTGACCGATTATTTGTTCTTAAAGAAAAAATCTGAGGGCGTTTCCAAAACATTTATTTTTTGACTGTTCATGCCCTGCGCGCCGCATGCCGGATTTATGACCTTCCTTACGAGCAGTTCAAACTGCCGAAGCTGCCCAATGAGAAAAAATTACCGACCGTTCTTAATATAACAGAAGCTAAGGCTCTGCTTACTGCAGCCTCTCATTCCTAATAAGGTCTATGCTTTGGTAATTGCATTGATGCTGGGTTGTGGCCTGCGGATCATCGAAGTCCCTGCACTGGAGGTTAGCGACATTGATTTGGAGCGGTCTAGATTGCACGTTCGTTGTAGTAAGCGGAAAAAGGATCGCAGTATCCCAATTGGTAAGGGTGTTCTCAGCAGGCTAAAGACGCATTTTGAATACTGGAACCCCACGAAATTTGTATTTGAGTGTTTAACATGTTCGGGTATCCCTATTTCCATTGCAAGCATCAATCGTGTCCTAAAAGAGGCTGTAAAGGCTGCTAGCATTGCCAAAAATGTGTCGGCTCATAGTCTTCGCCATAGTTATGCAATGCTACTTGTTGAGAGTCATGTCCCTTTACCTGTAGTACAGGAATACATGGGACATTCTGACATCAAAACCACTATGGTTTACCTTAAACTGGTATCGATACCCGCCCAGAAAATCGTAACTCCTGTGGATCAATTGTTCAATGTAAGGTAATGGCTCCTAAATATGAAGTAGCCGACATTCTAAATGAATGCTGGGCACAGTTGCAGCATAGGTATAATAGCTGGCAGCTAAGGACGCTTAATGCAATCAGGCGATGTAGAACTAGTGACTTAGGTGGTCATGTCGATGGATGTACCAGTTGTGGGCACATACAGGTATCCTACAATTCGTAGAGGAACAGGCACTGCCCCAGGTGTCAGGGGATAAATAGAGTAGAGTGGATTCAGGCCCGGGAGGAGGAACTCCTCCCGGTGCCCCATTTCCATGTAGTATTTACCCTCCCAGATACTTTAAATCGGCTTTGCTTACACAAGCCTAAAGTGGTATATGACATTTTGTTTAAAACCGCTTGGAGTGTAATAACTACCTTTGGACATGACAAAAATTGGCTGGGTGCGCAGACGAGCATGATCTCCATTCTGCACACATGGGGACAGACCATGAACTTACACCCGCACCTCCATTGCATAATACCTGGAGGTGGGCTTACGAAGGACGGAAGATGGGTGTCTACTAAAAATAAGGGGAAGTACCTATTTTCTGTCATAGCCATGAGCAAGGTCTTTAGAGCTAGGTTTATTGAAGAATTGGAAGCTGCGCTGCCAGAGCATGTACCGAAGGAATTGAAGAATGAACTCTTTGGCAAGAATTGGGTGGTGTACGCAAAACGGCCATTTAAATCAGTTCATTCAGCTATTGAATATCTGGGAAGGTATACCTTTGGGTGATCGCAACTGTAAAGTTACGCAGAATCCTAGGATTACTGCTGAACTTTGAGCCATGCTTTTCTTACATATTTACTATATATTAGCGGTCAAGACAGGATGTACCGGCCATTCATTAGCTCCATGGCTAAGCATTCCACGTAGTGATTGAGGGGTTACTTCCAGATGAAACTGTAGGGCCAGTACTTGATTTTTATAGGTAAAGGCCTGATTGGCGTTGGCCTCTGTCCGCAGTGCTCCCTGGCAACCGGGCGGCAAATCAAACTGATCACCATGCCAGTGAAAGACAACCGGGCCGTCCGTAAACACAGTTTGCAACAATGCGTGCAACAAAGAATCTGCTGCATTTTGAGCAGTGTTATTCAGTGATGGGCTGTAATCCGGTTCAATCTTAAACCAGCCGATTTCCTTATTGGGGGCCGCATGCACACCGGCACCCAAAGCGTCCGCTAACAGCTGCGCCCCCAAACAGATACCCAATATCTTTACCCCTTTATTTAAACAATCTTTTATAAAGACTTTCTCTTTGGTTAACCAGCAATAATGCGCCTCATCGTATATACCCATGGGGCCGCCCATTACGACTAATATGTCCAGATCAGCTGGGTCCGGCAGCTGGTAAGCAGAATTAAAAAATTCAGTACCAGTCAGCTCAAAATTATTTTGAACCAACCACTCCTTGATATAACCCAGCCCTTCAAAGGCTACATGTTGCAGATAATGCGCTTTTTTTGCAGTCGACATGCTAATGATGAATCAGGTTTTTATTACCAGGGTAAAGCGGGCAAGGGACCCGGTCTTTGAAATTTTACAAAACACTTATGCTTTACTTACCAAATAATCTTTAGCGATGGCTACTGCCATGGACTGTAATAAATATTTAGCTTCGGATTGTGGCAGGATATCGGTAGCCAGTATGGTAAAATCACTTTCTAAATGATGATTATTGAGCTTATTTTTCATTTGCCAGGCCACCACCGCAGACTCCATAAAAGCTGCCAGATCTTCCGGTGCCAGTTGTGCGTAATTGGCCCAGTAATGTGTGCCTTCTACATTCACCGGAGGGAATACAAACCCCGTAATCACTTCCTTCCCGTTTTCCATTTTAAAGCCGATGACCACTTGTTCTGAAGGAATAAATTCCGCAATGGTAGAGATGACCTGAATCGCAAAATACCCTTCCTTTCTGACAAAGGAAAAGGAGACCACCCCTGAACTGCCGTTTTGGTCTTTTCCGGCTAAAATAACCATATTGTTTCTCTCGGAACCAATGGTTTCAATGATTCTTAAACCTTCCTTATCATCTGCACAGGTGATGGTATCCAGAAACTTTTTACGTCCCGGACGGATCTCAGAGCTGTCTGCCCCATGACTGAATTTTTCTATTGCCTGCTGTAATAATTCCTGTGTTTCCATGGTATAAAGATATTGGTCAAAAAATCAGGTTCTATACGGGTAAAATTACAATTTAAATGCCAATTGTCTACGGTTCATCTCCTTTATTGGCCCCCTTTTAACGACTAAAAAAGGAGGCCATTTAGGATCTCCTTTAAATATAATTGTTCTAACGCCTCATGGTGCTGCTAATCATCACTGAGTGCTTTATCCTGACTTGCCTCCAGCATATCCACCTGAGCGGAATGGGAAAAATCGCCAATCAGCCACTGGCTGTAATAGTCTGCCAGACGCCAGAAAAAATATTCTTCCATATCACCATAGGCATGCCTTTGTCCGGGAAGCACCACCAGATCAAAGCGCTTATTGGCTTTAATTAAAGCATTGACCACCCGTATTGTATTGGCGGGGTGGACATTGTCATCCACATCCCCTGTGGTCAGCAGTAAATGCCCTTTCAGATGAGCCGCGATCTCTGGATTAGTGGCAATTTTAAAGACAAAACTGGTATCTCCTTTATCATTTATTTTTTCGGTTATTCCGTGATGTTTCTCGCTCCACCAGTTGTTATAGATTCTGTTATCGTGGTTCCCGGAAGAAGAGATCCCTACTTTAAAGAAATCCGGATAAGTAAACAGGGCTGCCGCTGTCATAAAACCGCCTCCTGAGTGACCATGGATCCCCACCCGGTTAATGTCAATATAAGGGTAACGGTTCGCTATTTGTTCCGCCGCCGCTTTTTTATCCGCCAGCCCATAATCTCTTAAGTTTCCATAGCCGTAATTATGATACCATTTAGAGCGCATCGGGCTACCTCCTCTATTGCCTACCGTTAATACGACTACGCCAATCTGAGCCAGCCTGTCTGTCCGGTCGGCTACCCTGGTAAAAGTCGTCTGGACAGCTTCGGTCTGCGGTCCGGGATAGACGTATTCCACGAGCGGGTATTTTTTAGTACTGTCAAAATCAAAGGGCTTATAGAGTACCCCATACAGATCTGTGATACCATCGGCGGCTTTCAGCTTTACTAATTCCGGGAATTGATAACCGGCAGCAAATAACTGATGCAGATCAGCGGAGTCCAGTTCCATAATCTTTTTACCCTGGCTGTTTTTAAGCACGGCGTTAGGGACCGTATTCACCCTGGAGTAATTGTCCACAAAAAACCTTTTGGAGTCGCTCATGCTGATATCATGGTCAAAGTCCCCTTTATTGAGTAACTGTAATCCTGAACCGTCAAAATTAATCCGGTACAGGTGCATATAATACGGATTCTCCCCTTGTTCTTTGCCATTAGCGGTAAAATATAATACACGAGCCGCCTCATCAATTTTTTCTATATCATTACAATGGAAGCCGCCCGGCGTGATCTGGTTTTTCAGATGCCCCTCACCGTCATAGAGATAAAACTGGGCCCAGCCGCTGCGTTCGCTCCACTCTATTAGTTCCTTACCGCCGTCAATCACCCCAACATTTTTGGCTTCCTGGGAGGTATTCATTCTTTCTTCAATCAGGGTTTTAACCTGACCCGTGACCGCGTCCACTTTTAGCACATCAATTTTTTTCATATCCCGGCTCTGACGGGTTACAAAAAAATGCGTGGCATCTGCTGACCAGATCAGCGGCACATAGGGCTTATCCCTGTCTGAGGACTGATAAGGCTTCCCCTGAATGCTAAGCGTCTGATCCTTATAGGCATGCGCATCAATTTCTTTTTGCGTTTTACTGGTCATGTCAAAAACCAACAGATGATATAGTGAAAGCGCCGTATCTCCCGGCATTGAATAGGCGTAGGTCTCCAGGGTCGGGCGGGGTTCTTTAATATTATGAACGACCCAGAGTTTACTTACCTTGCGGTCATCCTCCCTGGTCATGGCGAAATACCTGGAATCCGCCGACCATAATAAATAAGGCCTTGACCGCTTATCCTTATCCTTTTCCATCTCTACATTATCCGTACCGATATTACTGGAATTCCTGCCATAGGTAAAATACAGTTCTCCATCTGTTGTCAGGGGATGTTCAACAATGGTGCTATCCTTATCATCGATCAGCGCTTTTTCAAAATTCGCCCTGTCCATCCAATACAGGTTGTAGTGTTTGACAAAGACCACTGTCTTGCCGTCTGGGGATATATTGGCCCAGGACTGGGTCTCTTTTTTCCGTTTAAAATCCTTCAGCTCCGTCAGTTCGTCACGGTCAATATCATAACGAAAATAATAGACTTTTTTATGGGTCTTCTTATCCTTGCTCTGGTTTTCCTTATTATCTTTCCGGTGCTTATCTGACACGGATGTTTTCACCTCTGTAGTGTCCTCATCCGTTACTTCTTTTTTAGACTGTATCTGAAAGCGGATGGCATGTTCCTTCTCCAGAAATTCTACACTATCGATGGGGAAATGCTGGGCAGTAAAAGGTTCCTGTACGACTTCGCTTACCTTAGCAATCACTTTATCTTCATTAAACAAGGGGCGTTTAGTGGCCGCAGCCGCGTCCACCAGGTACCATTTTTTTCCCTGGCTTGTTTCAAACTGATACCAGAAACGGTCACCATTTTCCAGCCAGTGGGGATTTACACTGGTTGAGAACACCATCTGTTTTTGCCTTTCGGGAGAAAATTTAGCCGCCAGCTGATAATTGGCCCTGGAAACAGACTGCGGCTGCGCCCCAGAGGCGACCGGCCCCTGTGCCCGCAGCTGACCTATGGAAAGAGCCGCCATTAAAATCAGACTCAAGCCGTACACCTTTTGTTTTCTTTGCTGCAGTGCCTGGAAAACGCCCGTGCGCTGTTTTTTAGAATAACCTCCTTTTAGTCCGGATGGAATCACGCCCGCGTCCTTGCCCTTCATAAGCATAAAATACTGTATTTTAGTTATTATTATATTGCACACTTTAGAAGTATTGTGACTATACCCATTGGCACAGTACTTCCAAAGTGTATATTTCTTTTTTTATCCGCTTACTTCTACTTCTTATTGAAGTTTTAGATAGATAACCACCGGTCCTTTTAAGATGCCATCGGCCATATTATCTTTGCCCAGCATCAGGGTATAGTCTCCGTCAAGACGGGCCCTGTAATGCAGTTCTCTGCCAAAAGGACCGTCCAGCGTTCCGTCCGGTAACTGAATCTGGTTAAAGCGCAGGTTCCGCTGATTACCCGGTGCGTGCAGGTTGGCTATCAGGGAATCCTTTCCCTTTACGTTTAAAACCTTTACGTGCAGGCGCTGATAATTATAATCCAGGTTTAAGACCATGGAATCCGGAATGGAGCCTTGTTTTACGGTGACTTCAATTAATGAGTCATTGTGAGACCTGATGATCTGCAGCTCCTGATGAACATGGGTCCTCGTTTCAGAAAAAGAGGTACCAGAGGGCCGCTTTGCAGTAGCGGAACTGTCCTGAACTGAGCTTTCCCGTCTATTTTCATCCTGGCCCTGACAACCTAATAAGGCCGCGGCACCGAGGGAAATGATCAGCACCCAAGCCATGCTTAACTTATAACCTGTACTTTTTATCATTACATTTAGCATTTTAATCCATTGTATAGCAGACTGCCTTCCCTGATTTTTTTGACACCTGAACCTGAGAAAGCTGTATGCACATTTCAGAGGAAGTATACCCTGGAAAGGAAACCATTAATGTGAGAGGCCCGTTTTTTTAGCCGGCGCTTTTAAAACAGCCGGCTACTGCTTTCATTACTTGAATGCGGAGGCCATTTGCTCCTGATACCCCTTAGCCGCCAGTCGGGCTGCCTGCAGATAATCGTCCTCCTTAGAGGCGTAAATCACCCCTCTGCTGACATTAATCAATAAACCGCAGTTTGGGGCCCAACCGGCAGCGGCCACCTCCTCAACGGTACCGCCCTGCGCTCCTACGCCAGGCACCAGTAAAAAATGTTCAGGAATCAGCTTTCTGATATTTTGAAGGGCAGCGGCTTGCGTAGCCCCTACCACAAACATTAAGTTATCCGGACTTCCCCAGCCGGCTACCGTGGTAAGCACCTTTTCATAGAGCTGCTGTCCACCTGTCAGTTGTAAGCGTTCAAAGTCATCCGCTCCCTTATTAGAGGTCAGTCCAAGAACAATGGTTGTCTTATCGGTATAATCTAAAAAGGGCTGAATGCTGTCTTTGCCCATATAAGGCGCAACGGTAACTGAATCAAACGGATAGGTCTCAAAAAAGGTTCTGGCATACTGAGCGGCCGTATTGCCGATATCCCCCCTTTTCGCATCCGCAATACTAAAATGCGTATCGGGAATGGCGGCCAGGGTCTCTTCCATAATCTGCCAGCCTTTAATGCCCATGGCTTCATAAAAAGCCGTGTTGATTTTATAAGCAACTGCATGATCAAGCGTCGCCTCAATCATTTCCTTATTAAAACGAATGATATCCTGCGCAGTATTTGCGAAGCCGGCAGGCAGTTTATCAGGATCTGTATCCAGACCTACACATAAAAAAGAACGTTTCTGATAAATCGTTGCCGCGAGCTGTTTTATATTCATGAATCTTAGTTAAATGAACCCAAAAATAAGAAAGACGCCCTTAAAAAAGGACAATCTCCCCCAGAATTTGCATCTTTGTATCTGAAATCCATTCATGATGAGAACAGAATCATTGTTAACAGCAAAGAATCGCTGTTATGGAGCGGCTAAGGTCCTGATCATTAAAAAATGGAGTTTGCTACCGGATTTTTGGTCAAAAATACACGCATGACACAAAATAGTACATTTAAAAACGCCCTTTCTAATTACTGGAACAGACTGATTCTATGCTGCGCGCTGGCCTTTGGCCTGCTTATAACTGCAAACAAAGTGCATGGGCAGATTAAACCTACCGCCGTCCGGCTGGCCGGAATGGTCAGTGATTCAGCCATCCAGGCCAGTCCACTGACGGTAAGTCTGCTTACCTGCTCTCCGGGCGCGGATCTGTATTCCAGTTTTGGCCATACGGCCATCAGGGTTCAGGACAGGCTGCTGCATACGGACTTTGTCTTTAATTACGGTACTTTCCAGTTTGATCAGCCTAATTTTTATTTGAAATTTACCAGAGGGAAACTGGAATTCATGCTCAGCATTTCCACCTTTGAGGAGTTTATGTATGAATACAAAGTGACCCAGCGCAGTGTCACCGAACAGGTACTGAATCTAAGCAATGAACAAAAAGACGCCATTCTGGGCTTTCTAAAGAACAATTATCTGCCACAGAACAGGTATTATAAATATGATTTTCTTTATGATAACTGTGCGACCAGAATCCGGGATATCCTCTTTGGTTTAGTGAAAGACACCAAAATAAATGGACAAATCGTACCTGATCAAACCAGCTTCAGGGATTTGATTTATCATTATCTGGATAAAGGCGGACAACCCTGGAGCAAACTGGGTATTGATATCTTACTGGGCAGCAGGATCGATATCCCGGTAGATAATAATACAGCCATGTTTTTACCGGATTATCTGTCGCGGGGTGTGGACTGCGCAACCGTTGTAAACAAGCCTTATGTTCTTTCTGAGAAGAAAATTATCGATCTGCCTGCTGCCATTTCTCCCAGCGGCAAATACCTCCCGCTTGTCGTCGTTTCTATTTTCACTTTGCTACTTTTGACACTGTACTATCTTGGAAAAAACTGGCCGAAGCTGCATTTAATCCTGGATAGCCTGTTACTATATATAACCGGTCTATTAGGTATCCTGCTGCTGTTTATGTGGTTTGGGACAGACCACCAGGCCTGTAAAAACAACTACAATTTACTGTGGGCCATGCCCTTTAATTTAGTGGCAGGATTTTTCATTTATAAGCCCCGCAAATGGCTGCAGAAGTATTTTATGATCCTATTGATTATAACGGCGCTGTTGCTGGGCTTCTGGTGGGGACTGCCTCAACATTTTAATATTGCCATTCTCCCGTTCTGTATCCTGATGCTAATCCGGTACGGAGCCCTGGCCTCCAGAAAAATAATAAAAAAGGATTCCTTATAAAAGTAAAAGTCATGGAGCCATCCGTCTACACCCTACCGTTGAAAGGAAAGCCAGTCCGGTATCTAAGCCTGAACCGGGAAGCAGCTATGACCGTTATACTCCTACACGGCTTCCCGGAGAGCGGTCGTATTTTTGACGCTCAGATAAAGGCACTTGCCCAAGACTATCATCTAATTGTCCCGGATCTTCCAGGCTCGGGCAACTCTGATTACAATCCACAACTGACCAGTATCGAAGATTTTGCGGAAATTATTAAACAAATCATTGATACAGAAAAAAAAAGCCAGGTAGTACTCATCGGTCATTCCATGGGTGGATATATCGCTCTTGGCTTTGCCGCCAAGTATCCGGCGTTTATAGCAGGTCTCGGGCTATTACATAGCACTGCATACGCCGACAGCCCGGAAAAAAAAGTCAACCGGATAAAAGCGATTCAGACCATGGAACAATACGGGGGGCCGTCCTTTTTAAAATCCATGATTCCGGCCCTGTTTGGAAGTAGTTTTAAGAGCCGACACCCGGAAATCATCCAGAATCTGATAGAGCAAGGCGCTCGGTTTGACACCCGCGCACTCCAGCAGTATTATCAGATCATGCATGACCGGACGGATAGAACGGAACTATTTAAATCCCTTAGCGTCCCTTATCTGTTTATTTCGGGGACGCAGGATCAGGCAGCTCCGAAAGAGGATTTAATCCATCAATGCAGTATGGCTGACGTAGCCTTGATCGCCATTCTTGATGAGGCAGGACATATGGGTTTTATGGAGCAGCCGGATCAGGTCAATTTGCAGCTGATCCACTTTTTACTACTGGTAAAAACCTTGCAAAGCCACGTTTAAAACGATCTGAGCGTACCGACAAAAGTTCTAGTCCCTTATTTTTTAGCGATCTTATATAGATTGCCTTGTTCACTGACCACATACAGTGCACCGTTTTCGGCCTGGGTGATCGCCCGGAAGCGTTGTCCCATATCCTGCAACAGCCACTGCTCCGCAGCCACACGGTTACCATCCAGTACGAGTCTGGTAACATGAGAGCTGCTCAGACAGGCAATAAATATATTCCCTTTCCATTCAGCGATAGTGTCGCTATTATAAAAGGTCATACCGGAAGGTGAAATAACCGGATCCCAGTAATAAACGGGTTGTTCCATGCCCTCTTGTTGCTGGATACCTGCTCCTACCGCTTCCCCGCTATATTCTCTGCCGTAGGTAATCACCGGCCAGCCATAATTTTTCCCCGGGCGCACAATATTAAGTTCATCGCCGCCTTTGGGGCCAAATTCAACTTCCCAGATATCCCCGGTAGCGGGATTTATCGCCATGCCCTCCGGATTGCGAAATCCGTAAGCATAGATTTCCGGCAATGCACCGGTTGAATCCACAAAAGGCCCACCTGGCACCGGTTTACCGTCTTTTGTGATGTGCAGCACTTTACCGATGGCTGCGCTCAGATCCTGCGCTTTTGTCCGGATTTGCTTGTCAGAGCGTTCTCCTGTACTAACAAAGAGATTGCCGTCCTTATCAAATAATATTCTTGAACCATATTGCAGGGTCCCTTTCCAGGCCGGCTCTGCCCGGTAAATAACCTGAATATTTTCCAGGTGCGTCTCATCCTTGGATAATTTCCCTTTGGCCACCGCCAGTAAATTACCGGTAGGCCCGGGTTCCGCATAATCAAAGTACACCATCCTGTTGTGCGCGAAGTCCGGATCAATGTTAACATCCAGCAGCCCCCCTTGCCCATCGGCATTGACTTTAGGTAGTCCTGTTATTTTTTTGTCCAGTTTACCATCCAGGGTTTCAATGCGCATGGTTCCCAGTTTTTCCGTAATCAACAGTCTGCCATCCGGCAGGTTGCAGATAGCCCACGGATATTTAAGCGTGCTGTCCAGTAAAGTAACTTCAATGGGTGTCTTGGTCGTCGCACCTTTTACTCGGGTCTGTCCCTCAAAAGCCGGTTTATAATTGCTATTGGGGGCTTTTGTTTCTACCGGCGGCAGACTGTCCGCAACGCCTGCTACCGTATCCTGACTTGTTTTTGACTGAGAATTGCTGTGGCAACTAAATAGCGCACCTCCTAATAAAATCCCGAGAAGAGAGCGCATGGCAAAGGTATTCACCTGTGAATGATGCATAGGATTATGGTTTTTCAATGTGAATTTACTGCTTTTAATGGGCAAGACCAGTATGCTTAACACTTTATTAGCAATACAACCGTTCTTCTCAAAACGCCTGGTCAAGGTCATTTCCGTGCCGAACGCTGGCCCCAGGCTTTCTGTACAGAATCTTAGTGTTTTTGCTTTGTAAAGCCAATGGACTCATTATATGCCTGACTTTGATTTTTAGCAATAGTCAGCGGCTGCCAGTCCTCCTTTTTCAACATTTTAGCGATATATACGATTTGTCCCACGTGTCCGCTGTAATGCATTAACTGTCTGATTATGGCGTCATAGGCCTTCATCTGTTCTGCCCTGATTGTAATATTTTTTTCCAGATCAGCCGGTTTTAGGTTTCCAAGGGCCCCTAAAAGACAGGCCCAGCCTTTCTCCCAAAGATCCAAAATTGCTTTTTCATTGGCCAGTTGCGCATCCGGCTGTTCAAACTCCTGATCCCGGTTGCGCCAGGTCTTCTCTCCGTCTTCTGTCAGAAAATTTGTCCAGCGGCTCATCATGTTACCGCCCATATGTTGCATAATCACAGCGATACTATTGCTGCCGGGACTCACAATGGAAAATAATTGTTCCTTTGTAAGTTGTCCGGTAGCTTTATCCGCCATCAGCTTATACCCTTCGAGTCGTATTATACTTTGGCGAAGAAAGCCCGTCCCTAATGAATCAAAGGAGTTGTCATTTTCAGTCATCACTTTTTCGTTTATTTTCTGGTTGGTTAAATTGTAAATCAGGCAATAAAGCTAATCAAATCCGTTCAGACTTGAGCCGCCAGTAAACAATTTCAAGGTTCGTTCACAGGGAATAAGCCGTGGCTAAAAATTTGCCTGCGCTGCTTTTTGGGGATTATAACAATCAACTTGGGGCTATTCGGGTTCAGATCATTAAATTTGCGGTTCAAACCCGGGATTCAAACACAGACAAACAAAATAAAAATTATTATTATATGGCTTCATTTGAAGTAATAGGTGGCAAAAAGCTTAGTGGGAGTATTCAACCGCAGGGGGCTAAAAACGAAGCCCTGCAGATTATCTCCGCCGTGCTTTTAACCAATCAGGAGGTTCGTATAGAAAACATCCCCGATATATTGGATGTCAATTTGTTGATCGAACTGCTTTCCGATATGCAGGTGCAGGTTAACAGAATTGATCGCCACACCTGCATTTTTAAGGCGGATCAGATTCAGACAGATTACCTGAACTCGCCGGCCTTCAGAGAAAAAGGCAGTAAATTAAGAGGCAGTGTCATGCTGGCAGGCCCCATGCTGGCCCGCTATAAAAAAGCCTATATCGCCAAACCAGGGGGGGATAAAATCGGCCGCCGGGGTGTCGATACCCATATTTTAGGTTTCCAGAAACTGGGCGCCGAATTTGTATATAACCCGCAGACCTCCTGCCTGGAATTTACCACCTCCGGTTTAAAGGGCTGCTATATGATGCTCGATGAGCCTTCCGTTACCGGTACAGCCAATGTGTTAATGGCCGCCGTTTTAGCTGAAGGCGAGACGCAGATTTACAATGCGGCCTGCGAACCTTATATTCAGCAACTCTGCCGCATGCTTAATAGCATGGGGGCCCGGATTACCGGAATCGGCAGTAACCTGTTAACCGTACAGGGCGTTAAGGAACTATCCGGCACCACCCATACCATGCTGCCCGATATGATTGAAATTGGCAGCTTTATCGGTCTTGCAGCGATGACCTCCAGTGAACTGACGATTAAAAATGCAGGCATTGAGCATTTAGGCGTTATCCCGGATAAGTTCAGAAAACTGGGGATTCAAATGGAATTCAAAGGAGATGATATTTATATCCCGCAGCAGGATCATTATGAGATTGCGACTTATATGGATGGCGGGATCTTAACCATTTATGATAACCCTTGGCCGGGCTTCACTCCGGATCTGATCAGCATTGTGCTGGTCACCGCCATTCAGGCCAAAGGCAGTGTACTCATTCATCAGAAAATGTTTGAAAGCCGCTTATTCTTTACCGATAAACTCATCGATATGGGCGCTCAGATTATACTTTGCGACCCCCACCGTGCCACTGTCATTGGGCTGGACAGAAAACATCCACTCAGAGGCATTACGATGACCAGCCCGGATATCAGAGCGGGACAGGCTTTGCTAATCGCTGCTTTAAGTGCAGAGGGCAAAAGCACCATCCAAAATATTGAACAGATTGACAGAGGTTATCAGCAAATCGATCAACGTTTAATTCAGCTAGGGGCTGATATTCGAAGAATTGATAACCAGAAATAAAAGAGCAGTTCAGTGGTACTGCCCTTTACCATTCAATCACTCATACCACTATTTATCTATCCACAAAAACAGAATTCAATTTACATGTCTAATCCAACTACAGATAATCATACAGCAGAGGCGGCCTCTCAGGTAGAATCCGCCATTAAAAACAGAAGATCCGTTAAACCTCAGGGGTATAATGGTAAAGTTATTGAAAGCGCCCTGATTGACCGCCTTATAGAAGCGGCCAACTGGGCACCCACTCACGGTCTGACAGAACCCTGGCGCTTCATCATATTTGACGGGGATGGCATCAAGCGCTTTTGTAAGGACCATGCAGAGCTATATAAAGCCCATACGGACCCGGAAAATTTTATGCAGGCCTCCTATGATAAATTAAAAAACCAGGGAGACAATGCCTCTCATATCATTGCCGTCTTTTCTAAAAGGGGACCAAAGTCCAATATCACAGAACTGGAAGAAATTTGTGCCACTGCCTGCGCAGTTCAGAATATCTTACTCACGGCGGAAGCGCTGGGTATATCCAGTTTTTGGAGTACGGGCGGTCAGACCTTAAAACCGGCCATGAAACAATACTTTCAATTATTACCGGAAGACCAAATGATTGGACTGATATATTTAGGATATACAGAACAGACGCCTGCAGCAGGCAGAAGATTAACCCCTATAGAAGAAAAGGTGATGTGGTATCACCGTTAGTCTTTTTTGGCAGTTTAAAAATTCCTAATCACTCACCAAGCACTAAAGTTATATGGCAACGTCGGAACAAATAGGCAAACATCATGGCAAAATGATTATTTTAACGGCTCCTTCCGGAGCCGGTAAAAGCTCCATTGCGCATTACCTGCTGGATAAGCATGCGGACAAACTTTCATTCTCCGTGTCTGCCACTACCCGCAATGCTAGAGGAGCAGAAAAAGACGGTGTTGATTATTATTTTCTGTCCGTAGATCAGTTTAAAGCAAACATCCAAAACGATGCTTTTTTAGAATGGGAAATGGTCTATGAAGGTAAATATTACGGCACGCTAAAATCCGAACTCAACAGAATCTGGGATAGTGGTAAACTACCCATTATGGATATTGATGTCAAAGGAGCCATCCATGTCAGAAAACAATTCGGGGAGGAATGCCTGTCTATATTTATTCAGCCACCATCCGTAGAGGCACTGGAAGAAAGATTAAAAGGCAGGGGCACGGAGACCCCTGAAAGTATCCAGACCCGGTTAAATAAAGCTAAGTACGAATTATCCTTCCAGCCCCATTTTGACAAGACCGTCATTAATGAAAACCTGGACGATGCACGCAGACAGGCAGAGCAGTTAATTATGGATTTTATTAGATAAACAAATACTAGATGGATGGTGTAGGTTACCGAACAATTTAAAGTAGCGCCCTAAAAACGGGCCTTTAAATGTCAATGATTCAAACTAACCTCAACGCAGGTAAATATGCCCTTTAACATCCCCAAAAGATTTTAACAACACAGATTGCTTAGGAGATGTAAGCCCATGATCTGCAGAGCTGTTGCAAAAAGGGAGGGTTAAGTTGCACTGGGCTTTTAAAAGTGCAATTGAGTTTTCGGTACATCTCAGATTGCCTGGATAAGCATATGGCCAATCCGCATCCACAGGCAATAATTCTTGTAATTATTAAAGGAGTTTCTGGAGAACTATGAACTAAATTAAAGCCCCCGTTCTTCTGAGGATTAAATTCTTGATTTTCTATCTCCCAACACATGCAGCCGGCTTCGCATATTTGGAGGATATTCTTTCTATTGGGCTTCTGATCTGTTATGAAGTTAAACCGTTTTTATTCAGGGTGCGGTGTCTGCTCTAATCTTTTTATGTACTTAGAGAAGTCAAGAGGTTATTTAGCCAGCTTTAGGAGTCCTATGCTAAAGTCTGCTAAATGGCCGCTTGCTAACCGATACACCTAATTCCATTATAAAAGTAAGGTATCAATAGTGTTTTGAATGGTGCTATCCAATTTGGAGCTAACGGTATGAAATGCTATTTCTATACCAGCGAACCAACTACATTTATTAAAAGATAAACCTTAAAACTATAGCCCATGGCTAAGATAAGAGCGTAATATTAATCTTTATGCGAATGGTCGAAAAACCTGATTTCATAGCGGTTATAGACCTGAATTCAATTTCATTGAAGAAATAAAAACATCAGGCAGAATTGATTTGATAGCCAAAGATCAGTTTCTATTCCTTTCTATTATTACCATCTTTTTCATAATTATCAGCAATCCTTAATTTCATCGTTTAATTTTTTGGCCCCCATAAGGCTGAACCAGCTCATGGCTTTGATCTGTCCGTTATAGCTGTCCGTGGCGTACGTGCCGGTATTGACCCCTTTGGGAAGATTTATGCCTGTACGTGTTTTTTTGTAATCATTGGCATAGTAGTCCAGTACCATACCGAAGGCATCGGGCAGAAAGCCGTTTGCCCCATCGCCCCCGGGGTCTTTGGTCCTGTCACTGATGCTGATCGCCTTTAAGGAACCGTCCAGCAGATGGGTGTAGTCCAGCCCCTGTAGCTGGCTGCCCAGCTTCATGCGTTTTACCTGCCCCGTGAGGCTGTATACGTAGTGCGCCTGTAGCTGTCTGGTCGTCGTGTTGTCTACGGTATTGCTGAACACGGAGTCAATCCGCTGGTTGTCGTTGTAGGTATAGTACTGTACAAAGGTTTCTGCTGCATTGCCTTTCTGGTAAATAGTCTTGGTGAGTTTGCCGGATATATCGTAGGTATAGCCCATCCTCTTGTAGCCCAGTCCGGTGATATATCTGAAAAACGCCAAGCTGCTGCCTGACGTTGATATTATTCTGTTAATTCGTTTTCTAACTCTATCTTTCGTTTGAAGTAAATCCGTTGGGCTTCTTCATCAAAATCTACCAGTTTTTCATAGTGATTATCATCAAAAACTAACTCGTAATAGCCCCAAATGGCTTCCTGATAGGGATAGTTTTCATCTGTGTTTTTTAAAGACTTAAAAAACCAACTGGAAGGTAGTTTATTATCAATAACTTCAAAAAGAGGATACGGATATGCAGAAACATACCCGCCATCGTCTATTAAGTAATCCAGACACCCTTCGCCTAAGAGCATTCCCATTACTATATATTCCCTACCAATTATCAAACCAAATTCAGTATGTCCCGTAGCCCCAAACCTCCCTAACTCATCTTTGCTTAAAGACTTATTTTCATATACCCTTAGTGCGTCTCCTGTATTATTGATACAACGAATTTTCATAGACTATTTGAATTTAAAATCATCAACGGCTTTTAAAGCACCGTTACTCCATTGACCAATATAGTGAATGATTGTCTTGCTGCCGTCCAGTCCGATATGCTCATATTGCATTTTTCTCCAACCTGACCAACGGGGATCTGTAAGCGGTTTCATTCTTTGAATAATTTGACCAGCTGCCGGATTTGATAACGCTTCCTTCATTGCCAACTGCTCGGTAAGGTTTTCCGCTGCCGTTCTACCCGTAGAACCTAAGCCTAAAGGTTTGAGTACCCCCTTAGCGGCAACTTTGATAACCTACCAAACATTCCATTTTCCCCCTGTTTCAAGTTGAAGCATTACAGCTTCTGCACAATTTCTATCTTCAGACTTCAAAGACACAAAGAGTTCGGTCTCGGTTTCAAATCTAATCGTAATTATTTCTTCTTTTTCATCTTCATAGGCCGAACTGATTTTTTCACCCATCAACATACACAATGTATCATAATAACCGAAATCTTTTGAAGTAATAATTTTACTTTTAACTTTTATTTTCGGCAAAGTATAAGTATTTAAAACCGGCCCATCAAATTAGAATTGTATATAGCCCCTGATAAAAGTTATTCCTACCAATTCAAGGTTTTCTAAAAATTTCAATATCGGCTTATTTAAATTTTGCTTTTTCATAATAAAATTATTTTGCAAGAGTATCTAGAGCATCACAGAAACGGCCCCAACGGGGAACAGAATTTTATTCTGGAATAGTTTTAATGAGCTTTGGCTTAAATTTTTTAATTGGCTTTAGCCAAGTCCTTCATGGCTTTAGCCATTCAAATCAACCTATGGACTTTCACTCCATAGTGTTTTAGTTAGCTTTTTGCCAGTTCTAAAACTATTTTTTTCTGATCCGCCACTACCCCATTAATCAAATTAAAAAGACTGTTTATCGTTTTATAGTCTGTCAGGAACTTCCTGATAGAGGTATTATGTGGCCCGTCCTGACTTACCTGTAATTCTTTTTTGCGTTGCTCCAGTAACTCCAGGAGTTTCTGATTGACAGGCAACTGCCTTAGTACAGAACCCGCATCCTCACTCGCGGGCCATGTGAGTGCCTGCTGAACCGTTTCAAAGTTCTGTTTAATTTGACTGAAGACCAGAGTAAACTCTTCCGATACAAAGCGCTTGTCTTCCTGCTGCGCATAATAAGAAAGAGAAGCGATATAGGAACAAAGCATATTGCTGGTAACGACAAAATGATGATATTCCTGCAACTTCACCTGTTGTCTTTTGGGGTCCGATAACATTCTTTGAAAATTATCGGACAAATTTGCCAGTGCAATAAAGGCATTTTTCCGGCAGAGCTTAAAATATTCCACATCCAGTGGCTTGCCGATAAAATATCCCGCAACAGCAATAAAATACGCTTTATTGGCATCCATCATCTCTGAGGCATACTGATTCTTTTGTTCATGCTCCCAGGTGGGCAGTACAAATAAAGAGGCCACATAACCAATCGCACACCCGATCCCGCTATTTAAAATCCTTTGCATCAGCACATCGCTCATAATCTTTGCACTGATAAAGTCATAAGACAAGATTACCATCATGGTCATGCCGATTGCATAAATAAAGTAATTGATGCGCAGCATGGAGCAGGACAGCAGGGTCGCAAAGCAGATCACCACGAATATGGCGTCCACATCACTGATAAAATATATCGTCAGAAAACTGATGATCCCACCTACAATTGTTCCACCGATTCTGTCAATATTCTTTTGTCTGCCCAGGCTATAGGAGGGCTTTAGAATAATGATAATCGTCATTAGGACCCAATAACTATGATGTCCCAGATTAAACATTCTGGAGACGACCAACCCTAAGACCAGTGCCACCGTCACCCGGATGGCGTGCCTGAACTGTCCTGATTTAAAGGAGATATTTTCAACAAATAATCTAAAATCATATTGTTGCTTAGGCGTGAAAGGATCAAAATCCCGGATACTTCTTTTTTCCTTTACCGGCTCTAATGATGCCCCGATAGTTATTTCAGCAGAAATGTCCTTTTTGCTTTTGGTCAGCAGATTGATTTTTTTAATCCTGTCCGTCAGATCCTGCAGACTATACAGAATTTGACGCAGCATGATAAAGTCCTCCATATTGGACGAATCCATGGCTCTTTCCCTGAGCTGATAAAAAGCACCTCTGCATTTTTCAAATGCCTTATTGAGTTCTCTTTTGCTATGATACTGACGGCCCTGCTGCAGCGCCAGCCCCACCTGTTCCAGCTCAAAAGCCAGAATATTTAAATAACGACCATAGACCTGCAAAATATGTTTGCCGTCAAAAGCCTTATGGAGCTGAACATAATCCTGTTGAGAAAGTAAAATACGCTCATACAGATCCACGCTATCCATAAAAATCACCAGTAAGGAGCGGCTCTTAACGGTAGACTCCTGGACTATCTGCCGGGTTTTAAAGAGCACTTCTCTTAAATTTTCCTGCTGTTCCTTTAAGATGACCTGCTTTTTGAGCATCTGATCCATGATATGATCATAATCCACCTTCGGAGCATAATAACTGCTTCTGAGGTTAAGCAGGGAAGCCAGTTCAATCAAATGCTCTCCCAGCATCTGTTGAATCAATTTATAGGGACGAAGCCGGTAAAAAAGGATAAACAGTACAAAATATAAAATCCCGCCCACGGTCATGTACCAGGCATTGATGAGGATATCTCCGGCCACAAAATTCCGGTCAGAAAAGAATATAAAGCACATTAAAGCGCTGGTACCGATGGAAGACATCCTGGTCCCATAGATACCCGCCAGCGATAGTACAATGGCAAATATCAATAGTTCCGCAATGGATAGCCACATATAATCCCTGGACCAGCCTGCAATGACCGACACCACAAAATAAGCCACAATGGCAATGATATTGGCATTGACCCGGTGTTTAAAAGATCCGGGCGAATCTGCAAATCCCACATTAATAACCCCCAGGGGCACAAGTATATATTTCACCAGTAATCCCTGCTGAAAAAACACAATGGAAGGCACCAGTACGGCAAGGGTAATCAAAAGACCCGCATACAGGTGATGCCCAGAAACAAACTTGCGGAAAGCTGTTATATTGTTCAAAGTGCTTACTGGTTATTTTTTTACAACGCCAAAACTCTGTTTATTATAATCATTCATAACGCGTGAGATACCGGCTACGGCAAACTGTTCAATCATCTCCACACATTTTATTATTTTAGCCTGGATCACCTCCCTTTCTTCGGGGAACCATTTACCCAGCACAAAATCAACCTGCATACCTTTGGGAAACTGATTGCCAATCCCAAATCTTAACTTCGGATATTCCGTGGTACCCAAAATTTGCTGAATATCCCTCAGACCGTTATGGCCGGCGTCGCTGCCGCCGGCACGGATACGTACCTTATCAATGGGTAACGCCAGGTCATCTACCACCGTCAGCGTTCTTTCCAGCGGTATTTTTTCCTTATCCATCCAATATTTAAAGGCCTTGCCGCTCAGATTCATATAAGTGGTCGGTTTAATACATACAAAGATTTTACCTTTCCACTTCACTTCGGCCACTTCCGCCAGACGGTCCGTCCTGAAGCTGCCTTCATGGGCAGCCGCAAAAGCCTCCACCACATCAAAACCGGCATTATGCCGGGTACCGGCATATTCTGCACCCGGATTCCCAAGTCCGATAATTAAAAATTTAGACATATTTATTACGCGTTCTACGACTTTGTTACGGATTCAATATAACAATCAATAACAATAATATGCAAAATTAATGCATATTCATGGGTTATCTGGATAAGTTATGGATGTCTCATAAAAATTGCAGTCCTGGATGCGCCTCAAAAAAAATCCAGGCGGGTATCTTTGTATTATTAAATACTACCCGCCTGGTCATTATTTGTACAAACCACATATCAGGTTTGCGATAGGGCGCACTTACTGCGCTTGTAGCTTAAAGGTAAAATATTTAAAACAAACGGGCAAAAAAAATTACGTCGCCAATGCGTTCTTTTTTAAGACCTAAGCCCCCCTACCTGCAAGTGCCCTGCAATTAATTCACAATCAATATTTATTACGCCTGGTTTCCCGTTTAGATTTTTTTATTTCCACCCATTTTATAGAAAATGCCGGATATTTGTAATGGTAAAGCCAATAATTGTCCATAAAATAATGTCGCCATGCGAACCTTTGTGATGGGTGATATTCACGGTGCCTATAAAGCCTTTGTCCAGTGTCTGGAGCGCTCGGGGTTCAATCCGCAAACGGATCAGCTTATTCAGCTAGGGGATATCGTGGACGGTTATCCCCAGGTGTATGAAGTCATGGAACACCTGTTGTCCATCCCTGATAAAATACTGATTAAAGGCAATCATGACGACTGGCTGGAACGTTATATGGCAACCGGCATCCATCCATCGAGCTGGAGCCACGGTGGGGAAGCAACGATGATTTCCTACCTGCAGCATGCCGGAAAGCCCAATCAGATCATCCGTACTTTTAGTGGGTTTAAAAATAATATGACACCAACAGATATTCCGCAGACCCATAAAAAGCTGCTGGCCAGTCAGCATTTATATTATAAGGACGCTTCAGGGCGTTTATTTGTACATGGGGGCTTTAATAGAAAACTACGGCTGACCGATCAACATCCCACCGATTTTTTCTGGGACAGAAATTTACTAAGCACGGCCCTGGAAATCAAATCGGCCTTGGGGGAAGACACCCCTCCGGAAGACTTCTATGAACAAAGCGACATCTCTGCTGTTTTTATAGGTCATACCCCTACCACTCATCTGGGTAGACGCCTGGCAACGGATACCCCCGTGCAGGCATTAAATATCCTGGATCTGGACACCGGCGCCGGTCACCATGGCAGATTAACGGTCCTGGAATTAACTGCAGATCCCGGCGGATCTGAACTCAGCCGTTATCCCTATTGGCAGTCGGATCCGGTCGGTACGTTATACGACAGATCCTACCGGTAATCCAGGCTTGAAAATAACAGCATACCTCCCTGCAGTCACTTATAAATAATTGATTAATATTTGATTAAAGCATTTTTCATCACTGAATACTTCCTGAGCTGGCCTATTTAAAAAACTTACTGTATATTTATGATAGGTTTTTATTAACACTTGGCGCAAAGAGCCGATAATTGGATTATTATTGCGCGAGTATCAGAACACCTTTAACATAAACATGAACACATGAAATGGATCAATCCTGATGACAGTACGGATGGCGTAGAAGTAAGAAAAGGCGGTGCCCGAAGAGTGGGGAAAATAGGCGGCCTTGGCGCTGTGGTGGTGGTCATCATCTCTCTTATTTTAGGTAAGAATCCCCTGGAAATGCTGGGGTTTGTCAACAACGTGATGCCTACCCAGACGACCTCCCAGAGTACCGGCACTGTTACCAATACGAACGCCAACAATGACTCTACTTTTACCGTCCGGGTATATAACAGCTGTAACAGCGTATGGAGCAGCGTACTCAGGGATAAATTCAATAAATCCTATACCAAACCCACGCTTGTCATGTTTGAAGGCAGCGTGCAGACAGCCTGCGGCGGTGCCAGTGCGGCCTCCGGCCCTTTTTACTGCCCGGGAGACAGAATGGTATATATCGACCTGAGCTTTTTCCAGGAGCTCTCCCAGCGCTTTAATGCACCGGGGGACCTGGCCAAGGCCTATGTGGTGGCCCATGAAATGGGACACCATATCCAAAACCTGCTCGGGATGACCGACCAGGTGGATGCAGCCAGAGCCAGACTCAGTGAAGAAGCGTATAATAAACTCTCCGTCAAACTGGAACTTCAGGCAGATTTCTATGCCGGACTCTGGGCTCATTATGCAGAACAGCAAAATATCATCCAACTGGATCAGGGGGATATAGAATCTGCGCTGGGCGCTGCAGGAGCCGTCGGAGATGACCGGCTGCAAAAAGAAGCAACCGGCACGGTAAACCCCGATTCATTTACCCATGGGACGTCCGCTCAGCGTATCTATTGGTTCAAAAAGGGCTATACCACAGGCGACTTTAGTCAGGGAGATACTTTTAACGACCCGAGTTTAAATTAATCCAGGTATTTTTCAGTTTTAATATTTTTACGCTATACCCATGCAGCAAAACACTTTTCCGTTAAGGCGGCTTTTTAAACCGCTGGTGCTTTTAGCAATATTATCCCCGCTGATGCATACTGTCCGTGCGCAGACAAAGGCCAGGGGGCCGCTTAAAAAGATTCTGGTCTTTTCTAAAACGGCAGGTTTCAGGCACAGTTCTATTGGTGCCGGTAAAACCATGTTTTTATCCCGGAGTGCCGCTGCAGGTTACCAGGCAGATACTACTGAGGACGCCGCCATATTTACCACTAAGGGGCTCGCTCCATATAAAGCCGTGGTCTTTTTAAATACCACCGGTGACGTGCTGGACAGTCTGCAACAAATAGCTTTTCAGGATTTTATCCATAAAGGCGGCGGTTATATCGGTATTCATGCGGCCACCGATACGGAATATGACTGGCCCTGGTATAATCAACTCTCCGGCGCTTATTTTGACAATCATCCAAAGCCGCAGACAGCCACCTTCCATGTACTGGATAAGAAGTTCATAGCCACTGAACATTTACCGGATTCTCTGGTACAAAAAGAAGAGATCTATAATTTCAAGTCCGTTCAACCAGGCCTGCATTATCTGATTACGGTAGATGAATCCACCTATCAGGGAGGTAATATGGGCAAATTCCATCCCATCAGCTGGTATCATACATTTGAAGGCGGCCGTGCCTTTTATATTGAATGGGGACATTTTGACAGCACCTTCTCCTCCCCCGTTTTTCAGAAACTCATTTATAAGGCGCTGGACTGGGCTACCGCTAAAAAATAATATAATCATCCAGCCCTTCAGCCATACCAAAGGGGCAAAGCGTGCCTGAGAGCGGGACATTTATTTTATCCGGATTTGCGGCACACTTTGCCTTTACCTTTACCTTAGTTTGTCATAACAGATGCTCCGATAGCTGCGACAGTCTTTACTACCCTTCTTTATGCGTAAAAAAGGCATTTGCCTGCGCCGTACAGGTAACGACCAGATCATTGATGCAGACATGCTTTGGCAGTGTCGCAACGTAATAAGTGATGTCTGCTATATCAGTAGCTTCCAGCGCCTGGTAGCCTTTGTACACCTTGTCACTTTCTGCCTGATCCCCCTTGAAGCGAACCAGGGAAAACTCAGTGGCTGCTGCTCCCGGATGAATGGCCGTGACTTTTATTTTTTTGGATAACAGATCAATGCGCTGTGCTTTGGAGATGGCCTCCACGGCACTTTTGGTAGCGCAGTACACATTACCCATCGGATAGACATCCTTGGCCGCAGTGGAACCGATATTAATAATATGCCCTTCGCCTCTTTTTTCAAAATACGGCAACACAGCTCTGGACACATAAAGCAGCCCTTTTATATTGGTATCAATCATTGCTTCCCAGTCGTCCATACTGGCCTGATCAAATAAGTCCCGGCCAAGTGCCAGTCCCGCATTATTGACCAGGACGTCAATCTCCCTCCAGTTATCCGGCAACTGCCCCAGCTGTTCGTTGACAGCCACTTTATCTCTGACATCAAAATGCAAGGGAAGCACCCGGACACCATAGCCTCCGGTCAGCTTTTGTGCCAGCTCCTTTAAACGCTCTTGCCTTCGACCGGTAATAATTACATCCCATCCTTTTGCCGCAAAGGTTTCGGCAATGGCTTTACCAAAGCCTGCCGTGGCGCCTGTCACCAGAATTATTTTTGAATCTGCCATTATTCGCTGTTTTTAGAAGGGCAAGGTAGTAAAATTCGACAAATTGAATGCTGGGACCACCACCCGAACTAAAATACAATTATCTAATTCCGGTTGGTTAAAAAAGATTGCTTAAATTGGCTTATGGAAACACTCTGGAAATACCTTAAACCGCATAAGACTCTGATTTTTATCGCACTGCTACTCGCAACCGCTGCGCAGTTGCTCAGTCTGATAGATCCGGTTATCTTTGGGAAAATCATTGATGATTACGCCACCCACCCCGTTGTCAGTACGGAAAAAGGCCTGGTAAAGGGCGTACTGTTCTGGCTGCTGGTGGCAGTGGCAGTGGCACTGCTTTCCCGGCTGGCAAAAGCCTTCCAGGATTATTTTATCCGGCTTGCCACCGCCAGATTCGGCGAGAAAATCTTTAATGACGGCCTCAAACAAACCCTCCGGTTAAATTTTCAGGAGTTCGAAGAAAACAGAAGCGGTGAGACCTTATCTATTTTGCAAAAAGTCAAAACCGATACGGAGCGATTTGTCACCTCTTTTATCAATATCTTATTTTCCTCCGTTGTCGGCATTGGTTTTCTCATCTGGTATTCCATCACCAAAAACTGGATGCTCATCCCCGTATTTTTAATCGGTATCGTTCTGCTGGGTTCTCTGACCGGCCTTTTGAGTAAAAAGATAAAGACCATACAGCGTTCCATCAATAAAGAGACCTATGCCATGTCGGGGATTATTACAGAAAGTCTCAGAAATATTGAGCTGGTGAGATCCCTTGGGCTTACCTTTCCGGAGATCAGACGACTCAAAGGGCTGACGGCCTCCATCTTTGATCTGGAAATGGAAAAAGTAAAAAAGGTCCGGACCCTTTCCTTTTTACAGGGCACGACCCTAAACGTGCTGAAACAATCTATTTTATTTATCCTGTTATGGCTGATTTTCAGAAAGGTCCTTACGACCGGGGAGCTGATTGCCATGCAGTTTATTTCCACCACTATTTTCGGGCCCTTGCAGGATCTGGGCAATATTATCCTGCAGTACCGCGAAGTGGACGCTTCTATCCGGAGTTTTGACAGGCTAATGGTAAAACCCATTGAAACCCGGCCTGCCGCCCCTACGGATCTGGGAGCGCTGGACAGTTTAAGATTTGACAATGTTGTCTTTAAACATAAATCCGCTGACTATAACAGTATAGACCACCTGTCCTTTGAGGTCAGAACCGGACAGACCATCGCCTTTGTCGGGCCCTCCGGTTCCGGTAAGTCGACCCTGGTCAAACTTCTGGTAGGTCTTTACAGGCCTCTGTCAGGCAGTATTCTGTTTAATGAAATCGACTCTTCCGCCATCCGCTATAACCAGTTAAGAAGACAAATCGGCTTTGTCACCCAGGATACCCAGCTATTTGCCGGCACCATCCATGCCAACCTGCAGTTTGTTAAAAGCGATGCCACCGAAAAAGAAATGCTGGATGCCATGCAAAAAGCATCCGCCATGCATCTGTTGGAAAAATCCCCAAACGGCCTTAAAACCATACTGGGCGAAAATGGCATGAAGCTGTCGGGCGGAGAAAAACAAAGGTTATCCATCGCCCGGGCCCTGCTTAGAAAACCTCGGCTGCTGATCTTTGATGAAGCGACCTCTGCCCTGGACTCCATCACAGAGCAGGCCATTACTGCTACCATCAAAGACATCTCATTAGATAAGCAGCAGATTACCATTCTGATTGCCCACCGGCTTTCCACCATTATGCATGCAGATGTTATTTATGTGCTGGAAAAGGGGAAATTCGCAGAAATTGGCAGTCATCAGGAGCTTTTAGAACAAAAGGGACTTTATTATGCCATGTGGCGTCAGCAGGTGGGAGAAAGACTGGAAAGAAATACTGCATTTTCCTAACAAACTTTGCCACATTAAACCTTAATTTTACTGCGGCATCTAAACCTGGATAAGTAAAGGATACGGATGATTATGTTTAAAACCAATCGCCTTATAAAAGGCGGTGATTAGCCGGCTTTACTTTACCTGGGAACGATGATGTAATTCAAAAATAAAGCACAATCAACATGAAGGTTAAAATAGTATTATCGGCGCTACTGGCTGTATTTTTATTGGGTTCACTGCAAACCAAGGCCCAGAATGATTATGACAGCCTCCCTCCATACAGAAAGGATTCTTCCCTTCCTAATTTTCTATTACTCAGGCAAGACAGCAGCTGGCTTAACGTTGCTCAAACGCCGAAAAAAACAGCCGTCGTCATTACTTTTTTCAATCCGGATTGTGAACATTGCCAGCATGAGGCTACCAGACTTGCAAGCGCCATGGATAAATTGAAAAAAATCGACTTTATCTGGGCAACATATGCCGCCTCTTTTGAAGAGATCGACGCATTTGCTAAAAAGTACCACCTGGATAACCTGCCCAATGTACATTTTGTAAAAGATGTCAATTATGCGATCCCCAGCTTCTATCATTTAGAAATGACCCCTTATATGGCCGCTTATAATAAGAAGCGGGAACTGGTCAAAACCTTTCCGACGGGGGCTAGTCCGGAGGAATTGATTAAACTGTTAGAATAAAAATTCTAATCATATCGCTACTAAAATGGTTGGCTGCTGCCTTTATCATATTCTAAACACAATAAATTCATTTATTTATAATCCAAAGCCCTTATTTTCCTGAAAGGTATGTGGTTGATTTCAGGCAAGTTCACTATTATAATTTGAAACTTTGATCAACAATAAACACAAAATGTCAAGACACCGATTTCCCTTTTTTCTCCAGGTCAATGGCGACCGGGCTCCCAAATAAATAAAACCATTTCTTTCGCCAACCTTTAGCTTTTCTGACATCCTGCCAAATGTCTTTTAACTCATGAAAGTTAAGGTAAATGGGGTTCAACCTGTTCCCGATTTTAGTAGTGAGACCATAAACCGGTGGTTCTTCTTCTTTTTGATACGTCCTAAAAAGGCGATCCCAGAAAATAAAAGTGGCCGCAAAATTTTTATCAAGGTATTTTTCCTGTGATCCATGATGCACCCTGTGATTGGAAGGGGTGGCTAAAATGTACTCAAATATCCACGGAAGTTTTTTGATATATTCGGTATGTACCCAAAACTGAAATAGCACACTGATTTGGCTGACAACGAAAAATACCAGCGGATGAAATCCGCATAAAGCTACCGGAATAAAAAATATAATCTTTATGTTTTGAATCCAGCTTAACCGAAAAGAAACCGTCAGGTTATAGCTTTCCGCTGAATGGTGGACCACATGTGTCGACCATAAGAACCGCTGGGAATGAGAAAAACGGTGTGCCCAGTAACTGCAAAAGTCAAACAATATATAACAGGGAATCAGCGTCCACCATTGCAACTCCATACGCCAAGGCAGCACATTATATAGCCATACAAAAAAATACAAAAGACCCACCTTTAATAATAAGTTAATCAGCACATTACCCAGCCCGACAAGTGTCGAACCAATACTTTCCTTTACCTTATATAACTTATGTTTTTCACGCCAGGAGACCCACATTTCAAGAAGTGTAAAAAAAGCCATAAACGGGATCGCATATACGATCAGGTTAGGAGCTTTGTTTTCAAGATGAAGGATTTGTTCATAGGGTATTTTCGGTGCAGCGAACAAGCCGCAGACGGTGTTTAATATCATGTATTAACGAATATAACGAATTTCCACTGGCTTGCCAAGCCTATATTGTTAATATCACTTTATCAGATATAAATAAAACCTCATTTACTTTTTAATGGCGCGTGAAAATACGACCTATGGAAACATAGCCTATGAGTTACGGATTTCGAAAGACCTGATATGAACAGTTCTAAACCCAGTGCCTATGGTTGTATTTTTTCATCCCTTACGCTATTGGTTGGCAATATTATTTTTTAAAAGCAAAATAAACAGCCGCCAGCACACATAAAAAACTGATCAGATATTTCCAGTGAAAAGGTTCTTTCAGATAAAAAATCGCAAAGAAGGTAAAGACCACCAGCGTCACTACTTCCTGGATAATTTTTAATTGAAAGGCGCCTATCCCCCACTCCCTGCCGTAGTGATTGGCCGGCACGGTCAGACAATATTCAAAAAAGGCAATCCCCCAGCTGATTAATACAATTTTCCAGACAGGCAGACTAGCCACGCCCGGTTTAAGATGCCAGTACCAGGCGGTCGTCATAAAGATATTGGAGCAAACAAGTAATAGAATAATCCAAATAGTCTTCATAGAAAACGGATTTTAAGTAACCGGTGTAATGCCGGCGTCAAATGACCTGCTTATTTTACGCCTTCATAAATACAGCAGATTCCCAGGGTCAGCGGCTTAAATAAGGTATCTTTAAAGTGAACGCCATTTAAAATCCGGATAAAGTCATTTCTTTCCGGGAATGCGCGGGCGGATTTATTTAAATAACTATAAGCCTCCTTATTTTTAGAGAATAAATTACCCATGGCAGGCGTCACAGAATTCATATAAAAATTATATAAACCTTTAAAAATAACATTACGGGGTCTGGAGAATTCCAGAACGATTAATTTGCCACCCGGCTTCAGCACGCGCCGCATCTCTGCCAGCCCTTTTTCCAGTTCCTGAAAATTGCGGACACCAAAGGCTACGGTAATAGCATCAAAACTATCATCTTCAAAAGGAAGGGCCACGCTATCGGCCTGCCGGAGGTTGATTTTATCTGCCAGGCCTGCTTTCGCTATTTTTTCCCTCCCGATCTGCAGCATGCCCTGAGAGATATCCACTCCCACAATTTTTTCAGGACGAAGCATATGATAGGTCATAATGGCCACATCTCCCGTACCGGTAGCGACATCCAGGATTTGTGTGGGCTCCAGCGCCTTTAACCTTTTGATGGCTTTTTTACGCCACTGCACATCGATTCCAAGGCTTAAAAAGCGGTTCAGAAAATCATATTTAGGGGCGATATCATCAAACATATGCTCCACCTGGTGCTTCTTATCCTGCTCACTGCCATCGAAAGGCAGAATCTCATCATGTGCGTACTTTGTCATAGCTGCAAAGATAAAGGCTTTTAACTGGTTTCCATTCAGGTAATTCTATGGGTTCGCCCAAGTCCTAAACAGGAATAAAGGCGCTGTTAACACCCGCTGCTTATAACTATTTTTTTTAAAATATAATTAACCAATCCAAGCATTATACTTCGTACATTCACGCTCTAATTTTCTCCAAAAATGAGTCTAGAAGAAGAAATTTTACAGGTTAACGAACAAGTAGAGCAGAAATCCTCTTTTATAGAAAGCATAAAAAAAGAATTATCTGAAAAAATTGTCGGTCAGACCTATATGATTGACCGTTTACTAATCGGCCTGCTCTCCAACGGTCATGTGCTGCTGGAAGGGGTGCCTGGTCTGGCTAAAACCCTGACCATTAAATCTTTGGCCTCCGCTGTGCAGGGACAATTCAGCCGTATACAGTTTACACCGGATCTATTACCGGCAGACGTGATCGGAACGATGATCTACCACCAGCAGAAAGCAGAATTTGTGGTACGTAAAGGTCCGGTCTTTGCCAACTTTATCCTGGCCGATGAAATCAACCGTGCCCCCGCCAAAGTTCAAAGCGCCCTGCTGGAAGCTATGCAGGAAAAGCAGGTCACGATCAGCGATCAATCCTATCAACTGCCTGAACCGTTCCTGGTACTGGCAACGCAAAACCCGCTGGAACAGGAAGGGACTTATATGTTGCCGGAAGCCCAGGTGGACCGTTTTATGTTAAAGGTAGTCGTTGGCTATCCGACCAAACAGGAAGAGCTGCAGATTATCCGCCAGGAGGCCTCCCGGTTAAACGGCAAAAAAGCCATCCAGCCTATTATCACCCTGCAGGCCATCAAGGAAGCCAGAGACCTGGTCAGCAAAATCTATATGGACGAGAAAATCGAGAAATATATTCTGGACATCGTCTTTGCCACCCGTTATCCTGAACAGTACGGTCTGGATAAACTCAGACCATTTATCAGTTATGGAGGCTCTCCCAGAGCAAGCATTAACCTGGCGCTCGCCAGTAAGGCGCATGCCTTCATGCAGAGCCGTGGGTATGTCATTCCGGAGGATATCAAGGCGATTTGTAAAGATGTCATGCGTCATAGAATCGGCATCACCTACGAAGCAGAAGCAGAAAATACCAGCTCGGAGAATATCATTGATGAGATTTTAAAAACCATCCAGGTACCTTAGGTCTATAAACTGGGTCTATAAACCAGGATAACTACCTGATTTATAGCTAAAATAAGCCTATTAGCGGCTGTTCATCACCTGCGTCACTGATAAATTCAATGTTCCCGTGTTTTCTTTAAGGAAAAATAAATACAAGTCATCACAACATAATAATATCAATACCCCGTTAATCACGGAAGATATTGATAATGAGGCTTCTATTGCCAGCAGGGTCCGAGAACTGGAGATCAAAAGTAAACGGCTGACCAATCATATGTTTTCCGGAGAATATCACTCAGCCTTCAAGGGCCGGGGGATGGCCTTTAAGGAAGTCAGAGAATATCAGCCGGGGGACGATATCCGTTTTATTGAATGGAACGTGTCTGCCAGGATGGGCCACGCCTATAGTAAATTATTTGAGGAAGAAAGGGAACTGAGTGTCTATTTGCTGATAGACACCAGTGCCAGTAATCTGTTTGGCACTTACAAACAATCCAAAAAAGACCTGATAACAGAAATATCGGCGGCTATTGCCTTTTCTGCTGTCAGCAATAACGATAAAATCAGCACCATCTTATTCAGTGACCGGATTGAAAAATACGTGCCGGCCAAAAAAGGCCGGCAGCATGTACTAAGGATCGTCCGGGAACTGCTGAGCTTTAATCCGCAGTCAGGTAAAACCGATTTGGAAAGAGCCCTGCGCTTTTTATCCAGTACCGCCAAACATAAATCCATTGTCTTTATCTTAAGCGATTTTGTTGCGGATAGTTATGATCAGGCGCTGGGCGTTGCCGCCAAAAAGCATGATGTAATTGGCATACAGGTCTTTGACCGCATGGATATGCAGCTGCCCCGCATCGGACTTGTAGAAATCAGCGATCCGGAATCGGGCGACCATTTCTTATTTGACAGTAATAATAAAAATGCCAGACTCCGGTACAGCAAACAGTTTGATGAAATTACCGCTCAGGCCCGCAGTCAGTTTAAAAAAGTGGGTGCAGATTTACTCCAAATTGAGACGGGCCAGGATTTTGTAGGTATTTTGCAACAGTTTTTTATTAAAAGAAAATAGCGCCTCCGGCACCCAATAATATTATATCGAAAGAAAGATATGCAACAAAATCATGTACAAAGCTCGCTATGCTTTCCTGAAGACTTTTTCCGTTCCCGCCCAGGCAGGTCCACGGCCGGTCTTTGGAAACTTTCTGTTCTTTTACTGATATTACTTGCCGCAGTACACCCCCAGATGACCAGGGCCCAGCAGGCCGTTGTTACCCTGGACCGGGATCAGATTGTACTGGGTGAACAGGTCACCTTACAATTAAAAGTAGAAAACCTGACAGATCCCGCACAGACCCTGCATTCCTGGTTTAAGATCGAAGATACGGCCGGCCATATCCAGGTGGTAAAGCAAGGCAAGATGGATACGATTTCCGTAGACGGTCAGACGACCTATATGCAGAAATTAACCATTACTTCTTTTGATTCCGGCAGCTGGCAGATCCCGGTGATAGAGCCGGTGGTCAGTGATATTAATCATCAGCAGTATGCCCTTACCACCCGGCCTGTAAGCTTACAGGTCCTGCCGGTGGATGTAAGTCAGCTCAAAGACTATCATCCCTTAAAAGAGATTCTTCCGGTTAATTACACAGATTATACCTGGTTATATATTGTGGCGGCCATCCTGGTGTTGGCGCTTCTGATCGTCTTACTGATCTGGTGGCTCAGAAAAAGAAAAAATAAACCCAGGACCGGTAGACCGGTGATCAAAGGTCCCCCGCTTACCTGGGCCCTTGGACAAATAGACCAATTGGAAAAAGAGGGTCTTGTGGAAGCAGGCAAATTCAAAGAGTTTTATACCCGGCTGCTGGATATCTGCAGAGCTTATTTTGATCAGCGATTATCCACCCACGCCTTCCAGGCCACTTCTAAGGAAATGGTCTTAAGTCTGCAAAATTATCTGGTACGTCACCAGGAAAGACTGGATCTGGAGTCTTTCACGAATCTGAGTGATTACGTGAAATTCGCCGAACACAGCCCTGAAGTGGATCAAACAAAAGAGGCGGTTGGTATCGCCCGTAAAACTTTACAAAGCATAGAAAAACAAATTCTGGAAACACAAACTAAAAAATGATCGTCAACTGGTTCCAACAAACAGATTTTGCGTACCCCTGGCTACTGGTGCTGTTGGCCACGCTGCCGGTACTGGTACTGCTGCACTATAGAAAACAGCAGGTTAAATCTGCGTCGCTGGCGCTGTCTACCACCCGGGAGATTAAAAAATCAAGGAGCTGGAAGTCTGCCCTGATGCCGGTACCCTTTTGGCTCAGAATCCTGGCCCTCGGCGCTTTGATTATCGCCATGGCCAGGCCCAGAAATAGCTTTACCGAAACCTCAACAGACGGTCAGGGCATCGATATGGTCCTGTGCCTGGATATCAGTGGTTCCATGACTGAAAGAGATTTTATCCCCAACAGGCTGGAAGCTGCAAAAAACGTGGCGATGGATTTTGTCCGTAGCAGAGAAGGAGACCGGATCGGCGTTGTGATTTTCAGCAATATCAGTTTCACCCTCACGCCCGTTACGACGGATTATAATATGGTGCTCCAGCAAATCAGCCAGATCAACAGCGGTTACCTGGAAGAAGAAGGGACGGCTATCGGCTCCGGTCTTGCCACCAGCATTGACCGTTTAAGGTATAGTAAGGCCAAGAGCAAGGTTATTATCTTACTGACAGACGGGATGGACTTTGGCGGTAAGATCTCTCCGGATATTGCCACTTCCATGGCTAAGACCTATGGTATAAAAGTCTATACCATCGGTATCGGCAGCAATAAAACCGTAGATGACAATGATCCCTTAGGACAAGGAACCAGACAACTGGACTTTAATCCGGAGCTGCTGAAAAATATCGCCCGTCAGACCGGCGGTCAGTATTTTCAGGCAGCAGATAATAAGACCCTGACCAAAGTTTATGAGAGTATCGGCAAACTGGAAAAATCAGATGTAAAAATCACTTCTTTTAATCGCTATGAAGAAAAATCACTGCCCTTTATTATGGCGGCTGTTTTTCTGATGGTCATAGAACTGGTGTTGCGCTTAAGCGTGCTGCGTAAGTTTCCTTAAAGGCCTGCCCGGCAAGGACGAGTTTCAAAAGCGGCACGTCTCCCCCGGCCCCTGCTACTCAGATAATGCCGGCTTCTTTTTACCTGTACTATACAGCCAGATAAAACCCACCACCATGGCCAGTGAAGAGGCCAGTAAGACGGCGATTTTAGCATCCGCCTGGAAGGCAGGGTCACTATAGGCCAGCGTGGTCACAAAAATAGACATGGTAAAACCAATACCTGCCAGGATCCCAATCCCTATAAACTGCTTCCAGGTGCAGCCCTTGGGCAGCTTAAACCATCCGGCGCGAATCACCATAAAACAAATAAGTCCGATTCCCAGCGGCTTACCAATAAAAAGTCCTAACAGGATACCCCAGGATAAAGTAGACGTAAATACGCTGCTCCAGGATGCCGGTAGTAGGATACAGGTATTGGCCAGGGCAAATAAAGGTATGATGATAAAATTTACCGGCACGTGCACCTTTTTCTCAAAAATTGCCAGCTCTCCGGTAGGTATCATAAACGCAAACAGGATGCCTGCAATGGTTGGATGAATACCGCTTTGCAGGACACTATACCACAAAATCATGGCGAGCAGGATACGGAGCGTCTGTTTAAAATACCCCTTTAAATATTTACCCGTCATCCACAGTAGTGGCAGACAGGCCGCTGCAATACCCAGCCACAGACCTGCAATCTGTCCCCCATAAAATAAGGCAATGATCAAAATGGCACACAGATCATCAATAATAGCCAGCGCCGTTAAAAAGACTTTTAAGGAATATGGTACTTTAGGGCCCAGCAGCGCCGCCACGCCCAGCGAAAAAGCAATATCCGTAGCCGTAGGAATCCCCCAGCCATGCCCAAAATCAGTCCCTCTGTTTAACAGTAAAAATAAAACGGCCGGCAGGGCGACTCCGCTAATGGCGGCAATAACGGGAAGCCCCGCTTTTTTAGGGGAAGACAGTTCGCCTTTTATGAGTTCTCTTTTGATCTCCATGCCGGCCATAAAAAAGAAGATGGCCATTAAAAAATCATTGATCAAATGAATAGGACTCTCTGGCAAATGCAATCCATACTTGCTGGCGACAGCTGTCAAAAAAGGGATATCCCTTTGCCAGACATCCATATAGGATTGACTGATAGCGGCACCGCTATTACTGATCATCAGGGAAATCAGCGTACAGACAATCAGCAGTAACCCCACACTTCGGCTGTCATGAATAAAGGCCCGGAGGGTATAGGTCAGTTGCCTGGCGAGTCCCTCCTTGCTTTTCATTTTGCTCCGGCCAAAAGCCTCTGTTCTATGCAGCTCCTTGTCCTTATCTAATTGTTGACTCATATGCTCTAAGAGAGATTCGGGGCTCCCTTATGGAGCCCCGTTAAAATAATGTAGGTTAAGCGGCTGGTATTTACATCCTGCCCACCAGGCTAAAGCTACGCTTTTTATTAATGTGCCAATAAATCATATTTGGATTTGGGCCGTTTATCCTCCAGCCACTGAAACCCTTTTAAGCGGATTTTTTCATGATCCACCTCTCCCATCGGATATACTCTTCCAACCACATCTGACTTACCGACGATTCTTTCCAGCTCCTTATTGACAAAATAAAAATTCAGCACCCTGGAATCCTGCTGGGTTACGCCGATATATTTATTCTTATCATCCAGACTGTAGAATATACCATGGGCATTGCCCTGGGCCGACAGGCTGTCTATCTGCCCGTCCGTGAACCAGGCCTCCAGTTTCTTACCGGCCATCTGGTTAAAGAACTGACTGGTATTTTTCTGATGCAACGTGTCTGCCTGACTTAACATAATGGCATTATCCGCTACCCGGATATACTGAGGCTTGTTGTTGGCCGTCTGCACCAAAATGGTATCCCCGCTCACCTGAGAAATCTGATGATTGGAGGTAGTCCAGATCGTAGGCTGTTTAAACAGCTGAATTAAAGAATCCCTGCCTGAGTAATACAGGCTGTCTCCGATCCCCTGCAGCGAATCACTATAGATTCTTACGTTAAAATAGGCCTCTAAAAAACGGTTCTTTTTATCTTCCGGCGGTAAAGAATCTTTACCACTCTGAGATTTAGAGACGGAGAAATCCAGGCCAGGCTTGCCTTTAGCCGTGGAATCCGCCACGGACTCCGGTTTGGCAGCCTTTATACTGTCAATGATACCCGGCTGGCTTTTGCCTTTATTGACGTCTTGCTTCTTCTTATTGAAAATGCCTAAAATAGATTTTTTCTCTTCTTTTTTAGATGCCTTATGTTGACCCGTCACCGGATTTTTCACACCGGGATGCGTCGTATCTGTTTTTATATCAGAGGGATCCCGCGCTTCTTTTTTAGACTTGAAAAAGTCAAATAAGCCTTTATGTTCCGAGGGCTCTTCCTGCTGTTCCCTGGTTTGCGCCTGCGCCTGGGTGGCGGAATCCGGTTTACTGGTATCCGAATCCCAGACAAATACCTTCCCTACTTTATGAAACCCCTGCTGGGCCTTTGGTAGCGTCGCCGTGTCTGCAGCGTTCCTTGCCGTGTCTGCAGCCGACACCGTCGCCGCGTCATAAGGGACTTGCTTTGTGGAATCCGTGGATTCTGCAGGTGCCTGGTTGGTAATATATCTGTCCGCACTAATAACGGACGTATCGCCGGTCTGTCCGGACTTCTTTTTTGAATGTACGCTGCTGTCAGCTCCCTGGACGGACAGGCTGTCGTCCTTGCTATATCTGGCAGAATAGAGGGTATCAGCCGCAATAAAAATAGAATCCGTCTGCTGCTTAATAATTGCAATCGGATTTACAGTGGCTAAAAAAGAAGCATTTTCTCTGCTGGATTTTAAATCGTTGCATAAAACCACCATACCCTGGGCTGTATCTTTAAAAACCACGGTTCCTCTGGCTTCCGCAAAACCGCTGCTGTCATCAGCCGCTACTTCATCGGCTACCAGTACGGAGCTGCTGTCAATAATGGTAGGTCGCTTACCTAAGTAGGCCGTTTTGTGTAACAGATCATAATAACCGTCCGTGGTCTGCACTTGTTTAAAGGGTCCTTGCTGAATCAGGGTAGGAACCGTAAAAGTGGCCACTCTGGTGACTGTATTATACAGTAAGGTATCGGTAGTCATGGTATAATCCGGATCCACCAGTTTTACATCTTTGGTAAACTGTGCATCTTTTGTATCCCCGTAGTATGTCCCGGACTGACTGGTTAAGACGGTCTTGGCGTTCACCAGTTTGCCTTGCTGACTATAAACGGCAATCTTGGTGTTTAGGTCATAATCCAAGGCAGAAGTAGTCAGCGTTCCCGTACCGTCGGTCAGGCGCACATTATTTTTTAAAAATGCAGTTCTGTCTGCGCCTTTGTAACGCATAAAATCAGCATAAATATGAATGGAGTCGTTATCATTGATATGCACATGACCGTAGGCCTCGGTTATCTGCGTTTCCGGATTAGCCGCCACGCTGTCGCAATAAAATAAAGTGCTGGATTGCCTGACAGCGACATTACCGCTGGCAAAACGGATCATGGTACTGTCAGAAAATTTTTTAAATCCGGTGCGGTCTGCGTGAATGATCTGTATACGGCCCTGAGCAGCAGAATCCGGACTGGTCTTGGGTGCTACCTGCGCCTGCAGACTGCTGCCCATATACAAGGATAACAGACAGCCCAGCATGCGCAAGCCCGATTTTATATTTTTTCTCTTTAATATCTTCATTTATCGATTCCGGAAGTCAGCATGTGTACTGTCTTGCGGCAGGGGTTTTTCCAGGTAATTACCCTTATCCTTTCTGCCAAACACAGAAATATTTACATACCGCTTAGGGTGTACCCGAAGATCGTCCAAAAGGGTCTGTAAACTCTTTGCTGTACGGTTAAAATTGTTATATAATTCCTTGTCATTTAACAGGGCTCCCAAAGAGCCGTCTGTAGAGTTCGCCTTTGCTAAAATAGCTGATAACTGCTCCATGGAGCCGTTCAGTTTATTTAAGGTCGTGGCCAGATCCACCTGGGCAAACTTGGCGGTCGCAACATTTAAGTGATTCATTACAGAATCAAATTGTTGATTGTTATCCGCCAGATTCTTGGTAAAACTATTGATATTTTTAATAGAACCAGCAAAGGCTCCTGTCTGCAAATCTAATGCCTTATTTAGCAAAGCGGTGGTCTGGGTCAAATTTTTTGTAACCACGCTCAGATTAGCCACAATATCCTGAATATCCCCCCTGGCACTGGAGTCCATGACCTGGTTGATATTTTGCATCACCGTATCAATGTGTTGCAAGGTATTTTTAGCCGATTCTGCCAGTGGACGGATCTGACGGCCCATCTGCCCCAGTAAACCGGGCGTAAGGACGGTCAACAGCGTATCTCCGGACATCATCAGGTCCTTGGAATCTCCAAGCGTCACCTCCAGGCTGGAAGCGCCCAAAGGATTACTGGAAATATTGGCCGTGGAGTTTTTAGGGATATCATAAGCCTGGTTGAGTTTAACCTCCACATCAATTTCTTTCAGATCTTTGCTGGCCGATATCTTGGATACGGTGCCTGCCTGGAATCCGTTGATGGTCACCACATTGGATGCTACCAGCCCGTTGGATTCCGGAAATTTGGCATATAAATAATACCCGGTTTTAAATAAACTCTTTCCTTTCAGAAAATTAAATCCCAAAAACAGCAGTACAATGGCGATAATCGTAAGTGCTCCTATTTTTGTTTCATTAGATATTTTCATACCTGCTTTTTTAAATTATTTTATGGGGGCTTATCCAACGCTCGAACCATGTCGCTACTCCTAATTTCAACGGTTGTGATACACCCGACCGGGTCCAGCTCACTGCAAAAGGCCCGTCCGCAAAGATAACCATATTAACCTTTGAAACTTAAATTGTTACGTTTAAAAATAGCTAATAATCAGACGACATCCACATTTGGCGGCCCCGTACGCCCCGGTCCCTTTGTGCGTATTACGGTCAGCTAAAATTAATCAAATCAAACAACACTGCCCTATTTTCATCTAAAAATACCAAAAGGCAGATAATTTATTAAAGATCAATGCTTTTATAGCAGGTTTTCTTTAGTGCACCTGTCCGCCGTCCAGCAACTCCTTGTATTTGATGATGGCCTGCAAAATATTGGAGGCAATTTGCTGCTGTCCGCCCTGGCTGTTCATATAATCTTCCTCACTGCGGTCGGTGATGAACCCGATTTCCGTCAGAATACTGGGCATGGCCGTTGCATGCAACACCCAGATACCTACTTCATTGCGTTGTTTTACTCCTCTGGAGAACCTTCCGTTTTTAACGTATTGGTCTTCAATTAGATTAGCCAGTAATAAACTTCTGGAAAAATATTTTTTGGTTCTGAGGGTAGCCAGAATCTTTTCTTCTGTGGAACTGAACATAGGCACCGTGCTGTCCCCTTTTTCTCCATAAAGTTCATCCGGGTTATTATTTTGGACAAAATCCTGTTTGGAATCATTTTTATTAACCGCCCAGACATAGGTTTCCGTCCCATGCGCGCCACTCGGTTCCTTATAATATTCATAGCGGGGCTCTTTTCTGGTATGCTTGCGTCGTTTACTGCCTTTACCGGTATAATACACCCGGGTTCTGTACCCGACGACTTTTTTATGCGTGATGGAAGGAGCATCATTGACATGGATACAGACAAAAAGGTCTCCATGGTTCTCATTGGCAAATTTTGCCCGCCAGCGGTTGGCCTGTGCGGCATTGGTCAGGCCCGCAGGTAACTGCGGGTTATTACGGGTCATTAAAACTCTGACGCCCGGCAGTGAATCCCTTAATTTATCCACGAGTTTTTGCGCAACGGCCAGTGTAATGGCACTTTCATTACTGTAATGTCCTCTGGCGCCCGGGTCCGGCAGCCCATGTCCCGGGTCCACAATAATTGTTTTAAGCGCAGAAGTCTGTGCCTGGACAAATCCAAATACGCCAATAACTAAAAAAGTAATCCCTGTAATTCCCCTTAAAATCCCTTTCATTTATATAAAAATTTAACGCCGTAACGTTTTATTTGCAATAATAACGGGATATTTTTTGAATCCCATTTTTTTTTCGCACAAAATATGTTATAATTGACGAAGGGTAATTTTTCCATTATTATATAGTTATTACATTTGCACCCCAGGTCTATATAAATTATACAGTTTCTCTCTATTTTATGATGGCGCATAACGACTTTTAGAGTATTATTGCACTGTCATTCAACAGGCACTATTGGTATGAATCTTAGTTATCCGGCACAAAATAAATACTTTTTAAGGGCCTGTCTGGGCGCTGTGTTTTTATTTTCCGGGATAGGTACTACCATGGCTACTGACACCCGGTTTGCCACCGGCACGCCTAATGTACATGTGCCCCGTTTGGGCCAGTCCCTTAGCTGCCTGTTATCCGGACAGTGGCAGGATAACAGCATTCATCAATTACGGATCTTAAGCCGGCTTTCCACGGCAGTAAGCCTTACCAGGCGGGCAGCCATGATCACTGCCAAAAGTGCAACAGACTCCATACCAGCCAGTTTTGCAGACTCCATTCGGCCCAGAACGGCTAAAGATGCCTTTAGCTTCAGTAATTTACCTCCCCGGGATCTGTCCTACCTTTCCCAGGATTCCATCCCGAATGTGTTTGATTTTAAAGCCAGCGACTCTTCCGTTATCTATATCAAACAAAATACCTTTTCCTTACATAAAGAGGCCAATGTAAAAAACCCGGAATACGAGATCTCCGCCGATGATATCAATTACAATAAAAACACCGATGTCATCCGCGCCTTTGGCAACAAAGATACCACAGATAATATTTATGGCAAACCGACCATTGTTCAACAAGGCAGTAAATCCATTATGGACAGCCTGAAGTTCAATGTAAAAAGTAAAAAGGGGATCCTGAAAAATACCTTTTACAATGAAGGCGAAATCTTTGTCAAGGCAGAGATCGTCAAAAAGATCGACAGTAACGCTCTTTTTGCCAAAGATGCCCGTTTTACCACCTGTAACCTGGAACCGCCCCATTTTGATTTTCACGCTTTTAAAATGAAAATGATTACCGGGAAACTGGCCGTATCCGGACCTGCCATCCCGGAATTTGAAGGGGTGCCTATGCCGGTGATCATCCCCTTTGGCATCTACCCCCTGACCAGGGGACGCCACTCCGGATTCCTGCCGCCTACTTTTGAACAAAACAACGCCTATGGTCTGGGCTTTAACGGACTGGGTTATTATAAGGTCATTAATGATTACTGGGATGTGACCACCCGGGCCAATATTTATAGTTATGGCGGGTACATGATCAGCGTCAATCCCAATTATTATAAAAGGTATAAGTACAGAGGCTCCTTAAACCTGCAGTATCAGTTTACCAAAATCCTGAATACCTCCGGTATCTCAAGAGATGAATATACCAAGAGTACCACCATCCATATCGGCTGGAGCCATTCCATGGATAGTAAGGCAAGACCCGGCGTGAGCTTCTCGGCCAATGTCAACGCAGGTAGTACCAAATACAACAGTTATCTGACCAATAACCTGGAAAATATCCAGAACCAGCTGAGTTCCTCCATCACCTGGGCCAAGACCTGGGATGAAGGAAAATACAACCTGTCACTGGCAGCCAACCATAATCAGAATAACAATACCCATTTGATTAATGTCCAGTTGCCGACGGCCAACTTTTCCATGGCCACCGTCAACCCTTTCCAGAAAAAGGAACAGGTGGGCAAATCCAAATGGTACGAGAATCTGGGCATCTCTTATAACAGTACGATCTTAAACCAGTTTTCCTTTTACGATACGGCCTTTTCTGCCAGTCAGCTAAAGGACACCATGCTGTGGGGTGCACAGCATCAGGTGCCTATTACCCTGACCCTGCCGGCTGTAGGCCCCCTACTCTTCACCCCTTCTATCTCCTATTCCCAGAACTGGTATAGCCGTAAAATGCACCGCTGGTGGAATGCGGACAGCGCACAGGTCGATACCACCATCCAGCGCGGCTTCTTTGCCGCCCAGCAGATGTCTTTCGGTATTTCCATGAACACCAGGATATTCGGGACCGTTAACTTCAAAAAAGGTAAAATCAAGGCCATCCGCCATGAGATCCGCCCCACCATCAGTCTTAGCTATCAGCCAGACATGAACAGCCAGAATTATGAGTACCTGAACACCACCGCCGACACCTCCCTTAAAAGAAGGGTATCCATGTTTGAGGGCAATATCGTGGGCGCCTTCGGGGAAGGCAGCTTCGGAGGTATTAACTTCGGGCTGGACAATATACTGCAGATGAAAAAGGTCAACGATAAGGATACGACCGGCGATCCGGAGAACGCGACCAAAAAAGTGAATTTAATTGACGGGCTCAGCATCAATACCTCTTATAATATGATGGCTGACTCCCTGAAATGGTCCCCTATCAGTATATCCATGCGTACGGCCCTATTTAATAATAAGATGAATGTCAACGCCAGCATGACGGTCGACCAGTATGAATACGAGCGGGGCATACGCGTCAATAAACTGCTGTGGAAAGAGGGTAAAATCGGTAATATTACCAGCGGCAATATCTCCATGTCCACCTCCTTTTCCAGTAAAAAGACCGACCAGCGGTCTGACCAGCAAAGAATCCAGGCAGACCCCAATATGCCTTATGATCAACAGCAAAGACAGTTACAATACGTCCGGGATAATCCGGCAGAGTTTGTAGACTTTAATATTCCCTGGAACCTGCAGGCTTCTTTTGCCTTAGGCTTTTACCGGACCTTAAAACCTGATTATAGCGGCTATACCCATCAGGTGACCTCTTCGTTAAATCTGAATGGAGATTTTAGCCTGACACCAAAATGGAAAGCCGGCGGCAGCATGTATTTTGATGTCGGCGCCCAGGAAGTAAGAATGCTCAGCCTGTTTTTATCCAGAGAAATGCACTGCTGGCAGATGTCTATTAACGTATCTCCTATCGGCCGATATAAATCCTTCAGCATTATCCTGAATCCTAAATCAGGTATTTTAAGAGATTTAAAGATCAACCGTTCCCGGTCTTTTTACAACTAATCACCTGACATAAAACGGGTAAAAAACAGGGACACCTGCATAATTCCAAGCAAAAAATAGGGTTTTTCTATAATTTGAATTACTTTTAAAGGAGTATCTTTGCAAGTTGTTGGTAGCGGAAAACCCTCAACAGCAATATTCGAAGGAAAAATATAATTATGTTATCAAAGAAAACACAATATGCATTCAAGGCTTTGATGTATCTGTCCCAACAGGCAAAACAAGGGCCCGTTTTAATTGCAGAAATATCCCGCAAAAAAAAGATTCCCCTTAAATTTCTGGAAAATATCCTGCTGGAAATGAAAAAAGAAGGGATACTGGACAGTAAGAAAGGAAAAGGCGGCGGTTATTTTCTGGCTAAAAAACCGGAAGATATTGTGCTGGCCGAGGTCATGCGACTGATTGAAGGGCCGATTTCTCTGTTGCCCTGTGTCAGTCTGCATTTTTATAAAAAATGTGAGAACTGCAACGAGGAAAGCTGCGGTTTGAGAGATGTACTGATTCAGGTACGGGATGCCAATCTGGCCATTCTGGAACACCGCACCGTGGCTGACCTGACTTAAAAATAAAGCCGCGTATTCGAATAAGTGGAATAAAAAAGTAAATGCGTTACTAACTTAAGTACTTTAAGTCTAGTAACGCATTTACTTTTATGGGAATAAAACCAACCGCTGACTGGCAGGCTATTTCATCCGCCAGGGTTCAAAAGGTGGTCAAAGTTCAAAAGGTTCTCAGGCTTCTTATTTTCTGCCTTCTTTTCTCGGGACTCCTGTCATAGGAATCAGCACTACAGAGAATGGCAGAAATATTCAACCGCGACCTGTTTTATTCTGCTTCTTTACCAGCAACCGGCGCCTTGGCAGCGGGTTGTTTAGGCTTATCTGCTTTTTTCTCTTTGCCTTCCTGCTGGGCTCCTTTGTCCTTAGCGCCGGTTTCCTTCTTCTTGGTCACTTTCGGTGCGAACATGGCCAGCATTCTGCGACCTTCCATTTTAGGCATACTTTCCAGAGAACCGACTTCTGCCAGTCTTTCTGCAAATTTCAGCAGTAAAAGTTCCCCGCGATCCTTAAACATGATAGCGCGACCCTTGAACTGTACATACGCTTTCACCTTATTGCCATCTTGCAGAAAACGCTCTGCATGTTTGGCCTTAAAGTCAAAATCATGGTCGTCGGTATTGGCCGTAAAACGGATTTCTTTCAGCTCACTTTGTTTGGAGTTCGCCTTCATTTCCTTTTCCTTACGCTTTTTCTCGTAGAGGAATTTCTTATATTCAACCACCCGGCATACCGGTGGATTTGCATTGGGAGAAATTTCCACCAGATCCAGTTCCAGATGAGCAGCAATCTTGCGGGCTTCCTCAATCGGGTAGACCCCTACTTCGACATTATCTCCCACCAAACGCACTTCAGGAACCCTGATGCGCTCATTGATGCGATGTTCCGGCTCTGCCTGCCTTTGAAAACGTCGATTATTTTTTCTGTTTACTAATGCCATTCACAATTTTTTGGTGAATTAATGTTTAAAACAAACGGTTTTTACCGTTCTTTTAGAATCCTAAATTTAAAAAATTACTGCAAATATTGTACAATAGTTCCAAACCACAAAAAAAGGCTGCCATCTTCTTGCTTTCTTTTTGTAAATACAGACGCTTTGTCAGTCTTTACCGCCATAACCCCTGTTTTAAGCGCTCTTTGACAGCTTAGCCTCCTACTACTTTAGGACATTCAATACCCGGTACATTTTGGGAAGCAGGCTATACTGGCTGCCATAATAATTGTTAATAATAATAGAAAAGACGTAAGTATGCCCGTCTGCTGATTTCTGGTAGCCGGCGTAAGCCTTACATGCATGAATGGTTCCGCTTTTCATTCTGGTATTATTATAGGTCGGCAATGCCTCATAAAAATCATTGTACCAACTCTGAGATCTGGCATAGAGCAGCGCCTTTACCTCTGCATAAGCCGATACGTAGTTCTGGGGAGAAAGGCCGCTGCCATCCATCATTTCCAGCTCACTTTGTGCAATCCCCTGCCCCTGCCAGAATTTACGGATTTCTGCTACTCCGTCTTCCGTAGTGCCACTGTTTTTATTCTGGTAACCAATGGCTTTTGCAAAGGCTTCCCCGTATAAATTGACACTTTTACGTAAAAAATGAAAGACAATACTAGACAGTACCGGTGAACCGTAGGTCTCTATTTCCTTGGACATCCTTGGAACGTCCTCCCCTTTAATTTCCAGGGCACCGCCCGTTTTAACCGTGCCGGTAATATAAATCTGGTTGTCTTTCAGCAAACGCTGGATATCCTGCCCCAGTTGTAAGGGCGGATTGGGCATGGATCCGGTCGCCATTCTATTGGTCCCTGCAGGCACCCGGCCGTCAATCCAGGCAACGGGGCTGTAAGGGGCCGTAAAAATCCGGCTTAGATCGGAAGAACCGGCAGGACCGGTCGTCATTTTATTGAGTAAAGTAGCTCCTGCCAGCTCCGGATCCACTTTGGTAATTTTGACAGAGCCACCGGGGCTGCCGCCCCGGTAACTGATATTCACCTGGTTTTCCATCCAGTTGACACCCCAGTCTCCGGCGCCGTAATAATTACCCATATCATTCCAGGGCCAGCCACCGGGTGTGGGGTTAAAACCAAAGGCCGTTTCATCTATTAACAGGTCCCCGTCAACGGCCCGGATACCGGCATTTTTTAAACTCGCGAGCAGTTTATTTTTAAAATCTTCCGGTTTATAGCCCGGATAACGCCAGCTGCCAAGGGTCGGATCCCCATAACCCTTCACAATAAGGGTTCCTTTTAATACGCCACTCTCTATTTGCCCTTTATAGCCCAGAACGGTCTTAAAGCGAAAGTCCTTACCCAGCTGATCAAAAGCCGCAATAGCCGTAAAGATTTTCTGGCTGGAGGCGGGTGATAAGCCTCTATGACCGCTATACTCATAGACAAGATCGCCGGAGGCGGCATCGGCTACATACAGGCTTAAGGAAGCGTTTTTCATCTGCACATCCTCAAGCAGCCTTTGCGTCTGAGCCCCCAGGCGGCTTTTAAGGGTTTGTGCGGTTAACGAAACGCTGGTTATCAGTGTTAATAAACTTACATATAATAGGCGCATAGATATATTTATTTTCTAATCTTCTTCTTTGACTCCTTGCGAAAAACAGCTAAGATTCCTTTCAGGTAATGCCCAGGCTACTTCATTGCAGGCTGTTCATACTTTATAAAACTTGCACTTGTCACGCACCGGCACAGTCCGTTAAAAGGGACATTGGATCTGCCGGTGATGTATAAGCAAAATAAAGCAATTTACCCTGAATTGCCCAGCCTGGTGGAAAAATCAGTTGCCTTACGGACGACAACCCACAAATTCACTGAAATATCCACGAATATCCCGTAAATTGCTGCTGTTATGTAGCTACATAAAATGACACCCATGAAAAAGTTTGTGACTATCACCATCCTGATACTCGTCGTCTTTACCGGGCTTTTTGTATACGTAAAATACTATTACGTATTTGCCACCGGCGTAAAATCAGGGGTATTAAATTATGCCGTTTACAAAGGAAATGTCTTTAAGACCTATGAAGGAAAATTAATTCAACAAGGTTTTGGCCGGCAAAACAACGGCAGTTTTCAGAGTTATGAGTTCACATTTTCTGTAGACGACCCGGTTATTTTCCAGCAGCTGGAAAGAAATAGTGGTAAGGTCTTTGATTTACATTATAAAGAATTTCATGGCCGGCTGCCCTGGCGCGGACACTCCGTTTATATGGTAGACAGCATTCTGGCGATGCGCGATCAATAAGCATTAAACATTTTGAATTTTGGAAACAACGCTTCAATCAACCCATACAGATACGACTTCTTTAGAAATTACATTTTTAGGTACCGGCACCAGCAGTGGCGTCCCCATGATTGGCTGCCACTGTGCGGTTTGCCGTTCAAAGGATTCAAAGGATAAAAGACTACGCAGCAGTATTTTATTGCGCGTGCAGGGTAAAACGATTATCATCGATACGACACCTGACTTCCGCCAGCAAATGCTGCGCATTGAAAATGACCGGCTGGATGCGGTCTTATTTACCCATGCGCATAAGGATCATATTGCCGGACTGGATGACATCCGCGCCTACAACTATTTTCAAAAGAAGCCCATGCATGTTTTTGCCACCAAGGCAACGCAAAAAGAACTGGTCCGGGAATTTTATTATGCCTTCTCTGAATTTAAATATCCGGGTATCCCGGAAATTCTGCTGCACAGTATCGAAGCGGAGCCTTTTGATGTGGAAGGTATTACCGTCACGCCCATCCGGGTTTGGCATCATAAGCTGGAAGTCGTCGGATTCAGAATCGGTGATTTTACCTATATAACCGATGCCAATAAAATTGATCAGCCGCAGCTGGAACTGATAAAAGGCAGTAAGGTCCTTGTATTAAATGCCCTGCGTAAAGAAAAACATATTTCTCATTTTACCTTAAGTGAAGCGCTGGAACTAATAGAGAAGCTACAGATTCCGGAGGCCTATTTAACCCATATCAGCCACCAGATGGGTCTGCATGAGACCATTTCCGGTCAGCTCCCCAACCATGTCAGGCTGGCTTATGACGGCCTGGTCCTGCGCGTACCCTTTAAAGGCGATCAGGCGCCGAAGACCGCTACTGCTTTCTAAAATGTAAGCCTGATAAGATAGCCTAAACAGCCGGTTTAACTTTCCCCGGTCGGTTCGTTTTCCGGTGAAAACTGATCTGATGATAAATGGCCGCCCGGTAAGCCTACCGCCATATTTCCGGTGACGCTGCTCAGAAAATCATACAAACTGGTCTGGGCGCCCGGGATACCGAGTTTTTTACGCAGCCGGTATCTGGCCACTTCTACTCCCTTTAAAGAAATATTAAGCAGCTGCGCCATTTCCTTGGAAGAGAGATTCATTTTGATATAGGCACAGATCTTTAGATCAGCCGGCGTAAGCTCCGGATACTGACTTTTAAGGTTTGCCAGAAAATTATTATGGACTTCATCAAAATGGATGGCAAACTGTTCCCAGTCGGCATCCTGCTTTTCGGCTTCATTAATCATTTTCACCAGCTTCCCAAAATCCGCATGATTATTATGATCGGGTAAGGCCTTAATGGCCTCCAGCAGCTCTTCCTTTAATTTAGCCAGCAGCTTCCCTCTTTTAAACAGATGCATGGTGGTGGAGGCCAGCTCCTGATTTTTGAAAGACACTTCCGCCTGGAGTTTCTCTTTTTGGAGCTGAATGATTTCCCGCTCATTGTGCTCTATTTCCAACTGATGCAGATAGCGCATCTTTTCCTGCTCCTTTTCAAATTTAATTCTCTGTGCCTCAAATTTCCTTTGCATTACATATCGCCCGTAAATCAGCGCCATAAAAAACAACAACAGATAAATTAAATAAGCCAGTTTGGTCTGATACCAGTGCGGCAAAATCACAAACTGATATTGCACCACCTGAGATTCCACTCCAAAGCGGTCTTTAGCGCGCACCTTAAAAGTATAGCTTCCATAAGGCAGGTTGGTATAATCCTTCTCCTTTTTGGCATTCCAGCTGCTCCAGCCCTTATCAAAACCTTCTAATTCATAACTATATTCAAACTCCCTGGGCGGCCGGTAGGACGTAGCCGTAAAGGTAAAATGAAATGAATTATACCTGGCCGGCAATTGCGCTATCTTGTCCTCAGACTGAGATTTCACCACCCTGTTGGCTGTGGTAAAATAGCCGTTAAACAAACTGGAATCTGTTTGTGCGGTGGCCGTTACCCTGGTCAGCAGTAACTGTACTTTTTGTCTGCCGGCCTGGTATTTATCAATATTGATATGAATCAGACCGTCATTAGACCCCACCAGTACATTTTTATCGTTGACCGGTAAGATAAATTCAAATCCGGAAATCAGTTTACCGGTCAGTTCCGGAAAATACTGAATTGTCCTATCCTTTAATACCACACCAAGTTTCTTATGACTAACAAACCAGATCCGCCCCGCGCTGTCCTGCTGTACCAGTCTTAAGGACATCTGACCAAAAATGTCCTGATAGCTGCTGTCCGGGAAAAACCGGTCTCTTTCCGCGTCATACTGATAGAGTCCGTTGTCCGTACAAAAAACAATTTTCCCGTGTAAGGTATAGACGTAATTATTCAGGGTACCTGGCAAGCCGTCTTTTTGCGTATACAACCGTACCGCATTAACGGTTTTCATATCGCTAGTCATCTGCAGCCCATAAACCCCTCTGTAAGGATGGGAAGCGAAAACAACGTGCCGCACCGTATCCATGGCCATAAAGCGAAGGGATTCAAACGGGCTGCCGGCCACTCTGCCCCCGTCTACCATGCGGCCGGCAGAATCCTTGAGCAGTTCCATGCCGGCATAGTTACCGGAAATCCAGGGACCGTCCTGAATACTGCCATGAGGCAATACCTGAAACAGCCATACCCCCTCCTGTCTGTAAATGGGTTCAGCGCTGTTACCCTTGATCTCAAAGGCGCCTTCATTGTGCCCCATCAACAAATGCTGCCCGGTACTATACAGCCCCCATACCTGTCCGGAACTTCCGGATACCTTAGTGAATGCGCCCCTGCTATAACTAATATCACTGGCGACGGGCACGCTTAAGTCCGTCTTATACAGCCCGTCGGAGGTGCCGATAATTAGCTGATGATGATCAATTATTGCCGTATAACAGGCGGCCGGTGTATTGTGTACCGGACTGATGGTCTGGATAAAAGAATTATAATCCACCAGGTCAATGCCTTTATCCAGGCCCAGCCAGAGATTATGTTCCTGATCCACAAACAAACTCAGCACGTTGTTGTTCTGCAGTCTGGACTCACTGGTAAAATGCCGCACCACCATGGCCTGCGGTTTACCAGATGGATTTTGTGTAAGCGATATGATATACACGCCTTTGGAAGTGGTTCCCAGGACAAACTGCGTGGGCTCACGCTTGATGCCCGCTGCCGCATAAATATGCGCCTGCGGTATTTCAGCAGGGAGGGTAACAGCGGTTACCCGACCGGCCTCTAACAGATAGACACCGTGTTTGAGCGTTGTGATCAAATACCGGTCCCGGCCCATGGTCAGGATAGCTGTGATCACCTGATCTTTAAAGGCGGTAGGCGCAATCACCGTCCATTTCCCCCGGCTATACTTCAATAACCCCTGTTTTTTATCCTGGGCAAGGATGCCATCCTGAACACAGGCCATATACAGCCATTCGCTGGGCGCCGGATATACGACCGAGCGCCGCTGACCAAGGGCGGTATCAATGGCCATGATCCGGTCGGTGCATCTAAAATATATGCGCCCCTGCGCGGTGCCTGTATTCCAGACATCCGCAAAACTCTGTTGATTTTTAGGCAGGTAGCTTTTTAAAGAATGGTAGCCCAGCTTCCCGTTTGCGTCAGGAAAATAATACCCGATCTCATCCTGGCCGCCTGTAAAAATACGTCCCCCACTACTCACATGGATGGAGCGAACCAGTGTTTTATTGGGCAAAGGGAATAAATGCCAGTCATTGCCATTGTAGGTTAACAGGCCTTCTGTATTGGCAAAATAAAGAATACCCAGGCTGTCTTGCGTGATCATCCAGTTTTGTACACCGGCCTCAAAATCCTTTTCTGAAAAGTGAACGACTGCAGGAAGCCCGATCGTGCCTGCGCCCATGGAAACATCCGCAGGCCCACCACTGTATGTGGTACCGGTTTGTCCCTTACCACTCACAACCCCTAACAAAAATAAACAGCCCATCACCAGGCGCCATCCGTGGAGCGTCCTGCGGCTATTTGTTAAGAGAAAGACCCTCTTTAAGATGTTATTTAGAAAGTTCAGCTTCACGTCCTAAAATTGAGATTTTTGACCCATAAATCTTCAAAATTAGCCAATCCAAGGTCTAGTTTGGTCATAAATAACTGATTATCAATAAAACCATTTTTTATTGTAGTGGTATTGTAGTGGCTAATTGTTTGGCAAGGCAGCCCTAAAACGCAAACTTTACCTAAAATTAATTAACAAAGAGTCGTGGGTTTTATAAAAGTAGTGCAAAAGAAATTTAAAAATCTCTGCCCGCAGTAAGAGGGGCTCAGGATCCGACTTTTTAAATAATATCATCATTATATGCAATCCGCACCTGAAAACATTCAAGAAGATCATGTCGCATCCACTGCGATCATGGATTCCTCCAGGCCCCTGCTCCTTCATTGGGGCTTTCTGGCAGCAGCCTCGGTCATGACACTCCTACTCATGGCCGGTTGCGGGCCGGGAACCGGCAAGACACCGGACCAGGCAGGCGCGTCACCGGATACCGGCAGTCAGCATGGTCACACAGCTATTATCTACCGGCCAAAACAAGATCCTACCCAGTATATGACCGCTAAAAATACCACATTCAGGATCAGTGCCGTGGATACCTTGAGCTGGTCGGCCAAAGCTCAGCCACTGGAAACGGATATCTGTGTATTTATAGACCCGCTGCACCAGTTTCAGCAGATGATCGGTTTTGGGGGAGCACTGACAGACGCCGCAGCAGAAACACTGGCCAGGCTTCCGGAAAATCTGCAGGATAGCGTCATCAATGCCTATTATGATCCGGGTACGGGTATCGGCTATAATTTTGGCAGAACGACCATTGGAAGCTGTGATTTTTCCAGTGCAAGTTATATGTATGTGGCAGAAAATGACACGACCCTATCTACTTTTAGTGTAGCCCATGATGAAAAATTTAAAATACCCCTGATTAAAAAGGCGATGGCAGTTGCCGGTAAGGATTTTAATTTGTTTGCCAGCCCCTGGACGCCACCTGCCTGGATGAAAGACAACCACAACATCCTGCACGGCGGCCATTTACTTCCACAGTATTATTCCCTTTGGGCGGCTTATCTGATCAAGTTCATTCAGGCCTATCATCATGAAGGCATTGACCTTTGGGGACTGTCTGTACAGAACGAGCCCATGGCCAATCAGACCTGGGAGTCCTGTATCTATAGCGCTGAACAGGAAAGGGACTTTATAAAAACAGCCCTGGGCCCCGCGCTGCATCAAAACGGGTATCAGGACTTAAAATTAATTGCCTGGGATCATAACCGGGATTTGCTGCCCCAAAGAGCCAGCGTTTTATTAAACGACAGCGCGGCGGCCAAGTATATCTGGGGTATCGGTTTTCACTGGTATGAAACCTGGTCCGGCACCCAGCCGCTATATGACAATGTCAAAGAAGTACAGCAAAATTTTCCAAAGGTCCATCTCTTGTTCACGGAAGGCTGCCAGGAGAAGTTTGATTACAGCAAAGTAAGCGACTGGGCGCTGGGCGAACGATATGCGGATAATATGCTCCATGATTTAAATAGCGGCATCACGGCCTATTGTGACTGGAACATCCTGCTGGATCAGACGGGTGGCCCTAATCATGTGGGCAACTTCTGCTTTGCGCCCGTTATCGCAGACATCCCGCAAAAAACCCTGCATTTTACCAGTGCCTTCTGGTATATTGGTCAGTTCTCTAAATTTATACATCCCGGTGCCAAAAGAATCAGCAGTAACAGTAACCGTTCAGATTTACAAACCACGGCTTTTATCAACACGGATGGCAGCATTGCAAACATCGTCTTCAACAAAACGGATAAAGCCATTGCCTTTCATATATGGCTGAACGGTCAGTGGGCGCCTGCGACCGCGCCGGCTCATAGCTTAAGTACTTTTATACTGTAAAGTGATATCTGGCAGGCAATTGTCAGCACTACAGGTATGGCAGTAAGGGATGGCAGCCTTTGGGTGTAAGGAGATCTTAAGCAACCTCCAGCTTGTAAAAATCAGGGCATCATATATAATGTAAGCCAAAAAAGTAACCGGCAGCACCTCTTTTGATAACGGTGTTTTGCATGCCGGTTATTTTTTGGGAAAGCTGGTGGCTGCAACAACATTTTAATATGTAATGTTCTTTAAATATCTTTAATCTTTAACAGGCCGGGAGCTCCGCTTACATTTTATTATTTGACCCTACTCATCCATATGATCCCATGCAATCCATAAAATTCGTTATCCTGCTAACCTTACTGCTAAGCAGTAGGGTCTGTACCGCTCAAAATAAGGTGGCACAGGTTTTTCTGACCTCCGGCGATCAAAAACATCTCGTGGAAAGGCAGCCTCCTCTACCCTTTCATACCAGGGAGCGCGTACAGCCGGCTTATCAAGGCCGGACGGTTACCGTAGATGCTTCTAAAAAGTATCAGACCATAGACGGTTTTGGTTATTGCCTGACAGACGGCAGCGCCCGGCTGATAAGTTCCCTACAAATGGAGGACAGAAAGGCGCTATTGCAGGAGTTATTCGGAAATAAACCGGGGCAGCTCGCCATCCGTTATCTAAGGATCAGTATCGGCGCTTCCGATCTGAGTGACAGTGTATATAGCTATGATGATATGCCCGAATCTATGACGGATATCCAGCTGGAACATTTTTCCATTGACAAAGCCAATATCCATCTGATCCCCTTGTTAAAAGAAATCCGGACGATTCAGCCTTCCATTAAAATCCTGGCCTCTCCCTGGTCCGCCCCCAGCTGGATGAAATCAAATGACGCCACCAAAGGCGGGCGTCTGCTTCCCAGGTATTACGAGGCCTATGCCCACTATTTTGTCAGATACCTGAACGCCATGCTAAAAGCGGGCATTCCCATTGATGCCATCACCATCCAAAATGAGCCGCTGAACCCCAACAATAACCCCAGCATGTACATGTCTGCTGAAGCTGAGCTGGCATTTATCAAGAATTATTTAGGTCCGGTTTTTAAATCAAATGCCATCAAAACCAAGATCCAGATTTATGATCATAATGCCAACCGTCCGGACTATCCAATGACAATTCTGGCAGATTCGGTGGCGGCTGGTTTTGTGGACGGCTCTGCCTTCCACCTGTATGAAGGGGAGATTACCGCACTGTCCAGGGTGCATGATAGCTACCCGGATAAAAATATATATTTCACAGAACAATATACCCCTTCTGGTGGCAGCTTCAAAGGTGATTTTCTCTGGCATACACAGCAGCTGATCATCGGCGCCGTTCGCAACTGGAGTCGGAATGTCATTGAATGGAACCTGGCCGCCAGCCCTGAGCTGGGGCCGCACACACGGGGAGGATGCACGACTTGCCTGGGTGCGCTGACAATCGAAAAGAAAGTCATCTCCAGAAATCCATCCTATTATATCATTGCCCAAATATCCGGATTTGTGCCCGCCGGCTCTGTAAGAATAGCCTCCAATCCCTTAGAACAGCTGCCCAATGTCTGCTTTCTGACACCGGGTGGACAAAAGGTCTGCCTTATTTTAAATACCACAGAGCAGCCGCAAACCGTTACTTTGAATGATCAGCAGCAGACAGCAGCAATAAATATACCGCCTGTTTCTACGGTCACCCTGATCTGGTAGTGCACCTATATTTAAAAATGCGGATTTAATTTTGCCCCAGCCTTATGACCATAAAAAATATAAACCCAGTAGTTCTTATGAACCGACTTTCTCTATGGATAGCCATAGCCCTGCTATCTTCTACGTTGAGTTATGCCCAGCGGCCCCGAAGACAGACACCTGTTTTCAAAAAGGTGGTGGCGCACAGAGGCGCCTGGAAACAGGCAGGTCTGCCTGAGAATTCTATTGCATCGCTAAAGGAAGCCATCCGGCTTGGATGCATGGGGTCAGAATTTGATGTACAACTGACAAAAGACGATTCTCTGGTGGTCAATCATGATCCAGTATATGCAGGTGATACGATTGAAAAGACGACCTACCGGCAACTGCTGCAAACCCCGCTTAAAAACGCAGAGCCGCTCCCTACGCTGTACCGCTATTTGTCTGTCCTTTGCAAGGATGGGGGCCGACCTACCACCGCCGTTTTGGAAATCAAGCCTTCCGTTATCAGTAAACAAAGAGCCATAAAAACAACCAAGGCAGTGCTGGCCATGGCAGAACAATTTGATGCACTGGATAAAATCATTTTCATCAGTTTTGATTATGAGGTATTAAAAGAAATCCACCGGCAGGTGCCGGGTGCACACACAGCGTATCTGAACGGGGATAAAACACCTGAACAGCTGAAAGCGGATGGCATAACAGGCGCAGACTATCATTACAGTGTATTTAAAAAGCACCCGGACTGGATGGAGGCTGCCAGAAAAAACAATATCATCCTAAATGCCTGGACCGTCAATGACACGGCCACCATTGACTGGTTACTCGTACATAACTTTGATGCCATTACCACCAATGAGCCGGCACTGGTAGCCGATCGGGCTGCCCGCCATCAACGGATTTATGGCAATAAAAAACTGGTTTTTTCTGATGAATTTAATCTGGATGGATCTCCGGATGAAGCTATCTGGCGCTATGATACCGGCAGCCACGGCTGGGGCAACCATGAACTGGAGAATTATACAAATGGGGATACGGCCAATGTATTGATTAAAAACGGGCTGCTGCATGTCCGGGCCCTAAGGGACAGTCAACAGCCTAAGGGATACAGCAGTGTTCGTATGGTACAGAAAAAAGGGTTTTTATATGGGAGGCTGGAGGTCCGGGCAAAACTGCCGCCAGGACGAGGCCTCTGGCCAGCCATCTGGCTACTACCCGACCAATTTAAATACGGCGGCTGGCCAGCCAGCGGAGAAATTGATTTAATGGAAAACGTAGGTTACAATCCGGACTCCGTATTTTTCACCATCCATACCGAAAAATACAACCATGTGAAACACACCCAGAAATCTATGGGCATATACAGCAGCAGTCTTTATGATCAGTTCCATACGTATAGTCTGGAATGGTCACCGGACAAACTGCTCTTTTTTATGGATGACCGTAAAGTATTTGAGTTTAAAAATGAAAAAATCACGGGTAAGGACGGCTTTAAAAGCTGGCCCTATGACCAGCCCTTTCACCTGCTCCTAAATATTGCCGTAGGTGGCGACTGGGGCGGCGCCAAGGGTATTGACAACAGCGTTTTTCCAGCTACGATGTTAATAGATTATGTCAGGATTTTCCAGTAGAAAAATATCCAGGCAGGTCCATGTCGCAAAATCTGGTGGAAGCAGGCGGCAAACGGCCATCCGGCAAGCGGTTCTTTTTGGTGCCAAATTTGCAGTAATAATCCTGTTATATACGGGTATTCTACCGGTATAATAACCTTAAGAATGCAATTTCTTCACTAATAAATGCCGGCATATGTCAATCGTATTCAAGAAAATGTTGATCGCAGTGGATGGCAGCCCTTGTTCAGAAAATGCGGCGAAAAAAGGGCTTGAGCTGGCCGTTGCCTTGCAGATCCCGGTGGCTTTATTTTCCGTCATTGACCGCAGCCAGGAAATCATACCCACCGACCTGGAAGTAAAACCAATCCAGACAGGCGCGTTTTTACAGGAGCAGGCGCGTAAAAATATCCGGCAGATCATGGAAAAATATATCCCTAAATCCATGGAAGGGCATGTCCATGAAGTGTTCACCGAAGGACTGCCCAGAGAGGAGATCCTGCTCAAACTAAAAGAATGGGACGCGGAAGTACTGGTGGTCGGAACACACGGCAGAAAAGGGCTCGCACATCTGCTGTTAGGCAGTACTGCCGAATACCTGGTGCGCCATGCAAAAGTGCCTGTGCTGGTCGTGCCCTATGAAGGCAAAGATCTGTAAAGAGCTGAGTTGCTTGTAAAGGTAAACGGCCTTTTGCGTTTAATCTTTAATCCGTTATACCCAAAAACGACGCTAACTATCCCAGTAATTCATCAATGGCTGTGGCCAGGGCTCTATCCTTATCCGTGACGATATCACCGGCGTCATGGGTATTCAGGCTGATTTCTACCGTATTCCAAACATTACGCCAATTGGGGTGGTGATTCATTTTTTCGGCGGCCAGTGCCACCCGGGTCATAAAGGCAAAAGCTGCTGAAAAATCCTTGAATACAAACTTTCTATATAATTGATTGTCTTTTTGTTCCCACATAATCTCTGCTTTTTAATGTATTACTATGACTACTTTATCATGGAACAGGCACAATATATATGCCATTTGCCTCCAAAATAAGTATACCTGTTAATCGTAAACGGGCCAGCAGTAATTGCTGACCCGTTACCTTGTTATCTAATCCCCGTTTTTTAAATTTTAGATGGGTATGGCAGGCTGGTAAGGCTTAAAATCCACCTCTTCCACCGCCGCCGCCGAAGCCGCCGCCACGGCCACCGCCGAATCCACCACCCGGAGGACCTCCGAAATCACCTCTTGGCGGACGACCGCCATCCGGGCCCTGCCGCATCTTTTTACCCCCGAATTTGCGCAGATTGTAGGTAAATGTCAACATAAAATAACGTTTCAACACATTGCTTTGTGACCAACCAATAATATTATCAGTTCTGGTAAAATCAATTCCTTTATTCTGGTTCAGGATATCATTGACAGAGAGTTTTAACTCACCGGCCTGATCTTTAAACAGGTGCTTGGTAATGCCCGCATTCCAGATGGGAATGGCGGTGTTTTGTCCGGCAGGCAGCCCTGCATAGAAAGTATAGTTAAAGTCCGAACCGATTTCCCAGCCGGATTTGGAATACCAGGTACCGTCAAAACTGATGGATTGAGAATAGTAATTACCATCCTGGTTGCTGCTCACAGAATAGTTCGCAAAATTATAGGCCGGATTGGTCGCAAAATTAATATCAAACAACTCTGCCAGGTTCGTCGTCCAGCTGATTCGCTGGCTCAGGGTCGTTGTATACGTATAACTGTGCACATCATTGATCAGACTAGCCTTGCGCTGATTGGAAATACGGGTGGACAAGTCCAGATTGGACTTTGGTTTATTCAGCGGGAATCCCCAGTTCAGGTAACCGCTGACATTATAAAAGCCGTTCATATTGATGGGCACCGTAGAGTCTCCCCCGTTGGAAAGCCTGTAAATGGCATTGACAATATTGTTTTGTGTTACATCGGCACTGATGGTTGCAAAGAAAGTCTTGTTGTTCTCCCTGTCAAAATTGGTGTAACGCAACATAAAATTATGTCCGAACTCCTGCTTCAGATCAGGGTTACCACTGGTGATGTGCAACTGATTGGAATTGTCCACAACCGGCTGTAACTGTGTTACGCTGGGCTGACTGGTTCTTCCGCGGTAATTAAAGCGCAGACGCCTGGTCTTAGAGAACTTATAGGACAACGAAGCGGTCGGATACATATTGACATAATTCTGGCTCAGGTGAATATCCTTGGACAGATTATCGCTTTTCATGTGTCCGAGCTGCACACCCGTTCCGGCACTAAAATTCAGATCACCGTTGTTATACATGTAACTCAGGGTTGCCCGGTTGGACTGATAAGTATTTTCGTAGATATTGGTCAGATTCTCGTTGGCATCCGAATAACTGCCTGTCGTACTATCGTAATTATAGGTCTTTCTGTCAGAATTCGTTTTACTATAAGCGTTATTAATTTCCAGTTGCAACATCTGATGCGTGGCTATAGGCTCCGTATAGGAAAGCGTGGTACTAATGGATTTATTATCATTGACAGAAGAATAATGCTGATTGGTAATACTATCCAGATCATTCTGATAGGTATAGATATCCGCATAATTGGTCCCCTCGTTTTCATTACGACTGGATGATAATTGTACATCCAAAGAGATCGAGCGGCCTGCTTTTTTAAAGGCATGGCTATAAGTCGTTCCCAGTGATGCATTATAGCTATTGGAATTACTGGTATTTTTAGAATTGGAGGTGCTGACATTGGCCGTATCCCCATCAATTAACTGGTCAATATCATTGGTGGCCGTCGTATTGCTGGAGCCTCTGGTAATGTTCAGATTGGGTCGAACCCTTAACCTGTTACTGGAATCAAAATTCGTTTCAATATTCAGGTCAAAACGGTGGTTCTGGTTATTGGTAATTCCCAGACTGTTTTTATTCGTGAGCTGAGAGGTATCTTCACTGAATAAATTCTGATTAAAGGATTTACTGTCTTTTACCTGATGGATATTGTTGTAAAAATAACTACCTGAGAAGTCTGTTTTCTTACTGATCTGGTTTCTGTAATTAATACCTGCAGAGATGGTTTTATTCAGTCCGTTATTATCTCCTCCATCCCCTCTGGTAAACATTTGCTGATTCACATTATTGAAATTACCCAAAAAGCCAATACGCTTATCCCCATCCATACGAAACAGACGGGCATTAATATTATATAACCCGTTTTTAAATTCAGCGTCGTCATTACCGATGCCGGCAGAAGATCTGCCAAAACTTCCTTTTCGTTTATCTTTCTTGGTGACAATATTGATGGTTTTGATCGTATTGCCATCATCAAAACCTGTAAATTCCGCCTGATCGCTCTTACCGTCAAAAACCTGTATTTTATCCACTACATCTTTAGGCAGGTTCTGCGTGGCCAGTTTAGGGTCATTGCCAAAAAATCTTTTCCCATCCACAAATACCCTGGAAACGGCTTCACCCTGACTTTGTATGGAACCATCTTTGGAGACCTCTACGCCGGGGAGTTTCTTCAGTAAATCCTCTACCGTTGCATTGGGTTTGGTGCCAAAAGCATCTGCATTAAATTCGGTCGTATCACCATTGAGCACCACCGGTACAATTGCCGTCACCACAACGGTTCCTAATTCATTGAGCGTCTGCTGCAAAGTTATTTCTCCAACATTCAGTTCCGGATCCTGCTGGCTGATAGTGACATAGCGATTGACCACGTCGTATCCCTGGAAGGAAATACGCATAATATAAGTAGTCAGGTCCAGATTCTTAAAGTTGAAATGGCCGGTACTATCTGATAAAGTCCTGTTTACACTCGCCGTATCGGCTGCTTTAAGCAAGGAAATCGTGGCTCTATTGACGTTATTGGAGATCGTATCCACAATCTGACCATAAATTCTGCCACTTTTAGCTCCGGACTGTGCCTTTAGCTGGCCTATAAGCAAAAATCCAATTATGATACTGACGACAATTCTGAGACGCATAATAAATTTGGGATATATTTTAAATATTTTTCGACTTAAGCAGTTGACTTAAGTTTAAGCAAAGTTCAATGTAAATAGGCTAAAACAAGGCTCTTTCGGTAGAAACAATAAAAGATTAGGTCAAATCAAATGGGCTCCCTGTTTTAAGCAGCCAGCAGCCGGGTCGAGGCCTGTTGGAGTCCTGTAAAAGCTGCTGTTTATACCAGGTGGATACCAGAGAGTTAAGCTTTTGGGTAGTCATAAGACACCCGGCATAAAAATGCCTCCATTCGGAGGCCTGAAAAATTACTAAAAAGGATTTTTCCACATCATGCTTTCTACCGGTTTATTGGGTTGGCCACTGTATTTGGCATTTTTTTTCTGATTGTATTTAACCTCAATCTCCCCCTCTACCGGAAAATAGATCAATTGGCCGATGGGCATGAACTTATAAACGCGGACAGGCTGCTTGCAGGAGATCTCCAGGGTCCAGTTACCGCAAAATCCGACATCGCCTTTTCCCGCTGTTGCATGAATATCAATCCCTAAACGTCCGGTGGAGGATTTGCCTTCCAAAAAAGGGACATGCACATGGGTCTCTGTATATTCCTGGGTTACGCCCAGATAAAACTGATCAGGCTGCAGCACAAACCCTTCTTCCGGAATTTCAAAAAACTCAATTTCATTGTGTTTTTTGGCATCCAGCACCCGCTGTTTATATACGGCCAGGGTACTGCCTAAATGGACGTCATAGCTATTACTGCCAAGCTGTTCTCTTACAAAGGGAGTAATCTTGATGGTTCCTTTATCCATTTCCTCCAAAATCCGTTTATCCGATAATATCATGAATGCCTTGTTGTTTAAGATTATATTTGCAAATATATAGTTTATCCTACATTTTAAAGAAACACGCAGCTCAATATGCCTTTGTTTTATCAAGACCGTCCAATAGAAGATATCAGCCTCGCTATCTGGCATATCCAGGAAGAAGAAGCATTTTTTCTAAAAAAGGTGCCCTTAAGTAAAGAAATCCAGCACCCTCACAAACGCAAACAACATCTGGCAGGCAGATATTTACTGAGCTTTCTGGCACCGGATTTTCCACTCTCTGAGATTGCGATCGCCGACAGCAGAAAACCGTACCTTACCGGTGACAAGTATCATTTTTCCATCTCCCACTGCGGAGATTACGCTGCGGCCATTATCAGTACATCCAAAAGAGTCGGCATCGACATTGAAATCTTTGACAAAAAAGTCATCCGGATTCAGCATAAGTTTTTAAATAATGAAGAGCTGGAATTTACCCTGCAAAACTATCCGGGAAATTTATCCTTGTATACAACGCTTTGGTGTGCTAAAGAAGCTATCTATAAATGGTTCAGTTTCGGAAAGGTTAATTTTAAAGAAAACATCCGTCTGAGCACGTTTTCCTTGAAAAATAAAGGAAGTTTTCCTGCGCGTTTTTTAAACGAGCAATTGGCGGCAAAACTTCTTGTCAGATATCAGCTCTTCCAGGACCTAAGTATGACGTGGGTTTCAGCGTAAAAAAATATCCCGCACTGGGCGGGATATAGATAAAAATGTGTTAGTAAGCACGGAAAAATAATTTCCGTACACAATATTAAAACTAGTTTTGACCAATGCAAAATAATTTCCCTACTTTTTTATGCACAATTATATTTTAAATTGTGCATTACTTTGATTTGCGGCTAAATTTCAGCCTTACTTCCGAGCATTTTTTTCAATGCGTCTGCCCTTATATTCACCCTTATTTTTAGCCCCGTTTCTGTTCCTATAAACAATTCTTCCCCCAGTCGAAAAACGCAGTCTGTCCTGCTTGCAGCCTTATACAAGAAATAACAAACTAAAAGGCGATTAATAACCCATCTGTCGTAATTTTGAGACCAAATTATTTATAGCACTTAATCTAAATACCATCATGGAATTTCCGCAACCTGTAACAGCCAAATGGATTGCCGAACTAATAGAGGCAGACATTATTGGTGATTCTGCCCGTGAAGCCACCGGCATTAATGAATTACATAAAGTTAAATCAGGAGATATCGTTTTTGTCGACCATCCCAAATATTATGATAACTGCCTCAAAAGCGCAGCAACTTTTGTCATCATCAATGACAATACCGTTACAAAACCTGAGGACAAAGTGTTATTGTATTGCGACAAACCCTTTGACGCCTACCTGAAGATTGTTCAGCATTTCAGGCCGTTTACGGCAGCGAGTTCCATGATTGACCCCAGTGCAGTTATCGGCAAGGACACCATTATCAGCCCGGGGGTGTTTATCGGTAAAGACGTGGTGATCGGCGAGGGATGCATCATTTACCCGAATACCACCATCAGCGATTATACCAGGATTGGCAATCATGTCATTATCCAATCAGGCACTGTTATCGGCAGCGATGCTTTTTATTATAATACCCGTAAGACCGAGCCTGTCTGGTACCGCAAAATGCAAAGTTGCGGAGCGGTGATTATTGAAGACTACGTAGAGATTGGTGCCAATTGTACCATTGACCGGGGAGTAACGGACGCCACCAGAATCGGACAGGGAACGAAAATGGACAACCTGGTCCATGTCGGTCATGATACAGAGATTGGTAAGAATTGCTTATTTGCCGCACAGGTCGGCATTGCAGGGGCGACCAAAATTGAAGACGGCGTCACCCTTTGGGGCCAGGTAGGCGTCAGCAAAACGCTGACGATCGGTGAAAATGCCACTGTTCTGGCGCAAAGCGGCGTACCCTCTTCGTTGAAAGGCGGCAAGACTTATTTCGGTTATCCTGCAGAGGAAGCCGGTTATAAAAGAAGAGAACTGGTCTGGGTAAAGCGTATTCCTGAACTATGGAAAAAGGTGTTCCAGGAAGATTAGCATAAAAAAAACGTTGATGATTTAAAATTAAACCGCAGATTACGGATTGATTTTGGCCTGATTTTAGTCCGGTTATACGGTAATTATTCATAATCAGATTAAAAAATTACGGATACTTATAACGGCATATCCTGAAATAAAGCAGAAGGCTCCATTATAAGTATCCTATTGAACCATTAAAAACATTGATTTTGAGCCAACAAGCACCCGCCCTCAAAAAGCCCGGTCTGGTACAGTTTATTCCATTTATTATCTGGCTGATATTAATTTTCATACTGCTTACCCTTCCGGGAAAAGATTTTGAAAAGGTAGATATGCTGATCCCCTATGAAGATAAAATGGTACATATGGGCCTGTTCGGAGGCCTGGTTTTCTTTTTTGGTCTAGCCTACCGGAAAATCCCTTTTGCCTTTTCCAAAAGCAAATTGATTTTTATGGTTCTTTTTGCGACCGCCTATGGCATCCTCATGGAATTTATTCAAAAATATTGCACAAACCACTCCCGTTCATTTTCTTATGATGATATGCTGGCTGATGGCGTGGGCGCCGTTATCGGTTATTTTTTCATCCGTTATATCATCATAAAAACCAACATAAAACGCTTAAAATAAATCAATAACCTCTTTAGATGCATACGCGTCCCGGGTCCCAGTCCCGCCACAGGGGGCGAACTTTTCAGATAATCGACCTGCCTTTGTTAAGCGCAGGTCGATGCAATAGGTATTTTTTAACGTCTGGGGGTTGATTTTTTTGTAAATTCACACTGAAAACTGTGGCTAAGCCTAATCACCAGAAGGACTTATACAAAAACAAAGGCCCTCAGGGCTGCTACATCTGAATTTATTTTAACTTTGCAGCAATTTAAGCGCATCTAAAAAGATTAACATTGAAATCGTCTACCATAAAGGGAAAACATATTGCAGGGCTTATTATATTGTTACTACTTATTGACCAGGCCTTTAAGATATATATAAAGACCAATTATTACCTGGGGGAAGAGCATAAAATCCTGGGGGATTGGTTCAGACTCCATTTTGTGGAAAATGAAGGCATGGCCTGGGGACTGCAGTTTGGCGGCTCCTTTGGGAAAATAGCGCTGACGCTTTTCAGACTGGTGGCTGTTATCTGGGGAACCTTCTATATCCGCAATCTGATCCGCAAAAAAGCCCATAAGGGCTTTATTATCTGTGTCAGCCTGATTTATGCCGGTGCGGCCGGCAATCTGATTGACAGCATGTTCTATGGACTGATATTCAACGCCAGCCACCTGGGCAGCCATCATGTAGCGCATCTGTTTCCGGCCCACGGAGGTTATGCGGCCTTCCTGCACGGCAGAGTCGTTGATATGCTGTATTTTCCGATGATTGATACCGTGCTTCCCAATTGGGTGCCTTTCTGGGGCGGCAAGGAGTTTACTTTCTTTGATCCGGTATTTAATCTGGCGGATTTCTACATTTCATTCAGCTTTTTCATGTTACTGATCTTTCAACGCAGATTCTTTCCGGACAGTTCCAAAAAAGACAAAACGGCTGAACAAAAGGAAGCGCCCGTTGCGCACGATTCTGAACCCCTTCAACCTTCATTAAATATGGAACAGGAACAGGATAATCCCTCAGAAAATCCTGGTGCTATAAAAATAAACTCTCTGGGTTAAGGAACCGGCCGCTCTATGACCGGAGCGTCTCCCCAAAAAAAGCGTGCAATAAAATTATTGCACGCTTTTTTTAAGGGAAATGCTTTTTGCAGCCTTCCCTATTTTAAATCAAGGTCTCCGCACATATTAACAGGCACCACCCACTGATCAAACTCTTCCGGGGTTAAATACCCTAAGGCGACAGCGGTTTCTTTAAGCGTTGATCCGTTTTTATGGGCTGTCTGGGCGATTTCAGCCGCTTTATAATAGCCGATTTTTGTATTTAAGGCGGTTACCAGCATCAGGGAATTATCTACATGCTTCTTAATATTGGCTTCTATAGGTTCTATACCGGTCGCACATTTATCATTAAAGCTCTTACAGCCATCCCCTATCAGTCGTGCACTGTGCAGGAAGTTATAAATCATCATCGGCTTGAAAACATTCAGCTCAAAATGACCGGTGGCGCCGCCCACATTAATAGCCACATCATTACCCAGTACCTGGGCAGCAATCATCGTAATCGCTTCACACTGTGTCGGATTCACTTTACCCGGCATAATGGAAGAACCGGGTTCATTATCCGGAATATGGATTTCTCCGATACCACTTCTGGGTCCGCTGGATAACATGCGGATATCGTTCCCTATTTTCATCAGGGAAACAGCCACTGTTTTTAAAGCACCATGCGCCTCCACAATTGCGTCATGCGCTGCCAGTGCCTCAAATTTATTATTAGCCGTTACAAAAGGCAGCCCTGTCAGTTCGGCGATCTTCTCGGCTACCAGACTGGCATAACCTTTTGGCGTATTGATACCGGTACCCACCGCGGTACCTCCCAGTGCCAGTTCTGAAAGATGTGACAGCGAATTTTGAATAGCTTTAAGCCCGTGGGTCAGCTGTGCAGCATAACCGCTGAATTCCTGTCCCAGGGTCAAGGGCGTGGCATCCATAAAATGGGTCCTTCCGATTTTCACCACTGTTTTAAAATCCTCGGCTTTTTTCCTAAGCGTATCTCTAAGCGATGTAATATGCGGGATGGTATTTTCTACCAGAATCTTATAAGCCGCAATATGCATCGCTGTCGGAAAGGTATCATTGGAGGATTGACTTTTATTGACGTCATCATTCGGATGCAGAAATTTGTCCTTATCCGACAGGCTGCCTCCGTTAAGAACATGTGCCCTATAAGCAATTACCTCATTGGCGTTCATATTACTCTGTGTACCGCTTCCTGTCTGCCAGACTACCAGTGGAAATTGATCTAAAAGCTCACCGGCCAGAATTTCATCGGCTACTTTACCGATCAGCTCCGACTTTTCTTTTGGCAATACGCCCAACTGTTCATTGGCCAGTGCAGCCGCCTTTTTTAGATAAGCAAAGGCCGTGATAATTTCTTTGGGCATTTTATTGATGTCCTGCGCAATTTTGAAATTTTCTATGCTGCGCTGTGTCTGAGCACCCCAGTATGCCTGAGCAGGCACTTCGACCTCTCCCATCGTGTCTTTCTCAATCCTGTAATCCATATTATACTATAATTTTAAATGTTGAAATTAGTTGTGCAAATATACTGGGTAATTTGCAACCGGCCCCGATAATCTACCGGTCGTTAGCTATTAAAAACCTAAAAATACGGGTACACGGCTGATTATACCGTAAAGGCCTTAACGGTGGATATCACGATGAGTGAATCTCCATCATTAAGGCCCCCTCCCGGTAAAGCCGGTTAAAAAAGCAACAACATTTACTGTTAGAGATTTTCCTCCAGCGCCAGCAGGCTGTCAAATATGATCTGTGCCCCCAGTTTAGCTGTTCTGTTGTCCAGATCATAGACAGGATTAAGTTCAGCGATATCCATGGAAACCACCTTACCGCTGGCAAAGCAGGCCTCCAGCATACGCCGGAAATTTCCATCATAGAAAATACCGGTAGCGCTGGGCGCACTTACGCCAGGCGCAATAGCGCTGAAAAACACATCCAGATCAAAACTCAGGTAAAGCGCATCTACGCTGCCGGCAAAATCACGTATTGTCTGCTGAACGGAAGCGATGTCCAGGGAGTTTATTTTTTCTACGGGAATAAACTGTGAACCGGTATTTTTAGCTGCTTCAAATAGTCCTTTGCTATTAGCGGAACGCTGAATGCCGACCGCTAAATAATGAAAATCCTCCCCTGCCTCTTTGCACTGCTGAGCGATTTCATAAAAAGAAGTCCCTGAGTTCGGGCCACGTTCATTGGGCTTACGCAAATCAAAATGGGCATCAAAATTAATGATACCGATCTTTTTATCCTTTAATACGGCTTTGAGCCCCGCATAATGTCCGGCGGCAATGGCATGACCACCTCCCAGCAAAATCGGAAACCCTTCATTTTCAATGATCAGAGAAACTGCCTGGGAGAGATATTTACGGGCTTCTTCCAATCTGCCGTTAATGGTAGCAATATTACCGGTATCCAGTAAATGTAGTTCATCACTGTAATGTACCGGCAGGTTGCTACAGGCTTTCCTGAGTAAATAAGGTCCCGTGGCGGCTCCTGGCCGGCCCTGGTTTCTGATCACACCTTCATCTGAAGCAAAGCCCAGAAAAATCACCTTGCGGACGCCGGGTGAAGGCTTAAGCGCATTAATTTCAATAATCTGTACGTTCTGATGCATGCGGATCAGACTGGGGTCTTCCCCGTCGATACGCCCCTGCCACCAGCTTTTCTGGGGCAGTTCATAAAAGATATTACTGATCATAAGGTTTCGATTTTTTCCAGATAATAGCGGGTCTTAACTGACCCTGATGATATAATATTTCTCTATAGTCTTTTACGTTATAGGCCTGCATGTCCGCAAAAAGGCCTGCTTTAAGCCGCCCGCGGTCCGTGAGCCCCAGTGCCGCCGCCGCCCTGAATGTTATTGCGGCCAGGGTCTCCGCCATATTTAACTGCTGATAAGCCCCCATCAGGCTTGCCTGGGTCAGTAAATCACCCATGGGCGCACTGCCCGGGTTCCAGTCGCTGGCAAGGGCCAGTATGCAACCGGCATCCAGCAGCTTTCTTGCTGGTGCCATGGGTATACCCAGTCCGAGGCTTGCGCCTGGAAGAACCGTAGCGACCGTCTTGCTATCTGCCAGGGCTTCTATACCCTTTTGGGTCACCGCTTCCAGGTGATCAGCAGAAACCGCTTTCATTTCTACGGCCAGTTGGGCTGCTCCTGGTGTAAACTGGTCCGCATGCACCGTTAAATCAAAACCAAGTGCCTTTGCGCATCCAAGATAAGTCCTTGCTTCCCGGAGGGTGAAAGCCGTATCCTCAACAAAGATATCAACTCTTTTAGCAAGTCCCTCCGCTTTTATCTGTGGCAATAAATCCAGCGATAACTCCTTCAGATAATCGCTGTTTTTTACAAGGCCGCTGTCAGGCGGGTTGATATGAGCTGCCAGACAGGTTGGTACGACCTCCATAAAATCCAGTTCCGGCATATGTGATAAGGTCTTCAATAATCGCAGCATGCGTAACTCCTGGCTGACACTTAACCCATAACCGGATTTCACTTCAACGGTTGTCACCCCTGCCCCTTGCAATTTAATCAGCCGTTGTTGCAACGCATTCAGCAGTGCTGTATCAGCAGCCTGCCTGGTGGCCCTTACCGTCTCCATAATTCCGCCACCCGACTGCGCTATTTGCAGATAAGATTTTCCGGCTAACCGCAGACTATAATCTCTGGCCCTGGAGCCGGCAAACAAAATATGGGTATGCGCATCAATAAAACCGGGTAGTAATACCTGATCTGCGGTTGTTGGACAATATTTACAGTCACTGCGCCCCTTATACATCTCCTGTAAGGCGGTAAATAAGCCTGTTGCTACTATAACCCCACTACTATCCACAACAATGCCCCCTTCTTTGATGATTCCCAAATCGTTTTCCGACAGCGGGCCTGCAAGCGGCGCCTCCTTAAAAGTCACTACTTCTCTAAAAGGGCCGATCAGCAGAAGGGCCTGGGATAAAGCGGACGCAGAGAGGTGCCCTGATGCGTCTTTTTTATGATTGAGTTGATCCATAATGGCTGATTACAACGGGTGATCAATTCTTGCTACTTTATCTTTAAATTTTAATGCCAAAGTTTTCTGCCACTTCTGTCGCGGTAGTGTAACCTGCGTCATGATGGCGGAATATGCCGAGTGCCGGATCATTAAAGAGTACCCTTTGAATACAGCTGGCAGCACGCTTGGTGCCATCAGCTACAATGACCATGCCTGCATGTTGGGAATACCCCATACCAACCCCGCCCCCATGATGAAAGGATACCCAGGTAGCACCACCGGCTGTATTACTCATTAAGTTCAAAAGCGGCCAATCAGAAACAGCATCACTGCCATCCAGCATGGCCTCAGTCTCCCTGTTGGGAGAAGCCACGGATCCGCAATCCAAATGGTCTCTACCAATTACAATAGGTGCTTTTACTTTTCCTGATTTCACCAGATCATTAAATATCAGTCCGGCCTTTTCTCTCTCTCCCAGACCCAGCCAGCAGATTCTGGCCGGTAGTCCCTGAAAAGCTACTTTCTCCCGGGCCATTTTAAGCCAGTCTATTAAATGTTTATTGTCCGGGAATGCTTCTATTAATGCCTGGTCAGTCGTATAGATGTCTTCAGGATCGCCAGAGAGTGCCACCCATCTGAAAGGCCCTTTACCTTCACAAAAAAGCGGTCGGATAAATGCTGGTGTAAATCCGGGGAAATCAAAGGCATGGCTTTCTCCTCCCATTTGGGCAAAGGCGCGCAGATTATTACCGTAATCAAAAGTTACCGCGCCGTTATGCATATGCTCCAGCATAAAATGTACATGTCGGGCCATGCTTTTTATTGCCTTTTGCTGGTAGCTTACCGGGTCTTTCTGTCTGAGGGCTGCTGCCTGCTCAAGGGTTAGCTCGTTAGGAATATAGCCGTTAACAGGATCATGGGCCGAGGTCTGATCCGTTAAGATATCCGGGGTAATGCCGCTCTCCAATAACTTTTTCAATAAATCACCGGCGTCCATTACAATACCGATGGAGACGGCTTTTTTCTCCTGCCGCGCTTCTTTTACCCATTCAATCGCCTGGTCAAAGTCACCTGTCATTTTATCGATATAACGCGTTTCCAGTCTTTTAGCAATCCTTGACGCATCCACGTCGGCCCCTAAAAAGACAGCCCCCGCCATGGTAGCAGCCAGTGGCTGAGCTCCGCCCATACCGCCTAGTCCGGCAGATACGACTAACTTACCGGATAAATCACCATTAAAATATTTTTTACCGCAGGCCACAAAAGTTTCATAGGTTCCCTGTAAAATACCCTGAGTACCAATATAAATCCAACTGCCGGCCGTCATCTGGCCAAACATCATAAGCCCCTTGCTTCTGAGCAGATTAAAATGATCCCAGGTAGCCCAGTGAGGCACAAGATTACTATTAGCCAGTAATACCCTGGGAGCCTGAGCATGCGACCGTATAACACCTACAGGCTTACCGGATTGAATCAATAAAGAATGATCTTCATCCAGCTCCAACAATAAGGTAATTATTTTTTGAAGGGCCTCAACATTTCTGGCCGCCTGTCCTGTCCCCCCATACACCACCAGTTCATCCGGATTCTCGGCAACAGCTGCATTTAAATTATTAAGCAGCATCCTTAAAGGGGCTTCCGTCTGCCAGCTTTTTGCATGCAGATTACTACCTGTCGGAGCCTGATAATGGGGATGGCTGGCATACTTACTGATAAATTCCGAAACTTGCATCATCGTGATTTTTTATAGGATTTTCAAATGAGGTGACAGCACCAGACAACTGATTCAGACCCGGGGCTATTTCCCCCACACAGCTCAAAAGACTGCGGTTGTCGATTAAATGATAAAGGGTCTGGATGTCTTTGCCAAAGACCCTGTCTTTGTCTGCAAAAGGCACCTTTTCTCTGACCAGATCATGCACGGCTTCCAGTGCAGCCGAACTTTTAAGCGGTCTTCTGCAATCAATGGCCTGAGCCGCATATAATAATTCTACTGATAAAATATTTTTAAGATTTCCTAATACCGTGTTTAATTTTCTGGAACCGATAGATCCCATGGAAACGTGATCCTCCTGCCCCAAGGAAGTAGGAATACTGTCTGCACTGGCAGGGAAACAAAGGGATTTGTTTTCAGATACCAGGGCGGCTGCCGTATATTGAGGTATCATAAAACCGGAGTTTAAACCGGCGTCCTGAATCAAAAGTTTAGGCAACCCGTACCTGCCTTCTATGATTAAATAACTTCTTCTTTCAGAAATACTTCCCAGTTCATGGGCAGCAACCGTTGCGTAATCCAAAGCGATGGCCAGCGGTTCCCCATGGAAATTTCCGCCACTGATCGTGTCTAGGGCACCCAAGATGATCGGATTATCAGTAACTGAATTTATTTCAATATGCGTAAGTTCTTTAAGGTGCCTAAAAGCTGTTCTGCTGGCTCCATGTACCTGTGGCATACATCTGAGAGAATAAGGATCCTGCACCCGGTTACAGTTTAAATGCGCACTGTGAATGGCAGAATCCTGCAGTAAGATTTGTAAACGTGCAGCCACTAACTGATTACCCGCAAAAGGCCGGATGGCATGCAGCCTGGCATCAAAAGGTTTAACAGAGCCCATCAGGCCATCCAGAGAAAGGGCACCGATAATATCGGCGCTCTCCAAAAGATTATACCATTCGTATAAAGCCCATACACTGTGAGCCGCTATAAACTGCGTCCCGTTGATCAGGGCCAAGCCCTCTTTGGCGCTTAGTGTCAGCGGCTCCAGCCCGCATTGCTTTAATGCGGCTGTAGCCGGCCACCACCGACCTTCAAAAAAAAGTTCACCTTCTCCTATTAATGGTAAGAATAAATGTGCAAGGGGAGCCAGATCTCCTGAAGCCCCGACAGATCCCTGCTCCGGGACTTGAGGAATTAAATCTTTATCAATCATAAGCGCAATGCGCTCTACCGTCTTAGTTTGAATACCTGAATACCCCTGACAAAGTGCATGGAGTTTTAAAATCAGCATCAGCTTGGCAATGACATTTTTTATCGGCTGACCCACACCCACACTGTGACTTTTCAGCAAATTATGCTGCAAGGTCCTGGTTTGATCCGCAGAGATTAAAGTATCACATAAGGGTCCGAATCCGGTATTGATCCCATAGACCACATTTTTCTCATCCACAATCTGCTGCACCCAACCGGAACTCTGATCTACTTTTTGTAAAACCTCTGCCGTCAGTTTTCCTCTCACCTGGCCCCGGGCAATACCAATGGCCAGTCCGACTGTCAGAAAATCTTTTCCGTAATTAAATGTTTGGTTCATAAATCGCTTACTGATTAAAATAGTATTTTTTAATTTTCATTACCCACGAGCCTGTTTTTTTACTTTCGGTTTAGCCACTTTTTCCAGGATAATCTCCGAGAGTGGTTGCGCTTCAAAATGCGCTTCCAGGTTCGCGACAGCAGGTAAAAAATGGGCGACATCCGGATAGGATTTTTCCATTAAGGCCATACTCTCAGAAATCCCGTCCCATACAGGCAATAACTTTTTTTTCAGCGCCTGCCCCTTTTTGGTCAGCCCGATTACCTGTACTCTTTTATCCTGCGCTAAAGCATCCGTTGTAATGAGATTTTTTTCCTTTAGCTTAGTGACCAGCTGGCTGACGGCCGAATGTGAGGTCATCAGTTCATCGGCCACCTGGCGGATACTTACCTGCTTTTGGTTGGAAAGCATATAAAACAAGGGAAACCAGCTGGCTTCAAAAGGAATCCCCAAATCCTGATAGACTTTATTTACTTCAGAAAGAAAATATTCACTCATCCTGCGCAGCCTGCTACCCAGTATTAAAAATCCTAAATCCTGATAAATTGTTGCCATAAATTATATAAGTACTTATACAATATTATAACGACTAAAACTAACACCAAAATTTTAAGGGATATTTAAACAATATTTTCAACTGCGCGTAAAGCATCCAGGGCAGACTATCCAGCTTACTTTTGAGTAAAAAGTAAGCTCCGTTAGCGCATTCGCCCATGTCCGGAGTCATAAAAATTAAAGGATTCTTTTTACATTCGTACAACATCTTAGCAAATAACAACCTGATCATGCAGACAGAAAAATTAGGATTTATAGGGCTCGGCAATATGGGACTGCCCATGGCCAAGCATTTGGAAAAAGCAGCATACCCGTTGAGTGTCTATAACAGAACAAAAGAAAAAGCAGAAGAATTTAAAGGAAAAGCGGTTATAGCAGATTCCATAAAGGAGCTTGTAGGGACCGCAGACGTGATCTTTACCATGCTCACCAATGACCAGGCAGTAAGGGCCGTATACGACGAAATAGCCGCAGAAAATATTCAAGGAAAACTCTTTGTGGATATGAGTACGATTTCTAGGGCGATTTCCTTAGAGGTCAACCAGGCGCTGAAGGCAAAAGGCGGAGCCTTTCTGGATGCACCGGTTGCCGGAAGTACCGGCCCCGCCAGGGACGGTACTTTAATTATCATGGTTGGCGGTGAAGACAAAGACCTTCAAAGAGCCTTGCCTTATCTGGAAAAAATGGGAAAAAGCATTCAGCATCTGGGAGAAAATGGCAAAGGGCTTGCCGCCAAAATAGCCGTCAATTATTTTTTATCGACACTTTACGCGTCTCTGGCTGAAACTATTTTGCTAGCGGACCAACTTGGCGTCAACAGAAAAGAAATGCTGGAAATCATTAATATGAGCGCCAGCGGCAGTGGGGCTACAAAGGCAAAAACACCGCTGCTCATCGATGATCATTATCCGCCTGCCTTTGCCCTGGACCTGATGTTAAAGGATATCCTGCTGGCCAAAGAAGCCGGCGCCGGCTTTCCCATAGGAAAAGCAACACTTGAAACATACAACAAAGCCCAGCAGGCAGGTCTGGGTAAGGAAGATGTCATTGGAGTGATCCAATATCTGAGGAAGTTAAAAAAATAGTCTGGTTATTGGCCCTACTGATTTAACCGGTCACTTCCAGGATGTTGCCAACCCCGATGGTACTGTCATCCATGTGAATAGAAAATCTTATCCCTCGTGCTAACTGTACATTTAGTTGCGCAGCATCAAAATGTACAGTTAGCACCTTTTGTTCTCCGGGTTCCAATTTTTCAAGACCTGCAGGCAGGATTATTTCTCCTGACACCAGTGTTTCCTGGTGTTCTAATTTAAAGGTCGTTTTTTGCCGGGTATAAACGGGGGCAGACTCCCCGCCTGACTTATTAAACAGCTTTACATCTGCAAGTACGGATGTACACTCCATAATTTATTTCTAAGCGTTGTTGATGATTATTCCATAACCTATCAGAACTTCCGCGTTGGTATTACCAGAAAAGACCTGCTTTGAGCAGCGGTATGATGAACCCTCCTTACTGTAAATAATCACAAATTCTAATAGTTTCTCCAGAAAACTAACCTTTCTTAGTTAACACCCCTATAGCAGATAAGTGTTAGTTCTGATGCTGATGAGCGTCCAATCGCAGCATCAGGCGGCAAAGATAATCATTTTTATGCAACGCCTAGACTGTTAACATTTTACATAAAATGCAATAAAAACATAAGAGACAGGGACCCGATAAAACACCATAAAAGCACGCCAAGCACAAGGGGCCTGACCCCTACTTTTTTTATGGCAGCCCCGGTAAACCCGGTACCGATAAAAAACAGCGTTAAGGACAGTAATTTCTGAGATACAGGCAGTATGAAATGCCCCATCTTACGCATAACGGGCAGGTATGAACTCAATACCATTACCAATAAGAATAAAAATATAAACCAGGGAATCCGGATTTTAGCCCCCTGTGCCTGTTTTTTAGATTCCTGTACAAATTCTGTGACCGGAAGACGGCTGTTTTTACCCGCAGTTTTTGTATCCCCCTTTTGATCTTCCCTTTTTAAAAAAAGCAGACAGATTAGAGATACCGGAATAATCCATAAGGCTCTTTCCAGTTTTACGGTCGTCGCTATTTTCAGGGCGGTACTACCATAAGTCTCCGCCGCGGCCACGACGGAACTGGTATCCTGAATGGCGATGGCAGACCAGAGGCCGAACTGATGCTGGCTCAGATGTAAAAGACCGCCCATCCAGGGAAAAATAAAAAGCGCCAGCGCATTCAGCAGAAATATGATACCTAAAGAAACAGAAATATCTTCCTTTTTAGCGGACAGCAGTGGCGCCAGTGCTGCTATGGCACTCCCGCCACAAATGGCGGTCCCTGCCGCAATCAAAAGCGTCGTATGGGTAGAGAGTTTAAATTTTCTTCCCAAAAATATGCCCAGGCTAAGGGTAATAAAAATAGAGCATAGGGTTAAAAGGAATCCTTCTTTGCCGGCCTTTACCGCCTGCTGCAGATCCATACCAAATCCGAGGCCCACAACGGCCACCTGTAAACTATATCTTATAATGGTGCCACTATATTTTTCCAGCGGTGAAATGCCAAGGGCAGCCATTATAATTCCTAAAAATAAAGCGACAGCTGCACTGACCCAGGGGGTCACACAAAGAAGCATCGCTACCAGGAACAACACAAAATTCAGATAATTGGGGGCATTTTCTTTGGGGTTATATTCCTTCATCATTGTACTTTTTAGGGCACAAAGATGTAGCGCAATGCCGGTTATTGTGTATGACAATTAGGGATGCGCTATAACCTTTGGTTATAGGAGTGCTTTGCAAAATGCATAAACGAGGCACTTAATCCAGCAGGTACGCCGGCAGCGTGCACAAAATAAAAGGAGCGTAGAATCTCCATTTCCGGAATCTCTATGATCTTAAAGTCTCCTCTGCTGACCGGACCGGAGACCGCCGTAATGGAAACAAAACCGATACAGTCATAATTTTCCAGAAAGCTTTTAATGGCTTCCGTACTTCCCAGCATCATTTCTACCTGCAGACCGGACAGCTCCAGGTCATGTTCCCCAAGCGCTGCTTCCAGTACCTCCAGACTACCTGATCCTTTTTCCCTGCAAACAATCGGGATCTTGACCAGTTCCTCCAGGGATATTTGTCCGAGTTTGCCATACTTACTGTCCTTATGCGTAATGGCTACGATCTCATCCTGAATAAAAGCAGTATAGCTAAGCAACGGGTGATGCTTTTTACCTTCTACCACACCCAGCATAATTTCTTGTTGTAATATGGCCTGTTCAATTGTTTCCGTATTGGCATTTTGCATGGTCAGCTGCACACCAGGGAAAGCCCGGTGAAAACGGGCTAAAATCTCAGGCAGTACATACTGACCGGCCGTTGTGCTGGCGCCCAGTTTTAACTGACCGCCAAACTGATTTTTCAAAACGTTCAGATCAAACTCTAATTGATTATACAGCAGCTGAATCCGGTCTGCTGTCTGGAGCACGGTCTGACCCGCTTCCGTTAACACGACTTTACCTGCTTTTCTGTCAAATAGCCGGATTCCCAGCTGGGATTCCAGTTCTTTGATGTTTTTGGTAACTGCAGGCTGGCTAATGGATAATCTTTCTGCGGCCTTGGTAAAATTCAGCAGGTGCGCCACCACATGAAACACGTGTAGTCTAAAATCCAGCATAATCAACTCCTCTATTTTGAAAGGGTGCCCTTTTGACTATCCATCAGGGCACCCTTTGCATGTATGGGTAAATCTTAAGCCTTGGCAGGCTGTTAGAAAATCTTCCAGCGGCTTTTTTGCTTGCTGGGCGGTGTAGCCGCCACTTCAGGCACCGGTGCTTTTAATAAATCCGGATGCTCTCTGTACATCTTCCAGACAAATTCTCCAAAAAGCGTATTTGACCAGGCAAACCATTTTCTGGTAAATTTAATCGGCGCACTCGGATCAAAAGACTCGTGCATAAACCCGGTACCTGCATGTGTGGATCTGAGCATTTCCAGGCATTCTGCCATTTCTTTGACATCCGTTGAGGTTAATCCGCGCATGGAAATACCAATATGCCAGATCATATCCAGTCCTGTGTGCGGGCTACCAACACCTTCGGCTACCGTCCCTTTAAAGAAAAACGGATTATCTTCTGAAAGGACAAATCTGCGGGTATTTAAATAAGTAGCATCACTAGGGAAAACCGCCTCTAAATAAGGCAGTGCTAACAACGAAGGAACATTGGCATCATCCATTAAATTGATGCTGCCATATCCATTGGTTTCAAATGGATAGATCTTGCCATATTTAGGATGCATGACCGTCACCTGTTGCAGCGCCACAAAAACTTCCTTGGCCAGATCCCTGGCTTCTTTGGCTTTCTCGGCGTCTTTCCCGATGGTTTCCCACATTTCTGCCAGCTGCCCTAAGGCTTTCACGGCAAAAAAGTTACTGGGAATCAAATAAGGGAAAATCGTAGCATCATCACTTGGACGGAACATGGAACAAATCAGGCCATTGGGTTTACCCGGGTAACCGTACCCGCCCAACGGAAGACTATCGGTCGCAAAAGAGGTTTCTCTGGTAAAGCTATAAGGACCTTTACCATTCACACGCTGTTGCTCTTTAAATGTTTTTACCACCAGTGCCATGGCCTCTTTCCAGTGTTCATCAAAGGGAGCGGTGTCTCCGGTTTCTTTCCAGAAATGATAGGCCAGACGAATAGGATAACAAAGACTGTCTATTTCCCATTTTCTTTCATGCACCCCCGGCTTCATGTCCGTACGGTCTGTCTTTATCCATTCGCTCTTCTTGGAACCATCCTTATAAAAAGCATTGGCATAGGGATCAATAATAATACATTTATTTTGTCTACGGATGACCCCTTCGATCATCTGTTGTAATTTCTTATCTTTTTTACAAAGTGGTAAATAAGGCGTTACCTGGGCAGTACTATCACGCAGCCACATGGCATCAATATCACCTGTTATCACAAAGGTATCCGGCTTACCTGCAATCAGGGAGTAATCTACCGTTGTATCTAAAGTATTTGGGAAACAATTATTGAACAACCAGGCAATTTCTTTATTGCCTATTTTTTGATTGACTTCGGTAATGAGTGCCTCAACGGCATCACTTTTAAATTTCCGTTGACCAACCGGAATCCGCACAACTGGAAAATCGTCAAATTTAGTCAGTCGGGAAAATCCAGATTTGGCGACCATCACTCCAGCTCCCGCCATAGCAGTTTGTTGCAAAAATTTCCTACGATGCATTGCATGAAAAATTTAATGAAAAAATAGTTGGCTAAAAATAAGTCAATTCTTTTGAAGCTCGACGGGATTTAACCAAAACTAAAATCTAATAACAGTTTTTACAAATCATTTAAGATTAAAGGAAAAAACAAAAAGAGTCCAATTTACATATTTATTATTTTACTATTTATATAATAAAATAATATGATAAACAAAGAGCAGGCAAGCGCGATAAATTAATAATTTTAATAATTTTTAAATTTAGTAAATACTTAAATGAAACTAACCATATTTAATATAGTAACTATAATAATTATTATTCTAATGATTCAAATCATTTAATTCGTTCAATCATTAAATTTAAATAATATTACATATCGTATTATTATACAAATATTTATCTCATTTACTTAATAAATGTTTAGCTTCCGGTCCCTCCATAAAAAGTAAGTCCATAATACTAAGATTTGGGTTAAATCCGAATCTGTCGCTAAACATCTGGTGATAGGTAACGGGATGCGGATCCTGTTGAAACAGTTTGGGGGTTAAAAAGTGGTCTGTCGCATCCAGGTGCGGATATTTATGCTCATCATCCATTATAACTTCCTTATTTACATCCAAATATTTAAAACAAAGTAAAACTAATTCCAGATTGAGATCCACCAATAGTTCATGCTTTTTGAATAAAATTTTCTCAAAATCGTCCTTATAATACTCGAAAAAGGGTGCCCTGTTGTAGCAAGAAATTATGGTTCTCCAAAATTTTAATTGCCAGTTATCCAAATAAGATATTTTAATACCCCGCAATAAGGCTTTTTGATCCCTTCCTTTTTCTATGGGAACGGAGAGATTTACCAGGCCATTTCCCCCGAGGAGGGTACAGCGATTGCCAAAACTCATTTTTTTCCACTTCTCAAATGAATTAAATATTATATATTTACCTTTAATTGAAATTTTAAACCAATTAACAGGCGGAATAAATTGTAAATCAATCGAATATAATTCATTTTCATTCATTTCATTGATCATATTTATCAGGTCTTTTTAAAGGTGTTTTTTAACAGTTTTTGCTATCAATATAATTAATATTTTAATTAAACTAGTCATTATAAAATAGTAATAATCAATAAATTATTAAAAATATAATTAACTAAATAAATTAGATAATAATCCATTACTATACACAAATCAAAATGCTAATATCTATAGTTATCAAAGATACAACAAAAAAATTAATATATGTTCGATTACGGGCTTATTTTGTATTTTGCAGGATAACTCTTCAAACATGAAAAAAACAGCCTCTATCCTACTCTTTGGCCTCCTTTTGTGGGGGTGTAAAAAACCGGCTAGCATAGAATTTCGGGGGATAAAAAACATAAAAATGGTAGATATGTCTGGCGACTCCGCCACCGTTTTTGGCACCCTGAGTTTCTTCAATCCAAATAATTATTCCATTCAACTAAGGAAAATCGATGCCGATGTTTTTGCGAATAGCCAGCTGGTAACACATTATAATTTAGATACATTTATAACGATTCCCGCTGATACCACATTTTTGTTCAGCACCTATTTAAAATTCAATCGTAGTGTAATATTTAATAATGTGTTGGATGCCTTTATCAAAAAAGAGGTTTTATTACAGATTAAGGGTAAAACCAGGATCGGGCGTTCCGGCATATTCGTTCAGGTCCCTTTTGATGTTTCTACAAAGCAGGCCATTAAACTTTAAAATTTCGGATCATTCCGGATTTTCTCCCCTGCAGTTTACTCATTTTTAAATCGCCTCCATTTTGCTATTGAGGCGATTTTTGGCACTCCTTAATGGATTAAGGTGGTCCCGCCTGGTCATTTTTTTGCAAACCGCTCCTCTTTTTACCGCTCAAAAACATCGGCAGCTTTGTATAATTTCTTCCAATTTGGTGGCGGAGCGGCTTGTAGTTTTCTCCTGTTTGTCATAGAAAAACGGATAGTTTTGCCCGAAGCAAAGATTCTATTAAGGTTTTCCAGTTGGGGACTTGGCGGCATTTTGCCAAATTTTTTGGTCTGATTTTACCAATTGGCAACTCCTTTTTACTGCTTTTCAGGATCGTTTTACCGTATTTAAGCATAGCGCTGTTTGAAACATTTGCCACCACGTATCTGGCTTAACAGCCTTATTTGTATCCTTTTTAAGGCGGCCTTTGTAATTTTGCGGCCGTCTTTTTTATTTTTTTATAGAGAACAGGTGCAAGATTTCTCGGCTGTTTCCGACTGCACGCTTCATCCTCTGCTGCTTTAACGGGTTGGATTCAAGGGCATATTCATCCACTTTTTTTAATCTCCTGGCAGCATTTAATCCGGCAATTATTCCAGGTTAAAACGAGTGTTCAATGGCCCAGTAATTTCACTCAACATGCTTGCTTAATATATAAGCCTTACTTATTTTATCCCAAAACAGCATCTGTCTGAAGTAACCGTACAGGTATCTTTTAGTCATTATCTTATTTAAACCCGTTACAATAATATAAAGCGACAGATTTGGGGGGAATTTAGCAGTTGATTACTCAAAATCAGCTAACTTAGACTTGGGTTTAACAAAAACAAGAGACTCTTAAAACGAAAAGCAGCTTTACGCATGGATATTTTACATATCAGGACCTTAGGGCAGCTTAAAAAAGCTGGCTACCAATCAATTACAATCAAAGAAGAAATCAGGAAAAACCTGATTTACCGGATAGAAAATGGGCTTCCCCGTTTTGAAGGAATCCTGGGCTATGACACAACGGTATTAAAAGATATAGAAACGGCCATTTTAAGCCGTCACAATATATTATTACTGGGGCTCCGCGGTCAGGCTAAGACCAGAATCGCCCGGCAGATGGTAGATTTGCTGGACGATTATATACCTATTATTGAAGGCAGCGAAATCAATGACGACCCCTTCCATCCTGTCAGCAAATACGGAAGACAACTCATTGAAACACATGGAGATAACACTCCTATTGCCTGGCTCTCCAAAGCGGAACGTTTCGGGGAGAAACTGGCTACGCCTGATGTAAGCGTAGCTGATTTGATCGGCGATATAGACCCGATCAAGGCGGCCAATCTCCGACTCAGTTTCTCGGACGAGGAAGTAATCCATTACGGGATTATCCCAAGATGCAACCGTAGCATATTTGTAATCAATGAGTTACCTGATTTACAAGCGCGTATTCAGGTGGCATTATTTAATATTTTACAGGAAGGGGATATTCAGATCCGCGGCTTTAAACTGCGTTTAAATCTGGATATTTTATTTGTATTTACCGCCAACCCGGAAGATTATACCAGTAGAGGCAGTATTGTGACACCTCTGAAAGATAGAATTGAGAGTCAGATACTGACGCATTATCCTAAGGATTTAAATACCGCCTTATTAATTACGCAGCAGGAAGCCTCCGTTCTGGAGGAACAAAAGTCCAGGATTCATATACCCGATCTGGTCAAAAAGATAGTGGAACAGATCGCTTTTGAAGCCAGAAAAAGTGAATATGTAGACCGGAAAAGCGGCGTTAGTGCAAGGCTTACCATCGCAGCCCTGGAAAATCTGGTCAGTACAGCTGAAAGAAGGCTGCTGGTCAATCAGGAAGAACATACCAGTATCTGGATCAGTGATCTCATGGGTATCGTCCCTGCCATCACCGGTAAAATAGAACTGGTTTATGAAGGTGAACAGGAAGGGCCTTATCAGGTCGCGCTTCATTTACTGGAAAAAGCTATTCGCAGTCAGTTCGTATTATATTTTCCAGCCCCCGCCAAAAGAACGCCTACCGGCAAACCTTCCATGGAAGGCAGAGAGTTGAACCCCTACCGGCAAATCATCAGCTGGTTTGATCAGGGCGGCAACCTGGATATTATGGTGGACATGAAGGATAAAGACCGAAAAAAATTACTCGACAAAGTGACCGGTCTCTCCAAAATTGTGACTGAACATTATCCCGAGGTCCCCAAAAATGAGCATATGCTACTCATGGAATTTGTGCTTCACGGGCTGGCGGCCTACTCACTAATCAGTAAAAAAACAATTGAAGGGCAGATTCATTTTAACGATCTGATTGGCTCTATGATGGATTTTGACCAGGAAGATGAATAAAACGGTCCATCTCCCTTCTCAAGCGCCTAAGCAGCAGAAATAACCAAAAGTTATACAAAGGGCTGATTTTCTAAAATGCAAACGGCAGGCAGGCAGGTTGAATCCTTAATGAATTAGTGGGCAAATGCTGAAAACTGACTTTTGTTTCTCTGCTGGTCATTCGGCCATTTATCCATTCCAATTATCTGACTGCACCTTTTTTCTGAATAATAATTACCCTAAACAAACAACACTATATTGTTTATTTTTAATATATGAGTACCCGATTTAAATGTGTAGACTGGCTCAGTGGGGCCAGTATATATGAAGTCAATATCCGGCAATATACCCCTGAAGGCACTTTACAGGCCTTTGAAAAGCACCTGCCAAGGATCCGGAAAATGGGCATTGACATCCTTTGGTTTATGCCCCTTACGCCGATAAGCACCAAGGGCAGAAAAGGCACCTTAGGCAGCTACTATGCTTGTAGTAGCTATATGGATATTAATCCCGAATTTGGGAGCCTGGAGGACTTTAAGCACCTGGTGGATCAGGCCCATAGTCTCGGATTTAAAGTAATCATTGACTGGGTAGCCAATCATACGGGGCTTGATCACAACTGGACCCAGCACCCGGACTGGTATCTGAGAGACAATGATGGTAATTTTCTGGAAACCCATGGCTGGGACGATGTGATTGACCTGAATTACCAGAACCCGGATATGCAGACAGCCATGATCCATGCCATGAAATACTGGATTGGCATGTTTGACATCGATGGATTCAGGTGTGATATGGCCCACTTAGTCCCCTTGTCTTTCTGGCAAAAAGCCCGAACAGACTGCGAACAGCTAAAGCATTTGCTCTTTCTGGGCGAATGTGATGAAGATGCTTATAGCAGCGTCTTTGATATTACATATGCCTGGCGGTGGATGCATGACACTGAAAAACTAAGGGACAATGCAGGTATTTGGGCAGGCACCGGGCAGGTAAAAGCTACCCTGGAACATTACAGAAGCCTGCCTGAAGGGTCCAATAAATTGTTATTTACTGCTAATCATGACGAAAATAGCTGGAATGGAACTGAATTTGAAAAATACGGTACTTTGGCGCCTGTTTTAGCAGCCTTTATATTTTTATACCCTGCCGTTCCTTTAATATATAGCGGACAGGAAATCCCCAGTCATAAACGGCTCAAATTCTTCGATAAGGTTCAACTGGACTGGCCTACCCCTCCTAAAAGGCCTGAGCTGGAGTCTTTTTATCAGACTTTAATATCCTTGCACCGTTTGCCGGCCTTTGCAACGGCGTCCCATCTTCAATGGTTAAATGATGGTCCTAGTGGCCAGGAGACAGACGCTGGATTAGCCTATTTACTTACCAGCAGTCAAAAGCCAGCTCATACTGAGCCAAAAGACAAAGCAGGTACGATCGCCCTGGTTTTATTTAATTTTTCCGCCGAAAACAGCCAGGTATTTAATCTGAACGGGCAACTGCCGGCCGCGATCTTCCAAGGCAGTTTTATCCATCTGGACCAAAGAATGCAGCCTGAAACCGGCCATAATTTGTCTAATGATCATAGCTGGGTACTTCCTCCTGCCAGTTTTGCTGTTTATTACAATGAGGCGGGTCTACAGTTCTGGTAGCATAGCTTTATATTACGGGCTCCCCTTTTAAAGTATTCCATAAAAAACGGCTACCATTTGGTAGCCGTTTTTTATGGAATAAAGATAAGACCAGTCATTACTTGCCTGTATCCATTGTGTTTAAAGAATCACTTTTTTCCAGGTTTTTTAAAGGTGAACCCGGATGTGCATCCTTAGACAATTCATCCATCATAATCAGATACTGCGGATAGCTGGTCACTTCCCAATAGTAATTGCCCACCTTATCCTGACCAATGGAATTGAAATAAGTAATCTCCTGCTGGATATCTGTTCTGAGTGATTTGTCCACTTTCTGAGCCAGGGCATCATCCCCTGCCATATATGCAGCCATTAAGAATTTAAGGCTGGTCTGGTTATGCATACCCATTCTGGAAGGCATTCCATAAGGGAAATTCTGTTCCAGCATCATTTTATCAGCTCTTTCCAAGAGTTTTTTCGCTTCCTCCTGTTTACCGTCTTTCACCATGGCGATGGCTGCATCGGCAAAGGCTTCTCTGATGGTGATCAGATGACGTCTGTTTTCTTCATCAAAGTATACGCCCGGCAGATCTGCATTGCCAAAGACAAACTTTTTCATGAGTTTCTCATACATCCAGTCTGCATTGACATTTTCTTTGAGCATGCCCATTACAGAACCATATTTAGCGCTGTAACGGTTATAGGTAGAATCTGTACTCGTATTATTAGGCGCTACCGGCACCAGGCGGTAGCTTAAGCCGTCTTTTCTTAAATACTGATCAAATCCTAAACCGACACCCTGATTCATGGTAAAATAGATCGGACGTTTCCATTTATTAGAAGCGATGATATTCAAGATAGCCAGATCATTTTTAAACAGATTGTCTTTCGGAATGGTAAACTGAAGGGTGCTGAGCACGCTGTCTGTCGGATTCGCCGTACCATTTTTCTCTACAACAGCCTTATCAACCGGAACAAAGACATTTTTCACCGGGAAAGTACTGTAGAAATTACCGTCATTCATCTGAACCTTTTTAGAACGGTCCTCACTACCCACGTAGTTTTTCATCATGTCATACAGGTCATAATAACGGTCCTGCGGGAAATTCTTAGGTACAAAGATGACCCGATCGCGGTTATCTCCCTCAATTTGATTTTTGGTCAGAATGACATCGACCGAATCACTCTGGTTGACTTTAACACGCAGGTCATTGATATACCAGTCAATTCCCAGAAGGCTGGTATTGACCACTCTTACATCCGGCCGTATGCCCTCCACCTCCTGGGCGAACCAGAGCGGGTAGGTATCATTATCCCCGAATGTAAATAAAATGGCATTGGGCGCGCAGCTTTCCAGATAATCCTTAGCCAGGTCAGGAGCCAGCGCTTTATTGCTTCTGTCATGATCATCCCATTCCTGTTGAGCCATCAGGGCAGGAACGGCCAGCAGACATACGACACCTGCCAGTGTGGTGGCTACCTTTTGGTTGGATATTTTCTGGAACCAGTCCCTCACCTTAAAGACGCCGATACCGATCCAGATCGCGAAGGCATAAGTAGACCCTGCATAGGCATAGTCACGTTCTCTGGGTTCATTACCTGCCTGATTGAGGTACATGACAATAGCGAAACCGGTCATGAAGAACAAAAGGAAGGTAATCAGTCCGTCATCCCCCTTACGTTTGAACTGATAGAACATCCCGATCAGTCCTAGAATCAGCGGTAAAGCGAACATCACATTATGAGCCTTATTGTCTTTCAGGGTCTGTGGCATTAGCGACTGATCCCCATACATGAAATTATCAATAAAGGAAATACCAGTTATCCAGTTCCCGTCTCTTACGTCAGAGACAGAATTGCCCTGCATATCGTTTTGACGGCCGCTATAGTTCCACAGGAAATAACGCAGGTACATATAATAGACCTGATACCCCAGGAAGAACTTAATATTATCTATAAAATTCGGATCTCTCTCGTAATGCCCCTGCTGATCTTTACCGATTCCAAGGAAGGCCGCATAATAATCAGTCTGCCTTCTGTCCTGTCCGGTATTCCATACACGGGGGAAGATCATCTCATCATCCGGGCTATAAATAAAGGAGAATTTCTTGCCGGTCGGGATATATTTGACTTTACCGTCAGAATCGATTCCTTTTTGATACTGCTGGGCTCCATAGTATGGCGCAATAGGGGAAGCGGTAAACTTCTGGCCATATAATAATGGAAAATCACCGTACTGGTCACGGCCTAAATAGCCTTCCAGACTCATGGGATTGTCTACATTATACATATCAATGGATGGATTGGCAGTGCTTCTGATCATGGTCGTCAGATAGGAACTGAAGCCAATCAGTAAGAAAACAACACTCCAGACCGCCAGTTTAAGAAACTGCCAGCCTTTTTTCGTTGCAATTCTAAGGGCAAAAAACAAAATAACGGCAACAATGACAAAGAAGCCGATAAATCCGGAGAAAATAGGCAGGTTTAAGGAGTTCACAAAGAAGATATCCATATGCCCTGCTAACTTAATAGAGGCCTGAATAACCCCGATCTGGACAAAGCCTAGGATAGCGACACTAATGACAAAGAACATATAAGCCCCGCCATACAACTCTTTTTTGTCCTGATTGAGCTTTTCTATACCGGGAACCAGTAAGGCAGCGATAATAGCCCCAAAAAGCAGTACCATGGCGACCGTAGGATCCATGGACACATTTGCTGAGCTGGCTACGGAACTGGCACTGATAAGTGCTGCAATAAATCCAAGGCCACCGCCTATCAGTATAATGCGGATAAAGTATTTTCTAAGTAATTTATAATTGAACAGGTGTCTTTTTCTGAAATAGAACACCATTACCACCGCCGGGATGGTCAGTAAGTTCAACAGGTGAACACCTACGGCAAGCCCCATCATAAAGAAGATAAAAATAATCCATTTATCTGCCCCTGGTTCATCAGCCTTATGTTCCCATTTAAGCATGGCCCAGAACACCAGCGCCGTAAAGAAGGCAGACAAGGCATATACCTCCCCTTCTACCGCGCTGTACCAGTATGAATCCGTGAACGTATAACCCAGCGCTCCGACAGCACCGGCCAGCATAATCATAATGATTTCATTTTGGGTCAGCTCAGCCACCTGCCGGGTACCCTGAACGATCCTGCGGGCAAAATGGGTAATCGTCCAGAATAAAAATAAGATGGCAAAACCACTGGCCAGCGCACTCATTACATTGACCGCCTTGGCTGCATTTTCCGGATGGTCTCCAAATAATACAATAAAGAAACGACCAATCAGCACGAACAAAGGTGCTCCCGGCGGGTGGGGAATCTGTACTTTATAGCAACTGCTGACAAACTCACCGCAGTCCCAGAAGCTACCGCCTAATTCCGTGGTCAAAATATAGGTTGCACAGGCAATCAGGCACACTGCCCAACCCACAATGTTGTTCCATTTCTTAAAATTCATCTGAAATTAATTATACTGCTAATAATAAATTATAAATGTTATAAAAATAACTGATTTTGGATTGACAGCAAACCTAAGGGAAAGTATTGATATTACAAGATAGCCCGATTAATATTTTTGTTAGAATTTCAGCGGAAAATCGCTGATTTTCTGCTAAGTGGAATCCATATTCTATAAAATAACAGGGTTTTGACTTCCACATTTTACAGCCCCCGTATGGAACTATTCCTTTTCCCGACTATCGACGGTTGTCAATTTCTCCCGGTACCTGTCCGGTTCCTCGCCACCGCTAAAAACTGGCATCTACACCAAAACTGACATCTGATTACAACTGAATTTCAATTCAAAAAAAATAACACATTCATTTTCAATAAAATAAAATACCCGATTCATATAAAACCAACCTTTATTCTAACATATAGTCCGATGCATTCCCCCAGAATTATTGTAACCCTGCCATACAACCCATTGCAGGCCATTGAGCTTTTAGCCAGTCAGGGCTGCCAAAAAATAATTTTGGAGAATATTTTTAAAATGATTTATCTTTAATATCATTTTAATATCAAATTAAAAAAATATGGAAAAACTAATCAAACCCATGTCCGGCTTTCTGGCGCTTTTTCTGGCCCTTGTTTGCTTTGCCGCCGGTATTATATTTTTCGTTTATGGTACTGACCAGGTACTGTTGATTCTCTGTGGCTTCATCTGTATGATTGCTTTCATCTTTCTGACCAAGGGTCTGATGGTCATCAGTCCCAACCACAGCAGGGTGCTGAACTTCTTTGGCAAGTACGTGGCCTCTGTCAAGGACAATGGTCTTTTCTTTGTCAATCCGCTGTATTCTACCCAAAAGATCAGCCTCAGGCTTAATAACCTGCAGGGACAGATTTTAAAAGTCAACGACAAAATGGGCAATCCCATTGAAATCGGAGCGGTCATTGTCTGGCAGGTAGGTGACACCTATAAAGCCGCCTATGAGGTTCAGGATTATGAAGGATATGTAAAGATTCAAAGTGAGGCGGCTGTAAGAATGCTTACCGGTAGCTTTGCTTATGATAATTTAGAGGACGAACATGCCAGTATCACCCTCAGAGAGGGCGGCCATCAGGTCAATGAGATTCTGGAAAAAGAGCTCTCCGAACGGTTGGCCCCTGCAGGCATCAAGATCATAGAGGCAAGGATCAGCCATCTGGCCTACGCCTCAGAAATAGCAGGAGCCATGCTGCAACGCCAGCAGGCCACGGCCATCGTAGCCGCCAGAGCCAAAATCGTGGAGGGTGCCGTAGGCATGGTTGAAATGGCCCTGCAGCGCCTCTCCGAAAGAAACGTAGTGGAACTCGATGATGAGAGAAAGGCGGCCATGGTCAGCAACCTGATGGTCGTTCTTTGCGGGGAAAAAGCAGCCTCGCCTGTAGTCAATGCCGGAACCCTATATCAATAATTACCAAAAGACCTGAAGACAGTTCTCCTGTTAAACAACAGTCAGGTCCCCGGTCATTAAAAATATTTAACTCCTAAAAACATCATTGTGCCCGAAAAGAAGAATTTTGTATTAAGGCTGGACCAGGGCGCCTATAAGGCCCTTGAAAAATGGGCAGCGGATGAATTTCGTAGTGTCAATGGGCAAATAGAGTATATCTTAAACCAGGCCTTAAAAGAGCAGTTTGGCCCTCATTTTCAGGAAAAATTTACCAAAAACAGTAAGGATGCGGTCCGGCCACGCTCACCCGGGGATACGGATCCTCCCGCTAATCAGTAGACTTGCTACCGGCGTAATGCAGGGATAGTAGCTAAGCGGACAGACCAGCCCTTCATAAAGAGCTGGTCTTTTTTTTTAAGAGGTACCCGATTATACGCCATCCAAAGTATGGGAATACTAATCAGGATTTGCCTTCACGGCTTTTTTTTGGCCGCCTGGCAATAGCCATTGCATGACATAAGCCAAAATCATGGTTAACAGACAACCAATGGCATTTAACCATAAAAAGGAAACGACATCCAGATTATAAATAAGGATGATAATCAATTCTGTCAGGACCGCCGACCAGAAAGCAGCCGCCCCGCGAATGCTTTTTTGAAAAAAGGCCACCATAAATATCCCTAAGATCGTCCCATAAAACAAGGAACCCAGCACATTGACTGCTTCAATCAGGCTCCCTAGTTTCCCGGCAAACTGAGCCACTGCAATACAAAAGACACCCCAAAAAAGCGTAAACCATCTGGAGACATTTAAATAGTGGCGTTCGGGGGCCTCCGGCCTGATCGACCTTTTGTATATATCTATTACGGTAGTAGAGGCCAAAGAGTTCAAGGCGGCGGCTATGGAGCCCCAGGCTGCCAGAAAAATGATGGCAAATAACAGCCCTATTAATCCTTTTGGCAAATAGTGAATAACAAAATTTAAAAAGATATAATTGGTATCATTGGTATCGGCTGCGGGATCTGCGGTCTTTATAATTTCTTTGGCTTCCCCTCTTAAAAGATCTGCTTGATTCTGTAACTGGCTGAGTTTTTCTCTTGAAGCAGCTATATTTTGCACCCCTTTCCCTTTTGACGCTTCCTTTTGATGTAAGGCGTCCACCAGATGCATAGTAAGGGCCTGTTTTTGGGCACTCACCTGATTAAAGCGCTCCTGGACTCCTTCAAGCCGGCCGGCTAAAACCGGATCCGTCACTTTTTGCAGTTGCATTTCATTAAAGGACAACGGTGCCGGCTGAAACTGATAAAAAGCAAACAGCAGTGCACCGATCAACAGTATTAAAAACTGCATCGGGACCTTTACCAGCCCGTTGAGCAGTAGCCCCATCCTGCTCTCCTTTATAGATTTTGCGGTTAGATACCGTCCCACCTGGCTCTGATCTGTTCCAAAATAGGAGAGCGCCAGAAAAAAGCCCCCAATCAGACCGCTCCATAGTGTATACTTATCCTGCCAGAAGCTGTGCTCCGTTATATTAGTGGGCGTGGTAATCACATTTAGTTTGCCTGATTTACCGGCAATATGCAATGCATCGGAAAAACTCACCCCTTCCGGCAGCAGATGAACAACCATATAACCCGCCAGAAACATACCGGCAATAATGATAAATAGTTGTAATTTTTGTGTATGTGCGACCGCTTTGGTTCCGCCAAGAACGGTATAGATTATTAAAAAACCGCCCATAAAGATATTGGTCCAGTAGATATTCCAGCCCAGGATGGAAGAAACGATAATCGCTGGAGCATAGATGCTGATTCCGGTGGACATCCCTCTTTGCAGTAAAAATAAAAAAGCGGTTAGAGACCGGGTCTTCAAATCAAAGCGGTCTTCCAAAAACTGATAAGCCGTATACACTTTTAAGCGGTGAAACAAAGGAACGAACGCAATACAAATAACAATCATAGCAATCGGCAGCCCGAAATAATATTGCACAAAACGCATTCCATCCGTATATGCCTGGCCAGGTGCGGATAAAAAAGTAACCGCACTGGCCTGCGTTCCGATGATAGAAAAAAGAATCAGATACCAGGGCATAGACTTGTTATCCAAAAAATAACTGTCCACATCACGCTGGCCCCTGCTCTTATACACGCCATATAAGATGATGACCAAAAAGGTCAGACACATCACCCACCAGTCCAGACTACCCATTAATCGTAATGCTTTGTGAATAAATAAAACAACACTATCAGAACAGCCAGTATAACCAGAACAAATTGATACCAGCCGCGCCACCTGTTAAAAAATGGCGGACGTTCATTATTACCACACGGCTCCTGCTCCGGCAAGGGAGAGATACGGGAAGTATTTTCCTGATTTAGGTCCTCCGCTGTCCTACTTTTATTTTCTGCCATATTACATTGTTCTTCTTTTAAAAAAGGGCAGTATTAATCAGTCAGCTACATCCGCTGCCACCTGCTTACTGATCCGCAGCGGGCTTAGCCAACAGATTTACAAATAACCTGAAGGCGCCGGGAACACCCGCCGGCAGTTCCCTGAAAAAGTCCAGCGCCGTGTATACATATTTTCCTTTGCCATAGTTGCAAAGTATAGTTGATCCATCCAGTTCAGGGCTCCCTGTATCGTGCATTTCAAAGAGTTTACGGTATTTTTCATCCACATTACCCGTAAAATAAAGACCTCTTTCCTGTATCCAGCCATCAAAATCTGCTTTTTCCAGCTGATTGGGATATTGCATGGCGGGATCCTGAGGTAATAAAAATTTAACGGAGGCATCTTCCTCTGTCACCCGGTCACCGGTAACAGTAAAGGGATAAGGTCCCAGCTGATCGGTTACCATCTTTGCATTTTTATTATATTGTACAACCAGCACACCCCCTTCCTTTACATAGTTCAGCAATTTGGGTTGCAGGCTATGCAGTAAGGGATTGATATTATAGGCCCGGATCCCGGTAATAATGGCATCAAATTTAGCCAGTTCAGCTTCCGAGCTGCCGGCAGTAATAGGGGAAACCTGATAACCTAATTGTGCCAGCGACGCCGGCACCATATCTCCCGCCCCTTCAATATACCCAATTTGTTTACCCGTCGTTTTAATATCCAATCCGACCAGGTGCGTAATGGCCAGTGGAAATAAGGTAATGGTCGGAATATGGCTATGTTCTATCACCTGAATACCTCTGTCATAACTTTGATTACCGGAAATGGCAGAGACGCTGGCATCCGCATTTACCGAATTTTTAAATCCGGGCTTTAGCGTTAGCGTAAAAACCATATCCTTGCTATCTCCCTTTTTTTCCAGGTTAAAAGGAAGATCATTTTGAGCTACCTCAAATCCATCAGGAAGTTCAATGTGCAGTTTCCCGGATTGCCCCTCCTTAAATGCCTTTAGCGCTACCTTTAAGTTTTTTGAGGACAACTGACTACTTAACACAATAACAGGATCACTGATATTGACCGTTACCGGCGGCGTAATCACCAGTGGCTGATACAGTTCGCCTTTTACCTCATCCGTATGTCTGTATAATACAGGGATATTCAGCGTCATTTCATTTCCCGCTACCAGCAGTTGCAGGTTCACCTCATAAGCGGGCGGATTCAGGGGCCTGCCTATGAGCTGCAGGCTATCTGGACGGTCGACATTATAATACCCGGTGGGATGGGGCTGCTTTAACCAATAAGGTTCCGTAATGGGTTGACTTTCCGATATATCTAAAGCAATAGTGTGGCTGAAATCCTCATCTTCGTTCAGGGGCTGCTGAAGGCGCTGCTGCTGCCCGTTTAAAGAAAGACCGGTTATTGTCACAGCAACGGGGCTATGATTAACCGCTCTTAGCAAAGCAGAAGTTGAAGTGCCTTTAACCAAAACAGGTTCACTGGTCGTCACATCCACAAACAAGCCCAGGCAGGCCACGATCAACGCTTTTGTTTCCTTTAGTTTTTCCTGCTGAATAACGCTTTCTGGAAGGCCTTTAATCTGTTTATAAATATGTAATAACAAAGAAATACTGCCTGCAGGATCCGATGGATTAAATTGTTGATTTAGCTGGCTGATGAGTTCACTCGTGGTATGACCACCAGCGATACGGTCCCAGGATGTTAGCACGCCATCCATTAAAGACTTCTTAGGTGCCTCCCCTTCAATCGTCTTAAAATACTCCGTACGTTTACCCATATAAGGAGCGACGCCGAACCCCTGGCTTTTATGCATGCTTCTGCTGGCAGCCGCAATGGCGCCATAGCTCTTACCCAGCAATGCATTATAGCCTCCCGTCTGAATATGAAACTGATCAGCAGCCGTAGTATTACTATGGCCGAAATTAAAGGTATTCCACAGCAGGCGTTTGGCCTGCCAGGGTTTAACATATTTTAATTGTTGTGGGAAACGGCCCGGATCTGCTGCGGCTTTATATGCTTCTCTGGCTAAAATCGCTGACGTCCAGTGATGACCGTGGCCGGCTCTGGCGTCCGCCGGAAAGCGGGTAATAATGATATCCGGCTGAAATTTACGGATGACCCATACGGCGTTAGCGAGAATTCGGTCATGACCCCAAAAATCCAAGGTCTCCGACGCACTTTTTGAAAAGCCGAAATCATTGGCTGTCGTAAAAAACTGCCTGCCCCCGTCAATACTTCTGGCACCTAAAAGTTCTTCCGTCCGGATAAGTCCCAGTTCACTCCCCTGCTCACTGCCAATCAGGTTCTGTCCTCCATCCCCTCTGGTACAGGAGAGATAGGCCGTCTCATACATCTTCCCTTTAGACAGATAGGCAATAAGCGTGGTATTTTCATCATCAGGATGGGCAGCCAAATATAACACGCGGCCCAGCACGCCCAGCTTCTCCATCTGAAATTTTATCTGCGCCGCATCCGGTTGCTGCGGGCCATACACCTGTGCCTTAGCCTCGAACTGACAGGCAAAGCCTATCATCAATAATAAAAGGACAATACGTCTCATAAATCTTTTGCTACTTATCAATATTAATAGAAAATAATGGCCGGGTTTTACTACTTCAGGCCTGCGCTGTGAGCGCGGAGCAGAAGCGATCATTTCACCAGCCCCTCCAAATTAATCAAAAAATAGTTTTAAGGGCTGATTTTAGCACTTATATAACCTATTGATTATGCGCTAAAATGCATCAATTAATATTAATTAATGGATGCACCTCTGTTTGAATTCAACCCTAAAAGAACCCACACCCTTTAAAACACAGTACTTTACTTAATCCATCCTTTAAACCGAAGCCAGTCGGCGGCGTAACCAAACCAGTGACTTTTAGCAGGTTCCAAAGGGAACCCGTGTCCTCCCTTATCAAAAATATGCATGGCGGCAGAAACATGGTGTTTCAGGAGCGCCTGGTAAAATAGCAAACTGTTCTGAACAGGGACCAGGCCGTCATCCGTTGCCTGCAATAATAAGGTAGGCGGGGTATTATCCGTCACCCTTTGATCATTTGAAAAATAGTCAACCATCTGCGAGGTAGGCGCTTTTCCAAGCAGCGCATTACGGGAACCCATATGTGTAACCCCTTTTTGCATACTGATGACCGGATATACCAGGATCATAAAATCAGGCCGCAGATTGGTGTGCCCTGGATTTACGATAACGGCTGAATCAAAATGGGTACCCAGTGAAGACGCTAAATGGCCGCCTGCTGAAAAGCCGATTATTCCGATTTTATCGGGTTTTATTTTCCATTTTTCAGCATTTTGCCGAACCAACTCAATAGCACGCTGCGCGTCAGCAAGTGGCCCGAAACTTTTGTTCACCATGGTTCTGTCATCCGGCATTCTGTATTTAAGGATAAAGGCAGTAATACCCAGCGCATTTAAACGCTCTGCCACCGAACTGCCTTCATGCACCATCCAGAGGCCTTCATATCCGCCACCGGGACAAATGATCACCCCTGTTCCGTTAGCCTTATCTGCCGGCGCGGGGTAAACAATCAGTTTGGGTTCACTTACCTTATGATGGACCTCATTATTTTCCACATATTCCAGGTTTTCCGCCTGTTTGCTGCCCGGAACCCTGCCCTCGTATAGGGCAAGGGAATCCTGTCCATAGACAACACAGGCTCCCAGGAGCATGCCTATAAAAACCAAAAAGTAGTTTTTCATATAATAAATTATTGCCCGCCAAAGCGCCGGATTCAATATCGAAGATACAATTTGAAAGGCAAATAATCAGCCTCCTGATCGCATTCAATAGCAAAAGGGCCCGCAAGCTCCAATCAGACTTGCAGGCCCCGTGCTCCATTATTGCAAAACACCAAAATCAAAAACGATTTATTTTATATGATTCTTTTTAAATATTATCATCAGATGCCTGGCTATCAGATTATTGAATCTTACTGCCTTTTAAAGCCTGTACACTTAAATCTGACCCTACTATCATTAAATGCTCCGTACTTAAATTCAGCTTCACCGCACGCTTTGCTTTTAACCGGATGGTAAACAACGTTTCACTACCGTTTAAGGTCGGCTTTTCTCCTACATTAATAAAGGTCGGATACAGTACTTTGCTGCCATCCGTATGCAGGCGGTCATAGGTCAGATTTTCCATGGACGCCATATGCAAAGGTTGAACACCAATATAGTCAAAATCCTCTGCATTATACGGAATGGCAAAACTCAGTGCATTCACATTTTTCAGATCAACACCTTTAACCTGAATATTAACCACGTCGCCTTTTTGCAGGCTTTGCTTATCTGCCGTGATGGCAAGAGTGCCGTTTAAATCCTTAGGCTGATCAGAAGCCTTTATACCTCCTTCCAGCTGCGTTGCCACCACCGAGATATCATAAGCATCAATTAAATCATTTTTATTGATATCTCCTTTACTGATATAGCCTTCAAAATCCCCATCCCCTTTTCTTAAGCCCGTGTAATTCATATAGGATGTCAGGTCATTATGATCAATTTTATGATCATTATTGATGTCACCTGGCAGATAACTTTCTGAACCCGGCACTTTAAAGATATATAGCTCACGTCCGGAACCGAAATCACCCACGGCAGCCTCTACTGATAATTTGATATAACGGGCGGCAGGATGACTGCCAAAGCTATATTCCTTGGTCTTGTTATCTCTGTTCCAGCTCACTTCACCCGCTTCAGTCCAGTTATTTTTATCCTGACTGTAATAAATCCTGACTTTGGTAATAATCCCGTTCCTGCCGGAAATCCTGGGCAGGTATTGCAGTTTATCCAGTTCATTTACGCTGTTTAAATCGATGATCACATCAAAAGGAACGGCTTTCGCTTCATAATCCGTATGCCAGTCATCCCCCTCAGCAAAGTCAAACATTTTATCCACGCCCATACCTTCCTGCGGTGCAGCTGAAGCAACCGCACTGATGTTATGAATGGCAAACTCCAATGGATTCTTACCTGTTTTTTCGGTAAGGCTGGCCCAGCTGGACGCACCTGTTTTATTGACGCCTCTTACTTTAAAGTTGTAATTCGTTTCAGGGATCAACTGATCAAACAGAAACTGAGTGGTCTTTATATGCGTATACAACATCTGATTAAACTCGATTTCATAATAATCCGCATTACTCAAAGCGTCCCAGCTCAGCCCCAGACTGTAGGCCGTTTTATTACTATCCAGCACTTTCAGGCCAGTTGGCGGCTCAAGGCTACCCGTTTTTTGCAAGGCTTTATTGACACTTTCAAATTGATACCCGGTAATTTCCAGCAAAAGGGTCGTAGTCGTAATATCCGATTTGGCCGTTTTGACCAGCAGCTCAGGGTTTTTAATCATTTTCACCTGTTCAAAACTACTACCCTTGGTTGCAAACTGATTTAAATCGGGAGCGCTATTATAAAAATAAACATTGCTTCCTTTATTGAAATCAGACAAAGTCTTGACTTCAGTGAGTTTAACTTTTGATTTACCTTCTTTTAGCACCACTGATTTCGGTGCCCGGGTCAGGTTCACCCTAAACAGTGTGGCTTTATCCTTTACAAATCCATCGAAATCACCCCGGGTCGGAAGTACGCTGATCATAGCCCGATCTGCTGACTGTTCGGATTTGATAACAGTCGTTGCTCCCTGGCCTGCTTTATAGGCCTCTGTCGTACCATCGTCTTCATAGGCGGTGAATGAACTATTGCCATACGGATACACATCAAATATTCTGAGCGCTGTATTGATCTCATGCACGTTATTATTAGGATTAGCCATGGGGATAATAGCCCCTCTTTTTACAAATACAGGCAGTTTCCAGATCGGTGCATCAAAGCTGTTTAAAACAACATCTCCCGTATAAATGTCCCCGGTAAAATAATCCACCCACTGCCCTTTGGGCAAATAAATGTTATTGCGAATATCATTACCTAAGGCATCTGATTTGGTATCCTGGTAAATGGGCGCTACCAGAAAATTAGGCCCATACATAAACTGATACTGCGTTCTGCTGCCTTTTGTATAATCATTTGGATATTCCAGGAACATGGCTCTGACCATAGGCAGTTCTGATACCGCCTGATGAGCGATCGAGTAGGTATAAGGGATTAACTCAGATTTCAGTTTCAGGTAGGTACGATTAATGGAAGTTGTCGGCTCTCCCATGGCCTGCGGGTACTTTTCATTGGAACCCCAGCCATCCATATTCAGTTGCATGGGAGTAAAAGTCTTCCATTCAAAACCTCTGGCATTGACCACCGGGTTTTTACCCCCGAAAATACCATCCATATCGGAGGTTATATTAGGTTGCCCGGAAAGACCGGCACCTATAAAAGTAGGGATATGAAAACGAATATATTCCCAGTTGCCACCGGTCTGATCACCGGACCAGACTCCTGCGTAACGCTGCGTTCCTGCCCAGCCATCCAGTGAAATAATAAAAGGCCTGGCATCATGACCATAATAAGGTACAATATGTCCTACGTCTGCCACACCGTGCAACCCAAAGGAATATCCGGCGCCCACCCAGGCGACATCGGTTTTTAACACCCGTACACCGGCATCTCTTACTTCTTTTACAATATCCCTTTGCAAAAGCGCACTGATGCCTGCTTTTGGATGCAGATCAGACTGTGTCCAAAGTCCAATCTCGACTCCTTTTTTCCTGGCATAATCACCCAGAGACTTCAAATTGGCTATATTGCTATCCAGCGTGCTGGTCTGTCCATAGCCGGCACCATAACCGTCATTAGGCAATAACCAGCCCAGTGGCAGATCATTTTTTTGGTAACGGTCAATGACCGCTCTGGCGGAGAACTGGTAGTTTCCTTTTTCTCCATTTAAAGATTCTTTAATGCCGCCATTATCCTTTTGACTTTCTTTATATCGTTTACCGTCTTCAAATAAAATCCCTTTAGGATCTTCTTTCCAAAAATCTCTGTTATACGCGTTCAGATGACCTTCATAAAAGGCAAATTTCGGTAACAACACAGGATTTCCAGTCAGCTGGTAAAAGTCCTGCAATAATTTTGTAGCACCGTCATCTATCATAAAAAAGGCATCAAAATAATCGCTGTTGTGACTTAAGTGGACAATGCCCGGCGTTTTGGCCCCAAAATCATACACCCCCTGTGCAAACGTATAGAATAGCACGCCATAACCTTCTGTTGACCAGTAAAAAGGTGTCGGAGAGGCGACGCCGCCATCCGTCCAGCTATTTTGATTCTCAATGGAGATGCGACGGCCTTTATGAGAAAAACGGCCATTTTGCACACCGCCTCCATAATAATATTCATCCGGATTTTCTTTGACATCCAGACTTACTTTTCCCTTTGTAAATTCAATAGGATGCAAGGTCTGCAATACCGTCTTACCGGTCTTTTTACTGGTCACGGTAAATATGCTATTGCTTTTATTAAAGGTGAGACTTATTAATTCGGTGCTTAACTCAATAGAACTCCCCAGGTCCTTTACCATCAGTTTACCCGGATCTTTTCTGGGTTGATCCACCAAAATCTGGGCAGCCGGCTTTGCCTCCGGGTCATGAATAATACCACCTTCCATATCTTCAAATACCCTGAAAATATTTTGTCCGTAAAAGTCAACGGTTAACCGGCGATTATCTGTAAAAATCAATTGCACAGTCGTTGGGTTGATCTGTTCTACGGTCTTTATCTGATTGGCAATGCTATCCGCCTTTTCATAGATGGAGGGAACGTTTACCGTTGCTGTTGCAATCTGCCAGCTTCCGCCAGTGATTAAACAGGATAATAATAGTTTAGACAAAAATAAATGCTGAGGTCGCCTCTTCATGAGTATGGAATATGATAAATGTTTAATTATTAAAATGCAGTTCCTCTTAATATACTGGTCATCCCTTTCATAAAAAACAAGGACCGCACCTTGGTAAAAATAAAAAAGACAAAACAAAAAATAACAGATATTAGCAAAATACTACACATTCGTTTGCGTAATAACATCTGATAATCAATTATTTAAGTATAAATACAATCTATTTTACCTGTCCTGGAAGCCTGAACCCCCCTTCAATCAAGCTCATTTGTTCACTTAAGATGGAGCTGCTTCATTTAATTTTCGCATTATTTGCAAAAAATAATATGTAAAATTTATTACAAAGCGAGTCAAAGCCGTAGGTCGCAACCAAATGTTTTCGGTATTTTTACGATAGCAGGGTTGAGGGGCGGCCAGGTAAAAGCAGGCGCTGGCCAACAGTAAAACAGCTATTTAGTACAGGTTGGTTTAAAAGTATCGGTTATGGCTGGCCTGAGGACGACTAAACCCTTCAGAATATCTATTAAAAACCTATCTATGCGCTATTTGGGCCACATATCAATAAAGAGAGTAATAGCCCTGCTGTTTGTTTGCGTCATATGGCCATTATTATCCATCCTGTCCCTGAACATCGATAACATACCAGGTATAACCTCAAAAGTTACCCTTTGCAGCCTGCAGGCCCAAAGCCAGCCAAAACAAATCTCCTTACGGCAATATCTGCTGACAAGTAACCATCAACTGCAGGAAGATTCACTGTATTATTTTCAGAACCCTGAGGATTCCTCATTATACGGAGTCAAAAACAGGCAAGGGGAAATAATTATTCCGGCTAAGTCCCGCTTGTTTTTAAACTCCAAACTTGATGCTGCGATTATGGAGGGGTATATTGAACTTCCTGTCAGAAAATCACTTAGAAATTATAACGCTGAGGCAATTGCCATACCTATTCGCGAGGTTTATAACAGACAGGGAGCATTCCTATATCTGGCACAGTTCTTTGATAATGGCAGTGATTATTTTGAGCAGGGACTTCGAAGGTACGTAGATCATCAAAAAATGGGATTTGTTGACCGCGCAGGAAATATACAAATTGTTGCCCAGTGGGATTTTGTCACCCCTTTTCATTATGGTTATGCCAAGGTTTACACGGGTGGATGGAAAAGAAAAGTAGTTGACAAATCGGACGAACATTGGACCGTTCAGCCAACCAGCCAAGCGTCCACCAGCTATATTATTAACAAGGAAGGCAAACGGGTGTTTCCTGTAAAAACAGCGAATGGGCAGACGCATAATGATGCGCCCACATCAATAGCATCTGATAAAAACTACAAAAAAAAGTTCAACACGCCCAGGCCGGGCTGCATCATTGACGGACAGTTATACCCCTACCCTTTTCATTATAGCGAAAAAGAGCAACGCATCTACCATCAGATAAATCAAAATAAACAACTTAAACGTTATGTCAGTAAACATCTCTATAGTCATCCGTCGGATATACATTTTGAAATAGTTGAATCGCCCAGCCGGTATTTTCCATTTTATATACTGCAACCCTATAATGAAAGTACGTTATATGGTGATATGACTATATATGTAAATGTAAAGGGAGATACATTTTATCATTACGAATCATTTGATGAGTTACTGACCCCTTTACAGCAATGGCTACAAAAACCTTCCGCTTTCTAAATTTATTATTTGGCTAGCCTGAATCCGATCAAAGCCGGATTACCATTCAATATTTACGGCTTGGTTCAAGCATCAGGGATAGTGTTCGACAAAAGAAATAGGAAAACAAATAAGGCTTTCAACAGCTTGCTGAAAATATGAAAATTAGTTATAACTTGGCTTTAACCTTTACTTCATCCATCAGCAACTAAAAAAAAATGACAATCATATCCGTCAAACACACGCTTCCCCTTTTATCCATTTTGTCCTATTTGTCATTTTTGACCCTTACGTTTACTGGCTGTAAAAATAAAAAACCACCTGAATTTAATTATCAGTTGAGCCTTCAGATGCAGGAATCCATCACCCGCAATAACCGAACCTTATCCTTTTATTTTTACTCAGATAGTTTTAAAGAAAAAGCAGGCTTTAAGCTGGAAGCAAAATTGGTAAAAAATAAAAAACGTATTTCCATAAAACTCTTTAACCTGCCTAAGTCCCCGCCTTCCATTACTCCACTAGAGACTACGGTCCGTCTGGATAACCTGACAAAAGGTTAATATCAGGTATGCATCCTGTTCCACCATGCGACCATAAAAGGAAATTTAGCAGTAAGTGACTCCAGCTATCAATTATTATTAGGCAAAAATCAGGCAATCACCGTTACCTACCCCCAATTAAATAAAATCCCTTTAAACTCCATTTTTGGCAATATCCACTACTATTCCACATCCGATATAAAATTAGTCAATGAATTTATAGCCGCTTTAAAAACAATAGGAGCTCAACCCCAATTATATAAGCCGGGATATTACAGGTTTTTTACAATTGCCGATAAAGGGACAATCGAACAAAAAAATGATCCCGGTTATTTTTATACAAAAAATTTCATTTATCAATATGCCGGCGACAAAGAGCGATTAAAAGAACTGATTAAAAGATATGCATTCAATTATACGACGAAGATGCTGATTACGCTCCGGACATTTGATGGTACCACCTATAATTTATGGAATTTTGAATAACAAATTCCTGTAAAATTAGTCATAACGCTTCAACAGACCAGCCATATATCCTTTATGAAAAAATTGGATTCCAATAAAACTTGAAATCCAATTCTATCCTATTACAGTCTATTTATCCGGGCAATAAGAAAGCCTATTGTCAACTAATCTATGCCTGCACCGTTTTAACCCATTTTTCAAAAGCCTCCACAAACGAAACAAGCGTATCTTTCAGGCTGTCTGAGGTTATCTCAGCCTGCTCATTAATGGATGAATTTATTTTAGCTAAATAGCTTTCCGGTTGCTGCATGGGAAACACATTTAAAAAAACCAGAGATTGACGCAGATGGTGGTTCGCTCCAAAGCCACCGTAAATACCCGGGGAATCACTGATGATCGCACCTGGCTTAGAGGACCATACGCTATGCCCGTAGGGCCTGCTTCCCACATCCAGCGCATTTTTCAGCACCGCAGGAACAGACCGGTTATATTCTGGTGTTATAAAAATAAAACCGTCCAAAAGCTTTACCGCATCCCGAAACCTGGTATAGGAATCCGGGACCGGACCATGATCATCAAAATCCTGGTTATAAAGGGGCAGGTCTCCGATTTCAATCATTTTATAACTAAATACTTCAGAGGATAACCCCTCTATAAAATGTGCCAACACTTTGGAATAAGAACCCTTTCTAAGACTTCCTACAAAAAGTCCGATCTTTTTTTCACTCATGGTCTTCAGTTTTTATTTGTTTTTACGAATGTCAATATCTTTTTAAGCCACCGTGCATTTACGGCAAGGGGAGTTTTACTCTGAATGCCGTGTAGGGATATTCAGTTTTGTCTATTCCTTTATTCCAGGCAGGCTGCCTTTGCAGCTGTGAACATGAAATATACAAATACCCATCTCCACCTATTCCCATGGAGTCCGGCCATAATAAGTTTTTATCTTTAACCAGCACCCTAATCTGTCCATCTGGCCTCAGGTATCTGATGGAATAAGTTTCAGAATTTGTCAGATAGATATTTCCATTATCATCAGCGATGAGCCCATGCGTAACCCCTACATCTCCCATATTTTCCACCTTAGCCGCTAGTGCGCTTTCTGACAATGTACTATCCGTTAAATACCTGGTTTCTATTCTGAAAAGCGCATTTTTATTAATCGGTTTAAAATAAAAATATTTCCCGTCACGGGTCAGTGCAATCCCATTTACGTCAGAGCTAAAAGGATGACCGTTTTGGTCCACCATGTCTTTTCCATCATATTTGAGCACGATATCACCTGCTACAGTAAAAGGAGATTTGGTAAGCACCGTTCTTAGATTACCGCTTCGGAGATCCAGTACAACAATGGCAGCCTGACCCGGATCCGATAAATAAGCCATTTGTTTTTTAGTATCCACCCGAACATCGTTGAGTGCGGAGTGGGCTTTATCCAGTCCTTGAAAATCATAGACCCGCTCTACCTGTTTTGTCTTTGTATTAATCTTAATCAGGGCAAAATGGCCGGTCTTGTCATGGCTGGATGCCGATTTAAAGATATCTCCGTCCGGAGCAGGTTTTGAGTCCAGCACCCATAAATTATCCTGATTATCGACATATAGATCCTGGATCCTTACGAAATGCCCCTTTTTATTACCTTGCAGCCCCTTCGTATTCCAGACTTTATCAGGATACGGTTTCCGTTTTCCGTTTTCAACCTCCAACAGAGCATTATCTCCCGCTCCGTCATAACCGGGAAAAGACACAAATATGCTGTTTTTGCTGTTAACGCTAAGACCGATGGCCATATGCTTTCCAAAGGAAGCAACCGGCTCCAGCACATTTTCGCTTTTACTTTGTGCCTGTAGTAAACTAACAGATAAAATAAACAGCCCGTACATGAAAACGACTTTGGCGACCTTTATTCTGACTGATTGATCTTTTATAAGATTGCGCATATCAAATCCTTTTTATAAGCCAATGAAAAAGCGAATACCGAGCCCCTTATAAAGATACTGGAAAAACACACAGCAAATCATTTGGCTAAAGTAAATTAGGGATTTATAAACAAGCCATTCCCTTGCATTTCATGCATCGGAAAAGGATAGCCCTGTAATTACAATAAAATACTGAATATTTCTTAATTTTAGCGTATTGTTCATTGCATAAGGATGCTTTACCTGGTTTCTTAAAAACATCTTTAGCTTATATTCAAATGGAATAAATGGATGCACAAAAAAGCAATCAACAGCAGCCAACCCCACAAATCACTAATAAAAAACCACCCGTTAGCGACCATCTGGCTAATGAACGCACCTTTCTTGCCTGGGTCAGAACAAGCATTGGGATTATGGGCTTTGGTTTTGTGGTTGTAAAATTTTCTTTATTTGTAAGGCAGATTTCCATTGCTTTAAATGCCACAAGCAATTTACCTCCCAGTAGCGGCTACTCCCAATTCATTGGCCTGTTTTTAGTAGCCATGGGAGGTATTGTACTAGGGGTTGCCTATCTGAGATATCAGAAGACCAAAAGGCAGATTCAGCAGGGAGACTATTATCATTCCGACCTGCTCATAAAACTAAGTACCGCTATGATTTTTGTAGCCTGTGTTTTTCTCATTGCCTACCTGTACTGGAACCTGAGCTTTTCAAAATAAACAGCCGTTGTCGCAACAAATAACTCTAAGAACTTAGAAATGTATATTATGTGTATTTTTAATCTCTGACATAACAAAAGTACTGTGTGTGCTGCCTATACTGGTTACTGACCCCAGTTTATTGAAGACAAAATCCTGATAATGCTTCATATCCCTGGCATATACCTTTAAGATAAAGTCGTAATCACCGGATATGTTATAACACTCCACCACTTCATCAATTTCCATGATATCGGCCACAAAATGGTGGCCAATATCCTTATTATGCTGTTTTAGTTTGATATTACAAAAAACCATAAAACCCTGATTGAATTTCTCCGCGTCCAGAATAGCAATATATTTCTTTATATAGCCTTGGTTCTCGAGTCTTTTTATTCTTTCGAAAACAGGTGAAGCGGATAAATTGACCATCTGAGCCAGTTCCTTATTGGTATATTTTGCATTGCTGGCCAGAATCCGTAAAAGCTGTAAATCGGTTGGATCTAAATCATTCATAGAAAAAAATTCTTTTATAGCCACAAAAATAAAGCTTTACCGGAATATTCATCCAACATAATTTAATTTATAAGAATAAATAACCAAATATTAAAAAAAGAGAAGTTTTTTTATCCAGCAAAGTACCTTTACACAGTTTTATAGCTTTGATTAAAATTACCGGTTGAATGAAGCCAAGCAGCAAGTCCGCTAACATCCGGTTACCTTTTTAATCCATTGATTCTCTATTAAATAACGATAAATAATGCTAACACAAATCCTAGGTTACCCAAGAATCGGTGGCCAAAGACAACTCAAAAAGGCCTCCGAAAAATTCTGGGCGGGCAAAATCACTTTGGCAGAGCTGAAGGATACAGCCGACAGTATCAGAGAAGAAAACTGGCAGACACAATTAACTGCAGGCATTGATCTGATTGCTTGCAATGATTTTAGTTTTTATGATCAGATGCTCGATGCGAGTTTGTTATTCGGAGCTGTTCCGGCCCGCTACAATGAACTACTGGCTGATCAGTCAGAAGAAGGAAAAATAGCCCTTTATTTTGCGATGGCCCGCGGTTACCAGAAAAACGGTCTGGATATCACAGCTATGGAAATGACTAAATGGCTGGATACCAACTATCATTATATCGTTCCTGAATTCACAAAGGATCAAAAATTTGCTTTGTCTAATGAAAATATATTCGAAGCATTTGAAAGCGCTAAAAAAACATTAGGCGAAAAGGCCAAACCTGTTTTAATTGGTCCCGCCAGCTATTTAATATTAGGTAAGGAAAAAGAGGCCGGTTTTGAAAGAATTGACCTCATTGAAAACCTAACAGATGTTTACATCCAGATTCTTAGTCGCCTTCAGCAAGCAGGAGCCACCTGGATCCAACTAGATGAGCCTAGCCTGGCCTTGGATCTTACCGCAAAAGAAAAGTCTGCTATCCAATATGCTTATCAGAAAATAGCGGAAAGCCTGCCGGAATTAAAAATTGTTATCGCTACTTATTTTGACGCCTTACTTGACAATACAGAACTGGCAGTTGCACTGCCCGTAACAGCCCTCCATATTGATTTAGTCCGTGCACCTCAGCAACTTGAAACAGTTCTTTCTCAAATCCCTGCAAGTTTGAGCTTATCACTGGGTGTGGTAGATGGGCGTAACGTCTGGAAAAATAATTATAAAGCATCGCTCGAACTCATTAACAAAGCAGTGGAGACAATTGGAGAAGAGCGCATTATTATTGCGCCATCCTGCTCATTATTACATAGTCCGATTGATTTGGATTTAGAAACATCCATCGATCCGGAAATTAAAAACTGGATGGCATTTGCCAAGCAAAAACTTTCGGAAGTAGCTGAATTAAAAGAAATTGTAAAAGGAAACACAGCCCTTTTAGACGTTAATACCGCTGCAATGAATGCCCGGAAATCTTCTAATAAGGTACACAAACAAGCCGTCAAAGACCGTCTCGCTGCCATTACGGATAAGGATGCGAACCGTAACAGTCCTTTTGCCGTCCGCCAGAAACTCCATCATGCCCGCTTTCAGTTTCCCAGCTTCCCGACAACCACGATTGGATCTTTCCCGCAGACCGATGATATCCGTCAATTACGTGCTCAGTTCAGAAAAGGAATTCTGACCGAGCAGCAATACGAAGCAGCCATTGAAGCGGCTACTACGGAAGTCATCAAATGGCAAGAGGAAATTGGACTGGACGTTCTGGTTCACGGCGAATTCGAACGTAACGATATGGTGGAATACTTTGGAGAACAACTCGATGGATTCTTATTTACAAAAAACGGTTGGGTTCAAAGCTATGGCAGCCGTTGCGTTAAACCGCCCGTCATTTACGGAGACGTCAGCCGTCCACATGACATGACTGTCCGTTGGATCAGCTACGCTGCCACCCAGACAGATAAGCCGATGAAAGGAATGTTGACAGGACCTGTAACCATCCTGCAATGGTCTTTTGTTCGGGACGACCAGCCTCGTGAGACGACTACCAACCAAATCGCGCTGGCGATCAGGGATGAAGTCCTGGCACTGGAAAAAGCAGGGATTGGCATCATCCAAATTGATGAGGCAGCTATCCGGGAAGGCTTACCGCTTAGAAAAGCAGCCCACGGTTCTTATTTAAACTGGGCAGTGAAAGCATTTCGCATTACGGCCAGTGGCGTACAGGATGCCACACAGATTCATACGCACATGTGTTATAGTGAATTCAATAATATCATTGAACATATTGCAGCCATGGATGCTGATGTCATTACCATAGAAACCTCCAGAAGCCAGATGGAACTTTTAGAAGCTTTTGCAAACTTTAAGTATCCAAATGAAATCGGACCAGGTGTGTATGACATTCATTCTCCCAGGGTCCCTACCACTGAGGAAATGACCGCATTACTGCGAAAAGCAACTAATTTGTTACCAGCACGTAATCTATGGGTAAACCCGGACTGCGGCCTGAAAACCAGAAAATGGCCTGAAACCAAAGCAGCCTTAATCAATATGGTGGCTGCCGCAGGTCAAATTAGAGAAGAAATAAGCGTCGAAGCTGTCTTATAATTTTATATATTTGGGCACCCAGAATTATATTTGAATTTTCCGGGTGCCCTTTTATCAGAATGATCCTGTTATTCCGGCAAAAGGGCTAAAAAAGAACAAGCATTAGTAAAAGGGTATATGTTTTTAGATAAAATCAAATCAGGCCAGTCAGGCATATTAACCTACGGCATTACACCGCCTAAAGAAGGCACAACTCCAGAAAAAGTCCAGGAAATCGCAGAAAAAACGATGGCCAGGATTATTCCACTGGATATCGATGCCCTGGTTGTATACGATGTACAGGATGAATCTGCCCGCACTGCGGCAGAGCGTCCCTTTCCTTTTATGAATGCGCTGGATCCTTTTCAATTCTCAAAGGATTACCTGCAGCGTATTACAGCACCCAAAATCATCTACAGGCCCGCTGGAAAATTCAGTGCGGCTGAATTAACCGATTGGCTGGCAGATATCCATAGCCACCAATTTCATCCGGTCTTTGTTGGTGTACCTGCTGCAGATTTTGAAGTTAAAATTACACTCGCAGAAGCCTATCAGCTATGGCAACAATATAAGGATAACTCAGTTTTAGGTGCGGTTACCATTCCGGAGAGACATGCAGTTCTTAAAGATGAGGATAAACGCATACTGGAGAAAGCTAAAGGCGGCGTTTCATTTTTTATCACTCAGTGTGTCTTTAATCTGGACTACGCAAAAAAAATGGTGGAAGACCTTTGCCAGACCTGTACCGAGCAAGGCATCCCTGCTCCTGCCCTGATTTTTACCCTGACAGCCTGTGGTTCCGTAAAAACACTTCGGTTCATGGAATGGTTAGGCATCCATATACCAGATGCACTTAAAGAACAATTGGTGGCATCGGATAATATGCTGGAGGACTCCCTTAAAGCCTGTCTGGACAATGCGGCGGAACTTATCGCCTTCTGTTCTGCCAAATGTGTTCCCTTTGGCTTTAATATAGAAAGTCTGGCTATCCGCAAAGATGAGATTCAGGCCTCTATTGACCTGGTAAGTAAAATAGGTGCCATGCTAAACAGGCCTAATAACAATGCCACGGCAGCGGTACTAACGACATCTAAAGAAAATTAGTAATAGATCAGGCGCTGGAGAGAATATGAAAACAGCCCGAATAAATCTTATTAAAAGCAGTAGCAGGTTCTATACAAAGCCTGCTATTTTTTTTGAGCTATAATAGCCACGGCTTCAATATCATTCGCATGCCTTCGGAACATTTCCCGGATATACAAAACACGCCGGCGTATCTTAGCATGGGTCAATACTTTTAAAATAATTTTTAAGGTCCTGCCTAGTCCTTCATCCTGAATCATTCTTTTCAGTTCTAACAATGCCATTGGGCTGGTGGCTGTTTTTATCACGTTAAACCCTACTGCTTCCAATAATTTCTTCCACTCAGTAAGTGTCAGCGGATGTGCATGTACCCGCATATTAGCGCCCAGATCTTTAAAAATCTTCTTCTTATCTATGTCGCTTATATCATCGGGTTGAACACAAAGTTCATGAATGCCATAATAGCCTCCCTGTTTTAATATTCTGGCGGCTTCCTGGATAATTTCCTGTTTGATAGCAATGGGATGCATGGTAAGCATAGCCTCCCCGTACACTTTACTGGCATAGTTATCAGGTAGTCCAGTCTTAGCAGCATCTCCAATCACCATGTTTGCTCTGTCAAAATGAATATGCTTTTTAGCGGCAGCCACCGCCTGTTCATTTCTATCCACCCCTGTATAGGTCCTTGGGTTTTGCAGACAGGCAATACTTGCGGTAAGGCCAAGGCCAGGAGCCAATTCCACCACGTCGTCCTCCGGTCCTATCTCCATAGATTCCATCAGCACTTTTGTTAGTTCAATGCCACCAGGACGAAGGACCCGTTTACCCAGTTTTGCCAGCATCCAATGACCCTGTTTCTCATTAAAAGTCTCCTCAGTATTCATTTTCGTTGATTTATAACTCTGTAGTCTAATGGAAGATCTTCAAGTTATGCCGCCTAAAGTTAGCACCCTTATTGCATTAAACCATCACCACTTCACTATCTTCCGGTCAAGTGTCTGCCCACCTCATTAGATATATATAAAAAATTATACATTCATATTATAATTATATAAGATTACCGCAAAGGCCTTTGATTCAACAGAGATATTTTATTGAAAATGGGCTAAATTTGATCATTATTGCATGATCACGGACTTTCAAAAATTTGCCTATGCGCAGTCTTTTATCCCCTATAAAATTCCACTTCCTTTCGCTACTACTGTTGTGTTTATTGCATTTTGCCGTCACGGGGCAGACATTGCGTGTGGCAGTTGCAGCCAATGCCCAATTTGTGGCAGACTCCTTAAAAGAAGTATACCAGAAGAACCATCCGGTTAAAATCGATTTAATTGTGGGCTCGTCCGGTAAGCTGACCGCTCAGATTACCAATGGAGCTCCTTATGATATATTTCTTTCAGCCGATATGACTTATCCCGAAAACATATATAAGGCGGGTGCGGCCCTCACCAAAAACAGAGAATACGCTGCAGGGAAACTCGTGGTTTGGACGCTCAAAAAAGATGGGATTAGCCATTTAAATGATTTACAATCCAGTAGCATTCAAACGATAGCTGTAGCCAATCCTAAACTGGCCCCCTATGGAATAGCTACTATCACAGCACTCAAAAAACTTGGGCTCTATGAGGCTGTAAAATCTAAGATCGTATATGCAGAAAGTATCTCCCAGGTAAATCAATATTTACTTACCGGGGCCGCAGATCTTGCCTTTACAGCCAAGTCTATTGTGAGAAGTCCTGAATACCTTCATAAAGGTTATTGGACAGAGGTTCCGGCAAATCTATACCAGCCTATTGAACAAGGCGTTATCCTACTTAAGCATGCAAAGCAAAGCAACCTTAAGGCAGCCCAGGAATTCTACCAGTTCTTGTTTAGCCCTGCAGCCAAAGCCATCTTTGAATATTTTGGTTATCAGGTACGGTAAAATAAAACACTACAATAATGGGATTTGATTTTCAGCCTTTATTATTAAGTCTAGAATTGTCGCTGATAACGACTGTTCTACTACTCATAATAGGAATACCTCTGGCCAACTTCCTCGCCTTTAGTTCATTTAAAGGCAAATCCGCGGTGGAGGCGCTCATTAGTCTGCCTTTGGTCTTACCACCATCTGTTTTAGGCTTCTATTTATTGGTCGCCTTTAGCCCCAATAATTATCTCGGTCATTTTTTGGAACAATATTTTAATCTACGTCTGGTGTTTTCATTTCCAGGCTTAGTGGTTGGTTCACTTATCTACAGCCTGCCTTTTATGATTCATCCGCTGCAGGCCGGCCTCCAGACCCTGCCTCCTAATTTAAAAGCGGCATCCTATACGCTGGGCAAGGGCAAAAGAGAAACCTTGTTTAAGGTGTTGTTACCCAATATCAGACCAGCACTTATTACAGGTATGGTACTCACCTTTGCCCATACTTTAGGCGAATTTGGAGTGGTACTCATGATAGGCGGCAATCTGAATGGCAGAACAAGAGTCGCTTCCATTGCGATTTACGATTCAGTAGAATCCCTGGATTTTCGTGCGGCACATATTTATTCCTTAATTCTCATTCTTATTTCATTTATCATCTTACTGGTTACATATAGTCTCAATAAAAAATTATTCAATAAAAGCATCCCCATATGATTGAGATCGCTATTGAAAAAAACTTACGTATTAGCGAGACAGTCCACAAGCTTTCCTCAGCGCTCAGCATTTTACCAGGAGAAAAGGTAATCCTCTACGGCAAATCCGGATCAGGAAAAACCAGCCTGCTTAAAATGATAGCTGGCTTAATTCGTCCGGATACTGGAAGTATTATGGTAGCGGGAGAACCTTGGTTCAATCATTCAGCTAAAATAAATATACCCATCCAGGAACGAAACATTGGTTTTGTCTTTCAGGATCTGGCATTGTTTCCGCATATGACAGTCATGCAACATCTAATATATGCTTCGGGGAAACAAAAAGATTATCGATATTTAGAGGACTTACTGAACTTAACTGACTTAAAAAGTTTTATCCTACAAAAACCAGGGCAACTATCCGGCGGACAGCAGCAGCGTCTGGCTATTATTAGGGCACTGGCCAGAAAACCAAAAATACTGATGCTAGATGAGCCTTTTGCGGCATTAGATTCAAATTTAAAAAGCGATCTCAGAAGAGAATTAAGCATATTACAGAAAAAACAAAATTTCACCTTATTTCTGGCCTCTCACGACAAAGAAGATATGGATGGATTTGCCCATAAATATATTGAAATCAGAGAGGGGAAAGCTATTCCAAAAGCTCATGGATTCGATCGCTACTCTGCGGCCCCTTCTGTATCCAACAAGGTTGATCTCACTATAGGCCGCAGTTCACATATTACTGAGGAAAGGATCAGTTATTTTGGAACCGTTGAGAAGATCCAGCGCATGGAAAACGGGGTTCTATTTTTCATTGAATTAGGCGATCAGTCTTTAAAAATACCGGTGGATACAACTACCGCTAAACAGTTCAAGCCCGGAGACCCAATAAATATTTCCTCGCAAAACGGGCAAATATTACTATTACCAGTCTTTTAAGCTAACACGCAGCCGCACTAGTTAAAACCAACACCAGAAAACTCCTTTTATAAGAACTATCCATTGCCAGGAAAAGGGATTATACAAATCTCGGCGTTTCTGATTCACCTTTATGTTCAAACAGGCATCACCTGGAAGTCAACTATCATTTCTTGCATAAAACCGCTAAACATAATTCTGAAATTACCTATCTATTTATAGATAAAATAAATTATTTTCATAGCCAAATTTAAACGGGGGGCTTTTATTTACTAAATATTTTTTATTATATGGAAGAAATCATCAAATCCCTAAACAACCTTTCAACGCTTGATGATAAGGCCAGAATTGATTTAAAAAATGCACTCCACCTTAAGGTATTTACAAAGGGCAGCTTTATCCTTAAAGAAGAAATGATTTGCAGGCACTTTTACTTTATTCAACAAGGTTTAATCAAGTTATATTCCTTTAAAGATGATAAAGAATTTGTGCAAAAATTCTTCGTTGAGAATATGATTTTTACAGAGCCTAACAGCTATCTGAAACAGCGTCCTACAATTTATATAGCGATAGCACTTGAGGATACCATTACCTATACGCTCACCAAAAACGACATTGATAATCTTAGCAAAAAACATCATTCAATAGAACGGTTATTTAGCAAAATATATCAGCAAGCCATGCTGGAGATGATGGACCGAATCAGCGAAATGATGGAAGAAGACGCGAGTGCCCGTTACCATAAATTTACAAGAGAACGACACTATCTTCTGCAAAGAATTACCCTGGGAGATCTTGCCGGATATATTGGGATTACGCAAGGATCTTTAAGCAGAATACGTGCACAGAAACTTTAACCATCTAAGTATTATCCAATTATTATCCATAAACACACAAAATTTTTAATATCCCTTTTCCTAAAACTACCTGACAGCCAATATTATCCTTATATCCATCACACGCCGGTGTTGTTTTAAAAAATAGCGATAATTCCAATCAATGAGCAGGTTGTCATTTTTTACCATTTGTGAAAAAAAATATTACCGCATCCGGATAGCTTTGCTCTATCATTTAAAAAAATAAACAGTATGGAAACAAGAATGAAAAATCCAGCCCTGATTTTGGGGGCAAACCCTGCTATCCAAACTTTAATGGGAACGATCTACCAAAGTGGAATATCACTGGAACTGTTAGAATATGTAGGGTTGCGGGTTGGGCAGTTAAATAACTGCGAACTCTGTATTGGCGAATCGCTGGTAAGGGCCAAAAATAATGTCGTCACCAGGAACCGCATTGAATATGTCCTGACCTGGCAGACATCAGATGCATTTGACGAGGCTGAAAAGACTGCGTTGGAACTCACTGAAGCAATTACAAAATTGGAACATAAATACGAATCCGTTTCTGAAGTGTTATGGAAACGAACGGAACAATTCTTCAATGAAAAAGAAAGAGCTGCCCTTGTAATGTTTATTTCCGTGATGAATATGTTTACCCGTATTAATGTTGCTACTTTGCAATTAACAGCAGAGTGGGCATAATCCCGGAAATGAGCAAACACTCCCATTCAATTAACGGAAGCCAATTATAGTATACCGCAACAAAACAAAAATGGGCCACTTTATTGGGTCACGGCCTTGGTCCGGTGAGACTGTCAAAAATATTGTGTAAACAGAAAATTTAAAGTCGGCATCTGTCCTCAAATATAGTCAAAAACTGGTGGAGTATGTACCCCCAATTTT
>NZ_FNQY01000013.1 GCF_900107765.1 Arachidicoccus rhizosphaerae | reverse complement strand
GTTACTGCTCAGGAGGTCTATTAGACCAATCACGGCCTTTTTTATTCGCAAGCCCTAATTTCTTCATTATTCTCTGGCACTGTCTAATTTTTAGATCAATATTGAATTTCTGTTTTAGCAATTCAGATAAAGTGGATCCTTCCCACCTGTCAGCCTTTATTCCATATTCTCTCGGGTCTTTCTTTAGAACGTCTGAAATGATATTTAATTGAACTTCGCTAACCCTTGGTGCTCTTCCAGGTTTTTCTTTATCTTTTAGCACGCTTATGTCGCCACCGGTTTTATTGAATGCATGAATCCATCTGGCAATGGTCTGCGGAGTAGTTCCGTGCAGTTTTGCGACATCTTCACAACTTAATGTTTCATTTTCTATCAACATAAGGATGCAATGCAGTCTATACGAGAGCTTCAGATCCTCAGTGCTTTGAAAATAGCTTAGTATCTGTTTTTTGATTTTAGACTGGTTATGTATTACTAGTTTCTTCATTCGCTGTATATGCAAATTTACAAATAATCTTCTAATTTACATTGTATATTATATATGACGTTATATATTTGCATATCGCTACAATTACTACCATAAGGAGCACCAGGAAAGTCCAGAGCAGGTCTCGCAAGGTCTGTAAGCACGCTTTAGAGGCTGAAAGGTTAATGACAGAGAATCTGTCATTAAAAGCGCGGCTTAAGGACGATAAAAGACAGCTTAAGGAAAAAGCCAAAGAAATAGCAGCCATTAAATGGGAACGGGTTCAGTTAAAACGGGAAAACGCCCATCTAAGAAAGAAAGAGCTGAAACAGACCAAAGAGATAGAAGCGCTTACGGAAGCACTCCGTATCGCAAGGTTGCCGAAAAATAGCTCAAACAGTTCCAGACCTCCTTCAATGGACCTGTATAAGCCTAAACGTAGCCCTGTCAATCTCAGGGAGAAATCCGGGAAAAAGACGGGTGGACAGCCAGGACACAAAGGCAGTACATTACTGTTTTGTATGGATGAGCCTGATGAGGTGGTGTCCCATATTCCAGAGATCTGTTCTGATTGTGGCAAATCTCTGAAAAGGATTACCGCAGAACCGGGACAAATACATCAGGTTGTAGATATCAGCATTGCTCCTACGGTCCTGATCAACCATGAAAGCATTGTAAAGCAATGTTCCTGCGGTAAATGCAACAGCGGAGCCTTTCCCAGGGGCGTCCAGGGGATGGTTAACTACGGCCCCAATATCAGTGCATTGGTTGTTAATTTATCAGTCCGCCAGTATATTCCTTATGGAAGAATAGTAGAACTGCTGTGGGACCTATACAAAATACGCATTAGTGAAGGTACCGTTGCCAATATGCTTAAAAGGTTTGCTGTGGATAGCGAAGGAAAAATTAATGAGATTAAAGAAGATCTGAAAAAATCTAAGGTTGTTGGTGCTGATGAAACCAGTGCCACCGTGAACGGCAGGAAATGGTGGATGCACACTTACCAGAACACTTCTTACACTTTTATTGGTGCACACCCTTCCAGAGGTCAGGTTGCCCAGGAAACATTCTTCCCGGGTGGCTTTCCTTACAGTATTCTGGTGCATGACTGCTTATCCATGCAATTAGCTACACCGGCAGCCGCCCACCAGATCTGCAATGTCCATTTGCTACGGGAACTAAAGGCCGCTGTCGAGGCCCACCCTGAAATTGAGTGGCCAAAGGAGCTAACCAAACTAATAAAGGATGCCATAAAATTGCATAAGGATGGAACAACTCCAAACCGGACTACCAGAATTAATAATCGGCTAACCAAACTGCTAGACCAGGACCAATCAGAAGCGCTTGGGAAAATACCCGCCTTGTGGAAGCGGCTCAATAAACACAAGGAAAAAGTATTTTTGTTTCTGCAATATCCGGATAAAGAAGTTCCTCCAGACAACAACGGGGCCGAACGAAGTATCAGAAATGTAAAAGTCAAAATAAAGGTCTCCGGCCAATTTAATTCCGGTAACGGTGCAGAAGATTATGCTACTGCCAGATCTGTCATAGACACTGCTATTAAGCAGTCAAAAAATGTCCACGAAGAGCTGGTAAAAATTATCAGCGCACGGTTCAATTAATCCAACATCTATTTTAAACCTACCAAGTCATCCTCGGGCAGTACTAATAAACTGCATAAGCATGGCGTTGCTGGTATGTAAAAATCAAAAGACTGTCACAGGCAGAGAAACGGTACGACATAACCAAATCAATAGTCGGAATGCTAGTATTAGTGAAATGGAATTCAAGACTACAGTCTACACGAGGCTCAGTTGCACAACACGATTCAATTTAAAACACCTTGCTAAGAATAAATTTGTTGATAATCAGTTAATTACCCTCCTGAGCAGTAACAATAATCAGTAATTTTTTATTAATTGAATATTAATACAATACAGTAAATAACAGTTCACCCTGCGGTGAATATGACGCCGCGGGCCTGTTAAAATTAAAACCCTGTGGAGGCTCCCGGATTGCTTCAGGCCGGTATTTGTTTGGAAAAATGCACAAAAAACAATAACGGCTGGTTTTTACATCCGGTAATGGCAATGCCCATTCAGGCAGAAATAAATAGTACAATTTCAATATATATCTGCACGCAAAACTGCCATATAAGCATGAATGCTGTAAATTTGCCCCATGAAAAAGCCCACAAGAAAGATCATTAATGATCCGGTGCATGGTTTTATAACCATCAATCATCCTTTGGTTTTCAAAATCATTGAGCATCCCTATTTTCAGCGGTTGCGCCGGATTAAACAAATGGCGATGGCAAGCCTGGTATATCCGGGTGCGGTTCATACCCGCCTGCATCATGCCTTGGGGGCTTATCATCTGATGTGCATTGCCGTCAGCGAACTGAAAGATAAAAAAATAGCCATTACCGCCGAGGAAGAACTGGCCGTAAAATGTGCCATCTTACTGCATGATATCGGTCACGGACCGTTCTCCCATGCCCTGGAACATATGCTGGTCAGAGGCGTTCACCACGAAGATCTCAGCCTTCAGATTATGCAGGCTTTAAATGAAGAGTTCGAAGGAGCGCTGGATCTGACCATTGACATCTTTACCGGCAAATACCATAAACCGTTTTTGCATCAGCTGATCAGCGGTCAGCTCGATATGGATAGAATGGACTACCTGTCACGTGACAGTTTTTTTACCGGGGTCAGTGAAGGCGTCATCGGATACGGACGCATTTTAAAGATGCTCTCTGTGGATCATGACCAACTGGTCATTGAAGAAAAAGGCATCCACAGCGTCGAGAAGTTTTTAATTGCCAGAAGACAAATGTACTGGCAGGTTTACTTACACAAGACCGTCATCGCTGCCGAAAAGATGATGGTGAAAATCCTGCAAAGGGCAAGGATGCTCTATGATCAAGGGGATCAGGATATTATTGTCTCTGCCCCGCTGGATTATTTTTTCGTGGAATTTAACGGGAAAATGGACAAGGCTTCTTTGGATAGATTCTGTAAACTGGATGACGGAGATATTGAATCGGCCATTAAAAAATGGAGTACACATCCGGATCCCGTCATCAGCCGCCTGAGCAACCATTTACTCAACAGAAAACTCTTTAAATGCCAGCTGCAGGGCCATCCTTTTGACCCGGAATTTATCGGGGAAAAACAGCAAAAAGCCATAAAAAAATACCACCTGAGCCAGGATCAACTGGATTATTTTGTCTTTACAGGAGACGCAGTCAATACCACCTATCAGATTGGCGATGAAAACATACTGCTGTTATCCAAAGACGGTAGTGTACAGGAAATCTCCCACGTAGAGAATGCCCTGATTCAGGGAGCGCTTTCCACCCCCATTAAAAAGTTCTACATTTGCTATCCCAAAAAATAAGCAGCAGATTTTCTGCTTTCACTGAACTCCATTTATAAATGCATAACCTATTCATTAACAAGTTATTGACTCATAAACTAGGAATGAATACCGGGAATTTTATAAAAACTTAGCAGGCGGGACTAGGGAAAATTTTATATATTAGGTCTTAAATCAGTATTCAACGATACATATATTCAAATTATATTTAAATACACATGCAATTTACAGCGCAGCAAATCGCCGGTTTAATCAATGCCACCGTGCAAGGCAATCCCGAAACGACCGTCTCCAGCTTCAATAATATTGAGGCTGCCACCAAAGGAGATCTGACTTTTATGGGTAATGCCAAGTATAGCGAAGCTCTGTTACAATCAGAGGCCTCCATTATATTAATCGGTAAGGACATGGTTCCTGACCAGCCCCTTAAGGCTACTTTACTGGTCGTGAATGATGCCTACCAGGCCTTCGCGACGCTGCTGGAAATTTATCAGCAAATGCATGTACAGGGATTAAAAGGGATTGAAGAGCCCGCCTTTGTATCAGAATCCGCCAAACTGGGAGAAAATATCTACATCGGTGCCTTTAGTTATGTCAATAACAGAAGTTCCGTGGGTAAAAACACTAAGATATATCCGGGCTGTTACCTGGGCGAAAATGTAAAAGTAGGCGAAAACACCATCCTTTATGCCGGGGTTAAGATTTACCATGACTGCGTGATTGGCAATAATGTCATTATCCATGCAGGCGCCGTTATTGGCGCAGACGGCTTCGGGTTTGTTCCGGACAAGTCAGGCGTATATAAAAAGATACCTCAAATTGGTAACGTCATCATCGAAGACGATGTGGAGATTGGGGCTAATACCTGTGTGGACAGAGCGACACTCAATTCCACCATTATAAAAAAAGGCACTAAAATCGACAACCTGGTACAGCTGGCCCATAATGTTGAAGTGGGAGAACATACCGGCATAGCCGCCCAGGCAGGCATCAGCGGCAGCACCCATATTGGCAAGCATAATATGATTGCCGGCCAGGTAGGCATTGCCGGGCATTTAAAAACGCCGGACCGTTTTATCGCCACCGCGCAAAGCGGTATCGCCAAGGTTTCGGATAAACCGGGACAGATGGTAGGCGGCTCACCTGCCTTTGCGATGCGCGATCATCTGAAAAGCAGCGCCGTATACCGGCGGCTGCCCGAACTGGAAAAGCGGATCGCTGAACTAGAAAAAGCACTTGGTGAACGCAAAAATGGCTGATTATTTAGCTATTACCCCATGAATTTGTAATTTTGCCCGGTGTCCCGGATAAGGCAAAGCAACTTAACCAGGACAACGGCGGCTTAAATACCCTATTATAAAGACAAAAAACGTATGACGCAGAAGTTTAACCAGAATAAGCAACACACTTTAGGTAATCCGGCCAGCATCAGTGGCACCGGCCTGCACACCGGGGCGATGGTGGATATGAAACTCTGTCCCGCCAGTCCGGGCTTTGGAATCCAGTTTCAGCGAATAGATCTTCCGGGACAACCCATTATTAAAGCCGATTGCGATCTGGTCACCGATACCAGCAGGGGCACCACCTTACAGGTGGGTGATGCAAGGGTCTCCACGGTTGAACATATCCTGGCCGCCCTCGTTGGCATGAGCGTTGATAATGTGCTCATTGAGCTGAACGGTCCGGAAATCCCCATTATGGACGGTAGCGCACAGCCTTTTATTGAAATCATCGAAGCGGCCGGCATCCAGGAACAGGAAGCAGCTAAAATCTGGTACCAGATCGATGAAAATATCTTTCATTACGATGAGGAAAAACAGGTGGAAATGGTTGCCATGCCGGCTACCAATGGTTTCAGCGTGACGGCGCTCATTGACTTTAACAGCCCTGTGCTGGGTACACAATATGCTCAGCTTAAAAATATCCGCAATTTTAAAACCGAAATTGCTCCTTGCAGAACCTTCAGCTTCTTACACGAACTGGAAATGCTGCTGGAACACAATCTGATTAAAGGAGGTGACATCAATAATGCCATTATCATCGTCGATAAGCCGATTACCGACTCCGAGATGAATCATTTGGCCAAAGTCTTTAAAAGAGACAAGGTAGAAGTGCAAAGCGGCGGTTACCTGAACAATCTGGAACTGCGTTTCCCCAATGAACCGGCCAGACATAAATTACTGGACGTAGTGGGAGATCTGGCGCTGGTCGGCTACCCGATCAAGGCCAGAATCCTGGCACACAGACCCGGACACAGCTCCAATGTAGCTTTTGCCAAGGCCATTAAAGCGCATATCAAACGCAATAAACACGTTAAGGATATCCCCACTTACGATTATACGCAGCCACCGATCTATACCATCGAACATATAGAAAAGACTTTACCGCACCGTTATCCTTTTTTGCTGGTAGATAAAATTATAGATCTGACCGACAGCTCCATTGTCGGGGTGAAGAATGTGACCTTTAATGAACAGTTCTTCCAGGGGCATTTTCCCGGTAATCCCATTATGCCGGGTGTTTTACAGATTGAAGCGCTGGCTCAGACCGGTGGCATTCTTTGTATTAACATGATGGGTGAAGGAGAATATGATACTTACTTCCTTAAAATCGACAACTGTAAGTTCAAACAGATGGTTCGTCCCGGTGATACATTGCTGCTTAAAATGGAGCTGAACAGCCCCATCAGAAGAGGCCTGTGTGATATGCACGGAACGGTTTATGCCAACGGCAAAATTGCCACTGAGGCAGATATGGTCGCTCAGGTGGTACGCAGAAAAGACAAATAACAGGTAAAACATTTATAATCAGCTATATCTGAAATATAAAACAAAATTACATATAATCATAAGACACTCTATTGCAGCTTTGGGGAAGGTCATTTCCCCGATGGAAGTAAATTTTTAGCAATTGTGACAGTTTAATGACAATAAATAAGCGAACTTTGGGGCCTGGTTAACTGAACCAGGCCTTTTTGTTAAACAATAGACGGTTTTTATCATAACGAAATAAGCCGGAGATTGAACAAATGGCACTTTAAATAAGCACTGATCATTACCAGACTAGTATTTAATTATTTAAATGATGCGTTTTTAAATGATGAATAGCTGTCCGGCAACATATAAAAGACTACTTGTCCCATGGATTTAGTAAGAATGACAGAGAATGAATGTTTAAGATCCGGCATGGAGCTCGTCTACCGCAAGGAATATGCGGTACCGGGATCCATTGTGTCCAGTATCACCGCTTTCGCTTTGTCAGATGAGTGGAACAAACAGGACAGCGGTATGCTGCGCTATAATACAGCCGTTGAGCAGGATAGCGAACCGACACTTGACCTCAGGTTTTGCATTACCGGTAACCGGTATTGCAGCGATACGGAATGCAAGGTCTGCAGCAGCAAAAATGCAGAGTCCTGTGTCAATGCCCTGGATACCTTAAGCCTTTTTAATTTTCAGTTCAGCCCAAATTATTTAAGCCAGTTTGCAGGCAACGGTAAAGAAAAAAGTAAAAAAGAACATGTGCTTTCCTTTACTTATGAAACGTCCTTTATCAAACTGTTCCCGGTCTGTCCTAAACAACGCACCACACTATCTGCGCTACTGGAAAGGAATTATACCGGTACCATGGAAAATATCTTTATCAATTCTAAAATCCATGAGATCCTGCTGTATAGCATGGACTGCCTGATTGAGGAAAAAAACAGAGAAGTATTTACCTGCCGGTTCCTGGCAGATGAAGCCGGCCTGGATAAGATCCAGCAGGCGAAAGATATTTTACTGGAGAACCTGGATTCTCCTATTACGATTAAGGAACTCAGTAAAAGAGTGGCCATTAATGAATGTTACCTTAAAAAAGGCTTCAAAGAAGTCTTCGGCACTACCATATTTGATTTTTATCAACAACAACGTATGGACCATGCCAAGTACCTGCTCTATCAAAAGGGATTAAGTGTAACGGATGTGGCTGCCATACTCGGTTATTCTACCATCTCCCATTTTTCTGCTGCCTTTAAAAAGCAGACCGGGATCAAGCCCTGTGAGCTGTTACTGCGCCCTTAAGTTTTGAGCAAAACGCGTATTTTTCCGGACCTATCATTGTATTGAAATCTCCCGTTATTCAGCAGGCTGATGAAGTCGCCACTGCTCCAAAGCCGCTTCAAAGAATGCTTTAATTTGCTGATGCGAGCCATCTGCACAAACCCTGAATTGGGTACGGTTCTTTGTCGTGACCAGCATATAAGGGCTATAGGTCAGTCCGGCATTATATACCGTATCTATCGCAACAATATCCGGGTAATAAGCAGATAAGATCCGGTCCTTGGATTTATCCTTTTCATCCAACCAGTAACAGGCCATCCGTTTATCTGTAAAAAAATTACCCGCTACCTTTGTTTTATACTCTGAATAAAACTTATAGATGTGTTCTCCGCTGTCCAGCAGGTGTAGTCTTTGAATCAAGGCCACTTCTGACTGACGCAGGTGGCTGCCGGGTTCAATATGATTACTGCAACCCAAAGTACAAAAGAGCCAAAGGATCACCAGATATCTTTTCACATTCGGGCTATTTTTAAAGTAATGCATCCGTATAAAGGTTAAGAGCTGGAAGCTATTGAAGCATCACCGCCAAGTGTTGTTTTTATATATCCTCCAAAAAACAATAAAGGCTTCCTGACGTATAAAACGCCGGTAAGCCTTTATTATTTTAAAAAATGACCCCTTGACTTCTATCCCAGTTCAGGATACAAAGGAAATTGCGTCATAAATTCATTTACCTGATTTTTTACTGCCGCAATCACCTGTTCATCTTCTGCATTTGTCAGGATTTTATCCACGGAATCAGCGATAAAACTCATATGTTCTTCCTTCATGCCACGCGTGGTCACTGCAGCAACGCCAAAACGAACACCGGAGGTAATAAAGGCTGACCTGTCATCAAAGGGTACCATATTCTTATTGGCCGTGATTTCTGCTTTTACCAGCGCCTGCTCTGCTTTCTTGCCGCTGATATCTTTGTTTCTGAGATCAATCAACATCAGGTGATTGTCTGTTCCGCCACTGATAATGTTATACTCCTTATCTACAAATGCTTTAGCCAGTGCCTGCGCATTTTTCTGCACCTGGTGCGCATAAGTGGTATAATCATCGCTTAAGATTTCTCCAAAAGCGATCGCTTTAGCAGCAATGACGTGTTCCAGCGGCCCCCCCTGAATGCCTGGGAATACAGCCAGATCTAGTAAGGCGCTCATCAGACGAACATTTCCTTTATTATCTGTAAGTCCCCATGGATTCTCAAAATCATTACGCATCATGATAATACCGCCTCTGGGGCCACGAAGGGTTTTGTGCGTGGTAGAAGTTACGATATGGCAGTGATCAAACGGATCCTTTAAAAGCTTTTTAGCGATCAGGCCTGCCGGATGAGCGATATCAGCCATCACCAGGGCGCCTACCTCATCCGCTACTTTACGGATACGTGCATAATCCCAGTCTCTGCTGTAAGCGCTCGCGCCACAGATGATCATCTTAGGCTTTAACTCGCGTGCTTTTTGTTCCAGCATTTCATAATCGATCAGCCCGGTTTCTTTAACCACCCCGTAAAAATGGGCCTCATATAATTTACCGCTATAGTTAACCGGTGACCCGTGTGTCAGGTGACCGCCCATGCTTAAATCCAGTCCCAGTATTTTATCGCCAGGTTGCAGACAAGCCAGATGCACGGCTGCATTTGCCTGTGCACCGCTGTGCGGCTGCACATTGGCGTAGCTGATATTAAATATTTCTTTTAAGCGATCAATAGCTAGTTGTTCTGTCTGGTCTACGATCTCACATCCGGCATAATATCTTCTGCCTGGATAACCTTCTGCATACTTATTCGTTAAGACAGATCCCATTGCCTGAATGACCTGAAGACTCGTAAAGTTCTCAGAAGCAATCAGTTCAATGCCACTTCTTTGGCGATGTAGCTCTTGATTAATTAAATCGAATACCTGGTTATCTCTTTGCATTGATTCTATTTTTGAAATTTAGTGTAATTTGGGCGTGAATTTACTACATTCGTGCAAATTAGCGGTACAAATCCATAAATAATTATCCTAGAATAACGACTATTAGTGTGTTTTAGGGAAATTGACTATAGAAAAAACGATTCATGAAAGCAATTATTCCGGTAGCCGGAACAGGTGCCAGACTTCGACCCCATACCTATACCCAGCCAAAGGCTTTACTGCCGCTGGCCGGGAAAACCATCCTGAACTTTATTGTAGATCAGCTAAAGGATGCTGGTATTCAAGAGTTTATATTTATCATCGGATATTTAGGAGAAAAAATTGAAGAATATGTCAATTACGCCTATCCGGAGTTAAATTGCAGGTATGTCTTTCAGTCTTCCAGAATCGGTACCGGGCCCGCTATCGCCCTGACAAAAGAACTGGTAGGCGACGATGAAGTCTTTATTGTCATGGGGGACACGATTTGTGATTTTGATATCAAGGCGGTTCTAGACAGCCCCTATTCCATGATAGGCGTTCAGAAAGTAGATGACCCCAGAGGATTCGGGGTGGCAGAAATGGGCAGGGAAGGCTTTATTGAGCACCTGGTGGAAAAGCCGAAAATCCCGATGAGTAATACAGCCTTAGTCGGTCTTTATAAGATTAAAGAGACCCATATCATGTATGAATGTCTGTCTCATATCTTCTCCCAGAACATCACCACCGAAGGTCAGTTTCATCTGACGGACGCCCTGCAGTGTATGATTCACAGGGGCGCTAAGATCCAGACCTTTAAAGTAAAACACTGGTATGATTGCGGCCGTAAAGAAACGCTTTTAGAAACCAATGCGCTGCTGCTCAAAAAAATCGGCAACCAGGTCGACCCCACTGCACAAATAGAAAATGCCATTATAAAGCCGCCGGTCAGTATCGGACCGGGCAGTAAGATCAGCAATACCATCATCGGCCCCCATGCCTCCATTGGCGCCAATACCGTTATCGAACAGTCCGTTATCAGAGACTGCATCATCGGCTCTTTCTCTAATCTGCATGAAGTAGTGCTGGATAATTCCCTGATCGGTAATGATGCCAGCGTCAAAGGGCTCAGCCGGAACCTGAACATCGGAGACAATACAGAAATTGATTTTGGCTAGTAACCGCAGAGGAAGCCTCTGGCCAAAAGACAATAAATCTGGCTATTATTCAGTCTGCCGTCTTTGTATCTCCATTATAAATTCCAGCCAGTTACGGATAATACCAGCGCCCTCCGGTGTCATATAAGACTCCGGATGAAACTGAAGTCCTATAACAGGTAAGGAAAGGTGACGGACGCCCATTACGACAGGGGCAGCAATAGCGGAGGGAGATTCCGCAAAACGAAAACCAGACTTATCTATGCAGGCTACCGCTGTGATTTCAAGACCGGTGGGCGCCTGCTTTTGTATCTTTTCCCAAAAATTGCTGTTCAGCTTACCTTCCTTCTGATGACCGCCTACATCCGGAACCGTTCCGGGGCCAATGCTCACCGCCCAGGAGTGATACAATCCCACTTTAACCGGTGTATTCAGGTGCTTAAAGATATCTGGCCCGCCGGTATCCGCCTTACCTGAGGCTTTACTACCAGCTTCAGCCACTGCAGGACAAGTCTTTAGACAGAGTGCTACCTGTCTGCCATGCTGAATTTGCTTTAAATTATACAGTGTTCCACCAAAATAGGTGACAAGGGTCTGTAATCCCAGACAAATACCTAAAACAGGTAAGGATTTAATTTTATCTTTCCCCAGTACACTATCCAGCAAAGAAGTAACAGCAGGATAATCACGGGGCAGCCCGGGACCTGGCGATAAAACAAGGCAGTCATATTCCCATATTAAATGCTGATCCACTGTATGTAACTGATCCACAGGCCAGACGTCTACCTGACAGTCCTCTGTCCCTTCCTGCTCAAATAATCCTACTAAATTATAGGTAAAAGAGTCATTATGATCAATTATTAATATTTTTGCTCCCACGGCACCAATTAGGATGATAACAGACGCAAAGGACGTATTTTTTAACCGGATAAATGAACTCTATCAGCGGAAAACCCCATTTTTCTTTCTGACGGATTATCATGGCCGCCAAATGGAGGTCTCCAGTCTGGAAGAACTGAAAGCGGAATCTGGGGAAGGCGCCCCGGATCGGCCACGGATTTCTTTTCAGAGTCCGGGGCTCCACTTTCCGGCAGACACCCTAGATAACCACCGCACTGCTACGCCTGACAGGCCGCTAAAGTGGCAAAAAAAACCGATTACCTATGAAGCGTATAAATGCAGTTTTGATATAGTAAGCGAAGGCCTGCAAAAAGGCAATAGTTACCTGGTAAATCTTACCTGCAGCACCGGGGTTCAGACCAATTACTCGCTTGCAGAGCTCTATGAGTTAGGTCAGGGTAAATATAAACTGCTTTATGGAGATCAGTTCGTCCACTTTTCTCCTGAGCCATTTATCCGGATTGATCAAGACCAGATCAGCAGTTTTCCCATGAAAGGCACCCTTGAAGAAAATGAACTGACGACCCTGAACGACTTACTGTTAAGCGAAAAAGAAATTGCCGAACAGTTTACTATTGTGGATCTGATCCGCAACGACCTCCATCAGGTAGCCAGTAATGTAAAGGTGGAAAGTTTCAGGTATATCGAAAAGATCAAAACCAATCAGAAGAATCTTTTTACGGTCAGCTCCCATATTACCGGAACGCTTAGACCCGAATATAAAGATAGGCCAGGTGATATATTAAAAGCGATGCTGCCTGCAGGATCCATCACAGGCGCCCCTAAGGCGGCTACCATGCAAATCATTCAGGCAGCAGAAACCCATAACAGAAATTACTATACCGGCGTCTGGGGATATTATAATGGCGAGTATATAGACAGTTGCGTCATTATTCGTTATTTGGAAAATACGGAACAAGGCCTTATTTTTAAAAGCGGAGGCGGTATCACGTCTCTGAGTGATCCTCTTTTAGAATATCAGGAAATGCAATCTAAAGTCTATGTACCCCTTCCTTGAATCTATCCGTTTAGAACAAAACCGGATCCATTTTCTACCAGAACATGAACAGCGGTTCAGACGCACCCAGCTGGATAACTGGGATAAAGTGATATATCAGGATCTAGAACAAATTATCCTTGGCCATCCGGACTTACCTGAGGATCCTCAAAAATATAAATGCCGGCTGGTCTACAGCGAAACGGATATTCAACTAAATTTTATCCCCTATCAACCAAGGATTATTCAGGACTTAAAGATAGTGGAGGCTGACCAGCTTGATTACCGCTATAAGTCCACTGACCGCAGCAAGCTGGATGAACTCACCCGGGATCTACCTAAAGAAACCGAAATTTTGATTTTTAAAAACGGGCTGTTAACCGACAGCAGTTTTTCAAATCTGGCCTTATTTAACGGCCATCAGTGGGATACGCCTGAGCGTCCTTTACTCAACGGGGTACACCGCAGCTATTTATTAAAAACGGGGATTCTCAGGCTGGCAAAAATCACCTTACCGGACTTACAATCTTATCAACGCATCCGGTTAATCAACGCCATGATGGATTGGCATGAGACCTGGGAGTTGCAGATCAATAAAGGATAATCATTAAAGAACCTATCCATGCTACTGTCCTAAAGATATAGATCCCGGTGTCGCCTTGCCAGCTTTAAGTGATGAAAAAAAATAATTTACAAAAGTATCAGAAAGGTAAATTCATACAATGAAAAAGAACATACCATTTTGGGAAAATCCTTTAATCGCCTTAAAACTATTTTTGTTTAAATTAGTTTCCCTTTTATTTCCAAAATGGTCGTTGCTTATTTTAATGATTAGTATTGCCGCTGTAAACGCATATAGTCAAAAAGTGGATACAGCTAACCTAAGCCATCCATCCACCATAAAAATGGAGAGGCAAACGCTATTGTCAATCGGAGATACAATACCTGACCAAAGTTTTGCCATTATCCCTAAAAACTCAAAAACGGTAAGTCCTGTTGATCTCAAACTTAACTCACTGAAAGGAAAAGTAATAATCATTGATTTTTGGGCAACCTGGTGCGGCCCCTGTCTGCCGGCACTGCAACACCTGAATCAGTTACAACAGAAAATTGGAAAAGATAAATTAGTCACCATTGCGATATCTATGGATAGCAACGAAGATATACTGCGAACAATTAAACATGTAGATGTTTCCGACATACATTTTTCCAGTGACAGCAACTTCATGAAACAATTTAAATTTCATATTATTCCCCACACCATCGTTATAAACAAAGAAGGTGTAATTGTCGGCATTACCTACCCTGACTCAATCACAGTTCAAAAGATTCAGGAGGTGATAGCAACGAACCATACTGTATTTCCGCTTAAAAAAGACAATCAGCAAAAAAATAACGCCATAGAAAAAGTAAAGGAATTATATAGTGTCAGGCTGGCCACCTATGATTCAACCAATGCAACAGGAATCTATAAAGACTCAACAAAAGAGGGTGTCGAGTTGAAATTTGTGAACTTCACCATACCCTCTTTATTCAGAGAGGTGTTCAGAATGCCAGCTCAGACCTGGGTCGTTAATAACACCGGGGATTCAACACTTGGCGACTACACTGTTCAAAACATGTATTGCTTAACGGTTCATTTACCCTATTTTGAATCCTATTCCAAAGCTTACAAAATTGCGCAGCAAGCCTTAAATGCATCCTTTAAATTCAAAGGGAAATTAATTAAACAGCAGCAAAACGTATATGCCCTGAAATATAAAAGCGCTTCAGGGAAAATGAATATCTCTGCTGATAACAGTCGGGATTCGTCCATTACCTTCTATGGCCCCAATTTAATTGCCAGCAATATCACCACAAAATCTCTTGTAGACTATTTATCAAACGAATTAGGTTACTTAAAAAACATGATCGTCCTGGATGAAACAGCTCTAAGTAAAAAATTTGATATAACATTAAAGTGGGAATACGCACACCTCCCCTCCCTGGTGGATGAATTAAAAAAGTATGGGTTTTATTTAGAGCAAAAGCATGAATTTGTCCATTTATTATCTATTGAATATCCATAACTCAGGTGATTTCAATAATAATTCATGAATCTATTAAATTGATTTCGGGATAATACGCCACCTATTAACCTTATTAAGGAAAAATTAAGCAGAAATATACCCTCTGCTTTTTTATAAATTTCTTTTACGCGCTTTCATTTCTCAGCATTCAACTAATTACCCATCACCTATTCCCGGCATTAATGGTTAGCGGATTCCTTTTCCAACAGCTTCAGAAATTCAATCAAGCCCATCACCTCAGTTTCATCGTTTAAAGGATAGCGGTCGCTGCCGGGATAAATCACAAATTTATGGGTCGCTCCCATGTCTTCATATGCATTGTAAAAGCCCATGCGAATAGCAGGCGCAGAATATCTTTTCACTTCAATAGCCCATAATTCATTGCGGGGGGATTCCAGTACTAGATCAACCTCCGTCTGATCATTTGTTCTATAATAACTGTACCGCCATTTATTTGACAACTGAGTTACAATATTTTCAATTACAAACCCTTCCCAGCCAGTTCCAATAATCGGATGGCCCAATAAAGCTTCAAATTCAGAAATATTCAGCAGGCTATGCAACAACCCCGTATCCCGTAAATACGTTTTCGGTGTTTTCACTAACCTCTTTTTTGTGTTTCCTGACCAGGGTTGGATTTGCCGGATCATATAAAAATCCGTCAATATCTCCATGTATGCTTTTATCGTAGTATGACTCACACCAAGGCTTCTAGCCAAATCCGTCGTCACTACCTGTTGCCCGTGGTAATGTGCTAACATTGTCCAAAACCGTTTCAATCTTACTGATGAGATTTGAGGTCCCATCAAAGGAATATCCCGCTCTACATAAGTAGAAATAAAATCGGTGCGCCACTGCCCACTTTCATCGTCGCTAACAGCCAGAAAACTGTCTGGAAATCCGCCTCTAAACCATAATTTATCATTACTATACCCTGGTGGATCTGAATTATATATCTCTAAGGCAGAGAAAGGGCGGAGTTCCATATATCTAATTCTACCTGCAAGTGATTCAGAGGATTGCTGAAGTAAATCTCTGGAGGCAGAGCCCAACAAAAGAAATTGACCAGAAGTTTCGCCGGCCCTTTTCCTCAAATCAATTAGCCCCTTAATACTTTAAAGAGCTCTGGTTTTCGTTGAACTTCATCAATAATTAAGAGCCTGTTCTCCTGACGTCTTAAATAGCTTTCAGGATCCTGCAATTTATTTAAATCGGAATCCATCTCCAGATTCAAATAAGAAGATTTTTTGTCCTCAATTTGCTCGGCAATTTCTAATGCCAGTGTGGTTTTCCCCACCTGTCTCGGCCCCAATAGGGCTACCACCGGCATATTTCGTAATGCATTTAAAAGACCAGTCTTTATATTTCTATTTATCATATGTGTGTAATTTGAAAGTTAAACTTTCAGATTGCATGAAAATAGGTGTTTATTTATATTTCATTTAACAAATAGAAATTTCTTTCAAATCAACTCATATTATTCTAATCATTAATAACAACTTTCCTTAAACTTTTAAAATGCTGCCATCCAACTATTAGCAATAAGCGTCAACATTTCACTTTTCTAGCTGACCATTTTAAACGTTTCCCGTGAAAAATGAATTAATTTTCAACTCCCAAAAAAGCATAATGCTATATTTGTATAACAGGACAGATACCGGATAAGGCTTCTTATAAACAAGACAGGGATAGGACATCATAAAGTTAGCAAACAGTGAATACCACCACTAATCTTTGGTCAAAAGCAGAACGTTATTTTTCACCGCTGGATTTTGCCATGGTAATGGCCACCGGGATACTATCTATTGCGGCATTACTTGAAGGCTACAAATGGCTGGCCTGGTCCTTATATTCCATAAATGTGATTGTTTTTATCCTGCTGCTTATTTTCATGGTGCGCAGCTGGCTACTACATTGGAGTACATTTATGAAGGATTTTAAAAGCTATGATAAAGGTCCCGGCGTGTTCACTTTTGTCATTGCACTTTGCATGACAGGCAACGAAGTTATTTTGTTCAATAATTACCTTGTGTTGGGCAAAATCATATTAACAGTAGCAGTTGCTTTCTGGCTTATTGTAAATTATGGGTTCTTCTTTTTTATTACCACCACTAATCATAAGAAGCCCTTGAAAGACGGGATAAGCGGCAGCTGGCTCTTAACGGTCGTGGCTATTCAGGCAATCGCTATTTTGATTATTTACTGCTCCCCTGACAGCCAGGGTGCTTTATTTACTGCCACCTGTTTATTTTTGACAGGATGCGTCTTCTATTTATATCTGATGTCTCTTATTGTATACAGGATTTCCTTTTTTGAGCTTCATGCAAAAGATCTCGGAGCCGCCTACTGGATTAATATGGGTGCCACCGCCATTACAACGCTTGCCGGATCACTGTTACTCGTCAATGGCAAAGATTTCCACCTAATAGTGGCTTTAATCCCTTTCATTAAAGGCCTGACTTTAGTCTTTTGGTCAGCAGGATCCTGGTGGATACCATTACTTATCATGCTGGGAATCTGGCGTCATGGTGTCCGGAAAATAAAACCGCCGATAACCTCAGGTGGTTACAGCCCTACATACTGGGCCTTTGTTTTCCCCTTAGGCATGTATACCGCATCAACCTACCGCCTGTCAGAAACACTTGACCTGGATTTTCTAAAAGTGATTCCAAAATATTTTATCTTTTTTGCCCTGGCCACCTGGGCTGCCGTAATGATTGGCTGTCTGCGGCATTTATTTGAGAAAACGCAGGCAAAGCTTTAGAACTTCACTAACCGATACCTTAAAATATAAAAGCTGTTCTTAGCAGGTTATTACCTTTAAGAACAGCTTTTATCTTATTTAATTTATATGGCCTGAAACGATTTTGTAATAAAAATGATGGCACCTTTACCAGCCGCCGCTGGCACCACCTCCGCCGCTGCTGCCTCCACCAAATCCACCGAAGCCGCCGCCTCCGCCGCCGCCAAAACCGCCTCCGAATCCACCACCGCCACTACCGCGGCCCATGGCATTGCCCAGGATCATTGGTAAAAGGATATTGGACCAGCCGCCATGACTGGCGACCCCGCCACCTCCGCCACCGCCTTTGGATGCGATTAAGATAAAGATGACAATGGCCAGTATGATAAAGAACACAATGGCACTGCCACCTGAATCATCAGATGTATCCCTGGGAACTTTATACTCACCCACGGCCGCCTTCTCCAGGGAATTAATCGCCTGATCAATGCCTCTGTAATAATTTTCCTGATCTCCTTTTCTAAAGTAAGGCGCTATGTCGTTTTCAATAATACTCTTACTCTGTACATCCGTGATAGCCCCTTCCAATCCGTAGCCAATTTCAATTTTGACCTGCCGGTCATTTAAGGCTATTAAGAGTAGTACGCCATTATTATTTTTCTTGCCGCCTATCCCCCAGGCACGATACAGCCTTGTGGCATATTCTTCAATAGGATAACCATTCAGGGTGGGTATGATCACCACACTAATCTGATTGGAGGTACTGTCATCAAATGCCACCAGCTTATTTTCCAAAATCTCCGCCTGTTCCGGGATTAGGGCACCTGCCTTATCTACCAGTAATCTGGGGGGATTTGGCACTGGCAATATAGCAGGGTCCTGTCCAAAACTGCGGGCACTGAAAAAAGTGACCATGCACAGCAGCACCAGGAAAAATCTTCGAATAGTATAAGGAAAAGAAAAAGACACGTGTCAATATTTTAAAGCTATTTGCCATAGACAATATCGTCCGGCAGCTCGTTGATATCATCAACTTGGTTATAAGGAAAAGCTTTTTTAAGGGCCTCCCCTATAGATAAGATCATCAAAGTGAGTCCCTTGCCATAGGACTTTTCAGTAAACGCTGCCTTAACCTCTGAGAGCTTCTGTTTCCAGAAATCCATCCCGACTTTAGCATGAATCCCTTCGTCTCCAAAGACGGCCAGCTGACGGTCCTTCATGGCCAGATATATCAATACCCCGTTTCTGGCGGCAGTTTCAAACATCCGCAGTTCATCAAAGACTTCCTTTGCGCGGTCCAGTGCATCCACATATTTGCAGCGTCCTTCCACGTAGAGCCGAATTTCACCACTGGTTGCCGTTTCTGCTTTTTTAATCGCCTGAACAATGTCGGTTTGCTCCTCAGGTGTAAAATAACCGGGATCTTTTTTCTTATTAAATAATTGCATGTCAAGGAGAATTTAATTCCAGTCTGGGCAGATCAAGTCTGCTCAGACCAGATATATGCAGCACCGGGGACTACTTAATATTAAAATTGATATCCGGGGCTTTTTCAGAACCTGCATCTGCTTTATAATAAGCCTTGGCATGGAACCCAAATAAACCGGACAGGATATTTTTAGGGAATGTCTTTACGGTCAGGTTATAGCTGTTCACAGCGGTATTATAATCCCTGCGGGCAACATTGATTCTGTTTTCAGTACCCTCTATCTGCGTCTGAAAATCCTGGAAAGCCTTGGTTGTTTTCAGATCAGGATAAGCTTCAGATACGGCCATCAGTCTGCTGAAAGCACCTTGTAACTGCGCCTGTGCAGCCTGATATTTAGCCAGACTTTCCGGATCATTGATGTCTACGGTAACGCTCGTTGCTTTGGAACGGGCACTGATGACATCATTTAAGGTCGATTTCTCAAAATTAGCAGATCCTTCAATCGTCTTGATGACACTGTTGTAAAGATCTGTACGGCGCTGATAATTGGTTTCCACATTACTCCATACCTGTTGTACCTGCTGGTCCTGTTTTACCAGTCCGTTGTATCCGTTACAGCCATAGATGCCTAAAATAATGGCGAGCACTACGATAATTATCCAACCTTTCTTCATGGGTTTTAAATTTTAAATGGTTCATTACGGGCTGCCTGGGTCATTAACTACGGCAGCACTGTATATTAAAAATAATGTTTTTTGGTGATAATGCCCCAAAACCGGGGTATTTTTTTCACAAATGGCCCGTAAACATACATTTACGGGCCACTAATCTTATAAATGGTATCCTTTCACCGGTGGCTGATAGGGATCGGTCACCTGTGTTTTTTTATTACTGCTTTAGAGCGCTGCCTGAACAGTGGAGATAAGATCTGCAATCTTGATTCGCTGCTGCTCCATGGAATCTCTGTGGCGGATGGTGACAGTCTGGTCCTCCAGGCTCTGGTGGTCAACGGTCACACAAAAAGGCGTACCGATCGCATCCTGCCTGCGGTAGCGTTTACCAATAGCATCCTTCACTTCATAGAAGCACCTGAACTGTTCAGCGCATTTTTTATAAATTTCATGCGCCAGTTCGGGCAGTCCGTCTTTTTTGGTCAATGGAAATATCGCCAGCTTGACGGGTGCAATTTTAGGTGCAATATGCAATACTACCCGTTGATCCGTAGACCCGTCTTCTTTGGTAATGGTCTCTTCTTCATAACTATTGGAGAGTACCGCCAGGAACATACGGTCCAGCCCAATGGAAGTCTCCACCACATAAGGTACATAGTGCTTATTGATTTCCGTATCAAAGTAAGTTAGTTTTTTACCACTGAACTCCTGATGACGGCTCAGATCATAATCTGTTCTGGAATGAATCCCTTCCAGCTCCTTAAATCCGAATGGAAACTCAAATTCAATATCTACAGCCGCATTGGCATAGTGGGCCAGTTTGACATGATCATGGAAACGTAATTTTTCCTTAGGTGTCCCCATGCTTAAATGCCACTCAAGGCGGGTCTGCTTCCATTTTTCATACCACTCCAGCTCCGTGCCGGGGCGGACGAAAAACTGCATTTCCATTTGTTCAAACTCCCGCATACGGAAGATAAACTGACGAGCCACAATCTCATTTCTGAAGGCCTTACCCGTCTGGGCAATACCAAATGGGATTTTCATACGGGCTGTCTTCTGGACATTTAAGAAATTGACAAAGATACCCTGGGCTGTTTCCGGACGCAGATAAATGGTATTGGCCTCCTCAGTTACAGAACCCAACTGAGTGTCAAACATCAGATTAAACTGACGGATATCCGTCCAGTTCGCTGTTTTACTAATACTGCAGACAATCTTCTGGTCATCCAATAACTGCCTGAGTCCTTTATAATCATCAGCTGCCAGCAGACGGTCCATATCAGCGATCAAAGCGTCGGCCGCTGCCTGGTCACCGGCCTCTGCCAGTTCCGCAGCCTTGGCCTCTATTAAATGATCAACCCGGTATCTTTTCTTACTGTCTTTATTATCAATCATCGGGTCACTGAAACTATCTACGTGACCGCTGGCTTTCCAGGTGGTGGGATGCATAAAAATAGCCGCATCGATCCCTACAATGTTTTCATTGAGCTGGGTCATGGCCTTCCACCAATAATCACGGATATTCTTTTTCAGTTCACTGCCATAAGGACCATAATCATAAACGGCACTCAGGCCATCATAGATTTCTGAACTCGAGAAAACAAAACCATATTCTTTTGCATGCGAAATGATCGCCTGGAATTTTCCTTCTTGTTGGGTACTCATAAGGCAAATATAAATAAGAGTTTAATTACTATTCATCTTTTGTGTAAAATTTCGGAGGCCGGTTAAAAAATTCCCTTAAGAAAAGCTGAAGGACAGTAAACAGACCTGCTTAAAAGCCAAAAGCGAAGACGTTTAAATGAACATCTTCGCTTTTGGCTTTTAAGGTTGTATGAAAGTAACGAAACCGTGTCAAAATTACTGTTTACCGTACCCCGTTATTAATGGACTTTTGAATATACATGATGATCATCATGATAATCCTGTTCTGTCTTACTGAGTGTGGAGGATAAGTATTCGTCCAGAGAGACCTTCTGCAATTTTTCTATTTTGGCGTTTTCCTTGGCCAGTTGCGCCATTTTAACCTGTTCCAGCTTTTTATTCCGGATTTTAACCGCCAAATACAGTAAGCCGGTAGCAATAACCAGGATAATAAATATAGCCAGTGTAACATTCAGGCCTACTGATACCATGCAAGTGGCGGCAGCGATGAAAAATACGGTAACCCCCACCAGGGTACCTGCCACCTGAGTAGCATTCAGCCCGATATCCAGCAGTACATGGTGGACATGGGTTCTGTCAGCATGGAAAGGAGAAAATCCTCTGAGGATTCTGGTAGTAAATACTCTGAAAGTGTCATAAACCGGAACAATAATCGCAGCCAGTGCAATAACGATAGAACCGTTACCGCCTTTAAATAATCCACTCAATGGTGAAGTGGCCGGTAAAAGGCTCATTTTAGAGACAAAAGAGATGGCCATAACGGAGGCCAGAAATCCGAGTATCAGAGATCCGGTATCCCCCATAAATATTTTTGCCGGCGCAATATTATATCTGAGAAAGCCAGCTACAGCACCTGCGATAGAGAAGCAGAGCATGGCAGAACCAATATTTTTATTCACGGCGAACAGTACGCCCAGGAAAGTAAAGAGCAGCATACTTAAAGAACCGGCCAGTCCGTCTACTCCATCAATCAGGTTAAACGCATTGGTTACGAAAGTGATACCTATAACAGATAATAAAAAGCTGAGTAAATAAGGTAATTCATGAATCCCTAAGAAACCCTGGAGGTTCTCCAGGCGAATCCCTGCCAGATACACCACAATAATGGCTGCCACCAACTGAGCCAGAAATTTCTTATACGGATCAATGGCAACCAGATCATCCTTAAGACCGGTCACAAATAACAGAAAGCTAGCCCCTAAAATGCAGTTCCAGCCTGTAAAATAAAAACCCACATTAAAAATACAAGAGACAAATATAAAGGCCGAAAAGATGCCGATGCCCCCAAGATTAGGTGTAACATTCACATGTTTTTTCCGGTGGTCAGGCTTATCCAGCAGCCTTTTTTTCTTGGCTACGAAGATAATATTCGGGATAGAGAATATGGTAATCCCCATAGCCAGCAGGAACATAGCGATGTATATATAGACTACTGATTGTGATAGGTCAAAATATTTCATTAAGTCTAACTATTAACGTAACTAAGGCAATAATTATATCTATTACTCTTCTATTAAGAATTGATAAAAACACAATTTACGTGCCGTATTTCCCTCTTAATATTTATATAATACCATCGAAAAGGGTCGAAAAATGTTGATATATGCAAAAATATACTAAATAACCCAAACAGTTACAAATTTTTACAGAAATCCCAAATTTCTTCCAACCTAAAGGAACGCAATTTTTTTGAAAGTCGCTACACCATCCTATTAAATTGCTCGAATAATAATCTTATGATCACATTGAGGCCGGAATTCACCGTTGGTTTAGTTCCCTGTATTTGGGTATTGCCCTAGATTGCAATACTTTTGTGAGATAATAATTACGTAGCATGAATTCAACCAAACGTTATCTCATTACAGCGGCATTACCTTATGCCAATGGACTTAAACATATCGGGCATCTGGCTGGCGCCTACCTGCCGGCAGATATCTATGTTCGTTACCTCAGGGCGCAGCAAAGAGAAGTTCTTTTTGTCTGTGGCAGCGATGAACATGGGACCGCCATCCCTATTCAGGCCAAAAAGGAAGGCACTACAGCTCAGGCTATTATAGATAAATACCATCCGATTATCCGGCAGAATTTCCAGGATTTACTCATCAGCTTTGATATCTATCACCGGACTTCAGCTCCTATTCATCATGAGACGGCCAGTCAGTTTTTTAAAGACCTTAATGACAAAGGTGATCTGGAAGTCAAAGAAAGTGAGCAGTATTATGATGAGCAGGCACAGACCTTTTTAGCCGACCGGTTCATTCAGGGTACTTGCCCTAATTGCGGATTTCCACAAGCCTTTGGAGATCAATGCGAAAAATGCGGAACCTCCTTAAGTCCGGAACAACTAATTAATCCTGTTTCCACCCTGAGCGGACACAAGCCCGTTAAAAAAGCGACCAAGCACTGGTACCTGCCGCTAGACAAGCATGAAGCCTGGCTGCGGGAATGGATTTTAGGCGACCATAAAGACGACTGGAAGGGCAATGTTTTAGGTCAGTGCAAAAGCTGGCTGGACGGCGGACTGCAGCCACGGGCTGTCACCAGGGATCTGGACTGGGGCGTAAAAGTACCGGTAGAAGGTGCGGAAGGTAAGGTACTTTATGTATGGTTCGATGCCCCCATCGGTTATATCAGTGCCACCAAGCAATATTGCAAAGACCATGGCATGAATGCAGATATATTATGGAACGACAAGGATACCAAACTTGTACACTTTATCGGAAAAGATAATATTGTATTCCACTGTATTATTTTCCCGGTCATGCTGAAACTTCATAATAATATCCTGCCAGATAATGTCCCTGCCAACGAATTTGTCAACCTGGAAGGTGATAAAATGAGTACCAGCAGAAACTGGAAGCTGGAAATGCAGGATTATATCGATGATTTCATTAATAAGGAAAATGGCGGTCCGGCCATGGCCGATGTATTAAGATACTATCTGACGACCATTTTGCCGGAAAATAAGGACAGCGAGTTTACCTGGAAAGGCTTCCAGGATGCCAACAATAGTGAACTGGTCGCCATATTTGGCAACTTTGTCAACCGTAGTTTCGTGCTGATGCACAAACTCTGCAACGGCAAAGTCCCCCCTTTACATGCCACCCGCCTGGATGCAAAAGATGAGCAGCTCATTAAAGACATTGAGGATGCCAAAATCAAAATCGAACAGGCAATAGAGCACTATAAGTTCCGGGAGGCATTATTTGAAGTCATTGATCTGGCCCGCAAAGGCAATCGCTATATGCAGGAAAAAGAGCCCTGGATCCTGGCCAAAAGCCTGGAATCCAATCCGCTCAATCAACAACTCATCGATAATTGTCTGCACTTATGTCTGCAGTTAACCGCCAATCTGGCTATTTTCATTCATCCGTTTTTGCCGCACACGGCAAAGACCCTGTGTCATATGATGAAAGTAGTAGACAAAATGCTGGAATGGAAAAACGGAGGCCGGATTAAATTACTCAGTGTAGGCTATAGCCTCAGAGCGCCGGAACTCTTATTCCGTAAAATTGAAGACAGTGAAATTGCCACCCAGCTGGATAAACTGAAAGCCGGAGCCAGGGCTGCTGAGGAGGCTAAAGCTAAAACGGCCGCTTTACTGGCCGGTGGAAAGCCGGATGCGGCCCCGGAAAAAGCAGACCAGGACAGCCCGAAAGCAGAAATTCAATTTGATGATTTTGCTAAAATTGATCTCAGGGTGGGTACCATTAAATCCGCCGAACGCATCCCGAAGGCAGACAAGCTGCTCAAGCTGGAAGTAGATATGGGCAGTGAAGTCAGAACCATTTGTTCAGGGATTGCCGCGTATTTTTCTCCCGAAGCTATTATTGGCAAACAGGTGACGGTAGTAGCGAACCTGGCTCCCAGGAAAATGAGAGGCATTGTCAGTAACGGTATGATTTTAATGTCGGAAGACCAGAACGGTCAGCTGGTCTTTGTCAATCCGGATCAGGCAGTTCCTAATGGCAAAACAGTAAATTAGGTATAATCTGAAGCCGCATAAAAAAAGCTAAGTTGTTATTTGGAACAGCTTAGCTTTTTTTATGCTTACTCGTATGATCTTTAAGAATGGGATAAGTGAAGCGCCTTTGATTTAGCCTTATAAAGCGAATAAACCCCGAAAAGTATGGCGGAGAATACCAAGGTAGAAAGCAGGCTATAAGGAAAATAAAAAGGAAATCCAGCGATATAACAACCCTTCAGCCCATCTGCTGTCATTGGATAAAATCCGGCAAAGGCCCAGACACTTAAATTCGATAAAATATAAAAAATGGTAGGAGCAACCAGAGAAGCGATTCCTACAGAGACAATGCCGGGCTTTTTCACCCCGAAGCCTATAACAGTCAGTAAGGCGAACAATATATAATTGATCAACTGCCCCTCATAAAAACCCGGTGTGGACCAGGCTCCCAGTTTAAATAAAACTTCAACCACAACATCACAGATAAAGAAACTCAAAAGCGGCAGCAAAAAGGCGTATTTTTTATCCTTTTTAAATACCACGCCTCCGAAAATTGCCATGGCATACATAGGAGTCACCCCATAGATACCGGCCGGCATGGGAATCAGTCGCATAATAAGCGCAACAGCGATTAACAGGCAAAAACAAACTACAATTTTTGATCTTTTTTCCACAATAATAAATTTAAATAAAGTATCCTTTACAAAATTAGGAACAAAAGCAGGGAATGCCAAGAATTCTTTAAGAGTTACCAAATAATCAATTGAATATCAATCACAAGTACAGAATGTCCAATAAAAAAACCTCCGTTTAATTTAAAAATCAAACGGAGGTTTTTTATGTTATGTCTGCTTGTATTAAGCTTCAGCTGGCGCTTCGGCTTCATTTGCAGCGTCATCTGCTTTAGGTGCTTCAGCGGCTGGAGCTGCTTCAGTAGCTTTTTCTTCCACAACTTCTGCATCCTGGATGGCTGTTTCAGTTGCTTCAGTAGCTTTTTTTGCAGTGCTACGGCTACGACGTGTTCTTTTTGCTGGTTCCTGATTCTCACCGGCTGCAGCTGATTTACCGTACACTTCATTGAAGTCAACCAGTTCAATCATTGCTTTTTCGCCATTATCACCAGGACGGATACCTAATTTGATGATACGGGTGTAACCACCTGGGCGATCACCGATTTTAGGACCCACTACTGTGAAAAGTTCCTTCACCGCTGCTTTATTCTGTAAGAAAGAGAATACCAGACGGTGATTGTGACTGATTTGCGCTTCAGAAGCGTTCTTCTTCGTCTTTGTAATCAAAGGCTCAACGTATTTACGTAATTCCTTTGCTTTTGCCAGCGTAGTTACAATTCTTTTGTGTGTAATCAGCTGAGCGGCCAGATTAGAAAGAAGGGCATCTCTGTGCGCTTTCTTGCGACCTAAATTGTTTTGTTTATCTCCGTGACGCATTTTAATTGAATTTTATACCTACACCGTGTCAAGGAATGTAAGCACCGGCCTTGAGGCCTATTGAATAAATAATTATTATTAATCGTTTACTTCCACACCCATACGGATCAGATCCATACCGAACTGCAGACCTCTTTCATGTAAAACCTGCTCAATTTCAGTTAAAGATTTCTGACCGAAGTTACGGAACTTCATCAGATCTTCCTGTTCGTATTGAACCAGCTCACTTAAAGAATTGATTTTAGCTGCTTTCAGGCAGTTAAAGGCACGTACGGAAAGATCCAGATCTTCCAGTGGAGTCTTTAACACTTTACGCAACTGTAATACAGTTTCATCAACAACGTCTTCTTTTTTATCTTCTTTGCTATCAAAGGTGATATTTTCGTCCGTGATGATCATTAAATGCTGGATCAGAATGCGGGAAGCCTGTTTAACGGCATCTTCAGGATGAATGGTACCGTCAGTAGTAACATCCAGTAACATTTTTTCATAGTCAGTACGCTGTTCAACACGGTAGTTTTCAATAGCGACTTTTACATTCTTGATCGGCGTATGGATAGAGTCAATGGCGATATAACCAAATGGAGCATCTTTCACCTTGTTTTCTTCGGAAGGAACATAACCGCGGCCTTTGGCAATGGTCAGTTCAATATCCAGTTTAGAAGATGGATCCAGAACACATAATACGAGTTCAGGATTCATCACTTCAAAGTTAGGAGTCGCTTCACCGATATTACCGGCAGTAAACTCTGATTTACCTTTAATGGATAAAACGACTTTTTCAGGACCTAAATCCTGTTCCACCGTTTTTTTAAAGCGTACTTGCTTAAGGTTCAGAATCAATTCTGTAACGTCTTCTGTAACACCAGGGATAGTTGCGAACTCGTGATCCACACCATCAATTTTGATTCCGACGATCGCATAACCTTCCAAAGAGCTTAATAAAACTCTGCGCAGTGCGTTACCGATGGTTAAACCAAAACCGGGTTCCAACGGACGAAATTCAAATTTACCATCAAAATCATTGGCCTTCTGCAATACGATTTTATCTGGTTTCTGAAAGTTTAATATTGCCATATTAAAACTTGATTTTATTGAACTTTCGGGCTTTTAGTAAAGCCCGAAAGATATTTGTTTTAGAAAAGATTGTGCGAATATAAAGAAATGGTACCAAAACCATTTCCGCCGATCATTATTTAGAGTACAACTCGACGATCAGCTGTTCTTTGATGTTCTCAGGAACGCTTTCTCTTTCAGGGAAAGTAATGAAAGTACCTTTCTTTTCTGCTTCGTTCCAGTCTAACCAGCTGAATTTAGGGTTTTTACCACGGATCTGACTAGTCAGGGAAGCGTTTGCTTCACTTTTTTCTTTCAGACCAATGCTATCACCTGGTTTCAGACGATAAGAAGGAATATTGACCACTTCACCGTTTACAGTGATGTGTTTGTGGCTTACCAGCTGACGGGCAGCAGGACGAGAAGCAGCCAGACCCAGACGATAAACAGTGTTATCCAGACGGGCTTCCAGTAATTTGATCAGGTTTTCACCAGTGATACCTTTCAAACGGTTGGCATCATCAAATGTATTACGGAACTGACGCTCTAATACACCATAAGTGTATTTTGCTTTTTGTTTTTCTTTTAACTGTGTAGCATACTCACCCAGTTGTTTACGCTTACGGTTAGCACCGTGCTGACCGGGAGGGTTGCTGTTTTTACCTAAATACTTACCATTACCTAAAATGGGTTCACCGAAAATACGGCAGATTTTGGTTTTTGGACCTGTGTAACGAGCCATAAAAATTAAATTGTTTTGCGATTTTTTATTGACGATGTGTTATCTGTAAAAATCTAAAATGAATAGCACACCCTATGTTCAAGTTAAGAAGCAGAAGCCTGCTTTAGCGGGCTTCTGCTTAAAAAATATAATTCGATTATACTCTTCTCTTTTTAGGAGGACGGCAACCATTGTGTGGTAACGGAGTAATATCTTTGATGATATTGATCTCAATACCGCTCTGAGATAAAGAACGAATAGCTCCTTCTCTTCCTGATCCCGGACCTTTTACATATACATCGACTTTTCTTAAACCAGCATCCACTGCAACTTTAGCAGCATCTGCAGCTGCAGTCTGAGCAGCATAGGGTGTGTTCTTTTTAGAACCACGGAAGCCCATTTTACCAGCAGAAGACCAGGAGATGACCTGTCCTTGCTTGTTGGTTAAAGCGATAATAATGTTGTTAAATGTTGCACTGATATGTGCATCACCATGTGCATCCACCTTTACGATTCTTTTCTTCGCGGCGGCCTTTGCACTCTGTTGTTTTCCTTTTGCCATTTTTTTTGTTTGTAGGTAGTCTTCTAAAAATGATGCCCCTCCTTTTCTCTTCTTAGCCTAAGGCTGAAAAAAGAACTATCCGGTGGCTTTTTTATAAACACAAAATTTCAAATCCCAAACAGATGTAAAATCCATTTGAGATTTGAAACAAAGTTTAAGATTATTTCTTAGGCGCCTTTTTCTTACCGGCAACGGTTTTACGCTTACCTTTACGGGTACGACTGTTAGTACGGGTGCGCTGACCACGTAAAGGCAATCCTTTACGGTGACGCAGGCCACGATAACAAGCGATATCCAACAGACGTTTGATGTTCATCTGGACCTCACTACGTAAAGCACCTTCTACTTTGATTTCATTGTTGATGATGTTACGGATAGCAGTCTGCTCATCATCATTCCATTCACTGACTTTTTTGTTAGGATCAATACCTGCAGTGTTCAGAATATATTGAGCTGTTGAACGACCAATACCAAAAATATAGGTCAATCCGATTTCGCCTCTTTTATTTTTTGGTAAATCTATACCGGCAATACGAGCCATAAATTAATTAAGAATTAAAAATTAAAAAAATCTTATCCCTGACGTTGTTTAAATCTGGGATTCTTTTTGTTAATAATGTAAAGACGTCCCTTTCTGCGAACAATTTTGCAGTCGGCGCTACGCTTTTTGACAGATGCTCTAACTTTCATTAGTGTTTTTATTTACAATTTTCTAAAACCCATTTAATATACCGGATACTTTTAATAAAGTGTTCCAGTGTTTGAACAGTGCCCCATGCACTGTTGTTACCGTATTATTTGTACCGGAAAATAATCCGGCCCCGGGACAAATCGTAGGGACTCATTTCTACACCCACTTTATCACCGGGCAGAATACGGATGTAGTGCATTCTCATTTTCCCTGAAATGGTCGCTAATATCTCGTGTCCGTTTTCTAACTTCACTCTAAACATTGCATTGCTTAGCGCTTCGAGAATTACTCCATCCTGTTTTATAAGTGGTTGTTTCGCCATACTATTTTTGGGAGCGCAAAGATACAATTAATAGGTGGAATAATAAAAAATTATTCCTCAAAATATTTATATCCGGCGCAAGTTCTTGAATTTCAAGCGCAAATTTAGGGTAAAATCATTAAAGATTAAAATTAATTTAAGATTAATTTTAGAATTTAGTCATTTAGCCTCCAGCTCGCTTTTTGGACCTTTGATCTGGTTTCAGGGAATCCAGCCAGCTGAATTGCTTTACCGTTACTGACGCCCTGCCTGTAGCCCCATGGCGCTCCCCTGCTTCCTATTTATAGGGAGATGAATTTACGAAGGAGGCCGCGCATGACCTTCCTGGATAGGAGGATTAAGCCGGGTATTTACGGATTCCCTTCTCTCAATTCAACTGGGGTTCAATTAGACCCCGTCATAATGGATAAAATCAAGCCATAACGGTTGATTTTTGAATTTAACCAATTAATTTTGCTCCGGCGTTTCAGTTCTACATCTTTTTGATGTAATTTCACGCCCTCATTATTAAGCAAAAAGATGTGCAACAATATAATGTGCACTATTGAAAAATGATACCATTATGGCCGAAGTAATTAAAATGCCGCGATTAAGCGACACCATGACAGAAGGAGTAATTGCCGCCTGGCATAAAAAAGTGGGTGACCCTGTAAAAAAAGGCGACTTACTCGCTGAAATAGAAACAGATAAAGCCACCATGGAACTGGAAAGCTATAAAGAAGGCACCCTGTTACATGTAGGTGGCGGCGACGGCAGCAAATTACAAGTAGATGATTTACTGGCCATTATAGGCAAAGAAGGTGAAGATATCAGTGGACTGATCGGTGGAGGCAACGCGTCACAGCCTGCTGCATCCCAACCAGCCGCCGAAGCACCAGAGCAGCAGACTGCCAGCCCGGCACCAGCGGCTCAGGCTCAGGCACAGCCCCAACAGGCAGCAGCCCCTGCCCTTGATCTGGCAAATATGGAAGAAGTGGTACTGATGCCACGTCTGAGTGATACCATGACGGAAGGCGTTATTGCTTCCTGGCAGAAAAACGTCGGAGATGACGTTAAAAAAGGCGATGTACTCGCAGAAATTGAAACAGATAAAGCCACCATGGAGCTGGAAAGCTACAAGGATGGTAAATTATTATATCAGGGAGCACCTGCAGGAGAAAAAATTGAAGTGAACCACCTGCTGGCCATCATCGGCGGTGACAATGTAGATGTAGACGCTATCGTAAATGCAGCGAAAGGTGGTACCACCCAAGCAGCCGCACAGCCGGCAGCCCCAGAGACGACCCCTGCAGCACAGCCAGCTACTACCGCTGCACAGCCAGCAGCACCGGCAACAGCCGCTGCAAGCCCTGCTCCACAGCAAGTCGTAAACGAAGGCCGCATTTTTGCTTCTCCGCTGGCCAAAAAACTGGCTGAAGAAAAAGGTGTTGACCTTAAATATGTAAAAGGTTCCGGTGATAATGGCAGAATCATCAGAAGTGATGTTGAAAGCTTTACACCAGGTGCCGCTGCTGCGCCAGGTGCCGCCGCCGCTCCTGCTGCAGCGTCCACTGCTAGCCAACCAGCCGCTCAGGTTTTTGCCGGTCAGGAATCTTTTGAAGAAGTACCGGTATCCCAGATGCGTAAGACCATTGCGCGTCGTCTGGCAGAGAGCAAATACTCCGCACCGCATTTTTATCTGACCATGGCCATCAATATGGACGCAGCTGTTGCAGCCCGCCCTAAACTGAATAAAGAAGGTCAGGCTAAAATCAGCTTTAATGATATCGTACTGAAAGCGGTTGCCGTTGCCCTTAAAAAGCACCCTGCCGTCAACAGCAGCTGGTTAGGTGACAAGATCCGCATCAACCACCACGTCAACATCGGTGTTGCCGTAGCCGTTGAAGATGGTCTGCTGGTACCGGTGGTACGTTTTGCAGATACCAAACCGCTGACCGTTATCTCTCAGGAAGTGAAGACATTCGCTAAAAAGGCCAAGGATAAAAAACTCCAACCTTCTGACTGGGAAGGAAGCACTTTTACAGTGAGCAATCTGGGTATGTTCGGTATTGATCAGTTTACCGGTATTATCAACCCCCCAGACGCCTGTATCCTTGCTGTCGGTGGTATTTCTCAGGAGCCCATCGTTAAGGATGGTCAGATTGTAGTGGGAAATATCATGAAAGTAACCTTAAGCTGTGACCACCGCGTGGTGGACGGCGCTTCCGGTTCTGCTTTCTTACAGACCCTGAAAGAATTATTAGAAGAACCATTGAGAATGCTGCTCTAAAAGCAGCTGACGCTACAAATAACTTTAGGGCATGATTACAAGTTCCTGCCCCAAGTTCAAGAGTAAGTTCATCCCCGCTCAGTTTTGAGTGGGGATGTTTTTTTTATCGATAATTGCTACCTTTAAAAGGAAAAAATTCAGCAGCCGCTAACAGGCGGTTTATCCTGCTGAATAAACGAAAAATAACTCCCGAAACAAATGGGTTTAAACCGAAGTAAATTAAAAACAATTAGAAAATGAAATGCAGGATTACCGAAGGAACGCTAGAACATCTGGATGATATTGCCCTTATTTTTGATCAATACCGCGTATTCTATAACGCAGCCAGTGACATCAGTAGCTGTAAGCAATTCTTGCAGGAAAGATTCAGCCAAAAGGATTCAAAAATATTTATTGCGGTATCTGATACAGCAAACATACTCGGATTTACCCAACTCTATCCTACATTTTCATCTGTCAGCATGAAAAGAGTATGGATTTTAAACGATTTATTTGTGCGGGCCGAAGTAAGAAAATCGGGAATAGGAAAATCCCTGATTGAACATGCCATTGCATTTGCAAAAAAAGATGGCGCCGTTCGCCTTTCCCTGAGTACCGCCCAGGATAACCCTGCTCAGTTTTTATATGAAGCAATTGGATTTAAGCAAAGCGGTTTTAAATTTTACAACTATTCACTCTGACGCCATGTGGAAGGTTGCATCATTTTTACCGGATTAATCAGAACAGGAGGTGTTGTTTTCTTAAACAATAAGCAGGCAATCCTATTAAGGCATAAACACGCCCCACAGCACTCTTAAAGAGCATAAGATCACCAGGATACCAACGCAGATATACATGGTTTTAATGGGCAGCTTTCCGGAAAGCTTGGCGGCAAATGGTGCAGCCAGCATACCTCCGAAAATAAGGCCTGCAATGACCTGAAAATGCATCTGGCCGAAAACAATTATAAAAGTAGCCGTGCTGCCAATAGAAGTAAAAAACTTGGTAAAAGTGGAAGAACCAATGGTGTAAAGCGGATCTCTGCCTCCGGAAATAAGCGTACTGGTTACCAGCGGTCCCCAGCCACCGCCAAAAGCGTCTAAAAAACCTCCTACAAAAGCCACCGGTCTGACATTTACAATCTTGCGATGTCTTTGCAGTTTTAAATTCTTAAAGGCTTTTTTGACAATCTTAAATCCCAGATAAAAGGTATAGACAGCAATGATGGGCCTTAAAATATGACCAAACTCTTTACCCATCGTACCAATAAAGAGTGCACCCAGAATCGCACCGATGGCCCCCGGGATGACCAGGGCTACCCATAGCTTTTTATTGACATGCTTATACTTATAATGGCTGATGCCGGCCGTGCCTACCGAGAACATTTCTGCCATATGTACGCTGCTGCTGATGCCGGCAATAGGTATCGGCAGATTGGAGGAAAGTAAAAAAGTGGTAGATAATACGCCATAGCCCATTCCCATGGCTCCATCCACTAACTGGGCAAAAAACCCTGCAGCAAACATCCAGAAAAACTGCTGATCCAGACTGCCGGACAGGTAATCCAGGCTTTTATTGACCCAGTGCACCGGCAAGACATAGCCAAACAACCAATAGCCGAAAAGCATGGTTGCCAGAAAGCCCAGGGCAAAAAGCCCTGCTTTTTTCCAGAAACTGGCTCTCAGAATCCATGGTTTTTCCTGCTGCGTTTTATGGCTGGGATTGACCAAACCCTGGGTAAGCTGATTTAATGCCTCTACCTTATGCTGAAAATCACCGCTTAGGGTTTTCCTGAATTTCTGCAGATTATCCAAAGAAGTTTCTAGTTCTCCAGGCAATCCATCCTGCAGCACCGTCTTGAGCCTTTTGGCCAAAGTGGGCGATTTGCCATTGGTGGAAATTGCTATTTTGATACTCCCCTTTCTCACGATGGAGCCCAGGTAGAAATCACAAAGACTGGGCTTGTCGGCAACATTGATCAGTTTGCCTTTGGCGCGCGCGTCCAATCTGATCTTTTCATCCAGGACAATATCAGCTGTTGCAATAATTGCAATATCACAATGATCAAGGTCCGAAGGCTCATAAGCCTTTATCTGGATCTGAACATTGGGATGTTTACTTACATAAGCCTTAAATGCGTCACTGACCTCCAGCGCTACCACCTGAATATGGGTAGCCGGCGCATTGGTCAGTACCGCTGTGACCTTTTCCAGCCCAACATTTCCCGCACCCACAAGTAATAGCCTGAGCTGTTCCAGTTTTAAAAAAACCGGGAACAACGGATTGGGGACCGAGTCTGTCGGAACAGGCGGCGTCAGGGTGACGGCAGGATTTTGTTCGGCTAACATAAAGCGAATTTAAGCCAATATTTTTCTGAATGCAAAATCCCCGAAACTTTCATTTTCAAGTTTTTCTACGACAAATCGGCCAAGGAGTTCATCCACCGTTGCCAGCATCTCAGCTTCGTCCAGGTTTTCCTTATATAGTTTATTACAACGGAATCCCAGCGCGTCTGCTCCGATGTGCATATTATAATGACCCAGTGAGGTTCCGATAAAAGCGATCTCCGCGATATAAGGACGGGCACAACCGTTCGGACACCCGGTCATTCTGATGGAAATGGCCTCATTTTCAAGATGATGCTTCTGTAAAATCGGTTCAATTTTATCCAGTAAGGTCGGTAAGTATCTTTGAGACTCGGCGAGGGCCAGGGCGCAGGTGTTCAGGGCCACACAGGCAATGGCGTTTTTACGGATCACGGAGGCGCTATCTGTAAACTGAGCCACCCCGTATTTTTGCAAAATAACTTCAATGAACGCCTTATCCGCTTCAGCCACATCACTGATCACGATATTCTGGTTACACGTGAAACGAAAATCAGCTTTGCCGCTTTCTGCAATTTCATAAAAAGCTGTCTTATAGAGTCTGTTATTCTCCGAATCATCCAGTATACGGCCATTTTCAATAAAGGCGGTATAGAACCACTTATTTAAATGGTTCTTCGCCCAGCCGTAGCTATCGATTCTCTGGGTAAAAACATAGGGTTTTAATGGCTGAAAAGTAACACCGCTTCTTTTCTCCACTTCTGCTTTATACGCATCCACACCCATACGGTCAATGGTATATTTCAGGCGGGCCAGTTTACGGTCCTCTCTGTTCCCAAAATCACGCTGTACCGTAGCGATTTCATATACTACTTTATCCAGATCTTTCTTATCGATATACCCGAATAAAGAAGCTACTCGTGGATAGGTGGACGGATTACCATGGGTGGCTCCCATACCGCCGCCGGCTCCTACATTATATCCGATCAATTGGCCGTTTTCTACTATAGCGATTAAGGCACAGTCATTGGCAAATACATCCACATCATTTTGAGGTGGGATGGCTATGGCGATCTTAAATTTACGGGGCAGGTAACGATCTTCATATAAAGGATCTTCCTCTACCTTTTCCGCTACTTTTTCGCTGCCGACAAAGACCTCATAATAGGCCCTGGTCTTAGGCTTCATAAAATTACTTAAATGGACGGCCGTCTGATAAATCTCTTCATGAATCGGTGACACGTCCGGATGAGCGGAAGCCAGCACGTTACGGTTCACATCGCCGCAGGCGGCAATGGAATCCAGTCCGACGCGGTTAAATTCCTGGTGTGTAGGACGGGCGTGATGCTTTAAAATTCCATGTAACTGCACCGTCTGACGGGTGGTAATCTTAATCGTACCGGTAGAATAGTCACCTGCAACGTGATGCAGACCTTTCCACTGTTCCGCCGTTAATTTACCACCTGGCAGTCTGAGACGCACCATAAAGGACCATAACCTGTCCAGTCTTTTGGCGGCTCTTTCTTCTCTTCTATCCCGGTCATCCTGCAGATACATGCCATGGAATTTCACCAGGGCCTTGTCATCTTCTCTGATGGCCAGCGTATGTTCATCGGCCAGACTCTCCAGTAAGGTTCCTCTAAGTCCTCTGCTGGCCTTTTTTATTTTCTCAACGTGTGATTCTTTATTGCTCATTGCTATGCTTATGCTATCGTGTTTCTAATATTGCTGTAATAATCTTTTTGAACGGGCGGAACATATCCTTAATTCAGGATATGCTCTTTATCCATTCGGATATCCATTAGTAGACATCTTTTAAGAATCTGCCTTCTTCTTTAAGGGCGTCCAGGTATTTGGTGGCCTCTACGAAAGAGAGTTCTTTTTGTGTGGCGATGATCTCTGTCAACGCTTTTTCCACATCAAAGCTCATGGGTTCCTTGGCTCCGCAGATATAGATATAAGCTCCGTTTTCTAACCATTCAAAAAGTTCTGCACCGCGCTCTCTCATCTTATCCTGTACATACACTTTATTTTGCTGATCTCTGGAGAAAGCCCCATTAAACTCAGTCAGGACACCAGTTTCCAAAAACGCCTGAATTTCAGTCTGATACAGAAAATCGCTGGCAATATGCTGATCACCGAAAAACAGCCAGTTTCTGCCTTCTGCTCCGGCGGCGTCCCTTTCGAAAAGAAATGACCTGAAAGGAGCCACACCGGTTCCGGGTCCGATCATGATGACGTCTTTGTCTTCCGGAGGTAATTTGAAGCCTTTATTAGGATGGATATAGAACTGAACTTTGGTTTCTACCGGTACATCTATCAGATAACCGGAGCAAAGTCCCGTTTCCTTTTTATCGCCCACATAAAACTGATCACGGGCGACTGTGATGTGGATTTCATCTCCATGGGCCTCGGGGGAGGAAGAGATGCTATAGAGTCTGGGCGCGATGGGTTCCAGAATCTGTAATACCTGCTGAAAATCTTCCTGGTTGTTTTTAAGCGGATAGATTTTAAGCAGATCCACCAGACTCATGCGGGTATCAGGAATTTCCTGACCGGCAATATCAGCATATTTACGTACCACTCTTTCCGGCAGATATAGTAACTGCGCTTTTAAAGAGAGTAATTCTTCAATGCTGTGCGTCTGATCCCTCCAGGCAATGGTGGACTGCGCGTCCACTTCCGTGAGCGAAAGTATTTCTTCTACGACTGCTTTTGGATTTGGCGGAACAAGACCCAAGGCATCCCCTGGCGCATACAACAAATCCTCAGCCTCTATTTCTATATGATGGGTTCTTTTAGCAGAATCCCGGTCATTTAAATTAAAGTTCGTAATAACTGTTCCTTCATAAATCTTTTTATGACTTCCTGCTGCAGGCGCTTTGGCAAGCGCTTTAGCGCTGGGAGCAGCTGCTCCCCCGTCACTTCCGGCTAGCAGGCCGAGTGCAGCATCCAGCCAGCTGTCTGCATAACTCGCATAATCCGTATCACATTTCTGCAGGGGGACTTTTCTGGTACCACCTCTGAGTTCCAGTTGTTTATCCACATCCTCGCCTGCCTGGCAGAACAGCGGATAGGAACTGTCTCCTAAGGCCATTACCCCAAACTGCAATTTATCGAGTTTTAAATTGGCATCATGTACCGCATTATAAAATTTAACGGCGGTAATAGGGGGTTCCCCATCCCCCTGAGTGCTAATGACCAGCAACAAATATTTCTCTTTGGCCAGGTCAGTTAACTTATATTGTTCTACAGAAACCAATTTGGTTTTAATCCCTCTTTTTTTGGTAGCTGCAGCAAATTTTGTAGCGACAGATTTAGCATTTCCTGTTTCTGAAGCGTATAATAGGGTCAATTTATCTATCTGGGCGGAGCCGGCCACTTCAGCGCTGGAGGATCCCCCCGCCATAGCACCTGCTTTACCTGCAGCCAGACTTCTCTGGTCTAACAGACCGGCTAAAAAGCCGTTCATCCAGACCAATTCATCGTGGGTGGCCTCTTTAATAAGCTGACTAAAAATATCTTTTTTGGCTTCTACTAACATGACTGAAACTTTATAATAATGATGTTGAAATTAAGGTTTAGGCGCTGCGCTTTTTGTTATTAATCACCTCAACTGCGCGGCTGGTGGAGGGTCTGAAAAAGGATTCTAGCTGATCGGCCGGTAAAGGACAACACCATCCATACTGCTGATGGAGTTCGGGGACCCTGCCAATAATTAATAAGGAAGGAGAAATGAAGGATTGTTGGGTCGGACGCCCCGTAAGCGATTTGAACTGATAGCTGGCAACCTGCTGATAAGGCGTGGTGGCCTGCTGAATAATGCAGATATATTTATCTGCATCAATGCCGTTTTCTTTCAGGCGGCTGGCTAACTCGTACCAGTTCTCCCCGGTCATATAAAAAACCAGGGTATCTTCCGTACGGGCCAGTTCCTGCCAATAGCCTTCTGTTACCGGATAGCGTTCAGAATAGGTCTGAAACCGGACGCCTCTTGCATACCCTCTGGCCGTCAGCGGTATCCCCGCATAGGCCGAGGCTCCGGAAGCAGCCGTTATACCTGGTACAATCTGATAAGCAATGCCTGCCTCTTTTAGGCTTTCCAGCTCATCGAGCACGTTTGAGAAAATGGCCACATCCCCACCTTTTAAACGCACCACCCTTCTGCCTTGTAAAGCGTACTTAACGATTAACTGATCAATTTCCTTTTGTGCCACAGAACCGCTTTGGGTTCTGCCTTCCTTTCCTACGAAAATAATTTTAGCCCCTACCCGGACATGCGTATCTAAAATATCCTGGTTGACCAGTCGGTCGGTTATAACCACGTCCGCTGCAGCCAGTAACCTGGCAGCCTTGAGTGTCAGGAGTTCCGCGTCACCAGGACCGGCGCCGACCAGTGCCACCCGGATCTGCGTTTCAGAAGTCCCGTGCACTGCATTTGCCCTTTTCTCTCCTGCGACCCTTAATTTCATTTGAATAGAATGCTAATAATGATGATAATAATGATTTCTTTGGCCCTTGTTTTCCTGATCTGCCTTACTGTAATAAGGCGGCGCCTACGGTAACAAAGCTGGTCTGATCCACAAGGATAGCTCCGCCGGACTCCCTGATTTCGCTGTATGCATCGTAAGCCAAAGGAGAAGCAGTTTTTAGTTTTACCTCAACGACTTCATTGAGATCCGCTTTGCTTACTTCAGTTATCTTTTCTAACTGGTTAACATCCAGCTTATACTTAATTTCTTTCACCATGGCCGGCACTACTTTGCTGCCATGCTGCAGGAAGTATTTCTGCCCTACGGTCAATGGTTTTTCGTCCATCCAGCAGACAATTGCATCAATATCCTGACCTACTTTTAAGCTATCGTCTTTTTTAACGATACTGTCTCCCCTGCTGATATCGACGTCCTGGTCCAAGTGCAGAACAACGCTTTGGGGGGCAAATGCTTCTTCAACTTCTTTACCGCCAAGCTCTATTTTTTCAATCGTTGCCTCAACACCTGAAGGATATACCACTACCTGGTCTCCTTTTTTGTAGATGCCGCTTTCAATCTTCCCTGCGTAACCGCGGTAATCATGTAGATCTTCCGTCTGAGGACGGATGACATACTGTACCGGGAAGCGCGCGTTTGTCAGATTAACCGAACTCTTTACTTCTACATTTTCCAGATAATCCAGCAGTATAGGCCCCTGATACCAGTCCATTTTGGTAGAAGCGTCTACAATATTGTCTCCTACCAGTGCACTGATTGGCACATAGGACACATTATTCAGTTTTAGGACTTCCGCTACTTTTTTATAATCCTCAACGATATGATTATAGGCAGCCTGGTCATAATTCAGTAAATCCATTTTATTAATGGCCACTACCACATGTGGTATATTTAACAGGGAGGCAATCAGTGAATGCCTTCTGGTCTGCTCCACTACCCCGTTACGGGCGTCTACCAGAATTATAATGAGATCCGCGTTTGAGGCGCCCGTCACCATGTTTCTGGTGTATTGGATATGCCCGGGCGTATCAGCGATAATAAATTTTCTTTTGGGTGTTGAAAAGTATTTATAGGCCACATCAATAGTGATGCCCTGTTCCCTTTCCGCCCTGAGACCGTCGGTTAACAGTGCCAGATCGACTGTACCGTCTTTGCGGTTCTTGCTGCTGCGCTCGATGGCATCCAGCTGATCTATCAGTATGTTTTTGCTATCATATAACAGGCGCCCGATCAGGGTACTTTTACCATCATCCACACTGCCTGCCGTTAAAAATCTAAGTAAATCCATTGCTTTTTTTTTGTAAGTTTTAAATGCGTTGAAGCGCTCCTTTTTTGAAAACCGGTTTTAGAAATAACCATTCTTTTTCCTGTCTTCCATAGCTGCTTCAGAGAATCGGTCATCAATTCTTGTTTCTCCGCGTTCACTGGTCCTGGTAGCAATGATTTCACTGATGATATCATCTATGCTATAGGCCTCAGAAGCAACGGCCGCTGTACAGGTCATATCTCCTACTGTACGGTAACGCACTCTTCTGGTTGAGATCTTATCGTTTTCATCTATCTGAATATAAGGAGAAACCGCAATCAGTGCATTTTGATACTCCAGCACTTCTCTTTCATGGGAGAAGTATACGGAAGGCAACTGAATATTCTCCCTTTTAATATAATTCCAGATATCCAGTTCCGTCCAGTTACTAATCGGGAATACCCTTACATTCTCTCCTTTATGGATTTTACCATTATAAGTATGCCAAAGCTCCGGACGCTGCAATTTGGGATTCCACTGACCAAAATCGTCTCTGACAGAGAAGATTCTTTCCTTGGCTCTGGCCTTTTCTTCATCTCTTCTGGCACCTCCGATACAGGCGTCAAATCCAAATTCTTCAATTGTATCTAATAAAGTGAAAGTCTGCAGTTGATTTCTGGAGGCAAACTTGCCCTTTTGTTCCGTTAAGTGCTTAGCCTTAATGGTGTCCTCTACTTTGCGTACGATTAACTTTTCTCCTATTTGTTCAGCGAGTTGATCTCTGAAAGCCAGTGCTTCAGGGAAATTATGTCCGGTATCAATATGTACCAGGGGAAAAGGAAATTTACCGGGTCTGAAAGCTTTCAAGGCTAAATGTACCAGGGTAATGGAATCCTTTCCACCACTAAACAATAAAGCAGGTTTTTCAAACTGTCCTGCTACTTCACGAAAAATATGGATGGACTCTGACTCTAGTTGATCCAAATAATCCAGTTGATATTGACTCATAATATACTTAAAAAAAATGTCGAATTGTTGTTACGTTTATTTAAGAATGGACATGCAGGCCGCATTCTTTTTTGCTGTTATCTTCCCACCACCATCTGCCGGCCCTGAAATCCTCACCCGGACGGATGGCTCTGGTACAAGGTTCACATCCAATGGAAACAAAGCCTTTATCATGCAGGCTGTTATATGGGATATTATGCTCATTGATATACGCCCTGGTCTGATCTGTTGTCCAGTGAAGGATCGGATGAAACTTTAAAAGTTCATGGGTGCCGTCCCATTCCAGCTGCTCCATTGCTTGTCTGTTCTGAGAATGTTCGGCTCTAAGTCCGGTAATCCAGACTTTTTTGCCTTTGAGTGCTCTGCCCAGTGGTTCCACCTTTCGAAGGTAGCAGCATCTTTTACGAAGCTCAGGTGAAATATAAAAAGCATTAGGACCTTCCTTTTCAACGAATGCTTCCAGCTCCTCATGAGCCGGATAATAAGGCTTTATATGGGTGTGGTATCTTTCATTGGTACTGCTCCAGACAGAATAAGTTTCCTTAAACAGTCTGCCGGTATCCAGGGTAAAGATATCAATGGCTAATCCCTCTGACAGGATCATATGGGTGATGGCCTGGTCCTCAAAACTAAAGCTACTGGAGAAAACCACCTCGCCCGGGTAGGTCTCTGCCAGTAGACGCAGTGCCTCTATCTCACTTAGTCCACCAATTTTATAGGCTAATGTATCCCAACTGTTCGCCATTGTATAAACGCGCTTAAAAATTAAATAAATAAACAAAATATCTGGGGACTCCGCAACACCCCGGTAGTACTACATTGCCAAAAGTCTACCATATTTGTGGACAAAATTAGAGATAAAACGAACAGCGGCAAAATAAATATTACAAATTTATACGCAAACCTTTGCGTAGAATTATGTATTAAATTGATTTGCAAAATGTTATCTATAATAAAAAATAAATTAAGTGAACATTTGTAAGTAGAAAATGCTAGCTTAACAGTGGCAAAATAATCCTGAACGTCGTCCCTTTCCCGATTTCACTGTGCCGGACAAAGATGCTGCCATGATGATACTGCTCTACAATACGCTTCGTTAAGGCAAGCCCCAAGCCCCAGCCTCTTTTTTTAGTGGTAAACCCTGGATTGAATACCTTTTTGAACTGGTTATGGGCGATGCCTTTGCCGCTATCCTGGATATCCATCAGTATCTGGCGTTCATTTTTTTGAAGCGTTATATGAATCTGTCCTTTACCGCCCATGGCATCCAGCGCATTTTTTAATAAATTTTCTATGACCCAGTCCATGAGCGGCCCGGATATATCTGCCATATAGGGCGGTTCGGTTGCCTGCAGACTAAACTGCACGCCTGCCCCGGCCCTTTTCTTGATATAATTCATCATCTTATCTGCCTGCCGGGCCAGATCGGCCGGTTCCAGTTTAGGCGTGCTGCCGATTTTTGCAAAACGGTCGCTGATTAACTTCAGCCGGTTAATGTCGGTAGTCATTTCAGACAGTATCCCCAATTGCTGATCTACTCCCGCCGGGCGCCTTGCAGCAGGCTGTGTATTTTGTCCATTTTCTGCATGCTGCTCCTCATAATTGGCTTTAAGAATTTCTGACCAGCCTTCCAGGCTAGTGAGCGGCGTACCTAACTGGTGCGCCGTTTCTTTGGCCATGCCCACCCAGAGCCTGTTTTGTGCACTCTTATTGGAGACCCTTTGAATGATAATCAAAACAAGAATGAACAATCCTACAATAATCAGCTGGATAACCGGAAAATAGCGCAATTCTTGTTGCAGCCTGCTCTCCCCGTAATAATATTTAAGTGAAGCGCTGCTGTCCTGATCCAGGGTCAGCACAATAGGCGGATGCATTTTTTTAAACCCGGCAAGCTTGCTTTTAAGATAATCACTGCCGGCAGCCACACGATGGGTATCCAGGTTTAAATAGTTACCGGTTATACTGTCCCCAGCCGTTGTTTCTATAATGGGAATATCTTTATTTTCTGAAGAAATCTTTACTGCGAGGTTCAGATTTGTCTCCTCGGAAGCGTTCGCAATGGTTCTTTGTGCTTCTACCCAGGTTTCGACTCTCTGCTTTTCTATTTTCCCCAGTTTAAGGGACAGGTATCTGGAATAGACCAGGCTGCCTGATACGATCACCAGAGCAATCAACACCAGCAGTATTTTCCAATTTAAACCAAGGGTCATCTTCATCCCCCGAAATTAAGGCAAATCAACAGAACCTAAAAAAGTTACGTATGTAGAAAAAAGGCGACCGCTTATTATTATCCAGGTGACCAAAAACGATAACAAACTGATAATCAAAGGCCATCAATCCCTTCTTTTAAGTTTTCCCGATTGCGTAATCCTTTTTCCCGATTTGATAAACAGCCAGGGTGCATGCCCCCCTATCTTTGTGTTCACAACACAAGTAACATATCACAATTTCGAATAGAGGTGGCGACCTAGTCTTAGAACGCCACTAAAAAAAATCTAAAATCAGACTTTATGGTCTGATTTTTTAATTTATACAACAGTCTGTTTTTTTGTTAGCATGATTTTGAAATTCCTTATAGCGTAAACCATTTTCCGGATTTGATAAATAATTGATTTACAATTATCTCATCTTTGTGTCCACGAGAACAACATATCACACAATTTGAATAGAGGTGGCGCGCTATTCCTAGCGCGCCACTAAAAAAAATCTAAATCATCACTTTTAGTGGCGTTTTCCCAATTTTTCAATTTTAAATTTTATTCTTAAAAAGTACCAGTTCTGGCACTATATCGACATTATTGAAAAGAATGTCATTAACTAACGAAGATGTCAATTCTATTTCCCCTCAGGATCAGATTCTGTCTCAAAATCTATGATTTCAAACAATGAGCCAGCCACAACAAGACTATCCCTGCCAACTTTATAAGTACGATAAAATAGCCAACCAATGCATAAAAAGAATGTAATAATGGATGATGACAATGTTTTTTAAACTCCCGGGCAAAAGCCGTTGCTCACAGGTAATTGAGCTTCGTGGTGATGACTGGTAAAGGCAAAAAAACGGTTTAGGTTAGGTAGGATTATTAGTAAAAACTTTTTCTGTTATTCATCCGGCAGACCAAAATGCTGGGGGTTTTACTTTCCTCAAAACAAGTTTTCATGGCGGAGGCGAAACCAAATGACACCATCGCATTTGTGATCAGGTCAACAGCGATCTTAATTAATTGATACTAAGATATAAGTACTTAATATAAATAATTAACATATATTATAGCGACGGATTTATTCTAAAAAACATGTATCTTTGTTGTATCATTTTGGGAGGATACTATGACTATAAAAAGACAAGAAAACAATAAAATCAGTGCCTCAATGCGGAGCCTGAACCGTCGCCTTGAAAAGACACTTCATGAGGCGCTTAAAGTCCAGGCAAACCTTAACGTTCCATTCGTTTTTAGAGACAGCCGTTGTGTTCGGAAAAACCAATTTATTCATCGGTACCCAGATGGTAAAATATTTTTGATTCAACAAGACAGGCGTACTTCCAAAGAAGTTGTTCTAAAACAACTATAACGCCTATTAATGAAACCTAATCTATATGTTATCGCAGGTCCCAACGGAGCGGGCAAAAGCCTATTTTCTGCCACTCTTGTGGACACAGACTTCGAAGTATTCGATGGCGATAAATATATTAGCCGGCTACAGCACCAGTTTCCAGAAATCGGTAGCGATGTTCTCAATAACCGGGTAAACGAAATAGATTTCCAGGAAGCCAAGGAAAACGCCATTCACGCTCAGGGGAATTTTGCATTTGAAACCAATTTCAGTTCAGAGAATCCAACCTTTTCCGTTAGACAGTTCAAAGCGGCAGGCTATAATGTACACCTAGTATTTATGGGTGTTGACACGCTGGAAGAGTGCATTCAAAGAGTCGACATCAGGGTCAGATCGGGCGGACACAAAGTCACTGAAGGCTCCATTGAATACAACTTCAAACATGGATATAAAAATCTATACGCTTATTATGCCGTATTCGACACGGTCACCTTATACGAAAATTCTATTGCAGCTCGCGATGCTCAGACCGTACCTCAAAAATTACTTTTCTTAAAGAAAACGACCGTTAAGGTCTATCACAAGGAATTACCTTCATGGGCACAAAAATTCCTTCAGGTTATCCTACCTAAAAGCAAAAAAATCTCTTAGTTTAATTTTATTGCAAATCAAACATACAACCTTACGTTGCCTGAGTTTATAGTTTCTCTGATTACATTGAACCCACTACATTTGGGCATCTATTCTGGCATGTTGACTCACCCTCAAAACCGGGTTGTAGCCTTCTGTGCATAAAATTCCTTTTTACATTGTTGGCAGATTCTTATAATGGGAATTTTCGAACTCATTTTAGTAGTATTTAGTTGTACTTATGTGCAATTAAGTGTATTTAAGCGACATTATTTCACCCCTATTTTTGCTCTGTTAACAAAAAATACGGACCGAGGGACATATAGGGGACAAACCGGACATAAACTACAATAAAAATTAATATATTTCACAAAATGCCGAACGCCAGTAAAACTTAATTTACAGGCGTTTACTTATTAATGCTTATATTTATTTCTTAATTTTTTCGGTTTTTATTTTCCGATACAGAATTTAAGCAGCAGCGAACTATTTCCTATCTCGTAATCCTTTTTCCTGAATTGATAAATCCAGCAAAAAATTACCTCCTACTTTTGCTCAAGCGACGTTTAATAATCACAATTTGAATAGAGGTGGCGACCTAGTCTTAGAACGCCACTAAAAAAAATCTAAAATCAAACGCTTCACCTGCCCATTATCGGTAGCATAAAGCGTTTGATTTTTTAATTAGATCCAGAAAATATCAACCTAAAAAGTGTAGGTTGGTGATTTTACATCATGGTAGAAAAGAAAAGTCCATTTTCCGGCTTCTCCCTCTGCCCACCACTGCTTTCTGAGTTCCATGCATTTTCTTCCGTCATAATCATATTTGGCTACAAATCGATTGCGCATCTGTCCGAGCTGCGGTGCATCATCCGCCCCGAAGAAAATGGTCTGACCTGCTTCTTTAAACCAGAATACCTGGTGGTATTTACTATGAGCTCCTGTTACCTGATAAGTAATATAATCATCCAGTATGCCATCTCCATCAAGCAGCACTACCTTTGGGTGATTCTTTAGGATTTCAAACTGGGCTGCATGATAAGAAGGATTCTCACCGCTTAATCCATATTCCAGCTCTTTGGCCTGTAAATAATAGGTAGCCTCCGGAAAAGCTAAAGATTCCCTGCCGTCTGCCGCTGTCATTTTAATGCCGCCTGCATGGTCTTTATGTAGATGAGACAGTAGGACCTTGGTCACTTCTGATGCTCCGATGCCATGGGACTGCAGGATCTGATGAATCTGCATCTGTCCGTCTTTTGAAAACCCTAGGCCGGTATCCAGTAGCAATATGTCCTTGTCGGTTATGATTAAAAAAGGCTGAATTTCAACGAGTAAGCTACCAACTGGTCTTTTTTGCAAATCATCTTTTGCAGGATCAAAGGCAATAAATTTTTTACTGCTGTCAATGGTAAAAGCTCCTTCTGATAAGGGTATTATTCTCATGGGGCAAAAATAAATCAATAATACCAACCACTGCTTAGTTTTAGGACCGGATTTACAATTTAAGACGGAGCTTTTCCTTGGAATTTCGGACGAACCGTTAACTTTCGGTAAATGGTGGCTACCCTTAGGTAAATACACCGTGTTTTAGCTGCTTAGTTCGTAACTTCGTCATATGCCTTTTGAATTACATGCAGACTATAAACCCTCAGGGGATCAGCCCACGGCCATTCGTCAGTTGACGGAAGGAATCCAGGCGGGAGAACAATTTCAGACACTTCTCGGCGTAACGGGTTCGGGTAAAACCTTTACCATGGCTAATGTGATCCAGAATATCCAGCGCCCGACCCTGGTATTAACCCATAACAAGACCCTGGTGGCGCAGTTATATGGAGAATTCAAACAGTTTTTCCCACATAATGCGGTGGGTTATTTTGTCAGTTATTACGATTATTATCAGCCGGAGGCCTTTATGCCCGTCAGTAATACTTATATAGAAAAGGATTTAAGTATTAATGAGGAGCTCGACAAGCTTCGGTTACAGGCCACAGCCCAGCTTTTGAGCGGTCGCCGGGATATTGTCATTGTAGCCAGCGTCAGCTGTATTTATGGTATCGGTAATCCGGCGGAATTTGAAAAAGGTATTATCCGCCTGCATGTAGGCCAGGTTATTCCCAGACAGGCTTTCTTACATGCGCTGGTCAACTCCTTATATGTCCGCACCCAGGTAGATTTTACCAGGGGCAGTTTCAGAGTCAAAGGCGACACGGTAGATATTAATTTGCCCTATGTGGATTATGGTTACCGAGTTACATTTTTCGATGATGAAATTGAATCCATTGAGACCATCGATGTGATTACCAACCAGAGGATGCTCAAAATGGATAATGCCGCGATTTTCCCGGCCAACTTATATCTGGCTCCAAAAGAGATGATGCAGCAGATTACCTATGAGATCCAGGATGAACTCAAAGCTCAGGTTGAATACTTTGAAGGTATTGGCAAATTAGTAGAAGCTCAACGCATCCGGGAGAGAGTAGAATATGACCTTGAAATGATGCAGGAACTGGGTTATTGCAACGGCATTGAAAACTATTCCCGCTTTTTTGACCGCAGGGAGCCTGGAAGCAGGCCGTTTTGTCTTTTAGATTATTTCCCGGATGACTTTTTATGTATCCTGGATGAATCGCATCAGACTATCCCGCAAATATCCGGCATGCACGGCGGAGACAGAAGCAGAAAACTGACACTGGTGGAATACGGCTTCAGGCTGCCCAGTGCCATTGACAACCGCCCTCTTAGTTTTAGTGAATTTGAATCCATGATCGGACAGACCGTATTTGTATCCGCTACCCCCGGTAATTATGAACTGGAGAAAACCGGTGGCGTTGTTGTGGAACAGGTAGTCAGGCCAACGGGTTTACTGGACCCTCCAATTGAGATTCGCCCCAGCCATGACCAGGTGGATGACTTGCTGGATGAGATTGACCAGCAGGTTAAAAAAGGCGGGCGTGTATTAGTAACGACGCTTACCAAAAGGATGGCGGAAGAAATGGACAAATACCTTAAAAAAATCAATATCAATTCTAAATATATCCATAGTGATGTGGATACGCTGGACCGCGTTGAGATACTGCGTCAACTAAGGCTGGGAGAAATAGATGTTCTGGTAGGTGTCAACCTGCTTAGAGAAGGCCTAGATCTGCCGGAGGTCACGCTGGTCGCCATACTGGACGCCGACAAAGAAGGTTTTCTGAGAAATGAGCGGTCATTAACACAGACCTCGGGCCGCGCCGCCCGTAATGCGGAGGGCAGGGTTATCTTCTATGCCGATAAAATGACCATGAGCATGCAAAGAACCATTGATGAGACCAACCGCAGACGGGAAAAACAAATAGCCTATAATCTGGAGCATCATATAACCCCAACAACCGTTGCCAAAAGCAAGGAACAGGTATTTGCCCAGACAGCGGTACTCGATATTAAAGGTTTTGATGAGCACAGGGCTGGTGCCATCGGCTATAATGAGGATATTATAGAACATAAGGTTTCTGACTACGCTGTCGACCCGACTAAGCGCACCATTCCCTTTTTGGAAAAGGCCATCAAGAAGGTCAAAAAAGATATGGAGAAAGCAGCCAAGGAACTTGATTTTATTGAAGCTGCCAGACTAAGAGATGAAATGTTTGCGCTGCAAAAGGAATTAAAGGCCAAGAAATAACAGGTGCCCCGTCCCATTCCATCTGGTAAAATTATATGGAGTTGTCTTTACATTCATTTTTTAAAATCTCCTCCAACTCCACCATAGAAATATGTTTTTTCAGAATATTCCCATTTTCATCAATTAAAAAATTGAACGGGAAAGTATTAATATTTAAATCTTTTGCAATAGCTCCGTTTATATCCAGATATTGATCCCAAGGCAGGGCATATTTAGAAACAACCGATTTCCAGGCCCCTATTTTAGCTGAAGCGTCGGTAGAAATACTATTGATATCGAAACCTTTGTCATGATACTTTTTGAACAATTGCTTGAGTTTTCCAAATTGTGCGATACAAGGTCCGCAGTTGCTATACCAGAAATCTATCAGCAGGAGTTTAGGATGAACTTCTGTTAGCCGGGACAAATCATAGGAGACTATTTTATTATTACCGTCCGATAGTTGTATTTTTGGAAAAGAGCTACCGATCGCCACCCGTTTAGCCTTGTCAAATATATTTTTTGTTTTTATTCCTAGATCAGACTGTTGAAGGTTGCTGTTCAAACTTTTTAAAGCGCTGTTCAGCTCCGGGGAATAACCCCGGATTCTGACTCTTTGATTCAAGTATAAAAGTCCAACATAAGAATCCGGATATTGAACAATAAAGTTTTTTATAGTGGAGTCCTTTTTAAAACTAATTTTATCTAATGCGATTTTCAAGCTATCTAATACGCTTTGAGGCGGGTGGCCCTGATAGACATTTTTAATCAATTTACTTCTCCGGGAAAAATAGACTGCCGTTTCATGTTGGTCAATAAAAGCTAGTTTCTCATTTAATATTTTATTTTGCCGGCCCAGTATACTTGTATCCAGCGGAAGGGCTCCGAATTGCAATTCGTTTAATTGCAGTTCCTGGTCATGCCCGGGTAATAACACGAAATTGCCTGTTAACATACTATCGTTTACCCAGATAAAAGCCAGATATGGATGTAACTGAGGCACTACTCCCTGAACGGTAGCCTCTGCTTTTTCTATTGCCCAATGCCTAGCTGAATCTTTATTCGAATAAACACCGATTATCATCAATTTGGCATATCCGGACTGAGTATCAGATAATCGTATTTTCAAGGAATAACGACCTGGTTGTGAAAAACATAGGGAATGAACGCAAAAAATAAAAATCAGGCTAAATAAAAAATTCTTCTGCATCTTAAAAAGTTTTCCGTTTAATCGTCCCCTGGCCAGTACCCATAATTTCGATAATATCCTAAATATGCCTTCGGGTCGGCGATAATAGCTAATCGCTTAATAGCATCAATCCACCCGCTTACACATCAAATCCTTTATGAGGTGCCCTCTCTCCCATCATGGTGACCTCAAAGGTATTGCTAGGAGTTGGGATATTATTTAGCACAAATGCGTCATATACCGCTTTTCTGACTCCAAAGTAAACACTGTAATAGTCCGCCTCCATCTGTCGCGGATTTTTAGGATCATAGGGTTTGATTTTAATTCTGGGCCAGACCACAAGGACCGGACCGTCCCCGGTTAATTCGGTGACCTTTACATCAGGAGCCGGGTCACTAATCACAGTAGCAATAGTTTTCATGGCTTCTATCGCGACCTGCCTTGCTTTATCAACATTCGTATAATCAGCCACCGGCACTTTAATATCAATACGCAAATTATCCTGGTCTGTATAGTTATTGATCACACCGGTACTTAATGCGCCATTTGGCAGTCGTATGGTCTTATTTTGAGACGTCAATACGGAGGTATAGACAATCCCGATCTCTATTACCAGTCCGAACTGACCTTGCGCCTCTATTAAATCCCCTACTTTAAAAGGTTTTAAAATCAGAATCATAACACCGCCCGCAAAGTTCCCTAAAGTTCCGTTTAAGGTACTGCCCAGTGCGATTCCTGCTCCTGCTAAAAGCGCTGCAAAACCAGTTATACTTATGCCAAGAATGCTGATAACGGTGAGGATCAAAAATACCATCATACTGATTCTGACAATAGAAGTCAGAAAAGTCTGCAGCGAGCTGTCTATGTTTCTCTTCTGTAATAGCTTTATAAAAAGGCGGCCGACCCATTTAATGAGCCAGTATCCTACAAATCCAATGATCAGAGCCGCGATGATTTTAGGCAAATACAACATACTCATATCTTCCCAAACCCGCAGATCCTTAAATCCACCAACGACCTCCTTCGTAGTTGATTTCCCCAGTTCACTTACGCTTTGCAATAAGAGTGTATTTATCATGTTGCTTATGGTCTTTTCCGGTGAAATGTTACCAGGCCCCCTTATATGGATCAAAGACTTCTAAAAGGGAAGTCTCGTATTTTACAAATATAAAGATATTTTTTTACCTCACATAAGCACGGGACATATAACCCCCTACTAACCAGGCAGCTGCTGTATATCCCAACATTAGGCTAACCAAAAGAGGCTGTAAGAATACAGCCCCGGTTGTTGGTTTTATACATGAGAATTTAATTCCATTTGATTAAAAAGGCCTTATCAGGCCACTTCTTCTTGCTATCCTGCCTACCTTAATTTTAGGCAGTTAAATCAGACCCTTGCTAATTAACAGGAGCTAAAGGCCGCCTTTCACCCATACTTTTACTGTTTATCAAAATTGGCTTTAACCTGATCCAGATGATGAATAAATTTCTGAATATCCGGATCATACCCGTACCGCTCCTCGCTGAGTGGCTTACCCTCCAGGTCCAGGAACATATATAAGGGTTGAGAAATAAGCCCGAAGGCGGACTGTTCATAATCCAGATTTTTACTGCCGACATCGGCAATCACCTTGCCCGACCTGCTGGTATAAACCTGATCTGGCGGCAAAGCCGTTTTTTCATCCGTATATAAACTGATAATCACAAAATCATGCTTTAACCTTTTAAGCACATCGGGGTTACTCCAGACCTCATTCTCCATTTTGCGGCAATTGGTACAGGAATGCCCCGTAAAGTCAAGCATGACCGGTTTATGCAGAGCTTTGGCCGCTGCCATGCCTTCCTGCAGATCAAAATAGGCAGTAAGACCTAAAGGCATGTGCAGTCTGTCGATATATAACTTAGGAGGTGTTGCCTGCAGGTTATCTTTACTACTGGCGACAGCACCACTAGTTCCTATATCTTCCAACTTATATTGTAGTTGATTCAGATCAAAATCCTGAGTAGACGGCGGAGGTAATAAACCACTCATGGTTTTAAGTGGAGCGCCCCACATACCGGGAATCAGATACATACCAAAGGTCAGAAAGCAAATAGCAAAAAACAGTCTGGGTATACTGATAAATTTAAGATCACTGTCATGCGAAAACTTCAGTTTTCCCAACAGATAAAAACCGGTGAGCAGCGCCAGCACGATCCAGAGGGCGAGGAAGATTTCCCGGTCCAGCAGATGCCAGCCATAAATCAGATCCACCATGGATAGAAATTTCATGGCCATGGCCAACTCAATAAAACCAAAGACTACTTTTACACTATTCAGCCAGCCACCGCTCTTAGGCAAAGCATGGAGCATGGATGGGAAAAAGGCAAATAGGGAAAAAGGAATGGCCAACCCAACACTCAGGCCCAGTATACCCATGACAGCAGAAATACCTGCTGCAGCAGAATTAGCGGTTGCTACCTGCGGCAACAAACTTCCTATGAAAGGACCTGTACAGGAAAAAGAGACAATCACCAGGGTAAGCGCCATAAAGAAAGTGCCGATCATCCCTCCTTTTGAAGCCTTCGCATCCGCCTTGGTCGCCCAGCTGCTGGGAAGGGTCAGTTCAAAACCGCCAAAAAATGAAATGGCAAAAATGACAAATATGGCAAAGAAAATCAAATTGGCCACTGCACTGGTGGCAATCGTATACATAACACTATCCCCGAATATCTTTGTCAGTACAAAGGTCGGAATGGTATAGATTAAAATAATAGAAATGGAATAACTCAGGGCATTACGGATTCCTTCTGCTCTTGACTTACTTCTTTTTAAAAAGAAACTGACGGTCACAGGAATCAAAGGAAAGACGCAAGGGGTAAATACAGCCACCAGACCGAATAGAAGGCCTAGCCAGAAAATCTTAAGCATTGACGTATGCGCTGGGGTGCCCGCCGCACTTTGATCATTCGTTTTTTGACCGACAGCCATACCGGCAACGACGGGGCCGCTACCTTTTTTAAGCGGCAGTAAAATTTCCTGTTCCCCGGACGGGAAATTATCTCCGGACTTCCCAAGCCAGGTAAAGACACCTTTGATGGTGGCGGATTCCGAGGCCGGAATATGCAACCTGACACTGAAAGTTACGCTGTCTTTAAAATAGTGCAATTCCGCTCCAAGATTACTATCCTTTAAGGCTTCCAGCTTCCCCTCTTCTGTCAGATCTTCACCAGGAACAATATATTTCGTAATGGAACTGTCAGGCGTAAAAGCGGAGATAAACGCATCCTCAGCGTTGGTCTTATGGGTGGAGAACAGCATTACCCCCGGATCTAACTTGGCCTGGATCATCAGCTCCGCTACCGAATCATTTAACCGGAGAACCGTATCTTTTAAATGCACTCCGTCCTGACTAAGGGCGGTCCCAAAAGCAGCTATAACAGCTAAAATAGCTAAGGTGAATTTGCGCATAAAATAATTTTACTTGCGTTTATCTTTAAGAATCTTAATTAAGTTTTACAGAGAAATCCCAGCCACTTGGCGGCAGACACTCCTGATCATTGCAGACCATAAAATTGACGGTACCGGTAACATTGGTTTTAACACCGGCTTTCACCTTTAACTTTTGTACAAACTGAACTTTTCCCGCGTAATATTTCACGTCTACCCCAAAATTCTTGTCATGGGTTGTTTTAAGCACCCCTTTTTCTGCAGCTTTTCCATCAACTGTTATAAGTGGATTTTTATTAAAGCTGATGGAAGTAGGAACCGGCCCACCATCAGGGGTAGATTGCGAATAAATGTGCCAGGGAGCCGGGACAGTTGCCGTAAGGGTGAGGGTGTAATTTCCATTTGCTGATTTTTCAGCGGCTGCGGTCCATTTGACCGGGCTCTGCGGCTGTGCATTTAAGGCAAGTGTCAATCCTAAGACCATCACCGCCATACATAATAGTTTTTTCATTTTTTGTAGTTTTTGAGTAAATCTTTATTTGATTTTTTATTAGCTCAAAACTGGCGATGCCAGTCTGGCTATGGGCTGATAATCTATAAATTCTGTATCGGTTGACAAATACCCTTCTTTTACAGGCTCCACTCTCATCAAATCCGTACTGAGGTATTTTTTATTACTATCCGGAAGTACCGTAACCACTACGCTATTTTTTCCCAGTTTTTCAGCGAGCTTAATGGCGCCTATTACATTGGCACCCGAAGAAATGCCCACTGCCAGTCCCAACTGTGCAGAAAGCTTCTGGGCCATGATTATAGCATCTCCGTCACCTGACTGGATAATCTCATCTAACTGATCCAAACGTACAATGGAAGGGATAAATTCATCAGAGATTCCTTGAATCCTATGGGTCCCCGTTTTATATCCTGTGGTAAGCGTGGGAGACTCCATGGGTTCCAATGGATGTATCGTAATATTTGGGTTCTCTCCTCTCAAGTAATTACCGATACCCATGACAGTTCCACCGGTACCTACACCTGCCACAAATGCATCCGGCAACAGATTCAACTGTTGAAGCTGCAGATAAATTTCCGGAGCGGTTGTTTTTTCATGGGCCTCCGCATTATAACAGTTGCTGAACTGTTTGGGTAAAAATACACCGCCCGCTTCAGCCATCTGTTCACTGAGTCGAATACTGCCCAGAAATCCGCCTTCTTCTTTAGTAACCGTAATGATTTTGGCGCCAAATCCACGGATAATATCCATACGCTCCTTACTTAACCAATTAGGCATAATAATATTCACCTCATGGCCCATGGCCTTGCCAATAGCTGAAAAGGATATACCGGTATTTCCGCTGGTTGCCTCTACAATAGTATCTGTGGATCTGATATGCCCCGCCTCATAGGCTTTGTGCATAATATAGAGTGCCATCCGGTCTTTGATGCTGCCTGTCAGGTTATAATGTTCACATTTGACAAAAATCCGCCCAGGTTTTCCTTTATAGGTATAATGCAATTCCAGCATCGGGGTATTACCTACAAGTTGCCAGAGGCTTTTCAGCCTCGCCTGCACTGTATTATCTTTTTGGGTGATAACTTCCATTTGAATACTATTTTAATTGATTTGACAAAGCTATCTTCCACAATAAAAACAAACAATACCTATACTATATTCAATAAATATTATTGAATATAGTATATTATACAATAATTTTTATTGTTACCTTGCATTCAAATTTATGCAGAAATTCATTTTTTATTGTCTACTAAAACAGTGATACAATGACAGAACAATCTTTTTTAGATGAAACCGACCAACAGATTCTCAAAATCCTACAGAAAGATGCCTCGCTTACCAGTAAAGAGGTAGCGGTACAGGTCAATAAATCCACCGCAGCAGTCCATGAACGTATACGAAAATTAAAAAAGGAAGGCTTCATCAAAAAAATAATAGCGATTCTGGACCGAAAAAAGATTAATAAGAACCTGGTCGCCTTTTGTCACGTGTTACTCCATAATCACTCCACCAATACCTTACAAGAATTTGAGAGCTCGGTCGTCCAGCTCCCCGAAGTGCTGGAATGTTTACAAATGACAGGTGCCTTTGATTTTATTTTACGGGTAGCAGTAAAAGATATGGACGATTATCAGGATTTTTACCGCAATAAGCTGGCGGCACTAGCCAACGTTACGACCGTGCAAAGTTTTTTCATCCTATCCGAAGCCAAAAGTGATTTTGGGTATCAATTGTAGGTTAGACAATAACAATAAGATGCTCATATTCAGGCAACAAGAAATATTTAGATCAAAAGTATCCAGCCAAAACCACCTAAAAAGACATCGTTTTGGCTGGGTAAAAAAATCAAACCCAGCCAATTTAACATATTTTAACAACTGTATTTAGCTACAAAAAAGAACATATGTCTAATATTATAGGAAGGAAAGAAGAACTTTTTGAATTAAACCGTGCCCTTGAATCAAAAGAAGCAGAACTAATTGCTATTTATGGCAACATAAAATATACCGATTTTATATCGACCACTGAGAAAATTAAAAAGTATATATGAATGAGTCTGCACAATTGAAGCGTATTTTCAAATAAATTGTTTCTAGACAATGAAAAACAAATTGTAATCATAAGGTAAAGTAAGCTAAATGGACACCTCTAATTAAAATTAGCATGGTTTCCCTAAATAGCAGATTTCTGAAGGTATTTGGCTGAAACCCAGCCGTAAATATTATAAATAAAACTATTTTTACAGAAATGCTGGTTAAGATGGCTTGTTATCAACATTATATAACATACTAATAATCATTTTGTTACATTCCGGTGTGATTTTTTACTAAATTTTGGTAACTTCCTGACTTTGACATCATCCTTTATCAACGATTTATAACTCGTTTATTTTCAATAAATTGAAATTTCTGGGACACCCATTTGGGTGTCCCAGGTTTATTTAAGTTGTATTTTCGTAATATGTATGCTCGAAAAAAGGCGAATAAAAGCGGGATAATTAGTGTCCAGGTAATTGACAAAAGCCGGGGAAGTTACCGTGTGATTAAAACAATCGGCAGTAGTGCTGACTTAAGTGTCCTAGACGAATTGGTGTCAGAAGCAGAACAATGGATTATCACTAGCCAAGGCCTACAAGATATGTTCTCGATTGCTGCCCAAAATTTAGATGAACGCCAATCTAACGAAAGTTAACCCAAGAGATACCTTTATTCAACAAACCCGTCTTTTTCCATTTCCATGTAAATTTGATTGGCCTTCTCAACAATCTCTGTTGGGAATCCTTCAATTTTAATCAGTTCAAGTGCATTACGGGTAACCTTTTTACCCACTTTTAAACGGTAATCAAAGGACAATTTACCATCTGGGTGCACCTGCTCATTAAAATAATACATTTTGTAAGATGATTCCAATAACTCAAGTAAAGCAAAATCATGGCTGGCCACGATAATCATAGGTCCACCACCAAAGGGCCTTGTTGACTGCTTTGCAAAATATTCCAGTACTGAGGCAGCTATGGCGACCCTCTCTCTGCTATTGGTACCGTTAAACGGTTCATCAAATAGTAAAAGGCAGGGATGGTGACTAGAAAAATTAAAAATCTCCACCATGTCTTTCACCTCGCGTTGGTAATGACTGATCCCCTCGCTTATCGCATCCATATGGTGCATTGCCGCCAAGGTAATAAGCAAAGGGCAGGCAAAGGAATCGGCAAAACAGGTATGTATAGATCCGGCCAGTAAATTATTCAACGCCATGGATCTTAAAAATGTGCTTTTACCGGCAGCATTCGATCCGGTAATAAGTACCGCCCCGCCTTTAGGCGAAAAATCATTTTTTACACAGTTTTCAATGACCGGATGATATAATCCTTTTATATCAACCTGAGCCACGCTGTCTACCAGTTCAGGCACACAACATCCCTCAGCCCTTCTGAGTTTTACAATGGATAATAAAAAATCTGCCTTTCCGACTGCTTTAAAAAGCGTATGAATCCTATCTTTTTTCAGGTTCACTTCTCTTACTATAAATCGGGACGCACCGACCTCAATTAGCGTAAAAGCCTTTATCAACTCATATAGCAGCCAGGGCAACATATAAAGTTCCGAAGAGGTAAAAAGTTGCAAGGACTGGTTAATACTAAGTTTTTTCCGTACTTGTTTCAGGCTGTTAAAAGCTTCGATAGTTTGCTCATTTTCCATCATGCTACCCTTAGCCTTTTTTTGAATGGTGCTACAGAAATCATACAAGGTAATCACCGAATTCAAACTCTTCCGGTATGTATCCAGCACCATTTTATTATGAAAATGTAAATACAGATGAAATCCAAATAAAGCAATCAGCACCACAAATCCCCAGTGAAAAAATAAAGAAAGGATAACACCAATTACAAGTAGCGCCTGCAAACAGGGAATCCATTTATAATACCAGAGGGTTTTTAGATGGCTGCTAAAAATAAGATAGGGAAGATCGGAACTATCCTGATGCGACAGTACTTTCGCCTCCTTTTCAAACACAAGCCTGAAAGGCTCATCTGAGGCCATCCTCTGCAATTGATCTTCCAGTTCTGCTAATCTGCTGTAGTCATTAAATGGATATTTCAATCTATAATACAAATACTGCTTCCCAATTACGGAGCTCGTAAAATCCAACAAGTCAAAAGTATTATCCAGGTCTATATCCTGATCAGATTTTTCAAGGATCATCTCTTTAGCCTGAGGTTGCTGATTGTAATACAGTCTTATATAATCTTCCATATATTTTTATATTAAACAATAGGTACTTCCAGACCCAGCTTTTCTACACCCATTACAATAATGGTTCTGAACCTGCGCACATTTTTGGAGCCGAAGAATAATTTTCTGGTTAACTTTTCATACTCCGTCATACTAGCCACAACTATTACCAACATAAAATCGGACTCTCCGGTCACATAATAACATTGCTGCACCTCACTGGCACTTAAAAACAATTTTTTTACAGCGTCGATTTCTTCTATCTTCTCGCTATCCAAAAATACCTCTACCATGAGCGTAATCGGGCTACCCATGCTCTCTCTGTTAAGCACCGCTATATCTGCCTGTATGACACCGTCGGCACGCATTCTTTTTATCCTTCTTTGCACGGCAGCGGCAGACAGTCCCACCCTTTCGCCAATATCCCTTTGAGGGGTCTGATTGTCTTTTTGGAGTATCGCTAATATCTGTTTATCAAACTGATCCATTGTAAGTTGATTTTAAAAGAAGGCAACCCAAAATCTCAAACCTAGGGTAAGCTGTTTAAAATTGAAGACCCGGTGCAATTTTGTTGCACAAACACCCTTAAAATTAAGCAAAAAACATCATCTATATAATAGAAATTTGCACCCGAACTCTTAATCATCATTATATTTCATGAAAAAACCAACTTTACAGGGCTTTATAATGGCCATCTCAGCGGCTATTTGCTGGGGCTTTTCCGGAACCTTCTGTCAGTATCTATTTCAAAAAAGGGGCATTAGTGTTGAGTGGATGATAACCGTCCGGATGCTGGGTGCAGGGGTACTGTTACTGTTATATGCGGGTTTTATTCAAAAGCTGCCGCTACTATCCATATTTAAAAGGAAAAACGACAGTATTGCTCTCATTACATTTACCATTTTTGGTATGGTTGCCGTACAATATACCTACTTTGCTGCTATCAGGCATTCAAATGCGGGAACAGCCACTGTATTGCAATATGCAGGGCCAGTCCTTATTGCCATCTATCTGGCCATTAAAAGCAGAAAGCTACCAGGTATCGCCACAGGCATTGCAATTATACTGGCAACACTCGGCACCATTTTGTTAGTCACCCATGGTCATTTTGGGACGCTGGCGATCTCAAAAACAGCTTTAGTATTAGGTTTAAGTTCGGCCGTTGCTCTGGCTATTTATACCCTCCAGCCATTAAGATTACTATCTGCCTACAAATCGTCTATTATCATAGGCTGGTCCATGCTCATTGGTGGAATCTTATTCAGCTGTATTCATGCTCCCTGGCAGGCAACTGGCAGCTGGGACATGTTAGCGATTGGAGCAGTCGGATTTATCATCCTATTTGGCACACTGATCGCTTTTAGTCTTTACATGACAGCCGTTCAATTAATCGGTGGTCAGATGACCAGTTTACTGGCCTCTGCAGAACCGCTATCAGCTACCATACTGGCCGTCGTCTGGCTGCATACCTCCTTTCAGTTAATGGACTGGATAGGCAGCCTGATGATAATATCCACTATATTTTTCTTAAGTAGTGCAGACAAAAAAACTAAAAAGCTACCTGTTGCGTCCGGTGAAATCCAAAAAGACCCAACGCTCCTTTCCGCTCAATTAAAGGAGGTCCTTGATGCACCGGAAATATTAGAAAAAGCAGGGTAAGGTAATTTATACGATGAATGATTTACAATTAATCTGCTGCTTAAAAATACCCTTAATTTTGAAGTCAGTCTTTATGGACGATTTAAACTGTCAAGTTTTTTCCAAATGGAGCTGTTCCAAAACCGGATATCATTTAAGTTAAATCTGTAATCATCTTTTTTATTTTCAGAGATAAACTTTTCAAAGCGGTCTTTTCTTATTTCTTTTGATAAGGAATGCAAATCTCTTGAATTTGTAAAAGAGGAGCCTATCAATTGCAATAAAAAATCGCCGCTGTCCCTAATACCTATAAAAGTGGCTGCATCAAAATACCATTCATAATCCCTATCTGGAATCAATTGTCTGGCAGTTGGGTTTTTTGTAATAACATTAAAAGCGAGTTTGTTTTTCATCGGGCTATAGACGATGGTGTCAATCATGAGAATTGTTGAATCTGAATAAAAGGAATCATGGAAGAATCCAATTCTATTGGATAATAAAACTTTTAATTGCCGGATTAATTGAAGACTGTCCTTAGTATAAACACTATTGGCAACCGTAGTCTCATTCAAAAATTCTTTTGGTGTTTTTGCGTCATTTTTAAATACGTACCATCCTTTGATGAAAAAATTATAAAAGCCAATCATTAGAATTCCTACAATCAAACCCAATATCAATACTCTCTTAAACATATTTACCGTTTTAACTTATCTATGGCCTGAATAAAGTACGATGCATCCCTCCTAATAATAGATTTTCCTAACAATATACAAATAAGTTTTCCCATTTAAATGGGCATAGCATTTCTCCCAGTTTCCCTTCCTGTCCGTTTTATAACTCAGTCGATAACTTACTTTTCTAACATCTCTTAAAATAGTATATTGAAGTTCTTCATATACACTATCCACAAATCCATTTTTATCATCGGAATATCTATAGATTGAAGAGTCGCCATTTCCAGGCAATATTTTATAAATCTTTTGTCCAAATTCATCATAACCAAACAATACCTTTGAAGGAGATTTATCTTGATTACTATTTGGGTATGAAAAATTTAAAGAAATTACATGATTTTTTAAATCATATACGAAGCTATCCTTTACACTTATTAACTTTTTATAGAGACTATCTTCAAACATTTTTTCAACCTTAACTCTACCTTTCTCATCATAATCATATTGGTAATAATAATTGTATTGTATATTCCTCGTCAAATTGGGGTAAATTTGATTTTGTTCAATAAGAAGTCCTTGGTCATTATAAAAGTATCTAAAGATTTGAATTAATTTGCCATAAGAGCAACTCCTAACCGAATCTACCTTACCCAATTTGTTAAGAAAATAAATACTACTCCACCCCTTGCCATTAACCAATGGGCATTCGTGTTTATAGTAAACCATTCTCTCCGGAAAACTTTTAACCCTGTCCACATCATCCTTTATATACTCTTGTGTAAATGAGGTAACAGAGTAGAGTAAAAATAATATCAAAAATAGCATTTGACGCATCGTATCAAAGTTTATTCTTACCTAATAAAAAATATCTTGTAGACTACTTCAGCGGTTAACAATTTCCGGTTCGTATTAAATACACCGTAAGCATCACTGCCACATTGCCCCTTGTTATTGAGTCAGCGAACACACTTTAATCAAAAAAAGATTTACGCTTGCGTCTCCTCCTATTGCTTTAAGTCTCCCTTCGTTTAGGCCGCTTGTCGAACATCAACTACGGCGTTATTTTTCAATATCGGCTCCATTAAGGCCTAAAACCCGCAATAACATTCCACCCTAACCATTCGAGACTGCTTTGGCACCCCCGTATTAGCAGATTATTTTATTGATTCTCAAGTTCTCGTTTGATGATTTGTTTTTCTCTTTTTCGGTCAGATTTTCGTCTATCTGACTTAACCTGTTGCTGATATCTGTTAATGTCACCGTTAAAGTGCATTGAGTTTTCGGCAAACCAGGAACCTTGTCTGATCATTAAACCGTTCCAAAAGCAATCATCAAAACCGCAATTATGCTTGGAATAATTGCCAAAATTTCTATGTTTTATTTTTTTTTCTTTCAAAATCCTTTGTTGATTCCGCTCGACCTTTTCCCAGTTTTTATATTCGTCAGCTTTTGTCAGTTCTTGGCCCAAATATTCCACCGCCATAAAGGTCTGTGGATCTTTTAGTTGAAGAAAGTCAAAGCTTTTTTTGAAAAATTTATGTGCGTAATCTCTAACGACTATTTTGTCCTCAACAGACAGCTTTTTATTTTCTAAAATAGACCGGTACAGGCCCAGCGTATTAAAGTCTTTATACTTCTTATGATTGTCCATGTAAAAGAAGTATTCCTTTAAGGTTAAGGTATTGAATTTTTGTCCTATTTCCATGTTGTTATTATTAATTGCCTTATAAACTGGCAACGATGATTCAAATATACCCAATAAAAGTAAATCTCGTACGTACCCTCTTGAATCTATTGCAAAGACAACCTGATCTGTACACCAGCCGAGGTCATGACAATAGGCGGCGTGGTGGACACATAAGGTATATTTCTGGTCTGGTTAAAATAAAACTTCAGGTTGAGCCGACTATTGAGAATATAGTTAATAGAAGGAGCAATGGAGATCACCTTCTGTCCTCCGGTGCTATAGTTACTGGTCTGATCAAGTGTTGTGCTGGAATTCAGCTGATCGCTCATGGCCAGATCCAGACCAAAGGTGAGATCATTCCCTACCCCATCCTGGGACTTTTTAGGCTTTGGTAAAAAAGGCAGCTTGGCATTATGCCTGGTATAATTAAATCCTAAAGAGTACTCCGTCGAGCTTACTTCACTGACCTGATAATCCACCAGGCTTAGCGACAGCTGCTTGGTCCTTGCATAATCAAAGCGAAAATTGCTCTGGTTTAAAAAAGTAATATCGATGCCTACCAAAGGCGAGAAACTCTCAGAAACAGTAATATTGGGTATCAAGAAATAAGGGACGTAGTTACCGGAAGTAGAATCAATAAAGGAAGGCATGCCCTGCATGAGCCTGTCCTGAAAATTAAGAGAACTGGTAAAGCTGTTCATGGACAGCGTACCGTTATAACCGCTTCTGAGGGTGACATTTGATAAGATACTTGCAAGGCTACCCAGATGGCTTAAACCGGAATAGGTGATATTCCAGTTGGGCATCGGGAAAATACTGCCTAATGGATTGGTCTTAATATCTTTATTCTCTTCTGTTATCAGCCCGATAGACTGAGGAGATTTCCCGGTATAGGCCGCTAAAAATGCGGGTATCAGCACATTTTGCGCATACCTGCCATAGCCGGTGGCATAACCGTCGGCGTCCATGCCGCCTGAATAATAGGGATTAGATTTCGCGAGCCTGCCAGAAATGATCTGCCTAAAATCTGAAAACTGCTGGAAGCTCTTGGAAATCTGACCAGATTTAGGTTTTTCAAATAGTCCGTGAAGCACGACATACGACACCGTAAAGCCACCAGCACTATAAGGGCTCAGATGTTCAAAACTTCCTGTACCCGCCGTATCTTTAAAGAGCTCTGAATAGTCCTTATTGAAGGATTTCATAAGCGACAGATCCACTACCAGGTCCCTTACCGGTTCCAGCTGTGCGTTGATCGTATAATTCTGATTATAGGTCTGACGGTACAAATCATTAAAATAAGGATCAGTTGATAATACATGATCTCTGGCCTTGGCTTCCAGCCACTCTTTGGTGGGCTGCTTCCCGAAGATATAGGCCAGGCCCGGCTGGCCGCTCTTCCAGTTCTCTCCAAGCGCTTTTGTGCTATCCATATATCCAGGCAGCCTGCTTGTATAACCGCTGGAATAAGTCACAGAAACACTCTTTATCATGGTAAGCAGCCTCACCGCTGCAGAAACAGCTTTGCTGGTTCTGACGACCTGTTTTTTATGTAAGGCCAGTTTAGCTTCCTTAATAGCGGCTTTCATGGCTCGCCAGTTTCTGAGTGCCAGTTTGCGCTCACTGCCTTTGAGCCCCTTAACGACCATCTTGCGGCTCGGCAGATTCTTAATCAAAGAATCCAGTCTTTTTTGATCCTCCGGTCTTAAGGAATCGGCCAGCGAAGGGATGCTCGATGTATCCAGCGCAGCTCTTATAAACTTGGATTTATCATAGAGTTTTCTAAAGTCGAACTGCCCATTCAGATTAGAACTATTCCCGTTTTCAATAATATTGCCCAGGGATGCTGCCAGCAGGCTGGAAGCCACCCAATCATAATTGACGCTATAACTGTATTGCATGGAGATCCAGTCCGCAAAAGGCAGCTTATCCAAAGGCAGATTATAGGAAAGCGATGCCTTTTGAGCGTACTGCGTATTGCGGCCGCCGCTCCAGAAATTATGCCACATGGAATCTCGTTTGGCCTTGGTATCCAGATAACCGTAAGGCTCATCCACATAAGACAGATTATTTGCGGTAAAATCCAGGTTCAGGCTGCGCGTAAGATTCCAGTTCAGATTATAATCACGCGTCATTCTAAAATACTTATCAAAGGTCGTCTCTGCGGTATCGACTTCCGTTCCGCTCGCATATAAGTTAACGGACCTGGGCGTATAGATGCCCATCTGCCTGTCCACCGTGGTTCTGAAACTGAGCAGTGAAGGCGTCGGGTTGATATTAAAAGAGCGAATAAATTCCAGCCACGGGCTCTTGGATTTGATCAGCCTTTTAAAGGGCTCGATAAAATGGGCCTTTCCGTTAAAAGTGTAACCCAGTCCGGCGTAATATTTATTGATCGTATTCTGAGCGATCAAAGGACTGCTTTGATCAATATTGGAAAAGGTATAAGAAAAATCAAAATTGCTGATATCCCATAAATGAGGTTTCATACCCGGTCTTCCAAACCGGACATTGGATAAACTGATGGTCTTACTGGTTGTCTGATCCAGTGACATTCTTTTTACGGAATCCCGTTCCCGCTGCGTATGATAAAGCTTCAGTTTATCTTTCATTTTAACGTCCAGATCATAGGGGTCAAACTCCGGCGTGAGCACCGTCTTATTAAAACTGGCATAAACGGGGATAGAAAAACCGGCTTTCTCTGGGAATAACTTACCGGCATCGATGGTGGCCGACGCATCAAACTGCACCATGGAGTTCTTATATCTGTCATTGACGCCCTGCTCAAGGGTTCCAAACCCCGCCGAGTAGGTATTTGCAGATAGGCTTAAAGAACCCAGGTCAGCCAGCTGCAGGTCTACCCTGCCCAGCGCAGCCCATCCGCCATGTTCATTGAGTTTAGAAAGGCCCAGTTCATCTGTCCAGACCTCAAAATTGGCCGCCTGTGTACTGTTCGTATTTTCAACTCCGATCAGTAAACTAGTCACTTCCCCTAAATTGGGATTTCCTTTTACAGAATAGGTTTTCCCTCCGGTGCTTTCTCTGTAGATTTCGTTCATGGGAGCACCGGAGCTATTTCTTCTGAGTTTTAAAGCCACCAGATCCTGCAAGGCGAGTTGCAGGTGATTCAGGTCCGGCCAGATTTCCAGGGCAGTGGCCGTGGCACTGGGCATGGTCACCTGTAAGGGGATCCTGACTTCATAATAATTATCCAGATAATCCTGGCCGATTCTGATGACAGCCGTCAGATCATTGTTACTGACCGGATGCATTCCTGTAATAGACTCCGCATGTAAATACATGGAAAGTTCCCCATAGGACCGTAAATCCAGCTGAATACTTTTAAACACCGCCCTGGCATCTCCTTTAGCCAGATTGGTCACCCTAAGACTCATGGATTGTTCTTTTTCCAGATAAACGGAACCGTTGGAAGTCCCCCCGGCGGCCATAATGGACTGCAGTTGCTGTACCCCGGGGGGCATTTTATAAGGGATCGGTAACCTTTCGCTGTTATCTTCCGTATTGACAGACAGTACCGTAAGAGCCGTCGTGCTGTTTTGAGGTAGCGCCGTATAGGACCCCGTCGTATCCAGGTTATAGGCAAAAGCACGCCAGTTGTTGCGCACCAGTCCTAGTCTCGCAAAACGCATCGTCACTGAATCCTGGAATCCGGTTAAATACATACGCATAAAACGGATGGATTTAAAATCTGAAATACCCCCTACCTTTCCGGTAAACTCACTGATGGGGATTCTGAACAGATACCACTTTTCTTTGGCCGTACTGTCATTGGCCAGTTTAGGGGTAACGGTTCTGACGTCTGCAATATAAGGATCTGTCAGGGTCATCCCCGGTTTCAGATTCAGATCATACTCATAATACTGCTCCGTTTCATTGATGGTATTATCCCCGTTTAAATCCTCATTATCCGGATAGGTGGTGGCGGCAGAGGCGCCACTGCCATTGGTTCCGGCCACAGGAGAATTGCCTTCTGTATTATTATAATATTTATAACGGGCCAATATACCGTCACTGGAAGTAAAAGAAGCATCCCGGTACCATTTATAATCATCGGCCGAAGGGTCCTTCAGTGCCTTTTGATATATCGGAGAGCTGGTGCCGAAGTTCTCCGCCAGACTTTGTAAATATAAACTATGCTTTCTTTGCTCGGCCTGGTCATTCATCCCATCAAATCCCACGTCCTGTAAGACACGGTCGGAAGCCACATTATTAAATGCATTGGTCAGTTGAATGGGATTGACCGGAGAGACGCCCCAGACGGAGCTACTATCTACAGAGGTGGGCGTTCCGGGCGTTGACAATCCGTTTTCATAAAACCGTTTGCCATCTTTTAATACATCTTCACTGACATCTCCCAGATTGAATACCAGCTTCCCACCGCTGCTATTGGGCTCTTTTATAAAAGGATCCTGCATCCAGAATTCAATATACTCAACGTTGCTGGTCACAAAATCCGTCTGATCCAACGCCCGCATGATTCCACCCCACCGGTCCTGAGGTCGGCTGAGTTTGCCGTTTCTGTCAATATCCCCGGCCTGACTGGTGAAATTATAGGGCCCCCGCTCAGTGGGATAAAAAGACAGATCAAAGGTAGTGGACTGCAAGGCCGAAGACATGACGCTTTGTTTTGGGAACAGCTCTCCTTCATAAACAGGCCTTACCCTTGGATCACTTAGTTCGGAGAGATTTTTATGTAGCGGGTTACTGGCATTACTTCTATCCTGTAAAGTAGGTTCAATATTATACCAGGCTAACAGTGCTCTGTTTTTTCCATAATCCAAATTATCATTTAAGGTGGCTTCCGGAAATAAACCATTGCCGGCAGGCGTGGAGGCCAGCGTCCAGGCAGTCAGCGGATAGCGCAGATCAAAAGAATTATCTGAACTCTCAAAATCATCGATATATACTTTACCGCTCGTGCCGGAGCCTATCTGAGCCGCGTGACCGGGTTTTAAGACAGCGGCCTCACCGTAGGCGCTGATAGAGCTGGGGGCTGTCGTAGCATAAAAGGGTAATTTATCAAGCCATTTGGTCAGACCGGGGAATTCAGAATGATAGTTAAAGTCCATTCCAAACATGGTATTATTAATCGGGTCTTCCCCATAACTGGTTTTATAGGTATAAGGCTGCTCTGTTAATTTCTCCATGGTAGCCCCGATGGAGAATTTATCGCTGGCCATATAGTCCAGCCTGAATCCCATAAAATTCCGCTGCGCTGTTCCCAGATTGGCATTGTTCTCAAATTGCACATTGACCGCGGTACCGGAAGTTAAAATGCTTTGATTGATAATCTGAATCATACCCAGATTATAATCAATCGTATAATCTGTTCCCTCGGTCAGCGTCCTGCCGCCCGCGGTTACCGTAACGGATCCTGCAGGGATATTCATGGCCCCTAAGCTGATCTGCGAGCTGGAACTGCCCTTCACCGTCCCCTGCAGGCTATAACGATCAAGATTGGCATAGGTCTGGGCAATCGCCTTGATACTGTCATACAAAGCATAATAGATCACCTTATCCTTTGTGGCCTGATCTACCCCCTGATAGCCGAGCGAATCCAGATCCTTTCCAAAGGGTTCCAGAACCGGAAAGATGATTTTGCCCTGACTGGGCAACACGGTAAACCCATCCACATAATCAAACTGCCCGTCCGGAGCAGGATCATTTTGGCTATTCAGCCGGTCAGCCCCTAATACGGAGATAATAGATTTCCCTTTGACGCCGGTAGCGGCGTCCGGCAGATATCTTTTAACCCCTCCGCTGGGCTCACTGTAATAAACATTTAAATTAAACTGATCCGACTGGAGTCCTGTTACACTTAAGCTATATACATTTTTCATCATCCAGCCCCAGGTAGGCAGCTGAACCTGCTGCGAGCTCCCTTTTAAAAGTTTTAAGAACAACACTTTTTGGACCCCTTGCGTTGAATCCAGGGCCACATCCTGCGAGAACTCTCCCACCTGATAGGTCCTGCCGTTATAGGTATACTGATAGGCAACGGCCAGCACAGCGTCGGGAGAAAGCTGCTGATTTAAAGCGATAAAGCCTGCCTGCGGATTATAGGTATATTCCGTAGAATCCAGCTTACGGGCATAGGTCTTTTCAAAATCCTGACCGGAGACCATGCCTCTTGCCTGCAATAAGGAAGTGACCATGGAGGGATTGCGCGTATTCCCCCCTGCGAGTATGGAAGAATACAAATCATTGGCACCGTTATCCGGAAGACCGTTATAAGAATGCAGTGACTGAATGTTGCCATTATACGGGGTATTTTCACCCAGGTCCATCAGCCCCACGACACTTCTGACATTGGTGGTCGCCCCCGTTTTATTGGTAACCCAAACCTCCATTCTTAAGATTCTGACCTGACTTTTTACAACCGGCAAATCCGCCATCACCTCATTAAAATGATCTTCAAAATAATTCCCCAGCAGGAAATTTCGGTTTTCGTCGTAATCACTCAGGGATAGATCAATTTTCTGGGACAGGCCTCCTCCCTGTAGCGTAATGGACTTTCTTTCAGAGCGGTTGTTGGCAAAAGCCCCGGTAATATAAAGTTTACCTAACTGGATCTGTGCTTTAACCCCAAACAGGTTTTGAATACTGGGCATTAAGGTCGCCTTGCTATCAAAGGAGATATTGCCGGCTTCTACCAGCTTCAACAGCTCATCATCCCGGCCCTGGTATTTTAGTTTGAACTGATTATTAAATTCAAAGGTACTTTGGGTATTATAGGTGATAGGCAGCGATAGCTTGCTACCAATCTGAGCCAGCAGGTTCAGATTGGCACTGGCATTCACATCAAAGTTCCCTGTTTTACGCGCTCTCTCAGAAAGCGTAGGGTTTTGAATATTCTGCCCCTCATAGCCAAGCGAAAGATCTACATTCCCCTGCGGGGTCACATCCACCTTCTTCCCGTCTTTGGTCAGACCAAATATCCGGTTAAACAAACTCGAGTCAACCCTGTTTCTGGGTCTTTTCTGTTTAAAGTTCAAAAGATCCAGTGACCTGGACATTTCATAAAAATGTTGCCGGTCCTGCTGGCTGCCTTTAAGTTTTAAATAGTCCTGCTGACTGATCTCGATATCACCTCTGTAATGTTGATCCAGGGAATCTGCTTTTTTAAAATAGCGATACTGGTGCGTGAGGCTGTCATAAATGACATACGCTTTTAAAAAACTACTGTCAGCTTGTCTGTCCTGATCAAATGCGTTCAGTGGCCTGGAGGGGTCTGTAAACTGATAGCCGTAATAGTCATGGATTGGATAAGGATAATAGGGCCTTCCGGCGGAATCCTGCAGTGATTGAGCACTCAAACCTGCGGCGGCTAGCAATAAAATACCGGCCACCCATAAAAATCGATAAAGAAGTTTATGATATGTATTACTCAAAGCTGAATTCTCACTATAGTCCGGCAGTTCCTACTACCAGACTATTAAAACGGAATTTTAGACTTTAAAGTATAATTTAACTTGAAAATAAGGGAGTTATTTTTTAATGGATAAGTCCTTTAAAAACAGGTGCTCGCAGCCGACTAGAGGTTCTTTAGTGATAATTTAATGAGGGTCTCCAGGTTCGGGGTTTCTTCCGAGGTGGCCTTTAATGTTTTGCGGATGGCATTTTCTGCCATTTGTTTACTGATACCCAGGGCTATAAGCGCATCCTGCGCGTCGGCTTCCAGTGTTCTGCCAACAGGGGTGACGCCGGCGGTCACCTGATTATCATGCATCTTACTTAATTTATCTTTCAGTTCCAGGGTAAGTCGCTGGGCTGTTTTTTTGCCAATGCCTTTAATTTTCTCCAATTCAACGGCACTGTTTTGTACAATTGCCCGGATAATTTCCTCAGGTTTCATGCCGGAAAGCATCATTCTGGCGGTAGAGGCGCCCACTCCGGACACGGATATCAATTGTAAAAAAAGCATTTTCTCATTGATATCCGCAAAACCGTATAACGTATGTGCTGTTTCCGTAATCTGTAAATGCGTATATAAGAGTCCTTCGTCTAATTGACTGATGGCCGAATAGGTATTTAAGCTGATTTGTAAATCATATCCTACTCCTTGAACATCTAAAATCAAACTAGCGGGGGTCTTATTAACGAATTTGCCCTTCAGATATGCGATCATTACACTTATTTTATTATGTTTTGTCTATTAATGTTGTCCAAAATTAATACAAAAGAAAGATTTTAATCATATGATATTTTTCACACATATCAAAGTCCTCTCTCGCAGATTTTCACATATCAGGATTTTGAGATACTTTTGACCATTCATTTTTAAAGATTTTAGAAAAATTTATTCGAAATAAGCAACATTCATGAGTACACTACGCGCCGCAATTACCGCTGTAGGAGGGTATGTCCCCGAGGATAAACTCACCAATCAGGATCTGGAAAAGATCATAGACACAACAGATGAATGGATAACCACCAGAACCGGCATCAAAGAAAGAAGAATCCTTAAAGACCCCACCAAAGCCAGCAGCGATATGGCTGTTGAAGCGATCCGGGAAATTCTTAATAAAAAACAACTGGATCCGAAAGATATTGACTGTATTATCTGTGCGACCGTAACGCCGGATATGATTTTCCCTTCTACCGCCAATCTGATTGGGGATAAAATCGGCGCTGTCAATGCCTATGGTTTTGATATCAGTGCCGCCTGCAGCGGATTCTTATACGCTTTGAACCTGGGTGCTTCTTTGGTTGAGAGTGGTAAAAACAAGAAAGTCATCGTAGTCGGCGTAGATAAAATGAGCGCGATTGTAGATTATACGGACAGAACCACCTGTATCATCTTTGGTGATGGAGCAGGCGCCGTACTGCTGGAACCCACTACAGAAGAGGTGGGTGTAATGGATAGCCTGCTTCGCTCTGATGGCTCCGGCGCCAAACACCTGCACATGAAAGCCGGCGGCTCACTTCGCCCTGCCTCCATTGAGACTGTCGCTGCCAAAGAACATTATATTTACCAGGAAGGCAAGCATGTATTTAAGTTTGCGGTGACCGGGATGGCAGATATCAGTCAGGAACTGCTGGAAAAAAATCACCTGACAGGCGACGATATTGCCTGGCTGGTACCTCATCAGGCTAATTTAAGAATCATTGATGCTACCAGGGAAAGGATAAACCTGCCTAAGGAAAAAGTGATGATTAATATCCACAAATATGGCAATACCACAGCAGGTACCATTCCTATTTGTCTCTGGGAGTACGAAAAACAGCTGAAAAAAGGTGATAAACTGGTTCTTGCCGCCTTTGGCGGTGGATTCACCTGGGGAGCCACCTATATTAAATGGGCCTACTAATCAACAACTTGAAAGAAAGCATAAAAAACAGCCGTTCCCTTAAAAGAACGGCTGTTTTAATTTTGCCATCTGACAGAATGTAAGTAAATTCACAATTGGTATGAAACTTGTTTTATACTGAATGCCAATTACTTAAAAACATATTACTTTATGAAGAATAATCAGAAATTTTTGTCAGGTTTTTTATTAGGCGCTGCAGCCGGCGCTATCGTTACTAGCTTTTTAAATGGCGACAAAGGGCAGACGGTTATTCAGAATTTTAAAAATGTTGTCAGAGAGGCAACCGACGATCTGAAAACAGGTCTGGAAAATTTTGATGAAAAACTGGAGAAATGGACCAATAAAGGACGGGATTTTATTGCTGATTTAAAAAGCAGCAATAAAAAAGATGAAGACCTATATGATCTGGAGGAGATATTCTCCTAAAAAAACGCATCTATGGAACAACAAAACCCTAATTTTTTTAAGGAGTACAGAAATAAGGTAGAGGGCTATATTGATGACCGGTTACTGCTGCTCAGGCTTAAATCGGTCAAAAAAATATCGACCCTTATCGTTCAGATGGTCGGCATGGCCTTTCTTGCTCTTCTTTCCGGTTTTATTGTACTTTTTTTAAGTATCATGCTGGGGTTCTATCTGGGCCACCTGCTTGATTCTTATTATGCTGGTTTTGGTATTGTGACCCTGCTGTTTATCCTGACCTTTATTTTTTCTATCGTATTTAGAAAAAAATTAATGAGAAAGGTAATCAGTGGTATTATCGACATCATACTAGACAAAAAGGAAGACGATGATTAATTTACGCAATCAAAAAGTGGATTTGTCGCATATCAATAGCCTGGAGGACATTGACCAGGAAATTCGTACCTTAAAAAGAAGGATCCGGGAACGGGAACATGAATTGGGGGAAGATTTTAAAAAAATACCGAAAGAGGCCGTAAAAGCTTCCCTGGGTTCCTTTATCCCCTTATTTAAAAAAGACACACCCGCGCAAAAGGCATTCGAGACCGCTCAGACTATTGTCAGCGGACTGATTGCCGCCTTTGTCGCAGGTAAAAAAGGCGGAGGATTTAAAAAGGGACTGGCTGCGGTTTTGAGTCAGTTAAGTTTTGCCGGCACGGCCAGAGCGGTTGCCAGTTATTTTGCCAATCGCAAAAGCAAAGCCGGCAAAACGGCTAAAAAGCAAAACGGTACCTCAACCACAAAAGGCAGCGAAAAAATCAAAACAGACATGCCTGCTGACGCCAATAAACAGACCGTTGTTACAGTAGAAACGGACGCTACGCCATAAACCGGTCTTCCCGCTGTTGATCAGCAAAGCCCATAAGCCTTTATTTAACTTAATAGTTGATGCTGCACAGCTGCCCGGATCAGCTCTGCAGCATTTTTTACTTCCAGCTTCTGCATCAGGTTCTTGCGGTGCGTATCCACCGTCAGCACGCTCAGATATAATTCTGCCGCAATCTGCCCGCTGGTTTTACCCTCTGCAATGAACTGCAGAATCTCCATTTCCCTTTTGGTTAACTTAGGGATCCCCTGTAACTGCTTTTGGGAAGGTTGACTTAGAATCTGACTCACTTCCTCACTGTATACAATCTGGCCGGCAATGGCTTTAAAAATAGCTTCTTTTAATTTAGGCAAGGAGGCATTTTTAAGCAAATAGCCATTGGCCCCGTTTTGCATGGTCTGCAAAATAATGCTACGCTCCGTATGATTACTCAATAAAATAATGACAACACCGGGATTCTCTGTTTTAATCTGTTTACACAGTTCCATTCCGTTTATATCGGGCAGGCCTATATCCAGCAGCACTACATCGACTTCATGACCAACTATAAATTCCAGAAAGGATGCGCCGTTGTCAAAAAGACCTACAATATCCAACTGATCATCTCTTTCAAGAAGTGTCTTCAGCCCCTGTGTAATCAGGGGATGATCATCTACAAATGCAATCTTTATCCGGTTATCCTGTATAGCCATTGAGTTCAATATTTACGGTGGTTCCTTGTCCCATTTCTGAGTGAATATCCAATTTACCTTTCAAAAAGGCGACCCTGGTTTGGATATTATGCCAGCCAAGACCTTTTTGTTGCGCTAAAATCCCTGTATCAAATCCCTTGCCGTCATCCTCTACGGTAATTAAAAAAAGTTCGTTATTTTGACTACACTGTACAAATATGGATTTTGCAGCGCCGTGTCTGACTGCGTTGGAAACCAATTCCTGGATAATCCGGTAGATATATACCTGATTCACAATAGGCATATCCTTAGCGATATCCATTCCCTGGAAATGCACCTGACATTTCGGGCTGCAGTAATAATCACACAGATCTTTAAGCGCCTTCTCAAGACCTAATCTAAGTAAAGATTCCGGCATCATATTGCGGGCAATGCGCCTGAGCTCCGAAATAGAACTATCCAGTTGCCCGATCACTTTATTTAAGGTCTGTTCCATATTCTCTTCCATATGCACCTGATTCTCATTTTTGGATTCTAACCCTTCATTTCCCATTTCCATTACCGATAAATTTAATTTTACACCGGCAAGCATCCCTCCTAGTCCGTCATGCAACTCCCTGGCTACTCTGTTACGCTCCCTTTCTTCCGCCTCCAGCATCGCCTGCGCCACGCCTAACTCATGCAGCTGTTCAATTTCTTTTAGTTTCTGTGCATGGTTTATCTCTTTTTGACCAGTAAGCTTTCGGTAATAAAAAACAGCGCCTCCCACGACAGCCAGCAAAAAAAGACAACCCAGCAATAATAACCGATTAGCAGCCTGTTGTTTTTCCTGGATTAAAGCAGCTTTGCTCTGCTGGCTCTTTAATGCAAAAATCTTCTTTTCTTTTTCTGAACTCTGATATTTAGCCTCCAGTTCATTGATATTATTAGTGACGTTGGCCTCAGAAAGACTATCACTTAACTCAGCCATCTTTCTTAACCAGATCATTCCATTTTTATAGTCTCCCAGTTTCTCATAGGTATTGGCAATTTCTTTAAAAAGAATGACCCGGTTGCCAGCCAGGGATACATCTGTAAATTTTAAAATCTCCAACAGCAAAGCCAGTGCCTTCTTATAATCCTTCTGGAAGGCATAGACCCGGTACTTTTGAAACTGGATGCTGATTTTCAAAAATCCCTGACCGAGCTTATCCGCCAGCCGGATCCCCTTATCCAACAAGTGTATCGCAGTATCATAGTCTTTTATGTCGCAATAATACGCTCCGGCCAATTCATAATAATCCAGAAAGTTAATATTATCCGGATAGGGAGCTACCACCTTATATAAGCTGTTCAGTATTTGTTTTGCCCCGGGTAAGTCCCCCTGAAACAAGCGGTTTCGGATCACATTGCGTAAAATACCTACGCTATTAATATTGGCTTTGCGCTTTACATCCTGCAGGGCAGTAAGCGCTAAGGAGTCATAGTGTTGGGCCTTTTTAAATTCGTCCAGATTATTAAACATCAACCCTATGTTTGAGTAAACCAGCGCCAGCTGTAATGGATTTTTTGACAATTTGGCGTAAGGCAGCGATTTATTTAACTGAAGATCCATATACCCCTGCTTATCATCCTGGTATTGTTTCAGCACTGCGATATTGCTCCAGAGTCTGGAACGAAAAGTGTAAGCTTCCGTGGTGGTATATCCTGCCAACAGACTATCCGTTCGCAGATAAAGAGACTGGCTTAACTGAATATCTTTATCAAAAATAAGGCCTGCCCGGTAAAATTGATAAAGCGCTGATAAAAACCGGTTACTTCCCATTAACTTTCTGCCAGCCTGCAAATAATTTTTGGATTTAAGTGTATCTTTTTCCGACCAATAATTAGATAAATAAAAATTAACAACGGCTCTTTCGCTATCAGACAATGGCTGGCCAAGCTTTGCGCTGAGACTATCTTCATATCCCTTTTGATCCAGATCAATTACCTGCGCGCTTGCTTTAAACAAGAAAATCACCAGCAAGGAAAACAAAGGAGTAAGGTATTTCATCCAGGTCAACTTTTAAAAGCAATTTACCGCTTATCATTAAAATTTTCTGATGCCCTGCCCAAAATACCTAAAACTAGGTAGAAATAATCCCTCATTTCTTGGCATTGTGAATCTATAGTAGGCAAAATATCTTTGTATGGAAAATTACAACAAAACCTTATTTTATGAAAAACAAAACACAAAATCTTTTCTCTTTTAAAACCTTAGTACTGGCAAGTTTACTGCTTATGAGTACTGCTCTTCTATTCTCCTGCAGTAAAGACAAAGATAATAGTTCTCCTTCAAAATCACATAAACTGGTTTTTAAAGCCATTGGCTCTTCGGATGTGGAACTGGAGAGTGTCACCTATGGATATGGGCCAGATAATAACATGACCAGTAAAACAAGTTTAAGTGGCACCACCTGGACCAGTGAAGAAATAACAGCTCCAGCAGGTACCATTGTAGCCGTCATCGGGGCAACCGCTGACGGCCTTAGCGCTTCTTCTGAACTCACGGTTCAGATTTATGTAGATGGAGCGCTTAAAAAAGAAGGTAAGGGAACCGGCAAGACACTAACGGCAGCTGCCACCTATAATTTCTGATCAGACTTGTTCATTCCGGTATCTACTACGCTCACATAAGATTATCCAACAAAAATTCAAAATATGAAAAACATTATCATTGCCGTTATGGTTTTTGGCTGTTTTTTTCTGGGTCTCGCGGCGGCCCATGCACAAAGTGCCATTGATAAAGCCAATTATAAAGTCAATCACGCCAGCACCTCCGTTGACAATGCAGTGGAGTCTGCTTCTGCTGCCGGGGCGACCATTAAAAAAATAGGCGGCCTTTTTAAGAAGAAAAAAGGTGCCAAGGCGACAAAGAAAGAAGATCTGGGTGACTTCAATACTTTATTTAGCATCGAGGGCATCACGCTGGCTAAACTCAAAACCCTGAACGAAAACGTAAAGGCCTGTAAGGACGTCACTGAAACCAAAATAAAATATAGTGGTGAAGGCGTCTCTAAAATTTATGTAGCCCATAAAGGCAGCACAGAAAATCTGCTCACAGCGGTAGAGAAATCCTCCAAGAGCATATTTACGGATAAAAATATTGAAAACATGGATGACGGCATCGTTGAGATTTCCCTTAAAGCAAGTACTGATGAAAGTGATGAGTAAAAATGGATGCCCGCTTCCCACACGACTGTGTGGGAAGCATTTTTCAATTTAAAACAGCCGTAAAAATGAATAAAAGAAGATTTTTATTTTGTTTATTGACTTTAAGCACCCTGACTGCCATTGCGCAATCTACTGACAGCGAAGCTTCGGGGAAGGCCGTTAAGATCCCAAAGCACCATTATCTGGCACCAGGCTCTTTTATGGGCTATCCTGCCATTAATAAAACAACGATTCATGTGGCTGCTGATGGAACGGGCATTCCGGTATATTTTTGGGTACTCAGGTATAAAGGGAAAACCATCGGACTATACCCGGCCAATTATGCCTTTTACACAGCCATGTATAAAATAACGGAGGTAGCAGAATTCCCCATCTATAAAGATGTTTTTACGCCTGAAGAGATCGTTGAGCTGATCTCAACGTATAAATATGAATTAAAGGATCATGTCATTCACATCAGAGCGAGCCAATCAAAATCCAAAGATGGCAAAGTATCCACAACGCGTCTTCCCGAGTATCTTAAATTTACCGTAGAAAAACTTTCTTTCAACTAAGACGCTTACCATCCGCCAGCAGTTATTATGACTTTACGCTTTTTCAGTTTTACAAAAACGGCCTGCCTTTAACGGGGAAACGTCCTTACCCGGGCAGGCTTTTTAAAACGCCAGCCATGCAGGTGCCGCTCTGACTTACCTGCATCACGGATTGGCGGGAGATTAAAACCCGTAAATTCCCGGTAGAAATCCAATAAGATGGTTCCTATTAAAATTCACCGCTATTTGACGATTGCTTAAAACCGGCCTATAATAAACTTCAATTTTAATAAATACATAGTTTACTGATTTTAAATAATATAAGACAACCCTTTCCTCCTTTCTGACTTCCAGACAAAGCAGTATTTATCATTTTTTTTCATGTGTATAAATATTGGCCGGATTGCGTGTGTGAACCCACTGCGGTTCAAGGCAGGCTGCCGATCTTTTTGTATCTTGCACGCCCTATGCAAGATTATTTAAAAGGACTCAACGACAGACAATACGAAGCAGCCACACACATTAACGGGCCTCTGATGATTGTAGCCGGTGCCGGTAGCGGTAAGACCAAAGTACTGACTACCCGGATTGCTCATTTAATGGCAAAAGGTGTGGACGCTTTTAATATACTCGCCCTGACCTTTACCAATAAGGCAGCCGCCGAAATGAAAGAGCGTATCGAAAAAATGCTGGGCAATAATGAAGCCCGCAACCTGTATATCGGAACCTTTCACAGTGTATTTGCCAGAATACTGAGAGGCGAAGCCCATAGACTGGGCTACCCGAACAGTTTTACCATTTACGACTCGGACGATTCTAAAAGCGTTATCAAATCCATCGTTAAAGAAATGGAGCTGGACGAAAAACAGTATAAGCCCAATGTCGTCCTGGGCAGGATTTCCCAGGCAAAAAGCTCACTGATCGGACCACTACAGTATCAGGAGGATTATTACCTGCAGCAGGAAGACCAGCGTACCAACCGGCCGGCTATCGGCAAAATCTACAAACGCTATGCAGATCAGTGCTTTAAGAACGGCGCCATGGATTTTGACGATCTACTACTGAAAATGTATGAGCTCCTGAATACTTTTCCCGAGGTGCTGCTGAAGTACCAGCATAAATTCCGATATGTACTCATTGACGAATATCAGGATACCAATGCGGTCCAGTATCAGATTACCAAATTACTGGCAGCCGCACATGAGAATATTTGCGTGGTGGGTGATGACGCTCAGAGTATTTATAGCTTTCGGGGAGCTACTATTGAAAATATCCTCCAATTCCAAAAGGATTATGACGATGTCAAAGTGGTAAAACTGGAGCAGAACTACCGCAGTTCCAAAAACATCATTGAAGTGGCCAATACGGTCATCCGCCAAAATAAAGGCCAGATACCGAAGGATCTGTGGACAGATAAGGATCAGGGGGATAAGATTAAGGTGGTGGCGACCATGACAGATAACGAGGAAGGGAAATATGTGTCGACCATGATTCAGGAGCTGAAACTCCGTGACCACTATCACAACCATGACTTTGCTATCTTATACCGGACCAATGCCCAAAGCAGGGCCTATGAAGAAAACTTAAGAAGGGGTGGCATCGCCTATAAAATATACGGCGGCCTTAGCTTCTATCAGCGTAAAGAGGTAAAGGATTATATAGCCTACTTACGGGTCATTGCCAATACCCGGGACGAGGAAGCTTTAAAAAGAATTATCAATTATCCCGTCAGAGGCATCGGCAAGACGTCCATGGAAAGACTCCAGACGATTGCCAATCAACACAATATGACGCTCTGGGATGTCATTTTGCGGGCACCGGAAACAGGACTTAAAGGTGCCGCATTGGAGGCCATCCGCAAGTTCATCACGATGATGCAGTACTTCCAGAGTCTGCAGACTCATAAAAATGCCTATGAAATTGCCTTTGAAGTAGGTAAACATACCGGTCTGGTCAAAGAGCTCTTTAATGACAAAACCGTGGAAGGTCTGGCGCGTTATGAAAACGTGCAGGAACTGCTCAACTCCATTAAGGAATGGACAGACCAGCAGGAAAATCTTTCTCAGATTGACGAAGAAGGCACCGTTCAGGAGGGTATCACCGATCAGACACTGCAAAATGCCACCACCCTCGGACTGTATTTACAACAAATTACGCTGTTAACGGACGCCGATAATGACAAGGAAGACGCCGACGTGGTCAAATTAATGACCATCCATGCGGCCAAAGGCCTGGAGTTCCCGGTTGTATTTGTGGGAGGCGTGGAAGAAACGATATTCCCCAGCGGTCTTAGCATCAATACCAGGGAGGAGCTGGAAGAAGAACGCCGGCTTTTTTATGTGGCCATTACCAGAGCCAAAGAAAAACTATGGCTGACGCATGCCAACAGCAGATACCGCTTCGGCAATGTGGTGGCCAATGATGCCAGTCGTTTTTTGGAGGAGTTGCCTAAAGATTATATCGACCGTAGTTTTTCGGGAGGCACAGGTAGCGGATTTGGCCGAGGTGATCAACATTTTGGCGGCGGATTTGGCGCAGGCGGCTTTTCCAGGGGTTCCGGCTTCGGCTCCCAAAATGACGCCGCGGCAGCCGCCAGAAAATACGGCCCCCCTCCTGCTAAAAAACAACAGCCTTATAAAAGTACCGTACTGCCTACGCAGGCACCTCCCCAGCAAAAAGTTCAGGTGCATGTGCCCAAAGGCGATTTTGTGCCCAGCGATACCACCGGACTTACAGAAGGCATGGAAGTGGAACATCTAAAATTCGGGTTCGGAACGGTCATTAAGATGGAAGGCGCTGCCCATAACCGCATCGCCACTGTTGACTTTAAAACAAACGGCGAAAAGAAAATCATGCTGAACTATGCCAAACTAAGAATCCTGTAAGACTCAACGGATTGACAATCAGCATAAATGAATATCATTTATGGAAACCGGATTAAAGGGCACTTTTTAAGTGTCCTTTTTATATTTATATCTACATTTGCTGACTCATTTGGCATACATATTGTAAAAATACAGATATTTCAAAAGAAAAAGCCCTTTATGAATATAACGGATGCTTAATAGCTGGATTTAATTTAAATGACGACAAGAACCGACCCTGCCTGCGGCTTCCTTTTTATTGAATAAGGAAAAGCAGACATAGGCGTCATTACAAACAGCCTTCACGCACCGTTTTACCAGGATCCATTCACTCAGCAAATAACCACCTTAATAACCCATCATGTCTTTCATAGTAACCAAACGCTATATGCGGGCGTTGTCTCTTATGGCCTTGTCGTTTATGGTACTGCTCTGTAACACACAGGCCCAGAAAAAAGGCAATCTGCAATTTAAAAAGGTAAAAATCCAATCGCTCAGCGATACGATCGTTCCCTATCTGGTCAATAAGGTAGAAACCTACAATTTTATGGTGGATCGCAGCAGTTTCTCCATGAAGATGAACTATGACCTGGGGCCAGTTCAGGAACAAATCCCGCCCATCGAGGAGAAATTAGGCGCTTTTAAAAAGAAATTCGAAAAAACCAGTAAAACACTCAATCTCAATAGCCTCAATACGATGGTCATTTTGCTGGGCGAAGTGTCTGGTAAGCTGAAGACCTATCAGGAGCTGATGACAGAATATGGCGACCGGCTGACCAAAAGCAATAAAGAAATACAGAAAATACTGAACGATCCTGCCCTGACCATTAAAGTGCCGGATTCTGCTTTAAATAACCAGGTAAACGAACTATTGTCTGAGGCCAAATCATTAAACAACCTCCAGGAAAGGACAATGGCTACCGTTAATTTATGGAGAAGCAGAATTTCTCTTTGTATTTTACAGGCAAAGGATCTTAGTTCAGATATGACTTTTTTAGCCATTAATAAAAAAGTAAATATCTGGACCGCAGAAGAAAAGCCTCTTTTTAAAACAAGCCCTGATACATTCACTAAGGGCTATTTTGAGGCGGTGTCCAGTGCCCTTTCCAGGACAACGCTGACGTTAAAGATATTTTTCAGTTCTAAAGTCAATATGATTACCTTAAGTTTTCTGATATTAATTATACTGACCAGCTGGGCGCTGCTGAACCTGCGCCGCATTAAAAAGAGCCCGGACAAGGACCGCATCTTAAATAATGCTCCTTATTTAAAAAGAAGTGTGATTGCGGCGAACCTGCTCGCCTACTTCGTCTATGCCCCCTTATTATTTGGTGATCCCACTACGCAGGCACTCCATTTCTTTGAATTGTTGCGGCTGATTACCCTGACTTATTTAATCATTCCCTTTATCACCAAAAAGGGTAAATGGCTCTGGGCTGGCTTTTGCCTGTTATGGCTATTTTATGCGCTGGAAGATTTATTAATAGATTCCACCTATGCGGAAAGATGGTTATTACTGGCAGCAGGTCTTTTTTTAGTCCTTATCTGTCTTTTGATGCTGATCAGAGCTCAATGGCTGGCTGGGGATTTAAGCAATTCCGGCATTCTTAAAACACTTAGCATATTTTCCATCGCCCTGAGTATACTATCGCTGTTTTTTAATCTCACCGGCCGGGTGAATATCACCAAAATATTTGGCGGTGCCGCCTTGGAGAGTATGTATTTAGGCATTTCTCTTATCATTCTTTGTTCAATCTTTTTACAGTGTATTTACCTTCAATCAGAAGCCTATCATGCAAGCCGGTTTTCCGCATTTATTAACTTTGAAAAGCAGCATACACGCTATAAACGGAATTTTCTTTTTGTGGCCATCCTTATCTGGCTGGTAGCTATTTCAAGAAACTTCATGGTCAATGATTTATTGTTTGGAGGCCTGGGACATTTTCTTAATCATCCAAGGGTTATCGGCCAATACAGTTTTACCCTTGGAAGCGTGATCATCTTTTTCTTTATCATATTTATCTCTTCCATCATATCCAGGGCCATTAAATTCTTCTTTGACAGTGAGAAGGTACTCTCCAGTGGAGAACGGAGTTCCGTGAATTCCATGGTCTTACTGTTCAGGTTAATCATCTGGGTATTTGGTTTTCTGATTGCAGTGGCCATCGCCGGCATTCCGCTGGATAAGCTCTCCGTAATGCTCGGCGCCCTGGGTGTGGGTATCGGCTTTGGCCTTCAAAACATTGCCAACAACCTGGTATCCGGTATTATCCTGGCTTTTGAACGTCCTATTCAGGTGGGAGACCAGATAGAAATCAGTGGCCGTTCCGGTACGGTTAAAGAGATCGGTGTCCGCTCCAGTAAACTAAGTAATTCCGAAGGTGCTGATATCATTATCCCTAATGGTAATCTTTTAAGTGAACAGCTGATCAACTGGACCCTGCAGGACAGACGCAAGCGCGCGGAATTTACCATAGGAGTCGCTTATGCCGCGGATTTGGATGAAGTGTTTGCAATTATTGAAAACGTCCTGACAGCAAATAAAAATGTACAGCAACAGCCCAAGCCCTCTATTTCCATTGAACAGTTCGGAGATTATTCCGTTATCATTAAAATCCAGTTCTGGATCGCAGATCTGAGCCAGGCCGGTTCCGTCCGTTCAGGGGTTATGGCGGACACCAAACGATCTCTGGCAGGCGCAGGCATTGCGCTTCAGAACCGTCCACTATCCTGACAGGTATTATTAGACAAATTAGGGGGCCTTTGGGGGCCCCCTGTTTATTTAATATTTTGAAAGTTCAGCCGGCTATTCCTCGGTAAGAGCGATCAACTCACCATCCAGGACAATTTGCCGGTTCTCTAATTCTTCTCCATTTAAAATAGCCATCAGCATTTCTGTGGCTTTGCGCCCCTGTTCATAAGGAAATTGTTCAATGGATACCAAAGGTGGTGTGTCCAGGTAGGTACGCATCGGCAGATTTGAATAACTGACAAAGCAGATATCCTTATTGATCACCAAATCCGTATGTCGTTTCACATATTGCATGGCATCCAGAGCCACATAATCATTAAAGGCGATGACAGCGGTGGGCCTGTTCTTCTGACTTAGAATATCTTTCATGGCACCCCAGCTGCTTTCTTTGGTCAGATCCGAAGATGAAAATAAAGACGGATCTGTTTTTGCACGCTTACGGCTCAGCCCTTCCATGAAACCACGCATTCTTTCATTGGTCGCCGTTAAAGTCTGAGGGCCCTTTAACAAGGCAATATGGCGATGCCCCTGCTCCCACAGGAAATCTACAATTTTTACCGAACTCTTAAACAGATCACAGGAAACCGTATAACAATCCTCTTCCTTGGGGACACGATCAAAAAATACGACCGGAATATTAAAATTGGCCAGTTTCTGAAAATGCTCGATGTTTCTGGTAGATTTTGACAAGGAGACCAACAGCCCGTCAATTCTGTTTTTAATAAAAGTGGCCACTATCTGCTTCTCTTTTTCAACATCATCATGGCTCTGACCAAACAGGACGTTATAATTATTCTCAAAGGCAACATCCTCTATCCCACTGATAGCCTGAGAGAAAAAATTCTCTGTCAGCTCAGGCAAAATAACGCCGAGGGTAAATGTTTTGCCCATTTTAAACTGAATCGCCGCCTGGTTAGGCTCATAATTTAACTCTTTGGCAACTTCCTGGACCCGCATTTTTGTTCTGAGCCCTATACTGGGGTGATCATGCAGGGCCCTGGAGACCGTTGATATGGAGACGCCAAGTTTTTTGGCGATTTCTTTAATAGTAGCTTGTTTACTCATTATTAATACTAGAAAATTTGGAGTTCTCAGTTGGATGGCGAAAGATACGCAAATTTGCGTAAATGCATTTTAAATTAAAACAAACATTTGTAAGAATAAATACTTAAAGACCACTTTGCATTGATAATTAATCTTTTATCAAGTATAGGCAAGCGCTCATTTATATTTTCACTACCTTCACTTCCTGAGTGCAATACATTTAATATCATGATTCATTATGGATAGATCGAAATTTATCAAGACGGCGGGGGCCTTACTGCCGCTGTCCTTACTTAATAATAAGGCAGTACTGGCAGGCAGGCCCTCGAATATGGATCAACCAGATAAGTGGCTAAGCGCTGACTCAAAAATCCCGCCTTATCTGCAAAAAGGAGACTGTATAGGTATCGCCAGCCCCTCCGGACATATTCAGTATAAAGAATTACTGCCTGCCATAAATCAGATCAAATCCTGGGGCTTAACCTTTAAAACCGGCCAGACCATAGGTCTTAAAGACGGCACCTTTGGAGGAACCGACCAGCAACGGGCGGCAGATTTTCAACAGATGCTGGATGACCCTTCTATCAAGGCTATTTTATGTGCCCGGGGCGGATATGGCGCCGTTCGGATCATTGACCAGATTGACTTTTCCAGCCTGAACCATCATCCTAAATGGATCATCGGCTTCAGTGATGCCACCGTTTTTCATATCCACATTGCTCATAATTACCATTTGGCCACCCTGCATTCCAAAATGTGTAATAGCTTTCCCGATAACTGGTCCAGCGCAACACCCGAGCAGCAGGCGACCATTAATTCCATCAGGGACGCCCTGATGAATACAAAAAAAATGAGTTACCAGAGCCTTAAAAATCCGATGAACCGAACCGGACGGGCGGAAGGGGAATTAATTGGCGGTAATATGCGCACTATTGAAAACTTATCAGGGACGCGCTCTGCGCTGCAGGCTGCCGGCAAGATTCTCTTTTTGGAAGAGACACATGAATATCTGTATAATATGGACAGAATGCTTTGGAATCTTGCCAGAACCGATCAGCTCAGACATTTAAAAGGATTAATCATTGGCGCTATGATTCGTACCCCTCAGCGTGACCCGAATGATGAAATGAATAAATCTATTTACGAACTGGTCATGGAAAAAGTAAAGGCATATGATTATCCGGTAACGTTTGACTTTCCGGTGGGCCATATCGTAGAGAATTATGCCCTTAAATGTGGGGTCCCCCACCGCCTGGAAGTCACCACTGTGGGCACCACCTTAATTGAATCCTGATGCATCTATCAAATTCCAATAGCAAAATCTTTGACACCATCAACACTATAACTCATGCCTAGCAAACCTGTTCAACCGGCCGCACTAAAAAAAAATGACCTTATTGCCATGATAGGCCCTTCCGGTTATTTGGATCCGGGGAAAATCACGGATTGTTTGCAGACGCTGCAACAGTGGGGCTATCAGGTGATGGTTGATCCCGAGACGGTAGGAGTATACAGAGGTAATTATTTTGCAGGCTCTGACCTGGAGCGTACAGAGGCCATGCAGCGGGCCCTGGACAACCCGGATGTAAAAGCCATCCTCTGTGCCAGAGGCGGATACGGCATGAGTAGAATTATCGACCAACTGGATTTTAAAAAATTCAAAAAACACCCCAAGTGGATTATCGGATTTAGTGACATCACCTTACTACATCTGCATTTAAACCGCCGCGTCAAAATTTCCTCTCTGCACGCTCCCATGGCGGCTGCTTTTATGAAAAGCGAAGACACCAGCTATTTACTTTACTTACAAAAGGCGCTAAAAGGCAGCCTTAGCCAGTATAAATTTTCTCCCCAGCCGGACAATAATACAGGTCATGTAACCGGTGAGTTAATCGGGGGCAATCTTTGCCTATTGGCGCATAGCGTCGGCAGTCCGTCCGAACCTGACGTAAAAGGTAAAATCCTCTTTATTGAAGATGTAGGAGAACATTTTTATACCATCGACCGTTTTTTATGGCAGCTAAAAAGAGCCGGCTGGATGGACAAAATAGCAGCACTATTAGTGGGCGATTTCTCCACCACCAAAGATACCACCCAACCCTTCGGCAAATCAATGGAACAGATTATAAAAGATGTTATCCCCCAGGGACTGCCTGTTGCCTTCCATATCCCCGTAGGGCATCAGCCAGCCAATATAACCTTAAAATGCGGCGTTCAGTACGATCTGAATATCGGGAAAAAATCGGTTATCTTGAAGGAAAAGTGAGCTTCAACCCGGTCCATTAAATAACAAACGCGCACTTAAAGCAAGGGCTGTCGCATCAAGAAATTATCCTTAATCCTTGCGGATATTATCTATTTTATGCCTTAATTATTGTCTTTTTAAAAATTATACCCCTGCAGACATAAAAAGGTTTAAATTAGATAGATCAGCTTTTCAATTATTCTAACAATCATAAGTCCGCTAGTTGTTTCAGGCGGTTATTATAAACAAGGGGATCATGTTCATAAAAGCAGACCAGCAACAAAGTTATCTGTCCGGATATTGCAGGAAGTCTATCTCGTTAAGGCGCCTGATACAGCTCCCGGTTTCTCTACCCGTCATTTTACTTTCCATTATAAATAGCTGTACTGCTCAACCGCTCCGCTTAAAAGACACCACTCAGCCAGGACAGCATATAGAATGGCTGACCGGTACTACTGACACTTCCTACAACAGCTTATCTGATTATAAGAAGAACTTAAAGCATTACCCGTTTATCGAGCTGGTACCCGACTCCAGTTTTAAAAATGTAATAGAAAAGCGCAATCTGGTCTATGCGACGGCCAATCAAAGGAATCTACATATAGATGCATTTTTACCACAACCGAAAAAGACCTCAGCTTTAAAGAAGACTCCGGCCATTTTAATTATTCATGGCGGCGGATGGAGATCCGGCAGCCCTTCTCAGCATATACCGCTTGCCCAACATCTGGCAGCCAGGGGGTACGCCTGTTTTACCGTTCAATACCGTTTATCTACTGAAGCCTTTTTCCCGGCGGCCATTTACGACCTCAAAGCAGCTATCCGGTGGCTCCGTGCTCAAAACAGGCAATTTAATATTGACACCAATAAAATCAGTGTCATGGGTTTTTCCGCAGGTGGTGAGCTGGCAGCCTTTATCGGCATGACCAATGGAATCCAAAAATTTGAAGGCGATGAGGGTAATGAGGGACACTCAAGCCGAGTAAACGCCGTCCTGGACATTGATGGTACTTTATCTTTTGTACATCCTGAGGCCTCTGAGACGCAGCATCCGGATAAAATAGGCGCTTCTGCCTGGTGGCTGGGATATCCAAGAACAGAAAGACTGGATCTGTGGAAAGCCGCCTCTCCCCTCACCTATGCAAACAATAACAGCGTGCCTTTTTTATTTTTAAACAGTTCACTTGCCAGAATGCATGCCGGAAGGGATGATTTTAAAAAGCTGATGGATCAGCAAAAGGTTAAAGTGAAAATAATAGAGTTCCCTAATACACCACATTCTTTTTGCCTGTACCGCCCCTGGTTCCCTGATGTAGTGAATGCCGTGAACACATTTCTGAATGATCTTTATTCAGACAAATAACAGATTCTGTTTAATCATTTATAAATCATTTACGATGGCATCCAAGCTCCCTATTAATACATTTATAGTTTTCAGTCTTTTTGCCTTATCCTTTATTTTTTCCAGTGCCAGCGCACAGGATTTTTTACCCATATGGCCGAAAACAAGCGTTCCCAACTCCAGACACCTTCCCATAAAGGATAGCCTCTATAATGAACGTTATTACCGGGTAATGACTCCTGGTATTTTTGCCTTTTTCCCAGGGGCAGCGGAAAATAAACAGGCCGGGGTCGTCATCTGTCCTGGAGGCGGATACAACCACTTATCTTACGTAAGCAGCGGACTCCAACTGGCAAAATGGTTTAACACGATGGGCATTTCAGCCTTTGTATTGAATTACAGATTACCCAATTCCCCGGATCTAATACACAGGGAAATAGCGCCCCTCATGGATGCCCAAAGAGCCATTCGTCATATAAGGTCACACGCCGCTGAATGGCATCTTAATCCGGAAAAGATTGGAATCATGGGATGCTCTGCAGGTGGTCATCTAGCCGCCTGTGCCAGCGTACTTAGCCTGGATGTCTCCCGGTGCAAGGATTCACTAGACCGCTATTCATTCAGGCCTAATTTTACCATCCTGGTCTCAGCTGTCATAGACATGTTTACCTCCTATGCGCATTTGGGAAGTAAAAAAAATCTATTAGGAGAAAACCCAACTGATAGCCTGAAACGTTTATTCTCTCCAGAATTACAAGTAACAGACCAGACGCCCCCCTGTTTTATTACAGATGCGGTGAATGATAAAACCGTAAATCCCATGAACAGCCTTTTATACTATGAGGCACTACTGAAACATAAAATACCGGTCAGTTTCCATGCCTTTCCACAAGGCGGGCATAGTATTGGACTTAGAAATAATCCGGGTTCCACCAATCTATGGACCGTGCTGTGTGAGCAGTGGCTTACAGAAATGAATATTATCAAATAAAGATAAATGATTAACTTTGTTATGATGCTATTTATTGAATGAAGTCAAACATTCATTTCCCTAAATGAGAAAAATATTATTCTTAATACTTGCAATAATCATTGTATTACTTGGGGTCTTTTTGATTTGGAATGAGACCACATATGATCCGCTAACATCCGGCCAGGCAAAAGAAATTTTTAAAGGATTTAATGGAAAATATCATAAAACCAAAAGTGAAGACTTAATTGGCCTCTCAACACACGGCGATTATTATGACATTTATCTTTATCATTTTGATGATGTCATAATAAGTAGCGCCTTTCCGCGAATCCATCAAAAATGGGAAAAACACCAAATTGACTCGAATACAATAATTGGCAAATGGACTAAATGCCCCACAGATTCACTATCCGCGAAATTAAATAAATCATTATTGGAAGTGCTTTCAAAGTCTAAAGAACAATGGCTCAAAAAATTTACCACTGAATTATCCAATCAAGATAACTACTATAGTTATTTATATTTTGATGAAGGAAATCAATATTTCTTCTTATTCTGCCCAAAGAATAAGCGTCTTTATTATATAAGAAAAAATGGCCTTTATTAAATGAGACCTAGTCTTTCAAAGGAAAAATGGCCAAAACAGTAATTATTTCATTACTTAATCAAATTCCTTTTATCAAACCAACCTTCATCCCCAATTACTGGGTCTAACGAGTAAGGTAAAGGGGTGGTTATTGAAGTTATCAATAACCACCCCTTTACCTTTTTAAGATATCCTGATGAATTCGACCGGATATCCCTATTTACCTTTCTGAATTAACGGATAATGGTCAATTGTTTCAAAGACATAATCAGGATTCTGTTTCAAAATCTGAATAAATTTACGCAGGCTATCTTTATATTGATCTCTGAACATTCTGTCATGAGCCAGAATAACTACAGAGTTGGCCGCATAAGTATTTTGATTGGCGAACATATCATTTACTTCCTGTGCCATTTGTTCGGCCCCTTGAATAGGTACAGAACGTTTACCAAAACGCCATTCCAAATCCCAGCCGACAGCGTTGTAACCGGCACTGCCTAAACGTTTACAGACTTCCAATGAAGATTGCGGGCCTTTGATTTTTCCATTTTCCACCCAGGAATTCATCCCCGGCAGTCGCACAATCTTGACCGGTACCTTCAGCTCTTTTTCTGCCTGATAAATATCCTGCATTGCACTGTCCGGATGTGCGTAGAATTCTTTATAATGATCTCTAAAACCATGAGAATGACTATGGTTAGCTAACAGAAACTGGGGATAGCTATTGCGGATGGTATCTACAATTCTTTCTCTGGATGGACTAAACTGATGCATGCCCACCATAAAAAAAGTAGCCTTAATCCCTTCTTCTCTGAAGACCTCTTCGCAATTTGTGGTTCCGGGAGGCTGAGGACCATCATCCCAGGTTATATATATATACTTCTTGGCTGGATCCAGTTTGATAGAGGATCCTGGTGTTAATACTTGGGCTACACTGTCTTTGGCTGGCTTATCTGCCTTTTTATCTTTTGCCCCCTCTCCTTTACAGCTGGCTAAAAGTGCTACTACAGATAAACTAAGTGCAGCTTTTGCCAACAGATTATTCATTGCCATGCGCATGTTGATTTTTATTAGATGTTTTATTATTGGCCTTAAAGCTATAAGGAATTTTACAAATCAACTAAATTTAGCGTAAAAATTTTATTAGATGGACTAGGCACTGTCATATTAAAAAAATTCGGCAAGTGTATAGCGACTACTAATTAATCGCCATTCGCCTTGCCGAAACAGTATTTTTGGTTCGTATATTTGAAAACGATAAAAATTATGCCCCGAACATACCTTTTAATTTGTCTAAAATTCCACCGCCACTTTGTTGCTGACCGGTAGCATTGCTGTCTCCCCCTGTAAACATGGAAACGGCATCTCCCAGATTAATTTCTCCATCTCCGTTGCGGTCAAGGATGCTTTTTAGATCAATTCCGGCTGTTTTACCACCTGTCAATTGGTTAATAACTCCCTGTAAGTCCAGGCTATTATCGCTAGGGTCATTTACTTTACCAGTTAATTTACTTAACACTGTCGGGATAATTGAAGCCCCTAGAGCGCTGGCTGCTGCAGGACTGATCCCAAGCTTTTCCGTTAATTTGCTGGCCAGATTCCCGGTCATGGATTGCGTCGTGCTGTTACCGGCAATATCTGATTTTTTACCCGTCAACATACCAAGGATATCAGAGATACCACAACCTTTCAACCCATTTTCCAAATCTCCTAAAATGGAATGTGAAGCTTCTTCAGCGACAGCACTTGCCTGTTCGTTAGGTACATCAGGGTGTGCCTGAACAGCTTCCCCAGCGGCATTTTTAATCAGGTTTACAATTTCATCTAACATTGTTTTAAAGAATTAAAAGTGAACAATTAAAATTCTACCTTTCAAAGTACAATAAATTTTACTAATTGCCTTTATTTTTTTCTGCAAAAATCAATGCCACTGGCTTAGGTAATGTAATTGACTGCATGGTTTCTGTAAGCAACCCCGTCTTTATATCTCTTTTAAAAACGCTCACTTTATTGTTATCCCTGGTTGCCACCAGTAAAAAATGGCCGGTAGGGTCCAGGATAAAATCTCTTGGATGTGGACCGGTAGGCTGATGGCCCACTTCTTTTAAAAGACCATCTGACTGAACTTCGAAAATGGCCAAATCATTGGCCTTTCCTCTATTGGAGGTATAAACGAATTTTCCATCAGGAGAAACCCGGATGGCAGACGCCCCTTTATCCGCATTTGCCGTATCTTCTACTGCAGTAGAAACCAGCGTCTGTAAATAGGTCAGAGAATCATTTTGCCAACGGTAAACCATTAGTTGAGCATCCAGTTCATTTAATAAGTAGGCGTATTTATGATCCGGAGAAAATGTAATATGACGTGGTCCATAACCGGCAGGTACTTTATACTTAATGGCGCCGGCTATATCTACCGGTAATAAATTATTGATTTTAAAGGGATATTGATAAAGCGTATCATTACCTAAATCACATACAAATAAGAACTGTTGGTCAGGAGAAAACACAGTGGAGTGAACATGTGACTGCGTCTGAATTTTCTTATTGGCACTAGTTCCCGTATGTGCTATAATCTGTGTCGCAGGCCAGAGTTTACCGCTGGTGTCTGTCTTGTAGATCGAAAAATTAGCACCATTATAGTTGGCTTCTGCTACATTTTTCCCCAAAGAATCAATGGCCACATAACAAGGCGCATCGCCATTTGTTGGCTGCGTATTTAAAAAGTCCATTTGCCCTGTTTTATTATCGAAGGCAAAAGCAGAAATCATTCCCTTGGTTTTATCGTCTGTATTCTCATTTACGGCATACAGATACTTGCCATTTTTTGATAATGCCAGATAAGACGGATTGACGACATGATTTGTATGAGCTACTTCGGTCATTTGGCCACTGGTATCCTCAAAATCGTATACATAAATTCCTTCACTGGCATTACCATCAGTATATGTACCCACGAGTAAAAAGTATTTATTCTCTATCATCTTTTTGGATTGACAGTGTTGCATCGTCATGGAGACAATCAGGCCAACACCCAATATTTTTAAAAGCTTACGCATACATGAAATGATTTACAATAGGCATCAAAATTATCCTTTTTAAACTGTATTTGCGCCGGAAACTTTGTATTTATTTATAAAACTATTTTGCTCCTGTAAAAATAATCAATTGATAATCAATATTTTTATTCGCAACATTCCTAATCCTTCCTTTTCACATTAGACAAACAATAACAGATTGTAGCTGTTTTTATGGGCAGGAAGAAGGATATTTGCCACATTTGAAAGTATAACCAAATTTATTCATGAAAGGAGTTCTATCTAGTTTATTTGCAGCCTCATTCGTTGTAGCCTTGTTGTCTGGTTGCGGGTCGGGTAATAACAAAGGCAATCAGCCAAATTCTGGCATAGATAAAGCCAATGTCCAAATCAAAGACGATACGTTAAAAGGCTTTATGCTGGCAGGCGTATATTTTGTCCAGGGCTATGGCGGTGCCGATAAATTTGAAAGTAAGCTAAAATCCTTAATAAATCAGGACAGATCTCAATCACCATTTTTGACATTATTGGACAGCGCCTATCACAAAACCATGGTTTTTCCTTTTGGACGGTCAGCCGGCGAAAAAGTGGATTCCAGAAATACGCTTTCAAACTGGTTTCAAATCGCAAACCAACACGACTTTTTTCTCTTTTTGAATAATTTGAAAGACAGCGGATTCCAGGCACATTATGAAGCTTGCCGCAAAGTACTGGATGCAAACGGCGGCAAAAATGCCAATATCAGCTCCATCAACCTACAAACCAATAACTTACCCGAAGGTTCTGACATTTTACTTAAGTTTGTAAAAGATAATTACGATAAGTTTTCTCCTGCGGGCATAAAAGCATGGAACATAGGACTTTATGTTTATATCGTCAACCTCGGTTATAGCGCGGAATATATTGACCCCATTAATGCTAAATCCCTTGTAATAGAACAACTTAAAACAGCCCAGGAAAAATATAACGACTGGTCCACTTATTTTAGCGATTTTATGTTAGGCAGAGAATTCTCCGGCGTTGAAAAATCTCAAAATGAAGTCTACAAAGCAGCGATAAAGGGAATGCTGTCAGGCCATTATAGTATGTATACTTATATGCCAATGTAAAACGGATGTCAGCACAAAAAAACTTTTTTTACGTTTGCGCCTCTTCCTTATTTTTTCAATCAGATAACAGTTTAAGGCCTTATTCATTTAATTAAGTGATTAAGCAACTTTTAAGTTAACAGCTTATGAGGTATTTCAGCCCTTTTTCAATAAAGACCATTGTAGAAACAATCAACGCATCCTGGCTGTTAATAATAATGACTGGAATCCTACTTTTGGCAGGAGTTCAAAGAATCAGTGCTCAGATTACTCCTCCGGGACTCAGTAATACCAAAATTATCTCCTGGATGGCAGTAGGCCTGGAACAATCCATAGATTCAGCTCAAAACTGGCAGTCCAACTCTTTTATCGGATACGGCCGCATGAGTAATCCCGAAGGCTCTTACGACCTTTTTAAAAAACCTTCTATCTGGGTTCTAAATGAAGAGATTAAAAGAAAATTATCCAAGCATTTCAATGTAACAGGTGGTTTAAGTCTCAGAAAACAATATATATACGAAAAAACGGCTCCATATCATAAAGCCGCCTCTGATATAAAAAAGGAGCTGATGCTCTATGGAATCCTTTCTTATGGATGGAGCCGCTCTCCCATTAAATGGAACCTGGATTTCAGACCTGAATACAGAACATTTTATATGCCGGAGTTTTCCTCTACTGATACCCGAAAGGCATTCAGAGCCAGGTTCAAGTTAAGATCCATGATCCCTTTAACGGCAAACCGGGAGCACACGTTGATTTTTTATGCCGAAAGTCTTTTCCAGAATAAAATGACCAAAATAAAACCAAAGGATGATGCTGGTAATAATACCCAACAGCCGGATGCAATCAACTCAAAGAATAATTGGTCAGGGTTCGGCTATGAAGATAGTTATTTCTGCGGCTTCTACAGATACGCCCCTGCCGCCCTGCCTTTTTATGCAGAAATTGGTTACATGAACAACCTTGTTGGTAGTAACCCAAGTTATACCATGCACCATATCGCACTGGACATAATCTTTAAAGATATTTTTTAGGGCCATGCTCTTTGATAGATGTCAATTCTATTAAAACCAATGCTCGTTGGCTTTTGGTGTATTTTTTGTATTTTCACAGCATAAACAAAACAATGTAAGCTGATGAAAACAATTAAAATGCTTTCTTTACTTCCGGTTGCAGCGGCAATTGTATTAAGCAGCAGTTGTGGCAATAACAAACAGCAAACAAAAAATAATAACAAAGTGGATACTTTAGCAAGTGATAACCCTTTTTTAAAGACGAGTACCTTGCCCTATGAGGCGCCGGATTTCACCAAAATCAAAGACGAGGACTTCAAACCAGCCATTATTGAAGGCATGCGTTTACAGCTGGATGAAATAAAAAAAATAACGGATAATCCCGATTCAGCCACTTTTCTTAACACCCTGGTGCCACTTGAGCAAAGTGGTTCGGTACTAAAAAGAGCTGCTGCTGTATTTAACTTATTAACAGGAGCCAATACCAATGAATATTTACAAAAGGTCCAGGAAGAACTAGCACCGCTCCAGGCAGCCCACAGTGATGCTATTCATTTAAATAAGGCATTGTTCGACAGAATTACAACAGTATATAATCACTTGGATAAATCCAATCTGGACAGTGAATCCAAAAGACTGGTCGCATATTATTACCAGGAATTTATGCTCGCCGGGGCCAAACTATCTGATCAGAATAAAATATTGCTGAAACAATACAATGAACAGGAAGCCTCACTGAGCGCCAAATTTACCAACCAGTTACTGGCAGCAGCTAAAGCAGGAGCCTATATCGCTAACAGTAAAGAAGAACTTGCCGGTTTATCAGAAGGTGCCTTGGAGGCAGCTGCAGAAGATGCCAAAACAGCGAACCTTTCCGGAAAATGGTTGCTCCCCTTGCAAAACACCACTCAGCAGCCTGCTTTGGGCTCACTTACTAATCGTACTACCAGAGAAAAATTATTTGAACTTTCATGGAACCGAGCAGAAAAAAATGACAGTAATGATACCCGAAAGACGATTAAGGCAATCGCACAAATCAGAGCACAAAAAGCCGCATTAATGGGCTATGCTAATTATGCCGCCTGGAAGCTGCAAGACCAGATGGCCAAAACGCCTGAGGCAGTAGATAAATTCTTTGCCGATCTGGTTCCCGCTGCAGTAAAAAAAGCAAGGCAGGAAGCGTCCGATATTCAGGCAGTCATCGACTCCAGTCATGCAGGATTTCAGTTAGCACCTTATGATTGGGATTATTATGCCGATAAAGTCAGAAAAGCCAGGTATAATCTGGATGAAAATGAGATCAAGCCTTACTTTGAGCTAAATAAGGTACTGGAAGACGGCGTATTTTATGCAGCCACACAACTTTACGGGATTACTTTTAAAGAAAGAAAAGATATACCTGTCTATCAAAAAGATGTAAGAGTATTTGAAGTATTTGATCAGGATAAAACCTCTATCGGGCTTTTTTATTTCGATTACTTCAAGCGGGACAATAAATCAGGGGGTGCCTGGATGGACAATCTCGTAACTCAATCCAAACTATTAGGCACAAAACCCGTCATTTATAATGTTTGTAATTTTACGAAACCGGCCCCCGGCCAGCCTGCACTAATCAGTTTCGATGATGTAACCACTATGTTTCATGAATTTGGTCATGCATTACACGGCTTTTTTGCCAGTCAACAATATCCTAGCTTATCAGGGACAAATGTGGCCAGGGATTTTGTTGAATTCCCTTCACAATTCAACGAGCACTGGGCACTTGACCCCGCCATCCTGAAGCATTATGCCATTCATTACAAAACAGGGCAGCCAATAAGTGTGGAGCTGGTGGATAAAATTAAAAAAGCCAGCACTTTTAATCAAGGGTATATGTTAACCGAACTTCTGGCAGCAGCAGCATTGGATATGAAGTGGCACAAATTAAAGCCAGAAGATCCCATAAAAGATGTTGATAGTTTTGAATTGCACGCTCTTGAACAAACCGGGTTATATTTAAATACCGTACCTCCTCGTTACCGTTCAAGTTATTTTCTGCATATATGGTCCAACGGATACGCTGCAGGTTATTATGCCTACCTCTGGACAGAGATGCTAGACGATGACGCGTTTGAGTGGTTTAAGGAACATGGCGGTCTGAGCAGAGCAAATGGACAAAGATTCAGAGATATGATTCTTTCAAAAGGCAATACTGAAGATCTCGAAAAAATCTATGAAGATTTCAGGGGACAAAAACCTAGCATTAAACCCATGGAAGAAAACAGAGGATTATTGAATTAAAAATTGAGGTTCTTTATCAGGATTTAACCATACCAAATAGGGGCACGTTATTCTGTCCCTATTTTTTTATGCAATTAGCGACTCAGTGAATATAATATCTGAGCAATACATCTGGCAGTTCAAAATAAGATTTAGTTGATTTTAAAAGCAAAACTGATTGCACCAACAGACCTGGCTTGAATATAAAAAGACTTGCAATTATTGTGACCTGAATATTATTATGGAATTCCTTTGTGCAGTTCACTAAAAATAAAATAACTTTATGTCCAACTTATTTTTCCACCATAATTTTTTAAATATGCATTTTCCTAGCTGGGATATCAAGCTGAAAACAAAAGCTTTTTTAATGGCGGCCGCCCTTTGTTTTACAGGCATTACTGGTTTTAGTCAAAGAAGTCATCTAGCACCTACACCTCCAATGGGATATATGACCTGGAACTTTTATGCTGATCACATTACAGAACAGGATGTGAAAAGTATTGCTGACGCAATGGTGACCAATGGACTGGTTAGGTTGGGTTATGATTATATCTTCATTGATGACGGCTGGCAGGGCGGTCGCGATAACAGAAATAATATAATTCCGGACCCCATTAAATTCCCTTCCGGGATAAAAGCATTAGCGGACTACGTACATAGTAAAGGTATTAAATTGGGTATTTATTCCGATGCCGCCCCGTTAACCTGTGCAGGTTATACCGCTAGCCTTCATTTTGAGCAACAGGACGCCAAAACGTTTGCATCCTGGGGAATAGATTATTTAAAATATGATTATTGCGGGGCTCCCTCTGATAAAGAAACGGCCATGAAGCGCTATAAAACAATGGCCGATGCCCTTTCTAACTCAGGCAGAGACATCGTTTTTGGAATTTGTGAGTGGGGCGGAAGACAACCCTGGACTTGGGGCAGCGAAGTAGGTGGTAATCTTTGGCGTATTGACGGGGATATCAGGGATAAATGGTCTGCCAGTTTTGACGCCCCAGGTACACCTACAGGAGGTATCGGCATTCTGGATGCAGTCAATAGGAATGCAGACCTGGTAGCTTATGCCAAGCCAGGGGCGTGGAATGACCCAGATATGCTGGTGGTGGGATTATATGGCAAAAAAGGACCATCCGGAGATCTGGGAGGCATAGGTTGCAATGATATTGAATACCAATCTCAAATGTCCTTATGGTGTTTACAGGCAGCTCCTTTGATGATTACCTGTGATGTGGCCAATATGAATGCAGCAACAAAGCGCATTTTAACCAACAAAGAAATTCTGGCGATAGATCAGGATCCGCTGGGCAAACAAGCTGAAAGAAAAATTAATGACAATAACTGGCAGGTCTATTTAAAGACGCTGTCAGATGGCTCATACGCAATCGGCATATTAAATACGGATTCAACCGCTAGAAAATACAACCTGGCACTTAGCCAAATCGGATTATCAGGAAAATATACTACGCTGAATGTCTGGACCGGCGAGCAAAAAAAGAATCAATCAAAATTAATGTATGAAGTCAAAGCGCATGAAACAATCGTTTTGAAACTGAAGCAATAGATTGCGGCTCCATTGAGTGTTGTAGTATAATAAAAATCCGGTAAGCCAATTTTCAACTTACCGGATTTTTATTTTCAATATTTTCTACCACCTAATCAATTGCAGAGGCTATCAATACGACACTTGTCCTTCCTGCATTTACCACCGGATTAAATCCTACCTGCATTAAAAATGCACCTGAATAACGATTGGCGGCATTCAGTTGTAATTTAGAAGTTGCCCCATTATACAGATTCACCTCCTGGATACGATAATGTTTTTCGGGATCCAGTCCCTTAAGCTTCACAGGTAAAGTGCTTCCGGCAGCATATCTATTGGATACCAGATAATTAAAAATAACGGCTTTGGTCTTTTCGGGTGCCACATACATAATGGAAGCAAAATCATGATTCCATGGGCTCACTAAACGATATTGATCACCATGCCAGATTACATCTTTAATTTGGTCATATAATTTAATGGCAGACTGACAAAAGCTTAATTCTTCGGGTTTGAGCTTATTTACAGCGATATCAAATCCCAGCTTGCCCATCATTGCGACATCAACTTTATATTTTAAAGGCTGCCGGCCCCAATTGGTTACATGCGCAGCGGTAGCAATGGCCGGATAAAAGTAGGAATACTCCCATTGCAAAAAGACCCGCTCTAACGGATCCGTATTGTCGCTAGGCCAGAATTCTGTGAAATATTGCAAGGCAGCATAATCGACCCTGCCCCCGCCTCCAGAACATAACATCATCGGAACCTTAGGATATTTAGCCCGAATCCTTTCAAGTACTTTATATAAGCCTCTGACATATTCAATATAAAGTTCAGACTGGTGGGTCAAATAAGAAGAATAGGCATTGTATATTACAGCATTACAATCCCATTTAATGTAGGCAAGTGTTGGATTCTTAATAAAAAGGCTATCCACGATATTAAATACAAAATCCTGTACCTTAGGATTGCTCAAGTCCAAAACCAGCTGGTTTCTAAAATAGTATTCAGGACGATTGGGTTGTTTTATTACCCAATCAGGATGTTTTTCATATAATTCACTTTTAGGATTAACCATTTCAGGTTCAAGCCAGATTCCGAATTTGGTTCCCACCTTATCAGCCTGTTGGACGACAGCTTCTATTCCATTAGGCAGTTTTTTCTTATTGGCCTGCCAATCTCCGAGTCCTGCGTGATCATCATTTCTAGGATATTTATTACCGAACCAGCCATCATCTAATAAAAACAGGTCCACCCCCAGATTTTTAGTATCTTCCAAAAGGCTTTTCAATTTCTCTTCATTGAAATTAAAATAAGTAGACTCCCAGTTATTAAGTAGGGTCAGCCTTTCTCCCTGACCATCTAGAATCCTATATTTTCTGGCCCATGCCTGCAAATTTCGGCTTGCTGCCCCTGTCCCATTCTCTGATAAGGTATATAAAAATTTTGGCGTCGTAAATGACTTATCGGGCGCGAGTTCATAGCTATCCGCAAAATTATTAACCCCAGCAATAATGCGCAGGTTATTTTGATTATCAACCTCCAAATCAATGCGGTAATTTCCGCTCCACTCAATAGACCCCAACATCACTTCTCCAAAATCCTCCTCAGGAGAACGGTTTGCACCAACCACAAAAATAGGCGGCTGAAATAAATCAGCCCTGGTGCCGAGTTTTGAATCTAATGTTTTAATTCCGTGTGTTAATTCAGTTACTTCCGGTTGCATTTCTCTAGCCCAGTCTCCATGATATTGTTTAAGCCAAAAATTGGATCTATTCCAATATAAATTAGCCGAAGCAAATTTATTAAGCCTGACATTTCCTTTTTCATGATGTTCCATCTCCGCCCATTGCTCCACTACATCAAAATTCTGATAAGCCTTATAAAAAAGCCGGACATTAAAGTCATAAACCGGATCTTTTAGCAAGACTTCAGTTAGTATTACACCATCCGCTTCTTTGCTGACCTTACTGGAAATATATCTTAAAGCCAGTGAGGTATTTCCATCAGCATGGATGACACTGATAGCGGGTTCAAAAAGGTTCCTGGATCCGGAAGATGAATACGCACTATTGGCAACCCCGCTGGGATCTCCATTTTGTTGCAGTTGATTATCAAATTGTCCATATTCTTTAGGGTCCTTTAATCTCACTCCAAAATAACCTACATGTATCATCTTGTTTTTATCCACCTGCAAAACCATAGCTGAATTATTTGTTTCAATCGGGATGTCCTGCGCAAATACAGAACTGGTCAGCAAGCAAAAGCAAGAAATGGTTCCTGCAAATGCTTTTAAAAGCATTTTTTGTTTTAGAATTGAATATTGTGACATTATAACCCTTTTATATTATAAAAAAAATGATTTCACTAAAATAGCAGAATATAGCCATTTAACCTAAGCACACTGCATTAAATTTAGAAATCTAATTCCGTATTTGTTCCGTTATTAATTTACAGGAATATTTCATTATTTTTTTCAGCAATGAAATGAGAAGACGAATAATAAGTCTGAAGAAACTAAATAATATATTCATTTTTAATATTTTTTAATAAAATAACACTCATTTATTATTGTTTATTTCTAAAGCATAATCAACCGAATAGCTCAACATATTAAAAAATAAAAATTTTTAAGTCAATCTGACGAATTTAAATAAATTGCTATACATTTGCCAACCAATGAATCTTTAGCTCAGTTGGTTAGAGCGCTACCTTGACATGGTAGAGGTCACTGGTTCGAGTCCAGTAAGGTTCACAGTAAAGACCCTAAGAGCAACTTAGGGTCTTTTTTACCCCATCCTTTTCAACTATTGAGTTGCTTTCCCTTCGACATTTTGTATATAATGTTTACCCTTAAAAAGTTTAAGTAACTTCACCAACAAAAATGTCATTAAACTTACCAGGCTAACTGCGATGATCGTACTTCCTATCCCTAGATCCATAAACCCGAATAACGGCAAACAGTAAATAACAATAATCCATTGAACCAGATAAATCAATGTTATATTACTGCTATACCAGGACATTAAATTTATCCCTTGATTAAAGTAGTTTTCTTTAAACCTTACAACCAATAAATGGCATAAGCATAGCCATAATAACACTAAACCTGCATGAAAGAATGTGCCTCCTGGCCCTAAACGATAGAAATTAGATTTAAAAACAACGGGCTCAAACCACATAATCCCCATCCCAATGGCAAAAAACAACAGGCCAACTTTAAAACACAATTTATAAAACTCTTCCTCCAATAGCGCGTTATAGAGAAATCCAAAACTAAGCCCCATTAAAGGATACGCCAACCAGGGAAAAACAGGAAAAAATACCGCGGGTGGTGCGCCATTCAGGAATTTTAGTAAATAATCAAAAAAGATATTAGTCACTCTATTTCCCCAGATAAACGGCGACACAATTGCGGTTAAAATGGAAACAGCGAGCGGCAACCACCATTTCAATTTGAAATGATAAATAACCCCACAGGTTAAATATGCCAAAGCGGCAAATTGGAAAATATCGCCCACCATTAATAAATCTACGGTTCCCCAGAAATCTGATGATAAATGATAATAGGAAAAAAAAGTTGAAGGAATCCACCCCAGAATCGAAGGAATCACGAATTTTATGAAGTTTAATAAATAGGCTAACAGGAAAATGGAAAGTGATCGTTTTAAAATAGATTCCAAGGATTTCTTGCGCCCCAAATAAAAGGAAAACCCCAATAAAAACATAAATACCTGAGCACCTGCACCCTCCGCAAAAATTCTTAAAAAAATCCCCCAAGCGCTTTTTTGTACATCCATCTGGCTATAATAGAGTGTAGCATGAGTAGCTGGCATAATAAACACAATAAATCCTCTAGCCAAATCAATAGTCAAATCCCTTGATTTCATATTTTCAGACTTTAAATAATTATTTAATTTATAATATATACATTGTTAATAAATTATATACCATGCGCTTGCTAATAGGACTTCTTATCAATAGCGTTTCATTGTCACCTCCTTTTGTATTTATTGAAAAAATAATTATCTTAGTTCTATCCTATGATAAACACAAATGCAAAATGCATTTATTACATATTTGCAAACTTGACATCCAGTACATTTGTTTTATCCTAATATATATGAATCTAATTGTCTTGACCAGTTAATCATTTTATCTGGTAATTATTTCATTAATGGCAATAATGCTTTAATTAGAAACGATATGAATAATTCAAAAATGTATTTTCAGTCATCCATTCTTGGATTACAGATTATATATTGTAATACCCATAATGAAAAACAGATTATTAGAATTGGCAGCGAATTGCGGTATGATTATGAGCTCCATATTAATACGAAGCATATTCATTTGGATGCCCCTGGTATTAGTGAACATACTCCCTTTGTCCTGTTTTATATAAAGAATTCAAATTTACTATTTGAAAGGCATTTAAATGATATCCCTCCAGATACACTTGTATTGCAGTACCCCAAGAACCTATTTAATGTTTTTACAATAAAAGAACAGTTTGAAGCCATCAATTCTCTACGTGAGGTATTCAAAAATGACCTATACCTTCAGAAAGGCAAGATCTGTGGCTATATACACACTCAGGACGTTTATTTACTTGAGAATATTGTATTTATCCTTTCTAATAAATTCATTATTCCGGAAGTTGTATACAAATGCATATGTCTTATTTCAAGGATTATTTTAAAGAAAACTTTTAATACTAATTATCAAATAGCAACAATTCATCCAACCTTGACTGGTCTCGAAAAATTAATTGAATCCATGATTAATGATAATTTTAATTATCCAACAAAAAAGGATATTAGAAAATTTACCAATTCAACAAAAAGAAATTTCGAAGCGCAAATTAGGTCAGTTGCTCCTTCAAGCCTTAAAGTTTTCCAGACCGAATTACAGTTTAAGAGTTGTCTTTATAAAATAATGTACACAAATGACAGTTTACAAGACATTGCGATGGATCATGGGTTTTCAGAATTTACAGCATTTACCCGAAGCATAAAATTAAGAACTGGATTTTCAGCAAACCAATTACGTCTGAAAAGTAAAGATGGATTATTAACCCTACTTCCAAATCTTTCCCTTTATAAAATAATAACGATAACGACTTTAGAGGTTACTGACACGATTGCACAGAACAACATCGTCAATGAATAATTTCTTTTCAAAATTGGCAATCTTTTGAATATTGCTTAACTTAGAATATCTATTCACTTCAAAATAATAAACAGATGGGAAAGTTTGTTGTTAAAACCGGTAAGGACGGTCAATTCCGTTTTAACCTTAAAGCAGGTAATGGACAAATTATTTTAACCAGCGAAGGTTATACCACCAAGCCGGCCTGCCAAAATGGGATTTCTTCTGTCAAGACCAATTCACAAGATGATAGCAGGTATGAACGAAAAACTTCCACTAACGGAAAGCCTTATTTTAACCTTAGGGCTGGAAATGGACAGGTTATAGGCAACAGTGAATTATATGAAAGTGCCGCCGCTATGGAAAATGGCATTGAGTCTGTCAAGAAAAATGCACCGGATGCAGAAGTCACTGAAGAATAGTACATCACACACCTAACAAGCAGAAGTCTGTGATCATATAAAATCACAGACTTCTACTTTTATTGCTGATGACTTAGAGCAAAGGATTCATTGCTAATCTTTATAAGCAATAACACTAATTTCTACATTCACATTTTTAGGCAATGTTTTAACTGCCACGCACTCCCTGGCAGGAGGATTTGTATGAAAATATGTTCCATAAATTTCATTAATCTGCCCAAATAATCCCATATCGCTTAAAAAGACACTGGCTTTGACAACATCGTCAAAACCATATCCAGCTTCTTTTAAGACTGCTTCCAGATTTTTAAAAACCAGATGCGTTTCCCCTGCTAAATCACCAGAGTATAACTGATTACTTGCCGGATCAATGGCAATCTGGCCACTAACATAAAGCACACCACCAGCTTTTATCGCTTGATTATATGGACCTACTGGTGCTGGTGCATTACTGGTATTAATAATTTCTTTCCCCATTTTTATACGTTATTTTAAAATTATTGACGATAATCATTCAGGGGCAAGTTAGCCCAATTCCAATAATCTGCCAATATCCACTTTTCTAAACTTTTAATCAAACAAATGTCCGATCTTAAAAAGACCGGACATTTAAAATAAGAATAGCAGCTTAAGCTGCTATAATCTCCATTAATATAAGTTCTAACTATTTTTGTTATCATTCAAATCAGGAGCCCCATCCAATACGCTACTAGCCGTATTATTAAGAGGCGCCAATAATTCCTTAAACTTACCATCTTTCTTTAAAACCGGCCATTGAAAGGCGGCATTTAAAATTCTAGAGGAAACCTGGTAATGATTATCAGGGGCCCAGATAAATAAGCAACTACCTTCTTTTATTTTATTGATGATGGCATATTGCTGTCCGTAAGGAACTGCTGGACAGCCGAAACTGCGTCCAGTTTCATTTTCATCAGCTCTACGTGCATTCACATAGTGACTGCCATGCATAACAATATATCTGCTGTAAACATTATCGTTAATCCCTGGCTCTACTCCATTTAAATGCATGCTGTAACCAGATCCTCCGCTATATGATTTACCGGTAACGATAAAACCCAATGAACTTTTATGAGAATCCTCTACATTAGAAAAAGAAGTGGCATATTCACCGCCAGACCGTTTTCCATGGGATACATAAGTATTAAATAAAACTTTTCCCGCTTTAAGATCTATCACATACAAGCGCTTTTGAGAACTGCTCTGACTATAATCCACAATCGTTAGCAAATCTGGCTTATCTAACATTCCTTTACTTTCCAGGTATTGATACCCTTTAAAGGCTTTAAAAAAGACCTCTTTTTTTAGACCGACATTCGCCAGGTTAATTCTGTTATACACAGAATCAACATATTTATTTGCCATTGTCTGACCTACGGGCTTATTCGGAAGTAAAGAAGGAAAATCCTTATCTACTGGATGCACGATATTTGCGCTGGAGATTTTGGTCATGGGTGTGGTGAATGCGCACATTACTAACCCCACAACACTTAGGAATAAGAATTTTTTCACTATTTCTAACTTGTTTTATGTCCGCAGTATTGATTTTCTGCAAAGACTAGAAAAACGAATAATTTTATCTGAAGACCTGTTGAAACTCCGTTAGCATTCAACAAATCACTAAATTATAAATGTAATTTTCGGAATAAAATTGCTTTAATCCAAAAAATTCATGAATATTTTTCAAGAATTGAGGCAAATTTAGCCTAATTTGATGGGCAGGAAGGCTAAAGGTTAAATAAAATTCGAGGCAAAACTGTTAAAATATTCTATAATCCATATTTTTTCTGAAGGGCTTTGCAGGTTCTGGAAATTGTATTTTCAATACTTGTATAATGAAATTCAGGTAGTGCATTTTTCAACTTTGAGCTATCATACTCACAGATAATTAGTGCAGTACGAGCTGTACTTTTATTTAATATAGAAGATTTACCTGTCAGTTTGCTTTTTAAATATTTTAATCTCCAAACAAATTCTGCCATAAGCGGGGTCACTTTTTTCTTTGGTTCAGGCACATTAAAACCAGCAGCCATTAAATCAAATAACATTTTATAGGAAATATTTGCCCCATTCACAATAAACCGCTCCCCGCTAATGGGACTATTCATTAATAAAACAGCTGCTTGGGCAACATCCTTTACATCTACAAACCCATGTATTCCTTCTGTATACCATGGGAATCTATCATAAACAGATTTAAACATGGCTGTTGATCCCCTATTCCAATCACCAGCTCCAATAATAATAGATGGATTTATAATAACAGCGTCCAAACCTTCACATAGACCACGCCATACCTCAATTTCCCCTAAATACTTTGATTTTCCATAATCAGAAGCTCCTTTTTCATGCCATTCCACTTTTTCATCTATGGTACGCTTTGCTCCCTTGGCCTCTCCTATTGCGGCAACAGAACTGACATGCAGGAGTTTTTTGACGCCATTTTTAATACAGCAGTTGACCAGATTAGCCGTTCCTTCTATATTTATTTTTAGAACTTGATCTTTTAATTTCGGGTCAAAGGAAACGAAACCAGCACAATGATAAACCTGGGTAACGCCTTTTAAGGCCTCTTCCAAGGCAACTACATCCAAAATATCACAGGATACCCACTTAATACCCTTGGGTGCATTTTCAGGTATATTTCTGGCCATGCCAATAATATGATACCTGGAGCAGTCCAACTGATTAATTATCTCGCTGCCTACCAGACCAGTAGCTCCTGTAATTAAAATAGTTTCTTTTGGATTTAAATTCACCTCTATCCTGCTAAAGTTTGCACAAATTAAAGCTATTCAAGCCGCAAATCGGCATAAATTTAGGGTAAAATTGTTCAGGATTATTATTTTTACAATATGCAGCAGTTGTCCCTATTTGATTTTGGGGAAGAAGCACCCAAACCAGAAAAGAAAAAGAAAGCTTCTAAAGAGGTGACGGAAAAATCCATGGAAGTCACAAATAATGAAAAAACTCCTGATGGCGATCCCGAGCAGAAGCCTTCTGATGCCCCTATCCAATTAAAAGAGCCTGCTACCAATGAGCCAAAGGAAGACTCCGGTTCATTAGAGGAAATAACTCCCATTGTTTCAGCAGAGGCAACAATACCTGACGGGAACCTTCCTGCTGTTCCTCAGCCCGAGGCCAATGCTCAACAGCCACAGACGGCAGTGCACGCCTTTGAAGAAGATACAACCGTTGCGTCTAATTCATCTGCACCTGTAACAGCCTCTGAAATTCAAATTCAGGGCTTGAACCAGGATGTTCATTCCGAAATAGATTCGTTTGAATACGAACAAGCGGAGGCACTCCATACACCTTCCTCTTTTTCTGAAACAGAACTGAAGCCTGAAACACCATCCTCTCCCCTAACCGATCCTTCCGAGGATCCTCAGGACGTAGCAACAACAAAAGAGGTCGTATTTGCCAATGAGCAGTTTGGGGTAAAGGTGGTTATGCGCAATACTTCCAATCCAAATAACAGCTTAACTGATAACCAGGCAGCGTCCAATGAAATTGTAGAAGATCCGGGCAACCAATCATCAACCGGGCAGAATAATCCCTTTCATGAAGGGACAGAAGCAGCATCCATGGATACCTCCTTCTCCCCAGAAGACTTGGAAGACTTTGGGTCACCTGGATCTCTTGTTGAAAAGACAGCTTCTGAAAAAGAAATAACCAATAATGAAGTTTCAGAGGATAATATTCAGCAAAATGAAAGCCAATCTCCGGAGTCCATTCCATCTCAAGTATCTGAAAACAAAGAAGTTACAAATAACGAAGGCGCTGAACAACCAATAAATGCGATTGAAAAAGAAGAGCCTCAAAAGGGTCAACACGCTAATGGTCAATCAATTGAATCTGAAAATGATCCCAAAAAGCCTTATTATATAGAAGACCAAACGGTACCAATTAGAAAAAGAGGCAGGATGTCTTTTAAGCAGATTGATGCAGAAGTTGACCTTATCCAAGTACCACCAGATGAAGAACTCTTCCAAAAACAATATTACCCGATCAGCGTAGTGGCTAAATGGTTCCGGGTTAATAACTCACTGCTGCGATTCTGGGAAAATGAATTCAAAATCTTAAAGCCCAAAAAGAATAAAAAAGGAGATAGATATTTCAGGCCGGAAGACGTCAAAAATCTTCAACTGATTTATTACCTGCTGAGACAAAAAAAATTAACCATCAATGGCGCCATTAAACATTTAAACTCCTACAGAGAGCAAACAGAAGTGAATATGCACTTAATTCAATCCCTCACGGAATTCAAAGGCTTTCTGTTGGAGCTAAAACACTCCATTGAAAAATAATTTTTAAAATAATTCTTCAAGAATTTTGTTTTTAATTATTTGCAGTTTACATTTGCACTCCCTTACAGAGGTGCGGTAGCTCAGTCGGTAGAGCAAAGGACTGAAAATCCTTGTGTCGCCGGTTCGATCCCGGCCCACACCACAAAGGTTTAACGCCTGAAACGCCCACGTTTCGGGCGTTTTTCGTTGTATAGACCTTTGCTTTTGCCAAAACCCCGGTTACTTGTCCCTACTTTTAATTACATTTGACCTCCCAAAGTTGACATATATTTGACATGGCAACTTTAAAGCAGAAGTACAAAATAAACGGGCAGACGGCACCTACAATGTGCGCATACGGATAACCCGGATCAAGTTGATCCCCAATGGATCAATACAAAACGGGATCAACGCAAAAACTTCTGGAACGAGCATAAATTTTTAAATTTGTCGAATATTTAAAAATCATATGCAAGACAGCTACCTAGCACTCATAAAATTTATGGGACCAACGTATATTGGATCATTTTGAACTCTACTACCGTAGGCCTGATGACCGGATTACAGCCAAAGAGGATTTTAGAGGGGTGCTAACGGTATGAATATCCTTAGCGCACTCCGTGAACATCTCCCCAATGCAGACGGCTGAGATTGAAGCCACAGCCATGGTATCGGCGGCTCCTTTTACATTTCCCTTGAACATAACCAGCAGGCAGCCACAGATATGATAGACATTATTATCTATCTCCAGCGGCATGATGATCTAAAACGATGTACTTAAACTTCTCCTGCCGTTCTTCTCACTTCCACATGCCACAGGGGCATTATTGCCTATCCTAGCGATTAATATCTAGTTCCAGTTATAATTTAATTAAGCATAATCCCATTCTCCTACTTCAAAACAATGATTTTTCAAATAAAGTACTTAAGGTTTCTAATTTAGAGGATGCATAATTTTTACACCATAGTACATTGTATACAAGGAAAAATTGCAACAAATTTATATTGGTTTTGAATAATTACTTATTTTTGGAAAAATCTTGTCAGTATTAGCAATCAGGTTGCCTGCAAATAAACTGAATTAAGATTCATTTTTCGACGCTTCGGACTTAAGGGTACATTATAACAATATATACATAACATATTGAACGCTATGAGGTGAAACCTCTAGTTGGCCAAGTTATGTTATTCATTCAAAAACCAATTAAAAACGTCAAAAATGGAAATGATTAATTTAACATCAAATCGTGGGCATTTATTTGAATGGTTCAAAGGCCCGTCACAAAATTTCAATGGAATTATTATCCCGCAGGCTAATTTTCATTCGGTCCAAGGAGGATTCGGGGACTTTTCCTTCCAGGAACTGGTAAGACCACGGTATGCTCTTTGGCTAAGTCATTATCAATGTTTGGAGAGGCTAAAAACACATGCAACCGCAGATAGCTCTTTTCTAGAACTCAGTATTTTTCTTGAGCAAAATGCGGCCTATATTTTCCCAAACAATCTAGGAAGAACATATCAGAATAGAGGTCAATTCAATATTTTTAATACCATTGACCTGGATTGCTACGTACAGTTCGAAAGAGGAGCCATATATAGCACCCTAGACATCCATCCCAAAATAGAATTAGTTGAAAACCTTTTTCATCTTTACCCAGAAATCATAGAACCCTTGCTAAATGCGGTTTATGGACACAAGGTGTATAGGTACTTTAAAAAGCCCTTAACGCTTACATACCCAATGATACAATTAAGTGAACTAATCCTGGAATTAATCAAAGAATCACCAATCAATACATTCCTGTTGGATTTAGCAGTAGTTACACTTTTTGGTTTCGCAATAATTTGCAAACTTGAAACCAATATTGACAAGATCAGTTATAACCGCAAATTAGAAATAAGAGAAGATTTAAGAGGACTTGCAAATCTGCTGATTTCAGAAAAGAAATATATGAAAACTGCATACTATGCAGAAAAAATAAACATGAGCCCCACATCATTAAAGAAGCAATTCCACAACCTTTACGGCATGGGCACCAAACAGTATTGGCTGGATCACAAAATGAGAAGCGTTTTTATCGAAGTTGTTTTTTCTCAAAAAACCATGGATGAAATAGCTTTAGAGTTTAATTTTCCTGATTCCCCAACTTTTTATAAAAGCTTCAAGAAATACTTCCATAATACTCCATTCTTTCTTAGAAAATTAATAAATCATGGATAAATAACCCCACTCACGTTTTATATAACCATTTAAAACTAACGACAATACACATTAACCTTTTCTCTAGTTCTAAAGTACGTCCACTTGGCTATTGATAGTGAATTAAAATCAATCCATCTTTGAGTTAGGAATGAACAAATGAGGGCCTTTAGATTTTAAATAAATCTAATTAAAACGAATACAGAATTTATCGCCCTTAAAAATTATACCTAATAAAAGATCAAAAATTGGGCAATGAAAAGGGAAATTATCATAACAATTATTTGTGTACTTCTAATCGCTCTTTGGAGTTATGCTGCAATTAGTAAGGTTATAGAATTCGCCACATTCGGATCTCAGTTAAAACGACAGCCTCTGCCAATTTGGTCACTCAAATGGTTGCAATGGGGTTTGCCACCACTCGAAATAACTATTGCAATTTTAATTAATATTCAAAAAACACGTAAAGCAGGGTTGATTCTTTCATCCATTTTGATGACCATCTTTACCTTATATGTATTATTTGCTCTCACAGGGGCATTTGGCGAGATCCCATGCTCATGTGCAGGATTAATTTCTAAACTTGGATGGACGGGGCATCTTGTATTCAATACTCTGTTCACACTATTAAGTTACCTAGGAATTGTCCTCCTAAAATATCAAAAACAGAAAAATTATTCTAAACAAACAATTTCAATTTAAAGATATTTTTTATCTGGCCGGATAGAATCAGGTATGTAGCCGAACACCTGTACAAAAAAGTAGGTTCCATTTTTCTAACCCAGTACCTGCGCCGCTATAAAATCGAGCGACGGGCGAAAGCATGGAATTTAATTTTTAATAACAAAATTGTAAATTTATGACACAGTTATCTAAAATGCTACCGGCTTGCGGATTCGTAATTGCGGTAGCCCTGATAGGCATCACCAGCGCTTTTAAAGATGCACCTAAAAATGGTAACGGAAGGGAAATGTATGTATTTGAATACAACCCACCGGAGAGTGATCCGGAACCGTACAGCGTAGCTAACGTACAGGATGTTTCACATTGGACATCTACTACAGATGCAACTCCCTGTACGAATACAAATTTCAAAGCATGCAAGATTTATGCATCAGCTGGAAATGTTGATGCCTCTGGGTCAGAACCCGTATTGTTATCTTCAGAAGCGATATCAGCTACTCTGAATACAACAACAAACTCAGCATATGTATCATCTACAGATGATGGCTCTTTGTCAAACCCTTCAACATCAGAAAATATTTCAAATCGAAATAATTAATATTGGAGGCCATGGAGGGCGAAATTCTTAAATTTCGCCCTCTTAATTATTTAAGGTTCATTTGGGGGAATGCCAGATATCGTAATTAAATCATCTGGTAATGGCAATGCATAAAAATTACTATTTGGCTCCAAAGAAAACGTATTGTGATCAATAACTCTTTTCAAATTAATACTTCGGCCTTCTTTATTGAGTCGTTTAATATCCATCCACCGCGTACCTCGCATAATTAGTTCTTTTCTTCTCTCCTGCAAAACCCTATCTAACGCCTCCGATGCACTTAAATCTTTTAAATCTGTAAAGGTTCCTGTTTTATATCGTTTAACCAGTAAAGTATTGATGTCATTTAAGCCCTTTTGAATTTCACCCGTCCTAATGCAACATTCTGCTCTAATAAGAAGGACTTCGTCTGTAGCAATCCCTGTAAAATTTGAATAAATGTTATTTGAATAACTAGCCTTAAAAAATTTATATCCATAGCCATTATCAGAAAAGTAAGCTGTGAGGCGTAAATCCCCGGGTTCATACAATTTTAATATAGTGGTATCAATGAACCCAACTTGTGTAAATATATCGTAGTTTGAATTCATAGAAGAATAAAAGATGGTTTCTTTATTATATTGAATAAACGGCGCACTATTTTCAATACTTCCAACTATGTCTTCATCTTCATTAAAGTCAATTAATCGATTGTATAATTGTAGGCAAGAATCTGCATATAGTTTAGCACTGTTGTAATCTCTCATCGACAGATAACACCGAGCTAATAGTCCATAAGCTGCTCCTTTTGAAGGCCTTAAAGAAATGAGTGGATAATCTGGTAATAACGGTATTGCCTCTTTAGCATCTCTTATAACCTGCATATATGAATCATAATTTGTCGCCCTCACAGATTTCTCATTAAAATTCGAGGTCATTCTTAAAACGATGCCATAGTCATTACTACCATCATTACTATCATAAGCCTTTGCATAATTCCATAATAAATTTAAGAAGTCATAAGCTCTATATAGCAAAGCACTTCCTTTAATATTATCCCACTCGCCTTCGTTTTGTTCATTTCTATTAATATCTTTTATTAAATCAAGTACAAGATTTGCATAATATACGCCATTGTATACTGTACCCCAATCATTTGCGCTTCCCTCCTGAGATAAAAACTTAGCCCATGTGTATATTTTCTGGGCATTGATATAAAAGGAATTATATAGATCATCGCTTAAGAAATATTCGTCCGATGAAGCTTCCATATATGAGGGAGTGACCGAATAAACAGAGTAGCCATTATCCATCAAGGCCTGTAAATCGCTAAGTTTAGAAGGTACAACCGAAGAAGCATTTTGTTTTTTTGACAAAAACTTTTTGCATGAACTCGATATAACACAACTGAGTATCACAAAAAGAATAAAAAAGTTGTTCAATTTCATAAAAATCACTTTAAAAATTTGCTTTAATTCCAATAGTGTATGTTTTTGGGGCTGGTATTCCATTTGTTACATCGGGGTCCACCTCATATTTATTACTCCTCCAAATTATTCCAATATTTGAAGCGTTAAAATATAGTTGAAGTCCATTAAATGGCAGCCTTAAGGCCTTGTCATTAAGAAATGAATATGACAGATTAATAAATTGTAGTCGAATATGATCCCCTTTTATCACATTTATATCTGAGCCATTATAAAAGGCATCTCGTTTTTGATCTAATGGATAGCTAAATGAAGGAATTGAGGTGGTGGCTTCATCACCTGGATTTTGCCATCGGTTCTTATAGTCAGGATTCCCTATACCATTTACTGCTAGAGCATAGTAATTAATAGTGGGCTTCCATAAATAATAACCAAATTTATATACTATATTAAAAGACAGTGAAAAACCTTTGTAAGCAAAAGAATTCATGATTGAGCCATAAGTTGTCGGTGTTGCCGAACCGATGTAGGTAATTGTTCCTCCCTTAAGTCCCTCGCCTATTGCATTTTTTGCAAGTGAATTATAGTCGGAGGTTAGAGTGTCATCTATATAACCCATTGGGTTACCGGAGGCATCTAAACCTCCAAACCTATAAGCTGCGATAGCATATAGGGGCTTTCCAATAACAGGTGTAATAATATTACCACCCCCTAAAAATGACGAAACCGACGTTGCAGTCGTTGCAAAATATTTAGTTGTAGTCGATTTATTATAATTATAAATAAAGTCTGTAGTCCATGAAAATGCTCGATTTATATTTTTGGTATGTATGGATATATCAATACCACGACCTTTCATATCAGCTGCGTTAGAGGTAATCGTAGAGCTCGCGCCCCAAGCAGTGTAATCGTAAGGTGTTGGCGCATAAAGATTTGTCCCCTTTTTTAAATAATATTCTAAAGAACCGTTTATTATATTCTTTTTGGAAGAAAAAGCAATTTTGAAGTTTGTTTGATAAGAACGTTCCCAGCTTAGTTCGGGATTATTTATTTTGGTTATTGTCATCGTTGGCATCCTTAACGTTCCAAGCATTCCCTGGTAATAAATGCCTACAGGAAGTGCTGATTTGCTTAAATCTACATTTCCACTTACACCATAAGTTGCAGATACCCTAACAAACGGCAGCCAATCAAGGCTATAAAATTTCTCCTTTGAAAGATTCCATCCTATCCCCGTAGACCATAGTGGCTTCCACTTATCATTTTCTTTAGCTCCAAAGATATTAGAACCATCTCGACGTAAACTTCCAGAAATCGTGTACTTATTTTGGTAAGAATATGAGAAATTAGCAAATAATGAGACAAATCGGTTATCCGTGGAACCAATTCCGCTGCTAAAGGGTATCATAGAATTACCTTTTGTAACCAAATTAGGATAGTAAGTAGCATAGTTTAAATTACTTACTGCCGTTAGGGGGTCGCCATTATAACCATAAAGTGTCATTGCAGAATTGTTTGACCAAGAATCCCTAATTTCATACCCGCCAATTGCAGAGAACCTATGACGTTTAAATGAGCGGTCGTAATTTAGCTGCCCCCTAAAGGTGTAAGAGTTTAATGAAGATTGGCTTTTATTCAATATACCACCTAGTGGGACAATATAATTTATAATACCAGTATTTCTGTCAATTTGACTAAAGGAATTTATCAAATTTCTAGCAAAATAGCTCGAGGTGTCGGAAATTCTATTTACTTCGGAGTTCTGCTTCTCATATTGGTACATTATACTTAAATTCAGTCCTTGACATATTTTATACTCAAGCTTGATATGCGCCAAAATATCCTCAGTATTTGTTGTACTATAAGAATGTTTATACTCCTCTAGAGGATAATAATTCCAACTCAATAACCGATTTTGTCCTAAAGTATCCAAAAATCGTTGATTATAGTAAGACGGAACAGCGATGGATTGGCCATTCTCTCCAATCAAGCTTAAATATGGAATAATTTGCTTTGAATTAATTTGAGAGGTTGAGTTATAATCAGCTAAACCAGATTTACTATTTGAATTTGTATAATAAACACCTACATCAATGCTTAACTGGCTAATCGGTTTATATCTGTTATCAAATCTAAGGTTAGCTTTTTTATATTCATTTCTTAAATTTGAAATACTTTCATCAAATGTGCCAGATAACAGCCATGCTAGATTTGAACTACCACCTCTAAGATTTATAGCATATTGTTTAGTTAGCCCTCTTTTGTAATAATATTTATTATACTGTTCACGGTTGTCTATTTTCTTTAATGCATTAATTTTAGTTGCCGAATCTTCAGCTGAAATTATCCCATCCTTTTTATCCTGGAAAATCTGAACCGCAGGAGAAATAGCTGGATGCGATCGGTTAGTAAATTGAGAATTATAGTAACCCTTATTAAATAGCATTTGTTCAAAGTCTATATAATCAGAGGAAGAGATTTGGGGATTATAATATAAATCTGGCTTATTCGTTATAATGATATTTGAATTAAAATCTATTTGCAATTTTGAATTAAAGTTCCCTTTTTTAGTGGTTATGACTATCACTCCATTTCCCGCTCTGGCGCCCCAAATACTTGCCGCCGCAGCGTCTTTTAATATAGTAATGCTTTGCACGTCATTTGGGTTAATATTGTTTAAATCACCATCATAGATAAAGTTATCTATGACAATTAGCGGATCTAAGGGACCGTTAATTGTACTTAATCCCCTAATAGTTATTCCTGTTGTATTCTGAGAATTGTTATTATGTTTCCCAACATTAAACAGTAGACTGTTGGTTACACCATTAAGTCTGTCTAAAATTTTCATTCCTGTCTGCTGATTAAGTTTGTTATTGTCTATAACTTCATATGAACCATTTACTTCATTAGGTTTCAATTGTTGGTAGCCGGTATTAATAGTAACATCTTCCAAGGAGTTATTTTTAGGAACTAAACCAATTTGAAGAAACGGTGTATTCGGGTATGTAATAATTTTTTTTGTTTGAAATCCAATATGTGACAATAAAAGTGTATCTGTTCTTTTAACCTTTATGCTGAAATTACCAAGAGAATCAGAATTAACCGTACTCCCGTTTTCAATTGAATGTATTGATACATTTTCTATAGGTTTATCAGAAACGGTGTTTGTCACATTTCCTTTAAATACAAAACTATTTTGTGCGGTTATTGATTTACTTAAAATCAATGCTAGTATTAGTAAAGTGATATTCCTCATTTTGATTAGTTAGTTTTTTTTGAAGTGTCGTCTATGTACCCTGTTTGGTATAACTCTTCAGGTAACTGTTTAAGATATGCCCCAATTAGTTCTTTATTCATAAAGAAAAATGAGCATTTGGCTACAAGTCTGTTCTCAGGATCTAGTATAGCATAATTTGGTTCATAAAGATGTCTAAAATACTTATGTAAAATGGTGTCTTCTACTATACATGGAATACTCCATTTGATATTATGTTTTGTTTCATAACTTTTTAGAAATTGTGTCACAGCACTATCCGATTCGTGTGCTACCATTATAATTTGTAACTTATCCCCATACATTTTTTGCATTGAATCTAATTCGGGCATTGCTTCTATGCATGTTCCGCAATGGGTAAACCAAAAATCAAGTAGAATTGATTTGCCTTTAAAATCTTTAAGAGAAGCAGTTGAGCATTTATAATTGATTATTTTTCCAAAAGAAATATTTGGAAAAGGATCATCTATATATAAAGGTTTAATTTCTTGACTGAATGCGCTTAACATGAGCATAGCTCCGCCCGTTAAGCATAACAGCTTTTTCATACTAATTGATTTTTAAATGATTATAAAGACTTCGAATCAAAACGCGGAGGAGCAGTTGCATCCTATTATAAAAAATCAAGAATACACTACCCTTCCTTTTTAATATTAAATAGGACTCTTGGGCTTTATAGCAAACAGGTTACGGGAATTTTCATTTAAAGCAAATCGTGGGGGAATGGCTATAAGCCATATAACAGCACCCTTCAGCTCCTTGATTTCAAAAGAATTTAATTCAGTTATTTTCATTGTGATAATATTACCAAAAACACATGCAATCAAAATAAAATATAATTAGTCCATAGCATACAACATTTCAATCAATAAATCCAGTTATCCTGGCAAAATAGAGATGTTTTCTGGCTTGATTTTTTCATTCAATACGGCTAAACTTTCAATACGGCATTACAAAATAACGAAAAACAATTATTTTGTCTTTAAATTCTATACAAATGTATAATATTTAAATCTATTTTCCAAAAAATATTTTTTACATGAAGAAAGTAGCCTAGTTTCATGTCTTAATCATATAAACAAAACAAATGACTAGATTAGGTGAATATTTGTATGGTAAGTCTATAAACCAATCAGAGCTTGCTCGTAAAATAGGCTGTAAAAGAGATAAAATAAATAAACTTTGCCTTCATGAATCCATACATCTTGAGGCAGTCGTTTTGTATAAAATTTTTCTGGCAATTGGCCTGAACCCAGGTGAGGAATTCAATAAGTTTTTTGTTGATATCAAACTGGATCCAAACAAAGGGAATGATCCAGAAACTAAAAGCGATAGTTAGAGGTCTTTGTTCTAAAATAAGCGGGTTAGGATATGTTGTTTTTTCAGATTTCCACTTTCCAGTGGAAATCTATTTCAGTTTCCGTATTTATTTTGGATAAATATCTATCCTCCTAAATTTAAATGATTCAATGTTGCTTTTTCAAACATTGAATCATTTAATCATATTCATAAATCAACGCAAATAATCACTAGAGCTACTTTCTTGGCCAAAACCCCAATAGCACTACCTGACTTGGACAAGTCATTTAATCTGAAGACTACTTTATTTTCAAAAAAATCGTGAATTCTCTTCTTATTAAAGAAGAGGGTTGCGGGGGGAGATTATGCATCATTTAGCTAATTCTTCTCTACATTGTACAACAATGAATTAATTCGGAGAATCACCGAAAATAAAATTCACGTTTTTACAATAAAAAGAGCATTAACTTACTGCAACACCATAGCCGGAACAAGATTTTGGAATTGACTCACACCACTCGGCATACAGATAGTCTTTTGCTGTAAAATTGAATAATCCTTTCATTTGTAGATTTTTTTTGCTCCCTAAATAAAAATCTCCATTAGGGCCAGGGCCCTTTTGAGGGCCAACCCTACCTACCTATGGGTCGCCATCAAATTTTCACAAATGCCTATTTTAAATATCTATCATTCCTTTTTTCTTCACCAGGAGGCTTGCCTGCTCAGTAGACTCTGACATTTTTATCCAGATAGATTCCACTATTTGATGAACCTCCGTTTGAATCTGAAGAAAACTTCTTTCTATATCCGCCTCACTTACCTTTCTTATTTCCGGGATGGGCACAAAACCCGCCTCCTCCCTTTCAATCATCTGCCTATCTATTTGAATTTTCGCATGAAACCCTTTGAGTTCAATTGGCTGATCCGGAGTGTCTGCAATGATGCCAACCATTTCCCCGGAAGATAACCGGGAAATTTTAGCAGCTGGAACAGCTGCATCCAATTGAAAGGACTGCGTTATTGACCTATCTGAGGAATTAACAGACACACTACTTCTGTCTTGTTGTATTCTGCCAAAACGATCAGAAAGTAACCTGGCGGTCTCGCCCACCACCTGACCAGAAATTATATTACCGGCGATCCCTGTAATAACATCCGCCTGATTCTTACCATAATCCCTTTGCAACTGCGAAAAGTCCTGCACACAGATAGTACAGGATACCAGGTTGCTACGGCCCGTAGCCATCAGGCTATCCATGCCACTAAAATAAATCGTCGGAAATTCATCAAAAATTAAACTAGACGGTAACTGCCCCCGTCTGTTCACCAGTTTTACCATTCTTGCGGCAAATAAGGACAAAACGGCTCCATACACGGAGAGTTTCATCGGGTTATTGCCTATGCAGACAATTTTAGGTTCCTCAGGATTATTAATATCCAGACTAAAATCGTTACCTGAAAGCACATAATACAATCTGGGGGAGCTGAGCCTGGCAAGGGCGATCTTGGCAGAGCCGATCTGCCCTTCCAGCTGTTTCACGGCCCCATTGACAAAAGCGCTGACAAATGGATTAATTAATACGCTGATCTCGGGCTCTGTTTTCAATACCGAAAACAGTTTTTCGTACTCCTCATTCATCAGTTCCATTACATGCGGCAACGTGCAATATCTGCCCTGTGCATATTTTTTTAAAAACCAGATAATGGCCGTCAGAAAATTAATAGGAGATTCTACAAAAAACTCTCCTTGCTTCTGGATCCATTCCCTGTTCAGCCCTAACATGATGGTACGGGCTGCTTCCAAAGCGTCGGTAATATCGGTCATCAGATCCGGGTCCAGTGGATTACATCTGCTACTGACGTTCAAATGATCAAAATCAATCACATAAAACTTGGGAACAACAGGGTATTTGCCTTTATTGCGTAAAAAAGCATTGTAGGCGATCTTTGATAAATCATCAAACTTAAAATCATACACAAACATAGTAAGGCCCTTACGGATATGCTGACCGATAATATGCCGGATGACAAAATAACTCTTCCCGGAACCGGGGGATCCTGCTACCAGGATCCCCCTAAACGGGTTGATAATATTAATCCAGCATTGACGTGTTTTCCCTCTGAGTTTATACAGGGCCGGCAGATTGATGCTATAAGGATTATCCACCAGCTGCTCTTGTTGTGGAAAAGACTCATTTAACTGATTAAATACATCTCTACCGATCTTTGACCAAATAATCCTGGAAACCTTCGCCATACCGATCATCATCAGCCAATAACCCAATAAAGAAAGTGCTATGTACACACATTCAGCATTGAACATCCCCATCCAGCCCATGAGGAAGTTCCCATTGATAAAATAAAGGCATAGACCGGATATGATAAGCCCCATTACCCAGCCTGCCCTCAACTTCTCATTTTTCCTGCCTCTGATGGCCAGTTGCGCCACTATCAAAAGCACCAGGGGCCAAATTCGGGGCTTATACTGTCCGATAAAAAAATCAATAAAGAACCTTCTGTTGAAAATCCTAAAGAGGAAGGGATGTGTCCAATGCAACACCTGGAACAGGTTATAGCAACTCATATAAAAATGCAGCAGCAACAGCACAAAGCCAGCCCTTAGCATCCAGTCATGGATACGTCGAAGGCTTTGTAAATTTTCACCGGTATTCATAATTTCAAGCGTTTTATAACCGAATTAATAAAAACGCAGCCATTTTCCATGCCTTCTTCTCTCAGTTTCAATCACCTCCATACTGCCCAACCCCATACCACCCAACCCCCTCCGCCCTCCGCCCTCCTCTCCCCCCTTGCAGATCCTACCAATTACAGCCATTCTCCATTACTACTCAACCCTATTACAAGTCCAAGTCCACGTCTAATTCCAGTCCCTTTTGCCGATGCTGCCCCTGGGTCAATTTCTTTATCTGCGCTTCATGAATTTCTGCCAGTTGCTGATAGGAGGCATATTTATACGGTCTGCTATCCTTTATAATGTCAACTACAGGAAGCTCACTGCCCACGTATTGTTCGTAAATTGGTTTATTCAGTTCTTTTCTGAGTAAATCTAATTTGAAATTGTCTACCGTATCTCGTTCATTTAATTTTCCCAGTTCACCACCCACTTGTATTTCAGAACCTATTATGGCAGGCAGGCCCTCAATAATTGTCAGTATTTCCGCTGCTTTATAGTTTTCGCCCAGATTAAAATCATGCCAGGCAACCTTGGTACCGTTATCAATATAAACAGCTCCATATACCTTACCTTCCGGATTCTTGTTAAACACCAGACGAATCCCCCGCCTTTGCAAATAATCCTCAAATTCTTTTCTATTGCCCAGCAAAAAGGCATTTTCAAGTAATGCCATCATTCTGGGCATATAAGACCTTCTGGAATCTATACTTGCGGTAAAACGCTTCTCCACCTCTCTAAGCAAAGGCCGGCCACTCAAATGATAAGCCTTTATGGGACAGCAAGTACTATTTCCGTCCTCTTTAATGACTCCATAACTTAAGCCTTTAAAGGCCTTCATCCGGGAGCCTTCCCTGCCATACACCACCTTAATTCCGAATTGATTCAAAATAGCATCATATTCCATTATATCCCCAAACCTATAACTCATTAAAGTGGTATTTACCCATCTGGAGATACCACGAATGGCATCATCATCCCCATAATGGAACCGGCCTGGAACTAAATGATTGTGTAAGGGACGCTCTTGCACACTATAATCTGCCGCCTTCTGTAGTCCAAATTCAACTTCAATTTCTTTACTGGCTTTTGTAAATCCATGTCCCAGATACAAATTCTGTAAGAGCTTAGATCCATCTATCGGCTTCACTGAAACAATATGTAAATGGGCATGCATCGTATCATAATGCTGATAAACTAAATAGGGCTGTTTATCCAATCCGACTTTAGACAGGTAACGATGAGCAATCCTTTTTAGCTTAAGCTCATCCAATATATCATAGGAGGAAAAATTCAGGGTAAGATGAAGCGTATGATATCTGGATTTACTGTTTTGATCTGTCAGCATCTTAAAAACCATTAATTTAGAGGCTATATCCAAATTTTCCGGATAAACGGGAAATCCTGCAGCCAGTAAGAGCTTGCCCAGTCCGAGCTCAACCTTCTTTTCATTATACATTAATGTCCCTCTGGTTGATTTAGAGGAATTTACTTTTGTAACCATAGCATACCTAATTCGTTTATAAAATAGCCCGCCTTATCTAGGGTAGATTTATAATCTTCCAGTAGTTTAATGATTTTCTGTTCAAGGTAATCTATCTGCTCTAAATCACAGAGTTCCATTACTTTTTGCGTAATCTGCTCCATCTGAAGGATTAACTGCTGTAAACCCTTCAAATATTCTCCAAACGCCATCATGACCATGTCAATGGATTTATCCCGATAAACCACCTTTATTCTTTTATTGCCCAGGATATCCCGAATCAAATCACTTTTGTATTGGTATTCCGAGTGGGCCATCAATTGCAGCAATTCTTCATGCATGGATGCCGTAAGTCCTAAATATATTCTATGCGAATATTGTTTCCCTCTATGCTTTTTTTTACCAGAGATCATCGTTATTTATTTAAAATTTAATTAGAGTAAAGCCCACCATCCAGGACTCAAGTCTCCATAAGGTACCCGACCCTTTTATTTATTCTCAGAAAAAGGTGGTAGAGAACTTTTTACAATTGTCCTATTTTAACTGCAGATGTCATTGGCCAGGATATTACCCTGTACCAATTAAAAAAATCAGGACGTCTATCTTTTATATATACCTGCTATCATTGCTATTTAAGCGACTTAACACCTACCTTGGTGTATTCGTATAACCACGCAATCAAGCCACAACGACAAAATCTACATAAAAGCTGGAAATATGTCACCTGGCATCAAATCTCTCACTAAGCAAAATAATATGACTACTAAAAAACGAATAATATAAAATACCATATATAAACTACAATCAATAAGCAATTTTCTATACCTATGGTAAATATAAGGCTGCAGCAAGCTCGTGCATGAAGCTTCGATATCGCTCCGGTGTATACTCATACACCTCCCGAAAAGCAGGATATAAATGATTGGGATTATTATAACCTGCCAGTATAGCAATTTCCTTAACAGGCAAGTCAGTCGTTAAAAGTAATTCAAGGGCCTTATCCAGTCGCCTTTGGGTGATAAATTGATTAATCCCCATATTATGCAGGTACTTAATCCCATCTGCAAAATATTTTTGATTAGTCTCTGCACTTCGGGCCAGTTCTTTTAGGGAATGTCCTTGTCTATCTATTTCCCGTAATAAAAGATTGGATACCGCCTCAATAAGCCTAAGCCGCTTTTGTAATTTTGGGTCCAGATTTTTAAGACCAAATTGTTCTTCCTGTAAGGCAAGTATTTTTAATAATAAACTAAAGGCCAGATTATTCATTATCGCAGGCTCCATGTATGGATTCAACAAGTACCGTTCAATTTTAGCTGCCACCTTTAAAATGTCCGCTGTCGGCTTAAAATCTGAATGTAAAAAACTGGACTGTCTGCCTGCCCCGTAAGCATTCATTACCCTTTCCAACTGGCAGGGCTGCTTTTCTAAAAGCAGCTCCAGGCCTTTTGGATTAAAATGAAGATCAAGGGTCTGATAGCAACTGTCTTTTTCAAAAGTTGTCTTATTATCTATTGCCAGACTGTGGGTTAAACTAAGGGAGTCTGTTTTCAATGGACGACGCAAAAACGGCCACCTGTGATGAATGCATCTGCCGGATCTGACAAATAAGAGTTCTATAGAGCGGTAAGGAGCTCTGGCATGTATGGTACAATGGTCGTGGAATTTATAGGTATTACTTCATATAGTCACGTATTCTAAAGGCAAATGAATAAACTGCCCACTGCTTGGCCCCATTTGCAATATATACGGATTGGCTGATGTACCCCCTGGTGTTTTATAGGTAAAAGGAGTTCCGTGCTGCCAAATTTTCTCACTAATCTCGGCGCTCTGTATGTCAAACAATGCCTGCATAATATTCCCTTTTAAGCCCCTAACGGGAGCGGTAAAAATAACCAGTGATGTAATCATGAAATGAGGAGGCACAATCAATTGACCTCTCGATGACGACAGCTTTCAATAGCAAAAATTATTCCAATAAAGCATTTTAACCGGACACCATTTCCCGGGTAAAAGATTTACTCCGTCTATTTGATGGATATCTCAGTAAAAAACATACAGTAATCTCTAATCGTTAGCTTTCAACTTATATCTTAGGCACGGAATCCTGCCAGAAAAATCAATAGAAAATGCCTATACCTTTATAGATAATATCTATAGATTAATATCCTTACATTAATTATCTTTATTATAGTTATTATTGAAATCAATAATCCGGATGATTCCATTCTATTTGGAAAAAAGTAACGGTCGTCTGGAAGAACCTAAGCAAAAAAATATCTTCTCACTTTTAAACTTGTTCAAAATGGAAAATCAGTCAAACGACATCGGTAAATGTCCCTTTCACCAGGAGGCTCCTAAGCATAATGTAGCGGGAGGAGGCACTCAAAATCATGATTGGTGGCCAGGACGACTCAATCTGAATGTACTGCGCCAACATTCAAACTTATCTAATCCTTTAGATCCGGATTTTAATTATGAAAAAGCATTTAATAGTCTGGACCTGGCTGCTATTAAAAGTGATTTAAAGGCATTAATGACAGACTCTCAAGACTGGTGGCCCGCGGATTTTGGCCATTACGGAGGCCTTATAATAAGAATGGCCTGGCATAGCGCCGGGACCTACCGTGTGGGTGACGGTCGTGGAGGCGCCGGACAGGGACAACAAAGATTTGCTCCCCTTAATAGCTGGCCTGACAATGTCGGCCTTGACAAGGCACGCAGATTACTCTGGCCAGTCAAGCAAAAATATGGACAGAATATTTCCTGGGCAGATTTATTAATACTGGCAGGAAATGTAGCACTGGAGTCTATGGGTTTTAAACCATTTGGTTTTGCCGGAGGCAGAGAAGATGTGTGGGAAGCAAGTGACGATGTTTACTGGGGCTCCGAAAAGACCTGGCTGGGCGGCGACATCCGTTATGCACACGGCTCCCCGGGAGTTGTCGAAGATCATGCTGTTTTACCTTCTGATGATGATGCAGACGGAGACATCCATTCCCGTAATCTGGAGAAGCCATTGGCTGCAGTACAGATGGGATTGATCTATGTTAATCCGGAAGGTCCAGATGGCAATCCGGATCCCATTAAGGCAGCTAAGGACATCCGGGACACATTCGGTCGCATGGCCATGAATGATGAAGAAACGGTAGCCTTAATTGCCGGAGGCCACACCTTTGGTAAAACACATGGTGCGGGTCCTGCCACCCATGTAGGAAAAGAACCCGAAGGCGCCGAGCTGGAAATGCAGGGACTCGGCTGGAAAAGCTCCTATAAATCAGGCAGCGGCACGGATGCGATTTCCAGCGGACTGGAAGTTACCTGGTCTAAAAACCCTACGCAATGGAGCAATAGTTTTTGGGAGAACCTGTTTAATTATGAATATGAACTCACTAAAAGCCCGGCGGGTGCCCATCAATGGGTTGCTAAAGATGCGCCGGATATTATTCCAGATGCGTTTGACCCCAACAAAAAGCATAAACCCACCATGCTTACCACGGACCTGTCCTTAAGATTTGATCCTATTTATGGAAAAATTTCAAAGCATTTTATGGACAACCCTGATGCTTTTGCAGATGCCTTTGCCAGGGCTTGGTTTAAACTGACCCATAGAGATATGGGTCCACGCACCAGATATCTTGGCACTGAGGTTCCAACCGAAGAATTATTATGGCAGGATCCTATCCCTGAAGTCAATCACCCGTTAATAAATGCAGATGATACCAATTCCCTGAAACAGCGCATTCTTAATGCAGGACTCAGCACGGCCGAACTTATAGCAACGGCATGGGGATCTGCCTCTTCTTTCAGGTCTTCTGATAAAAGGGGCGGCGCTAATGGTGCACGCATTAGACTGGCACCACAAAAAGACTGGGCCGTTAACAATCCACAGCAACTTCAAAAGGTCTTAGGCAAACTGGAAGCTATAAAATCCGAATTTGATCAACAGCAAACAGACGGCAAAAAAGTCTCTATTGCGGATTTAATCGTGCTGGGTGGTTGCGCGGCGATAGAAAAGGCGGCCTATGAAGCAGGTCATAACATAACCGTTCCCTTTACTGCCGGGCGTATGGATGCCAGCCAGGAACAAACGGATATTGATTCCATGGCCTATTTAGAACCACTGGCAGACGGGTTCAGAAATTACAGACGAAGTGGCATCCAGGTTTCTCAGGAGGAGCTTTTAATTGATAAAGCACAATTATTAAGTTTAACCCCGCCAGAAGTTACTGTCCTTATTGGTGGCTTAAGGGTACTGGGCATAAATTATGACAACTCCGACAAAGGGATGCTTACGGAGAATCCAGGCAAACTCACCAATGAATACTTTAAAAATATCCTGGATATGCGCACCTCCTGGAAGCGCACTTCAGATGCGGCTGAAGAATTTGTTGGTAGTGACCGCGCTACCGGTCAGAAAAAATGGACAGCAACCAGGGTAGATTTAATTTTCGGTTCACACGCTGAACTTCGGGCCCTCGCTGAAGTATATGCAAGTGATGATGCGAAGGAAAAATTCGTCAAAGACTTTATTGCCGCCTGGGATAAAGTCATGAACCTGGACAGATTTGATTTACACAGATAGTCAAATGCAATAGCATATTAAACCGGCATAAAGACAGGATACTCACGGATATCAAAAGTGAATATCCTGTCTTTTATTATATCCAGCCTTCTTTTTTCTGGCAGGTTACTCTCCTCTATACTTTTATGTTTAACGTCTTTCCCTTATTGCTGTCCCCTATTCCATTACCCAACCTGATGTACACAGTTAAGTTTCCCAGACACGGGAGCAGGAAGCCGCCTTTAAGCAGTCGTTAATCAACAAAACTCACAATCTATCTTTCGAATCATCAGATTCCAGCCTTTCCTGTTTCTTGTTTTCAACGGTTTGTTTCCCGAATTTCCAAACGAAGCTCAGGCCAAATTGCCTGCTGTCCATATACCCCGATTCTAAATAATGTATATGATATAATGCCATTTCTTTGTATTGGTCATTTTTGAATACATCATTACCAGATATGCTCAAGGAAATATTGGTATTTTTTAATTTTTGAGTGATCGCAAAATTAATATTCCCCTGACCGTAATGGGTAAAATAACCGTCAGAATAGGTCGGTTTAAAGTACAGGCTGAATCCTATTTGAGTCGAAGGTGTAACAGTGAAATCGTTCGTCAAATTGGCACTAATAATTGGTGAAAATTTACCGGGCTTGACCTTTTTATACCTGGTTTTAAAAAATAAGCCATAGCCATCAAAGGGGTTCTCCATCAGTTCCTCAAATCTTGATTTTTTTTCCAAAATAAATTTTATCAAAAATCCAATTTGACCATGGAAATGCTCAATAAAGATAGAAAAATAAATCTGTTCCTTCTTTAATCAAAGGTTGCCCCGTTAATCACCCCGTCCAGCCACGCTATTCTTTTCACTAAAAAATCCCGAACAAAATCAACATAGGCCTGATGCGTACTGGCAGTAAACCAGCTCTGGTTAATATTAGTCCCAAGTACAGCCCAGCGTTTAAAATTAGGTATCTGACTGTATTTGATTAAATCATTTTTCTCATCCAGATAATCAGGCAGGGATTGCAGACTGGCTTTCACCTTATTCCATTTACTGCGTACCATTTGCTTAAATGCCGGATCCTGTTTAATCTGATCCATCCAGGCTCTTGGGTCATGGGCATAATCCAGCATCAGTTTTTCCTGGGCATCTTCTCTGCCAATGCGAACATCATTATTAAATCCTAAATCAAAGTCCCATACCGGACCTACATATATTTTAGGATCTTGACTGCTTTTTTTATACATACGCATGCTCCATAACATATCCGGATTGTCACAAATTTCATTGACCAAATAATAATCAACAAAGCTCTTCAGATCAAAGTACTTCTGGTAATCGCCTGCATCACTCCCTCTGGCACTGAAAAGACTGGTCTCAAAGGAAGTTACATAGTCTTTGATATAATTATACTGATCTGTTGTGATATCATCCTCATCCGGGAATTTTATGGTAATGGGTATTCCCTTAGATGTAAAGAAATGAGACGGTTCCTGACTTGCATAACCGTCTTCTTCTATGATATAACCACCGTTATCCTCATCAATGGGCACCCTGTCTTTTCCCTCCTTGACATGTTCTGTCAGGGTATAATTCCCCATATACTCTCCATTTAAAAACATTTCTACAAATTGCTGTCTGGGCGTGTATTCCAATTCGATGCGTCTGCTCACTTCAAAGGCGACTTCATTACGAAGTAATGACTGATCCCCGTAATTAGCCAGCAGGGTCCAGTTCTTATCAGAAGGCATACCCAGAAGGTCCGATTTTTTATCCAACTTGATGCGGTAGGGTTTTTTAGGCATTCCCCAGGTAGAGTTCCCCCTGCCTTTAATTTTCATAACGCCTTCATACTGTAATTTTCCGTCCAGCCCCTCGGTAATTTTAATGTCTCCATCTACGTAATCATCTTTACTATTAATAGGCTGACCATTCGTATTGACATATACTGCCGGTATACCTGTATCAAAAAATTTAATGACATAGGTGTGCTGGTCCCCATTTTCTGCCGTGACGGTATATTTGACCAGGTTGGAAAAGTCCTGCCGGGTATCGCCACTTTTTTGTTCCACCCCATTGACGCTTACAGAAGTACCTTCTGACTCAAAATCCGCCACAAGTCCGGTAATATCGGTTCCTACCAGCGTATGGGCATAAACCGTGTCATTTTTTATTTCGGTTTCAATATCGTTCCACAACCCCGGGTTCTGTGATTTTTTAAAGGTAAAACCAATCAGATCATTGTCAGAGGATTGTTCTACCGGAGTAGTTGTATCCGTATGGCTTTTAGAGCAAGCTAAGGAACAGCCCATTACAACCATTAAAAGCCACGCATAACCAATAGAGAGATTCTTCCGCATTGATTTTTATTTTACTAAATCCGAACAAATTAATTTTTGTAACCTAATAAAAAGGCCAATAAACTAGATATGATTTGAACCCGGCAGCCAGGAAAAAGATGTAAACAATTCCAGACTGAATATCAATAATTTATAAAAAAATACCTGACCGTTTAGCAAAATAAAGATTTAAATTCATTTGACAAAGAACCCGTGGAACAATTTAATCATTTACTTAAAAAACCCGTAACTCCTACTGCTCAAAAGCATAGGGGTTACGGGTTATCTTTTCCGTGTTACTGGCATCACTTTAAAATAGCCTCCCAATTATTGGCCTATTTCACGTACAATAATAATAGCAAAACAGTTAAGGATTGCGATCAGAACCACTACCTTCATATGCCTTTATGGAAATTCCCAAGTATAGCTTTTCAATTTTTCAGTATACTAAAACTGTGCGTTTCCGGTATCTGGCACTCAATGCCCATTTACTACCTTATTCTGATATTGTTCCAAGGACTGCTTTCAATGATGCTGTTATTCAAGTTCAAGTAGCCAGCCCCTGCCGGGAGCTACTTCTATAGTTGATGTGTCCTCAAAAACGGCTTCCTTTTGAAAATCCTGAATTGGCCTTGCGATAAGCTTTACCTGTCTTGGTGTCACTGCTAAAGTCTTCCAGTTGATTTTCAAAGACACATGCTGAGTGGTACTGTCCCAGCTGGCCAGTGCAATCAGCACCTTTTGGCCATGACTGTAAGCGGTGGCCAGCACTTTTTTATTATCCGTAATCACCGCCGCATCAGGTTCCCAATAGCCATGCATGGCCGCATTTTTTATTCCGAAACGGTCCAGTTCCTCCCATATAGGTTTCGGATTACACAATTTGCCGTCCGTCGGCCAGCCGTCCCTGCTGGTCATACCATATACCAGGCCACGCCATGGGTTGCCTCCGCTGAACAGCATATCGCCCATCAAGCCAAAGGGTATGCCGGAAGTCTCCACCATCCAGTTGTCCGGTTGCATGTCCTCATAATGAAAATTCTCTCCGAACCATAATTTATTAATATAGGGAAAAAATTCAGTGTATTGAGTAGCAGGCCCTTTAGAAAAGTCCGTATTAGAATGCAGATCAATCATGCAACCGGGCTTTACCATATCCATTACTTTACGCATTCTTTTTAGCATGTCCCGATCGTAGGCTACATCATCCAGGTATAGCCCATCTATTCCCACATTTTGCACCAGCCACCTTAAGCCTTCCACATAATAGTTATACCACCTGGAGTTCTCACTGGTTTTAATAGCCGCATCACAGGCCTCATACCCATCAATAGGCGTAAACCACTGAACATCATAATGATTGACCAAATGCTCCCTAAGCCAGGGGTATCCGCCCCCTTGACCATCGCTGAATATTTCAGTGCCCAGACTGCGCAGGGCCCAGATTTCTGTACACTGGTCAGAAAGCTCCCGTATCGTATAATAGATCTTCGTTTTAACGCCTTGCTGATGATACAGATCCACAAAAGCACGCATGCTATCCGCTCTTACAAATGGATAATTGATATAAGGATTAACCCGGTTAGCATGATGAACATTGATCACCCCCACTCCCGCCTTGATGTCTTCAGCCGGTGGATAAGGGTTGCCGTAATTCTGGTAATACCTGTTGGCGAACTGGCTTTCCGTATTTAACTTTTTAACGGGGGTAAGTAGTAAGCAGAAGGAGAAGGTGAGCGTACTGTCTTTTTGTAAATGAAAAGCAGAGGTAAAGGCCGAGGCAATGACCGCTGTTTGCCCCGCTTGCGTTGCTACCGTACGAATTTTAAAACCTCCTTTGTTATTATTATACCAACTGGGCGGTGGCGCCGGATGATACAGATTCAGCATGGGGCCATCATAGCTGGCTCCCAGCAATTTGCAATAAATACCAGCATTATAGTCCCCGATCCAATAAGCATTCTGCGGCCCCGACCATTTCCAGTCATAAGATTTTGGCAGATAACCGCCGTTTCTGCCAAAAGGCTTCCCACTGCCCATACCCATAAAATACTTCGCATGCTGCTTATCCACCGGGATATCCAGACTTATATCTTTGAAGTGAACCTCTTTTTTGGCCTTCAGCACAATTTTATACCGCAGGTATCCATCCGATTCCATGCTACCTTCATAGCCAATACGCAGTGCCTCGTTTTCTCTGGTATTTTCCCAACTTATAAGGCCCGGTTTCACAGTAGTAAAATGTAGCTTACCCACCTCGGGCAACCGCTGGGATGCGTCTGCCCCCAGCTCTTGGGCAAGGTTAAAAGCGATGGGTGCGGTCAGCAGCTGTTGGTTTCCGATAAGGATTTGCTTCGGGAATCCGTAAGTATCCAGCTTTACCGTTGCACTGCCGGCTTTGACGGTTCCGCTTTTTTGATCCGCTACTAACGGCGCGGTTTCCCGGGTATTCAGGCTATCAATACCTATTCTAGAATTTAGCCACCTTAGCCTGGATAAGCGCCAGGGTTCACTGTCGCCCCTGTCTTGTAACAGATGACCATTAATTTTTAACTGAATTCTTACTTCCTGCGTGTGACCGTCCCCATCAGTTATCTGAACAATAAAGGGATAAGTGCCTGGTTTTGCAGATTTGGGTATATCAATACCAAACCACAAAGGCTGGATATGACCCAGCGAGACATCTACCTGTTTAAAAAATGGCTGGCCCTTACTGTCGATACCTCCGGTATTAAAACAGTTCAGTTTAAAGGGGGCATTTTTGTAATTTATGCGTAAATCCCGCACCTTTTCTCTGCTTGCATATACGCCAACCTGAAACACATAATATTCGTTTTGATCGGCGGAGATATTAAAAGCGGTGTTTTGTGCCCCATCAGTCCTGTAAGGACCTTTTTTAATCCATCGAAAGGGTAAATCATCCAGCATCTTGATGGGATGACTACGGTCTTCCGGAAAAAGTAAAAAAGCGCTCTTGTATTTATGAGTCAGCTCGCCGGACTCCTTTTGAGTCGCTATGACTTCCATCGGGTAAAAACTATCAAAAGCTGTTCTAGCCTCGATAGCCAGATTGCTGGCCATCATCATTTGCTTGCGGACGCTATCCTTGCCCAGTTGCGCTAGCCACCGCTGATCTGCCATGGGCTGATGACGCAAATAATCTCCCTCAAAACCACCTTCCCATTTATGACCCGACCAGGGCATATAATAAACATAATATTTTCCCTGCCCGCTGATCGGCTCAAACAAAAAGCTTCCGTCTTCCCGGTCAATATGATTGACAAAAATGTTTTTAATCTGCCTGCCAGCACTGTCTGTAACGATCAGGACTTTCTTGTCAGCGTTTTGGTCCCTTCGGCGCCACCTTACCCGTACAGCCACAGCGTCGCTTGATCCACCTTTACGGTCTACTAGCAGCACCAGACGGTGGTTGCCCAGGCTATCTGTCCATGGCCGCTCTGCGACTTTAAAGTCGGGCGTCAAAGTCGACTGTGACGACGCCGACTTACCTGACAGCTGCGCCTTACCCATATCTGCAAATAACAACAGCAAAATTAAAATCCCCAAACAATAGCCTCGCCTACAACCCGTCCAATGCATATTTAACGAACATTTGTTTACATAAAAACCGGTAAAGTCTTTTTTTCTACTCATAAATAAATACTGATAAATTATATTTGAAACGAATCGATTGCCTGATAAATAAAATCCCGCTTTATACCTTATTCATAATACTCCTGTCAGGATAAAACAGTACATAAGCCACTGGTCCGGCAATTATACCTCATCATACTTAAATTCCTGTACTTCAAATATATATTTAAAACCAGCAATTCTGTCAGTCAAACGTTTGCCCAATAAAACGCCACTTGTTCTATTTATTCAGGTAAGTAGTATTCAGCAGGATGCTAAACAAATCTCCAATAAAACAGGATCAAACATAAGATACACTACATTTGTCCTATCCACATGGAACATCTATCATCAAATATTGCATTACCTTTAATAAAACAATCATGGAATCATCCATATCTCCCGATCTATTACAACAAATTGCGTTCATCAAGGAAATTGATAAACTCAAATATATTGAACGCAGAACAAAACTATTCAATAGTAACCGAAGAGAAAATGATGCGGAACACAGCTGGCATTTAGCTGTAATGGCTCTTATTTTATCCAATCATGCCGATCAGCCTATAGACATCCTTAAAGTCCTTAAAATGCTGCTGATTCATGACCTGGTAGAGATCGATGCAGGTGACACTTTTATTTTTGATGCCGCTAAAAACCATACCAATACAGCCGAGGAATCCTTAGCTGCCGACCGTATATTCGGCATGCTTCCTGACGAGCAGGCGGAGGAATTGAAAGCTATCTGGGAAGAATTTGAGGCCAGGCAGACCTATGAAGCCAAATTTGCCCGGTCCATGGACCGGTTGGAACCGCTCTTACAAAACGCATCCAACCAGGGCGGCACCTGGCAGGAATATAACGTTCAACACCAAAAGGTGCTGGAAATACAAAATGTGCATGCCTGCTGTTCCACTACCATTGATCACTACGTCCAATCCGTAATCGAACAAAGTGTTCAGTCAGGCATCCTGAAAAAATAACATCCAAAAAATAAACAACTCTCAGAACACTTCTTATGGTATAAAGACGCTTCTCACAGCAGGGAGCGGCACTGGTCATTCAAAAAACCGCTGCCACTATCCGCTATCTGAAACCGGTCATTGTTATCCTTCTTTTAATATCACCTTAGGTTCCAAAAGGGCTTCCAGCCCGAATACGCCGCCTTCTCTGCCCACACCGGATTGTTTAAAGCCACCGAAAGGAGCCTCTGCATCATGCCAAAGGGTATTTATCGAGACGCGTCCGGCATTAATTTGTCGCGCCACTTTCTCAGCTCTCAGGGTATCTGAAGCACTTACATAGGCCTGTAACCCATAATCCGTATCATTGGCCAGTGCAATGGCCTCCTGCTGCGTTTCATAGGACAATACAGTCAGTACCGGTCCGAATATTTCTTCTTTTACAATAACCATTTCCGGGGTGGCGTGGATAAAAACCGTCGGCTTCACAAAAAAACCCGCTTCAAGGCCATCCGGTTTTCCTTCACCGCCTACTAACAATGTAGCGCCCTGCTGTATGCCTGTTCGTATATACTGCTGAATGCGGTCGTATTGCTTTTGGCTCGCCATGGGACCAATAAAAGTCCCGGGATGGGTAGGTAAACCAACCTGCAAGGCGGATACTTTATCCTTCAGCATCGACGCCACCTTTGTCATCAGCCGGGCCGGAACCAATAATCTTGAACCCGCAATACAAGCCTGTCCGCTATTCATAAAACAGGCATTTATTGCAAGGGTGGTCGCTTTATCAAGATCAGCATCATCCAAAATGATATGCGGAGACTTGCCGCTTAATTCAAGTGTCATTCGTTTCATGGTCTCTACGGCATTCCTAGCGATTATTTTACCCACCGCCGTAGAACCGGTAAAACTAAGTGTTGCAATATCGGGATGCGTAGATAAGATTTCACCCATCATCTCGCCACGACCATTGATAACATTAATCACACCTGGCGGTAACCCTGCTTTATCAAACGCCTCGGTGAGTATCCTGGTCTGTAGGCAGCTCCATTCACTGGGCTTTATAACTACCGTGCAACCCGCTGCAATAGAAGCTGCCAGTTTTACACATATAGAGCCTGCATTAGAATTCCAGGAGGTCATAATAGCGTTCACGCCAATGGGCGTCATGACTAATTTAGATTTGCCTATTTCCCGTTCAAATTGAAAATGATCAACAAGACGTTTGAACTGAAGGAAAATATCCGCGGCGTAACGGTTGGACCACTCAGCTCTTGTGGTCGTAGCGCCGTATTCTTCAATGGTAGCTGCTTTCAATTCCTCTATTCTTTCAATAAGGGCATCATGTAAATTTTGTAGGTACCTCTTCCGTTCTGCAACCGAAGTCCCAGAAAATGCAGCAAACGCATTTTTTGCAGCGCCTATAGCTGCTATCACATCACATTCGGTTCCCATTAAGGCTTCCCCAAATACTTCACTCGTAGCGGGATTTACCATTTTTATCCATTCCGTACCGGTGGAAGGGGTCCATGCACCACCGATGTACTGTTGATTGATCTTTTCCATTTTATTTACATTTATAAATGCAAAATTAAAACGCAGCAAATGAATCAACTTGTCTTAAAAGCTCAAATTTACTTGCCTGAAAAGCTCAGTCTTTCTCTTGGAGGAAGCCAAATATTCCTAACCATCCAGCATTAACGATTAGCAAGCCACTTAATCTGAATATCTTAATGAGCCGGGGAATGAATGGATTTTTGGAAATGCGTGGGTGCCACGCCATACTTTGTTTTGAACGCATGGGAAAAATGAGACAGATCTTCAAAACCCAGATCCATATAAATATCTGAAACCGACAACTCCGGAGTTGATAATAATTTATAGGCCTGTTCCAGTCTTCTTTGTGTCAGCCATCTGCGTGGGGACATCCCGAATTCCAATTGAAAATCTCTTTTAAACGCAGCCAGACTTCTTCCTGTTAAATAAGCAAAGCGGTCAATTTTTACATTAAAAACGTAATTTTCTTCCATAAATTCACGAAGACCAATTTTATAAGGCGTTGAAAAGTCAAATAATACAGCGGTTAGTTCCGGATTGCTTTTCAATATCAATAATAGTCCTTCCCGGAGCTTGGCTTCTGCCATCACCGGATCTTTTAATGCGTCTGTCTTTTCAAAGTCCAGGATAGAATTTAGGTACCCCTCCATCAGGGGGTTTGTCTTCAGATCAATAACAGGATCCTGCGTCTTACCATATACGGCACTGGCAACAGGATACTCCAGGGCAAAGGTCTTCAGAAAATCCAAGTCAAAATGGATAGACAGAGACTCAAAAGGAAGATTTTTTTCGGGCTCCTTAAAATATTTCATCAGCCGGTTTCTTCTCACCAGCCTCAGGCCTCCTGTAGTGCTGGGATAGGCCTTCTTGCCGTCATAAAGAATAAGAGACCCAGACAGTTGAAGTTGCAGGATATCATCCGCCACATAATTTTCTCCTTCACGACTACTTTTATAATAACAGGAAAGCGCTATAGGACTCTGTTTGTGCATTTTTACCTTTTTTCGATCCGTATACCCTATGATCTATTCCCAAAAGTATCTGCCTCAAAGAAACATCATCTACTAGAAATAGTTATCCTTAATCCGTAAATAAACGAAGTTATCCATTTAAAGCTAACAATTTTCGGTATTTCGGTTCAAAATAGATTCCGGTAAAAGGATTCTGCCTGGTAAAAACCAGTGCCTTAGTATTTTCCTCAGCTGATTCTCAGATGGTTCGGTTCCATCAAAAGCTGTTATTCAGCCTTGATCTATGTGCATAAAAAAAGTCTCAATAATTGCTTATTGAGACTTTTAAAATAAATATGGCAGCTACCTACTCTCCCAGGGATAATACCCAAGTACCATCGGCCATGAGGGGTTTAACTACTCTGTTCGGTATGGGAAGAGGTGAAGACCCTCGGAATAACCACCATAAAAAGGTCGTGTGCTGTCTTCGGATACTTCTTGGTATCACACACTTAAATAAGGTCATATTGGAAAAGCTCATAAGAGCAACTATACCTACCATTTCAGAAGTAAATATAGATTTAAAAAATAAAGCTTACGGGCAATTAGTACTACTCGACTTTGATGTTACCACCTTTACATCTATAGCCTATCAACGTCATC
>NZ_FNQY01000031.1 GCF_900107765.1 Arachidicoccus rhizosphaerae | reverse complement strand
TCTCTTACCAGCATCCCTGAGGGCTTCAATCCAACAGTGGGCGGTTCCCTCGACCTGAGGCCAAATTGTATAAAGCCCGAAGGTTGGAAAAAGTCTGAGCATGAAAATATGCCAGTGAATATCCCTGAACCATTCATTAAATGGGGCAAAGGCAAAGGTGATTACATCTATTGTGACGGCAGGTTCTCAGAGGTTATCAGTAAAAAGGGCAATATCTGGGAGTTAAAAGACCTGGGCAAAAACAACAGGTACTATTTAGTATCTGATGGCAAAGGAAAGTACGCTCACGGGGAGACTATCAAAGAAGCAAGAGAGGATCTGGTATTTAAAATCTCTAACCGTGACAAGTCGGAGTACAAGGGGTTGGATGTGGATAAAAAATTCCCTTACGAAAAGTGCATAGAAATGTATCGGGTGATCACCGGGGCCTGTTCTGCTGGTACTAAGAATTTCATTGTCTCTAGAAAGATCCAGCCGCAAGCGTTTACGATCCGGTGCATGGTAAAGCTTACCAAGGGGGAGTATGGCGCAAACGCATTTAAAGCATTTTTTAATTTATAAACCGGCCTGAGCTAAGGCGCAAATTGTCAAACAATGGAAATAGTAATCAAAGGAAAACAGGGAGAGGGTAAAAGTCTAATGCTGCAACGAATGAGCTTAGATCTTAAGGGAGAAGGTTGCACACACGTTATAAGCAGCCCACCGCCTGGCACTAAGCTAAATAAGTTTATAATGGCAAGTACCGGCCGTTTGCCTTATACAACAAAAAAAGTAGGGTGCTTAGTAATTGACGGGATACCGAAAGGAAATCTGAGATTATGCAGAAAAGCAGTTAAGGCAGCGCATAAGGCAGGCCGTCAATTTTCAACAATCTACGTAATTCAAAAATAAAACTTTATCAACCGCACCCGGCAACGGTATCCGGGCTTTAAAATGTCACAATTCTTATATGGTAGCATCTGCCTTGAAGATGTATTCGGAAACTTAATTCAACGTGGTCAGGACGGCAGCGCATGGATAAACCTGTCTGCGCTCCCTCACCCGTTCGTAACCGGCCAGAAAAACGGCAAGCACTACGTGCCCGTTAACCTCTGGATTAATGACCAGGTAGACCAGTACGGCAACTCTGCCAGTATCAGTATCGGCCAATCCAAGGAAGAAAGAGAGCAGCAGATTAAGCGGACCTACATCGGCAATATGAAACAGAATACACCGACACAGCAGTACGCTCCCCAGTCTGCCCCAGTTGCAACAACTCCCTTTGGTCAGCCGCCAGTACAGGCAGCCCCACAAGGTTATGCAGCCCCCCAGAATCCACAGGCCGCACAGCAGTATTACCCACAGCAGCCAGCGCAGGCAGCACCGGCGCCAGGAGGGTTTAGCCCGGCAACTCAGGCAGCCCCCGCGGCTCAGTACGCCCCGCAAGGTTATGCGCCTCAGGGAAGCCTGGCCACGGGACCGGCGGCCCCAGGTTACGGGCCAGCGGCGCCAGCAGTAAATGATGATCTCCCGTTCTAGCCTAAACGAGTTGGTAACCCAGTTAGCCGCTCTGGTTAAAAGCGGCACTTTTTGAAAACACCACACGACACAGCGCACAACAAACGCATAGCACAGAGAATAAAGAAAAGGAGTTTAGAAATGATTACACTTTACGATTATCAAGAGAAACTGAATAACGAGGCCGCTACAAAGTTTGCGTCCGGCATCAAAAAACTGTTAGCTCAGGCCCCAACCGGCTCAGGCAAGACCGTTATGTTTTCCTCTGTCTGCAATCGGTGGCTAACCAAGAACACATCCAGCATTTTAATATTAGTACATCGTATCGAGTTGCTGAGACAGACACGCAGGACTTTATACGACCTGTATAAAATTAAGGCTCAGCCGATCATCTCAGGTATGAAGCACATACCGCCCGCACAGGTTTATGTAGGCATGATCGAGAGCACATACAAAAAAGTAGATAAGATTCCCACTAGCCTGGGATTGGTTATAATAGACGAGGCGCACCTTGCAAATTTTTTTAAAGTTCATAAGCCACTGGAAGCGCTGCCCAATCCTCCGTATATTTTAGGCTTTACTGCAACTCCGTATAGTGCCAACAAGAAAAAGCCTTTAAAGGATTATTATCAGGATATCATCACAACTGTCCAGATTGAGGAGTTGATCCGCAGAGGCAAGCTCTGCCAGAACATCACCAGGGCACCGGAAGAAACCGTAAACAGGGCGGAGCTGGCCACGAAAGGCGGTGATTTTGACGAGGGCTTAATGGGTATCAAGTTCAGCGCTCCAAAGTACGTTAACAATACCGTTAAGGCTTACGAAAAGTACGCACCGGGTACGAAAGCGATCGTATTTAATTGTACCGTAGATCATTCCATACAGGTTAACAACGCTTTCAGGCTGGCAGGTTATGAAGCCAAACATGTTGACGGCGATATGAGCACCACCGAGCGCACCAATATCCTGAAATGGTTTGAGAGTACACCCGGAGCGATCCTGAACAATGTTGGTATTGCCACCACCGGGACGGATATTCCAAGCATTCAGACGGTAATAATGAACCGTTCCACGAAAAGTAATATCACCTGGTTACAGTGCACAGGCAGGGGCGGTCGGTTACACGCCAGCAAAGCAATCTTTACCATTATTGACATGGGCGGCAATGCAGCCGTTTTAGGTGACTGGTCAGATGATAGGGATTGGGAGAATATCTTTCATAATCCGCCTAAGAAAAAGGACAAACAGGGCGCTGCCCCTTGCAAGTCATGCCCCAGCTGTGACGCAATCCTAGCAGCCACTGCCAGGAGCTGCAAATACTGTGGCTTCGAATTTCCAAGCAGAGAACAGGAGATTGAAGAGGAGCTAGGGGATTTTGTAGTGGTCACAAAAGGACTGGATATTGAAACCCTCATGCAGGAAAACAGCGAGCGTAAGGAATATTACACCTTCTTTGACATTGGCCGCCAGCTGGCCGCTGCTGCTAAGCAGACCGTACCTAAAATGACCGAGGAAATTGCAGCGTATATCCTCAGCCAGTACGAAGAGAAAGGCAAGGTTTGGTGCGAACAGGTAGGCAAGAACTGGAACCGCTGGCATCAGGACCGGGCAAAAGAAACGCTGTGGAAGGAATTGCAAGACCGTTTTAAAAAGTGGAAGCCGGAAGGGCAGGAGGTGCAAGCATTTACAGCTCCTTTGCCAGCTCCGCCACCACCGCCGCCCGTTATCCTGCCTGAGCCTGCCAAGCCGCAGCCATGGCAGCCAAGTATCCAGCCGTTACAGGCACTGAGAGCACTTTAAACCAAGCACAAGAAAGCGCAGCACCACAACACACAATATTAACACGAGACCCAAATAATGCAGACCCCAAATATATCAATTTACTCACTGGCAAAAGAAGTGGCAGAAAAAGAGACCATTCCTCTGGATATGTTCCTGGATAAGGTGCAGGACGGCTACTGGCAGGATATTGTGTCGCCCATCAGAGTGCTTCCCACGAAAGAGCAGCGGGCAGACCTGAAAAAGAGAACAGCGCCGGCGGTTACTATATCCGGGCAGTTTGAACGCCGGGCTTCAAATGCTCTGGTAAAGCACAGCGGATTTATAGCTATTGACATTGACGGGCTGGAAGGTCCGGGCGAGCTGAACGCCGTCCGTGCCATGGTTGAGAAAGATCCGCACGTTTATGCCTCCTTTGCCTCTATTTCCGGCCGTGGCCTCTGTCTGCTGTTCAAGATAACACCCGGCAAGCACAAGGAGAGTTTTATGGGTATCAGCGATTATATGTACAACACGTACAACGTTATCGTGGATGCCAGTGGCAGCGATGTAAGCCGCCTCCGCTTCGTCTCCTTTGACCCGGCGCTATTCCGCAATGAAACGGCCCTCAAATGGACTAAGTACCCTAAAACCCGGGAACCTAAGAAGCTGGACAAAGTCATCTATGCTCATAACGATTTTGAGGAGATTTTAAAGGAGATCGACCGCAGAGGCATAAGCCTGTGTGACGGATACGAAGAATGGCTCCGGATAGGCTTTGCTTTCGCTGATCAGTTCGGCGAGGGTGGCCGCAACTATTTCCGCCATGTGAGCCAGTATAGTTACAAGTTCAATGAAAGGACCTGTGAAAAGCAGTATGACAACTGTTTAAAAGCGCACGGTGCAGGCAGAAAAGCAACGATCGCCACTTTTTACTACTACTGCAAACAGGCAGGAATTGAGGTCTACAGCCAAAGGACAAAGACAATTGCTTACTCAGCATCCCAGGGTAAGAAAGGCGGATTAAACGCCCAGCAGGTAGCTAAGAACCTGGCACAGTTTGAAGGCATCCAGGGAGACGATGTACAGCAGATTGCACAATCCGTTATGGATAACAATATCCAGCTGAATGAGGACGGGCCTATTGAGCAACTGGAATTGTGGCTGAGGCAGAATTATGACCTGAGGCGCAATGAGATCACCAGGATGGTGGAGGATGGCGGTTTCAAGATTGAGGAAAAGGAGTTGAATAGCATTTGGATTAAAGCAAACAAAGTACTTGGCAAGACCAGTTTTGATACTTTGAAGCGTTTAATAGGGTCTGATTTTGTTGCCGATTACAACCCATTTAAAGAGTTCGTTACTCAGAATATTGAAAGAGGCAAAGACGGCGGCCATATAAAAAAACTACTCAGCAGTATTGAGACACCGGACCCGGAATACCTGCAATACTTCGGTACAAAGTGGATCGTGTCTATCATATCGGCAATATTTGACCAGCCTAGCGACCTGGATTTAATATTAGTGGGTGGCGAGCACGGAACAGGAAAAACATATTGGTTTAACCACTTATTACCTGAAGGGCTTACCAGCTATTTTGCGCAAAGCAATTTGGATGAAGCTAAGGACGGTGAAATCCTAATGACTAAAAAGTTAATTATCCTGGATGATGAAATGGGCGGTAAAAGTAAAAAGGATAGTAAGAGGTTTAAGACATTAACAAGTCAGAGGATATTTAGCATCCGTGAACCATACGGCATGGTGCATAGGGATTTACGACGCTTAGCCGTTTTGTGTGGCTCTTCAAATGAGGACGACGTTATTGATGACCCAACAGGAAACAGGCGTAAGATACCAATTCTATTAACAGGAATTAATCACAATATATTCAATGATGTAGATAAGACAGATGTATTTATGGAAGCGTATCACCTGTGGAAATCCGGTTTTGACTGGAAAGTACTCAGCAAGGAGGATAAAGCATACCTAAATAAACATATCGCCCAATTTGAAGCGGTTTCGAATGAAAGGGAGCTAATACAACTCATGTTTGAGAACGGGCCAGTAGAAATGCCAGCAAGCGAGATTGAATCAAAAATAAGAGGAAGGTTTGGGGTTACTAGGCTCACTGTTAAACGAATCGGTATGGAGTTAAAGCGACTAGGATTTGAACAGCGTGTAGTATGGAAAGCAGGGGCCGCTCAGCGCGTCTGGATGGTACAGGAAATCTCAATACTAAGTTCAACAACATCCACCGAACCGCCCCCTTTCCCTCCCTACGAACCGGCGAAGCCCAAACAGCCCGTACAGCAACAAATATTTTTTAACCCAGATAATAATAGCAGAAATGAATACTATCAATAATCCCTCAACTGCATGGTGGCCAGTTCCAAACTCAAATAAGGGGCCGAAGCCCACAGCCAGCGGACAGTTCTCCCCGGCCAGTAATCTGATTGGCAACGAGCAAACAGAATCCCGTCTCCAAGCCGACATTACACAGTGGTTCTGGAACACCTATCCGGAACATAGAGGAATGCTGTTTCATGTGAATAATAAAGCCCGCAACGCAATTGAGGGTAACAAGTTTAAAGCCATGGGCGTGGTAAAGGGGGTGTCTGACCTGGTGCTAGTGCTGCCACAGGGTCGCATTCTGTTTATCGAACTCAAAACGCCCACTGGCTCGCAGGAGGCAGCGCAAAAAGAGTGGCAGGCCAAAGTGCAGGAGAGGGGACATAATTACATCATTATTCGTTCACTGGAAGAGTTCAAGGCGCTGATTGCACCTGTACTCACTAAATAATCAGGAGGTAAACCATGGAACTAATATACATCATCGGTAAGCGTAAAGGCACGCCAAGGAACGTGTTCTCAGAAGCTGAGATGCAGATCCGGAAAATGGGGTGGGTGGCCATCAACCCGCTGGAAGAAATTCTGAAGTTTAATGAGGTGGATGAGGAAGGTCTTAACAGTGCGGAGGAAGAATCCCGTTTCCTTATCCCCTTTTTCAACAAGTGCAGCGGGGTCTATCTGCTGCCTGGATGGGAGAGCTGCCAGAGCGCTCGTAAAGAGGTTGCCGCCGCCGACGAGGCCAGCAAGAGAATCATGTACCAGCCTCAGCAGGTAAGCATTGATGACATCATTCGTGCAGCTGAGGAAGTGACGGGGATGTCTTTTGACAAGATCCGGGCGAGAACCAGAAAAGGTACGATCGTGGAGATCCGCCGAGCTATCTTTTACCTGGCGTGGAAATACCAGAGCACAACTTTTGTTGCGCTGGCTCAGATGTTCGGGATGGATCATACCTCTGTTATCCACAACAGAAATACCGCCAAGAGACTGCTCAGCGCAGGGGATGAAAGAACTACGGAAGTAATTACTCAAATTAAAGAACGGCTGATAGCGTAAGCTGGAGGCGCAAAAACCCACAATACAATGAAGTCAATAAAACAAATCAAAAAGCTAATGGCGGGGCTGGCTTCTGAAATGGCAGAATGCCCCCCCCGGAAACGTAAAAATCAGATCCGTAAAGAACTGGCTTACCTGAAAGACGTTTTGCTCTTACTTGAAGTAAAGCCTAAAAAATCATATCTGATAGCTGAAGAGCGGCGCATTTCAGGCAAGATCGGGCAGATAGAACGCAATTATTGGACTTGGATAGAGAGCATTAAGTCCGAGTACACCCCACGGGGGAAGCGGGAATACGAGAAAGAAAGAGGCGTTCCGGCGCTTATGCAACACTTGAAGAATTTACGATTTATAATTGATTAAAACACAATACAATGAAAGCAACAGTGGAATTTAAACAGGTTATTTTCAATTACCTGAAGGAAAAAGCAAACAGCGATCCGGCATTCGCAGTAGCCTTCGCTAAGGAGGGTAAGAACATGGATGACTGTGTTAATTACATCCTGAATACAGTCAAAGCCAGCGGATACAACGGTTTTGATGATGCAGAGATCTACGGAATGGCCATACATTATTATGATGAGGATGATATTAAGCCCGGGAAGCCGGTTAGCGGCACTGTAGTCATTAATCATCATTTGGAGGGTAAAACTAAGGACAAGACAGCGCCAAAAGCCCCGGTAAAAGTCAAGCTCACCCAGGCCGAGATCGAATCCGCTAAAGAGAAGGCTATGCAGGACGTCTACCAAAAACAACTGGACAGCCTTAAAAAGAAGCGCAGCAAGTCAGTGGCCGAGCAGCCAATACAGCAATCCCTATTCTAAACCATCAATCGCACACAATGAAAGCAAGAACAAAACTGGAACTAGAGGTGGTAAGGCTTAGCAATATGCTGCCTGAAATCACTGCAAAGCAGGAACAGTGGGCGGAGCAAAACTGCCTCAGGCACGTAGGGTATGCCAACAAAACAAGCTGCTTCTGTTTGGATTGCGGTGAGACATTCGGACTGGAACTGATCAGCCGCCGGCGAGCAACCTGTCCCCATTGCGATCAAAAGCTCAAAGTCTTTTACAATAGAAAAACAACCCTTAAACAGGTTGAATATTACGCTATTGCCTATCTGTTTAGCGGGTTTCAGGTGGTGGCTAATTTTGAGATTATCTCCAGTCATAAAAAAGGACAACCTGCTTATATCTCTCACACTAGAATCCTGGAATATTGGATTGACGATACAGGCAAGACGACCAAGATCGGCAGGTTGCATAATACCTCCTTTTTCTGTGACAGCTGGATAGGTGACTGGGAGATCCGAAAAGACGTGAGTCGTGGCTACGCGTATAATAAGTATCGCATCTATCCCTGCAAGTATCATCCGGACTCCTGCATCAAACCTGAATACAGGAAAATAGGCATTACGCATGAGCTGGGTGGCTTGGATATGGAGGAAGCAATCCGGATTATAGGCAGCGAGCCTAAGGCAGAGACGTTGATCAAAGCTAAACAGTGGTGGCTGCTGTCTCATTGCGAGGAATCGATGGGGCGTATTTACAGATACTGGCCATCAATAAAAATTTGCCTCCGGAATAAATACACGGTGAAAGACGCAAGGACATGGTTTGATTATCTGACCTTACTGGACGGCTTTGGGAAGGACCTGCGAAATCCTAAGTATGTCTGCCCTAAAGACCTGAAAAGGGTGCATGATCAGTTGGTAGCTAAAAGGAGCCGTATTAACGAAGCGGAAAGAGCCAGAATCAATGCAATGAGAGAGGCCGATCGGATAAGAGCGGATCAGGAGGCGGCCAAGGCATTTATGGAAAGAATCCAGCCTTTTATTGGATTCGCTGTGGGTGATGAAGAGATCACGGTCAAAGTGCTGGAGACGATACCCGAATTTGAGCAGGAGGCTAAAGTCCTGCATCACTGCGTATTTACCAACAGCTATTTTACCAAACAGAATTCACTCATCATGAGCGCCCGTATAGAAGGCGAACCGGTAGAGACAATTGAACTCAGCCTGAGGTCATTCGAAATATTGCAGGCCCGTGGCAAGTTCAACCGTGCCACAGAGTATCACGACCGGATCCTGAAGCTCGTTAAAAAAGGCCTGCCTAGGCTTAAGAAAATAATTGATAACTCAGCGGAGAGATCCGCACTCAAAACAGCGTAATAAAATGGCAAAGATCAAAACAGAAAAGTACGTACTCGATGGTCAAGAAATAACCGTTGCATTCAATTGTAACTCACAAGGTGTATTCAGTACTAATCTATCATATCTAATGGCCGAAAAATTAGGATTAGACAGTCGATTAACCGCCAACTCATTACAAGAATTGGAAGATATAATCAGCAAAGCTTTTTCTGATTACCTAAAAGCAAATACGTCAATGAAACTAAAAATAGGGATTTCATTCGGTGTGAGCGGGGAATTTGCAAAACATCCAGAGGGAGAATTTATAAAAGAAACATTACCGTACGGAAACAAGTTTGAAATAGGCGGATTCTATGATCATAAAAGGGCGCATTTTGCATTTGGTTTTAGGGTGTTGATAGAAGAAACTATTGACGGCAGGGTTTACCTGCACGAAGCTTTACCTACTAATGAATATGATTATCCGGATAGGGATTGGCAAAAGGAATGTGACGGCTATATCACACATAAAAGCACGTCAGAAAACAGTGGGGAACAAATAATTGAGTTCAGCCAGGAAGCATTAAATACACTTACTCAGATAAAGGAACAAATTCAAAAAGCCTCTGTTTTTATGATCAACCTTTTAAGTCAGGAAGATATTTCAGGCGCATTGACAATGGGTGCAACTAAATTATTAGCAAATTAATCACCCGGCGAAAGCTACAAAGCAATAAAATGGCAAATCAGAAAAAAATACTCCCTGATGGATCCGTAGAAGGCGAAACTTTTTCAGGGAAAGGATATACGCATGGTTATCCGCCGAAAAAATCAGGAGACACTTATCGTGATTGGTACAACAGATGTCAGGAATATAAAGAAAATGGATTCCATCTAGGCGACTTATCATGGGATGATTGGGACTCATACTGTTTAGGATTTTATGGTAATGAAGAGTATAGACAGCACGAATTAATGAATTAATCACCGGCAAAAGCCACAAATAAAATTAACCGTTGCCTAACGTACAATAGGCATTTATGAATATGGAACAATCATTTGGACAAAAACAAGTTGGTTTGAGTTTTAACCCTTCCAATGACAATGCAGTTGATTTGATCAAGCAAACTTTTGCTGATGCAATAGATCAGATCAACAACGTACGTAATGCCAGCGACAGCCCGGACGTAAAAAGAATGTGTTCAGTAGCTATTACGGAAGCCCAGACCGCTCAAATGTGGGCTGTAAAGGCAATTACCTGGAAAGATTAATCACCCGGGGGCTTCGGCCCCCACAAAACCAAATAAATGAAAAAACTACTCATAATTGCAATGATCGTATTGATTGCATCATGCAGTAAAAAACGAACGTACCGTATTGAGGTAACGTACATTAACGACACGAAGGACACTATTGCAGTTCCGTCCTCATCATTCCCAAAATTAAATAATAGTAATCACGGTTGGAATGGGGATAAGGTAATACCAGAGCTGTATATCAATAATGACTACAATGATGTAATTGCAGCCAACGTCTATAAATACAAGATAATAAGCAGTAATTAATAAACCGCACTGGCAACGATAACCAGCAATAGAATGAGTACAACACGTAAAGAATTCAATGACCAGATAGCCGACAACAACAAGCGAATTGCGGATCTGCAGGCAGAAAATCTGGAACTTCTCAAAGCCGCTTTAATGACCTCTGATGAAACACAGTGGTATACTGAAATGGAGGAGCATTACAAGGAATATCCCAATAATGACCGGAGGAGGACGGCAATTAACAAAAAGCGCATGGTAGGCAGGGTCAACTGGGTGGAAAATTTCAGAGATGAGGACACCGGCAAACTGATACCAGTAGACAGGAGCCGTATTGTAAAGATTAACGGCGAATGGGATTTATAGTAAATAACCAATAAAAAGCAGCAAATGAATCAAATGACAGCACAACAAATACTCAAAAAACACTTAGGGAGCCCACAACTAGGCCCCGTAACCTTCACTAAGGTAGAAGCCGCCATGTTTGAATATGCCGACCTAGAGCATTTAGCAGGCATTACAGCTGGCCAAGCAGATGCGGAAACATGGAAACGCCTAGCCGATGCCAAAGAAGCTAAAATCAGGGAGCTAGAACAGCGACTGGAAGATATAAAGGAGGGCGGTAAGATGAATAAGCTAATTATATTCCTATCGACAATAGTTATCATGGCCAAACTGTTCTTTGGCCATGCTAGCGAAATAAACAAAATTGGGTGCTGCATTTGTCTTTTGATACTATGCTGCACGTCAATGATTATTAATGAAATAAAGAATAACAGATGATATTTTCAACAATAGGCGTTCTTTGTACTGCATCCTTTTTAGTTATTGTAGTGTGGTGTATTATTACGGGCAGGAAAAGAGATTAAGCCAGACATGGGGATTTCTATAACGGAAAAACCCTTCGTAATTGAGGGGCTTTTTAATATAAATCAGGCTGTTACCAATTGGCAAAAAAAATATTTGTCTATTCTCATAAAACTGGCTTTATTTGCTAAAATAATTGGTAATGGCTGAATTTATGACAGAAGATGATGTTAATTGGATTTTTGAGCAGGCGTTCTCTACTAGAAAATTGGTAACGTTAGGAAACAAGCATTTTACAGCAGCAGAATTTAAGATGCATTATTTAAACGGGAATAGGAATATTAAGCAAAGCGATATTAAGTTTACAGATCCTTTTGAGCTAGTGAGACTCGGAAAAGAGAAGTTGTACGATTTAATGTCCCGGCAATTACTATTTGAACAAAAAATTGATGGCTACATGAAAGGGCATATCAGGTAATCTAGAGGGTGTCGGTAATCACGACATCCCCTCTAATTAAGGCGAATTCGCCACAATTAAAATACCCTTTCCCCCGCCTTATAAATCGACAAAATATTCCGCAGTTCGCTGTCAGGGATTTTTGCCGTTTTAGAACCGTATACCCACGATTTTTCATAAGCGACCGCCCAATCCTGCGCATCGTTGATATCCATGTCCGCAATTACATTGCAGTGGCCGCCCACGTATAAACCCCTGCTGAGAATCCGGTCAATAAGAAAGGCAAAGGAGCCGGACACGTCTTTAAAGGCTAGAAAACGCCTTTCTTTGCCGGTCATATTCTCTTTCTTTACGGCGGTTCCTATGATATACTGATTGAGAGAATCAGGCCAGCGGTTATTGTCCGCCTGGGCTCCGATATAATTATTATTAACGCCATATTTTCCGTTACCGCTCTCAATCCGGAAAATACAATAAGCTGCTATTTTAACCTGTCTGGATACGTCAAATGCCTTTAATGCTGCAATGGCGACTCCCATTTCAATGCTCGTCTTATGGTAGTCCACTACTGGGAGTTCCGGGTAATAATTCTTTGTCATTTACTACTTTTTAAAAATGTTTATAATACTCGGCCACTTCCATAAAACCAGCCCGACCGCTGCAAGAGTTAACGGAATCCACCAAAAAGCCGCCAATAGGCCCCAAAATGACGGCTTACTGTCTTTCTGCGTAATTGCATGGCTTTGCTCCTTACGGGTCGAATCAACGGACAAACGCCCGGAATCAACAGAGTTTTTTAATATCTTGGTTATGACCTGCTGCCCGGCTGAATCAATCTTGCCCGTGGTCGTCTTTTTCCACTTCTTAGAGCTCATGGTTATAGAGGAGAAGTTTGGAAAAGACTTTTTGCCCTGTGGGGTCTCAATCTCTGCCACCGCCTTGCCCTCCTTGCCTGTGTAAATGGTCATGCCGTATTTAGGATTTTTAGGGTTTGAGTATTTCAGAGTGTCTAGCGTAGAAGTTGAATCTAAATTCAAATCTACTGGCACGTTGAAATTATTTACCGCTGGCGCTTTGATTGTAATAGTCGTCTCTGAATATTCCTCTACTACCTTGCTTTGCTGCTTGACTTCGCTTTTTGTGGCCGTAGAATCCTTTACAACGGAATCCTGTTTGTTATAAACGGAATCCACCTTTACTGCTATGTCAGCTGATTTCGTTACTTCCGCCATCTTATGCGTTTTGCAGCCATCCACCAATAAGGCGAAAGAAAAGACCATTACCAAGGCTGCTACTTTAATTGTTTTCATTACTGTTCAATTTTAATTTTGCCATTTACTTTTTTCACGTTAAGCAGGTCTAGTACCGACCTGTATTTATCATCCTTTAATGCCAGGATTGTGCTGTCTTTGTTTTTTATCACACCCTCGTAATAGGAAGCCATGCTGCGCTTATCCTGTGCGCAAGAACTATCCTTTGCTGTGATAGTGGCATCCCTTTGCTTCACCGTTCTTTCAAGTGAAGCGGTGTAGTTAGCGTTACTCTTCAGCAGCGCACCAAAAACGGTAGAGATGCCCGTAATGAGTATGCCCCATATCCAACGCTCTTTGTTTATATTTCTGGTCTCTGCCATTGGTTTGGTTTTAAATTGAGTTTTCTACAGCAGTACACTGAATGTTTGTATTAGGCGTTTTCCAGGTTGTATTAATAGCCCCAAATTGCACCTGCGAAATGCTGGCACTGTTTACCGTGGAGCCATCAGGTATGGCCATATAATAAGTACCTCCATATCCTTTATGATCGGACGCAATACCTATGTTGTAGCTACCATTGAGGTGAGCCGTTCCGCCGGATGGCGTGGTGAAATTGAATGTTATTGTAAGGGTCAGGGTTGGCATCGTAACCAAGCCGTTAAACAGTGAATCAATTTCAGTATCGTTATAAGTCAATGGGGCGCTTATTTCAACTGCCGCCTGATTACTGGCGGAATTTGAAGCTGACACTACTATTGGGTAGCATTTTGCTGTAAGCGGCACATACTTACAAGTCTGCGACCCATTGACATAATTTTGTCCGTTAACATCTGCATCTTTAGCCACCGCCCATGCCAGAAACGCCGTTTTATTATTAAGGTCCGTCTGAGCATCATCGATGGCATACTGAGTGCCTGTATTATCCGGAGTTAACCCAAAGGTTAAGCCGGTCCGGTCAATGCTGGTAATAAACGCAGGAAACTCAATTGTTGCCATATCATCCCCGATAGTCTTGATAGTGGACTGCGTAAGGTTATAAGCACCCTCCGGAACGTTATAAGTTCCTGATGTACCTAAAGAATTTGCCCCTGTACAATTGTTCTTAGCAAAGGTGAAATCCCAATCTTGGCTTTTGAGCAATGACCCTGAGGCTGTAAAGGCTAAGGATGCGCTTTGGCCGTAAATGCCATTAGCGCATTTAGGCCGGATCACTACCGTATAGCTCTCCAGCTGCACCAGACCTGTTAAGGTAAAGTCGTGATCGGTAGTGCTCACCCATGAACCCCCGTTTACCTGGTATTCAAAGCTTGCTGCTGTTCCTGAACTGACAAAATGAATATCAGCGGTATCAACACCCTGCGTATAGGTGGTGGAGGTGATGGCAGAGTTGCAGGTATCAACCAGTGTAAAAGACTTGCTCATAGAAACGCCAAATACGTTATTAGAGCACAGCGGAGTGATTTTTACTGTAACTGCCCCACTGAGGTTAGGGATAACGATAGAGGTAGCCGCTACGGTTCCGCTCTGGTCACCCGCTTCCCATTTAAACATGGTGGCTGAACTGGTGGCCACCCAGCTGGCAAGCAGGGTTGATCCGTCTAATTGCTGAACAGTCAGGCTCGTAACCGCTGAATAACAGATGCCCGCCATAACGAAATCGTAAGAGGTCCCGTTGCCGTTATCTGGAGTGATAAGGATATTATTGCGGATAGAGTTAATCCCGGTTAATGATATGGTGGTACTCGTGGTGGTTTGCAAAGCGCCGCCGTTGACCCTATAAGCCCACTGTGTTGCATCTCCCACCGGCTCAAAGGTGATAGTCCCTGTACTGTCTCCTGTCTGGGTAAACTGCACATTGCGGACAAAATTGGTATTCTGGACCGTTCCGGACTTATAGAGATCTCCTGACCCCTGGCAGTTCATGGTGAACTGCTGCATATCGTTGTAAGTAGTACTTTTAGATATGCTCTCAATAAGCAGGTCGCCGGAATAGATAACGCCCGGGTTGCCGCTGTCCTCGCATTTGAAGCTCAGCACCTGTCTTTGTAGCTTCAGATCCTCTAATTCAGACTGCGTGAACTGTGTAGGATCGATAGAGACCAGACCATCAACGGTTATTTTATAGCTGTTCCACCCGTAGAAGTAGGTGCGCATAGTGCTCCCTTCCGGTTTGGAGGCTTCGTTGATATCCCCGTCTAACTCAATATTTACGTTCCTGGCAACACAGATAGGAGCGTACACCCCATTTCTGAGTACGCTCATCATGAATCCTTTGCCTTTAAGTGTCTTTGCCATTTCTTTAGCGCTCTTTCCGGAGCTGGTTAACCCACTGACGTGGCTTGTTAGTATGTAGGGTATGTTTCGTAAGTGTCGTAACTGGATGTCGCCTCCAGCTCTAACTGATCCGGTAAAAAGTCCTTATTCAGTTCAATTGCCGTTATCTTCTGTTGGCAGTTCCGGAGGTCGTACTCGTTATTTAACTGAATGTATCGCCCCTGGTCATTGATGGCCAGGATGTCAGAAAATTGAATCTGATTATCCAAGACAGTAAACTCAATCTTTCTTGCCGCCTTTCTGCTCGTGGCCATGTACGCCCTCAGTAGCTGATGCAGTGCCGTTCGAGGGGTGGAATCGCCTGATTTGAAGAGGTAGGGGAATAGCATTTCCGCTCCGTAAATAGTGCCGTCATAAGTAATTGCATATTTTGTATAAATCCCCCCGCTAATCCCATCATCTGGCGCATTCCCAATGGTAGTATTATCCACGCTCAGAAGTTGGGTATAATCCCTTACTTGGGTTAAATAATCTTTGATGCCTGTTTGCTCTTTTCCGGATCTATCCACTGAAAATATCGCCCCGTAATATTCCGCAGTGATTGTCTTCGGGTAGGTGATGGCATACATGATATAATTACTGTATATCTTTTGCTGCCAGGATACCGTAATAGTGCCGTCCGCGGGAACCTCTTTTATTTTCAGTGAAACTACCTGCTCGCCGTCTTTTGATTCCAAAGAGAGTGGGATGAATTTGCCGTCAAGGTCGGAGGAGAAATCCTTATCAAACTTCAAATCTCTTGCGGCGCCATTGGTGTCTACCATGGTGACATTCATGCGTAAATAAGCTATGTCGGCGTTTGAGATCTTATCAGCCTTATAGTCAAAGTATTTTAAGGTGATATCCAGCGAATAAGCAACGCCGGCACTTACAACTGCTGTTTGAGTAATGGTAGTCCAGAATACCCCGTTTTTAGGGCTTGTATAAGTCTTATTGATCACCTTCATCCCGTACTTGGATTCCGGCCTTCCGGTACCAACCCTGCTGATGGTATCCGGCCTGTCGATAGCCCAGTTTGTAGGCACCCCGCCGACCCACTCCCCGAAATTAAAATTGCGCAGCAGACCGTTATTGCTTCCAAATTCATATTTACAGCTTACCTCCTTAGTTCCTCTGACGGCTCCAAGGCTTTCCAGATTGCCGACAAGGAACCCGGACTGCATTCCCCTGGTCATAGTGGCCACGTTCCTATAAGTGGTAGTCTCTTTGCTCACCGGCGTTATAAAGTTCAATTTGCCCTCTGCGAAATACATAAAGGAAAACAGGCTTTTTGCAAACCGCTCCATGGTGTCGTAGCTGTCATTAGACCGTCCGTCATCACCTTTAAAGCTGGAGGCGTCAAACATCATCTCATCCAATAACTGAAGCCCGCTGCTATTGTTCAGATGGTAGTCATTAATGAAATTAATACTGTACCCGAAGCCTTCATTTGCTCCCAGCGCCAGACATCTTTCCATAAACCACCTTAATGTTTGTTTCCCGTACGGCATCCGGCCATTGGCATCTACCAGAATCTTGCCTTTCATGATAGAGAAGATGTCCACCGCCTGAAGGCTAAGGCTGGAACCTGTCAAATCCAGAGGGCGGACAATATCATCCGGAGTGATGAAACCGTCAAATCTCCGATTTGGTGCTGTGATGGTAACCAATACGGCGGTATCGTCAATATCTGTAAGATCATCTATAAGCTCCTGTGGGGGCTCATAGATGTTGATCTTAGCCCTGCATTTTCGGATAGGGTCATATATATTATCCTCATCACCGCTAAAGGTTAAAGTGCAGGGTTTTGAGGTGCCGTAAATAGCCGTCACGGCACCTAAATAGCTCTTAAGGGAGATTGTAATCATGCAATCCCCGCCTAGTAAATCTTTAAATCCTAACTGATATTTTGGTGTGTAACTCATTTATTATTGTTTTTATCTGCTCTAACCATTGCAAGCCTAATGACATCATTTTCAATAACACCATTAACGCTTACGTTTACATCGGAGGCCCCTTTGTCTAATTGCAGGATGTTTTTTAATTTATTCAAAGGGGCGACTACTTCAGGGTTATTCCTGGCTCCCTGGTATTCACCTATGATTGCGTTTGTGCGGCCATAGACAACGCCGCCGTCAGCAAAAGCCATTTGTGACTGTTTATTCTGGAATGCTGCTTTCAAAGCCGCCCCAAGGGCTACAACGGCTACGCCCGCAGCTACGCCAAGGATAGGGTTGGCTTTAAGGGCCTTTTCAAATGCCTCCTTAAGAATAGCAAACTTTGCAGCTGTGGTAATCATCCATTTCCCTAGGTTTTCTAACTGGCCACCCACATTCTGCATGAGTGTGCCGAATAAGTCTCCGATATCACCGCCGCTAAAGACGCCTCCCAGCATTTCACCGATGCCGGCCAGGCCCTCGGTAGCGATATCCTGTATTTTCTGCTGAAACTGAGCTGCCAGTTCCGCTGCATTAACATCTCCAATCATATTGGTTAAAGTGTCTTGCAGCAGATGTGCAACCGCTCCGCCCTCTATTGTAGTTGTATCAACCTTACTTAGAGCTTTCAATAACTGGTTTATTTCCTTCTTTTTTAGGGATACCTGTTCTTTTAAGCCATCCAAAGGGGCGACTAATTTCAAATCAACTGATAAGTCCACCGCTGCATTAGCCTGGCTAAAAGTGCTTTCTGCGTTTTTGACAATATCCGCAACTTCAGCCACCGCCGAATCCTGCTTAGCATTGGCCCACTGGACCTTCATAGGTATGATAACAGACGCATCGGCTCCGGCCTTTTGAAGTGCTTTAATTTCTGTTTCCAGGCTCTTAACACGCTCCTTTGCCGCTTCAAGTGGAGTGATCCAACCGTTTTTAAGATCTTCCTCAATACTTAAGCTCTGCTCGCCGGCCGTTTTGATAACGAGGTCGATTTTCTGCTGTTTGGTGAGTGTCTCCAAATCTGCTTTAAGCCTGGATACTTCATTACGGGCCTCAACAACTCTGCTGTCATCCAGAGGAAGGGCGTTTTTGCCGGTAACCAGATCCTGATAAGCTTTCTTTGCTGCGCTCAGATCACTTTTAACCTTTTCCAGTGAATCGGTAATGCCCGCCGTATTTAGCTGCGCATTTATATTCAGAGCGTCTTTGAACTGCTTTAAAACACCGGAGGCTGTCAGGTCTTTAATTTTTGCCTGTAACTGGTCGATCTGGCTTAAATCAGCCTCAACTTTCACCTTGCTGCCCTTATTCTGGAATAAGACGGTAAGATCTTTCTGATAGGCTGCCAGTTTCTGCTGAGCTGCATCCAGGGCGCTGATTTGTCCGGCCTGTAACTGTGCATCCACCTGCTTAATGGTGTCCGCTAGGGCGTTTTGAGACTTGGCGAGGGCATCGGTTTGCTCTTTGGTCTTTTTTAAAGGACCTGCTGCCTGATCGGCCCCGTCAATCTTTAGATTGCCGGTTTGTTCGACAGCAGTCTGCAAGCTTTTAATAAATTCCTTTATCCTGTCATTATTCTGGCCGATATGTTTTGTAATGGCATCCTGTGCATCGATTGCCACTTCAGCAGCATTTCGGGCGCTCTGTGCTTGTTTGGCAAATGGATCAGAAATGCTCCCACCGCTTAAGTTACCCGTTAGCCCTCCTTGGAAATTTATTTTCTTAGCATCCTTGGCCGCTTTACTGTATTTATCCATCGCAACAGCGCTGGCCACAACTGCTTTAGCCTGCTGCTCCTCTAAATCGATGTTTTCAGAGGTTAGCTTATTAATCTTATCCTGATATGCCCTCGCCTGCGCTGCTGCAATGATTGCGGGCACCAATTTGTTATTAATCGTCTCTGCCAAAGCTCCATTTAAAGCGTCATCTTCTTTGATATTCTTTAAATAGGATGGATAAAGTTTTTGCAGCTCATCATAAGCAGATTTGCGTTTGCTCATAGGCGCTTCAGAATCGGTTAAAACAGCATTCAATGCCGTTAGTTTACCTATCTGATCACCGGCTGACTTAATAGCGCTTTGTTCAATTTGCTGTAAAGCCTCCTGCTCTTTTTTAAATGCCTCTGCTGCTGCCTTGGCCTTATCCGCTCCGGTCGCCCAATCAACAAGCTCCCCTCCATATTTAGAAAGGAGACCAACACCGATAAATAAGCCTGTCTGCCAGCTCAGCAGCGAACTGGTAATGGCTTTAAATGCGCTTGTTGTCGGTTCTCCGGAGGCTGCTAATTTGATATTTTCCGCCCTCAGATTCTCTAAAGCCACCATAATAGGCTGAATATTATTGCTAATACTCATAAACCCTATTTTCATGGACTGGAAAAAGTTGGGGATCTCACCGGATAACTGCGCTACGGTCTGGTTCAGGTAATTGGTCGCACTGGAGTAATTACCTACGTTCCGGACGTAAATGCCCATGGTGGCATCAATCTCTTTCAGCTTGCCGCTCAGTTCACCGATATTCTTAATCATACCGGCACCGATGGAACTATCCCGATCCGCCTGTGTTAGTCTACGGTATGCCTGATTAGCCAGGGTCAACTGCTGCTGCAAATCATTGTATGACCCCTCAGCGGCAATGGTGGCCTTCGCCTGGGCGTTGATTGTACTGGTGGCCTGGCTAACCTGCTGTTTTAAAGTTGCATATTCAGACCCTAACTGTGCAATTGTACGTGAATTGGCGGCGGCTTCTGCCTCACTCAGCCCTTCCATTTTCGCCAGATTTCCTATTTCCGTTGACACTTCAGCCATCCTCGCCCGGTACTGGTTAAGTATCTGGACATTTTGGATAATGGAGTTATTCAGGTCTGCATTAGCAGAGGTAAAAGTATTTACCCGGGCACTGGCAGCATTAAATCCTTCTCCGATATTTTCAGCTGCCTGGCTTGCCTGCTGTGCAGCGCCTGCCAGCCCTATTGTTGCACTTGCCGCGGACTGGGCTGCATTGGTCGTATTCTGAATAGCCTGCGTTAACTGTGCTGTGCTCTGTGCTGACTGGGCACTGATACCAGCAACGGTGCTCATGTAATTTGCAAGAGAGGCGTTTTGAGCCGCTAAAAACTGCAAAGTAGTGTTAGCGGTAGCCTGCAATGATTTAAGGGCTGATTCAGCAGCGGAGGCGTATGTAGCAGCATTCTGCAATGAATCATTAAGCCCCTGTAACCCTTTTCCGCTTGCGCTGACCTGCAAAGATGTCTTACCACTGCCCAGCGCCTGTACCTGCTTTAAAGTAGCAAGCAACTGGCTCATGTCGGTGGTCTTAATATCCAATGCGATGCCTCCGGTGGTAGCCTGTTCAAGTGCTTTTACAGCAAGGTTGAGCTGTGTGATTTTATTTAACCCGGTTATGCTTGTAACTACCTTTACATTTTTGTCTTTCAGCTCCCCGATTGCAGTTTGCGCCTGTAAGACCTTGTCAATTCCGGTGACCTCAGTAAAAATCTTAACAGACTTTCCCTGAAGGTCTTTAATAGCATCAGATGCCTGAACGATCTTTTCGAGACCGTCAGAAGATATATTTAACTCTAAATTTTTACCCTGAATAGCTTTTAAGGTGTCATTGATTTTTTCAACCTGATTTAAGCCCTCTGCATCTACTTTTAATGAAATAGTCTTTCCCTGCAAATCCTTAATGGATTCACTTAGCCTTGTAACCTGGTCAATACCGGCCGCATCAATATGTAGGGAGATGGTTTTTCCCTGGATTTCTTTAATAGCCCCCGAAACGGCAGCCAGCTGACCCAGGCCGTCAGTTTCAATGGGTATGGTTACCATTTTACCCTGCAAGTCCTTTATTGCTGCCTCTGTTTGGGTTATTTTATCCAATCCCTCACTGGATACGGTGAGGGTAATTGCTTTGCCTTGCAAATCTTTGATGGAATCGCTAAGTTTTGCAACCTGGCTAGCGCCTTCGCTGGATATGTTGATTGAAATGTCCTTTCCTTGGATATTATTTAACGCCTCATTTAACTTGGTGATCTGGTTAGCCCCTTCAGTATTGACCTGTAAAGTAACTGCCTTGTTCTGCAAGTCTTTGATAGCGCCCTGTAGCTTGGTGATCTGTTCAACCCCATCGGCTTTAACGGAAATCTCAATAGTTTTACCCTGTAACGCTTTGACGGATTCCCCAATTTTTATCACCTGGTCTGCACCTTCAGAATTTACACGCAACTCTATGTTTTTAGAGTTCAACGCCTCTACGGCTTTCTGGATGTCATTAATCCGGTCGACCCCCTGAGCAGAAATATTTAAGGTTAACTCCTTGCCGTTTAAATTAGCAATAGACTGCCCTAGCTTAGAGATCTCTGATAGCCCCTCAATATGAACATTCAATCCTTTGGAAGCAATTTCAAACAGACTGTTTAAATCTATTTTAGCCTGCTGTAATTTATCGCTACCGGTAACCTGGACGTTCAGATCCACAGGCTTGGCTATCTGCTCAACCGCAATAATGCCAGAAATGAGTTTTGTAATATCGGCAGTTCCAATTACACGTACATCTACGGTTACTCCCTGGGAAGCGGTTTTAATTAAATCAGAAATCTCATTAGTGGTTCTAATTATGCCATCTTCACCGACTGTCTGAACCCGAACAGTTGCCCCTTGCTCTGCTGTATTAACCAGTGAAACTATTGATCTTTGAAGGATAATGGCATCATTCTCTCCGGATGTTTTAACCTCGATCAATATCCCTTTTTCACTGGCATTTAAAGCAGCTAATATTAGCCCTTCCAGTTTCTGGATAGACTCAACACCCCTAGTGTTAACAGACAGGGATATGCTTTGACTTGCGGCTTTTCGCAAGTCGCTGACAGCATTTGAAAACCGGTTGAGTTGCTCCAGTCCGCCAATTTCAGGGGCGATCTTCAGCTGAGCAAGGGCTAATGTCCTGCGCTTAAAATCATCCATGAGCTGACTGGCGGCTGCGAAGCCTTTCGCCATCGGCTCATAATCAGCCCCTAATACAACCTCCATTCCTGCTACATCCATGACCTGCTATTTTATTCCCCCGGATTGCCGCCCCTGGGTATGTTATTATATCTGTTAACAATCTCGTAGACCTCTTCCTGAGTTATTTCCTTAGGCGCTTTGGGTTTTGGCTCCCATGGGAATCGCCAGAGATCTCTGATACTTTGCTTTGAACCGTTGACCCAGATAAGCCATTGCGCCTGCTCTCTGACTTTTGACCAACCTTCCCGGTAGTCTCTGTTTTCCCTTTCGATAAAGTGCTCCATCTTGATCAGGAACTCGGCCCAGCTGTAATCAAAATAAAACTCAGCAGGCCGCATACCCATCTCGCCGATGGCAAACTCCTTTATTTCTTCAAAGCTGGTTTTCTTGCGGCTTTTACGACCTTTTTTGGCTTTGCCGCCTCTGCGTTTGGGAGTAAGGCTTTAATCAGATAACCGTACATTTCAGAGAACTGGCCATCGATCAGAGAGATACTGTCCAATATCTCATAGCCTTTTTCGGTGGTGGCGGATACGGTCTTGTTATAAGCATCAATGCCCGCTGCAATTACGTTGGCCCGAACGCCCATGGACTGGATAAGGCCGCCTTTAACGCTATCCTTTGAAATGTTATTACCAATCAGGTAGTTAAACACTTCTGACAGGTCAAGGCCGGATAATTGGCAAACCCGCTCAATAAAAAATGCATTGAAAGCCAGGTTGTAAGTTTCTTTTGTTGTCTTTAGTTGAAAGTTCATTGAAAACTGTTTGCGCCCATAACAGGCAGGTTGTGAAATGTCTTTAGCGGGGCGGCCGTGGCCACCCCATAACTAAAGACGAGAGAGGTTAAGAACCGGTAGCTCCGGATTAAGAACCGGTCGTAAAGGTTACGCCATCGTCACCTGTGATGGTGAAAGTGGTTGTGGCCTTTGCATTGTTGTTGTACTGGTCCTGAATGCTGCTGATGAAGCCTGTAAAGTCATAGATAGGCAGATTCGTTTGAGAAACGCCATCTTTTGGCGCGATGCGCCATTTGATCTTTGACTTATTAGTGACCAGGTTATGCAGGTCAGCAATACCGAAAATGTCGCTCAATCCTGCTTTCAGGATCTGTCCTTCAAACTGGCAGGAGGTGTCCTCATCAATCTGAGCGATATCCTTACCGCATTTTGAGCTGTCATCCTGAGTGTTTACCTGCCTCTGTAAACTCAAATTGAGGTTACACAGCACCATTTTAAAGGCAGGGGTGCTGGTAGCGGAGGTATCGGCCAGTAAGACCATATCGCCCCCGTTAACTTTGTCAGTGTTTACTACTGTTGCCATGATTGTTTATTTTTAAACGTTTAAAAACTAATTGAATGAAGTCTACTGGAATATCGCATATGGTGTATCAGGAGTTATTTCCTCTACATCCGCCTCCCCGAAATCAGGATATCCCGTAATTGGCCGGATGTTGAAGTGCTCAGCTCCGTCCGCTTCATACTCAATGGGAGCTTCCGGGTCTGAGTTTGATATCGGGATCTTACCCACCCAATACAGGATAAAATCAGGTGTCTGGAAGTAATTGCCACCGCAACCGGTTATTACGCCCTCTGCGTCCAGACCCAGTAGGGTAGTGATATTCTCTTTTAACTCGGTGGTTTTGAAATATTTGTCTTGCATTGTAAAAGGTTTATTTAGTGAGCGTTTGGACTTCGGTGTCGGTGAACTTGCGGGAAAAAATAGCAAGGCATTTAACCTGCATAGATATCCCGCCCGGTCCATCAGTACCAATTCTTAACTGTCCAGAACCTGGAAGGCTACCGTCATTTGCAATCGGAGATCCAATAGCGCCTCCGTTGCCCACATTCACAGTAGAGGCATTCCAGAATGACATTCTTTTATTGTTTGTATTGGCAACAATAGCATATGTAGTTCCAGGATAGATTGCCCTGGTATCATTTGTGACAGTATACATAAGCGTATTGGCTGACGCTGCTTTTGACAGATACCGATATGATGAACCTGAAATATTTTTAACTATTGCATCCATATATACTGTAGCAGCTGAATATGGAACAACATCATTAGCGCTTTTTACGATGTCGGCTGCTCTGGTTGCTACTGCTCCAGATGTAACAATAGTGCTAGTACTTACTGTTCCTAGTTCAAGCTGAACATCAGTTATCGAAAAAGATCCAGAAGTTGATGAGGCTTCTTTATAGACATATAGCCTCAAAAGGGTAGTGCCTGTAGGTATGGTAACAGTCTGTTCTATTTTCACAAACTTGCCTATTTTCACCTGAGAAGAATAATCACCTGATGAAATGGCCACTAAAGTAGCTGCGTCTCTGAATTCCCAACTGTACCCTGATAATTTACTGATAGCTTTCACCCAGAAACTTAAAACATAGGTGGAGCCTTCAGTAACCGGAATGCCTGTATTATTATATATCCAGCACCCTTGACTGCTGACACATGAAAAGCGTGGAGCGTTCATTGTCTTTCCGTCTCGACCAATTTCTGCATTGTATGCAATTTCGCCGCTTGGCATGGAGATGGACAGATAAGTTGACGAGTTTAAATTAGAATAAGGGAACAGATTCGTTGCCGCTGTTTCAATTAAATGACGTGCGACACCAGTACTATAATCAAACCTGGGCACATCTGTTGCAGCAGTCTTAAGATATCCATCGCTGCCGATATAAGTTGCTGTGCCGGCTCTGGTGGTATTGATTTCAACGAGTTTGCCCAATTTGTTGATTCCTGCAACATATCCGGTTTTGCTAATTCCCGGTGCAAATAGCAATTCGGCTTCCTGTTGATTGATCTGCGGGATGTCTTCATTCAATGTATTGAAAAACACTGCCCAGTCAAAAGTATATCCGGTGGCTTTAGCATCACTATCCCACATGATAAGACCTGTTGGCAGGATAACGCCTGTCTCTACCGTACCCGTGGTGGTGATGGTAATGGAAGCTTTCCCCTTCTCATTGTTATTCATGTCCAGATTCTTGGCAGTGATAATACCTGAGAAGCGGTAAGTAGTAAGCCCCGCCTGATCAGTAGGATTAACAACGCCGATCATGTAATCTGCCTCATCCTTGGTTTTATACAAGTCCTCTAAATCCTTGGTGGTCATGACATCGGTTACATTGGCCTTAATCATGAAGCCGGTCATGGTAACAGTGCCGTCCTCTTCATCTATGGCTATGTCCTTACCACATTTAGAGCTTGCATCAATGGTGTTCAGCTGCCTGCCTAAAGATAGTTCGGTCTGACACAGGATAGGCAGCCAGTTGGAATCCCCAACACGCTTGCCTAAAAGCACCAAAACACTACCATCGACTTTGTTATTTTTGCTTGCCATTTTAAACTGTTTTGCTCAGCTGTCATTATTTAGGACAACTGATGTTTAAATATTATAATTCTTTCTAATATCTGTACTGTTGTTGTAGTATCCATGTCACTGGTGACATTATCAGATACTAACTTTTGGTTGATATTCTGGTAATCGTCTACCGGGAGCCTGAAACTTCTGTCCGGATAAACCAGGTCGTAAACCTGTGCGGCCATGAGCCGGAGGTTTGCCGTACTTATCTTTGCGCCCCGGCAATAGATGATAATCTGAATTGAGGCATCCTGATCATTATCGCATTTGCTCTCTGCACCTACGCTGGAAGGGTTCTGGATTAATATGTAATAAGTGTCTGACTTCTGAATGTCAACGAAGCTCCTGTACACGGGAACCGCAACGCCGTTAAGCAATATTTTGCCGTTCAGGGCTTTGTAATAAGCTCCTTCCAGTGCGTCTATGTAAGTGGTTGTTGCCATTGCGTGCTTTGTGTGTTACGTTCCTTCAATTGCCTCTGCCAGTGTGTCCATTACGTGCGCTGTTACTTCCTCGTAGGCCGGATACAGGTAGGGAAAGCTCGGTGTACGACCCTTACCGTTTATGTAGAAATTCCACGCCATCTGCTGCCAGCTACCCGGCAGACCCGGTACATACCTCTTAGCAAATAATCCTGTTCCAAACTCTACGTAAGCGCTCTCAGGTGTCTGGGTGGAAACAATCCATTTGCCATCGATGTACTGAAGCGTCAACTCTCTGCGAACCTCCGGAAACTGACATTTGCCTTTTGCCCTGGTTAAGATCTCCTGGCTGGACTCTTTCATGACCTGGTCCGTAACGGCTTTAATGCGATTTTGCTTTTCCTGTAAAGCCCTCATTACGGTGTCGAATCCTTTTAGTTGTGCCATCTGCTATGCCGCTTGTAATGCCATGCTGTTAGTAAACCACCGTTTCAGCTTGATCTCCGTTTCCTTGCTGAATGATCTGGCTAAATACTCCTGTCCGTTCCATTTGATGATGTCATTCTTTTTGATCATCCTTTCTGCTAGATAGCGGTACCAGATCTTGTAAACAACGGTGTCGGTATTGATACCCTGCTGAAACTTCTCATACTCACTCATGAGTTTAACCTTTGCGTAAGTCTGAAATTGCAGGGTTTCCGCGGTCTCCGTTTCGCCATCCTCATTGGTTATCGTTTCACGCCTGTAAACTTCAATCACCTGTGATAGTTCTGCTATTGTCATATTGGGATATAGGCTTTAAAGGGTTCAATAAGTGCCATCATTTCCGGGCTGTACTGCTTAGTCTCGTCATCCCCGTAGTGCTCCAGTCTCCAGGCTACATCTAAAATAATTGCCTGTCTGGCCCAATCCGGGAGCGTCTCATAACCTGCATCATATTTCAGGGTAACCAGCTGTTCAGTCGTCTGTAAGTACCATTGCTCGCCAGCGCCAATGAGTGTACCGTCTGTGCCTTCCAGTGTATCCGGCTTGATATCATTAGCATATCCTAATGAGACCTGGTCTCCACAACCGTATTGCTTGTAAATGGTGGTCACCTCGCTAGGAACCAACACCAGACAAGTAAGGTTCTGAATCCGCTGAATACTGGACCGGATATAATTTTCAATCTGGGTGTCCGTTAACGGGTAATCCACCCGCAAATCGGTCTTGACCTCCGCAGCTGTGACCGGGAGATCCGTACTCTTTGGTTTGATGGATTTACTGATTAAATTGGACACTTGATACTGCTTAATTGTTGATTATTCGGGGTTTACTATCTCTGCCTGACCGTTGGCCACCATATCCTTTACACACTGCTTGCAGCTTTTCTCAAAGATTTCTCCCTTTTTGATCAGGGTTGATCCGCCATTGATCCAGACATCCCGAAGGGCGCGGAGCTTGACTGTGGAGCTGGAGGGTTGCTGTTGGTTATTTTCCTTTTCCATTACCCTTTCCTCCTTTGTCTTTTTCGGGTTCAGCTGCCGGATTTTCAGGTTCGGCTGGTTCCTTTCCCGGCTCTCCCGAAGGTGGATCTACAGGCGGTATAACGCCGCCGTTTTCCTTAGTCTTTTCAACCGGGTCGAAGCTGGCTTTACCCTGTTTTACCAGGATGTCTGCGGTCGGTTTATCCGCTTCCATCATCTTGCCTTTTTCGATCACATTGCCGGTGCCCCAGATTTTTACTAATTCGCTCATGATTTTAAATTAATGGGGGCAAGGCAATACAGCGTTGCCCCCTGGTTAATTAATTGGATTGCTTTGGCCTTATGCTTCTGCCTCTGCCTTCTGGATAAGAGGTGTAGCTGTAGCGAAGGTTCCTTTTACAAAAGCCCATTGGTCATGGTATTTGATACGGAAAGACGCTACCAGCTCAGCCAGTACGGTTAACTGGTTTTTGATCATCTGATCGTTAACCCAGCCAACTTGCAAGCTCAGCCCCTCTACGAAGTTTAATAAACCCTTAGAGAAGTCTCCGACAATGAACTGATCATCTGCTACGAAGTCGTTCTCAATAACCCTGATACCTTTGATCTTAGACCCGTCAGCAGTTGTGAAAGGAGGTAAGATATAGGTGTCGTTAGCGTTCTTGTAAGTATCCAGCAGCGCGTTAACTGTAGGGCTTACTAAGATTGCGTTAGGGATGTAACCTGTACGACGGCCGTAACCAGTAGCGGCCTTGTTGCCGACACGGGCCTGTAAAATAGCTGCACGTAGTACGTCCATTTGATTAGCTGCCTGTACCTTTCCGGCAAGGCCTGCACCTGTGAAGGCTTGACAGTACTGGACAATACCTTTCAGGTTATTGCCAATACCCGCGGCATTGGCTGCACCGTCACCTAAAAGGACCTGGTAATCCATCTCGTCGTAGAGATTAGGGATCAGTTCCTCTGCAACAGTTTCTCCCAGCACCTGCATATTGCGGGCTTGCTGACGGGTAATAGCTGCATAAACCGCTAAGGTTTCAGCAGTGGTCTTACCTTCGTTGTAAGTCCAGTCCATGTTAGGCTTGGTGTTGCTTTCGGATACGCTTGCAGGTCCGCCTTCCTTTGGTTTCTTTTCAACCCACGTTAATGGGTCGGAGCCTACACCGCCGTTTTGGGTACGGATAAGGTCAGTGATGAAACGCTGACGGAAAGGAGCGGCATTGATGCCGGATTCTCTCATGCCCAGGATTACACCAGTACCTACGTTGCCGGTGGTAATAATGGAAGCGGCTTTTTTCAATTCCACACGTCCGGATTTGGCGTTAGCAATTGATTTAATTTCCTCTTCACCGGTGGTTAATGCCTTCATGATCTGACCGCGAAGGGTCAGCCCTTTTTCTTTCTCGGCGGATTTCTCTCTGGCTTCCAGCTGTAAGGCTCTGATTTCCTCTTTAGCTTCTTTCAGCTCTTCACCAACGGACTCCAGTACCTTGATGCGCTCATCATAGGCCTTCAGTTCCTCTTTGGTGGCGCCGTTTTCTACGGCTTTTGTACGTTCTGTGATCTGCTTAGAGAGGTCCGTTCTCAGGTCTTTTAGCGCCTCTGTAACCTCCGCAGTGCTCATAGTTTCTTCTGCCATTTTTTACAGTTTTAAATTTGTGTTACGTATTAAGGACGCCAGACTTTTAACGGATTTCTCCCTTTCCAGCGCTTTTTCTATGTTTTTTTGGGCTTCCATCGCCTTGATGATGGTTTCATCGCTCGCAATTGTGTCTCTGATGAATTGCTTTAACCGGGCGTTTAGCTCCGTTCCCTCTTCGATGTCCATGCCTTTCAGGCTTACTTCCTGTGTCCTGGCAAGGAAATTGGCCGGGTCCATCACGTTTGATACGTGCGTGATGTAGATCTTTAGGATTTCATTAGCTCCGTTCCTTTCTGCATTTTCAAGCTCGTAATAACCCAGGGAATGATGCGTGATGAGGCCGGATTTATACAGCTCGTAGACGTCACGGCCCACAACAGTGTTCGGCCAGATCGTTAACACGCCCCTCAATCCTTTCTCATCCTCAATTAATTCGGTCGGCTTGGTGACCGGCCTGTCATAATTATGGTTGTCGGTGTGCCAGATTACATCCTCACCTTTGGGGCCGCGGGCTTTGAGATCTTCAGTAGCGGCGCCCAGAGTCATGATGTCCTTTACCCGGTCAACATTGCCGAAATGAGCGTAGTAAACAACGACACGGTTGCCTTTGTCGTCCATGTCCACCGGAGCGGACTTGATACTTTTGCGTTTTTCCTCCAGCTTATTAAGCTGAGTCTGTATTAACTGGCTCATTTGCTATTTTGCCCCTCCTTTTTGCCTTTTTTGCCCGTTTGTGGGTCATTGCCCTGATGATCGCTTTCCTCGTCGTTTTGCCCCGGTTGCGGCTGAATCTGGCCGAGTTTTTCAATTGGTAGGTAGCTGTTCTTTTTGTAAACCTTATCCATCAGGTTTTTGCCTTCCGGATCATAATCCAGGGCGTCCTGGCCCAGGATAATCCGCTTTTCGTTCTCTGTAAAGCAGCCGGCTATATCCATCCAGGCGGCTAACTCTTTTTTATCCTCGTCCAGTTCTTTGTAGACTGATATGTCAAAGTCTATAACAACATTCTCATCTTTATAACCCCAATCGGTTTTTAGTTTCCTGTTCAGATCATCTCTAAGTCCAAATAATTCAGGAGCAACAACGTTGGATATAAAATCCTTTTTGTATTCCTTCAGGTTGTTGAACTTAGAATCATCAGGGTTGTTAAAGAGCTTTTCGGATACGCCGTACAGGTTGCAGAGGTCGGACTGGGTAAACTTGGACGTGTCCAGTATTCCCATGTCGGTATTTGTGAGGCCTGTCTGCATCCAGGTAGCTTTACCGAAAATGATTGCCAGCTGGTCTTTATATTCTTTGCTCAGCTGTCTCCATTCCTCTTTAATCCTGCCAGCGGCTTCCTTGGTCACTGCTTTGAGATCTGTATTCCCGGCAACCGGTGGCAGTTCCCAGCTAACGAAGCCTCGGGGGCCTCTGTTCTGGAGCAATTCAATGCCGGCTAACCTTGCATCATTGTCAGATTGAACACTCAGCCAACCTGCGTGTAAAGGAGAGAGGCCGTACAGCTGGCTGCCTAATACGTCCCATTTGGGATTCCAGTATTTAGATTGCAGTATCTCATCCGGATTGAACCTGTAGACATTCCCACCGTATGAGAACTCATATCTAAGCGGTCCTGGAATCATTTTGCCCTCTTCAGGTATGATGGTCATCATGTGAGAAGGCAGTACAATCAGTTCGCCCACCCGCTTTTTGCGGCCAATGGTGATCCCGTAAATAAAGGCATCGCCGGTGATCAGTTTCATGCCTAATGCATTTCTGATGAACTCAGTTTGCCCTTGCTGCCTGTTAGGGTTCTGTAGTAGCTTGCTCAGCTCATGGCTTTCAGGTAGCAACTCAAATGCTTTTGAGCGCTCCAGTAAAGCTGAAAACATGACATCTTTGGTCATCTCCATACCGGCATGAGTCAGAGACTTATACTTTTGGTACGCCTTTTCATTTACAACCTTGTAAGGCTGCAAAGGTGCCTGCGAACCGGTCTTGGCGATCTTATTGACCACTGAATACACCATCGCATTTTTGAGATACCCACTATTGACAAAGAGCTCTTTATCCATATTTGGAATTGACAGGGCGGTATTCCAGTATGTTGTAGCACCGTCCGGGCCTTTCCATTTCTCATGAGGTAAGAATGATTTAACCTTATCCAACACCGTTGGATAAAACTTTCCATACTTCTGGAAATTGGTTTTTAATCGTTCTACTTGGTTCATTCATCTCAAAAGTATGAAGATGTGTAATGCCCGGCAATAGGGCGGTGTGGCGTTATGGTCGTCTAGAGGACACTAGAGGACAGGAGCGGACATTTTTAATAAAATTGGGGATAACTATTGAATAACTATTAGGCTATAGGATGCAAAAAGCCCCTCATTTCTGAGAGGCTTCACACAATGAAAGAACAGTTTTTTTTATTTATGGGTGAGGTGTAGCATCTGCCGGATCGCTTACCACCTCAATATAACTTGTTAGTCCGTTTTCTTTGGCTGGATATCTGATTAGCCGGCCAAATTTTTGCGTAGTCAAGAAATTGCGCCAACGCCTTACCGTTCGTTCGGTTGTACCCAATATCAATGCTACCTGCCAACTTTCTAGTGCTGGACTGAGTACTTTTATACAGGTGATGGGGGCCTGTGAGCGGTGCTGTGTGGTGGGTTTGGGCATAATTATCTATTATTTATTTTTTCAATTGCTGCTCTTGCTTCTGCATCAGCGCAATATAAATTGTATAATCTCCTGTAATCCGGCTGATGATAATCAATAAATGTATTGTCTACTCCATGATCTTTGGGTCTGCATAAAACATACCCCGCAGCTATCAAAACCAGCGCTATTATTGTTAGGATTAAAATATTCATGATGTGCTTCATTTGATCTCTTCAGGAAAATTAATTGCATTATCAGCCAGGTACTTTGCTATTTTAGCGTGTTCTTTATCCTGGCTCTTATCATCAAACCCGCGATAACCGACCCTGGCAGGGGCTGAACTTACTATCTTACCATTTTCCTCTGTTACCGTAATAGCCAAACCGAATGCGTGCAGGATGTTATTTACAAAGAACAGCATTCCGGATTCCCGGAATTGCTCCCATGTAATTGGCTCGTACTGCTTATTGCCTAATGGTAGGTTCATTGTTCTTAATTTAATTCAGCGTCATAATTCTTTGCCCGGCTCCAGTCTGGCTTATTGGTCCCAGGAATGCAGGGTACTTCCTGTACAATCCTGCCTCCCGTAACTTTGAGATAGCCGTAACCGTTCGTGTCACACCACTGTTGGGCTAATCCAGGAGTAAACGCCCTTACATGAGGCCCTGCGAACGTGCATAGTTTGCCGGTATGTGGATTAACTGCAATTATTTCTGTCTCCCAGATCGTCATGATACAACAAAATTACCTTTAAGTGGACATTAGAGGACATTTTGCATTTAATAGTTATTCATTTAGTTATTCACAGTTGGTAAAAACGGCCTTTTCTCCGTTAAAAGGCGTACAGATCGGAGAGATCCCACGGCTCAGGCTGGCTTAAGGTCATCATTTCGTGATAACGTAGGCCGTCTATGATGTGGTTAAACGCGTCGATTGGCTTATTCAGTGACTTGCCGGTCTTATCTGTATCCCAGCAATAATTTCTAAGTTCTTTAATTGCGTTGACGCTTCGCCTTGTAACAAGGTATTTTTGTTGTTGCATTAACTGAATGCCGTAATTAATTGAATCTTTGCCCTTTACCGTTGGAAAGATAGGAATGCCAAATAATGCAATTTCATCAATACTTTTTGGCTCTGCACTGTCTGCATAAACGGGGCCCTTACCCTTGATCTTTTCAGCTATCTGATGATTCATTAGGCCGGTCTGATAAACAGCCTCATCGATTATTCTGTAATCATTCCACTTGTACACATCTGGCGCCGCTGTAGGATCGTTGGTATAGCCGAAATCCAAACCGGTGCCTAAGTACTTTGCCTCTGCTGGGAGTTCGTCGATGATCTCCCAATTACTAAATATAACGCCTTCCAGGCTGCCTAATTCGCCCCGTAGATAAACCTTAACCCAGTTCAGCCAGTACGAGGATTTAATATTGTCAGGCTTAATGCCGGCCTCCCAATCTCGTTTTGCTAATTCCGGATCTTTAAAGGCCCTGTTATACCCTTTTTCTAGCTCCTTAACGATTGCATCCGGTAACGCTTCATTGTCTTGGTAGGTGAGTGTAAGCCAATCTGCATCGGGATCATTTAAAAGCTCTGTGTAGGCCCAAAACTCATTGGACGGGTTCCAGTCAAGCCAGATCTCATCGGATGTTCTAATTGCCAGCTGGTGGTAAGTATCAAAAGAAATATTGTTAGCCTCATTGACGTACAAAATTTTGCGCCTGGGGCCTCTTACATTCTGTTCGTTTTCAACGCTGAAAAATTCAATATACGACCCATTCCCGAAAGTGTATTTTAGTAAGGTCCGGTTCCAATTAGCATCAATAAACCTACCGGTAGCCTGCATGATCTTTATAAAATCCTTTAAGGCGCCACGTCTAAGGTGTGGAATTGATTCAGAAACTACGCTAATTTCAAGTTTGGGCGTTCTGGCTGCTTTGTCGATTAATATTGGTAGGATGCCGAATGTCTTACCGGCTGAAGATCCACCAGGAACGCATTTAATACGCCGTTTAAGCCTCCTTAGCTTCCTTATAGCAGTTGTATAAGTAAATCCATTAACCTTGGTTAATTTGGGCGGTATGGTCCTAGCAATTACGGTCATTACTCTTCATCTCCAAATAATGGCTGTTCTATATTAACTTTTGTCTCTGTTTTATCTGCAAGTCCGTTAAGGCGCTGGGTGATTGAAGGATTATAAAACCCTAAAAGCCCTCCAATTATCTGATTTTCGCGGATTTCTTCACGTATTTGCGCGCAGATACCTACAAAGTCATCGTAATAATTACTATGATTCTCAAAATACCCGGAAACATCTCCGTACCGCTCCCTACAATATCTCTTAAATCCTTCAAGTGTATAAGGTACTTTTTGAGGGTCTTCCATTCGATTACCTTCCTTACCGACATACTGAATCCTTAACCATTCGTTAGCCTGGTCGTGGAGATCTTCCTTGTATTCCTCCCATGCTTTTTGCAAGGATTTTACGCTTCTAAATATCCTTTTTGGGTGTATGTTTCCGTTTTTTGCCATGATCTTGTAAACTTATTGCGGCCCTATAGTCGGTTTGCCATATCACAAAATTAGGAAGTTGTAGGGATGGGAGGAAATGGGGAGAGTGGCAGGCCCTTACAGATAAAAAACTGTAATGAATCTGTAATGAAATCTGTAAGGCCATTAACTTACTAATAATTAATATATTATAATATTCCTTACAGATATTACAGATTATTTATAATAAAAAGATTATAGAAATAACAACACATAACACTGTTGCAATGTAGTACTACAACTCTACTACTTGCATAGTTATATATTTTATATTATTTTAAAAACAAATCTGCAAGTATAATGTTCCCCACGAAATGCCTATAAACATTGACATTTATACCGGACACATCTTTGCCTTCTGTAAGCACAATATATTTTTCTCGTATTTATTTTATGATTTTATAAATCTGTATAAAATGAAATAAAAATATTTTTTAAATTTACTGTGAATAACTAAATGAATAACTTTTTTCGCTTTTTACTTTAAGCGGCTGTAATGTCTGTAATTTTGTTGTATCGATTAATTAACGCTTAAACAATATAATAATGAGAAATGAAATTTATCAACGAGTGCAACACTCATTCCCTGAATTAAACATATTACAGGTGGGAGACGTTGCCGATAAAATTGTAAATCTGCTAATAGATGGCACCACTATTGAAGCCACGAAAGTAATGGAAGTTATTTCTAGTAGACTAGAGAAGTGGGAGCAAATGAGAATTGTACCGGTGTCTGAGATCTCAGAGATTGCTGACCAGTTTAATGTAAGTAGGAATCTGGTAAGTAAGTACATATTTGGAGGGCTAAACCAGACTCACATGGTGAGGCCGCCGAAAAGCGTTAGACTGGGAGATAAGGTTGTAAGATGTTTTGTAATTTATAAAAAATAATGATGATGAATATAACGCATATAGAAATAAACACTGGAAGGGTTAAAGATCTGGATAAATGGAGGCGCTATAACTACATGAACTGTAAACCTATATTGAGAAAATACCTACCGATGTTTATTAATAAGTGGCAAAAAGGTGATTATATAACTATCAAAGAATTGAATAAGGTAGACAGAGAGTTAAATGATTTTTTATACACAAATAAAATAAAAGTATCTGTCTCACGGGAAAATATAATCAAGTTTATTAAAGAGGAATACGGGGCTTGTAATATTAAATTAGGAGGAAAGACGGGAGAGAGAAGAGGTTTTTATTTTGGAAATAATCCCGAAGAGAGCGGAGCAACTAAGACCTATACATTAAAAATAAAGGGCCTAACTGCGACGCAGATACTGGAAGTCAAGGAGTTAATAAATAATTTTAAGGTAGCTAATTTGGCCTCTTAGATTGTTGTGGTAAGTATTACGAGATTGTAACTTTTAAGTATTGAATGTTTTGGTAGTTTTTTTTAAGATAATTGAAAAAATATTTGGTGAAATTAAATTTCACCCTTATCTTTGTGTAACAAAAGGGGGGTAAGAATTGAGACGCCTACCCCCTGAAATTTTAAAACTATCAAAATTCTAAAATCATGACAAAGTTACAAAACGAATTACAGAACGCAGGAATTAAATTCAACATTGAAGGCTGTTATTTAATCGTTGGGTCTACCTGGGTAATGTATGACGAATACGATCACGTTTATAGAGCTTATGGTGATGGGGGTATTCTAGCAGGTGAATTTAAGTCAGAGGCCACAGTATATTCCTTTCTCAAAAAGAACTAACCTCCGCCCTTCGGGGCGGCTTTTTACTTATGAAACCATTTAATGAACAAATAAGGGAGGGGCGAGGGAAAGCAGGACTAACCCAACAGGAGCTTTCCGATGCCGTCGGTGTCTCTGTCAGGCAAATTAAATTTATTGAAGCCGGTAAAAGCTTCCCAAACTACAAAACCCTTTTACTGATCTGCCAGGCCCTTAATATTTCGATTACGATCGAGGCAGGGCATCCGGAACTGAATTAGGCCAGCCCAGTGCGAAAGGAAGGCGTAACCCCCTCTGCGGAAAGAATCAGCAGAACCCCAACCGGAAAGAATCAGGCGATGGGTGTCGCAGAAAGAATCTGATCCGGGGTAACGCGGAAAGAATCACGTACCGGTAACGCGGAAAGAATCAGCCCAGTTTCTCAATAACTTTTCGGTTAAGTTCGTCATTCCAGAGGCGGGCATACGTTTTGGCGGCTCTAATATCGTCACCCAGGAACTCAGCCACCTCTTCAATTGTGAAGCCTTTTCGGGTTAAAAGCATAGCAAAGGAGTGCCTGCCTGTATGGAATTTAATATGCTTTTTGATTCCGCCAGCCTTAGCGATATCCTTAATAAGCTTGTTGATTGCCTGGTCCGTTAGATTACATTCAGGATTTTTAAGCAGCCAGTCCACCACCGGGCGCAAATTGTTATGAATGGCAATAGAGACTACTTTTTTATTTTTGGCCGCCCTGATGGTTAGAGCATCACCGTTTATGAAGTCCGGATTAAACCTTTTTGCATCTGAGATCCGATAGCCGGCGTAACAGGCCAGCAGGAACCGATAACCGGCCTGCTGCAAGCTGGGGTCAGCAATCCCACTCAATGCTTTTGCGAACGCTTCAATCTCGGGTTCTAACAGGAAAATAGGCACATCAGAATAATATGCCGGCCACCGATAGCCGCTTATTTGTCGATCCTGCAAGATATGATCCCTAATAGCCAAATTGAGCACTGCTTTTAACCTGGACATATAACTCCAAATTGTGGATTCAGATAGCGGTTTTTCGCGCTCTCTGAGCTTCTTTTCAATAGATTCTAGTTCCCGGGTATTTATTGCCGCCAGTTTACAATCTCCAATTGCCTCCAGAGCCACTTCAATAGCCCTAATCCTGTTATCGCTCCTGGCAATATCTTTTTTCCTGTCCTCCCAAAAGCCTATTAATGTATCAATATTCGCAGACGGAAGCGAGGGTTTGCCCGTCAGTTGAATGGATAGCAGTATTTTCTGCTCTACTTCATTACGTTTCTTTTTGATGACGTTTAAAGCTTTTGGATCTGCCTTTTTAAGGTCACCGGATATTTTAACACCAGTGTCTATGCGCGGTAATTTTTTGCCGTCAATAATGACAAGAATCACCACTTTGCGTTCAAATTGTTTGTTTTCCTTGCCAAGCTCTATTAATATTGAATAGGACATAAGAATTAATTAAGATAAATCGTTTGCGGATTTGCGGACTATTTGCGGATAAAATTACTAATTTTGGCTTATTGTAGCTAATTTAAGCTACTGAAATTCAGCAATCGAAGGCTATATGGTGGTCTCGACAGGGATCGAACCTGTATCTAAAGTTTAGGAAACTTCTATTCTATCCATTGAACTACGAGACCTAAAAAAGTGGAGCAAATGTAAGGGTTCTAAATCAAAAATTATTTAATTTGACCTAAAAAATATGGAATTATTCCGCTAACAATTGTAAAGAGCTTATCTTTGCAGCTCAATAAAACACTTTATGAAATTTTATAACTTAATAATAAAATATCGTTTTTGGTTAAGTATTGCTCTGATTGTTCTGGCAATTATATTTAATGCCACAGGGCAAGTCGGGTTTTGGGCTATGTTTCCATTGTACTTCATTGGTTTTATTGGTCTGCTCAGTCATTTTCTTATCGGTCCATTGCGTCTGGTACAAAAACCTATGGAAGAGGGTAATTTAGAAGAAGTTCAAAAGATTATTGATTCAGTATGGTTTCCCGGTCTTTTAATTAAACCGGTCCGTTCAACTTTTTACACCTTAAAAGGGAACCTTGCGATGATGAATAAGGATTATGATGAAGCCGAAAAGCATCTTAAAAAATCATCATCTATCGGATCTGCTATGCCTGAAGCAGAGGGCGCCAATAAATTACAATTAGGTATGATGGCCATGCAAAGAGGGGATATGCGCTCAGGAGAAAACTATCTGAGAGCTGCGCTGAAGATGGGAATTCCTGACAATGAAAGTAAGGCTGTTGCAAATCTGGGCATGTGCCAGATAATGATGAATAAAAGAGAATTCCGTGCGGCTAAAGATTTTTTCCGTAAGGCGAAGGCTTGTAATCCTACAACCCCGGAAGTAGTGTCACAGATTAAAGAAATTCAGAAATATATTTCAAGAGTACCAGGTTAGAGAAATATACTGCATTTATCGTCTGCAGTATACGTTCTATGGTATGCTTTTTTAAGCGTCCTAATTTATTTAAAAAGATGTCAGAGGAACAACTGACATCTTTTTGCTTTTATGGAGTGTTATCATTAGAACACACGGCTCAAATTTATAAATTTGATATATACATCTGCTGAAAGGGAAACGAAAAGCCGGAAAGTCACTGACGTAGATTTCGAATAAACCAGGCCAGGATTTTCCTGTAATCTGCAGAAAAATGAAGTTTTGCCTTTTTAGATTAAAACATTCGATAATTTATTACCTTTCCTTTATTATTAAATTTTTTCTTATGCCAAACCTTAAAAAAATTGCCTTCTGTCTTCTGATATTACTGGCTTTTAATAGCATTTGGACGGTAAATGGTCAGTCGGAAGTTAATAAAGCCTATATTGAAGCGCATTATAGCAAGGCAGAATTTATGATTCCCATGCGCGACGGCATAAAATTATATACTGCAGTATATATACCTAAAGATACGACCCAGGCTTATCCGATTATGATGAACAGAACCTGTTATTCAGCGGGGCCTTATGGTAAGGATAAGTTTCCTGAAAGACTGGGACCCTCCCCGGAATTTGTCAAATCTGGGTTTATTTTTGTTTATCAGGACGTTAGGGGAAAATATCAAAGCGAAGGCAATTGGACTGAAATTACGCCTTTTATAGACAATAAGAAAGGATTACAGCATGATGAAGCGTCTGATACTTATGACGCAGTGGACTGGCTCATTCATAACATACCTCATAACAATGGCAAAGTAGGGGTATGGGGTATCTCATATCCTGGATTTTTTGCCACTAATGCCGCACTTGCAGGGCATCCGGCGATAAAAGCGGTCTCCCCTCAGGCACCTGTAACCAATTGGTTTTTAGGAGATGATACTCATCATAATGGCGCATTTTTCTTGATGGATGAAGTTGGATTTGACTATTGGTTTGCCAATTCCACCAATGGCCCCAACAAAGAAAAACTACCAAAACTGGAGTTGCCTATGAAAAATGCATATGATTTTTATTTACAGCTTGGTCCGGTAAGTCAGGTAAATGAGCTTTATTATCATCATCTTGCTCCATTTTGGGATACAGTACTAATGCATCCCAATTATGATGAATGGTGGCAGGCAAGAGATATCAGACAACATATGGGTAATGTTAAACCTGCAACATTACTGGTAGGCGGATGGTATGATGCCGAAGATCTTTGGGGTACACTTGAGACTTATAAAAATATTGAAAACAAAAATCCTGGCAACAGCAATTCCTTGATTATGGGACCATGGAATCATGGAGGCTGGGCTGGACCACAAATGGATCATTTAGGGGACATATCCTTTAATAGTAATACCAGTCGCTGGTTCCAGAAAAATATCGAATTTCCCTTTTTTGTACATTATTTAAAGCAAGGGCCATCTGCAGACCTTCCGGAGGCTGTTTTATATGATGTGGGCTTAAACAGATGGAATCAATTTGATAAATGGCCTACACCAGTTGCTAAAGATATTAAATTTTATTTTAATACAAATGGCCGTCTAAGCCAAAATCAACCGACAGGCAGTAATAAATTTAGCGTTTATCATTCAGATCCAGCCAACCCTGTTCCTTACCAAGGAGGTGTCAGAAAAAATAGAGGGATTACTTATATGATTGATGACCAAAGGTTTGCAACTGAAAGAAAGGATGTTTTAAGTTTTACTACACCGGTGTTAACTGAAAATACAACTTTGGCCGGACCGGTGAAAGCAAATCTGAATGTTTCTATAACCACAACGGATGCTGATTTTATCGTTAAAATTATTGATGTTTATCCTGACAGCGCTAAAGGGAAATTAAGCGGATATCAATCTTTAGTCAGAGCTGAAGTTATGAGGGGGAAGTACAGGGAAAGCTTTACGTCACCTACTGCCTTTACACCCGGAAAAATAACAGCTGTCAAATTTAGCATCCCGGATATGTTGTATACCTTTAAAAAAGGTCATAAGATTATGATTCAGGTACAGAGTTCCTGGTTCCCTTTAGTGGACAGAAATCCCCAGGTATTTGAGGATATCTACCAGGCAAAGGCCTCGGATTTTGTTGCATCCGACGTAAAGGTTTTTTATGATAAACAACACCCTTCTTATGTTGAATTGGGGTTGATTGATCAGCAGGCATATCAGAGACATGCATTTAGTAAGGAATAAAGGAAATTATGACGCTGTAATTGACCGTAGGTCAATGCCATAATCGGTTCAGGCTAAAACACAAATTTGCATTAAATCCTTTTTAGAATAAGGGCAATGAGGTACTTTTGTCACAAGGCAAAAGTACCTTAACACTCAGATGAATAAATTAGTATCCTTCGTATTATCTATTTTGATCCTTTCAGGGATTCTGGTGCAATTAAATAGTTGCGCAGTTATTGTACCGCCTGGAGGTGGTCCCAGGGACACAATTGCTCCTGTATTAGTGGGGGCCAATCCAAATGATTCAACGCTGAACTTTAAAGGCAAGAAAATAACCCTGACATTCAATGAGTACGTACAGATTCAGGATATATTTAATAACCTGATTGTTTCCCCGGTCGCCAAAAATGTTCCGAATGTAAAGGCTAAATTAACCGAGGTCACCATTGATATCAAAGATACCCTAGATCCAAACACGACCTATTCTTTTAATTTTGGCAAGGCGATTCAGGATGTGAATGAAAATAATCCAGTTCAGAATTTTACCTATGTATTTAGTACAGGGGATCACCTGGATACAGATTCTATTACCGGCAAGGTTATAATGGCTGAAGACGGTGCTATTGACTCTACTTTGATTGTAGCGCTTTATAGGGATTTATCAGATACGGCGGTTCTTAAAAACACGCCCAGGTATTATACAAGACTTGATAGTTTAGGAAGATTTGCCTTCCATTTTTTACCCAAGGAGGATTATCATTTATTTGTAGTGGAGAATACCTATATGAAAAACTACAATGACTCTACGGCTGTCTTTGCCTTTTTGGACTCTACGGTATCCACCAAAAGAGATTCCGTTAATAATGGTATTCAGTTATATGCATTCAGAGCATATCCTAAGGAACAGGAGGGCGCTAAAAAGCCAGCCCAGCTTTCAGAAAAGCAAATTGAAAAAAGAAAAGAACAGGATGCCAAAAAGCCACTTACTGTAGCCCTTAATTTAGAAGAAGGAAAACAGAGTTTACTAAAGCCCATGACCCTTACCTTTAGTAAACCCTTGGAATCATTTAAACCGGAAATGATTAAGCTCACGGATACAAGCTTCAATCCAATTACGGACTTTACAGTTCTGGCTGATTCTACTGATACGACCTATAGTCGTTTTATCATTCAACATAATTGGGATACAGCTCAGGGTAAGGATTTCGTGCTCACGATGCCGGTAGAGGCTGCAACAGACAGCTTTAAAGTACAGCTGGCAAAAGCAGATACCATTAAATTCTCTGTTAAAACCGAGCATGATTATGCCACACTGGATCTTAACTTTCCGGATGTAGACACGACTAAACATCCGGTACTGCTTATTTTATCCGATAAAAAAATTGTAGATTCTTCTGTCATTCCGGATAATCGTAAGGTCAGAATAGAAAGGTTTGAACCTGGAGAATATAGTTTCAGGGTGCTGTATGATACAAATGGGGATATGCGTTGGACTCCCGGTAATTATGAATTACATCTGCAACCTGAATTAGGAGTCGCCATTAAGCGTAAATTTAAATTTATAGCAGATACTGAAAACCAATGGGATATATATCTTAAAAAAGATCCTAACCAGCCAGACCCCAATAATCCCTATCAATTACAGCACTATTGATTCAAAGATTAAAAGTCTCCGATTTATTATCTTTGCACCACCGTTATAATTATGCAATTACCATCTTCTTTATTAGAAAACGCCGTTAATGCTTTTGCAGGTCTTCCGGGTATTGGCAAAAAAACTGCACTCAGGCTAGTGCTGCACCTATTAAAGCAAGACCAACAGCAAGTAGCTCAATTTTCAGATACAATTTCCAGAATGCGAAGCGAAATTAGGTTTTGTAAGAGGTGTCACAATCTCAGTGATCATGAACTGTGCGGTATTTGTGAGAATCAATTGCGTAATCAGCGACTTATTTGCGTGGTGGAATCCATTAAAGATGTAATTGCCATAGAAAATACGCAGCAGTTTAGCGGACTTTATCACGTCCTGGGAGGAGTTATTTCACCACTGGATGGGGTTGGTCCTGATAGTTTGACTATCGATTCTTTAGTAGAGCGGGTAAAACAAGATCAGGTGGAAGAGCTTGTCTTTGCCCTAAATCCCAATATCCAGGGAGATACCACGATCTTTTATATTCAAAAGCAACTTCAGCAGCTGCCTTGCAAAATTACGACTATCTCCCGGGGAGTTGCCTTTGGCGGAGAGCTTGAATATGCCGATGAAATGACGCTCGGTCGAAGTATGATGAACCGTCTTCCTGTAGAAAATTATGTAAAATAAGTTGCTTTCCGCCTGGGAAGCGTACAATTATTTGATAACCAATTATTTACAATTCAAAGTATGATTGACAGTAATTCAGAGTAGAATTTCTTTTTACTGTTGACGGAGCTTCCAGAGAATGACAAAAAATATTTTTCGCACTAATTTAATTATAGTTTCTTTGTAGGGTAGGATTTGTGTTGGCAGCGCAGCAAGCTAAAATCCTGTATTAAAATAAAATACTATATAATGAGCACAGTATCGCCCAGGCGATACCTCAATATTCTCCATAACTTTTTACTTTTATCAACTTCGAGTTGACAGCCCGTTCCTGAGACGGGCTTTTTTTTGCGTTAAGAACTAATACAAATATACAATATATATTAATTATAAACAACTAATATTTAATAAAATAAAAAATATTTTCCGCGATTTAGCCCTTTTTTTGCTTAGGAGAATTTTCAGGATTTCTGTTCTACGGATCTGGTATACCAGCTCGACAAAATACACTCCCATTTTGTTGGTTCACCCAAGCAATTGTTTGGTGATGTAAAAGATAGTCGCATAGAAGGGTGCTGTACTTATAGCCTCCCAAATTTATTGATGCAGTGCGTCTACATGTTTCAGATACACGGTGGTAGTCGTAATAAAATGAATGGTCTGGCATGCTATGGTAAGTATTTTAAAGAGAATTTTGAGCTTCAGTTCCCTGGTTTGACCTGGGCTCATTTTGACACCGTAAACAACGCCATTGGTTCTGTTAGCACCGATGACCTTTCCAATGCTCGCAAGCTCCTTATTAAGCAATTGATCAGGAAGAAAGTGTGTAGGGCCAAGGATGGGTATCACCACATTATCTTTGATGGAACTGGTGTGTGCAGTTATAAGAATGCACCCGTGGACAACGCTTATTATAGAACAAAAAACGACACCACTACTTATTATGCTTATGTGTTGGAGGCCAAACTCCTTACAAACGACAATATGGTATTATCTGTAGCCAGTGAAATGCTCAACAACGATAACAATGAAGAATTTGACAAACAGGACTGTGAGGGCAAAGCCTTTAAGCGGCTGGCGGCCCGCATACATGAGGATTTTCCGCGTCTTCCAATTTGCATTCATTTAGACGGGCTGTATGCCAATGGCCCTGTAATGGACATCTGCGAGCAATATGGCTGGAAGTATATAATTACACGGAAGGATGGTAATTTAAAAAAACTTGATGAGCAGATAATAGACAAGAGTTCTAAGGAAAAGAAGGTTTTTAGCTACCCGGTAGTCGTCAACCCGAAAGGTAAAAATGTTATCTATGGCGACGCTAGTTTTTGCTGGGTAGATGGGCTCACCCATCAGGATCATCAATTTAATTATATGGAAGGCTTAATACCTGTTTATGATCCAAAGCAGGAAGCCACGGAGTTCACTAAGTTTGCCTATATAACAAACCTTGAAATCAAGGACTCTGCTGTAGATAATGATAAGCTGGAAAAAGCTGTCATTGCGAGGGTAGAATGCGGAAGAGTACGCTGGAAAATAGAGAACGAGGGGTTTAATATCCAGAAGAATAATGGCTTTAACATGGAGCATAAGTTTGTCCGAAATAGCATCATTAACCTGCATAAATACTATATCCTGCTTCAGATAGCTCACATTATTACACAGCTGGCTATAAAATCAAAAGTGGTATCTGCATTTTTAGCAAAAGACGGAAGAGCAACGGTTCAGCTGTTGTGGACAATGCTAATGTCCGTAATAACTGTGACGCTTCTGGATGCCGAAAAACTATATGCGGGACGTGCTAAGTGTCAAATCCGGCTGGAATGAGTTTGGGGCAGGAGGATAAGCCGTTAAACCTTACTGAAAAACAATTTATTAACCCCTAACACAAAAACAAAACCAAGCCAATCTGCACCAAAAATTAAGACTCAGCCTACTGAGGTGGCCAAACTATGCCTGATATCGAAAATCCTGTCTTAAACCGGAAAAAGTAAATAATTCACTCTGAATTACTGA
>NZ_FNQY01000018.1 GCF_900107765.1 Arachidicoccus rhizosphaerae | reverse complement strand
CAAAAAAATCATTAAAAGAATGAAAAAATACCCACCGATAAAAACAATGACTTTTGACAACGATTTGGCATTCGCACAACATGAAGAGATTGCAAAAGCATTAGATGTCAAGACTTACTTCACAAGGCCATATACGTCACAAGACAAAGGGACAATTGAAAACAGGAACGGAATAATCAGACTATTCTTCCCCAAAAAAACTGACTTTAATGAAATTGATAACAAGGAAATAAAAAGGGTCGAAAAGGCGATCAATAACAGACCAATAAGAAAATTTGGCTATGCCACCGCAAATGAAGTATTTTTACGATTCGAAGGTAGCGTTGCACTTATTCCTTGAACACAGGAATCAAAAATCTATTAATTTATCAAATAAAACAATTAAATTACTTCAGGCTTCACTATATAGAAATTGTCATTATTGCTTTCCTAAATTATAATGTTATAAAAAGGGGTAGTTAACCCATCTGTAATTATTAGAAATGCACCTATACCTATCATCACTCCAACTTTAAGAACTGTTGGGTTAGAGGAGTAGCGTGGATGAATTTTGTCTTGAATGGTCGCGTTCTTTAATTGCACTTTTGGAGAAAATTACAAACAATGATTTTGCAAGATAAAACAGTCTCTTTTTCAATCCTTGATTTCGAGCACAGTACCCGTGGCGCATATCAGGTTTTAAAATTAATTTGATATGACACAGTTCAAATTACACCCTCGTTTTTGACTTTCTTTGAGGATAGATGCCGACTTTAAATTTTCTGTTTACACAATATTTTTGACAGTCTCGAAAAAAATATTTCTTGTTTAAGTCTTGCTAGTTCAATATAAAAATCAAAGGTGTTGCAGATCTATTCTCCGCCTTTTTGCATGCCGGTATCCGACTCTATCCAAGCCCATTGCCGCTTTGTTGCTCAGGCTCTTACTGATATTCAGTCACCTTTGTCCTGATTAAAACTCAGTACTAAAACATTTTCATTCTTATTGTTTCATATATTGTTTGGTCACCGAGCTCCCCACTGAACACGATGACTCTACAGCCGCATGATAAATTTTTTAATACTTCCTAAATTCTTACCCCGAAACTGTATAAAAACCAATCATCAAGAGAGGTTAACTCTCCGGTTGATTGCCTTACATCGAAATAATTTAATAAATTCTTATAACAACAGTTGAATTACTTCCAAAAAATAAACATATTATTCCCAAAATTATGATAATTCAATTTAAGATTATTCAATATTTCTTCTTCAAAAATTCTTTTCACCTTAAGATTTTCATCTCTTTTGAAATCTCCGTTGATGGTTTTCCTGTCTCCAATACCTGTCCAATTATTTACTGAAACCAAATAAAGTTCTGAACTATTTAGCTTCCTGTCATCCAATTCAATGAAAAAAACAAATGAGATGTCCTGTTTCTTCAAGTAAACTTCCACATGAAAATGTGAATTCGCAGTATCAATAGAATCCAATTCATCAATGTTGTCAGATAAACTAAAATTTAGACTATCCATTTTTAAATCTTCTATTGCTTTGATCAAATTTCCGCTACTTACATCAAATACATATCTCTGAGCATACCCATAATTGCCAGACCCTACCATGATTCCCCAAAAGGCAAATGCAAAAAAGGCTATTATACCCAAAAAAATCAGTAAAGTTTTATATTTTACTTTCATTAATTTCAATGTTAATTTCTAATTTTACTAGCGCCGTTCATCATTATTTTAGGTATTATCGCCAGCCCTATCCCGAGAGAAATTAAAATGGCCTGTCCTCTCTCTGCAAAACTAGCCCCATTAAATGGATTTGTAGCGAGATCAAACTCATTTCCCATTAATTTAAAATCTGCCGGCAGAACATCTGTATCAAGCAATAAGCCAGTTGCTCCTTTCGCATGGTAACACTCTAATTTGATGGAAAAATATTTTGGGGATCTTGTACCCATCCTCTTTTGGTATCCCTCACTTGGTTTACTCAAATTCCAAAGGGCCGGTCCGTTTTGAGCGGCCAGAAAATCCAGAATCTATTCCAAAAAATTCACTAATGATTGTCAATGAAAAAATAGTCATAATTGAACGGGAATTGGCGTCTTTCTTAGTCGGGTTAATAGAAGAAAGTATAAAAGAAAAGCAATAAAATCAGAAGGAGAATACTGTTAAATTGTCGGACTAGATGAACGGGAATTGAATACCTTAAAACGCTAATAATCAAATAAATAAAAATATTTAACTAAATCACAACATTTTATGCAATTAAATACCAAGATATAATAATTTCCTGATAGACAATTAATTATATAGAAAAATCCTTATAGCGTGGATGAATTTTCGCTTGAACAGTTGCGTTCTTTAATTGCAAATTGCACTCTTGGAGGAAATTACAATTATTGAATTTGCAAGATAAAACAGTCTCTTTTTCAATCCTCGATTTCGGGAACAGTTTCCGTGGCGCAAAGATCCTCTGAGAGGCGATTGAATGGCCTTACGATTTTTTCTTGCTATTTGTTATGGAATTACCGTTACTATTAAGTGCATTTTTTGCATTTAAAGGAGTTATTACGTTTTTGCCTATTTTGGCTTCAATTTCTTTCCTTGTGTTGCCGGCTATTGTTCCGCCTTGTTTCGCAATATTTTGACTTTCTTTAAAGTTTTTCGGTCGCTTTTCTTTACTAATTTCTGTTGTAGTGGCTTCGGCTAACATATTCAGCACCAATTCAAGGTTCGTCATATTATCTTGAAGGCTTTCAGTTTTTAACCCTTTATGTTTTTTGTATTGCTTCACAGAAAAGCCACTCCACCCCCTAGTGATTTCATCGGTCAATATAGCATATTCCTGGCCTTTTTTTATGCCCCGTAAATCCCACTCATCTGTAAGGCCCTTATGTACTTCTATGCTTTTCAGGCGTTGGTTAACCCAGTCCTTGCTGTACCCTTTTTTCAGGTAAGTATCCATAATGCGGTCAATACCGATTTCAGGATCTTCAATTTCATCTATTCTTTCTCTTCCTACTTTTGCCAACCATAATTTGAATGGCTCCGCTTTTTTGGACGGTACGGATTGCAGAAGACGAAATAACTGTTCAGTATCAGCGACGTCAGTATTATAAAACTTCCCATCAGATGCTTTCAATTTCAGTTGACTACAAATTGTAGTCAACTCATTCCCCTCTTTTTTAAGTCGTGTTTTGAGAACACTCCAATATTTCCTCGGGTTAGGGCTATCAGTGAGTACCCCTATCACATCGACGATAGAAAAATACCATTTTTCAAGTTCTTCGTCCCAGATAAAAAAAGCCTTACAGTCAAAGACAGTAAGGCTTTTAGAGGAGTAGCGTGGACGAATTTTCACTTGAACAGTTGCATTCCTTAATTACACTAATGGAGGAAGTTACAAATAATGATTTAGCATAATAAAAGATGAGTTTAAATGATTATACGATTGGTTTGAATTTATTTTCAATTGCTCTACCAATTTGTGGAAATAAGAAGGAGACCATATATCCAAAACTTTTGGCTCCTTAATAAAACATTTAATATCATCCTTTGCACGTTCCATATATACTTAATCCATACTTTCCCTAACAAATCCACATCTTTAGCTAAAAGTCAAATTATTAATAACATTTAGCTGATTATATATACATAAATAGCTAAACCACTAAATTTTAATAATATTTAGCTAATTATATAACTATAAATAGCTAAATGTTATATATTTTTATAGATATAGCAAAATATGATCTTATATTTCGCTATATCTATAAAATCAGCTAATTTTACAGCAAAATTCACCAGATGGATAAGCTCATTGGACGGGAAAAAGAATATCTTTTGCTTTCTAAATTAAAAGAAAACGCCTCATCTTCGTTTGTCGCAATATACGGAAGAAGAAGAGTCGGAAAAACCTACCTGATTCGCAATGCGTTCAATAATAAGTTTGAGTTCCAATTAACAGGTATTGCCAATAGTAATACAGCTCAGCAATTATTAAATTTCAACATTGCAATCAAAAAATTTGATTCATCTACAGAACATCATCCCATAGCAAAAAATTGGTTGGAAGCATTTCAGCAATTAGTCACCTTACTAGAGAAAAGCAAAAATAAAAAAAAGATTGTGTTTCTTGACGAACTGCCTTGGTTAGATACTGCAAGGTCAGGCTTTATTCAAGCACTGGAACATTTTTGGAATTCCTGGGCCAGCCCGAGAAACGACATCATTTTAGTAGTATGCGGATCTGCTGCAGCCTGGATGATAAATAAATTGATCAACAACAAGGGTGGGCTGCATAATAGAATTACCCATCGAATCCGGCTTAATCCATTTACACTAAGTCAGTGCGAGGCTTATTTCAAGAATCGATCGGCCAAATTTGATCATTATCAAATTCTATTAATATATATGGTCATGGGTGGTATACCATTTTATCTTGATCAAATTGATACCAGTCAGAGTGCGGACCAAAATATCGACCGATTATGTTTCCAACAGGACGGCCTTCTTCGAGGTGAATTCAACAACCTCTTTCACGCATTGTTTCGGAAGGCAGAAGGCTATATTTCAATCGTTGAAGCACTGAGTGTAAAGGGCAAAGGACTTACGCGCAATGAGATTATAAAGGCTGCTCGTATAACCAATAATGGAGCAGCGACCCTTATGTTGAAAGAACTAGAGGAAAGTCATTTCATTCGTAAATATGCTCCTTTCAATAAAAAAGAAAAAATGAGCCTCTACCAATTAACGGACCCTTATTCACTTTTCTACCTAAAATGGATAAAAAATTCAAGCGAACTGGACCGGAATAATTGGATCAAGCAATTAGATAATCCTAAAAAAAGAGCTTGGAGCGGCTATGCTTTTGAACAAGTTTGCCTTGAGCATATAGACCAAATCAAAGATGCACTGGGTATATCCGCTATTGAAACAAGAACCTCTTCCTGGATTGGTCAAGGAGATAATCAAGGGGCACAGATCGATCTTGTAATTGATAGAAGAGATAGAGTAATTAATTTATGCGAGATGAAATTTTCCATTCGGCCGTTCACCATCACCAAATCATATGCCGAAACCTTAGCCACAAAAATTGACGCTTTTAAGGAACAGACAAAAACAAAATCCGCCATATATCTCACACTGGTTACAACTTTTGGTCTAGTATCAAATAGTTATGCTTCGTCCATGATTCAAAACGATTTGGAAATGGATATTCTATTTAAATAGTAACCCTATTTTAGACTGCTCTCATTGCACGGCTAAATGGTATAAGTTGTATATTTTTGTTGGGTATCAAAATGGGTCTCAGGAAGCAATACAGTGAGAAGATTGCAGTTAAATTCAGGCAAAAAAATATCCTAAGTAATTGATACTTAGGATATTTAGAGGAGTAGCGAGATCGGGAATTGAACCCGAGACCTCAGGGTTATGAATCCTGCGCTCTAACCACCTGAGCTACCTCGCCGTGGTTACCCATAAACACCGATAGGTGCTAATGGGTTGCAAAAGTAATAGGAAAATCCCTTTTCTGCAAAAAATTCTGGATAATAATTTCTTCTATTCCCATTCAATAGTAGCTGGCGGTTTGCTACTGATATCATAAACCACCCTATTAATGCCTTTTACATTATTAATAATGGCGTTGGACACATCAGCCAGAAATTCATAAGGCAGATGTGACCAGTCAGCCGTCATACCGTCTACAGAGCTAACCGCTCTAAGTGCCAACGTAAATTCATAGGTTCTTTCATCCCCCATTACACCAACGCTTTTCACAGGCAATAAAATGGCCCCTGCCTGCCAGACCTCATTATAAAGATTGCGCTCTTTTAATGCCTTAATATAAATATGATCTGCTTCCTGTAGAAGTTTAGCTTTTTCTTCTGTCACTTCTCCCAAAATTCTAATGGCCAGTCCCGGTCCGGGGAAAGGATGACGGTTAATCATGTCAGATGGAATACCAAGCTCCAGTCCCACCCTTCTAACTTCATCCTTAAACAAGGCTCTTAAGGGCTCCACCAGTTCCAGATTCATCGTAGCAGGAAGACCTCCTACATTGTGATGGGATTTGATGGTAACAGAAGGGCCATGAACCGATACACTTTCAATAACATCCGGATAGATCGTTCCTTGTCCTAAAAATGAAGCTTCACTAATTTTTTGGGCCTCCTCATGGAAAACATCAATAAAGAGTTTACCGATTATTTTTCTTTTACCTTCCGGGTCAGACACTCCGGCAAGTTCCTTATAAAACAGATTCTTGGCATCTATACCTTTTACATTCAGGCCAATTTCATTATAGGTTTCTAGTACCTGATTAAACTCATCTTTGCGGAGTACCCCGTTATCTACAAAAATACCGTGGAGTCTGTCGCCAATGGCCCGGCTGATTAAGGTAGCAGCTACGGTGCTGTCCACTCCGCCGCTGAGGGCCATAATAACATGTTTGTCACCGATTTTTTCTTTCAGTGAAGCCACCGTTTCCTCTACAAAAGATGCCGGTGTCCAGTCCTGGGCACATCCGCAGATACCTACCAGAAAATTATACAGGATTTTCTTGCCTTCGGTAGAATGGTAGACTTCAGGATGAAATTGTAACCCATATAAAGAATTTGGTTCAGCGGTGCTCTTTTTAAAAGCAGCCACCGGGATACTTTCTGTTGTTGCCAGCACTTCAAAGCCTTCCGGTAAGGCTTTAATGGTATCACTGTGACTCATCCAAACCTGGCTTTTAGCGGACAGCCCCAGCAAAAGCTTGTCTTCTAACTGACGCAGCATCTGGGCCCGGCCATACTCTCTTTTATCAGATTTCTCGACCCGACCGCCAAATACCTTGGCAGCGAGCTGAGCTCCATAACAAACACCCAGCACAGGCACTTTATCCAATATAGCCTGAATGTCCACCATTGGCGCATCCTGTTCATTGACGCTACATGGAGAGCCACTTAGAATCACTCCCTTAATATGCTCATTAAAATCAATCTGGCTATGAAAAGGAACAATGTCACAATATACATTAGCTTCTCTTACAGCCCTGGCAATCAATTGAGTATATTGGCTACCAAAATCTAAAATGATAATTTTTTCAGTCATAATGTTTGAATATTAGGAAGTATTTACCGGAATTTGCCGCAAAGCTAAACAAAAAGCCGGTCTAATTAAAAACCGGCTTTATTATTTATGGCATTTTAGCCATTATATATCGGTTCAGGACAGGCCTGCCACTTGATTAATCCGACTCGGGATTCATAATTTTACCCATAAATAAGATAGTATTAGAGGTCTGTTCACTGATAATGATGCCAAATGGGCGGTCACAGATAAAGGATACGGGCAATTGAACTGAAGTTGTTGCCATACCGGTCGTGGTCACCGCTGCGGCCTCTGTACCCTCTTCATCCACTTTCAGATACGTATTTTGTTTTACAAAATTTACGAAAATATGGTTAGCGGTCATTTTGCCAAAATTTGCATTATTCTGATCAAAAGCAGCTTTCATCCCCATGGACTTTAAAACATCATTGAAATTGAATTCATAGGCAGGAATAGAAAATCTGGGAAGGCCCAGATTTAATTCACGACTTAGCATATGTTGCTGCATATCACCCCAATCCGCGCTACTTACCTTACCAAATACCTCATTCAGACTTTTACCGGACGCAGGTAAAAGCACGGTCATAACAAACTGCCCATTGCCATAAGGTAACCTGACTGCACTATAATCCAGGCCTGCAAACATTTTAAATGAACTGGTCTGATGCATCATCTGTACCTGTTTTGTGCGACCGTCTTCCAGGGTAAAATCTGCGGCATTTGTCTTAGACTTATCAAATTTTAAGGCCCAGTCTCCCTTAAAATACAGGGCGTTCACTAAAAACATGACATCTTCCGGATTTATTTCCTTCAGGACTTTTTTAATCTTGCCATTCGTCTTCTCACTGGCCCAGTCATTTATGTACGAAGCATCCTCCTTTTTAAAGGGCAGCCCTTTTATAGTAGCATCAAAATCCGCCCCTATCAGGTCTAGGTAATCCTGCTTAAAGCTAAAAGTATTTTTATACCAGATAGAATTATAAAGGCCCAGCTGCACTTCAGGGTCTGCCTTGGGTAAATCCGTGAGCAGGGTTTGATAATCCGTATTCGCCTGTTCCAGGCTTTTACCTTCTAACCCCAGGGTATGCAGCATTTCATCATAGGTTGTTCCTTCTGCGCCATTTAACACCATACCCAGATCCATATGTAAACTTAAAGGAGAAATAAAGAAATTATCGGTTGTAGGCGCAGCTGCCTCCACCTGATGCAACAGATTAAAAGAAAAGTCATTGACGCTTTTTTGGGACGCCTGACTGATGCTGATCGTTTTTACGGGCGCATGACCACTCTCCCCTGACCGCCCCGAACTTCCTGAATGAACCGCTTTACTACAACCGGAGATTCCTATTACTCCGAGTCCCAATAGCGTTGAAAACATAATCAGATTTTTCATATTATAAATATTTTCATAAATAGTTTTTATCCGCTTTTTACCCATTTTTTGATATTTACCTCCAAAATTTTTCAAAAAATGAGCCGATCACCTATCACTAGTAAATGCAAAAACAAACGGACATTATAATCAATGTCACAACATACAAAACCAAAAATCCTTGCTTAAACAAAACGAAATATTTCTTTTCGGTCTGCCCAAAACTTTGTTGCGTTTTAGTGACTCCCCTATAATCTGGCCTTTATCTTTATATAACGCCTGAAAAACCCAAACGCTACAGTTGGGCTTTACGACCATGAATCACGCTAAGCCTTGGGGTGGGAGAATAAGATTATAGATACCCATCTCCAAAAATTACACCTGAAAAGCGGCTTAAAGTGATGGCAACTGATTAATCTTTTCAAAAACAACCCCGGAACTTATATTAATTAAAGCACGTAAAGCATTGATTGTATTACAATTACAATACAAGATTAAATAAGTTCTTCTAAAATATAAAAAATCATCTTAAAGCAAGCCCCGGTTTGAGCAAGCTAAATTTCAAGCAGGGCAAGCGTGGCCGCAAATAAGATTTTTCCGTGCAAGCCCCTATCTTTCATCACAAGCAGGCATAAAAAAACCAGGCCGTTAATAAAACTTAACTACCTGGTTTTAAATAAGATAATTGAAAAAACTAACTCAAATCACCCTCCTTAGGCGGGTTTTTTAAATTCAGTTTTTCTGGCTAATTTACTTTTCAGATTATTAGCTTTATTTTTATGAATCACACCGCGTTTTGCCAATTTATCGATCATAGAGAAAGTTAAAGGCAATGCAGCATCATAAGCTGCATCATCGGCAGACGCTTTAAGGTTACGGATATTGTTACGGGTGGTTTTACCGTAATAACGGTTTCTGTCCCTGCGTTTAGCTGCTTGACGTACGTCTTTTTTGGTAGCTTTATGATTTGCCATTAAAAATTTCTTTTTTGAGTAACTGTTTTTTCGGACTGCAAATGTAGAGCAAATTTCTGAAAGGAAAAATTTTTTTTAATTTCTAAGCAGCAACCCATTTATACACACAACTGTTTGTTGAAAAAAAAACCTAACATTAGGCTTTTATTAGAAGGGAATATTTGATATTTGCATTCTATTATAACTCATCTCACAAATACCCTGGAGAGATATGAAAGATTTCTCGTATATAACCAATTCTCACCCTTCATTCATTGAAGGATTGTACAAAGATTTTACAGAAGACCCCCAAAAAGTAGACCCGGATTTTAGAAAATTTTTCGAAGGATTTGACTATGCCGTTGCCGGAGATCTGGCAGTAACCGGTACCGGCAGTGTGGATGCCAATCAGCTTTCCAAGGAATTCTCCGTATACAGGCTGATTGAAGCCTACCGTCATAAGGGACACCTGATTGCCCAGACCAATCCGATTCGTTCCAGAAAAGATCGTCATGCGAATCTTGAATTAAAATATTTCGGACTGACAGACAAGGACTTAACTGAAAAATTCCAGGCAGGTCAGTTTATCGGGCTACCATCAGGCAGCCTGCAGCAAATCATTGACAAGCTTAAAAAGCTCTATTGCGGCTCCGTCGGGGTTGAATGCGGTTATATTACCGATCCCGAAATCTACACCTGGCTGATTGACCAGGTAGAAAAGAAATTCCTGGAAGTCCCCAGCCTGGACAAACGTAAAAGAAATTTAGAGAAGATCAACCAGGGCGTTATTTTCGAGAAATTCCTTCATACTAAATATATAGGTCAGAAAAGGTTTTCATTAGAAGGTGGTGAGGCTTTAATTCCTGCCTTGGACGCCATTATACATGAAGCCACTAATGACAATGTAGATGAGGCCGTTATAGGGATGGCTCACAGAGGTCGTTTAAATGTACTGGCCAACACGCTGGGCAAGACCTATGAACAAATATTCAGTGAATTTGAAGGCGTTATACCTGCCGATAAGACGCAGGGAAGCGGAGACGTTAAATACCATTTAGGTTTCAGAAGTGATTTTATTACCGCCAGCGGAAAAAAAATCAATTTACAGTTATGCCCCAACCCTTCCCATCTGGAAGTCGTTGACCCGGTAGCCCTTGGTTTTGCCAGAGCAAAAGCCAACGTACTGTATAACTTTAACTACAATAAGATCCTCCCTATATTAATCCATGGAGACGCCGCCGTAGCGGGTCAGGGTATCATTTATGAAGTCGCCCAGATGAGTGAACTGGAAGGTTATAATGTGGGCGGGACGATCCACCTGGTGATTAATAATCAAATTGGCTTTACTACGGATTATAAGGACGCACGCAGCTCAGACTACTGTACAGCGATTGCCGGCATAACCAAATCGCCTGTATTTCATGTCAACGGCGATGATATCGAAGCCGTTGTAAAAGCTGCAGAAATCGCTACTGTCTTCAGACAAAAATTCCACAAGGATATATATATTGACATCCTTTGTTACCGCCGTCACGGTCATAACGAAGGAGATGAACCTAAGTTCACCCAACCCCATTTGTACTCCCTGATTGATAAACATCCTAATCCCAGGGAAGTATATATGGATTTCCTCACCAATAACGGGGAAAAAGACGCCCAGCAACTGGCAAAAGAAATGGAGACCAAGTTCTGGAACGACCTGCAGGAGCGTTTTGATGAAGTACATCAAAAACCGCTTCCTTATAAATTACAGGCTCCTGAACAGTGGTGGCAGAAACTGCGTTACGCAGAGGCTGCGGATTTTCAACAGTCACCAGTCACCGGTATTACCGAGACCAGCGTTCATGATCTCATGGATAAAATACTGAGCTGGCCGGAGGATTTTCAGCCCCTACGCAAAATCAAAAAGCTCTTACAGGATAAAAAAGCACTTTTTGATAAAGACGGCCTGATTGACTGGGGTACTGCTGAATTATTGGCCTATGCCAGCCTTTTAATCGAAGAACTCACGGTGCGCCTTTCAGGGGAAGATGTCAAAAGAGGGACCTTTGCCCAGCGCCACGCCGTACTTTTTGACGAAAACACCAACCTGGAATACAATAGATTAAATCATCTCTCTGAAAATCAGCGTTCTGAGTTCAGGGTATACAACTCCCTGCTCAGTGAATATGCTGTATTAGGGTTTGAATATGGTTATGCACTGGCCAACCCGAATAATCTGGCTGTATGGGAAGCACAGTATGGAGACTTCGCCAATGGAGCACAGATGGTGATAGACCAATACATTTCCAGCGCAGAATCCAAATGGGGTTTGATGAGTGGTGTCGTACTGTTATTGCCGCATGGTTATGAAGGCAGCGGACCGGATCACTCCAGTGCCCGTCTGGAAAGATATTTGCAGAGCTGTGCTGAATACAATATGGTCGTCACCAATATTACCACAGCCGGCAACTTCTTCCATGCCCTGCGCCGGCAAATGAAATGGGATTTCAGGAAACCTTTGATTAACATGAGTCCTAAAGCCAATTTAAGGCATCCGGGTTCTTACAGCAAATCAGAGGATTTTGCAGGTCAACACCGCTTCCAGGAAGTCATCGATGACGCCCAGGCGGCCGGCAACCCTGCCCAGATCAAAAAAGTATTGCTTTGTAGTGGTAAACTCTATTTTGATCTGGAAGAAAAAAGACAAAAGGAAAACAGAACAGATATCGCCCTTATCCGTCTGGAACAGATTTATCCGACTCCCGAACAACAGCTGGTAGCCCTGCATGAAAAATACAGTGGTGCCGTCTGGTTCTGGGTGCAGGAAGAACCGCAGAATATGGGCGCAGCGACATTTTTGCAGACGACCTTTAAGGCTTTCCCTTATGGCATTATCAGCAGAAATGCCAGTGCATCCACTGCCACCGGTTATGCAAAAGTCCATAAAGTGGAACAGGAGGAAATCCTGGAGACCGCCTTTAATTTATAAGCAGTTTTTAGCTTAACTTAGGTCTCTCAGCAGACAGTTAAAATGTCTGAAAAGCAAAAAAACAATAGTAAGGTCTATTTAGATGGCTAAATGCGTCAAACCATTTACCTTTAAGTGTCCTGTAAATTTTAGAAGTATATGATAGATATCAAAGTCCCCACTGTGGGGGAATCCATTAGTGAGGTAACCTTAATCAAATGGGTCAAAAAAACCGGGGATTATGTAAACCGAGATGAGGTCATTGCTGAACTGGAAAGTGAAAAAGCCACTTTCGAAGTCAATGCTGAACAGGCAGGTATTTTACAAACGGTAGCAGAAGAAGAACAAACCCTGCAAATAGGTGACGTCCTGGCCAAAATTGATGAAACTGCCGCAGCGCCAGCACCCAGCACGCCAGCCAGTGCATCAGCTCCTGCTGAGACGCCTGCCGCAGCCCCATCCGCTGAACCGGCAGCTACGGCCGAGGCCGTAGGCAAAGGTGTCATTGATATGACTGTTCCTACTATTGGCGAATCTATCACAGAAGTAACCCTGGTCAATTATCTGAAGCAGGATGGAGATCTTGTCAGAAGAGATGAACCTATCGCCGAACTGGAAAGCGAAAAAGCAACTTTTGAACTGAATGCCGAAGAATCCGGTAAACTAAGCCTGGTGGCTAAAATCGACGATGTACTGCAAATCGGCGATCTGGTTGCTAAAATCGACACCGATGTGGCGGTACCAGCGGCTACTGCAGCTGCACCTAAAGCCCAGGCGCCCGTTACCACCATCCCGAATGATTTAAAAGCAAGTCCTGTGGCCTCTGCAATTATCGCAGACAAACACATGGACCCTTCAACCATAAAGGCTACCGGCCATGGCGGCAGAATCATGAAAGGGGACGTACTGGCAGCACTGGCCAATCCTGGCAAACAGACTTTTGCCGGTCAGCCGCTGAACTCCAGAAATGAACGCAGGGAAAAAATGAGTAATCTGCGTAAAACGATTAGCCGCAGACTGGTGGAATCCAAAAATACCACTGCCATGCTTACTACATTTAATGAAGTAGACATGACCCGTATTATGGAAGTCCGCAAACAATATAAAGATAAATTTAAAGAACAGCATGGTGTCGGACTGGGCTTTATGAGCTTCTTCTCAAAGGCTTGCGCCATTGCGTTAAGCGAATGGCCGGCTGTCAATGCTTATATTGATGGCAATGAACTGGTATACCACGATTATGCCGATATCTCCATAGCTGTCAGCACCCCTAAAGGCCTGACAGTACCGGTTATGCGTAATGTCGAATCAATGAGCATGGCCGATATCGAAAAGACCGTTGTAGAACTGGCCACCAAAGCCCGTAACGGTAAACTCGGTATGGAAGAGCTGACAGGCGGGACCTTTACCATCACCAATGGCGGTACTTTTGGCAGCCTGCTCAGCACGCCTATTATCAATTTACCACAGAGCGCCATTTTGGGAATGCATAAAATCCAGGAAAGACCGATGGCGATCGGTGGCCAGGTGGTTATCCGTCCCATGATGTATGTAGCCTTAAGTTACGATCATCGCATTATTGACGGAAAAGAATCAGTCAGCTTCCTGGTGCGGGTCAAAGAGCTGCTGGAAAATCCGGAACTGTTGCTTTATAGCAAAGATCCCGTAAAAGCATTACTGGAACTCTAATCCGAAGGTAACACACTCATAAGGCAGTCTTCACCCGAACGATATATAAAAACCGGCTGGTCATTTTCTTTAGAAAAAGATCAGCCGGTTTTCTCTATTCAGGATGTATAGTGTATAGCGATTTTAGGACGGGGCAATCTTTCAATCTTATCTTGTCAAAGAATCCCAAAGCTACAAGACCCCGTTCAGATATGCTGAACGGGGTCTTGGTATATATTTTTTGATTTGATTCGTCTGTAAAACGATCAGGCTTTATTCTACTTAAGTTTAATTAGCCTTTGCATCACCAGCATGTAACTTTTCATGGTGTTTACGCTCCATCACAGAGTGGTCTTTTACCTTACCCAGTGGCTTATCTTTAGCAAAATCGATCAGGATCGGTGCTGCTACAAAGATAGAGGAATAGGTACCGGTGATTACCCCGATCAGCATAGCGAAAGCAAATCCTCTGACCACTTCTCCACCGAAAATAAACAGAATCAGGATGGATAAGAATACTGTCAAGGAAGTCATGATGGTACGGCTCAGCGTTTCATTGATCGCCTTATTGATAATCGTTTCCTTGTCCAAGGTATGGAGGATACCGGCATCTTCACGGATACGGTCATAAACGATTACCGTATCATTCATGGAGAAACCGATAACTGTCAGTACCGCCGCAATAAAGTGCTGGTCAATTTCCAGCGGGAACGGAACAATGTTTCTGAAGAAACTAAATACAATCAACGTTACTAAAACGTCATGTAACAGTGATACGATGGTACCCAATGAGAAACGCCAGTCTCTGAACCTGATAAAGATATACAGACAGATAACGATAATTGCAAATACCGTAGCCTTTGTAGCTCCTGCCTTCAGATCTTTAGAGATGGTTGGAAGTACGGTCTGTGAACTTTGAATATAGGTATTCTTGAAGCTGGCAAAGGTGGTTGCTTCAGGCAAAAATGACTGTAAACCTTTATATAACTCCTGTTCAACCTTTGCATCCACATCCTTTCCGGTTTCATGAATCAGGTAAGAGGTGGTGATATTTAACTGTTCCGGTACATTTACGGTCTTGATAATCGGTGCATCTTTAAAGAGCGCTTTCAGATCATCTCTCACTTTGTCCTGGTTAGGCGCTTTCTCAAATTTGACCGTATAACTACGACCTCCGGAGAATTCTACCCCTTCGTTGAACCCGTTGAAAAACGAAGCCACACCCAGTATTACTACAAAAATAGAGATGATATAAGTTACCTTACGGTATTTTACAAAAGGAATGGCACGGTGTGCAAATACCTTTTTAGAAATTTTGGTAAAATAATTAAAGTGTCTTTGTTTATTGGTATAGATATCAGATACCAGACGAGATACTAAGATACCGCAGAATAAAGACAGCAGAATACCGATGATCTGTGTTGTCGCAAATCCAAGTACAGGACCTAAACCAAAATAGAACAGGATAATAGCCGTAAGCAGGGTCGTTACGTGCGCATCCAGTACAGGAGCGTAAGAGCGTTTATACCCGTCTTCCACCGCATGAAGATATCCTTTTCCTCTGACCAGTTCCTCTTTGATACGCTCAAAGATAATAACGTTGGTATCCACGGCCATACCCACCGTAAGTACCAGGGCCGCAATACCCGGAGCGGTCAAGGTAAAGCCCAGTGAACTCAGTACACCAATGGTAAATAAAAGGTTTAGCGTAAGAGCAATATTGGCAATCCAGCCGGCTGTATTAAAATACAGTAACATTAAGGCAAAGATGACAACAAAGGATAAACCAAATGAAATCATACCACCGGTTACCGCTGCCTGACCCAGGGTAGGTCCTACAATCTGTTCCTGAACGATCTTAGCAGGCGCCGGTAATTTACCGGATTCAAGGATATTGGCCATATCCTGCGCTTCAGCTACGGTATAGCTACCGGTAATTTCTGAACTACCGCCGGTGATTTCCCCGTTTACGTTCGGAGCGCTGTATACAATATTGTCCAGCACGATCGCAATTGGACGTCCTACGTTCTTTTTGGTCATGTCCGCCCAGATACGTGCACCGGACTCATCCATTTTCATATTTACAGTTACCTGGCCCATCTGGTTATTACCCTGGCTGGCATCCGTGATATGATCCCCTTCCAGTCTGGCCTGACCGTTATCCAGGGTTTTAATCGCATATAAGGTTAAAACACCGTTCATTTTAGTATCCTTCTCATCCGGTTTACCGTACATGAATACGAGATTGGAAGGGAAAGCCGCTTTAACGATATCGCTGGCTAATAATTTATTCAGTTTAGCGGTATCGGCTTTACTTACAAGACCTACATAGGATGGATATCCAACATGTCCTTGTTCATCCTGATAAGGACGGGCAATATCCAGGAACATGGAACTGAATGGATATTTTTCACGAATCAGTTTTGCGCTGTCCACTGCTCCCGTAGCTGTTTTGGAAGAATCAGCAAAGGTTGCATTGGTGTCTGTAGCCGTCTGTTCCAATGCAGATAAAGAAGTATTACCCGTATCTGCCTTAGGCGCCTGTGTCGTTGCAGCAGTTGCAGCAGCAGTCGTAGCAGCCGCGGCTGCAGCAGTGTCTTTCTGATCAGCATGACCACCTGCTTTAGCCAGTAAGCCATCTACTTTTTGAAAGTCAGCACCGATTTCTGAGATGTTATATACTTCAAAGAACTGTAGGTTGGCCGTTGACTGCAGATAGTGACGGACACGTTCTGCATCATTGACACCAGCCAGTTCAATCGTGATAATGCCTTTAGCTTCATCCGGATTGATAGTCGGAGAAGAAAGACCGAAACGGTCAATACGAGTTCTTAAGATTTTATAGGTATTGGTAAAGGCTGCTTTTGCCTGTTTACGCAAATAAATAAACACCTGATCATCCGTAGACTCATAAGTCAGTTCTTTATTACTCTTCTGGGCAAAGAAAGGAGCCAGTTTTTTACCATTACTAACTTTTTTCCATTGATCTGCAAATAGGGAGATAAAGTCTGTATTATCATTGGCCTTGATCGCTTTAGCCTGATCAATAGCCTGATTGATAGAGGCATCTTTAGAGTAATTGGACAAGGCATGGACCAAACCGTCCAGGCCCACTTCCATGGTTACACTCATACCACCTTGCAGGTCAAGACCTAACATCAGCTCACTGTTTTTGGCTTTCTGATAGGTCGTCATGCCAAACGGACCGATTTTGTCATTGCGGGTACTGTCCAATAAATGTCTCACCTGATTTCTCTCAATAATCTCCAGCGAATCAGCATACAGCTTTTGTTGCTCCAGATTGCCAGCATATTTTTGTTCAGGCGTGGCATAACTTGCTTTTACCCAGGCACTTGCCTTATCTTCCATTTTGTTCTCATGACTATGCACCATCCAGGTGAAGGAGAGCTGATAAATACAAATCAGCACCAAAGCCACGGTAAAGAAACGTACTAATCCTTTTAATTGCATAAAATTCGTAGGGTAATTTGTTTTACTAAATTTGCGCAAAGATAGGGTTTGCGATTGAATTGTGTTAAATAAAAATTATAAGTCATTTTTTGGAGGAAAATGCCATTTCTAGCGGTTTTCAGCATCAGTCCCTTCGTCCGACCCCTCACCCTTAACCGCAGGAAGTATGTAGATGCTTTCAGCGGTTAGTTTTTTTTCCGGTTGCTAAGCTAAGGGATTTCAGGCAAAGGATTTCACGAAGGGAGTAAAATATTGAAAATATTAGTAAGCCTTAATGGTTAATGTATCCAAAATCCTTAGTTCGCACCAATAAATAATTATGGCCGGTTCAGATGATTGACCGGCCACAACTTTTTTAAATACTATATATGATACAATATCTCCGAGCGATAGTGCTATTTATTTGCCATAGCTGTTTTTCACAAAGCCTACCACTTTAACGTCAAAATAAAGAGGAGAGTTTGCCGGAATTCCTGTTTTGGCCGAATTGCTATAACCATACAGGGATGGAGTTAAAATACGGATTTCACCGCCTTTTCCAACTTTTCCTACAAGCGCCTGCCAGGCGTAAATCATATTTGGAATCGCGAATAAAACAGGCTCATCGGATTTGCCAAATTCAGTCCCATTCAATAAGGTTCCCTTATAGGTAACAGAGGCAATTAACGTAGAATCAGTGTAGGTATTATAAATTGTCGTATTACCGCCTACTGAACCGCCAATAGCAGCATCAGAAGTATCAGTGCTTCCCTGGGTTAAGTTTCCTGGGTTTACAATCTCATAATATAAATAAGGCATTTTGTACCCTTTCAATTCAAAGTTTGTTCCATTGCTTACATATAAATACAAAGAATCAGACTGCGTAACCATATTATATCCCGTGGAATCTATAAAGGCCTGTAAGGCCGGTGCTTCTACAGAAGGATCTACAGGAGCTACATAATTATCTGAATCATTTTTCAGACAAGAACTCATCGTCACACACATTGCGGCCAACATGCTGACCGACATTAGGAATTTTTTCATTGAAGATATTTTTGAATTTAACACCTATAACGGGTTATGTTAAACTAACGCTACAATATTTGTGCAATAAATTTAAAAAAATTGCCTTATCTACAAGCATTTTCAAGGCATCTTTTTTTTGTACAAGTGTTTTTGCCTGTCATTCAGGTGTATTTGCCTGTTTTTATTCCTGCTCCGGATTTGCTTTTGCCGGTGGCACTGCATCTACAATTTCACCCTTCGGTTCATGTCCCGGGAGCGTCTGTCCATTTTGTGCTGCCTGCTCTCTATTCATTCTGGCCTTAATTTCCAGATAAGATTGTTCATTCATCTCCCATTTTTGCTTTTGGGAGAAAATAGCATAGGTAATGGCAATCAGAAGTACGGCAAAAATAAGGAGTGCCGGGCTTACATCTGTGGACAACTCCATCATCGCTCTTTTATACCAACCGCTAAACACACAGATTAAAATTGCGGCTGCAAAAGTCAGCCCCAGGGGCAATCCGGCCCGGGCCTGCCGGAGGAGCTTTTTCTCCTTTTCCCGGTTAGCCTCCCAATACTGTAAAAATTTCTCCTGTTCGGGCGTTAACATGGGTCAAAGTTATCCAAAGTTTTGTTGCTAAAAACTCAATGTTATAAAATAATTACGCAAAAAAATTTAGTAGAATATGATTTTTCTACTGAAAAATGAACTAAACTTGCAAACCATAATGATCCAAATTGAATACAGGAACCTAAAAATAGGCAAATTTTGAGCTTATCTACCCGTTATATCAGAGAGTATCTGGAGCTGAATAAAACTGTTACGCTGGAGAAAATAGGCACCCTTACTTTACCGGATGCCATTTCCAAGGATGAGGACGGTAATATTATCAGTTCCCCTGCTTTTGTTTATGACAAAAAAGCAGTTACTACCCCGGAATTTGTGGATTATCTGGCAGAGGCTACCCAAAAATCTCATTCAATTGCCAGTGCTGACCTTGAATATTTCCTGGATCAGACAAGACAGCTGATGAATATCGGCTCCACTCCTTTTGTGATTGATGGTATCGGCTTTATATACGCCGACAAAAGTGGCGGCTATCAGTTGAGTACCGAAAAACTGGAAGAGACCAAGGAAAGAGAAAAGAAGCATTATGAAGATAATTACAGCAATTCTCCCCTAACCTCTGCCACCAACTATGCCACCCGCAAAGTCAATAAAAAAGTGATTGGCCGTTGGGTCTTAATTCTTTTAATTATTGGGGTCATTATCTTTGGCGCCTACTATATCCCGAAATCTTCCTTTAACTTCTTTAAAGATAGCCCGGCGGATACGGCGGCAGTGGCGGATACCTTAACCAAACCCAAGGTAAACGTCCCGGTGCAGCCTGAAAAACCAGTACGTAAGGAAGGCAGCTACCATTTTATATTTCAGACCTATCCCACTAAGGCCCAGGCCGATAAGCGCATTGATCAGTTAAAAAGCTATGGAAATGTCGTCTCCATGGATTCTTCAAGCAGTGCCACAGGAACGCTTTACCGTTTATATATAGCGATGGATAACGTTCAGGCCACGGATACCGTCCGGTTAAAAGATTCTCTTAAATCCTACTACGGGCATGCGGTCACGATTGAATAATTGAGGAGAATCATTAAGAATCAATAAATTAAAGACATTAAGGCGTTGCTGACATAAACAGCAACGCCTTTTTTATTGCGGACTGTTCATACTCATCAACAGGGGCAGTCACATCCTTGGGTTGGCTGCCAGATATGCAATTTTGTCACGTATAAAGATAATTCCTAAACCAGATACGTGTATAAATATGCCAAAATGAACCAAATGGCAGTCAGTTATTGCCATTAAGTGAAATTTTGACCCATTCAGGCCCAGTGGCAATAAAATTGCTAACCAGTAGTTGTTTGAAAAAAGTATAAATTATTCTAATCACAAACCATTAAATACTTCATTCTATGGCAAAAAAATTAAATGTAACCCCACTGCATGACCGGGTTCTTATTCAGCCAGCAGCGGCCGAAACAAAAAGTGCCGGTGGAATCATTATTCCGGATACAGCAAAAGAAAAACCTCAGCGCGGAACTGTTGTCGCTGTAGGTGCTGGTAAAAAAGACGAACCGATGACCGTTAAAACCGGCGACACCGTTTTATATGGCAAATATGCAGGTCAGGAACTAGAATTTGAAGGCAAGCAATATTTGATTATGCGTGAAAGCGACATCGTTGCTATTCTCTAAGCAGTCTCAGGTAAAAACATTCGTAAACAATAAAGTTGAATAAAGCATTATGGCAAAACAGATTTATTTTGATATAGACGCCAGAAATAAGATGAAAAAAGGCGTTGATACGCTGGCAAACGCCGTTAAAGTTACCTTAGGTCCCAAAGGACGTAATGTAGTAATTGAAAAGAAATTTGGTGCACCTTCCGTTACAAAAGACGGGGTTTCCGTGGCCAAAGAAGTTGAATTAGAAGATGCCATTGAGAACATGGGTGCTCAAATGGTCAAAGAAGTAGCCTCCAAAACTGCAGATATTGCAGGGGATGGTACTACGACTGCCACTGTCCTGGCACAAGCCATTATCAGTGAAGGCCTGAAAAACGTTGCTGCAGGCGCTAATCCAATGGACCTCAAACGTGGTATCGATAAAGCCGTTGGCAAAATCATCGACAACCTGCGTGAACAATCTCAGGCCGTTGGTAACGACAGTAAGAAAATTGAGCAGGTAGCCTCGATCTCTGCCAATAATGATAATGAAATCGGTAAACTGATTGCCCAGGCTTTCACCAAAGTAGGTAAGGAAGGCGTGATTACCGTAGAAGAAGCAAAAGGTACAGAAACTACCGTAGATGTAGTTGAAGGTATGCAGTTTGACCGCGGTTATATCTCTGCTTACTTTGTTACCAATACAGAGAAAATGGAAGTAGAGATGCAAAATCCTTACATCCTGATCTTTGACAAGAAAATCTCTAACTTAAAAGAGATCCTGCCTTTACTGGAAAAAATCGTTCAATCCTCTGCTTCTTTACTGATTATCGCAGAAGATTTAGAAGGCGAAGCGCTTTCTACACTGGTTGTGAACAAATTACGTGGTCAGCTGAAAGTTGCTGCTGTTAAAGCACCAGGTTTTGGTGACCGCCGTAAAGAAATGCTGCAGGATATCGCCGTATTAACCGGTGGCACTGTAATCAGTGAAGAACAGGGCTTTACCCTGGAAAATGCAGATTTACCTGCACTGGGTCGTGCTGCTTCCGTTACCATTAATAAAGACAATACAACCATTGTCAATGGTAAAGGAAAGAAAGCTGATATCCAGGCCAGAGTCTCTCAGATTAAAGCACAGCTGGAAACTTCTACTTCTGACTACGATAAAGAAAAATTACAGGAACGCCTGGCTAAATTAGCCGGCGGTGTTGCTGTCCTTTATGTAGGTGCTGCTACTGAAGTAGAAATGAAAGAAAAGAAAGACCGTGTTGATGACGCCCTGCACGCAACACGTGCTGCCGTTCAGGAAGGTATCGTACCTGGTGGTGGCGTTGCTTATATCCGCGCATCCGCTGCTCTGGATAAATTAAAAGGTCAGAATTTTGATGAAACAACCGGTATCGCTATTGTTAAGCGTGCTATCGAAGAGCCTATCCGTCAGATCGTTAAGAACTGTGGTGTGGAAGGATCCATCGTTGTTCAGACCATCAAAGAAGGCAAAGCTGATTATGGCTTTAACGCCCGTACTGAGGTTTTCGAACCACTGTTAAAAGCAGGGGTTATCGATCCGACGAAAGTAACCCGTATCGCGCTGGAAAATGCAGCTTCTATCGCAGGTATGCTGCTGACTACAGAATGTGTCATTGCAGATAAACCGGAGCCTAAGGCTGCTGCTGCACCAATGCCAGATCCTTCCATGGGTATGGGCTACTAATATCTGTTGCAGCTATTATATATTATAATTTATATTTATATTATAATTTTGACCAGGTCGCGCTTTTACAGCGCGGCCTTTTTTATTATGGAGCGGATAGGCCCGCGTCTGACTGAAGTGAAGGCCACCCAGCAAGGCTTCTTCCCTTCCTTATATATAAATCCAGCCAGGGAGGCCGCCCTGCACAATAAACAAATTATAATCAGCGTTTTTATAATCAACAGCCAGCAGCTCTGGCCGGGATGGACCTGTTTTTTTACTTTAATACAGGCTACCTGGCATAGAGATGCTGCTATTTGCATCCATAAATATTTTAAAGGACGTCAATCATTAAAAACAGGGCTGCGCTTATAGCAGTTTTAGAGCTTATATGACTGGAAAAAAAACGCATTTAGTATTTGGCATCTTTCTGCTGCTGACCGCTTTAGCAGGATGCTCTTCTAATAAAATCAGCGCCTCTGCCTCTGATGACGGCGTGGTACATGGCATAAAATACGATAAGATACCCAAAGGCATGGATCTGCCCTCCAATATGGTATATGTCCCTACCGGGTCTTTTACCCTGGGGAGTGCTGAATCAGGCTCCGCCGGGACGACCAGTGTTTCTGTTAACGGATTCTGGATGGATAAATATGAGGTCACCAATGCGCAGTATCATCAGTTTGTCAACTGGGTGCGGGATTCTACAGCAGCAATGATTCTGGGGTATGTACACGTATCCAAAGAAGGTGATACCGCAGTAGACTGGTCTAAAGCAAAAAAGATCAACTTCGCGGATGACGATATCCAACAAAGACTCAGCAGTATAATGCTCCCCAGTCAGGATTTACTCAATGATCAGCCTGAATTAGACCCTTCTAAACTTATTTACCGGGCTAAGGGGTTTGATTATAACGCAGCGGCTCATCATCCCGACCAACCCAGAAAGAATTTTATTTATAGTTATGATGTCCCCATTTATCCGGACACCCTGGTCTGGATAAAGGATTTTGACTACTCTTATAACGTGTCCATGGCCAGGGATTACTTTGAGAATGCTGCTTACGCGCAGTATCCGGTCGTGGGGGTTAACTGGAGACAGGCAACCGCCTTTGCCCATTGGCGTACTAATTACCTGAATCAATATCTGGGCAGAAAGAAACTGGCCGTTCAGAATGCTTACCGTTTGCCAACGGAAGCTGAATTTGAATACGCCGCCAGAGGAGGCCATAATAACTTCCTGTACCCCTGGGGTAATTACCTGAAAAATGCGGAAGGCTGCATGATGGCTAACTTTAAAAACGGCAAGGGTAATTATACAGATGACGGGGCGCTTTACCCGGCCAGAGTGGACAGCTATCTGCCTAATGATTTTGGACTGTATAATATAGCAGGAAACGTCTCTGAATGGACAGCCACCAGCTATATCAATGGTTATCAGGCCTATGACAATGATTTTAACCCCAATATCTATATCAATGCAACCGATAAAGATAGCCAGGATAAAAAAAGAAAGACAGTGAGAGGGGGCAGTTGGAAAGATCCGGCTGACGGCATCCAGGTGAATGCCAGATCTTACGAATATATGGATTCTTCCAGATCCTATATTGGTTTTAGATGCGTAATTGACATCCCGCCGGGAACCCCTAAAAAATAATATGAATCCCAGCAACAAAGGAGTTGAAGGATTTAGAAGCGTCCTTATATATAAGCTATTAGCTCAATTTACGATCATGATCAGATTAGGTTCATTTGCGACATTCCGACTTCAGATACCCTTGGCAGCAAGGTTGAGTATATTATTACTTTGTACCGGCCTTACCGCTCCTGTTACTTATGGGCAAAAAGCGGCCGGCACCTACGACAGTAAAAGAACGGACACCACTAAGCTGCCCGGCAATTTTTTCTCCCAGGGAGCAGGAGACAGTCTCCCGGTCCAGGTAATCAATACCGGTACCGAACTGCCTCAGGGGAAAATGCCGCTGCGCAATGATTTCCCCTATCAACAAGCTCCCTATCAGCAAAGCAATGCGCTGCCCTACCCCAGTGTACGGCAGGAAAACATCACTTTTAATGTCCGGGTCTGGGAAAATATCGATACCCGTAAGCCTGATAACCGCCATCTGATGTATGCACTGGATGACTTTGGGGCTCACCAATTTATAACCCTCATGCTCCAGGCGATCAATGAGGGAAAAATAACCGCCTTTAGCTCGGAAGATGATCGTTTTACCACGCCCATGACCCCGGATCAGGTTAAAGAATCCATGGGCAATGGCCTGGATACTTCAGCCGTTTATGATCTGGATGGCAATATCAGCGGCTATCAGATCCGCTCTAAATCCATTGATCTGGATTCCGTCTTCACTTTCTGCCTGAAAGAGGACTGGTTTTATGACAAGAGCTATGGCAAAATGATGGTTCGGATCTTAGGGATTGCGCCCATTGTCCCATATAAGCTCTCCACCGGTGAGACCATCCCCAATAGTGAGCATGCCTTATTCTGGCTCTATTTTCCGGATCTCAGAAGCCTGATGACTAGATATAAGGCCTATGATAATGGTGCCACCGGCACTAAGATTCCATTTAATGAACTCTTTGATTTAAGGGAATTTAAGGGACAGATGGTAAAATCTGATTATCAAAACCCGGGCGAAATACCCTGGAATACCCTGATGCCGGACCTGGATGAGCAAAAGGCCACCGCTGCTAAAATCTGGGATATGATTGATCATTACGGGCAAGGTAAATATCATATGATCTCAGAAACTTTACCGGAAAGCGGCAAAAGACGCCGCAGGTAAACGGATGCATTATTTTCTAAGCCCTAAAAAGAGGATAAATTTAGCAGCGCTCAGATGATAAGACGTTATAATCTGCTATATTTGTCCTGCTTCCTTTGACGGGCATCCTAATTAAAACCTGTCAGCGGATCATAAAATTGTAGAAAATGGGGGAAATCGGACCTAAGGAACTATTACTGATCGCAATTGTAATCCTGCTATTATTTGGCACCAAAAGATTGCCGGAACTTATGCGTGGGCTGGGTAAAGGTGTAAAAACTTTTAATGACAGCAAAAACTCCGTTATGGATGAGATGGATAGCATTAAAAAACCGCTGAACGTTGTAAAAAATCCAATGGGTGCAGTTAAAAAAGAAGTGATATCTTCCATTAGCTCTACTAAAACGACTAAAGCCAGCAGCATTACAGATCTGGATAGCGAGCCGGTCTCTGAAGATAAAAATGTGTAGGATTGAATTGGCTAATAAGAGCTGAGGCTTCCTGCTGCTAGTTAGGGGCCTTATTACATCTGTCCAGATAATGAACCAGGGTCTCTATCCCCAGCACTCGCCTTCTTTTCTCTGCAGCCTCCCTGCCTCCTAAAACCGGTAAAGGCAGATATTGATTTTGTTTGCTATCCCAATAAATCTGAGACCCGAAATATTGTTTCCCTCCTTGCATAAGGCTCACCCTGTCCTGCAATAAGGCGTAATCCTCTTTGGGTAGATCTCCCTTTTGAGCAGATCTGTTAATAAGCGGCAGATACTTTATCATATGCAGTGAATCACTATGCTGAATCACAAGAAATATAACCTGCTTTGCTGTATCTGGCAGCCGCATCAGGTCATCCCAGCCGTAGGTGGTTTGCAGCTGATCTATTGTCAGCATGTGCTGCCTGTCCAGGCTTTTTTGTAAGGCCCACAGCGAATCGTAAGCCACCTGCAGACTGTCATTCCAGTTTTGATCCATAGCGACCAGCTTATAGCGGTTCAACTGATCTTCACGATATATACGGTCTAATTCATGGCGGATGACAGGCGCGTTAATATGTTTAGGTTGCCCGAAAAGCCGGCTCGATATGGATAGCGATAGCAGCACAAGCATGAGCAGTAAAGCGCCGCTTTTGTTCCTGTAGCCTTTGGATAAATCACCTAAATCTGCAGCCCTTTTTTGTTTTCGCATCAGTTGATTTCTGCCCTCTTTTTTGATAACTTAACCTGAGGCGTATCCCCCCTGGTCTTATTGCCAAAAATAAAATATAAAATCCCTCCGGTGAGCCATATAAGACCACCCATATAAAACAACAGCGTCCCTATATTATTTTGAGTTCCGTCATGAAAGCACCAGCCGATAAAAATTTGCAGTATTCCCTCAATCATAAAAATACTCCCCGCAACCCGGTGTTTTTTATCAGCAGACACCCAGCTCCACTTCTTTAAATACTCCTTTTTTCTCATACTAAAAAGACCCATTAAAAGAATCAGCTGCAAAAAAATAAATTGATAGAGGATTGACTTCATATTCTTTTTTTAATCTACAGGTTGGCACCATTCACTGATGAATGCCCGCTAACGACCTGCAGGTATAAATTTAAATCCCTGTTGCAAGTCAGAATCCAGATAATCCAGCGTGATCCCCTGTAACTGCATTAACTGCGCTTTATTAATTACACAGTCTAAGCCTGCGGTTGTAAATATCTGGTCTGTAGATTCTGCCTTATCAAAACCCAAGTAGTAGGTCACGGCTACCCCGCAGCCGCCTCCCCTTGCCCCAATCCTTAAATACGGATTACCCTGCTCGGCAGCCGCTGTTCGTAATGCTTCTAATTGCTCCAGAGCCGCCGGCGTTACTTCTATTAAATCCATGATGATTAAGCTTCTATTTAGCCAAAGGTACGATTTGCAAACAAACGCCGGTTCGTTGACAGATTGTTATTTTCCTAAAATGCACCCAAAGTCTTTGGTATTGTAGTAATTTTGCAGCATTTTTTAAAGGCTGGTTTTTAAGGACCCAAAAGAAGACAAAAGGCAAAAATAAGGTAAACTGAGCATCTTGTTATTCAACATCCGTAAAGCGCCTGTTAAAGAACCACCATTCGTACAAATAACTACTATCATACATGAAACGTGCACTGATCAAATTACATATCGCGGTCTTTCTCTGGGGTTTTACCGGAGTCCTGGGACGTACCATCAGCCTGAATGAAGGCTGGCTGGTCTGGTGGCGTATGTTTCTGACGGTGGTCACCATGTGGATCTTATTTGGAGCGATGGGCAAAATCAAAAAAATCTCTGCCAAAGAATTCTTAACCATTGGTGGCATAGGTGTGCTGCTGGCCATGCACTGGCTCTGCTTTTACGGAAGTATCAAATATGCCAATGTGTCCATCGCACTGATCTGTCTTTCTGGATCGGGCTTTGTATCGGCCATTTTAGAACCGCTGTTTTTTGGTCGCAGGATCAATATCAAAGAATTGTTCTTCGGACTGCTGACCCTGGTAGGTATCTTTATGATCTATCAGACCAATTTACATTTTTCCACCGGTTTTTATATCGGCATTCTGGCCTGTCTGTTAACCGTCACTGTTTCCATATTAAATAAAAAGATTGTCGATAAATATCAACCCGAATCCTTCACCCTGTATCAGCTGACCGGAGGTTTCATCGGCCTTAGCGCCCTGATGCCCTTCTATAACCGTGCTTTTCCGGCGATCACCTGGAAACCCGTTGGTGCGGAATGGTTTTGGCTGATCGTACTGGCCTGGTTCTGTACGATATTTACATTTATCCTCTATACCCAGGCGCTAAAAAAGCTCAGTGCCTTTACCATGAACCTGACCCTTACCCTGGAACCCGTCTACGGTATCCTGCTGGCTTTTGTAATTTATCAGGAGAATAGAGACCTGTCTAATACTTTTTATATAGGCTTTCTCTTTATATTATTTGCGGTCTTTTTACAAACCATTTCCCTGGCTAAAAAAAGACCCGGGACCGCAGTGGCTCCCATACCCAAATGGTGGCAGTTTCGGATCAAACACCAAAAATAAACGTCCTGCCCATTATTTAAATCAGTAAGGCTTTGTCTGGGACTTATGTTTTGGTATAGCTAAGGGCAAATAGTAGATTTGCTGCAGCGGGTGTGTTGTGTACTAATAACAGGGACGCTGACAAAGCAAAAAGTAGATTTAAGATGGCAGGCAATAAAAAGAAGGGCATCATACAAACAAAAGGCAAAGCAGGGAATCCTACAAACCTGCCGCAAAAACCGCGTGCTGAGCGTGCGCTAGCAGCCGGTTTACCTCAAAAGATGCCGTCAAAGTCTATTGCCCCCGCTGGCAGCTCAGCCATGCTCCCCTTCACTGAAAGATTATTACAATGGCATAATGAGGATAACCACCGCTTGATGCCCTGGAAAGGGGAAAAAGACCCTTATAAAATCTGGTTAAGCGAGATTATATTACAACAAACCAGGGTGGAACAGGGGCTCTCTTATTATGAAAAATTTGTCCGCCATTATCCCAGTATTGCACAACTGGCATCGGCTCCGGAAGATCAGGTTTTTAAAGACTGGGAAGGGCTTGGATATTACAGCAGGTGTAAAAACCTGATCTTCACGGCTAAAACCATTGTGAAAGACTATAAGGGTATATTCCCAGACAATTATGACCAGATTCTGTCCCTTAAGGGTATTGGACCTTATACGGCAGCCGCCATTTCTGCCTTCGCCTTTAATAAGCCTTACGCAGTGGTAGACGGCAATGTATTTAGAGTACTGTCCCGGTTTTATGGGGTGGACACCCCCATTGACAGCACAAAGGGAAAACAGCTGTTTCAAAAAATAGCAGCAGAAAATCTAAGTCAGACAAAGCCAGCCATATATAATCAGGCCATTATGGATTTTGGTGCCACGCAGTGTAAGCCGGCTGCCCCCTTATGCGGCTCCTGCCCCATGGGAGATATATGCCAGGCTAAGCGAACCGGGCGCGTTATGTCCCTTCCCAAAAAAGAAAAAACCCTCCAAAAGAAAAACCGCTATATCAGCTGGATTGTTATGGAGTTGCAAAGTGCAGATCCTGTCCTGAAACCTAATAAAGCAACTCTGGATAATAAAGCGCACCTGAACAAAAAAGCCGACCGCCATCCCCCACTCTATTATATACAAAAAAGACCTGCCGGAGATATCTGGGAGAATCTCCATGAATTTTATCCCATTGAAACGGAGTCTGTCCCTGAATGGAGCCTGAAGCCTTCCCTGTTAATTCGAATGCTTGAAAACCTGCTCAGTATAGCCCCGTCCTCCGGTCCACTGAGCATTGAAGCCATTTGTACGGTAACCCAACAATTAACCCATCAGAAAATCCATGGCTATATCTATAAGTTATGTCTTACCAGCCGGCCGTCCATATTTCCTATAAATAACTGGTACTCAGCAAAAAAAGTGAATGACCTGGCTTTTCCCAAATTGTTAAAGAATTTGCAAATCGAGGCCATTCCAAAACAAAAATAACAGGGATTCGTTTTTTCTCAGGTATTAACCGCTTTTTTCTCAATTTCGGCCAGCCATTTGCGGGTCATCTTCAAATTGGGAAAATAATGATAACCCTAAAATTTCAATAATGCATGTAGCCCTAATTGGTGCCTCAGGTTTTGTTGGCAGCCATATATTAGCGGAACTCGTAACAAGAGGCCATGAAGTGACAGCTATAGCCAGACATTTGCAAAATTTGCCGGCTCCTCTTAAAACGCACACACTGGTTCATTTACATAAAGCCGACGCCTCCCGGGAAAAAGAGTTAGCTCCTGCCCTTGAGGCAGAGGACGCCGTGATCAGCGCTTTTAACGGCGGCTGGACCAATCCGGATTTATATGAAGCATATATGGAAGGCGCTACAAATATTGAGCAGTCCGTAGCCGCGGCAGGCATAAAAAGATTGATTGTCATTGGAGGGGCTGGTAGTCTTTATGACAATAGCGGACATCAATTGGTGGACAGTCCGGATTTTCCCAAGGCCTTTTTTGCCGGCGCTTCCGCAGCCAGGGACTATCTACATCAACTACAAAAAAATACAACCCTGGACTGGACCTTCGTCAGCCCGGCCATAGAAATGAATAAAACAACCGCCGGTGTGCGGCGGGGACATTACCGCACCGGCCTGGATCATCCCGTCTTTGACACGCAGGGCCGCAGCGCTATTTCCATTGAAGATCTTTCCATGGCCATTGTAGACGAACTGGAACACCCCAGATTTATAAGACAACGATTTACAGCCGCTTATTAGAATATCGTGTCATTTACCGCTCAACCGTTTTTTACATTTTTGGTTGTGAGAGCCCATAAATAAGCAGATAACAGAACTTACCAAAAATCTCTGGGTTAGTCTTTGCAATCGCCCGGAAAGAAAGAGCTTAACAGGCCTGCAAGGCCTTTCATTTTAACGGCAATTTAACGGCTATCAAAGGCCAAATTTTAATTTTTGTTTTGATAGATTAATATTACCTTTGCAAGTCTATGTACATTGACTTTTTGCGTTTTTCTCGGAATTTAGTAGGGCACTCTACAGGGCAACCTGTGTCAAATAGTCTGTAACACATTGATTTAAAATGTAGTTACAGTTTTTTATTTGTGCATGTCTGAACCCGTTATAACCCATTGAATTAAGGGAAAAAAGCAGAAATTTTCATTTTCAAATTTGAAATCATATATGGCAATCAAAAAAGACAATCGACCAAGATCCACTTTTTCTAAGATTACGATTGGTCTGGCATCTCCGGATTCTATTTTAGAACGCAGTTTTGGCGAGGTTTTAAAACCTGAGACCATCAACTACCGTACCTATAAGCCAGAACGTGATGGTTTATTCTGCGAAAGAATATTTGGACCGGTTAAAGATTATGAATGTGCCTGCGGAAAATACAAGCGTATACGCTATAAAGGTATTGTCTGCGACCGTTGCGGTGTGGAAGTAACAGAGAAAAAAGTACGTCGTGAGCGTATGGGTCATATCAAACTGGTAGTCCCCATTGTTCATATCTGGTATTTTAAATCCCTGCCCAACAAAATTGGATATTTACTGGGTACCAGCTCCAAAAAGCTGGAAACCATTGTTTATTATGAAAGATATGCCATCATCCAACCAGGTGTCCTGGAAGAAAAGGGCATGAAGGTCGGTGATTTGTTAACGGAAGAGGAATATCTGGATTTACTGGAAACCCTTCCAAAGGATAACCAGTTCCTGCCCAATGATGACCCGCAGAAATTTGTGGCCAAAATGGGTGCAGAAGCCGTAGCTGATTTATTGAACCTGCTGGATTTAGACCAGCTGAGCTTTGATCTGCGTAATGCCGCTGCCAATGAAACCAGCCAGCAACGTAGAGCTGACGCCTTAAAAAGATTAAGTGTTGTGGAATCTTTCCGTGACGCTTCTACCCGTATCACTAACCGCCCTGAGTGGATGGTGATGCAATACATCCCGGTTATTCCACCAGAACTGCGTCCCCTGGTTCCTCTGGACGGCGGCCGCTTTGCGTCCTCCGACCTGAATGACCTTTATCGCAGGGTGATTATCCGTAACAACCGTCTGAAAAGACTAATGGAGATCAAAGCGCCTGAGGTGATCCTGCGTAACGAAAAACGTATGCTGCAGGAAGCGGTGGATAGCTTATTTGATAACTCACGTAAATCTAATGCCGTTAAAGCAGAAGGTGGCCGCGCCTTAAAATCTTTAAGTGACGTCTTAAAGGGTAAGCAAGGTCGTTTCCGTCAGAACCTGCTGGGTAAACGTGTGGACTACTCCGGTCGTTCCGTTATCGTGGTTGGACCAGAAATGAAAATGCACGAGTGCGGTCTGCCAAAAGATATGGCCGCTGAGCTGTTCAAACCATTTATTATCAGAAAACTGATAGAAAGAGGTATTGTAAAGACCGTTAAATCGGCCAAAAAATTAGTGGATAAGAAAGAGGCAATTGTATGGGATATCCTGGAAAACATCATGAAAGGACATCCGGTACTGCTTAACCGTGCCCCAACGCTGCACCGTCTGTCTATCCAGGCCTTCCAGCCTAAGATGGTTGAAGGTAAAGCCATTCAGCTGCACCCGCTGGTTACGGCATCCTTCAACGCCGACTTTGATGGTGACCAGATGGCCGTTCACGTTCCACTGAGCAATGCCGCTATTTTGGAAGCACAGCTGTTAATGCTGGCCTCTCACAATATCCTGAACCCACAAAACGGTACACCCATTACCCTGCCTTCTCAGGACATGGTTCTTGGGCTATACTATATTACCAAGCAAAAGAGAAGCACGCCTGAAGAAATTGTAAAAGGGGAAGGGATGACCTTCTATAGTGCGGAAGAAGTATTAATTGCACGTAATGAAAAACGTGTGGATTTACATGCAATTATTAAACTGCGTACCAGAGTCCGTGAGAAAAACGGCAGCCTGGTAACTAAACTGGTAGAAACGACTGTCGGTCGTGTTCTGTTCAACCAGTTTGTTCCAAAGGAAGTAGGTTATATTAATGCCCTGCTGACCAAAAAGAGCCTTCGTGAAATCGTAGGGGATATTATTAAGATTACAGACGTTCCTGCTACCGCGAAATTCCTGGACGATATCAAACAGTTAGGTTTCCGTATGGCCTTCGAAGGAGGACTCTCCTTCTCCATCAATGACCTGATTGTTCCTGATACCAGAGAAGAACTGCTGAACAATGCTAAATTGGAAGTAGACGAGGTATGGGAAAACTACAATATGGGTCTGATCACCAACAATGAAAGATACAACCAGGTGATCGATATCTGGAGCCGTGTGGATACACGTCTTACAGAAACCCTGATTCATGAGATGAAGACCGACAAACAGGGCTTTAACTCTGTATACATGATGCTGGATTCCGGAGCCCGTGGTAGTAAACAACAGGTAAAACAGTTGGCCGGTATCCGTGGTCTGATGGCAAAACCCAGAAAATCAGGCAGCACCGGTTCTGAAATCATTGAGAACCCGATCCTGTCTAACTTTAAAGGTGGCCTAAACGTACTTGATTACTTCATCTCTACCCACGGTGCCCGTAAGGGTCTGGCGGATACGGCGCTGAAAACGGCGGATGCCGGTTACCTCACCCGTCGTCTGGTAGACGTTTCTCAGGACGTGGTAATCACGGAAGAAGATTGTGGTACCCTGCGTGGTATTGCTACTTCTGCCCTGAAAGACAATGAAGAGATCATTTCTCCGCTTTCTGACAGAATTGAAGGCAGAACGTCTTTACATGATATCTATAATCCGCTGACTGGTGAGTTAATCATTAAGGCAGGGGAAGAAATTACCCACGATAAAGCCGTTGAAATCGAAGAAGTGGGTGTGGATACTGTAGAGATCCGCTCTGTACTGACCTGTGAGGCTAAACGCGGAGTTTGTGTAAAATGTTATGGTAAAAACCTGGCAACCGGATACATGGCCCAGAAAGGTGACGCCGTTGGTATCATCGCTGCCCAGTCTATTGGTGAGCCGGGTACACAGCTGACACTGCGTACCTTCCACGTGGGTGGTATCGCCGGTTCTTCTTCCGTAGAATCTTCCTTACTGGCTAAATTTGACGGTACCGTTCAGTTCGACGGTCTGCGTACGGTTCAGACAGAAAACAATGAAGGCGACAAAGTTGAAATTGTTATCGGTCGTACCGGTGAAATCCGTATTTCTGACGTAGAAAATGATCGTCTGCTCAATACCCATAATATTCCTTACGGTTCTACCCTGAGCGTGAAAAACGGTCAGAAGATCAAAAAAGGAGAGGTTATCTGTACATGGGATCCGTTCAACAACGTTATTATCGCCGAACAGGCAGGTACCGTCAACTTTGAGAATATCATCGATGGCATTACTTACCGTGAAGAGGCGGATGACCAGACCGGACACCGTGAAAAGGTCATCATCGAATCCAAGGATAAAACCAAACTGCCTTCCATCATCATCGATGGTAAGGATCAGAAAGAATATAACTTACCTACCGGAAGCCGACTGGCCGCTGAAGAAGGCGAAACAGTCAAAGCCGGTCAGGTTATCGTGAAAATCCCACGTACCATGCGTAAAGGCGGGGATATCACAGGGGGTCTTCCACGTGTTACGGAGCTGTTTGAAGCCCGTAACCCAAGCAATCCGGCAGTTGTTTCTGCCATTGACGGTGTGGTGGCCTTCGGTAATATCAAACGTGGTAACAGGGAAATCGTCGTGGAAGCCAAAGATGGTATCGTGAAAAAATACCTGGTTCCTTTAACCCGTCAGATCCTGGTGCAGGACGGTGACTTCGTGAAAGCCGGTACGCCGCTTTCTGATGGTCAGACCGCACCCATCGATATCCTTTCTATCAAAGGACCTTATGCTGTTCAGGAATACGTTGTAAACGAAATCCAGGAGGTATATCGTCTTCAGGGGGTTAAAATCAACGATAAACACATTGAGGTCATCGTTCGTCAGATGATGAAAAAGGTAGAAATCGTGGATGCAGGAGATACTCGCTTCCTGGATAATGACCTGGTTGACCGCTTTGAGTTTAACGACGAAAATGACAAGATCTTCGATAAGAAGGTGGTGACCGAGGCAGGTGACTCTCAGAGTTTCAGAGCAGGCCAGATTGTCGGTGTGCGTGAGCTGAGAGAAGAAAACTCGCTACTGCGCAGAGAAGATAAAAAACTGGTAGAAGTAAGAGATGCACAGCCGGCTACCGCTCATCCGGTACTGCTGGGTATCACCAAGGCTTCTCTGGGTGTGCCTAGCTGGATTTCAGCGGCCTCCTTCCAGGAAACCACTAAGGTGTTAAGCTCTGCCGCTATCCAGGGTAAATCTGATGAAATGATCGGTCTGAAAGAAAATGTAATTACCGGACACCTGATTTCTGCAGGTACAGGTTTACATGAATTTGAAAACCTGATCGTAGGCAGCAAGGAAGAATATGAACTGCTGGCTACCGCCAGAGAGGCCATGAGTTTCGATGAAGAAGAATAGTCTGTAGCTATCCTCGGATAGCCAAAGACCAGAAGGATATACAGAGGGCACCCTGGTAGGTGCCCTCTTTTTTTAACAAACGCCTTCTCCCCCGCCCGCTGAACTACTCTGCGGCCAATTTAAATCAAATTAAAGGAGGCCCTTAACAGTTTTTAGTGCAATTATTGCTATTTTCACATCTGAAACCCAGTGGCCTGCAATTCAGGCATTTTTACACTTAAAAACGCAAAGAAGAAATTACTGAAGCATGAAGAAATTTTTTATTGTATCTAACATAGTGCTGATCGTTGCTGTCATTATTTTGTTTTTCCTGCAGTTTGGCGGAAAACAAAAATCCACCAGCCATCATGTCGTCACCAGTAAGGACACCACCGGTGGTATTCATGAGGCGCAGCGTATCGCTTATTTTGAGATGGATTCCATCGATGATAGCTATAAGTACATGAAAGATGCTAAAGAATCCCTGATCAAGAAAAACAAACAGGTAGAAGACCAGATCAATGATCTGCGCAAAGAAGTAGCCGCTAAAATCCAGGAGGCTAATCAAAAAGGTCCTTCCATGAGCCAGGCGGAACAGGTAGCCTATAGCAAGGAAATCGATGATTTGACCAAAAAAAATCAGGATAAAGCCCAAAGGCTGGGGCAGTCCTTAAGCATGGAAAGAGATGTACAGCTACAAAAAGTAAGAAACAAAATCCAGCAGTATCTGAAACAATATGCCCAGCAGCAGGGTTACAGCTACATTGTAGGAACCAATGAAAATGATAATTTTTATTATAAGGACTCCACCCTGGATATTACCGCTGAACTGCTCTCTGCCCTGAATGCGGAATATGATAAAGAAAATAAAAGTGATAAGTCTAAATAAGACTGTCCCTTGTTGTATCCAAAAAAATAACCGGCCCGCCTCTTTAAAAAGAGACGGGCTTTTTTTATTCTCATAAAAAAAGCCTGCTTGATGAGGAATTCTAATCTTTTTGTATCTTAGTAGGGAGGAGCGGATGAAGGGATTAAACCATAGACCATCCGCACAATATAAGCGTGAAAGAAGCCTATCATAAATGGTATTCTCCCAATTTACAGGAGGAAGCCGAACTGCTTGTTTTTGGCTACGCAGGGCGGCCTGTCATCTTATTTGCCACCTCCATGGGCAGATACTATGAAGCCAAGGACCGGGGATTGATTGACAGCGTGCAGTGGTTTATTGATAACGGCGATATCACCGTGTATTGCCCTTCCAATATAGATCACCGCAGCTGGTATAATAAAGAGATTGCACCGGCAGAGCGTGCGCTGGCTCAGCAAAGCTATGACCAGTTTATACTGGAGGAAGTGTACTCCAGGGCTACGGCTGAGACCGGAAGGCGGGATATTATCACAGCCGGATGTAGTTTCGGCGGTTATCACGCTGCTAATTTTGGCCTGCGCCATCCGGATATTACCCAGGCGATCCTCTCCATGAGCGGTATTTTTGATATCAGTTCCTTTACGGACGGTTACTTGGATGATACGGTTTATTATAACAACCCGATGGCCTTTTTAAGAGATGACAATCATCCAGATTTATGGAATCTAAAACTCACGCTGGGCACCACCTGGGCCGATAGCTGCCTGGAACAAAACCAGCGGCTGGGAGGCATTTTGGAACAGAAAAAAATACCTCACTGGCTGGACATCAGAGGCGACCAGCCGCATGACTGGCCCATCTGGAAACAGATGTTTCCCCATTATATCTCTACCTTATAATCCAAAAACAGGACGATTAAAAGAGCGCTTCCAAGACTTAACCCAACACCGAATGTGCAAAAGCCCCTATTTATCACCTTAACCCCTTAAAATACCCTTCCATTATGCATGACATCAGAAAAATCGGGATTCTCTTTGGTCAGGAAAACAGTTTTCCCGAGGCCTTTATCAACCGGGTAAATGAACTGGGACAAGGCCGGTTTAAAGCCGAGGCCGTTATCATCGATAAAGTCTTTCAGGGGATGCCCACCACCTACCACGTTATTGTGGACAGGATCTCTCATGATGTACCGTTTTACCGGGCCTATGTCAAAAATGCGGCTCTGCAGGGTACAGCCGTTATCAATAACCCTTTTTGGTGGAGTGCGGATGAAAAATTTTTTAATAACTGCCTGGCAGAAAAAATCGATATAGCCCTGCCAAAGACCGCCATCCTGCCCTCCTTTGAACTTCCGGAAGATACGACCCAGGAGTCTTTCCGCAACCTGGCCTACCCGCTGGACTGGGAAAGCATATTCAGCTATGTCGGATTTCCGGCCTATATGAAACCCTTTGCGGGCGGTGGCTGGAAGTCTGTCTACCGGGTGGATGACCGTGATGATTTTTTTAAAGTGCATCAACAGACCAAGCGACTGGTCATGCTGCTGCAGGAGGAAATCGCTTTTGACCAGTATTACCGCTGTTATTCAATTGGCGGCAAATACGTAAAGATCATGGGCTATGAGCCCAGAAATCCGGCTCATTTGCGCTACCAGGCCAGTTTTGCCCCCAGCGAGTGGCTGCTCCACCGTATGGAAAGCGATGTACTGAAGATCAATCAGTACCTGGGTTATGATTTTAATACGGTAGAATTTGCGGTGCGTGACGGGATTCCTTATGCCATTGATTTTTGTAATCCGGCGCCGGACGCCGACAGAAACTCGGTTGGTGAAGAAAATTTTGAATGGGTAGTAGAGCATATGGCCCGGTTTGCTATAGAAAAAGCACAGGATTTTAAAGAAGGTATAGATAATCTCACCTGGGGGAAGTACCTTCGTCAGGTAATAAAAAAAGAGCCCTTAAATCCGTAAAACTTTATACCTTAATAGTGGTTTTTCAATTTTCCCAACATGAACTTAGCACAATTTACCATCGGGATTGAGGAGGAATATATGATTGTCGACCCTCAGACTTTTGAACTCAAAAGTCATCAGAACAGGATTGTTGAAAAAACAGAACTGGCACTGGAGGGAAAGGTAAAAGCAGAGATGCATCAGGCAGTCGTGGAAGTCGGTACGTCCATTTGCCAGAACATCGAAGAAGCCAGGGCAGATATCCGTCATCTTAGAACGACTATTGCCGAGATTGCCGCCTCCGAACAGTTGCTGGCAGGCGCCTCCGGTACGCATCCTTTCTCTTTATGGCATAAACAATCCATTACAGAGAATCCGCGGTATCATGAAATCGTCAATGAGATGCAGGATGCGGCCCGCTCTAATCTTATTTTTGGCATGCACGTTCATATAGGTGTGGAGTCCAGAGAAATGGCGATCCATATTGCCAATTCTGTCCGGTATTTTATCCCGCATATCTATGCACTGTCTACCAATTCTCCTTTCTGGGAAGGCAGAAATACCGGCTTTAAATCCTACCGTTCCAAAGTCTTTGATAAGTTTCCAAGAACGGGGATCCCTGATTTTTTTGAATCCATTGAAGAGTATGATAATTATATAAAAGTCCTGGTCAAAACCAATTGCATTGACAATGCCAAGAAAATCTGGTGGGACTTAAGAGTACATCCTGTTTATAATACCATTGAGTTCAGGGTTTGTGATGTAGCACTGACGACGGATGAATGTATTTCTCTGGCCGCCCTGTTCCAGGCAATCTGTGCCAAACTCTACAAGCTGCGCAACCAGAATATGAATTACATGGTTTATAAACGCTCGCTGATCAATGAAAATAAATGGCGCGCCTCCCGCTACGGACTCGACGGCCTGCTGATTGATTTTGGTAAGGAGGTAGAAGTGCCTGTCAGGCTCCTGATCGGAGAACTATTGGAATTTATAGATGATGTGGTAGATGATCTGGGCAGCAGAAAAGCCATTGCCGACGTGGAGAAGATCCTTCGCGAGGGAACAGGGGCCGATAAACAACTGCGTATTTTTCAGGAAAGCGGCCGGTTTGAAGATGTCGTTAAATTTGTAGCAGATGAGTTTTTAAAATAATACATAACTAATTTGTATAAAATATATTACAAATTAAAACTTCGTTAAAAAATTGCTGCTGCTGCTCCCTTACACCATGCTTCAGACCCTAAAAATAGAATTGTTGTAACTTTGCGGCATGGATGTCAAAGATTCCGAAAGAAAAAAAATAAATATTGCAGTACTGGATTTAAACAACGGTGTTCCTAATCAGGGACTTCGCTGTATATTGAATATCCTGCAGCAATACCAAAACGACCATGGAGTTCCCTTTGAAATAACCGTTTTTGATGTCCGGCAAAAAGATGAAGTGCCGGATAATTCCTTCGATATTTATATTTCCAGTGGCGGACCGGGATCTCCCTTTGATGAAGAAGGCTGGCAATGGGAAAATAAATTCTTCAGTCTGATCAATCAACTTTATTATTACAATACCCAGGCCAGAGCAGCAGATAAAAAGCATATTTTCTTTATCTGCCATTCTTTCCAGCTCGCCTGCCGATTCTTTAAAATCGGTAAGGTATGCAAAAGAAAATCAACCTCTTTCGGGGTATTTCCGATGCATAAAATCTGGGGCGGCTTACATGAACCGATATTTGAACAGCTGCCTGAACCTTTTTACGGGGTAGACAGTCGGGATTATCAGGTGGTACAACCGGATTTTGATCAGCTAAATACCATTGGCGCCACTGTACTGGCCCTGGAAAAAGAAAGGCCCCATGTGCCGCTGGAAAGAGCCATCATGGCAGTCAGGTTTTCTGATGAGATGATTGGCACCCAGTTTCATCCGGAAGCGGACGCCATCAGTATGCGTGACCACCTGTTAAAAGATATCAATAAAGCCCGCGTTATTGAAGAGCACGGGGAAGCTAAGTATTGGGATATGCTGGGTAAACTGGACGATCCGGATAAAATTCTGCTGACCCAGAAAATTATTCTTCCTGCCTTCCTAGACAAAGCACTCGAAAAGAAACGTTCTCTTAGTATCGTATAAGTATTTATATAACTTATATACAGTTTGATTTTCCACCATCCTCTCCAATAAATATTAAGTAATTTAACTTCTATAATGAGGACCGAATCCCTGGCAAATAGTAGTTTTTTTAGGTGATGGTTACGGTTCCCAAAAGCGTCAGCCAGAAAGCTTATATTTGATGAAATAACCATATCCGGATTTTGAAAAATTAAAACAGGGTTCTATGTCGTCCAATGCCACAGGTAACTTTTCTAAGTCAATTACGCCGGGTCAACCAGCACAGCATCCAAATATCCGGTTAAGAAAAACAGTTCAGCAAGATCTGGAACTGTTTTTTAATTTTCAGCTGGATGAAAAGGCGCGCTTCATGGCAGCTTTTACACCTAAGGACTCCATCAGCCAACAAGCCTACCTGGACAAATACATCCCTTTTTTAAATGACTCTACTAAAAATCTACAAACCATTCTTTTAGCGGATAGCGTAGTAGGAAGTATTTCTAAATTTGAAATAGAACAGCAAGCGGAGATTACTTATTGGATCAGCCGGAACTATTGGGGACAAAGGATTGCAACAGAAGCCCTTCGCCAGTTTTTATTATTGGAAAAAATGAGACCGATATACGGCCGGACTGCCTTTGATAATACCGGGTCACAGCAGGTATTACTTCAAAATGGCTTTATTAAAACCGGTGAAGACAGGGGCTTTGCCGGTGCCAGAAATAAAGAAATCGACGAGTTTATTTATAAATTATCATGACGGGACCGTCACTGTTTAGCCGGATATATCCGTAAATCAGCTGGCCCCTTAATCACAAAATACCATAAAAAAAGCTCCAACATAATTGGAGCTTTTTTTATGGTATCACCCTCTTATTTGATTTCTATTTGAACCGTAGCCGGTGTAAGACCGGGACTGGTGACTGTAAGTGTTACCGTACTTTTTTGTTCATGGGCCTTTATAATGGCCAGCCCTAAACCGTTATAGGCCTTACGGGACTCTTTATTAGAATAAGGCGTCAGGTCTGTTTCATTACCATTATCCAGCGCAGCTATTTGAGCGTCTCCACTCAGGCTAAAATGCAACTCATTATCTGCGTCAGGCACCAGATTGCCATTTTGATCTTCCACCTGAATCTTCACAAAAGCCAGATCCTGACCATCATTTTTAATAGTGGAACGATCTGCGGTGGCAACCAGTTTATAAGCTTTGCCCGCCGTGTGAATCTCAGTCACCTTAACGATCTTGCCGTTTTTCCTGGAAATAGCTTTTAATGTTCCCGGGGTAAAGGCGATGCTATCCCACTGTACGTGCAGCTGATCACCGGTCTTTTTACGGATACCCAGGGACTTCCCGTTCAACTGAAGTTCTACTTCATCTGCATGGTTGTAATATGCCCAGATATCTATTTTCTGATCAGGTTTCCAGTTCCAGTGCGGGAATATATGTAATACATCCTTATCGGTAAATAAACTTTGATACAGATAAAAGGCATCTTTGGGGAATCCGGCCAGATCCACGATGCCAAAATAAGAACTTCTGGCCGGGAATGGATACGGTGTAGGCTCACCCAGATAATCAAAACCGGTCCAAATATACATTCCGCTCAGGAACGGATATTTCAATAACAGTTTTAAACTTTCTTCATGCGTAGATCCCCATGGTGCGGAGCTGTTTTCATAGGCAGAGCAGATATAATCCGGCGTTCCGCCATTTTTCTTTTTTGTAAAACCCGCCCAGCGTCTGATAGAATCCGAAGGCATCAGATATTCTCCTCTGGATTGCAAAGATGAAACGGTTTCTGTCAAAATAAATGTCTGACCGGGAAACTCCTCGGGTAATTTTGCCCAGCCCTGATGATGGTAGTTCACGCCTATCAACCCCAGCGTTCCTGTGATGGCAATATTATTATCCTTCTGGGGATGATTGAGTGCGGCCGTTGTTGGACGGTTATCCAGGCTATCTACAATTCTATTAAGCTCTCTGGCAATGCTGCGACCGCTGGTATCTTTTTGTCCGCCCCACTGCTCCGGAATTTCATTACCGATACTCCAGACAAACACACTGGGGTGATTGCGATCTCTTAAGACCTGATCCACTAAATCCTTATAATGCCACTGATCCCAATAGAGATGGTAATCAAAATCATTTTTCTTCTCCTTCCACATGTCAAAGGCTTCATCCATGACAATAAAACCCATTTTGTCGCATAATTCCAGCCACTCGGGCGCTGGCGGGTTATGCGAAGTTCTGATGCCGTTAATCCCCATTTCTTTCAGGATTTCCAGCTGACGCTCCATGGCTCTGTAGTTAATGGCAGAACCCAGGGCGCCTAAATCATGGTGCATACATACCCCTACAATTTTCACGGACTGACCGTTCAGGAAAAAACCTTTCTCGCGGTCAAAATGAAAACTTCTGATCCCGAAGTTCGTGGTATAAGTATCTTCTTTTTTGCCCCCCTGATAGACTTCCGTCACGGCTTTATACAGGTGCGGTGTTTCCAGACTCCATAATTTTGGAGCAGGTATATCTGCTTTTGTCGTCCGCTCCAACAGCTCTCCGGGTTGCAGACTGAATTTATCTGTCAGGATTTTTACCACTCTTTTGTCATCATCAAAAATGACGGTTTTTACTTCTACTGCGGCCGTCTTATTTAATGCGTTCTTTACCTTGGTCTGCAGCTGTAAAGAGGCCTGCTGCGTGGAAACTTTTGGCGTTGTAATATAAGTACCGTAGTTATCTACATAGATATCTCCTTTTTTCTCCAGCCAGACATTGCGGTAGATACCACTTCCGCTATACCATCTGGAATTGGGCTGATGATTATGGACCAATACTTTGATCTCGTTTTTCCCGCCAAAATTTAAATAGGGAGTCAGCTCATACTGAAAGGATATATAACCATTCGGTCTTGTTCCCAGCTCATGCCCGTTTACCCAGACCGTACTGTTCATGTAAACCCCATCAAAATCGATAAAAAGATGTTTGCCTTTATCAGCGGCCGGAACCGTAAATTCTTTTTTGTACATGGCGGTGCCCCCTCTTAGAGACGCGCCGCCATTCGTACTGGGACTGTACTCATCAAAAGGCTGTTCAATACTCCAGTCATGAGGCAACTGTACCTTTTGCCAGGGCTTGCTGGCCAGGCGGGAAGCTTCATACTGATTGGCCGTATCCAACTGAATCTGCCAGTCATTGTCAAATAACACACGCGTGCTCTGTGCCCGGGCTGTCATCAGACTGCCTAGTAATAACCCGGCAGCCGAGAGCAACTGTAGACTTTTTTTCATCGATCGTATTAATGTTTTAAATGGGTAAATGCCGCCTGTCTTTTGCGGAATGGGCCATTATTTTCTAATAACCATCTGCGCTCAAAAGAAAGTCAGCCATTTAGTGAATAGTGATTGAGAGAAACAGTACGCGCAGATTCCATGCAAATTTTACAAGGGATTGCCATAACTATTTTTCTGCATCAAAAATAGGCAATTAATACAATAAAGCATGCGCTTGGCGCACGCTTTATAAAAAAGTGTTATTGACAATTCTGCTAAATGGATTTGGCTGCAGTAATCAGACGAGCGCCTTTCCAAAAGGTGTCAGGCAGAGCGCCATTAATTTAAAATGCTGACGTCCAAAGGGAATACCGATAATGGTAATGCATAAAATCACCCCGAATACCAAATGAGTCAGCGCAATCCAAAGACCACCAAACAGGATCCAGAGAATATTCAAAAATGTCGTCAGACAGCCGGTTGACTGTCCTTTAAGGGAGGATTTCTCAACTATTTTAAGACCAAAAGGGGCGAGTGAGGCGACGCCGATTTTAAAGCTCTGCAAACCAAAAGGAATACCAATGATGGTCAGACATAAAATGATGCCGCCTACAAAGTATTCAATGGCCACCAGCAGTCCGCCAAAAATGAGCCAGATTATGTTACCTAATAAATTCATATGGATTTTATTTAATTGATTCGTCGCTCAAGTTCAGATGGAAGGTAGTCTTTATTTTAATTTTAAGCAAAGGTCATTTTTAATCCAAGGCGCTACGCTTCTCCCCCGTCTAAGTCTTCCGGCGCCTGTTTTGACACCTCCTGATCCTCACCGGTTTCCCTATCTTGTATATTAGCTTCAGCATCTGCCGTTGCTGCTGCTTCCGATGCACTGTCAACAGCGCTTTCAGCTGTTTCCCCTGTTTCTAATGCTTCCGTTTGTTGCGCCGCGGTATCTTTTTCAATACCCAGCTTTTCCAGGCGGTTTTCAGTCAGAAAGTCAAATAACTTCTGGGAATTCAGTGTCAGCATATCATAATCTATTTTTAACTGCGGGATCAGCTCCACCAGGGTATTCACCCGGCCTTCCGTATTTAAAAACTTATTTAATACCACGACTCTTTTATGATCCAAAAGACACCAGCCACTTTGAAAATTACCTCTTTCATAGCGAACCGTATATTTGGATTCTTCTAATATCGCTTCCAGTTTATCAACAAAATTTGTGGTATACTTAATCATATCTGCTTCTAATCTTTGCGTTCTTTTGTGTGAATATATCCCAATTTCTTTATTTTAGCAAACCCTTGATCTGATTGAGCTTCAGCAGAGCGGCCACCGGTGTCAGCTCATCGATATTAATTTCATTGAGTGCTGTTCTGATTTCATCAAAAACTTCTGTATGGGTATCAAAAATGCTGAGTTGCAGATGTGGCGCATTGGCTTTTTTGATCCCTTCTGTAGCCGCTTCCACGCTGGGCATGCCTTTATGCTCTTTTCCCTCCTGTTCCTTAGGACCGCCCTGCCCCAAACCGCCTTCATCTCTGTTTTGTTCCAGCTGCTTTAAAATCTCCGTAGCCCTGCCTGTCAAGGAAGGCGGCATACCCGCCATTTTTGCGACATGGATACCAAAACTGTGGGTGCTGCCACCGGGAGCCAGTTTTCTTAAGAAAATAATCTTTTGACCGATCTCTTTATTGGTGATATGATAATTTTTTACCCGGGGCAGATAAGTTTCCAGATCATTGAGTTCATGATAATGGGTCGCAAATAAAGTCTTTGGCTTTCCTGGGGCCCCATGCAGGTACTCTACAATACTCCAGGCAATGGAAATGCCGTCATAAGTCGATGTGCCCCGGCCTATTTCATCCAGTAATATCAGGCTTCTGGCAGAAATATTATTGATAATACTGGCCGTTTCATTCATCTCCACCATAAAGGTACTCTCGCCGCCACTCAGATTATCGCTTGCCCCCACGCGGGTAAATATTTTATCCGTCAGCGGCACCTCCGCCTCCGAGGCTGGCACAAAACTCCCCATATGAGCCATCAGCGTAATCAGGGCGGTTTGCCTGAGCAGGGCGCTTTTACCACTCATGTTTGGCCCGGTCAAAATAATAATCTGCTGCGTTTCCGCGTCCAGGAAAATATCATTATCTACATAGGGTTCCCCTGGCGGTAAATACCTTTCAATGACCGGATGACGGCTTGCCTTTAGCTTCAGGGCCGTACCCTTATGTAATACCGGCTTATGGTAATTATATTTTAAGGCATTCCCCGCAAAACCGGCCAGCAGGTCAAGGGTGGCCAGCAGCTGTGCATTGCTTTGCAAATGCCTGGTATAAGTAGCCAGCTGCTCCAGTAAACGGTTATAAATATCCGCTTCTATGACCGCTATTTTTTCCTGTGCGCCTGTTATTTTTTCTTCATACCCTTTCAGTTCTTCGGTGATATACCGCTCTGCAGCCGCCAGGGTCTGTTTGCGAATCCAGTTTTCCGGCACCTTATCTTTATGCAGGTTGGTCACTTCCAGATAATAGCCGAATACATTATTGAAACCCACTTTTAAAGAAGAAATACCGGTGGCCTCCGCCTCTCTTTTTTGCATGGCTTCCAGATAGCCCTTCCCGTTGGCAGAGATCTCCCGGAGCTCATCAAGCTGTTCAGATACGCCGGCCGCTATAATGCCCCCCTTGGAGGCAAGTGCAGGCGGTTCCGCTACGAGCTCCATGGCTATTTTATCCTGAATTGCCTGACAGGGATCTAGTCCGGCTCCCAGACTGCTTAGATAGGCATCTTTTTGTACTTCCATTAAAGCTTTAATGTCCTTACAGACACCCAGGCTGCTCGCTAGCTGTACGACTTCTCTGGGGCCTACCCTTTTCATGGCCACCTTGCTGGCCAGTCTTTCCAGGTCTCCGCAACCCGACAGCAGGTTTTGCAAAGGTTGTAGGGTATCAGGGCTTAAGACCAGCTGCTCTACACTGTTTAATCTACGCTGAATCTTGCCTTCATCAATGAGGGGCATGATCAGCCATCTTTTCAATAAGCGGGCTCCCATTGCCGTACGGGAGCTATCCAGCACTTGCAACAAGGTCTGTTCCCCGGGCTGCCTGCCTGTTGGTAAAAGCTCCAGGTTGCGGATGGTAAAACGATCCATCCAGAGAAAATCATCCTTTTCAATACGCTGAATCTGTGTAATATGATCCAGATCCGGATGTTGTGTCTCTTTTAAATAATGCAAAATGGCGCCGGCGGCAATAATGCCTTTATCCAACTGATCAATCCCAAAGCCTTTTAAGCTATGGACCTGAAAATGCTTCAGTAAAGCCTCAGCGGCAAAACCCAGCTCAAAAATCCAGGCTTCCAGCGTATAAGTAAATACACCCTGCCCGAATTGTTCTTTAAGCTTTTTTTGATAACTCCTTTGAAAAATAATCTCCGCCGGGCGCAGTGACTGGACAAGTTTCTCGATATACTCCTGCGTCCCTTCTGCCACAAAAAATTCCCCGGTTGAAATATCCAGGAAAGCGGCACCCAGCCCCTGATCCGTATAATGAATAGCAGCTAAAAAATTATTGCTGCCGTTTTCCAATAATTTATCATCTATAGCAAGTCCCGGTGTGACCAGTTCGGTCACCCCCCTTTTGACGATGCCTCTAGCGGCCTTAGGATCTTCGAGCTGATCTACGACGGCCACCCTGTAACCACCTTTTACCAGTTTATGCAGATACGCATCCAGTGCATGGTGCGGAAAGCCGGCAAGCTCCATTGCATCCGGATTACCGCTATTACGTTTGGTTAGCGTGATACCCAGTACACCGGCAGCATTCACCGCATCCTGCCCGAAGGTTTCATAAAAATCCCCCACCCTGAACAGCAAAATAGCATCGGGATATTTTTGTTTAATTTCCCGGTGCTGCTGCATTAAGGGTGTTTCACCTTTAGTTTTTGCCATAGGGACAAAGATAGGCGTCCGGACAGGAAATTAAAATTGCCCATTAAAATTGTGTATAAAAAGTGGAAATCATGGGGGTTCAGCCGCTTTTAATAAAAGCCTGCAAAGGGCGTCTTTAAAAAGAGCTACAATATATTTAAAATAAAAGTATCTATAACTAACTAATTACAAATATTCTATATTTTACCCGACCGTAAAATGCCCTGCCAGAGCGGTGCTTTTCTTTAAAAAAGCGCCACTGGCAGGGACATTTGTTTTTAGATCCCGGGGGATTTTTAATCCCCTAAAAATGAGCAATTTATAATAAATTTGCCGACTGAACCTATCATTTATCCTCTGGGCATCTTATCCATTAAAGAAGCGACATCCATACCCAGGCCTTTAGCCACGCCCATTCCAAGGGAAATGTCGGCTCTGAAAAAATGACAAAGCTGGCGATTGATAATCTCTTCTCTTTTGGGACCACTTATACCCGACATGGCGCTTGTGATATTCTCAATTAAATGTTCTTTGCCTGTCTGATCCAGTACTTCTCTGAAGAAAATTCCGGGCTGAGAATAATGGTCATTTTCTCCCTCACCGTTGCGATCAAACCAATCTGCAACATTACTGTCCAGTTGATCGGCCGGACGGACATATGACATATCCGGACGCACATCGCTGAAACTGTTGGGATAATAATTAGCAGATCTGCCCCCATTACCGTCAACACGCATATGGCCATCACGCTGATAATTATTGACAGCAAACGGGCAACGGTTGACCGGGATCTGTTCATAGTTGGCACCCAGGCGGTAGCGCTGAGCATCGGTATAACCTAATATGCGTCCTTGGAGCATTTTATCCGGAGAAAATCCAATGCCATCCACAATATGTGCGGGCGCAAATGCAGCCTGCTCTATCTGGGCAAAATAATTGTCTGCGTTTTCATTGAGTTCCGCAACACCGACTTCAATTAAAGGAAACGCTTGTTGAGACCAGGTCTTGGTAACATCAAAGGGGTTAAACGGATGCGTTTTGGCTTCTTCTAAAGTCATTACCTGAATATACATCTTCCATCTGGGGAAGGCGCCTTTTTCAATCGCTTCCAGTAAATCCCGCTGGGCAAAATCACTATCCACGCTTTTCATTTGATTAGCCTCAGCACCGGTAAAGTTTTTAATTCCCTGTTCGGTGCGCAGATGGAATTTGACCCAAACTTTCTCGTTCTCATTATTTATCAAGGAAAAAGTATGGCTGCCATATCCATGCATATGTCGGTATCCCACAGGAGTGCCTCTGTCTGACATCACAAATAAAACCTGGTGCAGACTCTCCGGGCACAGGCTCCAGAAATCCCAAACAGCGGTTGCACTTTTGCAGTTGGTAAAAGGGTCTCTTTTTTGTGTATGAATAAAATCCGGGAATTTCTTGGCATCCTTAATAAAGAAGATGGGGGTGTTGTTGCCCACCAGGTCCCAGTTGCCGTCCTCCGTATAGTATTTCATGGCAAAACCTCTGGGATCTCTTTCCGTATCTGCGCTGCCACGCTCGCCGGCCACCGTGGAAAAACGAAATAAAATTCTGGTTTGCTTACCCACCTCACTAAACAGCTTTGCCTTGGTATATTTTGTAATATCATGGGTGACGGTAAAAGTGCCAAAGGCGCCAGATCCTTTGGCATGTACAATTCTCTCAGGGATCCTTTCTCTGTTAAAATGAGCCAGTTTCTCATGTAAAATAAAGTCTTCCAATAATAAGGGGCCTCTGGGGCCTACTCCTTTGGTATCCTCATGATCTGTATAGGGAATCCCCGAAGCGCTGGTTAATTTTTTCTCGTTCATGATTTATTTAGTTTAAAATTTTTAAATGTATGTATATCGATGATTTGCTTGGACAAAAGTAAAGACAAGCGGCCATAACTAACTATTGATAGCATCGATACTACATAGACATTTTCTATATCAATTATAAGTCAAATAGATAGATATAGATAAAATCAATTAAATCCCCTTTCAAACAGTTCCTATCCGCCTCTCATGACATTTGCCGGGGTTATTTTCCTTTAAGCACAGACGGGCCCTGACTTTTTCAGGCAAAATACACCCATTATCAGCGGCCTCTCCATACTTGAATAATCAAGAATATCTATGTAAACAAATTTCTTCATTCGATTTAACATTTTATTGATTCGATATATTTAATTGAATATAAAATTAATACAATATACAATTTAAAAAATGTATCATTAATCTAATACTATGTATTGCATAGTACCAATAGATGCATAGTTTTGTGGTATTAATAGTACTAAATAAACTACAATGAAAAAGTATTTAATTCTTCTTTTAATAACCGTTGCCTGCTTTAAAAGTTTTGCGCAACAGTCCGCTGCAAAACTCTTAGGATATGTCACCGATGAAAACGGCCAGGCAGTACCTTTTGCCACCCTTCGTTTTATGCCAACCGATACGGCCAGCAAGGCAGTTGCAGAAAGAATTTCTGCGGAAGACGGTTCCTTCGTGATGGATCTGCCTGTGGGCAACCGCTATTACTTAATTGCGACCGGAGCCAGTTATACCCCTACCAAAGAGTGGGTAGAAATCAGCGACTCCGCCCTGCATATTACTTTATATAAAAAAACAGAGCAATTGGAAACGGTGACGGTCAAAGCCACTGTTCCTTTGGTTACCCGTAAAATTGACCGCGTTGTCATGAATGTTCAGGACAATGCGCTGGTGGCCGGCAAAAACTCTATGGAAGTGATGGAAATGGCTCCCGGCTTATTTGTGGACCGTAGCGGCAGCATTTCCATTAACGGCAATTCCGGAGTCCGGGTGATGGTCAACGGCGTACTCTTACAACTCAGTGGAGATGACCTGACTTCCTATCTGAACAATTTACGTGCGTCTGATATTCAGTCCATTGAAATCATTGCCCATCCATCAGCGGAGTATGATGCGGAAGGCACCGGCGGCATCATCAATATTATCCTGAAAAAACAACGTACGGCAGGCCTCACCGGGAATCTCAGCGCCGGTTATTCCATCGGTCGGTATCCGGGTAATGACCAGGGGCTTCAGATGAACTACCATAATAATAAACTGACCCTTACCGGTAATTACAGCCACTATCAGCAAAAAGCCTTTAATGATATCCATCAAAGCAGAAATTTCCCCAATGACGGATTATATGCGGCCTCCAATCTGATTATTAACCGCTATAACGGACATAATGTAAGACTGGGCGCCACCTATGATCTGAGTGCAGGCCAGTATCTTGCCCTGGGGTATAACGGATCATTTAACCATTCCAGCAGTGTAACGCATTCTACCAGCGATATCAATTATCCAGCCTTGCCAGCTGACAACTATAGCTCTGACGGACATTTTACGGATCAGAACGCCCGTAATCTGCACAACTTCACCTTTAATTACCATTTAGACACCGACACGTCCGGTTCCCAACTGGAGATTAAGGCGGATTATACCATGACCCATGATAATAGCTCCAGCCTTGCCATCAGCCAGGACTATGATGCCAGTGGCATGGCCACAAGAGACAGCAGCTTCAGATACGGGATGCCCAACCGGGACAAAATACTGACAGCGGATATTAAATATATGCAGGTATTCAGCCCTACCACCAAGCTTCATTTTGGTGGTAAATACACCGGCACTGAAATTGACCACATCAATAATTTTACCCGTATACTGGATGACAACTGGACCGCAGACCCTTCTCTTTATTATCAGTATCACTACAGAGAACATATTCTGGCAGGCTTTATAACGCTGGAGGCTAAAGTATTCAATACGGAGATTCAATTAGGAGTAAGAGGGGAAAACACAAAGACCAGCGCTACGCTGGCGGCTGAACAAAACAGCGTCAATGAAAACAGTTATTTTAATCTGTTTCCGACGGTATTTGTCAAAAGGGACTTAAATGAAAAAGGCAGCAACTATTTAAGCCTGTCATATAATAAGAGGATTCAAAGGCCTTATTATAATGACCTGAACCCATATATTTCCTATCTGGATAATTATACCATTGAAACGGGCAATCCAAATCTGAAACCGCAGTTCTCTGACAATTATGAGATAGGGCTCACCCTTGCCAATAAATACAATTTATCCATCGCTTACAGTGATTTCAAGGATGAGATTTCTCAGATTACACATATGAGTCAGGATACCGCCCTTGTGGAAATCACCCGTGGCAACAATGGCTCTACCAAAAGATATAGCGCTACTTTAAGCATTCCCTTACAGATTACAAAATGGTGGAAAACCAATAACACCCTGCAGTACCGTTATGAAGATATTAAAACTGCCGGTTTTGCCATCAAGCAACCCTTAGTCTATCTGCAAACCGCTCAGGATTTTAAAATCAGTACAACGTGGAGCGCCAATCTGAGCGCCTTTTATTTAAACCACGCCATTGAAGGCAATATTTTTGTCGGCAATATCTCCAAGGTGGATATAGGAGTGGAAAAAAAGCTAATGGATGGCAATTTAAAAATCAGAGCCGGCTTAACGGACCTCTTCCTGGGCCGCAATATTACAGGGACGATCAAATACGATGATAATGAGATTTTCCTTAGACAGGCCAGACAAAGCCGAATGTTTAAATTATCTTTAACATACAATTTCATGAAAGGTAAATCCTTTAAAACCAAAAAGATAGAGAGCTCCAGCGAAGAAATACAAAGCCGTCTGTAAGCCATAAATATCAATATAATTGAATAACTTTGTTCACTTAATAGATTATAACAATCATGACCTTTACCCAATTAGAATATATCGTTGCCGTTAATGCCTATCGTCATTTTGCGGATGCTGCGCAAAGCTGTCATATTACACAGCCCACCCTCAGTATGCAGATACAGAAACTGGAAGAAGAACTGGCGGTCAAAATATTTGACCGCAGTAAGCAGCCGGTTGTCCCTACCGTTGCCGGAGAAGAAATTATTGAACAGGCCAGAAGGATCCTGGCGGAAAAGGACGTGCTGACAGAAATGATCCAGGAGAAAAAAGACCTGGTATCGGGAGAAATTAAAGTAGCCGTGATCCCGACCCTTGCCCCCTATTTACTGCCCTTATTTGTTCCGGTATTTACCAAGAAATTCCCGCAGGTAAAGCTGACCATTATCGAGCTTACTACAGAGCATTTGATAAAAAAACTCAGAGAAGGACAGATCGATATGGGTATCTTGGTAACGCCCCTGCATGAAAAAGGAATCAAAGAGGATCCGCTGTTTTACGAGGAACTCATGGTTTATTCCTCCGGCAAGAATAAACTACTTAGAAAGCATTTTATTTTATCGGCGGATATAGACCCCAATGATCTGTTATTACTGGAAGAAGGACACTGTTTTCGCTCTCAAATCATTAACCTGTGCGAACTAAGAAAGCGCAGTGTTGCCGGACCGCACTTTGAGTATGAGGCGGGAAGCCTGGAAACCCTTCGCAGAATGGTAGATGCCGGTGAAGGCATTACTATTTTACCTGAGCTGGCCACCTACAGTCTGACGGCCGACCAGAAGGAAAGACTCAGGATGTTTAAATCTCCGGCGCCGGTCAGAGAGGTGGGCATTGTCACCCACCGGGATTTTGTCAAAAGAAAACTGGTAGGTGCCATCAAACATGCGGTACTGGACAGCATCCCGACCAAGCTGCGCAGCAATGCCAAAAAGTCCATTGTCCCGGTGCTGGGTGGCGGATTGCATGTGTAACAAACAAATAGAAAAAATGAGGTGCCTGACAAAGGGCAGCACCTGTCCCTTCAACTGTTACGTTAGGGCATACATCGGGTGAACAGGAATCGTCCACCCCATCAGGTAACTGCGTATCCTTAGTCAAATAACAAATAAGGCTAATGATACGCAGTTATTATAAATACCGATGGTTCAGACTCGCTCATTAGCATCAAAGCACCATCATACCACAAGCTCCACCATCTGGGATTGCTAAAAAATCCGTATATCTGCTGGCCCTGTTATTGCCGACTCATCCCAGCCATTTGAACAACTGCATAGCTTCGAAAAAGGTATACGGCCATCAGCCTCCCATTTAACGCCAGTCTCCTGCTAGTATTTAATCCCTCCATAACCTGATATACCTTTCCACCGGTATCCTGCTGGCAGAGGGAGCCGTATCACTACCTGCGTATCAATAGGGTATCCATACCAAGGGTAAACAAACACCGCGCCGGCTTATTATCTCCATAGCAATGTATATCCTGCCGCTTGTCCGGTTCAGGCACTTCTTTGTCCGTTTAGAGCCATCCGCCCTATGAAAAACCTGGCTCTTGCAACAACTTTGTGTCAGCAAACAAAGATGAGACAACACTACAACAATTTTCAATTTTTTAAACTTTAAGATCATGAACAACAAAATCTCAAAAATCACTTTTTACACAGGAGTCATTCTGATCTCCTTATGGTTTGGCACCAGCGGCATTTGTGAACTGACTAAAAATCCCCTTGTCTGGGACATCACGGTTAAACTGGGCTATCCCCCTCATTTTATCTACTTATTGGGCATCGCTAAATTATCCGGCATCGTCGTACTGTTAATCCCCAACAGACTGCTTAGGTTAAAAGAATGGGTCTTTGCCGGAATCTTTTTTGATATCCTTTTTGCCTTCTTCTCCAAAATGGCCGTTCTTGGGTTTGCGGCCACCATTGATGCCATGATCGCTTTTACCATCATAAGCATTACCTACTGGCAGTTCAGGAAACTGTACCCTGTGTGGCACCATCAGCCACTAATCATCTCCAAAGGCTATTCAAAAAAAGTATCCTAACTCCATCCGGATTCATCATCATTCAACCATTCAAAATATTATAACCATGAACACAAATAATCAATTAAACAGCCTGGGTAATGCCTGCCATACAACAGTGACTTTTATACTTACGCTGTTTTTTACAATCCTTGGCATCACCGCCTCGCACCCTGGCTTTGCCCGTCAGCTATCTCAGGTTAACCAGGACAGTACCCTTCAGATCAAAGCCGGCAAATTAGAGGTAGGATACGCTGTCTACGGGCCTCAAAATGGGCAGCCCGTAATTTTACTGCACGGCTGGCCCTACGGCATTGAAAGCTATAAAGAGAGCAGCAGGATGCTGGCAGCCAAAGGTTACCGGGTCTATGTCCCCTATGCCAGAGGCTTTGGATCCACCACCTTTTTATCTGATACCACCACCAGAAGCGGGGAACCCGCTGCGCTGGCACAGGATCTGCTGGATTTTATGGACGCCCTGCATATTAAAAAAGCCATTTTAGGTGGCTTTGACTGGGGTGCGAGGACAGCGGACATTATAGCAGCCCTTTATCCTGAAAGATGCACAGCGCTGGTAGCGGTAAGCGGGTATCTGATCGGTGATCCAAAGAGCAGCAGCACCCCTTTGCCGCCCAAGGCTGAACTGGCCTGGTGGTACCAGTTTTATTTTGCCACTCAAAGAGGTGAACAGGGTTACAAAGAAAATACTCATGATTTTGCAAAACTGATCTGGCAGCTAGCCTCCCCGGACTGGCATTTTAGTCAGGCGACCTTTGACAAGGAAGCTAAAGCGCTGGATAATCCCGATCATGTCGCTATTACCATCCATAATTACAGGTACCGTTTACAACTGACAGCAGCAGATCCATGCTATCGTCAAATGGAAGCTAAAATAAACGCCTTACCTGATATTACTGTACCAACGGTCACTTTGGAAGGTGATGCCAACGGTGCGCCTCATCCACAGCCTGCAGCTTACAGAAATAAATTCACGGGCAAATATGACCATCACACCATCCAGGGGGGCATAGGCCATGATCTGCCCAAGGAAGCCCCTGCAGCATTTGCAGCAGCCATTATCCAGGCGGCACATCTGGCAGAATAAAAAATCATAAAAAGATACAGCAAAAAGAAGCTGCGGTTACTAGGTTTTAACTGCAGCTTCTTTTTGTGTTTTATTTTTGTTCACTGCTTCCCGGAAAAACGGTGCCCCCCTATCTATTTTCCAGCCATGCCAGCAGCCTAGGCGCCTTTTCTTTATTGACCAGGATCTTTTCCTTGGTTTCAATCACCAGTTTTACATACAACTTGCGCATAAAAAAAGGTTCCACTTCCTTGATGGCTTTAAAGGCCACCAGATACTGCCTGTTGGCCCTGAAAAATTCCCGTTCCGAAACCTCTGAGGCAATCTGATCCAGGGACTGACTCAGCACATAGACCTTCTGATCGTAGCAGACAATACAGGTGGCATTATGCTGTACAAAGAAATAAGCGATATCCACAGTCGGAATGGTCATATATTTCTGCTGTTGAAACACTAAAAAGCTGGTCTTACCAGATGGTGTTGACAGCCTTGCCACCAGTTCATTCAAATCCGGCAGCACCTGCGAAGACTGAGAGCCGCTATCCTTTGAGCGGTAGAACTGCCCCAGTCTTTCTACTTTTTCCAGCGCCTGGGCGATATCTGTTTCAGAGAAGGGTTTAAGGATATAATCGATTCCGTTTTTCTTGAAGGCTTCAATGGAATACTCATCAAAAGCCGTACAAAAAATAACAGGTGCCTGTATGTCCACCTGTTTAAAAATTTCAAAAGACAGTCCGTCAGCCAGTTGAATATCCATAAAAATAAGTTCCGGTTCAATATCCTGACGGAGCAGTTTGACCGAGGCCGAGACCGACTGGCATTTACCCAGCAATTGTGCCTCCGGCCTTAACTGCATAATTATTTTTTCCAGCGAACTCGCCGCCCTGGGTTCATCTTCAATGATGAGGATTTTCATAGATCATGGGAAGTTTAATAGTAAATAATGTCTCACTTTGCTGAACCACCACTTGCTGTTCTGTCAGATGCTGGTATCTTAGCCTGATATTTTCCAGTCCAACCCCCAGTGAATGATGGTCCCCTGACTTTAACTGTACCTGGTTTTCCAAAATCAGCCAACCGTTCTCACTGTATAGCCTGATCTGTAAGGGATTTTCTTCGGACACGATATTGTGCTTCAGGCAATTTTCCAGCAAGAGCTGCAGGGAGAATGGCGGTAACAAAGTATTTTCTGCATCTACCTCGAGCTGGTTTATAAATTCAAAACCATTCGCAAATCTGGCTTTTTGCAAATAAATAAAAGCACCCACGATATTCATTTCTTCTTTGAGCGTAATGAGATCTGATTTTCTGCTCTCCAGGGTATACCTGTAAAAATTCGACAACTTAATAATATAACCAGCAGCCTCCGGCTCCTGGTTATCTACCATAGATTTTAAGGTGTTTAAGCTGTTAAACAGAAAATGAGGATTAATCTGCTGCTTAAGCAGTTCATATTGGGCAGCCAGGTTATCATTTCTCATTTGTTCCAGTTCAAGTGTGATATGCCGGTTTTCAAAGTTTTGCTGCAGCAGATATAAAAATGTAAAACAGATCAGATTAATTAAAAGCCCGCGCACTTCAATCATGAGCATCACAGGGCCAAAATTAATATGAGAGAGAATCAGTTGCTGCAGCCAGGCTAGCACAAACATAATTACGATGCCCACCCCGAATGTAATAAATAACCTGCTGTAAGAGATTTGCTTGTTAGAGATTTTTCTTTGAGAGATCTTCTTATGATAGCTGTCAAAGAAGTAAAGGTTCACATACCACATAATAATAGCAAAACCGGAAGTCAGCGCTGCATTTACAACGGCTTCCTTCCAGTTAAAACTATGTGATGCCAGCTGCGGCACAGAGGACAAAACCCCTAAGATGATGGAGCTGGTCCAGATAACGGCCGGAGAAATTTTCAGATCAGATGTCTTCATCCAGATGAGATTAAAGTCAATGCAAGGTGCATTTGTTCAGCAAATTTATTGAATTAAGGGAAAAACACAGCGCTTTTGGAAATGATTTGACGGGTGCGCTCATAAATCTGACGGCGACCTGGATGCGGGTGCCCCGTGGCAGGAGAATTACCTTCTATTAATGAATACTGCCAGTTGTCCGGATCTAAACTGGGATCACGGGCTTTTTTAGCAGTTACACCAATACGGGGGAAAGAGTCTAACTTTTTAAGGGTCAGTTGCTCCACAGATCTCAGCGGCCCGTTGAGATAACTTCCGTACCAATATTTATTATCATTTTGCGCATAAGTCACTACCTCCAGCACCGCGCCACTTACAAATTTGGGTTCAGCCTCAGCGCCCCGGAGCGGGTGCATTTTATCTATATAGACAATACTCATGGTCTTATCCGCTCTATTGGCAAAAACAGTATACACTATTTTGCCATGGGCATTCAACAAAGATCTCTTCACTAAAGCCCTTTCCCGCTTATGACATCCGGTCACTAGCAGGGCAAATCCCAAAATATATATCCAATTTTTCATGACGATTTATTGTAACGGTAAATGTTAAGTTGCTGGTTGTTTTTTATTGCTTTGGCTGTTCTGATCCCCCATACGCCGTCGGTCCATAGCTGTAAGGTTGCGTTTTACAAGCCGCTTTATACTAATGGTTTACAGCCATGTTTTCACCATCAGGAAGCGGTATATTGAATACATACCCATATTCACTGGCAGCCTTGTGACAATTAAAACAGGCGGCGTTAAAGGAGGCGTCTTTCCCATAAGGCACCAGGCCTTCGCCGGTAAATTTGGCAAAGCCCCAACCTTCACTTTGTTTAAATTGATGGCTGTCTTTGATCATCATCTGGACATTGTTAAAGCGGCCAGGCAGGATATCTCCGTTTTTTTCTTCTATAATATCCCATACCACCTTAACGATGATACTGCCTTCAGGCCAGGGCTTGATATGATTGGTTCTGACAGCCTCGGCGGCAATATCATTGCCGTAAATAACCCGGATACTGCGGTTGTTATCAAAACGATTGGTTGTACTGATCACCTGCCAATGCTGATAATCTTTAATGCTGCTGTAAGCAACACCATTAGCCGACACGGGCAAATCCACCGGCCTCTCTTTATCGGCGGCGCGTTGACGGCGGGCATCCAGAATGGCCAGGCTGTCATGATATACCGCCGGGTTAAGGGACACTGCGTAAGCCTTTAATACCGATATATCCCGGGAAGTCAGTCCGGACTCCGGATGCACCTTACTATAACCGGGCAAGGGCATTTTTTCGTCCAGTACCATATTTACCATTTCCCATATAAACCCTTGTTGCTGAGCCTTGGACAGGGTATCGAATGTTGAAAAATCAAATCGGCTGCGGGCCTCCTGGACATCCTCTGCGATGACCCAGGAAAAAGGCGCCAGTTCTGTCCATAGATTTTTGCGGGTTTCATTGGAATGGCAGTCATAACAGGCTCTTTTTAAGATACCCGTCACCTCGGGTGATGCCACCAAAGGATGCGTCACGACAGGCCTGGTAACCCGGGGGCCTATAAATTGTATCAGTATAAAAAGGGAGGATAAGGCGGCCGTGATCCGGAAAATATTTGACCGGAATAATCCGGGTTTTTCTTTATTGAAGTGCCACATAACAGATGTTTTTAATGATTCATACCAAAGCTATAAACAGGCGAAGTTTTAAGGAAACACCATTGCCTCCAAACGGACAAATCTGGCTTTGAACCGGACAAAGCCTGTCCTCAAAAAAAACGCCTCTTAAAAAACAAGCTTCCTTGAATGAGCAAAGTCAGCAGGCAAAGCTTCCCTTCAAAGCTTTGCCTGCTGACTTCATTTGACTAGCAACCGGCTGTTTAAACAACCACCCTGATGTCCACATTAATGTTGCCTTTCGTTGCCTTGGAATAAGGGCAACTCCCATGAGCCGTTTTCACCAGTTCTGCGGCCAGCGTATCATCCAGTCCCGGCAAAATGACCTGTAAGCGGGCACTGATAAAATATCCACCTGTACCGGTGGCTAAATCAACTTCTGCTTCTACCCGGGTACCTTCCGGTAATGCTACACCCAATGCCGGCGCATTTAACTGCATGGCACTGGTAAAACAGGCTGACCAGCCAGCCGCTAAAAGTTGTTCGGGATTACTGCCGGGCTTTTTACTGCCGGGCTGGCTGAGGCCGAGATCCAGCTGGCCGTCACTGCTGCGCGCCCGGCCATCCCTGCCACCCGTAACCGATACTCTGCCCGTATACCATACTTTTTGTAAATCATTTACCTGGCTAGTGATAACTGGGGCGCCATGGGTTATCGGCGTTTTCATTTGATGTTGTGATTCCATTTTCAATGTTTATTTAATTTATAAATGTGCTTGTTCTTTTATTGGGAGGATTCATAGACAGGGGCTGTTCATATTGACTGCATTATCATAGGGAGCTTAATCAATCCCTGATCAATACCGGCGCTGCCGCAATGATTGCACCTGAACCTGGCAGCTGAAGAAAACCAATCACGTCATAGGCATCCTTATTGAATCCGGCAGGTAAGGCAATCCGAACAGTGCCTTTATCATGACCGGACAGCTCATAAGTTTCTAATGCCCGGACGATGCCCTTATGAATCAAGCTGCGACCTTTGTTTTCACCTCCACGCACCTGGCTGACCGCCTGTTTTTGCAATAGGGCGATTTCAAGCCGGGTCCCCGACACCTGCCCCTGAACCGCATAAGTCACCGTTGCCGCCCCTGCAGTTGCCTTATCCAGGGTCATCTCCATGGTCGCCTTGGCCTTCTCGGCAAGTGCCTTTGCGATGGCATCCCTTACAAAAGGTTCCTCACTCCCTATCCCCTGCGTTAAACCATTGATCACAAGTTGCGGCGTATACACCTGAGCGGACAGGCTGCTGCTATAGGCATATTGTCTGAGTGAAAAACTGTGCTGACTGAAACGATCCTTCCACCCTGCTCTGTCCCAGTAGTCTACATGGTATGCCAGAACATATACCGGCTGACCCTTTGTCTGTGCATGAATTTTTGCCAGCAGGTTTTCTGCCGGCGGGCAGCTGGAGCAGCCTTCAGAAGTAAATAATTCCAGAACGGCAAATCCTGGTGCTTTTTGCCCGGTTTGTGCTTGCAGGCTGGTAAACAAAGCCATTAATAAGCTAAGGCCAATCAGTAAGCAAAGGCTCCTGAAAATAGTGCTTAATTGATTTTGAACTTTCATGATCTTTTATTTTATGAAGTCAAAATTAGCCGCCCTCGCTGCTCACCCAATCCTGTATCCATCCGAAACGGACAAATCAACACTTCAAACGGATCCAGGACACTTTAAAGCGGCCGGCAAAGCAACTAAAGCGTCATACCTCCATCTACGATTACCTCGGCACCAGTGATAAAGGCTGATTCAGGTCTGGACAGATAGCTCACCAGTTTGGCCACATCTGCCGGATTGCCCATTTGCTTTAAGGGAATAATGCTGGTGAGATGCTGATTGATTTGGTACAGTTCCTGTTCATTTAGGCCGGTCTTTTTCAAGACTTCCGTTTTATGCGGGCCAGGACTCACCAGATTCACCCTGATTTTTCTATCCGCCAGTTCAGCGGCTGCTGTTTTGGCCATAGAATTCAGCGCTGCCTTGCTGGCCTGATACACGGAGCTTCTGGCCATATGTGTGCTGGCCGCGATGGAGGAAAGAATCACTACAGAAGCGCCGCTGGCCAGCAGAGGAATAAAACGGCTCAGCATAAAGTAGGCGCCTTTGAAATTGATATTCATGACGGCATCAAAATTTTCCTCACTGGCCTGTTCTATAAAGGCCTGTTTACCGGTTATACCCGCATTTACAAACAGAATATCCAGTTGGCCATACCTGGACTTCACGTCTTCAAAAAGGCGGTCGGTATCCGGTAATTTCGCCTGGTCAGCCACCATGGCAACACCACCGATCTTTTGAGCCGCTTCACGAATGGCTTCGGCTCTTCTGCCCGTCATAATAACGGTAGCGCCCTCTGATACAAGCTGCCCTGCGGCGGCATATCCGATTCCGCTGTTGGCGCCCGTTACCAGGGCTACCTTGTTTTCAAATATTTTCATGATTTTAAATTTGATGCAAAATTATGCAGGTAATGGTATACTTTTGTAACACGTATCACTAAGTATACCAAAATAATCATGGCAATAACCAGAAATCAACAGGCAGAATTAAAGGCCTTACAAAACACCCTGTATTTTATCGGTGGTAAATGGCGTATCCCGGTGATCAATTCACTGTGCAATGGTAACCGCCGGTTCCGTGAAATTGAAAAAAGCATACCGGGTATTACCAGACGTATGCTCTCTAAAGAACTAAAAGACATGGAACTCAATAAGTTACTTAAAAGAAATGTGTATCCTGAACTCCCGGTACTCATTGAATACGAACCAACAGCGTATTGTAGAACCTTTGGCCAGATTATCCAGGAAATGATCCGGTGGGGAGAAGCGCATGAAAAGGTCGTGAAAAACCGGCAAGCCTGATATCCCCCCTGTATCCGCCATGGCTGCCCTTAACATAAGAGGAGATTTCTCTGATCAGTATGCACCAGCGTCCTGAAACAGGACGCTGGTGCATTTATGAGTTCTTTTACGCAATAAACCGTAAATTTGTGCACTAAATTTGTGATTATGACGGAAACAATAAGTGGAGTCGAGCAATTGATTTCCAGTGAAAAAGATGCAGCGCTTAGAAAGATTGGCGAGAAAATATTAGCAGAGCAGAGAATAAGTTTCCAGGAAGGAATCACCTTATTTGAAAAAGCCTCCTTAGGATTTGCCGGTGGCCTGGCCAATTATATCCGGGAAAAAAGACATGGTAACAACACCTACTTTAACCGGAATTTCCATATTGAACCCACCAATGTGTGTGTATTTACCTGTACCTTCTGCTCCTATTCCAGATTATATAAGAACAGAGAAGAAGGCTGGGAACTGTCTGCTGACCAGATGATGCATATTGTCAAGAGTTATGACAATAAACCCGTTACCGAAGTACATATTGTAGGCGGGGTTCATCCTAAACTGACCATGCAGTTTTTTATTGACGTGATGAAGCGCATCAAAGAACACCGGCCAGAACTGCATATAAAAGGATATACAGCCGTGGAACTGGATTATATGTTCCGCAAGGCCAAAGTCAGTCCGGAAGAAGGTATGCAGCTCTTAAAGGATGCAGGGCTACAATCTTTGCCCGGCGGCGGAGCTGAGATCTTCCATCCTGATATCCGCAGTCAGATCTGTCACGATAAGGTGGATACCGAAGGCTGGCTCAGCATACACAAAGCTGCCCATAACTTAGGGATGCATTCCAACGCGACCATGTTATACGGCCATATTGAAAACTATATGCACCGTATCGATCATATGGATAAATTAAGAACCCTGCAGGATGAAACAGGAGGCTTCAATACTTTTATCCCGCTTAAATTCAGAAACAAAAACAATGATATGTCTGAAGTGCCGGAGAGCTCCGTCGTAGAAGACATGCGTTTATACGCCATCTCCAGACTTTATCTGGATAACTTTCCGCATCTGAAAGCTTACTGGCCCATGCTGGGAAGGCAAAGCGCCCAATTAACATTAAGCTTCGGGGTAGATGACCTGGACGGTACCATTGATGACACGACCAAGATTTATACAATGGCGGGCAGTGAGGAACAAAAACCTGCACTGTCTACCGCAGAACTGGTCTCTTTGATTCGTCAGGCGGGCCGCCATCCCATAGAAAGAGATACCCTCTACCATACCATTAAGGATTATGGTGAGGAGGATCTAGAAGCACTGAGTCATAATCCGCAATACAATTAATAAGAATTTTAAAAATCTCAAAGGTTATTGCACACAGCAAAACGGGCCGGTAAAAATGAATTTACCGGCCCGTCAATTTTTAGCTCACTAACTGCGTTCTAAGCTGCTGTCATAAATAACAGCACTTTTTATAAATATCTTGTAGTCCTTATGGGATATACTAACAATTTTCTTCAAATGCCTGCATTAACGCACCTGCGATTAACTGTGCGGATCTGCCTTCAATCATGTGCCTTTCAATGAAATTCACCAGCTTACCATCTTTAAATAAGGCAATGGAAGGTGAGGAAGGCGGATAAGGCAGTAAGAACTCTCTTAATCTGCTAACAGCAGCCGCGTCAAAACCGGCAAAAGAGGTCGCCAAATGATCAGGTTTCTTTTCTGAATTCTGGACAGCCATCAGTACACCTGGGCGGGCACTTCCTGCAGAACATCCGCATACGGAATTAATGACAATCAGTGTAGTACCGGGGCGCTGTAAAGCAGCGTCAATAGATTGCGGAGTGGTTAAATCTTCAAAACCATAATCAGTTAACTCCGCCTTCATCGGCATTACTATTTCTTCAGGATACATAGTAAATGTTTTTGTTTTTATGAACCACAAAGATACAAATTTATCGAGAGCTACGTCATTACGGCCCCCTTTCCAAAGGTAAAGGAAGCTGTGGAGGAATCATTTCCTGGTTTAGAACTATTCATTACGCCATAATGACATAAGCACAAATTAAATTAAGTCATTTTGTCATATTCATTTTATTATTTCTGTCTCTTTGGCCTCAAAAAAGTCTTTTTTGGCCCTGGTACGGCATTTGAAATCTGTAAAACGAACCTGAAAATCAAAAAGGCATTCAGGGAGAATAAAAAACAAACATTAAAAAACAATTATTCACTTTCAAAAATTATTAAATATGTCAACCTTAGCAAAAAGAAACTACGGCACCTTAAACAACCTGTTTGAAGAAGTATTTGGCGGCTTCCCCGCTGGCAATTTTGCAAAAGAACTGCATGTACCTGCAGTGAATGTAAAAGAAAATAAAGAAGCTTTTGAACTGGAAGTAGCAGCTCCCGGTTTACAAAAACAAGACTTCAAATTAAATGTGGAGGACAATCTGCTGACCATCTCTTACGAAAAGCAGACTACTGCTGAACAAAAAAGCGAGGATACAAAAATCCACCGTCAGGAATTCAGCACCAGAAGTTTTAAAAGAACTTTTACCCTGGATGAGAAAATCGACGCCGATAAAATTGTGGCTAAATACGAAAACGGGATTTTAAGTGTAAGTCTTCCTAAAAAAGAGGAAGTGAAAATTTCCCCTAAAGCGATTGAAATTCTTTAATCATCCCGGCCAGATAAATTAAGTAACTTTGTTTAATGCTTCGGCTAGCCAGCTGAAGAACTCCCACAGCTTTTTAGCTTTGTGGGATTTTTTTTGCGGGTGGACAAACGGGATTCGGTATTTCAGCCCCGTCTGCTTTAACTCATAGATGACTTTCAAGGGCGGCTGGCGATAGATTTCTGAACTTATTTTTATAGGCCAGTGGCGACAAACCCGTTACTTTTTTAAACATGCCTCTGAAGGTTTTTTGATCCAGATAACCGACTTCAAACATCACTTCATTGACATTTTTCTCCTCCAGTTCCAACTGCTGTTTGGCCGCCTCAATTTTGACTCGCTGAATATATTCAAGCACGGTATTATTTGTGGCTTTTTTAAACCTTCTTTCAAAACTCCTGCGCCCTACAGCCACCAGATCACACAACTGGTCAATAGAAATTTTATCCCTGAAATTAGTCTCAATAAATTGTTGGGCTTTTTTCACTTCATGATCCTCATGGTTTTTCTGACCGCTGAACATGGTAAAAGGAAGCTGCGATTCCCGGTCAATTTCAATGGCAAATACCTTGGCACATAGTAAGGCCATCTGCCTACCGGCATATTTTTCGATCAGATATAATATCAGATTCAGATAGGAGAAGGCCCCACCGCTGCAATAAATACCATTATCTTCCGTAATTACTTTTTCCGTCAGCAGCTCCGCGCTTGGATAGCGCTGTTTAAAATCAGTCGATGCCATCCAATGGGTTGCGCATTTTCTGCCCGCCAGCAGTCCGGTTTCTGCCAGTAAAAAGGCGCCCAGACAAAGACTCGCCACCTCTGCCCCTGCTTCAAACTGCGTTTTGATCCAAGGGATAAACGTCCGGTTAATCTCAATCGCTTCTCCCAGATCTCCGTCAATGGCTGGGATAATGATCAGATCTGTCGTATACACTTCGCTTATCAGATGGGTAGCATTTACCGTGAAAAGACCACCACTCACCTTGGTGCCCAGCTTTATCCCCACCAGCTGTATATCGAATAGTGGGGGCTGTCCGTTTTGTACACAAAAACCATTCACTTGGGTAAATAGCTGCCTGGACCCTTCCAGGCTGCCTAAAATAGCTCTTTCCGGCACAAGAATGGAGATTCGCTTCATTCACTAAAGATACACATTTTGTAATTACGACGCCTTTTCAATATATATCTCAGGTTGACTTGCATATTTGGCTAATTTCAAACCATTATCATACTCAATACAAAGAACGCAAATCTCCTCCTTTCAAAATAACTGCCGACAATCTTTATTATTTAGTATAACCGAATTTTTTGTATGGTAATTACAATTTATTTTCCAGATAACTTTATCAAACGATATAGCGTAACTATCAAATTTAGGTTAATAGAAAATCCCTAATCGTAGAATCAACCACCGGCGCGTCGGTTCAGTCTCTGAACTGTGTTTCCAGCACCTGCCTCTTCGAATGTAGCGAGTTTTAGGGAATAAAGGTGGGGCAACATCCCAGAATGGTGGTCAACATGCTCCATAATTTACACTCAGCATCCTTTTTCCGGAACAGGCAACCCCGGAGCACTCAAACACTCGTTATCCGTGCTATGGTCACGCAGGATTAACAGGGAGTAACGATTGGTTTACTAAGTTTTAGAAAATGCCGTAGTCGTGCACTCCGCTAATGGACATTATGAATAACGATTTTCCAATAAAAACTACACTGGATATTTTCAAGACATTTGATAATCTTAGCCTTGTTTTTTATTTCTCAATTTTATTGATTAATTGCCTAGCTCTCGGAACTATTGATAAAATAAAGTGACTCAACAAAGAGGCAATTACCAAAAAATAAAAAAAAGAATAGCCAAAGAACGTAGCTGCAGAGTGGCTTTTTTAAACCTTCTTTCAAAACTCATGCGGCCTACAGCCACCAGATCACACAACTGGTCTCTGTATTTATGGCGGCCGGAGATCTTCCAACCTCCGGAGGACACCAAAGTTTTGGGCGAGCAGCAGCTCTCCCTCCTCTTTCTCGACCTTTCCGGTGTTGTAGCGAACGGCTTTGAAGCTGGCGGATTTCTTGAGTATCTTGACGCTCCTATCATAAAGCGTCTGGAAGCTACTCCATGCATTATAATGCACTATATAACCAAAACGGTTAAACTTTAATAAACACCCATCAAAAAAGTGCATCAAAAAGCACTTATTATTGTTTTAATTATCTCATAACTTACTATTAGAAAAGAGCCATATAACGCACTTTTAATAGGAATAATAATTTTTTATCCCTACTTTTGCATAAAAAAGAGCCTTATGTTACACTTAGAAAAGATAATAAAGACAGTAAAGTCCCGCAGGGAATCGCTACAGGTTACCCAGGAAACACTGGCAGATCTGTCCGGTGTAGGATTGCGAACATTGAAACAGTTCGAGAGCGGCAAGGGCAATCCGACCTTGGCAACTTTGCAGAAGTTGGCAGGTGCATTAGGGATGGAAGTTACACTTAAGATAAAGGAACAAAAAACTAATATATGAGAAGCGCGAAAATATTATTCAAGAACAAGCACGCCGGCATTCTGACCCAGCATGATGACGGCACATTTACCTTTCAGTACGATACTTCGTGGTTGGAAGATGCGGGTAAACCTCCGATCTCCCTTGGGCTTCCCAAACAGCAGGAGCCTTATCATTCCGATTTCCTTTTTCCATTTTTTTACAACATGTTGCCCGAGGGTTCGAATAAACAGGTCATCTGCCAACTTAACCAGATCGACACCGATGATTATTTCGGCCTCCTTATGGTTACGGCCAAAAATGATGCTATCGGAGCCGTCCGGGTACAAAAAATTAACGATATATGAATCTACCGGTTATCACGCATTGTCCGGGAACTTTAGCACCGGGCTACAATACTTATAGCCGTAAGTGTCTTATCAAGGTATTCGACGGAAAAAAAGTTGATTATGTACTTCCTTTTGCTTCACCTGGGTCTGATCCCAATCTGGAGGAAGCATTTGACCAGAACCGGCAAATAATGTCAATTTCTGGTGTTCAGGAGAAGTTCTCGCTCCTATTGGACAAAAACAGGCTAAGACTGATTAACGAAGGTGAACAGGGTTCTCATATCTTGAAGCCCATCCCGAATGCAGGAAGGCGCAGGGATCAGATGCCTGCAAATGAGCATCTGACCATGCAGATAGCCAGGCAGGCCTATGGTATCAATACGGCAGAAAACGCATTGATCTTCTTTGCTGACGGTCAGCCGGCATACGTAACGAAACGTTTTGACAGCAATAAGGACGGCAGCAAACTTGCCCAGGACGATTTTGCGTCCTTGGCGAGTCGGACGCCACAGACCCACGGCACGGATTATAAATATCAGGGGAATTACCTGCAGCTTTTTGAATTGTTGCAGCGGTTCGTACCTGCCTACGCCATTGAAGCGCCAAAGTTGCTGAAGCTTATTATGTTCAATTACCTGTTCTCCAACGGCGACGCACATTTTAAGAACTTTTCGCTGCTGGAGACACCTTTGGGTGACTATAAGCTGAGTCCCGCCTATGATCTGATGAACAGCCGTATCCATATCAGGGACAATGATTTCGCTCTACATGACGGATTGTTACCCAGAAATTTAGCGCAGGGGAAGATACAGCATCAGTTTTCCCTGCTCTCAGACAGGGCCGGTATTCCTAAGAAAATCTTTGACAGAATGGTAGATGAAATGATGTCCAAGAGTGACCTGATAGAACGATTGGTATATGCCTCGTTCCTAGATGATACCACTAAGCGAAACTACTGGCAGGCCTATCAGGGCAGGCTAAAGCAGTTTGTAAAGACATAAGGCGTTTCTGTTATCCATACGTGCGTGTCTTAGCAGCTTATTCATAGCAGGATTTTCGGCAATAGCAGTACGGAAACATTAATAAAAAGTATGGCGGAAGTCAGACGTAGACTTGATACTCTAGACCCACATTTTTGTAAAATTACACGGATTTTGAGTAGACAATTTTTGGATAAGCATCTTTAGTAAGGTAGTGTTTAATTCTTTGTTTAAGTAGATTTTGAGAGGCTCCCCAGGAAGGTGAAGCGGTCGACGATTTGGTCCATTTTTTCTAACTTTAAACCTATAATATGGAACAGAAAAACAAATTATCGAAGAATTTTTTAAGGCGGCAATTGGGAGTGTCAGATAAACTGCGTCTGTTGAGTCTTTTACTGATTATGTGGTGTTGACGGCTTACGCTTATACATGCCGTATCTACTGCCCATCTTTCCGTGTAAGTGCCGAACTTTAGAGGTATTTACTTCCTCATCCAGATAAACAGTCTCATACGATTCCTGTGCGTCATATCAACACTTTGCTTGCGACTTCCTTCAGATTCTGGGTCACCCCAGCCCCCTTGCCGTTCGGCTAATTATTCCCCTTACCGGGCAATAGAGGTCATACACCTCCCTGAAATGCACCATTCCGGTCGTTCCAATCCAACAGGCAATCAATAGTAATGATAGCCTATCTATAAAATATTTCTTATGCTTCTATTATAGGTAATATTTCTTTTAGGCGTTGCATTTCTTCGGTAGCGTTGTACATATCCATTTCAATATTTTTTTTTCATAAATACTAATCAATTCTTCCACGTATGGATTATTATTAAGTTTGGCCGCTATAATCCCTTTGACTATGCGATAATTATCATTATTCATGTACACACATTCTTCTTTAGGATGTTTGTTAAGTAGTTCATCAGCCCTAGCAATTGAATTATTGTTTAAAAAGAAAGACAACGAAAATTCTTTAAACTGTTTTAGTAATTGTTCTGCCACTAAAGGAATATGCCCATCGTCAAATACATGAAGATTTAAACTTTGATTTTTTTCCTATTTATACCATCTGGATTAGCAAGCAAATTAGCAACACTATTGCCAATTGTTGAATGACTCCAATCTTTTTTGTATGCTTCATTAGTTGTTAATTCATTATGATATTCTTCTATTTCAGAAATATGGATTGTCGCATACGGTTCAATTAAAAAACCTTTTACTCCCGACCTGATAGCTGTTCTGTTGTAAATCAACAAATCATAGAAAAAAAATAGTAGAACCTTGTTTTCTATAAAATCCTTGCAGTTTATATAATGGCTTAAAATAAAAAGCCTTAAATTCAATCGTCAGAAAATCAAATAATCTCCGAATTACTTCTTTTGGTGTCATTTTATATATTTTAATTCTGTAAAATAAAATTACCTGTTTTTGAATTCCAACGATAAACTCCCGTTTGCACTTACGAGGGATTAATTTTCAAACCTTCTATATTTCCGCGAGCAGAATTTTTGCCTGTAAATGTCTCAACATCCCCATCATTAAAAACAGTTTTTGTCTGTTACTTAACTTACTTCCATTTACTTTAGATCCAAATACAGCAATCACTTTATCATCCTGTACAACAACAAAATCTGCATTGATTGTAGCACCCTCCATTTCTATTCCAACCTGTGCTAAGATTTCCGCACCTTTAAACTGGATAAGAAGAACACCCTGGGTCAGCGCTTCGCCTGTTTTACCTATGTCAGCGATAGAAGCTAGCCCTTTAAATGCATTGCCCATTAATACTCCCTCCTTAGCGACCCCGCCTTCCTTTAAAGGACGAGAGAACGCAATTGCCGCATCTGTAAAAGCATGTGCTACCATGGCATATACTGAAAATGCATCACTTCCGGAATGGGCATACAGTGAATATAAATTCATTCCATAATCGACAGCTTTTTATAGTTGAATTTGAAATAGCCAATTTTCCAATCCCCTAATTGTTTCAATCGGGTTAGCTATTGTGTTTACAACTCCATCCACTGCTCCCGTTACCGAACCGCCAATACCTGTGATGTAACCATCATCATGGTATTCCCCAGACGATCCTTTAAAAAACAATCATATAATCAACCGGTACTATCTGCTTTAGACCTCTCCCTGTCTTCCTGTGTGCCAAAGAACTGAAGTGTGACATTAAGAAAGAAGCACCCACGATATAAGTGTTGATTTTGGTATCTGTCAGACTAACCGCATTGTCAATGGTCAATTTTTGTGATTTATTACCGGTAGCATCATAGTAATACTTTATTGTTCCCTTACCAGTTACCCAAATTTGACTGGGTAAATTTAAGATATTATAGGTGATTACATCTATACTTTTGCCTGTACGTTTTCGACGATTGAATAAAATCAGCCATCATAATTTCCATACTTAGCTTAATAATATACTGTATAAGAATACTCCATGAGGTCTGTCTGAATTGACAAACGACATAGCAGCGGCAATCGGTTTGATTCAATGAAGATACGGCTTTTGTCGCAATCCCCCCTCTGTTTTGCCGTAAAAAGGTGTCGAAGTATATCAGATAATGCCATAACTTTGAATAAACACGGCGCTTGATAATGGCTTACGCTGTTTGTCTTTAAGGAATCTGATTTTCTAACCGTAAAAAATTCATGTATGCAACCTCTGATTTTAAATCCCTATTTGATATTCGATGGCAATGCACAGGAAGCCTTTGATTTTTACAGATCTGTCTTTGGTGGTGATTTTAGTTTTCAATTAAAAGCAGATCAGAGTCCGGTGAACCCTGAGCACCCTCTAGACCCGGCAGAAAAAGATAAATTAATGCACATCTGCCTTCCGTTGCCTGGTGGACAGATATTACAGGCATCAGACATGATTCACTCTTATTGTAAAGGCATTGAACTGAGTTTTCGTCCGGGCAATACGCAATTTATTGCGATCAGGACAGATAGTGAACCGGATGCCAGGCATATTTTTTCCGGCCTCTCTGAAGGTGCCACCGTACAACAAGAATTACAGCCCATGTTTTGGGGCGATCTTTTCGGGCAGTTAACCGACCGGTTCGGCGTTCAATGGATGATCAGTGTGGCCTTAAAAAAACCTTAGCAGCAAAAAAGTACACATTATTCCTGTCGCTATCTTCATTCATGACCCGTCCCTTATTTATGAAGCATCTAAAAAATATTCCCTAAAAATAATATTATGCAACATTCTGCAATCTGTCTCTGGTTCGATGGCAATGCCGAACAAGCCATTTCGTATTACAGCGAAGTTATAAAAAACGTAAAAATCATCTCTACATTTTATACCAAAACAGCACCACCCAGACAAGGAAGTGAAGTGCCGCTCACCATTAATTTTGAGATGGCAGGCATTTCCTATATGGCATTAAACGGCGGCCCGGCATTTAGTTTTAGCCCGGCCATCTCCATTATGCTGCTTTGCGACACCCAACAGGAAATCGACCAGGCCTGGGACCACCTGTCTAAGAATGGAAAAACCATGCAATGTGGCTGGCTGACCGACCAGTTCGGGATCGCCTGGCAAATAGTACCGGCAAAATTCAACGAGTGGATACTAAGTGCTGAACCGGGTAAATCTGACCGGGTCATGCAGGCAATGATGCAGATGGTTAAGCTCGATGCCAAAACCCTGGAACAGGCTTAGTCAACATACAGTATTGGAGCGGGCTTCGTGAGCCGGGTAATATATTATGATACAACCCGGGTAGCGGAGCCCATTTTTATATCGACAATTGTACTGTGAACAGGCTAGTTTCCGGATTGATGGCGACTGCCCCGAAAATTTATACAGGGACTGTATTAAACCTTTCAGTCCCCACTTCGTCTAATCTCTTGGCTTAAGAGGCGCTTTTACACTTTTTGTCGTTAAGCGTAGTTCGTTACATTTATTTTCATAAAATTATTATCCGGTTTTAAGATTGAGTTCTGGCAGTGCTGGCAATTTGACCCGTCCGGCTGAACCAAGCTATAAATCAGCCTTTAGAGAAGATGCAGCAAAAACAGACCCCCTACTCAGTAAGATCCCATTTATTGATCATCCTTCTGTTGTTAGGCTGTTTGTTTTCCGCAAACCCTATGCTTCTAGCACAGCAAGCCTCTAAAAAAGGCACCATCCTAAACGGTCAGTTCCAGGATAGTCAAAAAAAACCAGTTCGGGGAGCAACCATTAAACTCATGCATGCCAGTGATACCGCGAAGGCTTTGTACCGGATTTCTGATAGCCTCGGAAAATTCTCCTTTACCGGGTTAACTGCAGATACCTATATACTGGATATTCAGGTGCAGAACTATGAAAACCTTCACAAGTATATCAGCGTAGACCAGCAAAAGGATAGTGTACAATTAGGTGTGATAACACTCGCTGACCATTATAATGATATGGAAACGGTATCAGTGACGGCCGTACGGCCAGTCACCATGAACGGTGATACCACAGAGTTTAATGCCGACGCCTACACTGTAAAACCGGATGCCACAGCCGGGGATTTACTCAGTAAAATGGCCGGTCTGGAAGTGGACAAAGATGGCAATGTTCAGTCTGACGGCCAGCCTGTCCCTAAAATCTATGTAAACGGGAAGCCCTTCTTCGGAGACAACCCTGCCATGGCCGTTAAAAATCTGCCGGCTGATGCGATCAAAAAAATACAGGTCTATGACGCACAGACAGACCAGAGTAAATTTACCGGTTTTGATGACGGAGAAAGAATACGCACGATCAATATCGTTACGCGCAGAAAATTTAAGGGTCTGTTCGGCAGACCTTCCGTTGCCATTGGTAGCAGAGACGCCAGCTTAAAAAATCCCCTATACCGGATTGACGGTAAAGCATTTTTATACGGTCCTGATAAACAACTCTCCTTTGTCGCAAAAGCGGATAACACACGGGGCGCCAGGGTTGGTAAAAACCATGGTTCTACCTATGGAGCCAATTACCGTAATAAAATCGGTGAAACGTCCAAAATAGCTGCCAGCTATATGCTGAATAAAAATATGGGATCCGGAGACTCCAGAACCTGGCGGCAGGATCTTTATACCAATGATACGGTCTTTAATAAAAACACGGTAAGGTCCTCCTGGAATCAACAGATAAACCATAATTTTAATCTGGACTGGGAAACAAAATTTGATTCCACCAATGAGCTGTACATCCGACCAAGATATAGTATCGCTTCTGATCATAATACCAATAGCTCCACGACGACCATTGACAGTGCTTACAAAGAGCAGGTGACCCCTAAAAACAAAACCGTGAATTCCGGACGTTCAGACGGCAATCAGCATAATTTTAATCTTTCCGCCACCTATAACCACCGGTTCAAAAAGAGGGGCCGTTCTATCTCCCTGGATCTTAATATGAACAGCAACAGCAATGACCGGATCAGAACCAGCAATACGGAGCTCTTTGATTATGTGGCGGACAGCCTGGAAATCACCCGCAGAAAATTTATCAATACCGCCAATAATACGTCCTACCGGGCAAATCTGGACTATACGGAACCTTTGGGGCTGCATCATATGCTGCAACTGGAGCTCAACGGTGCCTACTCTAATAGCGAGTCTGATCAGAGAGCCTTTAACTATGACTCGCTGAGTTCGGGATACACGGATATCGATTCTGTGCTCACCAATTTATATGGCAATACCTATCAGTCTACCCGCACGACGCTTAGTTACCGTTACCATGATGAACATGTTCGTTTCAGCGTTGGCTCGGGTACCCAGTGGGGGAATGTCCGCAGCCTGAACCGTACAAAAAACACGGACATCCATCAGGACTATGTCAACTTATACCCAACGGCCAGCTTCAGCTATAAATTCAATAAATGGCGCCGGCTCAGATTCAGATACAGCGGCAGAACCAGTCAGCCCAGCGTCAGTCAGATGCAGCCTATTGTGGACAATTCCAATCCATTATATATCCGTGCCGGCAACCCCGATCTCAAGCAGAGATTCAATCATAACGCCTTTATTGAATACAGTACCAGAGACAGCGTCACCAGCCGGTCTTTTTATGGTAAGATAGACGCTGAGCTGGCAGAAAACAGCGTGGTTAATTCCGTTACCCGCCTGGACAATGGCGGTCAGTACTCGATCCCCGTTAATATCAACGGCAACTATCAGATGAGTGCCTATCTGGGTGTCGGCCTGCCCATCCATTGGATAGAATCTAACCTGGATTTACAGACAAGGATCAACCGCCAGCATATGGTCAGCTTAATTGACGGCGTCAAAAATTATACGACCCAGCATGTATTCTCAGAAACTTTCAGATGGCGTTCCAATCTTAAAAAAGCCCTGGATATTAACCTGACCACCCGACCTACCTATCATTTGACCAATTATTCGGTCAGTAAATCAACAGATGGCAACTACTTTGATCAGCTTATTGCCTTTGACGGCACCTGGTACAGTGAATCAGGCTGGGAATCCTCTGCCGGCTTCCACTACACCCTGTATGCAGGGCTGCCTAAAGAACAACAAAACAACAGCACGATATTAAATATATCTTTTGCCAAATCCTTTGCTCAGAAAGCAGCAAAACTCACCCTTTCTGTTACGGATTTACTCAATCAAAGTAACGGTATGGATTTTGTCCGGTCAGATAATTTTATCCAGCAGACCCAAAATGATGTTTTCAAGCGTTATTTTCTGCTTACCTTCTCCTATAACTTAAAGGATCTCCACCTGCATTTTGGCGGCAGTAAATCCGCTGAACAAAAAGAAGACGCTGGTGAAAGTCAGCCGCATTCTGGTCATAAAAACAGGAATTCCGGGGACGGCCATGCCCGTGGCGGCAGAGCCGGCCGGAACGTCTAAAGCCAGTGAATGCTAGCTAAACAGATACATCAGTTCCTCTTCCGTAATCTGTTTTACAAAACCTTCTTCCGCACTGATCAGCTCATCGGACAGCATTTTCTTTTTTTGCTGGATAGCCAGAATTTTCTCTTCTATGGAATCCTTACAAATCATCCGGTAGGCAAATACATGGTTTTGCTGACCGATACGGTGAGTCCGGTCGATGGCCTGCTGTTCCACCGCATTATTCCACCAGGGGTCCACCAGGAACACATACTGGGCGGCAGTCAGGTTTAAACCGGCATTGCCTGCCTTCAGGCTGATTAAAAAAGCCGTTTTACCATCCGACTCTTCCTGAAAACTGCTCACCATCTCATGACGCTTTTCCGTAGGTGTGCTCCCGTCAAAATGATAAAAATCTATCCCGTTTTTATTAAAAGCCTCGGCAATCAGATCCAGCATGCCGGTAAACTGTGAGAACACCAACGCCTTGGCGCCTTCCTCCCGTATACCCTGCAGCATCTCCACCAGATAATCTATTTTTATGGACTCCTGGGGCACCAGCTCAGTGGCGTCCTTTAAAAGAACGGGCGCATTACAGATCTGTCGCAGTCGCTGTAGTCCCTGAATGATACTGAACCGGGCTTTGCCCAGTCCTTCATTTTTCACATCCAGAAATACGCTATCCCTGATACTCATCTTCGCCTCCTCATAAAAAAAGCGCTGCGCTTCATTCATCTCACACCACAGCGTAGACTCCGTTCTGTCGGGCAGGTCTTTGGCGACCTGACGCTTGGTGCGCCTCAGAATAAAAGGGCTGGTCAGATTCCTTAAAGCCAGCATTTTCTGCTGATCTGCTTCCCGGTCAATGGGCACCACATATTCATTATTGAAAAAAGCTTTGGTGCCCAGCAGTCCGGGCAGCACAAAATTAAGCTGGGCATACAGATCAGAGGTATTGTTCATGACGGGCGTACCGCTGAGCGCTACTTTTTGAATGGCCCGGATCATCCCTACGGATTTGGTAATGCTGGCCGCTGTATTTTTAATATTATGACTCTCATCAATAATGGCCACCTGCCAGCTGTAGGCACCTAAGCGGTCGATATCCTGCCTGGCCGTATTATAACTGACAATTAAAAGATCCGCACTGCCTGACAGAAATTCATCAAAATCTCTGTTCTGCCCCCGGTAGACACAACTTTTTTTACCGGGCAGATATTTACTCATTTCCTGTTCCCAGTTATGCAGCAAGGACGCCGGACAGATAACAATGCTTTTTCTGTCGGGGGCAATCTCCCACTGCCTGGCTAAAAAGCAGATGGTCTGCAGCGTTTTACCCAGTCCCATATCATCGGCCAGACAGGCACCTGCCTGCATTTCAGAAAGCAATACCATCCATTCATATCCCTTTTGTTGATAAGGCCGTAAAGAGGCCTGCACCGCCCTGGGCACCTCAAATAACACTTCTTCACTCTGCTGCCATTTTTTCCAGTTACTGCGCCAGCTGTCCGGCAGGATTTTACCCGCGATTTCCCGGGTCTGTTCCTTTTTATTTTGTACCTCCCAGAACAGCCAGGAGGGTAATAATAATTTATCTTTTTCAATCTGGGCATGCTTGATAAACAGACCGTATTCCATTTGCCAGTCTTCGGGAAAAACAGCAATGCTGTCGTCTTTGAGCAGCACATTATGCTGCCCTGCCAGCAGCATTTTCTGGATATTTAATACCGGCACCTGTTCCTTATCAAAAAAAACTTTGACCTCCAACGCTACACTTGCCCCTGTGCTATTAATCAGGCGCAGGGTGGTAGTGGGCGGATGCGGGCTGTATTTAAAATTACGCAACTGATCCAGTCCCGTAATCTGCACGTTTTCATCCAGCAGCTTTCTATAGGCTTTTAAAAACCACTGGCGCTTTCTGGCCTCGGCAAAGGAAAGATAATAAAAGCCTCTTTTAGCCTGGGCGGGGAAGCCGGTGTGCAGTCCTTCAAGATAATGGATAAACTGCGCTTCTGCCTGCTGATCCCTGTAAATGCGGTAAAGGGCTCCTTTATGACGGATTTCCCTGACTGCTTCAAATCCGCCATCCACCAGCAGGTGATCATAGCTCCATTTAGGCATCAGGACCAAAAAGGAGTCATTCAGCTCGGAGAGCTGAATACTGCAGGCAGGTGCGCAGCGCACTTCCTGGATGTCAAAATGCCCGTTTTTTATGATTTGATAATCCTGTTCCAGCCTTGGCAGAATCAGCGTGGAGAATTTATCTGCCAAAAGGTTCTGAGGGTTCTGCTCCATTTCTTCCAGCCAGCATAGTGTCTTGTAATCTTTATAGGCCAGAAAATGCCAGACACCCTTGTGAATGCCAGGCACCATAAATGCATACCGGTCTTCCTTTTGGAGCGCTCTTGTCTGACCTTCTATTTCTACAAAGGGAACCGCGTAATAACGGCCCCCGCGACTGGCCAGCTCAAAATGGAGCGGTAATTTATGATCCGTTATCTCGCAGGCCTGTAGTTTTTTATTTTTAGTCTTTTCATCACTTACCCACTGATAATGCCGCATGACATGCCGCATACGGGCAAAGCGTTCTACCTGTTCATAAGTGTGCTTGCTGATTTGCTCTGCCACCAGTTTGCGGATGCCCGCGTCACCGCCCGACTTTTTAAGCATAAACTGAGCCGCCCCTATTTTCTGCTGATTAACTTCCTTGCCGATGGATTCCAGGAAATCATTATAGGTGGAAGAAAAGCCCGCCCTCAGGTTTTTAATATTTTTTCGGTCAATATCTCCTTTACGATAGGTCGTTACCTTTCCATTTGTCACAATAGACAGAAAGGAAAAGTAACCCATATTTTTCTCCAAGTTTTCTGGCTCCCATAACAGGGCCAGCTCTAATTGTGAACTCATATTTAATGCTGCGTATTCATATTTTGCGGTACCTGACGGTCATGGTAATACGAAATGGACCTAACATTAAAAGAGGATAGCGTCACTTATCCATTCCAGAATAGTGGCTTATCCTCTTTTAATCATACAAATAAACCGTTTAAAATCCGGAAGTTACTCCCGGCTTATTATTTCATTTTAAACGACTCCATAAATTTAGTGGTGAATTCTCCTTTACGGAAATGCTCATCCTGCATCAACTGTAAGTGGAAAGGAATCGTCGTTTTAACGCCATCGCCTTCTATTACATATTCACTCAGGGCCCTGTACATGGTATCAATCGCCTCTTCCCTGGTTCTGGCAACTGCGATCAGCTTAGCGATCATAGAGTCATAATAAGGAGGAATGGTATAACCTGAATAAACATGGCTGTCCACACGTACTCCATGGCCACCCGGTGTATTTAATGTTCTGATGGTTCCGGGAGATGGTCTGAAGTCATTATAAGGATCCTCCGCATTGATACGGCACTCAATAGCGTGCATTACAGGTGTGTAATTCTTACCGGAAATCTTCTCTCCCATCGCGATTTTGATCTGCTCTTTAATCAGATCAAAATTGATCACCTCTTCCGTAACACAGTGTTCTACCTGAATACGGGTATTCATTTCCATGAAATAGAAATTACGATGTTTGTCTACCAGAAATTCAATGGTGCCCACCCCTTCATAATTAATGGAGGCGGCGGCTTTAATAGCTGCTTGGCCCATGGCTTCTCTGAGTTCCGGCGTCATAAACGGTGAAGGTGATTCTTCTACCAGTTTCTGGTGACGGCGCTGGATGGAACAGTCACGCTCACTCATGTGACAGACAGTACCAAACTGGTCACCGGCCACCTGGATTTCTATATGGTGTGGTTCTTCTACGAACTTCTCCATATAAATCCCGTCATTTTTAAAGGAGGCGGCAGCTTCCATTTTTGCCGTTGTATAGTTTTTCTCCATCTCCTCTTCTTTCCAGACTACGCGCATCCCTTTACCTCCGCCACCGGCGGTAGCTTTCAGGATAACAGGATAGCCGACAATCTTGGCAGATTCAATGGCATGTTCCAGGCTTTCCAATAGTCCTTCCACACCGGGAACAACCGGAACGCCTGCTTTGATCATGGTGTCCTTAGCAGTCACCTTATCTCCCATCAGGTTGATCATCTCCGCTGTAGGTCCGATAAATTTAACGCCATGGTCGTTACAAATCTGGGCAAACTTGGCATTTTCAGCCAGGAATCCATATCCCGGATGAATCGCATCACTATTGGTAATTTCTGCTGCGGCCATGATATGCGGGATATTCAGATAAGAATCCATACTGGATGGCTTCCCGATACACACCGCCTCATCTGCAAAGCGAACATGCAGACTTTCTTTGTCTGCAGTGGAGTAAACAGCAACCGTTTTAATGCCCATTTCCCGGCAGGTTCTAATGACCCTTAAGGCAATCTCTCCACGGTTGGCAATTAATATCTTTTTAAACATTTTTTGAATTTGGTCATAAATTAATGAGATACCGCGTTGACTTTTATAGCGAGCGGCTGATTAAGCCCCTGCCTACAAAAACAGTTCGTGCCTTGATCAGGAGCCAACACCATATCCTTACCATCTTTTGATCCTTTAAATACAGGTAGAACGTCCCAAAAAAAGAGCAAGTGCAGTGACGGCTAGGTGAACCGGTCAAAAAAGCAGCAAGGCCAAAATGGCTATTATGATAACGCTTCTAATCTTCTGCTTTCCGCTCCCACCGGGGCGCTGCTAAAAAAAACAGGCCAGGTCTCAGGGCCGGGCACTACTTTTATTAATTAGGTTCTACTAAGAATAAGGGTTGATCAAACTCTACAGGAGAGGCGTCATCTACCAATACCTTTACAATCGTACCAGAAACTTCGCTTTCAATTTCATTGAACAGTTTCATGGCCTCGATAATACAAACGGCTTGTCCGGGTTTAACTTCCTGACCTACCTCAGCCAGTAATGGCTTATCCGGAGAAGCACGGCGATAAAAAGTACCGATCATCGGACTTTTAATAGCCACCAGGTTGCTGGTATCAGCAGCTGCAGGTTTCTTTTCAGCCGGTGCTGCAGGTGCTCCACCTTGCTGCGGCAGGCTGGTAGGTTGAGGAGCCTGTGGCAGAAAATTAGACTGAATAGGCTGCGCATTGACAAAAGTCTGGATGTTTTCCTTTTTCTGTTTAATGGTGATTTTAAAATCCTTCTCTTCAATGGAAAGCTCTCCGATATTGCTTTTGTTAATGGTCTTGATAAGTTCCTGGATCTGTTTATATTCCATGGTTAATAATTAATTATGAATAATTACAATTTAAATTGAAAATTACGGGATATTTCTACTTTTAAAAATACGTGATTTTTGTCAGCTTACTGCTAATTTATCCTAAAAAATAAGGGGTACTCGAAAGCGGGGTAAAAATGCCCTACCGTTTTTGCGGACCAATTTTTACCCAGCTCTGCAAAATAAATCTGTCGGTTTAAATACCCGGACTATTCCTTTACTCTTTCAACGTAATCACCGGTCTTTGTATTGATACGGATCAGCTCTCCTTCATTTACAAACAGCGGTACATTGACGGTGGCGCCTGTTTCCAGGGTGGCAGGTTTAGTGGCACGGGTAGCGGTATCCCCTTTAAGACCTGGTTCACAATAAGTTACCAGTAAAACAATCTTTTCAGGCAATTCTGCTCCGATGGCCTGATCTGTTTCCGTATTAATAAATACATTTACTTCACTGCCATCTTTTAAGAACTGAGGCGCATCAATCATTTCTTCGGCCAGAACAATTTGTTCAAATGTCTCATTGTTCATCAGGTTATAGCCGGTCTCGTCCTTATATAAATACTGGAATGCGTGTTTTTCTACTCTGACTGGAAAAATGGTTTCTCCACTATTCCAGGTCTTTTCAATCGTGCGGTTGTTATCCACCCCTTTTAGTTTCGCCCATACTTTGGCAGCGGCACGGGCTGTTTTGTTTTCTCCGAACTCTACTACAGAGTAAAGGTTGTTATCTAATTTCAGGATTAAACCACGACTGATATCAGAAGTTGTAGCCATAAAATTTTTTACTTATTTTATTATTTTAAACGTTTATAAGAGGCAAATGTAGTGATTAGGAAGCAAATTGGGGCTATTTTTTTCATAATTAGCCATTTTCCGGGCCTTTGGCTACAAGGGTGGATTGTCCTTAAAACGCCATAAATGCAGACAAGCATAGGTTTTATAGGGACTCCATCTTTCACTGATGCTAAGTAGCTGATTTTTAAAGTCTTGCCTGTTTCCTTTCAGCGGTCGCTCCAGCCTATACAGTTGCGTCATCGCCAGTTGTATCCCCAGATCATCTACGGCAAATACATCTTCTCTGGCAAGGGTAAACATCAGCAGCATCTCTACCGTCCAGCGGCCCACTCCTTTAATCTGGGTGAGCAGGGTTATGATCTGTTCTGAAGGCATGGCTCTTAGTTTTCTGTCGGTAATGCTGTGTTGTGTAAAAAACTGGGCGACATTCAGGATATAGCTGGTTTTTGCCCGGCTCAGGCCAATGGCCTGCAGCAGCGCGGGATCCATCTGAGCAATAAAGCGAATGTCCGGTTTATCAGAACCGCAGTGTGCAAAAAATCGCTGATGAAGCGTCCGGGCAACCGTGGTACTCAGCTGCTGACTCATAATACTTTGCATCAGTCTTATGTCCGCTCTGGGTTGCAGTTTTAAAGGAGGTAGCGGACTGAGTAGCACTTTTCTAAGTTTTCTATCTTTTTGCAGGTGACTAAAATACTCCATTGAAAGGTTCATTTAGTGTAGGCAGCTAAAGGAAAGGCTGATTTACCGAACAGGTCCCGTTAACCCCTGTTTTAAGGATGCCTGCGGGATTCAGGTAATCTTATAGACCAGGACCGCCAGAATATAAATACAGGTAATCAAAAAGATGCCTTTAGCGGTCTGATCAATCTTCCGGTTAATATAAAAGGTAAATATAATTACGTTGGCCATTAAAGAAATACTGGAAACGGCGGTCAATACGGATTTATTCTGAAAAATGGCCACCATATATTCCCTAAAGGAAAAGGTCGGGTAGAACTTCACCAGATAATAGCCCAACAGACCAATCGAAGGCGCTAGTAAACCGATCAGTATGCCCAGCTTTACATTATCTTTTTTAAATATCAAGATGTAAGTGTTTTTTTCAGCGTTTCCTTTAAAGTGTAATTGGTCAGATCAAACTGCACAGGTACCACACTGACATAATTATTAGCCAATGCCCAGACATCCGTATCCGTCTGCTCATCAAAATTAACAAATTCACCGGTTAGCCAATAATATTTTTTCCCCGTCGGGTCAGTGCGCTCCTCAAAATCTTCTTCATATTTGGCATAGGCCTGCCGGCATACTTTCACGCCCTGGATTAAATCCGCCGGAACAGCGGGAAAATTTACATTCAGACAAAAATGCTTGTCCATCTTTTGGTTCAGCACCTGCACTACCAGCATTCTGGTGTATAATTTAGCGCCTTCAAAGTCAGCTTCCACGCTGGGATCCAGCAGGCTTAACCCCATACTGGGTATCCCTTCAATACTGGCCTCCAGGGCGGCCGACATGGTCCCGGAATAAATCACATTGATAGAGTGATTCGCACCGTGATTAATGCCGCTCAGACAGATATCCGGTTTACGGTGCAGCACCCTGTCCACAGCCAGCTTCACACAATCAACCGGTGTCCCGGAACAGGTGTAGCTCTCTATCCCTTTATCAAAAATACTTACTTTAGACAGCCTTAAGGGGAAGCCGATGGTAATGGCATGTCCCATTCCGCTTTGCGGTTTATCGGGAGCCACCACAATTACGTCACCCAGCGGGCTGACTGCTTCAACCAGGGCTCTTATGCCCGGCGCATGGATGCTGTCATCATTGGTAATTAAGATAACAGGTCGGCTGCCTTTTTTAGGAGTAGACTTAGCCACTGCTTTTTTAGCCTTGGCTTTTGATGACGCAGACTGCTTTTTGGTAACTGTTGACTTTTTTTCCTGTTTGGCCTTGCTGGCTTTTGGGGCTTGCTTTTGGGGTTGTTTTTTGGTCATGGCATTTTCCTTTCGCAGGTAATAACGGGCAACTTTAAGAGGTAAAAAACCGTTATCCGCTGATGCACAAAAAATTGCACCTGCGGATAACAGCTGCGCGGTCTTGCTACCGCCGGATACTTAGTTCTTGGCTGCAAATATTTTATCTACAGCGTCACTGAGCATCGGAAATTTTTCTTTTACGAAATCCTTGACGACTTCTACGGATTTTGTAGCCTGCTGATCGTCTAACCCTGCTTCCTGTTTTAATCTTTCTAATAACTCTTCCATACATTAATAATATTATATTTAATTGATGATAGGCCCCGGGGCCTATCTGTTGAATGTAGAATATTGAAGGGTTCCATGGCCTGTCCCTACCCCTTGCCTAAAATAAATCACTTACAATAAAAAAGCAGCCGGTTTACTATCTGGCTGCTTTCTGGTATAAATTAATTTACTTCTTTTGGTTTAACGATCCCCAGCTTAGCTTCCAGACTCAGGGTCGCATGCGGCACAGCGCGCAGTCTGGCCTTATCGATTAATTTACCGGTAACCCTGCATACGCCATAAGTCTTGTTCTCAATGCGGATCAAGGCTTTTTTCAGGTTATCGATAAAGGAAATCTGACGGCTCACCATCTGGGACATTTGCTCTCTTTCCATGCTGACCGTACCGTCTTCCATGGTCATATAACGACCATCGACATCGCCGCCCATATCGTCCTTACGGGTAATGATCCCCTGCAGATAGGCTACTTCACGACTGGCATCTGCCAGTTTTTTATTAATCAACACCTTAAACTCTTCCAGTTCCGCATCTGAATAACGAATCATCAGTTCATTTGCGCCATCCGCGGCTTTTCTGTCTTCCAGCGGCTGGTAATTGGGTTCATAAGGTTTGCTGGTCTTTACGCTTGTCTTAGGTACCTTCACCTCTTTGAGGGGCGCGACCTTCTTTTTCACCGGTTTTTTTATTGCCACAGATATACTCTCTTTACTTTTTGTTTGCTTGGAAATAGGTTTGGGGGCTGCCACTTTCACAGCCTCGGGCTGTTTGGGTTTTGCAGCCGGTGCTTTTTTAACAGGGCTGGCTGCAGCCTTTGGCTTTGCAGTACTTTTAGCCGGTGCTTTAGCGGCCGGTTGCGCTTTTTTCGGAGCCGGTTTAGCCACTGGCTTGGCAGTGGACGACTTCGCCGGTTTTGTCGCCGGTTTGCTAGCTGATTTCACAGGTTTTGCGGCAGCAGGCGCCTTTTTAGCGGGCGCCGTTTTTTTGGCGGCGGCCTGTGCTTTAGCGGGTGCTGCTTTCTTGGCTGCAGGTTTTGCGGTAGCTGCAGCTTTTACAGTTTTTTTATCAGCAGTCTTCTTCGTTGTAGGCATACTTCTAACTGTTTTTTTGGACCTTGATTATTAGCTTATTATCGTCTATATCAATTTCCGTTCCGTTTTTAACATCTGAAACATATGACAACCGATCTGCCAATATTTCAGAACAAATATAATCATTATATCTTTGTAGCGCTTCTTTAATTTTACTATTATCAAGCACTTCCACAAAAATCCGGTCGGTTAATTCAAATTGTTGTTCCTTACGGATATTCTGAATTCTGTTGACAAAGATTCTGGCGATTCCTTCCTGTTTTAATTCCTCTGACAGCGTGATATCCAGCGCCACGGTCAGCTGACCGCGACTGGCGACGCTCCATCCGGGTACGTCTTCTGCCGAAATCACCACGTCGCTTTTTTCCAGGGTAATTTTTTCCCCATCCAGGTCCAGTTCCAACTGCCCCTTTGACTCCAACGCTGCTATCTGCGCCTGTGTGAACTGACCAATCAGGGCGGCTGCCTGCTTCATTTTGGCGCCCAGACGTTTGCCCAGCGCTTTAAAATCAGCCTTTATCTTCTTTTTAATAATACCGTGATCATCCGTTAAATACTCGACCTCTTTGATATTGGTCTCGGATTTAATCAGGTCCTCTACTTTGGAGAGCTGGGCACGCATGCTTTCATCCAGTACGGGTATCAATACCTTCTGTAAAGGCTGACGAACGATGATATTCTCCTTTTTACGTAAGGACAAAATCAGTGAAGCACTGTCTTGGGCCAGTTGCATCCTTTCTTCCAGTGCGGGATCAATCCTGGAATCGTCCGCTACCGGGAAATCACTGTGATGGACACTTTCTACCGTAAACTGACCGGTAACCGCATTCAGGTTTCTGAACAGCTGATCGCTGAAAAACGGCGAAAGGGGAGCCATCAGGCGGGTCAAGGTTTCCAGACATTCATATAAGGTCTGGTAGGCAGAGATCTTATCCACGCCATAATCCCCTTTCCAGAAACGCCTTCTGCAGAGCCGGACATACCAGTTACTGAGCTGCTCCCCTACAAAATTGTCCACCGCTCTAAAGGCAATGGTCGGTTCATAGTCGTCCATCTGTATATTTACCTGTCGTACCAGTGAATGCAGTACAGACAAAATCCAGCGGTCGATTTCCGGACGCTGCTCCAGCGGTATGGCCGCCTCCTTGAAACAAAAACCATCCAGATTGGCATACAGCGCAAAGAACTGATAGGTATTATATAAGGTACCGAAGAACTTACGTTGCACTTCTTCAATACCTGCTAAATCAAATTTTAAGTTATCCCAGGGAGAGGTATTGGTCATCAGATACCAACGGGTGGCATCCGCACTATACTTTTCAATAGTATCAAAAGGATCGATGGTATTGCCCAGTCTTTTGGACATCTTATTACCATACTTATCCAGTACCAGGCCGTTGGAGACAACGGTACGGTAAGCGAGACCCGGATATTTTTGTTCTGAGACTTCAAAGCCGTCTTTTTGCAGTTCTTCCCATACCTCTTCTTTGAGCAGGGCGCTGATGGCATGTAAGGTATAGAACCAGCCTCTGGTCTGATCCACACCCTCACAGATAAAATCAGCCGGATAATTCTCAGCAAAAACTTCCTTGTTTTCAAAAGGAAAATGCCACTGCGCGAACGGCATGGCTCCGCTGTCAAACCATACGTCTACCAGATCAGGCACCCTTTTCATGGCTTTGCCTGATGCAGAGAGCAGGATGATTTCATCGACATACGGTTTATGCAGATCAAGTATCCCTGAATCCAGAAATTTCCTGTTCACATCCCCACCCAAAGTATCTGCGGCCTGCTGAATGGCGGACTGCAGTTCTTCAATGGAGCCGATACAGCGTTCTTCCTTACCATCCTCCGTACGCCAGACCGGCAAGGGAGTTCCCCAGAACCTGGAACGGCTCAGGTTCCAGTCCACCATATTCTCCAGCCAGTTGCCGAAACGGCCTTCACCGGTGGATTTAGGTTTCCAGTTGATGGTTTTATTGAGCTGTACCATCCGGTCCTTCAGCGCTGTGGTCTTGATAAACCAGGCGTCTAAAGGATAGTATAATATGGGTTTATCGGTTCTCCAGCAATGTGGATAGTTATGCTCGTATTTTTCGATTTTAAAGGCTTTGCCGGCCTGTTTCAGTTCAACGCATATATCTACATTGACATCCACATAACCCGGAGCGTCCTTATAATCTTTGACATACCGGCCGCTATAGGAGCCCATGCCGTCTATAAACTTCCCTTCACGGTCCACCATAATCAGAATACCGATGCCGTATTTCTGACCGACCTTATAGTCATCCGCCCCGAAGGCAGGCGCAGTATGCACAATACCGGTACCGTCTTCGGTGGTGACAAAATCACCCAGCATGACTCTGAAAGCATTCGGGTTTTCTGTATGGTTGGCTTCAAAAGGCATCAGCTGTTCATAGCGGATACCTTCCAGTTCCTTACCCTTGAAGCTGCCTACCTCACGCCAGGGAATTATCTTATCTCCGGGGGTGTAGCTATTAAAATCCGCGTCCTTACCTTCCGGCTTAAAATATTGGCCGATCAGTGCCTCGGCCACCACTACCATAAGCGGCGCTCCGGTATAGGGATTAAAGCTGTCAATTAAGGCATAGTCGATGTTTTTCCCGACGGTCAGTCCCAGATTGGAAGGCAGGGTCCAGGGCGTGGTCGTCCAGGCCATCAGCCCTACCGGCCGGCCGGCGCTTTTCTCAAAAAGCGCTTTGGCATGTTCGTTGTTTACGACTGAAAAAATAACCGTGGCAGAAGTATCCTTTACATCCTTATAAGTACCCGGCTGGTTCAGTTCATGAGAACTTAGGCCGGTACCGGCCGCGGGTGAATAAGGCTGGATACTGATGCTTTCATATAAATACCCTTTTTTGTATAACTTAGACAGTAACCACCAAAGGGTCTCGATATATTTATTATCAAAGGTGATATAAGGGTTTTTAAGATCCACCCAATATCCCATCTGCGTGGTCAGCTGATCCCACTTGTCTTTATAACGCAATACGGCTTCCCTGCATTTTTTATTATACTCCTCCACAGAGATCTTTTTGCCGATATCTTCCTTGGTGATACCCAGCTCCTTTTCTACCCCTAATTCAACGGGCAGACCATGGGTGTCCCAGCCGCCTTTGCGGCGCACCTGAAAACCTTTCATGGTTTTATAGCGGCATACCATATCCTTGATGGTTCTGGAAATAACGTGATGGATACCGGGCATACCATTGGCACTAGGAGGTCCCTCATAAAATACGAAGCTGGGAGCGCCTTCTCTTAAAGTAATACTCTTTTCAAATGCCTGTTGTTGCTGCCAGGTTTTCAGCATGGCCTGCTCTACTGCGGGCAGGTCCAGTTTTGAAAACTCCTTATAACGATTTTCCTGTGCCATATATAATTAGGTATCAGTTGCGGCCTATGTTGCTGCTTATTTCAAGGCGGGCGACAAGACCACAGAACTGCGCTTAAATTTCTTTTATCTGCTTTCTGATAAGGCTTTTTAAGGCCCCTGTTTGCTTATTTTAGTTCAAGGTAAGTGTTAGCAGAAAACCGCCTGAAGTTGCTTTGCGAACCATTTTATGCTTTCTTCCCTTAAAATGTGTGCAAAGTTAAGGATATTTTACGATTTAAACTGCCAAGTAAAATCCCAGATACATTAAATAATCAGTTACTGCTCAGGAGGTCTATTAGACCAATCACGGCCTTTTTTATTCGCAAGCCCTAATTTCTTCATTATTCTCTGGCACTGTCTAATTTTTAGATCAATATTGAATTTCTGTTTTAGCAATTCAGATAAAGTGGATCCTTCCCACCTGTCAGCCTTTATTCCATATTCTCTCGGGTCTTTCTTTAGAACGTCTGAAATGATATTTAATTGAACTTCGCTAACCCTTGGTGCTCTTCCAGGTTTTTCTTTATCTTTTAGCACGCTTATGTCGCCACCGGTTTTATTGAATGCATGAATCCATCTGGCAATGGTCTGCGGAGTAGTTCCGTGCAGTTTTGCGACATCTTCACAACTTAATGTTTCATTTTCTATCAACATAAGGATGCAATGCAGTCTATACGAGAGCTTCAGATCCTCAGTGCTTTGAAAATAGCTTAGTATCTGTTTTTTGATTTTAGACTGGTTATGTATTACTAGTTTCTTCATTCGCTGTATATGCAAATTTACAAATAATCTTCTAATTTACATTGTATATTATATATGACGTTATATATTTGCATATCGCTACAATTACTACCATAAGGAGCACCAGGAAAGTCCAGAGCAGGTCTCGCAAGGTCTGTAAGCACGCTTTAGAGGCTGAAAGGTTAATGACAGAGAATCTGTCATTAAAAGCGCGGCTTAAGGACGATAAAAGACAGCTTAAGGAAAAAGCCAAAGAAATAGCAGCCATTAAATGGGAACGGGTTCAGTTAAAACGGGAAAACGCCCATCTAAGAAAGAAAGAGCTGAAACAGACCAAAGAGATAGAAGCGCTTACGGAAGCACTCCGTATCGCAAGGTTGCCGAAAAATAGCTCAAACAGTTCCAGACCTCCTTCAATGGACCTGTATAAGCCTAAACGTAGCCCTGTCAATCTCAGGGAGAAATCCGGGAAAAAGACGGGTGGACAGCCAGGACACAAAGGCAGTACATTACTGTTTTGTATGGATGAGCCTGATGAGGTGGTGTCCCATATTCCAGAGATCTGTTCTGATTGTGGCAAATCTCTGAAAAGGATTACCGCAGAACCGGGACAAATACATCAGGTTGTAGATATCAGCATTGCTCCTACGGTCCTGATCAACCATGAAAGCATTGTAAAGCAATGTTCCTGCGGTAAATGCAACAGCGGAGCCTTTCCCAGGGGCGTCCAGGGGATGGTTAACTACGGCCCCAATATCAGTGCATTGGTTGTTAATTTATCAGTCCGCCAGTATATTCCTTATGGAAGAATAGTAGAACTGCTGTGGGACCTATACAAAATACGCATTAGTGAAGGTACCGTTGCCAATATGCTTAAAAGGTTTGCTGTGGATAGCGAAGGAAAAATTAATGAGATTAAAGAAGATCTGAAAAAATCTAAGGTTGTTGGTGCTGATGAAACCAGTGCCACCGTGAACGGCAGGAAATGGTGGATGCACACTTACCAGAACACTTCTTACACTTTTATTGGTGCACACCCTTCCAGAGGTCAGGTTGCCCAGGAAACATTCTTCCCGGGTGGCTTTCCTTACAGTATTCTGGTGCATGACTGCTTATCCATGCAATTAGCTACACCGGCAGCCGCCCACCAGATCTGCAATGTCCATTTGCTACGGGAACTAAAGGCCGCTGTCGAGGCCCACCCTGAAATTGAGTGGCCAAAGGAGCTAACCAAACTAATAAAGGATGCCATAAAATTGCATAAGGATGGAACAACTCCAAACCGGACTACCAGAATTAATAATCGGCTAACCAAACTGCTAGACCAGGACCAATCAGAAGCGCTTGGGAAAATACCCGCCTTGTGGAAGCGGCTCAATAAACACAAGGAAAAAGTATTTTTGTTTCTGCAATATCCGGATAAAGAAGTTCCTCCAGACAACAACGGGGCCGAACGAAGTATCAGAAATGTAAAAGTCAAAATAAAGGTCTCCGGCCAATTTAATTCCGGTAACGGTGCAGAAGATTATGCTACTGCCAGATCTGTCATAGACACTGCTATTAAGCAGTCAAAAAATGTCCACGAAGAGCTGGTAAAAATTATCAGCGCACGGTTCAATTAATCCAACATCTATTTTAAACCTACCAAGTCATCCTCGGGCAGTACTAATAAACTGCATAAGCATGGCGTTGCTGGTATGTAAAAATCAAAAGACTGTCACAGGCAGAGAAACGGTACGACATAACCAAATCAATAGTCGGAATGCTAGTATTAGTGAAATGGAATTCAAGACTACAGTCTACACGAGGCTCAGTTGCACAACACGATTCAATTTAAAACACCTTGCTAAGAATAAATTTGTTGATAATCAGTTAATTACCCTCCTGAGCAGTAACA
>NZ_FNQY01000005.1 GCF_900107765.1 Arachidicoccus rhizosphaerae | reverse complement strand
AACTTGTTGCGAAACCGCTAGGTCGTCCATCCGCAACGGCAGTGAAAAATCACATAAGACCGGGCGAAAGAAATCCAATAGAGGGAAAATTTGGCCAAGCAAAGACCAGATATGGCATGGACAATATAAAAGCCAAGCTGGCCAATACAAGTACTTCATGGATATCTACTATAGCCCTGGTGCTAAACCTGGTCCGGATGACCAGGCAGGCACCTGTATCCCTACTATTAAGGATACAAAATTGGCTAGCCTATCATGTAGTCAGGCTAGCCGGAAATTTCAGAATTAAAAATTATTATAATGTGTTAATGACCACCTAGCGGTGAGTTATTGAGCAGACTCTAAATTAAATGTTCAGTGTATGAAACTAAAATCATGGCCAGTCTATGGAGTTTTAATTGGCCTGTTAACAGGGCTACTTTGCACAGAGCCGGCCCTTTCCCAAAAAAATCATGCTCCCGATAAAGATTACCTGGCTCAAAAATCGGCGGAAAATGCTGCCGTATTGCTGGGTAAAGCGGGAGATTTATTTCCGGTAAAAAACCTTGACCATAGAAGTATTGTGGCCGTACATTTAACGGATACAGCGCATGCATTATTTGACAGTATTGCCAACTTATATGCACCGGTAGCCAGCCTCACGGCCAGTATTTATAAAGATTCACCAGATTTGTATAATCTACAGGATGATTTGCAACCTTATAATACCGTAATCGTTATAACAACTGCGGCGGGACTCAGTATATACCGTAATCAGCGCTATTTAATGGACATCAGTAAGCGCAAAGACATGATTGTCGTTATTCTGGGAGAGGTCAGGCGTCCTGTTGACCTTAGACTGGCAGCCTTAAAGTGTCCTGTATTATACGTACCGGTGGCTGATGCAATGGCTGCAGCCAACGTGTCAGCACAAATGGTTTTCGGGGGGATCGCCGTCCATGGAAAATTGAAAAAATCAATCGGTCCGGATCTGCCGGCAGGAAGCGGCATTGTTACAAGCGCCATCCGGTTAAAATATACTTATCCGGAAGAGTTAGGCATGTCAACGGATGAATTTAATCAGATTGATCAGCTGGCCGGTGAAGCCATTGATAAAAGAGCGACTCCGGGGATGGTGGTTTTAGCGGCTAAAAACGGGAAGGTCTTTTTTCATAAGGCATACGGATACCATACTTATGATAAAACGCAGCGGGAACAGCTCAATGATATTTTTGATATGGCATCCGTAACTAAGATTACGGCTACCACACCCAGTGTAATGCGTTTGGTGGAAAAAGGAAAACTTAAACTGGATTCTACCATCGGGCATTATATTGCGAGGGCCCGCAAGACAGGGATGAATGATATCCATTTAAGAGAGGTCATGTTGCACCAGGCAGGATTTGTGCCTTTTATCAATTTCCCGAAACTGATAACGGATCAGGATTTCAGCAGAGATTCCAGCTGGGACTATCCTACGAAAGTAGCGGATCACTATTTTATCAGAAGAGGCTTTTTTAAGGATTTTATGTGGCCTACCATGCTATACTCTCCGATCGTCACCAGAGGGAAATATGTTTATAGTGATATAAGTATGTATGTTATGCAGGCAGTCTTAGAATCAATAACAGATACCACTCTTGATGTATATGCGGATGAACAGTTTTATAAACCGTTGGGGATGCATAGTACTGGTTATTTACCTTATTATAAATTTGATGACAGAAGAATTGTGCCAACGGAGGATGATCAGACATTCAGGAAAACGCTTTTAGTAGGTTATGTTCATGATGAGGGAGCCGCCTTAAAGGGCGGTGTTGCTGGTCATGCGGGACTTTTCTCCAGTGCGACAGATCTTGCCGCCTATTATCAGATGTTGCTTAATAAGGGCTATTATGGCGGACAGAGATATTTCCAGCCCCAAACAGTTACCACATTTACTAAAAATGAATCTAAAGTCAGCAGACGCGGTTATGGATTTGACAGGGCAGATCCTGACAAATCCAAGGAATATCCTTCCAGGCTGGCTTCCCAGAATACTTTTGGACATACTGGTTATACGGGTACCTGTGTCTGGGTGGATGAAGACCGGGACTTGGTCTATATCTTTTTGTCCAACCGGGTTAACCCGGTACGAAGCACAGAAATCTACAATTTAAAAACCCGTAGTAAGATTCAGGACATATTTAATAAGGCGATTGATGATGCAAATCAGCAGATGCAGCGTAAAAATAAAGGGAAAAATACTTCCGTGCATAGCACAAAGAAGCATAAATAAGTGCATTTAAAAGTGGGTAAAGCTGTTGTTGAGTTGATGGGTAATTAAGTTCGCGACGACTAAATGAACTGCGGTGGATCAAAGTCTTCCGTGTCCCTGTCATTGTCTTGAAGACCACGGCTCCGTTGGGTGGTCTGCGCATTTTCAGCAGACTTTTTATCCGGGTATAACGCAGCACCACAGTTTTTGCAAAAAACAGCGCTGGACTCATGCCCCTTTTCACCGCAATTGGGACAGGGTAACAGCGCATAATGCGGCAGGTGGCGCCAGCTTTCCCGCATCATGGAAGTGGAAAGAATTCCCGTGGGCACTGCAATAATCGCATAACCTAAAATCATAATTAAAGAGGAGACGATTTTGCCGGCCGGCGTTACGGGAGCTACGTCACCGTAGCCAACGGTTGTAATAGTGACTATGGCCCAATAAATGCTCTGTGGAATACTTGAAAATTGCGGGTTGCTGCCTGATTCCAGCATATACATAATAGCGCCCAAAAAAATAGTAAGCAGCAGGACAAAAAATAAAAAGATAAGAATCTTTCTAAACGACCGGATCATGGCAAAGAGTAATCTTTTACTCTCATTTAAAAATTTGACCAGTTTAAAAATTCTGAAGACTCTCAGCAGCCTGAAAGCACGAATCAGCATCAGAACATGCGTTTCAGGAAAGAAATGTTCCAGATAGGAGGGGATGATGGAAAGTACATCAATCAGTCCGTAAAAGCTAAATATATAACGGCCAGGCCATTTTACACAAGTAATGCGGAGTAAAACCTCCAGGGTAAAGAATACCAGATATATTTTGTCCAGTACCTTAAACAGGTGAGCGTATTTAGAATCGGGCCCCAGCATAGACTCTAATAACAAGACACCGATATTGGTCAGTATAAACAGAACCAGGATAATATCAAATAACTTGCCTTTCGGAGTGTCCGATTTAAAGATGATATTATAAACATTTTGTCGCCATCCCGGATTATCCGGCTCGTTGTCATACTCTGCATCCAGAGATTCTAAAAAGGTAAAATCGTCATCAGGTTTCGCCATGTAAATCGTATTCGTGCAAAATAGTCACCGCTCAACCCATTGCATTGGTGAGCCATTTACAATAGTATGAATTTAGTTTACCTGTCCTCCAATCTATTGAGGCAAAAGGTCTATTAATAAACTGTTGATCAATATGAACTTATTAAAAAAAGTCAGCTATAAAGCCTAGGAAGGATGAGATTCGGTAGCACTGCTGGCGCTATGGGCTTCATCAGGCATATGTCCCAGTTCTTTATTAAGTTCAAGTAAGGCTTCATCAGCTGCTTTTTCGCCACCGGCGATTTTAATTTTATCCAGCAGGTTGAGTGCAAGTGTTTCTTCCTCTACTTGTTCTTTTACGAACCATTGCAGAAAGTTCCAGGTAGCCCAGTCCTGTTCTTCAAAACTTTGTTTGACAATTTTATTAATGGACTCTGTATTGCTGACTTCCTGTTCAAAAACTTTATTAAAACAATCCTGTATACTCTTAGGATCAGGGCCGGGTTCTGAAAGCGCTGCTATTTTAACCTTAGAGCCTCTGTCCAGAATATAACGTAAAAATTTCATCATATGATTGCGCTCTTCATGAGCATGGCGAAATAAAAAATTACTGATACCTGAATATCCCTTGTCATCTGCCCAGCTAGCCAGTGCCAGATAACTCTGAGCGGCTTCTGCTTCGGTTGTTAATTGATGGTTTAAGGCCAGATTCATGGCCGGAGAAAGTCTGTCGGTATTCATCTGTTTTAAGTTTAAAGGTTAATAATATCAGTTTCAATATATCATCCGCCGGCTTATCATTCCGGGGGGATGATAATATCCGGCACCTGTCTTAGGTTACTACCTTAAAGTTAGGCGTTTTTTGTCAATTTTTTAAATTTTGTTCCATTTGTCGGCTGATTATAAGCTTTTTCCGAACATCTTTCGGGAATGCATAATTCCATAAGGATATGCTATCATTTTGATTTTTAATCTACAAAGAATTTCGTAGTGTTAAATAAAATGGGACGGCCAGGTGTTGTTTAATCCCGTCCTTGATAAATTTTGCCGCCATTTCACCCATGAATTTAAAATCGGCGGAAATGGTGGTGATACCATTTAAAATAATTTGTTTAATAGGTGTCTCGTTATAGGATATAATTCCAATCTCAGCTCCGACTTTATAACCGGTTTCCAGAATTTTCTTGACTAATATGACCAGGTCATCTTCCATAAGGCAGATATAAACAGTTTCTGATTGTAAATTGGCCTTATCAATGTTTCGGATGATCTGGTGACCGAAATGGTGGTCATTGCAAAATTTGGCAAACCCGTCCAATATAGCTTCCGGGTGATAGGTGTTTTCAGGGAATATAATTTGTATACTCTTATATTTTCTAAGCCTGATCAGGGCAGCACTGAGCGCATTGTATATTTCCTTTTCAAAATCTTCAAAAACAGCCCCATACTTTCCACTGACACCTTTTACAAGCTGACTCATAAGGATCAGTTTGTCTTTTGGAATAGAATTGATGATTTTATCGGCATAATTACCCCCATCCACAAAATGAGGAATAATGACAAAATGAGAATAATTGTCTCTTTTTACTTCAAGTATATGCTTAAAATGAGAGAAATCATTATTATAAATATACAAATCAACTATTGCGTTGAATCCCAGAGCCTTAGTAAGTGTATCATAAATGATTTTCTTGTGAACACTTAGTTTATTGAAAATTAAACAGACACTTGGAGATTTCTGCGGCTCTTTGCAACTGATAAAGTACCCCTTTCCCGGTACAGATTTAATAAAGCCAAATCTCTTCAGATATCTATAAGCCTTTTCCACGGTATTGCGCCCGATTTCCAACTCATAACTTAAATTATTAATAGAGGGCAGTAAATAATCCTGAGAAATCGTTCCATCCTGTACCGCTTTAATAATGCAATTGCACAGCTGTAAATACTTTGGCGTAAGCGAGTAATTATCGAATTCAATAAGTGTATAAATGTTTTCGGTGCTTATCATTTTCAAAGGTTTTGTGTTAAAGTTAATGAAAAGCAAGAAAAGCAATTGTCTCAAAAAAGAATATTCTGATAGTCATGGTGGGTTTTAATAATCAGAGATTGGCAAAGTTTATATGAACTACATACAGTAGGGGATAGTTGGTTACCAATTAAAAAATAAATTGCATACGAATGTTATTTAGTATGCTGCATTTGCAATGTATAAATAAAGTTTTGCTCCCAGTTACAAACGATAAAACGCTTAATAAATAATTATAAATTATAATATTATATGTTGGATTTGGGACGGTTGCCTAGTAGTTTCTAAAGGCAGTAAATAAATTATATCATTTTGATTTTTAAAGGAAGAGCGCTTGCTCTTCAGCTGACTTTTTTCGTGAAAGTGTCAGATGGGTCTCTTTGTACATATTTAAAAACCTTCAAAATAGTTTTGTTATGATGAAAAGACAAGTTTTGGGTCTTAAAAGGCTGCGTGTTTTTTTTCTTTCCAGTATGCTGATCTTTTGTGGATTTTTATCAACTGCACAAAATCTTGAGATCCTTCAGGGAAGAGTCTTGTCAAGTATTGATAGTACACCTCTTCCTAGTGCGAGCGTACGAATAAAAGGAACTACCCAAGGAACCATGACAAATGCAAAAGGAGAATTTACCATCAATGCTATTAAGGAGGCGATTCTGATCATTTCCAGTGTTGGTTATGAACAAACGGAGGTTTCAGGCGAATCCTCGTCCATGCAAATCTTTCTGGAACCTTCAACTGGCAAAGCAGCTCTGGATCAGGTAGTGGTCGTTGGGTATGGATCACAACGAAAACAGGATGTAACGGGAGCTGTAGGTATTGTTGATATGGGTACAGTGGCAAAGCAACCTATTGTGGGAGCCAATGAAGCACTAGCCGGACAAATGCCAGGTGTCCAGGTTAGCTTTACCAATGGTATCCCCGGTGGAGGACCACAGGTGCAGATAAGAGGGGTCGGTGCCATAGGAGCCGGAAGCACCCCATTATATGTGGTAGATGGTTTCCCCTTGTCTTCTGATGGAGCTGGGACCGTTCAGATTTCCAATCCATTGAATGATATTCCCGCCAGCGATATAGCCTCTATCTCTGTATTAAAGGACGCCTCTGCAACTGCCATATATGGATCCAGAGGTGCTAATGGTGTCGTTATTATCACAACTAAACAGGGAACAGAAGGAAAGTTGAAATTTAATCTGGATGCCTATACGGGCATACAGAAGATACCCGGCAGGGAAGTGCCAAGTATGATGAACGCCACGCAGTTTGCAGAATTTCAAAAGGAAATAATTGAAGATAACAATGCCTATACCGGGCAAAATAATGCGATTCCTGATATCTATCAGAATCCTGAAGCGTTGGGAGAGGGGATTAATTGGTTTGATGCCATTACAAGAACTGCCCCTATGACTAGCGCGAATTTCAATCTGAGCGGAGGCTCCAAATATTTTAAGATTTATGCATCAGGAGGATACATGAATCAGGAAGGTGTCGTTTTGGCGACAGACTATAGTAAATTTTTTCTCAGAGTAAACCTCTCTGGTCAGATCAGCAAAAAGATCAGCATGGGGCTGAACTTGTCTCCTACCTATTCCTACGGGCATAATGGAGTAACCGGTGGTAATGAAAGAAATGATGCTTTTGGCGCATGGGAAGTAGCTAATCCCATTCCGGCTATTTATAATGATGATGGTTCTTATAATGCCATGATAGGAACGGATGGAACCTGGAATCAGCCGAATCCTGTAATGGTCTTAAAACAAACGGTTCATAAACATACACAGACTCATTTACTGAGCAGCGCATACATTAATTATGAAATTATTCCATCTTTAACTTTTAAATCAACTTTTAATGTTGATCTGGATAATGAAGATCAGACCAATTTTTCACCATCAACCTTAGGTAGCACCAATAATCCGCCACCACATATTCCTTCAGGTTCATTTGGACAATCCAAGTATTTAAACTGGGCGAATGAAAATAGCCTGACTTTTAAAAAGCAATTTGAAGGCGGCCATTCGCTTACGTTATTAGGCGTATTTTCTGAACAGAAACAAACCAATAATTCTGCCTCATTTAATGGAACGGAATATCCTGATGATGCCATTCAGACGCTTAATGCAGCAGCCTTAATTACTGGCGGTACGTATGCCGACAGCTGGGCTTTAGCCTCTTATTTAGGCAGGGTTAATTATAGTTATCAGGATAAATATTTATTAACTGCAACCATAAGAAGAGACGGTTCTTCCAGGTTTGGGGAAAATAACAGATGGGGGACTTTTCCATCTGTTGCATTAGGGTGGGACCTGGCTAAAGAACCCTGGATTCTAAAGGAAGGGTCCAAACTGAGCCAGTTAAAACTCAGAGCGTCCTATGGTATCACCGGAAATGATCAAATAGGGAACTTTACCTATATGAGTCAGCTTGTGACAGGAAATTATGTTTTTGGCAATTCTTTGGCCAGTGGCCGAAAAATAAATTCCATCAGCAATCCTAACCTGGCCTGGGAGCGAACCGCCGAAGTGAATTTAGGGGTGGATCTTGGGTTTTTGAACAATAAGCTTACCTTCTCAGCTGATTTTTATCAATCAAGAACAAAAAGTCTGCTGCTAAATCTGGATATTCCTTCCTCCTCCGGATTCTCTTCCTCAATTGCCAATGTTGGCCAGGTCCAAAACAGAGGATTTGAATTGTCGTTAAATACAATAAATGTTTCTAACCGTGACTTTAACTGGACCTCAGGTTTCAATTTTACCCTGAACAGAAATAAGACACTTGAGCTGGGGCCTGGGCAAACAGAAATTCAGAGTGCCAGTAATATGGAAGGACATCCGACAAATATTACCAGAATCGGGCTTCCTGTAGGAATGTTATTCGGTTATAAGGTCCTGGGTTTATATCAGAATGCGGAGGATGTGCAAAACAGCCCTGCTTTTGCAGATGCCATACCCGGAAATCTGAAAATGCAGGATGTAGACGGCGACGGCCAGATAACACCGGTTTCTGATTTTACGATTATAGGGAACCCTTATCCCAAATTTAATTACGGGTTTACGAATAATCTGACTTATAAAAGGTTCAGTCTGAACCTGGTGTTTTCCGGGTCTTATGGAGCGGACCGCTTAAAGGCTAATTTCGCATCCCTGCATAACATTGACGGAATCTTTAATGTGACAACAGATGTCATCAACAGGTGGCGTTCAGAAGATGATCCTGGTGACGGCAGGGTGCCCACCACTGCCGGGTCCAGCCTGGGGAGGGTGATGTTCAGAGATGTGAATTCCTGGGCAGTTTATAAGGCTTCTTATTTATGGTGTCGAAATATCTCTCTTTCTTATAATTTACCTGAAAAAATAGGCAGCGGTTTCTTTAACAGCATCCAGGTTTATGGTAGCGTGCAGAATGCATTTATTCTGACCAGTTATCCTGGGAATCCGGCTGTTTCAAACTATACGGGTGCCAATGGATATGGTAGTGCATTAACCCCAGGAATTGATTATACCAATTATCCAGTACCCAGAACTTTTGTATTTGGAATAAAGCTGAGTTATTAACCGGATTTGTTTTTGGGGTTTACCCTTACATTTTAATTTAAAAAAAGAAAATCATGAAAATTAATAGTTGTATAATAATCGGGTTGATTTTTTGCATGAATTTAGGGTGTAATAAGTTTTTGGATCAGCAGCCTCAGGATTTTGCATCCTCAACAACTTTTTACCAGAATGCCACGCAGGTGAAGGAAGTACTCAATGGCGCTTATGGAGGATTGCAATCCTTATATGCAGCGGGGGGTAATTTCTGGGCGCTTACAGAAATGAGATCTGACAACACAACGTTTGAATATAATAATGAGGACAGAGGCTCGCTGCAATTAGAAAATGTAGACTATTTTCAGGTAACAACAGATAACAATTATCTGGAATCCATCTGGTCTTCCATTTATAATACGATTGCACAGTGTAATGGGGTGATTTCTCATATTGACGATGTGACTTATGATAGCGACACCGTTAAAAACCAGATTTATGGGCAGGCACTTTTTCTAAGAAGCTTATTATATTTTCATTTAGTCCGGCTATGGGGCAGTGTGCCGTTGGTGTTGGACGTTGTGGACGATCCTTCCGATGCGTACCATAAAAAAGCTACAGTTGATTCTTTGTACGCACAAATTATACAGGATGCCGTTTCGGCTACCGGTTTCTTGCCGGATAATTGGCCATCTGCCGACTTGGGAAGGGCAACAAAGGGAGCGGCCAATACTCTATTAGGGGAAGTATATTTAACAAGAAAGCAATATCAGAAGGCTATTGATGCCTTTGATAAGGTCACCGGTTATTCCTTGATGGCGTCCTATAGTGCTTTATATCTGCCGGCCAATAAAAATAATACGGAATCAATATTTGAAATACAATTCAGTAATGCCATTGAGGGAGAAGCCAGCAATTATCTGTATCATTTTGCACCCTTATATTCCGGATTTAAAACAATCGGGTCTTTTGATCCCAATAGTGGCTCAGGCAGAAATATACCGACCCGTGATTTATTAGGTGATTATGAATCAGGAGATTTAAGAAAGACAGCTTCCATTGCATGGTTTGTAGATCCGTTAAATGTTGATAAAGGATATGTGGAGGCGCAGCATGATTCGGTGCCTTATATCAATAAATACGCAGCCAAGCCAACAGTTTCAGGCAAACAGGATAATGATTTTTATGTTTACCGCTATGCTCAGGTGCTGCTCTGGAAAGCTGAGGCCATTAATGAACTTTCAGGTCCGATAAGCAGTGCTTATACGGCCATCAACCAGGTGCGTAAGCGGGCCGGATTAAAGGAATTAAGTTCTGTGTTAAACCAGGAAAAATTCCGTACAGCCGTTTACCATGAGCAGCGCATGGAAGATGCCTTTGAGAATCACAGATGGTTTCAGTTGTTAAGAACAGGGAAGGCTAAAGAAGTCATGACCGCAAATGGTCAACAGCAAAAGACTTATCAGAGCTGGCTGCCTGCTTCCTCTTATGATCTTCAGGATTATAAACTATTGTTCCCCATCCCACTGACCGAAATTCAGCTAAATGGAATTGAACAGAATGAAGGATGGTGATTTATTTGAGAAAATAGCTTAAATTGAAGTGTCATACTGTCAATTTTCGCAATTTAAATGTCGATATAAATTAAAGGGTTGTTTTTTAACGGTAAAAAAATAAAAACTATTGTATTTATGAAAGAAACAAAATTGCTACGAAGGAGTTATTTTTCTTTAAATGGACGGGCGGGAAAAAGCCTTGGTTACAAGTGGATTTTTTGTTGTCTGCTTCTTTGTACTTCCAGTGCAATGCGGGCGCAAATTGAGGTAGAGCAAGGCTGGGTAGAAAATAAAATAAACCCCATGGGGGTGGCTGTAGCCCAGCCAAGATTTTCTTTTGCCAGTAACTCCACAGGCAAAAATGTTGTACAGACTGCTTATGAAATTCGGGTGGCCACTTCAGTTACTGATCTGCAAAAGGATAAAAAGCTCATTTGGAATTCAGGAAAGGTGAATACTGATCAATCCCTTCATGTGGTATACCAGGGGGCACCGCTTAAATCTGCTCAAAAATATTTCTGGCAGGTTAAAGTTTGGGATAACCAGAAAAATGAGTCAAAGTGGAGTGAACCCGCGGATTTCACAACGGGCATGATGGAAAAACAGGACTGGAAGGCTACATGGATTGAACCTGGGTATAAGGAAGATTCGATTCTTAGGCCTAGCCCTTTGCTGCGCAAAGAATTTAAATTGAATAAAAATATTCAAAGTGCAAGGGTTATAATTACGGCCCACGGATTATATGAAGCTTTTATAAATGGGAAGAAAGTAGGGAATGCGTTTCTGACACCCGGTTGGACAAGCTATAATAAAAGACTTCAATACCAGACTTATGATGTAACTGATCTGGTCAAAGCCGGTGACAATGCGGTCGGGGTGATGCTGGGCAGTGGCTGGTATAGAGGGACACTGGCCTGGGGCGGCAATCATAATTTATACGGAAAGACTTTAGGCGTTCTTTTTCAACTGGAGATTACCTATACAGATGGCACTACTGCAACCGTTTTGTCGGACGGCTCCTGGAAATCGGCTACCGGGGAAATTCGTTATGCTGAAATTTATAACGGTGAAACCATTGATCACAGGCAAACTAAAACCGGCTGGACGGCTCCCGGATTTAAAGATAATGACTGGACTCCCGTGAAGGTGGTTGATGACGGCTACGATAATCTGGTTACGACCCAAAATGAATTGGTGCAGCAACATGAAAGTTTTAAGCCGATTAAAGTGATCACGACTCCAAGCGGAGAGAAAGTGCTGGACTTTGGACAGAACCTGGTAGGATGGGTGGACGTAAAGTTAAAAGGCAAAGCCGGTGATACTGTCAAAATATTCCATGCTGAAGTATTGGATAAAGCGGGTAATTTTTACACCACAAATTTACGCATGGCCAAGGCAGAAGATCAGTATATTTTAAGTGGCAAAGGTGAAGAGTCCTTTCATCCTCATTTTACCTGGCATGGGTTCAGATATATACGCGTAGAAGGTGTGGACGGACCCCTGAATCCGGATGACTTTACGGCAGTTACCCTTTATTCAGCTATGCCTCAGACCGGTCAGTTCAGTAGCTCTGATTCTTTAATCAATCAACTGCAACATAACATTGAATGGGGCTTAAGAGGGAATTTTCTGGATGTACCCACGGATTGCCCGCAAAGAGATGAAAGACTTGGATGGACCGGAGATGCAGAAGTGTTTTCAAGAACAGCTTCCTTTATCCGCAATGTGAATAGTTTCTTTGATAAATGGATGCAGGATGTAGCGGCAGATCAGTTGCCTGACGGACGGGTGGCACACGTAGTGCCCAATGTACTGGGAGAGGGTTCTAGTGGTGCTGCCGGCTGGGCTGATGTTGCAACGATTATTCCTTGGAATATGTATCTCGCCTATGGCGATAAACAAATCCTGGAGAAGCAATATGCCAGCATGAAGGCCTGGGTGGATTATATTAAAAGCGTTAGTAAGGATAATCTTTGGAATACGGGTTATCATTTCGGGGACTGGTTATTCTATCATCCCGATGATGATAACGATGGCCGTGCAGCGGTTACGGACAAATACCTGATCGCTCAATGCTTCTACGCGCATTCCACCCAATTACTGATTAATGCAGCCAGTGTATTGGGGCGCAGCAGCGATGTAACCAGTTATTCTGCCTTATTAAAGGATATCAAGGCGGCATTTTTGAAAGAATATGTTACGCCATCAGGTCGTCTGGTGTCCAGTACCCAAACGGCATATGTGCTGGCCCTCAATTTTGATATGTTACCAGAAAACTTAAGGGCGCAGGCCGCAAAAAGACTGGTGGAGAATATTCATAGTTATGGAGATCATATTACCACAGGCTTTCTGGGTACCCCGTTTATCAGTGCTGTATTAACCAGATTTGGGTATAGCGATGTAGCCTATCAACTACTTTTACAGAAAACCTATCCTTCCTGGCTGTATCCGGTAAAAATGGGTGCCACCACCATCTGGGAGCGTTGGGACGGGATTAAACAGAATGGGGATTTTGAAAATGCAGGGATGAATTCCTTTAATCACTATGCCTATGGAGCCATAGGGGACTGGATGTATCGCAAAATGGTGGGTCTGGATACCTATGAAGACGCACCTGGGTATAAACATAATAAGATTCAGCCTTATATTGGAGGTGGGTTTACCTCGGCCAGGGCTAGCCTGAAGACGTATTTTGGCACTTTGTCCAATAGCTGGCAATTATCCGGGTCAAATCTATCGATGGATATAGAGATACCGGTCAATACGACCTCTACCGTCTTTGTCCCTACAACCAATCCTGCGTCGGTGGCCCTGGATGGTAAATCTCTGAATGGCCAGGGTGGCCAGAAGGCTGAGGTTTTGCCAGCTCAGGGGACTTCCGGCCAGTTCGTTAAACTGGAACTGGGTTCAGGCCGTTATCATTTGACAAGTACATTTGTTCAGGACGGTGCCAACCAGGCAAAACAGGGAGTGAAAAAATAAAAGCAGGCAAGTTTTTAAAAACATAAGCCGGATCCCTTCGGTAAAATACGCTATGGTGTATTTTACCGAAGGGATCCGGCTTTATATTGGTTAACCTATTGAGGTTTTAGTCATGGGTATGCGGTTTTTCATCCGCGCAAACAGTTTCGCCACAACTGGTACTTTCTAATTCAAAAGTGACATGATGAATATTGGCATGCAGCAGGTCATGCCGTAACTCCTGTTTAATGGATTCGTAACGGATAAGATCAGTGCCGGATAAAACTAAATGAGCTGTTAAGGCATTCTCATTACTGCTTAAGGGCCAGATGTGGATGTGGTGGACACTCTTTATGTCGGGATATGTTAAAATAATGGCTTTAACCTGATCCACATCAATATCTTCCGGCATTCCGTCCAGTGCCAGATGTATACTCTGGCTAAACAGTCCCCAGGTGGCTTTTAGGATGATCAGGCCAATTATAATACTAAGTACCGTGTCGATCCAGTACCATCCCGTATAGTTCATTAATAATCCGCCTATGACCACGCCCACCGAAACGATGGCATCGCCTACCATATGCAGATAAGCTCCTTTGATATTAATATCCTGCTTTTGGTCTTTAAAAAACAGATAAGCAGAGAACCCATTAATCAATACGCCTACCAAAGCCACCAGAGAAACCACGTTGCCATGAATGGCTACAGGCTTTCCTATTCTGGCAATTGCCTCATAGAAAATAAAAAATACGGTAACAAATAAAAGCAATGCATTCAACAAAGAGGCCAGAATCGTGCCTTTTTTATAGCCATAGGTGTATTTTCTGGAGGCCTTGGCCTGCATCATTTTAAAGGCAAATAAAGAGATTAAAAGGCTGAATACATCGGTGGCATTATGCCCTGCATCACTAATTAGAGATAAAGAATCCTGCAGGTAACCTACGATAAATTCAATGATCAGAAAAGCGGTATTAAGACCTATTCCCACAATAAAAGCAGTATTAATCTTCTCAAGGCCTGGCATATGGCTATGAGAATGACCATGGGCATGTCCATGATGATCCTTACTGTCTGCGTGCTGGTGAGTAAGGCTGCTCTGCTGCCCGGGATTTATCTGGTCCTGAGAAGAGTTGTCAGTCTTCGGTTCCATAGTTGAATGTATCATTAAACTGAAGCATTGTTTATCAATACAAAACTAGTAAAACCAGGGCCACAGGGTGGATTTATCTTTGTAATAAGGTTTCAAAAAAGGGGTTTGCCTGTTTGGACAAGCCGCTTTGGCGTACCCCCTAAACGACTTATAATTAAAAGATTATCAATTCTCTGTCAGCGCTATAATCGTGAAACCGGCCTCTCTTACTTTTGCTGTTACCAGTTCGTTAATCTTTAGCTGATCCGGAGCTGTTACAGTGAGTATCTTCTGCGGGTTTTTGGTGTCTACCTGCCAGCTTAGGAGCTGCGGGATTTGTTGCATAAACGGGGTTACTTTTTCAATGCATCCGCTGCAATTGATATTTGTTTTAAATTGATAAGTTGTCATCAGATGTATATTTATTTTATTTAAATAGGATTCGTTCCAGATTTTCGTGATTATAGTTTTCTGTATCTGAGTCTTAGGCTGGACATCAGCACAGAGATGCTGCTCAGCGCCATGGCACCTCCGGCTATCATCGGATCCAGCATGAAATGAGTTACCGGATACAGGATGCCTGCAGCAACAGGTATGCCTATCAGATTATAAATAAATGCCCAGAACAGGTTTCCTTTAATTGTTTTATTGGTCATTTTGGATAGGATTATACCTTGAGGGATCTTAGATAACTGATGACCCACAAGGGTCATCCCTGCAACTTCCATAGCTATTGCGCTGCCTGCTGAAAGTGCTATACTGATATCGGCTCCTGCCAGGGCGGCACTGTCGTTGATGCCGTCTCCTACCATCGCTACGGTTTTTCCTGCTGACTTTAACTGCTGAATATAATCCAGCTTATCCTGCGGCAATAACCCGCCAAATGCATGCTGGATATTTGTTTTAGTGGCCACCCTGGCTACGGCCTGCTGCGTATCTCCTGACAATAAATGGGTCTGGATATGCCACTGATGCAGTTTTTTAATGGTGTCTGTTGCGTCTTGTTTCAAGGTGTCTGCGATGGCAAGTACTCCAAGAAGAGTGCCTTTTTGTGCAGATGCATGTTTCGTACTTACATCTGTATTGTCTTTAACGGGTCTGGTACCGAAATAAATGATCGTATCCCCCTGATGTAATGCTTCAAAATCTGAAACAACTTTATCTTTATAAGCAATATTATATTGCTGCATCAGTTTTTCGTTGCCCACATAGTAGTCATTCAATGGTAGTGCCCCGTTTATTTCGGCGGAAGTGTAGTCGGTATGGATCGGGGGATTTGTTTTCTTTATTAAGGCGTTTTCTAACGGATCATGAATGACCGCATGGAGTCCTAAACCTGGTAAAAAAGTTGTTTCAAGTGAAGGAGAAGGTGTCTTTTCATGAGCTGTGTTTTGGTTGCCCATTGCATCCTTTTGCATCCCCTCTAAGTGATTGACAACGGCCTCCGATAAAGGATGCTGCGCTCTTTGCTCAATGGCGCAAAGAAGTGATTTGTACAGGGTATGCTGGTTTAGCCATAGGGTAGCTTGTACGGTAGGCTTGCCGGTCGTGATGGTACCTGTTTTATCTAATACAATGTCTGTGACTGCCGCCAGCTTTTGAAGATGGGCGGCATCTTTAATAAGTATGCCCATGGAAGCTCCCCTGCCAATCCCTACCATGATGGCAGCCGGCGTTGCTAGCCCCAGCGCGCAGGGGCAGGCGATAACCAGTACACTGACCATGGCCAGTATAGCCCTGGAGATCTGGGCAGATCCGCCGATCAGCCACCAGCTTAAAAATGTAAATACTGCAATAATTAAAACCACAATTACAAAGCGGGCGGCAATTTTATCGACGAGTCGCTGTATGGGCGCTTTACTGCCCTGGGCTTCCTTTACCAGGCGGATAATAGCAGATAACGTAGTAGCACTGCCGACCTGTGTGGCGGTCATGGTAAAGCTGGAATGGGTATTGATGGTGCCGGCGTATAACTTGTCGGAAACGGATTTTTCAACCGCAACCGGTTCTCCGGTAATCATGCTCTCATTGATAAAGGGCTGGCCGGAGAGCAGGGTGCCGTCAACGGCAATGGACTCTCCCGGTCGGACAAGTAGTTCATTGCCCGGTTGAATATCACCGACAGGAACTTGTCTGTTTTGACCTGCTTCAATCAGCGTCGCATATGCAGGCTGACTACTCATTAGTTTTTTAATATCCGCTGTAGTACGCCCTTTAGCCTTCATCTCTAATGCCTTGCCCAGTAATATAAAACAGATGACAACGGCTGCTGATTCAAAGTACAGATGGCCTGGAAGACCTTTTGCAGCCCAGAATCCGGGCACCGCAATAACGCTGAGCGAATATAGGTAAGCGATGCTGGTAGATAGGGCGACCAGGGTGTCCATACCAGCCTTTCCATGAAGCATTTGCCTGTAGGCGCTGACGAAAAACCGGCCGCCGAATAAAAAGATGACCAAGGTCGCCAGTATCAGCATACCCCAGTCGGCAAAGGGCCAGTGCATACCCCACATGGAGATAATGATTAACGGAATACTGAAGATAGTGGCAAAAACCGCTGACCTTTTTACGGACCGAAAGGCGGCTTCATTTTTTTGTTCTATAATATCTGCTGCTGTATCACTTGGCTCCAGCAGCAGGTCATATCCCACAGATCTGACCGCAGCCTGAATCTCCTGTTCATTTATTTGTTTGGAATCAAAGTCAATGACAGCGCTTTGAGTGGCAAAATTTACCGAAACCCGCAGGATTCCTTTAAGGTGTTTAACGGTAGACTCCACACTCCCAGCACAGGAGGCGCAGGAAAGACCCAGTACCGGAAAATTATGTTGACGGATATGGGCCGCTGAGCGGTTATCGTCGTTTTGGGGATAAATACTGCCTTTGCGGGCGGACGCTGTTTTTACCAGAGATGAATCTTGTATTTCTTTTACGGTGCTTTGCATGTCGAGTACTGCTATTATAACTGAATATTAAGAAACACAAAGTTCCTTTCTTATGGTAAGGTTGCTATTATAGATTTATAGGGAAATCTTACAGTTTTTCCCGGAAATCCGGAAAATGGCAGTTAAGGCGCAAAATGCCGGGAAGGACCAGGCAGGCAGCAGATGTTTTTTTGTTATAAGTCTGTCAGGAATTTCCTTTTTTTGTCCTTAATCTGCTTAAAATGGCTCGCAGTAAGCCCTGTTACTTTTTTAAACTGGGCACTCAGATGGGCTGTGCTGCTGTATCCGAGATTAAAGGCAATCTGGTTTAGGGTGAGTTCATCGTATACCAGCAATTCCTTGACAAATTCTATGCGCTGTGCGATATAATATTTTTCGATAGTCTGTCCTTCGGCAGCTGAGAAAATGGCGCTCAGGTGGTTGTAATCATAGTGAAGTTTGCCGGAGAGTATCTGAGAGAGATTTTCTTTGGGCTTTTCTCCGTCTGCATTTCTGACCAGGCTGATGACAATCTTTTTTATTTGCTCTATGAGGCGGCCTTTTTGCGTGTCTATAAGTTCAAAACCCAGAGCCTGAAGTTCTTTGGAAAAAACAGCGAGCTGCGCTTTGTCGGGACTGATGGAGCTGCCGGATGTATCTTCTTTCCATGTAATAGTGCCCAGGTCCACCTGGGCATTGTCCCAGCCTAACTGTTTTGCCAGAACTTCTACAGCCTGTACACAGCGGGGACAAACCATATTTTTGATATGCAGTACCAATTTTGCCATGGGATCTAGCCGTAAAGGTAATACAATTGCTGTTGATGGAAGGACATCGGTACTTTCCTTTGGGCTACTGTCCGGATGTGCATGACTGTTTTTCAGGGAGGAGCATTTTGCTGAAGTGAGTTTACTGAATAATGCTTTATTTTGTATGACAGGCTGAGACAGCCTGCATACCTTGATTTTTTCTCAGGTGATGCCTTTTGTTTAAAATAATCAGATGAACCCAAACCGGATTGAAAGCATATTAAAACAATACTGGGGCTATGACGGCCTGAGAGGTATTCAATCCGCTGTCATTGAGGCCGTGCTGGCCGGGCGCGATGTGCTGGCCATCATGCCCACTGGGGGAGGCAAATCGATTTGTTTTCAGTTGCCTGCCCTGATGCAGGAAGGCATTTGTCTGGTCGTCTCGCCGCTGATCGCCCTGATGCAGGATCAGGTGGAAAGGTTAAACCGCATTGGGATAGCCGCTGCCGCTATACATAGTGGCTTAAGCAGAAAAGACTTGAACCGGATTTATGATGATGTAGAGCAGGGGCTTTACCGTTTTTTGTATGTGTCTGCAGAAAGGCTGGAGACCCGGGATTTACTGGAGATGCTCAGCGAAGTAAAGATTCAGCTATTAGTCGTAGACGAGGCGCATTGTATTGCCGAATGGGGGTATGATTTCAGGCCAGCCTATTTAAAAATAGGCAGCCTGCGCAGAGGACTTCCAGGAGTGCCCTGTCTGGCGCTTACAGCCAGCGCAACACCGGCGGTACAAAAAGACATTGTTGAGCAGTTAATGCTGAAAGCCCCCGTGGTTTTAACACAGGGTTTTTCAAGGCCGGAGCTTAGCTACAATGTTACAGAATGTCTGGACGAGGAGCATCGGCAGGAAATGTTGTTTGATTTGTTAAGACAGTATAACGGGCAAAGTGTCCTGATTTATGCCAGAAGCAGAAAGCTGACAGAACAGTTAGCCGCCCATTTAATATCCTTAGGTTATCCTGCAGCATTTTACCATGCAGGTCTGGAAAGTCAAATAAAAGAAAAACGCTGGTTGGGCTGGGTGGAAAATAATCCTTCTATTATGGTTTGTACCAGCGCTTTTGGGATGGGGATTGATAAGCCCGATGTCCGGCTGGTTGTGCATTACGGACTTACAGATAATCTGGAGTCTTATTACCAGCAGGCAGGCCGTGGGGGCAGAGATGGTTTGGCCGCTAAAGCGGTTTTATTATATACAGGGGCCGATCAGGCGCAGCTTGAAAAAATGCCGGAATTGATTTATCCGGATTTTGAAGTGATTCAGCAGTTTTATCAGGATTTAGCGGATTATCTGCAATTGCCGGTTGGTGTAGGCGAGGACAGATTTTATAGTTTTCAGATAGCAGATTTTTCTTTGAAATTTAAATGGAATCCGCTCCAGGTCCATAGTATTTTAAGGTCACTGGAGCAGTCCGGATTAATATCATATTTAGAACAGGTCTATTTGCCTTCTAAAATAAAAATGACGGCTTCCCGCGCAGAAATAGATTCCTATTGTCAGGGTGTTAAAGAGCCGGGGGAAGTGCTGGATTACCTGATGCGACATTATGAAAATATATTTATTGAACCGGTAACCATAAGGGAAGGCCAGATGGCCTGGCAATTATATTTGGATGAGTCCAGGCTTAGGAAAATCATGTTCGCATTAAATCAAGCCGGCTTTATTCAGTATCTGCCAGCCCGGAGTCTGCCTCAGGTGCATTTTTTGACAGGCAGGGCACCGGCTAAATACCTGTCATTCAATCATGGGCATTATGCGCAGCGTAAAAAATGGTATGTTTGGCGCCTGGATATGTTGCTGCGTTATGTGGGGCAGCGGCAAAAATGCCGCGCCGGTATGCTGGCCGCTTATTTTGGCCAGTCCTTGGAGGAACCCTGCGGCATCTGCGATAATTGCAAGGCGCAGGCAGATTATCTGCGGTAATGGCAGGGCCGGGTCCGGCCGGCATTACAAAATGATTTTTGTGACTAATTCTTTCAACAGGTCGCTTTCCGAAGCGCCGCCATTATTGACACCCACCCCTTTCAAGTTGAAGTTGTGAAGCAACAGAATGCTTTTGTCAACGCCTCCTGACCCGTATAGTCTGGCTGCCGCCAGATAATCTTTTGCGAAAAAAGGAGCTACACCCAGGGCGCTGGCCACAGCGGCCTCACTATTACCTGCATTAAAAACCATGGATGTCTTGGCGAAGAATCCATATAGCGTAGGTAAAATAACCTGAACAGGGGTTGCCTTAGGGTTTTTGGCAAAAAATTGAAGAATGCTGATGGCCCGGGGTAAATTCTTACTGGCTACCGCTCGTTGAAGTTCAAATACATTATAGTCTTTACTGATGCCGATATAGGTCTCAATATCGTCCTCGGTAATGGTTTTTCGGTCTTTTAGATTGATAGCCAGTTTATTAAGTTCATTATCTATCCTGGAAAGATCCGTGCCTATATGGTCGGCCAGCAACATGATGGTTTTAGGAGTAGCCTCATAGCCGAGTTCCCTGATACGACCGGTAATCCATTCTGGTAATTTATAATCCGGGATCTTTTTGAAAGTGGCGATTTCCCCATTTTTCTTTATGAGCTTGCTGAGCCTGGTTCTGGAATCCAGTTTTTTCTCTTTATGACTGATAATCAGTATGGTACTTGGCTGAGGTTTCTCGCAATAAGACTCCAGTTTGGCGATATCCCGCATGGATTGCGCCTCTTTGAGCAGTACAACCTGTCTTTCTGCAAACATAGGAAACCGCTTACAGGCATTGGCCACATCGGTCCAGGAGGCGTCCCGACCATAAAAAATGGTCAGATTAAAGCCTGCTTCTGACTCGGTCAGCAGCTTTTTCTCTGCGTAATTGACGATTTGGTCAATATAATAGGATTCATCTCCTTCTAACAGGTAGATAGGTTTAAAACTTCCTTTTTGCCAATCACTGATAATTTTTTCCAGGGCCATGTCGCAAATGTAAATTAAATAACGTTTTATTGGGACGGGTTTTAACGAAATGAGGGATGTTCGCAAAATAATTAGCGTTTATTTTTGCAGATTAAAGAATTCTATTACTTTTATAGACGTATCTCAAATGAAAGCAGTTAGCAAAATAATGCACCCACTTATCCTGATAAGTATCCTACTTATCGGTAAGAACAGTGGTGCCCAGCAGCTTTCATCCTCACTGCAGATAGGACCCTATGACACCATTCGGGTAGAATTAACTTTTACAGAGACAGGGATTCCCGTTCCGACCAGCGATCTGGAACCGCTCTATCTGTTTGCCCAAATGACCGCCAAATGGCGCAAATATTATCAGGCCTGGGGACGCCTTAAAAATGCCGTCTATGTTACCTATCCTTATGCCAAAGCGGCGGGATCGGTCATTAATCAGATTAATCAGGAGCTGGTTGGTGTGACCAATAAGCATAAACGTAAAAAAATAATTAAGGCTCATGAAAAGGAGCTGAAAGATAAATTCTCCAGTAAACTGAAAAACTTATCCGTCTATCAGGGTAAAGTCCTCATGAAACTCATCAACAGAGAAACCGGTAACAGCTGTTATGAAATCATCGATGAATATAAAGGTGATTTTTCTGCTGTCGTTTACCAGGGCGTGGCCAAAATCTTTGGGTCCTCACTAAAACAGACCTATGACGGTGCACGCGATGACCGTTCCATAGAGATTCTGGCCCAACAGGCTGCTGCTTATTATGGTTATTAATCCTAACTTTAAGTCTCCTTTTTGACAAAATGCGGTATCTTTGACCAGTTTTGTGCGTATCAGAATAATAAATATTAATGAAAGTAGATATATTAGCCGTTGGTGTTCATCCAGATGATGTAGAATTAGGCTGTGGCGGAGCATTAATAGCCTCTGTAAAAGAGGGCAAGAAGGTAGCGGTAGTAGATCTTACAAAAGGGGAGCTGGGTTCCAGAGGAACACCGGAGACCAGAAAAGCTGAGGCGGAAGCGGCCAGCAGGATTTTAGGGTTATCTGCCAGAGAAAATCTGGGCATGGCCGATGGATTTTTCCAGATTAATCAGGAAAATACCCTGAAGGTGATAACGGCTATCCGCAAATATCAGCCGGAAGTGTTGATTTGCAATGCGCCCCATGATCGTCATCCGGATCATGGTCGCAGCTCTCAACTGGTGAAAGAAGCGGCATTTCTGTCCGGATTAATCCGTATAGAAACAAGCCTGGAAGGTCAGCCGCAAGCGGCCTGGAGGCCCAAGCATTTATATCATTACATTCAGGATGATTATATCGAACCGGATTTTATATTTGATATTACAGATACATTTGAACAGAGGCAGGAATCGATTCTGAGTTATACCACACAGTTTAATGTCGTAGCGGGAGACGGGGTACAGACCTATATCTCTAAACCACAATTTATGCAAGGTGTGGAAGCAAGGGCCAGATTATTCGGCAAAAGAATCGGCGCTGAGTTTGGGGAAGGGTATATTAAAACCAGAGCCCTGGGTATCAGCAGTTTTGATCGATTCATTCTTTAAACTTTTCACTTCAACAATCAACGGATTCTTATAAAAATGGCAGTACCTAAATTTCCCAAGAGCGGCAATTCTTTTCATGTAGAACTCAAAAACCGTATCAATGACTATTTTGCCACCACCGGACAAAGCGTAACGGGTGGGGCTCGTATTTATAGCAAGGCGATTATTTTATATGCCGCCTTGATTTATTGTTATATTCAGGCTGTATTCTTTACACCAGCTAATATCTGGCTGGATATCCTTCTGTGCGTGGCCATCGGCGCCCTGATTTCGGGTGTTGGATTTAATGTGATGCACGATGGAGGCCATGGCAGCTTCAGTAAATCGCCTGCGGTTAATAAAATTGCTGCCTACTCTGCTGAAATCGTAGGTGCCAGCCAGTTTATGTGGAATATGAAACATAATATTATTCATCATGCTTTTACCAATATTGATGGGGTGGATGATGATATTGATGCCAAGCCTTTCTTAAGGATGGCTTCCACTCAGAAAAAATATAAAATGCATAAGTTTCAGCATTTGTATTTTTGGATGTTTTATTCCATTTTACACATATACTGGACGCTGCTCAGCGATTATAAAAAATATTTTAGTCGCAAAATCGGAGAAATGCCCCTCAAAAAAATGAAGCCTGTGGATCATATTTTATTCTGGGGTTTTAAGGTAGTATATTATACCTTATTCATTGTTATCCCTATTGTCAGACTTGGCTTTGAAAAATGGATCATCGGATATCTGATCTTTTCTTTGACAGCCGGCCTTATCTTAAGTGTGGTTTTCCAATTAGCACATACTGTTGAAGATACGGAATTCCCGATGCCGGATGTGGCCACAGGTAAACTGCAGGACGAGTGGGCTGTTCATCAGTTAAAAACTACCGCTAATTTTGCTACCAACAGTAAAATTATCTCCTGGTATGTCGGCGGACTGAATTTCCAGGTGGAACATCATCTGTTTCCCAAAATCTCCCACGTACATTACCCGGCTATCAATAAAATTGTCAAGCAGGCCTGTAAGGAATATAACGTTACATATATTGAATATAAACGTATGTATCAGGCCTTTATATCGCATGTCAGCTTTTTGAAACATATGGGTCAAATCGCTTAATGACCGGCGTAAACCGGCATGGCACGGACCGCTGTTAAAAAATAAAGTCAAAGTTTTTCAGTTCAATAAAAAAACTATCTTTGTAGTTCACATAATTATAAAAATCAAATCATGGGAGATATTGGATTTTCAGAAATATTATTAATTGCAGTAGTCATCCTGGTTCTTTTCGGAAGCCGTAAAATTCCTGAATTTATGCGTGGTCTGGGTAAAGGCGTACGTGAATTCAATGATGCTAAAGACAGCGTTCGTAAAGAGTTGGAAGAAGGGATGAAGGACAAGGATCAACCTAAAACAACCACTACCAAAGCAGTTGAAACCATTGAACCGGTAGATACTGTTACGGATAAATAAAGGTGTAAGGTTCTCAGGAGCATCCATTAGGAAACACCTAATTCAGCGCTCCTGCACCTTCGATAGATTGAGATTGTACAATTGCTGCTTAATAGATTAACAGACAGTTCTTTTGGGTCAGCAATGATGTTATTATTCATACATGCACTGTCCTTAAGGGCGGAGCTATAAATATTTGCCGTTCTGTTTAGTTTTACATCTATTGAAAGTTATTTAGATGATTTACAGCACCAACGCACCAGTTGCGAGGAGGCTGTAAATCATTTTTTATGTCGCATAGCCGAAAAACAGCATCTGCATGCTTTTCTGGAAGTATTTGAATCCGAGGCGCTCGACCGCGCCCGTCAGCTGGATGAGCAGCGCCAGAGTGGCGCTCCTTTAGGCAGGCTTCACGGAGTTGTTGTAGGTTTAAAAGATGTGATTAGTTATAAAGGTCACGATCTTACCGCCAGCTCTAAAATGCTGTCCGGATATACCGCTGTTTATAATGCAACGGTGGTAGATCGTTTATTGGCAGAAGGAGCGATTATTATTGGCAGGCAAAATTGTGATGAGTTTGCCATGGGATCCAGTAATGAGCATTCTGCATACGGCCCGGTATTAAATGATGCGGATAATACAAGAGTCCCGGGCGGCTCTTCCGGAGGTTCAGCTGTGGCTGTACAGGCAGGACTTTGCATGGTTAGTCTGGGCAGCGATACAGGCGGCTCTGTGAGACAGCCTGCTGATTTTTGCGGCGTGGTAGGCTTAAAACCTTCGTATGGCCGTATTTCCAGGTATGGATTGATTGCCTACGCCTCTACTTTTGACCAGATTGGTATTTTCTCTATTAATATTCCTGATGCAGCACTGATACTGGAAGTCATAGCCGGCGCAGACGACATGGATAGTACAGTTAGTCAGGAGCCGGTAGTAGCTTATAGTAGCCTGCTGTCTGAAGAGCGAAACGCAGGTAAAAAATATAAACTGGCTTATTTCAGACAGGCGCTGGAGCATCCGAGCCTGGACCCTGAAATTAAATCAGCCATTACGGGTTTAATCGACCGTTTAACGGCAGCAGGACACAGTGTTACCGCCATAGATTTTGAACTGCTTGATTATGTGGTGCCTACCTATTATGTCCTGACGACGGCTGAAGCCTCTACCAACTTATCGCGTTATGACGGAGTGAAATTCGGGCACCAGACAGCCGAAAAAACCGAAGATTTAACAGCGTTTTATAAGAAGAACCGGAGTGAAGGCTTTGGTCGGGAAGTGAAAAAAAGAATTATGTTAGGAACTTTTGTTCTTAGTGCGTTTTATTTTGATGCGTACTTTGCTAAAGCCCAGCAAATTAGAAGATTACTGTCTCAGAAATCTCAGGAAATTTTTAACAATTACGACGCATTGATTTCTCCCAATGCCCCCTGTGTAGCGTTTAAATTAGGGGAAAAGCAGGGAGATGCTACCGAGATGTATCTGGCTGATATTTATACCGTTTTTGCCAATTTAGTGGGAATCCCGGGAATTTCGTTGCCGCTTTTTCGCACAAATGATGGCATACCTTTTGGTATACAGGTGATGTCAGATCAATTAAAAGAGTTATCTTTGCTAGCTCTTTCAGATCAATTGATGCAATCAGAAGGCAAACATTAAGAATTATATACGAACAGTCCTCATCAAACAGCTTCTTTGCATCCGGTTTACCTTGATTATGAGGTAATACCGTTCAGGATTAATGCAGACGCATTTTTTCTAAGTTAAGCCCGAAGTTCAGTCAAATGCTGAACCAGGGGAGGTTTTGTAACGAAAAAAAAATGAATGAAGCGGAGTTTAGTTTCCCGGATAAAGGAGAATTTTTTGACCTTGACAGGTATTAAGTATCTTATTGGCCTCGTGCTGATGGGGGGCTTTGCACTGTCAATGATGTCATTCACCAATAGTTATACTGGTGATTTGCTTCCTGCACCGGGTAAAGACACAAAATTAAAAGCAAAAGGCCCTAAAGGTTTTGTAAGCCTTCTGCCCAAGACCAAACCGGTTACCTTGGATCCTACCACAGAAGGTGTTAAACCTGCTGCCATAGATTTATCCGATGTTAAAGTCGATTTAAACAACAAGGTTGAAGATTTTGCAGATAGTTATATACGTAGAGAATATACGGATTTAACCAGAATGAAGTCTTCCGCCAAAGGTATGTTTGCGACCATGGACAGAATTCTGGAAGAAAATCATCTCCCTACCCAGTTAAAATATCTGGCAGTTATCGAAAGCAGCTTACATGCACATCTTAGAATGCGTTCCGGTGCTTTAGGATACTGGCAACTGATGCCTGATGAAGCAGTGAGATATGGCCTGGTTAAAAATGGACATGATTACAGAACTGATTTAACCAGGAGTACGGAAGCTGCAGCAAAATTGCTGACTTCCTTACATGATAAGTATAATGACTGGCTGCTTACAATTGCAGCATATAATGCCGGTGTAGGCGGTGTAAATAAGGCCATTAAGGCTGCCGGTGGTAGTAAGGATTTCTGGAAGGTACAGTATTATTTACCACAGGAAACCCGCAACCATGTCAAGAAATTCATCAGCACCCATTACTTCTTCGAAGGTAGTGGTGGAATAACGACAATGAGCGCCAAGGAAACCAAGAAATTAAAAGAGGAGCTGGCCGCTAATGAAAACGGAAATGAAGTTATTGAGCTGGTTGGAAACACCAACGTGGTTAGAATCAAGGGTATCTATAAGAAAGAAGCAATTTGCAAGGTCTTGAATATCAATGTGAAGGATTTTGATAAGATTAATCCTAATTTCGATAAGGCACTTTCAGACGGACAGTTTTACGACCTGCATTTGCCGGACGGTAAAACAGACCAGTTTATGAAAAAGAAGGACCAGATATTACAGGAATGCTTTAATAATCTGTTAGATACTAATTCTTCTTCCAGTGAACAGTTACCGGTAGACAGAACGGCCATTGACCGTTAATCCATCTCAGAACATCACGCGTCCTTTGGGGATGCAAATAATACAAAAGACAAATGGTCACTACAGTTCGTAGTGACCATTTGTCTTTTTATCGGATCGGATCAATCAGGTATTTGCTTAAAACTAGTCGATATAATACGGCAGGTTCAATATCCCCATGACCCTGTTAAAATTACGCTCAAAGAAATTTTTAGGGCGGATAGCAACGGGCGTAGGTATGGAGGCATTACCGTTCATTGAATCCTTAGGGGGAGGCACTACTGCCTTTTCCAGCACAACAATACTATCATAAAAATGAATTCCCTTTACCGAACGGGTAAAATCGCTGACCTTAAGCCTCGGGCTTTGGCTGTGATAGGCATTTATCTGATCTATCCAGTTCTTGCTGTATTCAATGAATGAGCTTTTCCTTTTATAACCTCCTCCGTAAATGGGCCAGTAAGAAGTGTGGAGGTCTTCACAGAGGTAAACGCCATCTGATTTTATGTGCGAGAATATCTCCTCAAAGGAGACTATCTGTTGTTTCATGGTATGTCCGCCATCGTCAATAAAAATATCAATGGGCGGCAGTTGAGCCATTGTTTTTTTCAGGAATTCTCTGTCTGACTGACTTCCAATAAATATTTTCGTCTGATCGTCTTCAAACTGTTTACAGTTGGGATCGATATCTATGGCATATAATTTAGCCTTCGGGCCAAAATAATTCTGCCACATTTTCAGACTGCCACCCTGGTAAACACCAATTTCCAGGATAACGATTTCCTTATCCCGGTATTTTGAGAAGTGCCGGTCATAAATATCAAAATAATGGTGCCACTTATGGATGAGTCGGCCCGTATTGTTTTCAAAATATTGTTGGATATCGTTCATCTGTTGCTTAATATGATAGTTAATGCGCCAAAACCGTTTAAAGGCTTCATTTGGTGAATTTTATACACAAATATGTGGCCAATTTAAGTGCGCTGTCCGGCGGCTGATTTTCAATGGGAGTAAATGTACTACATTCTCCAATATCTAGATCCATTGGAAAAGATAAATCAGAATCGGACGTGAGTTTGTCGAGCACTGAGCTTCTGTTGTTTACTTAACCGCCTGTATTTTTACTAACCGCTGATAGATGCCTTCCGGAATGGCCATTAAATCTTCATGGTTGCCTCTTTCTGCAATTTGACCTCCCTGCAGGACAATAATTTCATCTGCGTTGCGGATAGTGCTGAGTCTGTGTGCGATGACCAGGGAAGTGCGGTTGCTCATCATTTTATTGATGGCATCCTGTACCAGTCTTTCACTTTCGGTATCCAGCGAAGAGGTCGCTTCATCTAAAATTAGTATCGGTGGGTTTTTGACCACGGCTCTGGCAATGGTTAATCTTTGCTTTTCTCCACCACTGAGTTTACCGCCTCTGTCGCCAATATTGGCATCAAATCCTTCTTCCTTTTTTTCAATAAACTGGTAGGCATTGGCTATTCTGGCGGCCTGTTGAATCTCCTGATCACTGGCGTCGGTTTTACCAAGCGCTATATTGCCCTTTATGCTGTCATTAAACAAGATAGGTTCCTGGGTGACAATACTGATATGGCTTCTAAGAGACTGCAATGAATAATCCTTAATATTTACCCCGTCAATAAGCAGCTCGCCCTGACTAACATCATGAAATCTGGGGACTAAATCTGCTAGTGTACTCTTGCCGGCACCGCTGCTTCCGACCAGGGCTACCGTTTTACCCTTTGGAATAGTGAGATTTATGTTTTTAAGGATCAGGTGTTCTGCGTCGTAACCAAAACTGACATTTTTAAATTCAATCTGGTGTTTAAAATCCAGTTCCTGGCGACCATTATCTTCAATAACCAGTGGCGTATTAAGCAGCTGCTCAATCCTGTCCAGGGCGGCTCCGCCGCGTTGCATATTGAAAAAGGCAGTGGAAAGGGATTTGGCCGGGTTTATAATAATGGCAAACATGGCGATATAGCTTAAAAGATCGCCACCGGAAAGGGTCTTGTATTTGACGGCCAGCAAGCCGCCACAAAACAGTATGGCCGCCAGTACGATAACACCCAACACTTCTGTCATCGGGGAAGCCAGATCCCTTCTGCGGGCCATTTTATTACGCACATTAAACATGCGGTCGTTTACTGTCTCAAATTTTTGTCCCAGTAATTTCTCCGCTAAAAATGCCTTAACCACGCGCATACCGGACAAGGTTTCATCAATCAGTGATAAGGCAACGCTTAACTGTTCAGACATTTCCTTTGACTGCCTTTTTAGTAACCGGCTGACCCGGCCAATCAAAACGGCGGTCAGGGGCAGTAATATAAAAAGGCCGATAGATAGTAAAGGACTGATTACAATCATGGCAATCAGATAACCCAGTATCGTCAAAGGGTCTTTTATCAGGCCCTCCAGTGTGGAGACCACCGAGGCATCCACCTCCGCTACGTCATTGGTCATTCTGGAGATTATATCTCCTTTTTTCTGTTCCGTAAAAAAGCCAATGGGTAGTACCAGGGTTTTCAGGTACAGATCACTTCGCAAATGGCGCACAATGGAGCTGCGGATAGGGGCGCTCATAACATTGGAACCGTAAATGCAGATATTTTTTAAAAAAGTAAGGATAATGATTAAGATACAGACGGCACCAAGGGTATAGACCTTACCATGGTCTGCCATCATATCATTGAGGATATTGGACACACTTTGTCCTACTGCTTTGGATTTAATCAAATCATTGGTGCCGTTTTCCCCGTCAGAGACAATCAACGATATGAAAGGGGCCAGCATGCCCAGGGAAAATACCCCGAAAACGGTCCCTAGTATTGTCAGTATACTATAGGTGGCCAGTTTTGCTTTATAATAACTCAGATACTTGAATATTCTTTTAAATTTCTTCATTGTTTATCCCTGGTAGAGTGCAAAAGTAACTAAATTTACAGCCAATAAACGTGTAAAGATTATGCAAGAAGGAAAAAGGCAAAAACAAGTGGCCAGTGTCATCAAAGAAGAAATGAGTGCCATTTTCAGGCATCTGGACCTGAGTATGACCCATGGCGGAATGGTTTCCATTGCAGATGTTAAGGTAACGCCCGATTTATTGGAAGCAAGAATTTATTTAAGTTTTTTCCAGGTTGCTGATACTCAGGCTGCTATATTGCGTATTGAGCAAAAGGCCTGGGAAATCAAGAAATTGCTAAGTCAGGCACTGGGTAAGACCTTAAGACGTATCCCGGTCATTCATTACTTTTTGGATGATACGCTGGATCATGTTTTCCATATCGAAGAACTTTTAGCCAAGATTAATCAGAATTCAGATAAAGATAACGATTAAAAATAATATTTTGGGCACACCGGCTTTTTTAAGCGATAGGCTAAAACAGCCCAAGTAACCTTTTCAAGCACATGAATTTTCTTTTCGCCTGGCGATATTTTAAATCAAAAAAATCCACCAATGCTATCAATATCATTAGTTGGATTAGTGTGATTGCTATCGCAGTAGGGGCGGCCGCTTTGATTATGGTACTGAGTGTATTTAACGGATTTCAGAGTCTGGTAAAATCAATGTATGGCGATTTTTACCCTGATCTCAGGGTCATGGCCAGAACGGGTAAGTATATGACCCTGGATTCCGGACAGATTGCCAAACTTCATCAGATTCATGAAATAAAAGACCTGAGTCTGGTCATTGGAGAGAAGGCGCTGCTGACCAATGGCGAATACCAGTCAATTGCTGTTCTAAAAGGTGTTGATAGCAATTATGATCATGTCGTACATCTGTCCAGGCATATTGAACAAAATGGCCATTATGGCCTTGGGGTGGAACGGGCCCCGCTGTTGGTATTGGGAGGGGGCATTGCCAGCAGTATTGGCGCAGACGCTAATTCTACGGTACCTTTGGTCGTATATTTACCCAATCGCAATAGCTCACTTCGCACGGATTTGCAATCTGCTATGAACTCCTATGAAATTAAGGAGGTGGGTATTTTCCGCATTCAGGAAGGCTTTGATAATAAATATGCCTTTACCAACCTGAATTTTCTGCGGTATATGGTGGAATTACCCAAGGATTATTATACAGAAGTAGCCATTGCGATCAAAGCTGAAACGGATTTATATAGCGTTAAAAAGAAGATTCAGAGGCAATTAGGTAATAAATATGTGGTGGAGACCCGTTTTGAACAAAATCAGAGTCTGTTTACCGTTATGCAAATGGAAAAATGGATTATTTATATCATTTTATCAATCATATTAATTATTGCCGCTTTCAATATGGTCGGAGCGCTGACCATGCTGGTGCTGGAAAAAAGAAAAGATATTGCTATTTTAAAAGCACTGGGGGCAAGTAAAAAGGTAATTCAGCGCATATTTCTGACAGAAGGGTTTCTTTTAGCCGGACTCGGCGGCCTGATGGGTATGTTTATCGCTTTCATTGTCTGTCTGCTTCAACAAAAATTTCATCTGCTGAAATTGGAGGGAGGGTCCTTTGTCGTTGACTATTATCCTGTAAAAATGCATGTGTTAGACTTTTTGTTAGTAGGACTTACGGTCTTTTTGGTGGCCTTGTTAGCTGCCTGGGTGCCGGCCAGAAAAGCGGCAACGAAGCACTTTTCGCTTAAAAGCTAGGCATTATTTTATTAAAGTATCATCATCTTGCCATTACAATTTTTCTTCTTACCCACGCTCAGGATGCTGTTTTTCTCAAATCTATCTTGATAATTAATCAATTACAAGCATTTATAATTGCCAGTCGATTTCGGTAGGCGTCAGCCTGGTTTACCGATGCTTACATTCACTCAGTTTATATAGCAGCAAATCTATCGGTGTTAAGGATTTACAGAAGTCCGCTTTGCCACCATTGCTCAATGTGAAAACCATTTAGAAATTTGACGGAAAAATATAGCCAGCATAACAATATGCTAACAGGAAACAAAATTGAAAAAAATCATGATTTTTTAATTTCAGGATTAACTTTTATTGCTTTTTTCGGAAGTTTTTTAGGGTCGGGATTCTTGTATATATTAATTTAATAAATCATTTTTTGTTTAAACAATGATTACGATTCCTCGTTAAAGTTTTCTTTAAATAAAATTTGCTCTGCCAAATATTGGCGGTATTAAAATATAATTCATCATCAAAAAGAAGTAGTTCATCAGGATTTAAATTCTGTTATGTTAATGGTAATAACAAAAATGACGTTAATTGTATAATTGATATTAATATATATGAAATCTGGCATGCATATTTTCAGACATAATATAACGGTGAAAATAATTCACAATTTATAATTGTTAGTATGACAAATAAAGCGTTTGATTTGGTCCTTGAAAATTTTTAAAATAAAAAATCACTCAAACGATTGCGTTAAGGTTTGATCAATTTTTATAATAATATTGTTGGGTATTTAGACAATTAATTCCTAACATCCAAGATTTATGAAGACACTCTTTCTTTGTTTCTTTTCATGCTTGTGTATGACTTTAGCCGCTCAAAGTCCGGTTGTAATAAATGGACAAGTTACTGATACGGCAGGAGTACCTATTTCCGAAGCCACGATTAAGGCTGGAAAAAGAGGTACGGTATCAGATTTAAGCGGGCGTTTTAGACTACAGGTTTCCAGCCTGCAATCTGAAATATCTGTAAGTCATGTGGGCTATGTAACCCTTAATTTAAAATTGAACGGACAGGATTCCATTCAATGTATGATGACATCAAGCAGTGATAATGATTTGTCCGATGTCGTCGTCATCGGTATGCAGCAACAATCCATAAGAAATACAGTTTCTGCTGTTTCCGGGATTGTTGGTAAAGATATTAATAACCGTCCAGTGACCAGTGTGGACCAGTTACTGCAAGGTAAAATTGCGGGCATGAATGTTCAGGTTTCCAGCGGGGAGCCGGGTGTGGCTCCAACGGTCGTTGTAAGAGGGAATTCTACGGTCAGAACGGATATTGGAGATGATCCGAATGTACAGCAGGCGCAGGCTATGAGCGGTCCACTATATGTAATTGATGGAATACCAATCGATCCAGCAGATATTTCTAATAATGCGGGCGCTACAGGAACGAACTTTCTGGCAGGTCTGAATATAAACGATATAGAATCTGTTGTTGTTCAAAAGGATGCAGCTGCCACTGCTGCCTGGGGTTCAAGAGGCGCGAATGGGGTCATTTATATCACGACCAGAAAGGCTACTTCTAAAACGCCGGTCTTTGGGGTGAATGCTTATTACGGAAGAAACAGTAAGCCGCAATTGATTCCGACACTTACGGGATCTGCAGAAAGGACGGCTAAGATTGACATTCTTAAAGAATATGCTACGGATGATCAGCTGAAGAGTCTGCCGCAGTTATTAACAGATAGTCTCAATCCTTCATTTAATAATGCAACGGACTGGCAGAAAATGTTCTATACGTCTTCCAATGTATACAATGTGGATGCAACAATGAGTCAGGCTGCCGAAAATGTAAATTACAGAATCTCACTGGGGTATTATAATACAGAGGGGATTATCCGCAATACGGGGTATCAGCGCTATTCAGTCAGGGGTAATTTTAATTTTAAAATCAGCCCTAAGCTTAATAGCCAGTTAGTAGTTGGATTAGTAAAGGAGGCGAGACAGGCAGGTAGAAAATACCAGAATTCTGATGACAATACGCCCTTTAGCGGTTCTTCCCAACCTACCTCATTCTACTATATCAATGAATTTGATCAAAACAGTTATTTGGGAGAGTCTACTAAACTCAGAAATTTAAACGGTAATGACAATTATACGGCATCCATGACTTTAAATTATGATATAGCCAAAGGAATCCGTTATACATTACAAGGAGGGGCTAACTCCTATGTTCAGTCAAAAGATTATTTTATGCCTTCCAATATTGATGCGGTAGCGGCTGAAACCGGTTCGGACGCGACACAACAATCTTATGCGGAATCTTCAAGAGGAACCTATGCGACCTACCTGTTTACCAATAGTCTTAATCTTGATAAAGATTTTAAAACCGCAAAAGGGAATAAGCATCAGTTTAATCTGACCCTATCTCAACAGTATAATACGATTATCAGTAGCGGAAATTCAGTTTCCGGATATAATACGCCTACTAATGATATTCAGACTGTTACCGGGATTCCGCAATCTGACCTGTCTGGCTATTCTTATTATAATAAGGATGCATTATTGTCTTTGGTCAGCCAGCTGCAATATAACTATAACGGAAAATATCTGTTATACGGTTCTTACAGAGGTGACGCGTCTTCCAGATTTGGAAAGAATAATAAATGGGGATATTTTCCCGCAGCGGGTGCCGCGTGGATTGTATCTGATGAGAATTTCATGAAAGGAGCCAAAGGTGTGATTGACTTTTTGAAATTCAGATTCAGCTGGGGTATTGCCGGTAAGAATGCCAGTGATTTTTATGCGCCATATAATCAATATCAGATCAGTGGGACGTATAATGGTACTACGGCTATTCAGCCAAGTTATACCAATGGACTTACCAAAAGCGATTTGACCTGGGCTAAATCCGAGCAAAAAGACCTGGGCTTTGATTTGTATTTGTTTAAAAACAGGGTTCAGATTAATACAGATTTTTATGACAAATTGGATAAGAATCAGTTCTTTACCTTCAATTTGCCCTTTTATACAGGATTTGAATCCATTAATATAAATGCCAGCGATTTATGGGTGGATAACAGAGGAGTGGATATTACTATCAATACGCATAACCTCGCGCCTTCCAGTGAATTACAGTGGAACAGCCAGTTAGTACTGACTTTCCAGAAAAACCGGATCGCCAAATTGCCCAACAACAACAGAACCTTTGTTATCGATGATTACGCATCTGGCGTTTCAAGAATCTACGCAGTAGGTCAGCCTATTTATGAAATGTATCAGATGGATTATCAGGGTGTATATAATCATCAGGATGAGATTCCATATAATCCACTGACAGGTAATGTTATTACTTATTTTAAAGGGTATTATCCTGTACAAGTAGGCTATCCTAAATGGCGGGACGCCAATGGAGACGGGGATGTGTGGACCGGAGAAGACAATGGGGATCAATACGGTGATAGAGTACCGACAGGAGATCCAAATCCTAAATTCTTCGGCGGATTCACCAACGATTTTACCTATAAGAATTTTACCTTGACCATTGCCAGCGTATTTACCTTTAAAAGAACTGTGGTGAATACTTTCTGGCAACAGCAGATGGACGCAATGGGTGGAAATCTTAAAAACTTTGCAAAGAACAGGTTGCCTGATCTAAGTGAAGTGAATTACTGGACCCCTGCAAAAGCGGAAGATCCCAATTATAAAGCTTCTTTCCCCTCCATCAGCCCATATAACGCTTATTTCTATCAGTTTTTTCCTTTCTCTGACATGTTTAATGTCGATGGGAGCTATTTTAAAATCAAACAGGTGGTGCTGAATTACCTGTTACCACAGAAATTCACGGAGCGCCTGAAAGTGAATCATATTAATGCTTATGCAATGATGTATAATGTATTAATACTGAAAAATAAGAAAAACACGATGCCTGATCCTGAGGCGGTAGATCAGTTGGGGATTTATACCGGTGGATTATACCCGCAGGCAAAAACATTCACGGTTGGTCTTAATATAGAATTCTAATACCCTTTTATCAATGATTAAAATAGAAATCATGAAAAATTATTCATCTTCTAAAAAAATTATCTTATATCTGTTTATTGTTATTGGGGTATCCATGAATATATCCTGTAATAAACAGATCAATAATGCACCCATAAGTTCCACCTACGGTAGTGAATTCTGGACCTCCCAGACTGCTGTTTCACAGGCAGAGGCTGCGATGATGACACAGCTGAGGGCCTCGTTAAGGGTATCTTCGGGAAGCGGTGTTGATCAGAATGAACCATGTTTTTTTGTATACGGCGATCTGGTCAGTAATTTGTTCAGATATGCGAGCGGAGACACCTTTTTGCAATATGGCCTGACGCCTGATGGCTCCATTCCGTGGAACTTTTCCTATGTTCCTTACTGGGGAAATTTACTGGACTGGTCCAGATTTTATAAAGTTATTGCCTTGGCTAATTTGATTTCTGAGAATGTCCAATCGATGGATGCAAGTCTTTTCTCCAGCGAAAAAGTACGGAGTCAGTATATAGCCAGAGCTTTATTTATCAGGGCTTACACTTATTTTTATATGACCCGCGTATGGGGAGATCCGGTTTATGTTGCCAGAACATATAATGACGCTGATTATGGACATATTGAGGCATTGCCACGTAGTCCTGAAAAGGATGTGCTGGACAGCTGTTTAAAGGATCTGCACACTGCAGAGGCCAGTCTGGATTATGCCGGAGGTGATGCTTCTGAAAGCTTATCTCCGAATAAGGGGAGTGCAGAGGCGCTGATGGCGCATATTTTTGCCTGGAAGCATGATTATGACAGTACGCATTATTATTGCCAGAAGGTCATCACTGAAGGAGGATATTCTTTGGAGCCAATGGCCACCTATACCAATATCTGGCAGGGGCAGAAATCTAATGAAAGTATATTTGAGATCTCCATGACCTACAATGATAAAGATCCTAATTTTAAAGGTGGTGGTGACTATGCTGAAGCCAACTTTAATATGTTCGGGCTCTTTTTGAAAGGTTCCATTGTCAGCGAACAAAGATCCAGCTGCTGGATAGCTCCTGCGGAAGGATTGATTGATCAGGAACTGTTTGATACTTCTAAAGATCTGAGAGCTAAAAGTATTTTATCCTATCAACAGGCCTCAGGCGGAGATCCTGCGGGGTATATGCTTTTAAAATATACCAATTTTGCTTTCCAGTCTCCGGATACCAAGGAATATCCTTATATCAATAATAATTTAGTGCTGTTAAGATTATCTGATATGTATTTATTGGATGCTGAAGCGCTTGCCTATAAAGGGGATCTGAGCGGAGCTGCAGCTGATCTGAAAATGACGGAAGACAGAGCAGGAATTAATAATTATGCATCGATAACGTCCAAGGATAATATGATAGATGAAATTATCAAGGAACGTGGTCGTGAATTTATTGGGGAAGGAGAGTGGTACTATGATTTAATCAGAACAAATTATACCCAAGGCTGGTTGCAGAAAATCGGGTATCCATCCACCAGGGTAAGTGCCACCAATAAAGGTTATTACTGGCCAATTGATATGGAAACCTTATTCCCTTATGATAATCAGTTGGTTCAGAATCCTTATTGGCAGAATAATGCAGGCAGATAACAAGTTTAATTTCTAAAAATTGACTACAAAGAAATATTCTATGAAAAATTATAAAATAGCCATTTTGCTGATAACTGCGTCCCTTTCCATTTTGGGATGTCAGAAAAAATATATCACAGGCGGTAAGATAGAGGATATTAATAAGTATAGTTCATTAAGTACTTATGATGCATTAAGCTCAATGTCCCAGTTTGATACGCTAGTGCAGGTGATTGATGCCGCTGGTCTTAAGGACGAAATCAATAAAGCTCAATCCACCTTCTTTGCACCTAGTGACGCTTCTGTATATAATTATCTGAATGAAAGGACCATTGATATTCAGGCAACAGTTGATCAGTATGCCAAGTTTACCCTGGATTCCCTAAAATATCATCTGGAAAAGAATATAGACGGGATTGCGGATTCTTTAAAAATGTATATCATCCCCAGTGTATTAAATGTTGATGCCAAATTGAGCTCCACCGGATCTTTTTATAAAACGGGGCTGAGCGGTGATTCTGCCATTGTATCCTATGAATATACCTATGATGAAAATATGGGATATTCCGACCTGGTATCCACTCCGCCCAGGCTGGTTTATTATACCCATCTCTGGAAGCCCTATCAGTTAGATGATCAGGATAGTACAGCGGCCGATATTCCCGCAAAAACCGGTGTTCATACCCTGGTCACCACTTCTTTTATGAATACACAAAACGGAGTGGTGCATGTTTTATCTCCCGGGTCCACCTTATTTTTCTATGGCACCAAAGTGGAAGATTAAAAACAAAAAGCGGGGATTGATTCAATAATACTTAATAGTTAATTTTCATATTATGCATAAAAGAATTTATATAGGGTTAATGAGTATAGCTGCAATACTGTGGGTGGTCAGTTGTACGAAGATCGCAGATGGGTATTTAAGTCCTACCATGCAATATTCCACTAAATTGTTTGAAGTTCCGCAAGGGCAATATGCTGCGTCTAATTCACTGGTAGCCGATGGTTCCAATTTGCCATTGAAAGTGCGCTGGACACACATCTATGATTCGACAGGAGAGAATGTAGACGCGATTTTTTCTAAGAAGTACCTGGTGGATGTGTGGAGTGCTTCCTATGATTCTAAAACGGATACGACTTATGCATTGGTCAGAGCTAAAATTACATCTGACAGCCTTACTCCCTTTACTGTGAACGAAACCAGTGGCGTGATTACGACTAATAAAGCCACTCAATATGTCCCCTTAGGATCATATACGCTGGATCTGGAAGTGACCAACTCTGCCGGTACCATTGAGCTCCCCAAGGCGATTACCATTAAAATCATAACAGCTTCACCGGTTCAGACGGTCGATGATGACGGAGTAGGATCGTTTAGTCTGTCCAGGCTGAATGCGAATACCCCAACAGGCGCTTCCACAAAGGATGGCGTTACCAGTGTATTTTTTAACGGGAATTATAATCCTTTTGTCAGGTATAGTGTAACCAAGGTATCTGATACGGGAAATGTCATGATTGTAAAAGTAACCGATAGAAACGGAGTGCCCTTTTCTCCTAAAAATGGTGAGATCGCCAAAAGGCCTAATTCCGGATTAAATCCAAATCCTCCATATTTACAGAATCTGCAGGATTATGCTCCCGACACTTACCAGGCATTAGACACTGCCATGTTCCTGAAATATCCGATAACTCCCTTCCCGATTAGTTCTTTAGGGAATGGATATAATATGTACTATATTTTACCTACTAAATATGTGCATATGGATAGTACTTCTACCTGGAGCTCTAATGTATCCGGTGTGTTTTATCAGGGAAAGACAGATAGTCATTACTTAGGAGAGTTTAAAGACGGTCTGTATGATTACTCCCTGCGCATCCCCTTAAGGATACAGGTGCCGGGAACCTATATATATAGCATTCAATTACTAAATGCTACCCATCGCTAGTCGCTTCCGGTTGGAGATCTAAAAGGATTTCTTTTAATACTCCCATTAAAAAACCACTAGTAAAATATCCAGATTAAAAAGCGATATTTTACCAGTGGTTTTTTCTTTTGTGACAGGGGCACCGTTTTTTTGAGGGACACTGAAGAGGAGATTTTAGAATATATCTTCCAATTCTTTTAAATGACGGATTTCATAAGTGGCCAGGTGTTTAGTGTCATCCTCAATGTGGTTGGTGAAAACACTGTCCATCCCAAAATTGGCCGCACCCTGTATGTCAGCAATTAGGTTATCGCCAATCATAATACTGTTTTTTGGTGTTGCCCCTGTAACATCCATTGCATATTCGAAAATGCCCGCATTGGGTTTAAGGCAACCACTTTGCTCCGAAGTAATCATGATTTCAAAATAGTCCTGGAGTCCGGCATTGACCAGTTTTTGCTCCTGTATACGGTTAAACCCATTGGTTATCAGGTGAAGATTGTACTTTTTCTTTTTAAGATAGTCCAGAATTTCAAAGGTATAGGGGAAGACCTTAGTGCGGATGGGTAACCGGTCTAAAAAGTCCTGACTTAAGCTTCTGGCCAGCGGCTCATCGCCGATTTTAAAGTCAAGCAATGTAAGAAACATCCTTTTCCATTTAAGCTCTCTTTGTATAATCAGCCCTTTGGTGTAACGGTCCCACAGCTTTTTATTGTGATAGGTATACTTTTCATAAAAGCTTTCAAATGGTTCAATGCCTCTAAGAGCCAGCTCATGATGCAAATAGCTTTCCTTGAGGGCATCCTTTGCATTGGCCTCAAAATCCCATATAGTATGATCCAAATCAAAAAATAGATGCTGGTAGGTCTTCATGAGGACAAATTTAAAACGAAAAAGGCGCGCAGAAAAACTGCGCACCTTTAAATATTTAAAAAATTAGCTTTAAAAGTTAAAAGTTCTCCTGGACATGTTCCATCTCAGACCAAACATGAACATTTTTACGTGATCTTTTGGAATGGTTTCTATATCATGACGGCGATAGGTGAAATTTGCGTCAAAATACAAGTTCTGCAGGATTTCATAAGAGGCGGTAAGTGATCCTAGCAGGCCATTTAATTTAACCCCGCCTCCGGTAGAATAACCATTGTCACTCAAACGGTTGTCTTTATAGTTCCTGAAAAGGTCACCGCCGTTATTGGGCTGATCAATAGAGGTTACATAGGCTGCCGCGGTATCCAAACCTTTTGTATAAAGTGTCCCCATGATTTCGATGTTCAACCTGGGAATAGGCTGATAATTAGCAATACCTATCAATTCCTTGAAATTGGCGCCTAGCGGGTGTGCCAGCGGTTGATTATAGTGGAGGAAGTTGTTCTGGGCCCATTTATCCATATAGGTAAATGGACGAACCAGGTTGCCTTCCACCTGTAAATCCAGGTTTTTGAGGGTAAAGGCATCTACGTATTTGGCTCCTAACTGGTAACCGAATTTGTTGACCCAGTTACCATCTCCGAATTTAAAGGCCTTATCGATATGGAATTCATTGATCAGCCACTGTCCGTATACTTCAAAATACTTGGCAAAATTGGCTTTGAAGTCCAGGCCGATGCTGGATTTAGCACTATTACCGGTATTCTGTGACATGGAACGGTTGAAGATGGCCGGATTCAGATAGCTGACCTGCAGCCCGCCATTGATTTTGGAGTTGTACATGGTGTTTTCATAAAGACCTATTTTCAGCCAATCGGTGGCCTGCCAGGTCAGATAATGAAACATCATATAGTTTCTGGGACGGGTAGAGTCGGAATTAGGAATAAAGGAGGCAATGGTCTGCGCGCCGACGGCAGTATATTTTATATTGCCAGCCTGTACGCCAAATTTTAAGAAGTAAAACGGAGCGGAATTATCACTTAAGAATAGACTGCGGTAGCCGTCACCAATAAAGAAACGGTCGTATCCTAATTGAAAATCAATGTTTTTACCCGCATGAAAGGTGACGCCACCACGGACATCAAAATAATCATAGCCGTTTTTGCCATAATGCTTGTAATAACCTTTGCCGGGGAGTGAATAATGAGCATCTGTGTACTGGCGGACATACAGCGGATCTCTTTCCTGGTTTTCAGAGAAGAACAGGTAATAACCCAGTCTTTGGTCAACCTGCCCACGTACACGGATTCCTCTTTGGTTAACATAAGTGCTGGTTCCGTCGCTGGAATGACCAAACTGAAGATTCAGTAGCGGATCCACAATGATACTGTATTCAGGCTTGGCGACTTCGTATAAATGAGCCGGTGTTTTGAAAAAGGTATTGAAAATAGGTTTTTTTACCCCAAAGGAGTCCGTATAGTTACGTGTCCAGTCTGAGTTATTCATTAAAAGGCTTCTTAGGTTATATCTGTCTATATCGGTAAGGGTTTCGCCCAGAGCGCCTATTTTATCGAGAGAATCAATCCTTTCCATTCTCTCCGTGATTCTTTTGCGGTCAAAAGGCTTCACAGTCGTAAAGCGCATCACGGAATCACCTCTTAATTTAATGTCCAGACGCTTGATTAACAGATTTTGTTTGTCGCTAAGCTCAATGTTATCGGTTTGCGCCTTAACTTTAAGCGCGGTAAAAGCCAGACAGGTTCCCAGCAGAAGTGCGTACCTAATTTTCATACAAAATTTTTATACTATATATAAATGAGTGACTATTTAATAAAAAACGCCCAAATTGTAAGCGAAGGTAAGACATTTATCAGTGATGTACTCATTCGTAATCAACGAATTGAAAAAATCGCTCCATCCTTGCAGGTTAATTTTAAAGTTCAAGAGATTGATGCAACTGGTTTGTATCTCCTGCCTGGGGTTATTGACGACCAGGTTCATTTCCGGGAACCGGGTCTTACACATAAAGCTGAAATCTACACAGAAGCCAGGGCCGCAGTGGCTGGAGGCGTTACCAGTTTTATGGAAATGCCAAATACCGTGCCACCCGCTTTTACCCTCGAATTACTAGAAAAAAAATATGACCGGGCCCGCGAAGTCTCACTCGCTAATTATTCTTTTTATCTGGGGACATCAAACGATAACCTGGAGGAAATTAAGAAGCTCAATGAGCGTAAAAATGAAATTTGCGGTTTAAAAATATTTATGGGCTCCTCAACAGGGAATCTCCTAGTGAACGACCCTATTGTACTGGACAACGTCTTTGCTACCAGTGAGGTTTTAATTGCTACGCACTGTGAGGAAGAAAGTATCATCAGGGCTAATTACGAGAAACTCAAGGCTGAAAAAGGTATTCTGGAACCGGCGGACCATCCCGTTATCCGTAATGCGGAAAATTGTTTTGAGAGTAGCTTTAAGGCCATTCAATTTGCGCAGAAGCATAATAGCAGATTACATATACTGCACATTACTACGGAAAAAGAGTTACAATTATTCTCTAATATGTTGCCGTTGGAACAAAAACGTATTACCTGTGAGGTTTGTGTTCATCATTTAATCTTTACAGCGGAGGATTATGCCACCAAAGGTTACCTGATTAAATGTAATCCCGCCATTAAGGAAGGATTTAATAAGGACGCGCTCTGGAAGGCACTTTTGGATGATCGACTGGATGTAATTGCTACCGATCATGCGCCTCATTTACTGAGTGAAAAAGGATATCTGCGCAATGAAAAAGGAAAACTTGTCCCTTCTGATACAGCAACCTATGAAAATTCCCATGCGGGTTTGCCACTCGTCCAACATAGTCTTGCGCTCATGTTAGGTTATGTAAAAGAAGGTAAAATTACCATAGAGAAGGTGGTGGAAAAAATGAGCCATGCAGTGGCGCGCTGTTTCCAGATAAAAGACAGAGGCTTTATTAAAGAAGGTTATTTTGCGGATTTAGTACTGGTTAATATGGATAATCCGACCTCTGTTACGCCAGAAAGCTTATATAGTAAATGCGGTTGGTCCCCCTTTGAAGGTGAAACGATGGGAGTAACCATAGAAAAAACTTTTGTAAATGGGCATTTAGTTTATGGAAATCAGGGCTTTGATGAATCTATTAAAGGGCAGAGGCTTTCTTTTAACCGCTAAATCAGCCTTGCTTATACAAATTGGTGGAATCAACAGGTATATTTAAATAAACGCTTTAGGTGTTTTTTTAATCTGTGATTGGAACGTTTTTAAAGTTATCTTATTGGTTATTATGTCGTTAATAGATTTATAGACCCCTTGAGTTTATAAAGGTAGGAGGATTGCTGTGTATGCTATTTAAGCAGGCAGCCCTCTTTAAATTAAAAACTAAACAGGTATGCATGTAGATGACAAAACCTTATATGATTTAGGTGTTATCAGCCGCTATGAACAGCACTCCATTTTACATTATGTGGATTTTACCGTTACCTCTGGGGGTAAGGATTGGCTGCGTTATTTTATAACCAAACCTATGAGCCGGCTGGATGACATTAAAGACCGGCAGCGTTTACTGAGGCATATGACGGATAAAGTGATGCCCGCCATTATTTCTAATGGAACGATGATGGTAATGGATAAGTATTATTATTCACCCATAACCAATATTCCCACATCGCCTTCCGGATTTGATGCGGTTTTATACAGGTGGCTGAGCAGGCCTGATTATGTTCAGGTACGTTACAGTATAGGACATCTGGCAAAATTTGTCCATGGTATGAATATTCTGCACACGATTTATGCGCCTGAATGTCCGGATGGCGAGTTAAAGGAACTGTTGGAAAAGGTAGGAGAGATATTGGAAAGCAACTTCTTTCAAAAACTTGGTAAAATAGGCGCCCGTGTAGATAAAGGGGGGAAATTAACTGGAATAGAAGTTATAAAATATGGTCATCAGCTGTATCAGTACACTGAAAAGAATGGCATGAAATACCTGGAAGAGGCGTTTTTAAAAATAGATGCCTGGTCCAGTATGGCAAGAGCGGTTAGAGAACATCAGCTGACTTTTCCTGAATTAATTGAGAGTCAGGAACCCTTATTACAGGCTACAGGATTATATCATCCTTTATTGGAGACTGCTGTCGCCTATGATATAGCATTAGAAAAAAAGGAAAATTTCCTTTTTTTGACGGGAGCGAATATGGCGGGTAAAAGTACCTTTATCAGGGCTGTGGGCATCGGGTTATATTTAGCAGCCCTCGGAATGGGAGTCCCCGCGAGTTATATGAAGTGCTCAACCTTTGACGGCCTGCTGAGCAATATTGAAGTAACAGACAATACCTTAAACGGCGAGAGCTATTTTTTTAATGAAGTTCAAAGGGTAAAAACAATTGTTGAAAAAATACAGGAAGGGTCTAAATGGCTGATTCTCATTGATGAACTATTTAAAGGTACGAATATTGTGGATGCCATGAAATGTTCAACGACGGTAGTGGAAGGTCTGCGTAAGGTGGATAGTTCAATATTTATCCTTTCAACACATTTATATGAAATAGGAGAGCCACTGCGTAAATATCAGAATATACAGTTTAGATATTTTGAAACGGAAGTAATTGATGATAATCTGATATTTAGTTACCAGTTAAGAGAAGGAATCAGTAATGACCGTTTGGGATATTTAATCCTGCAACGAGAAAAAGTGACAGAATTATTGAATAATCTTTAAAAAAAACGGTATTTAAGTAGCGTACCCCAAAAAAAACATTCAAAATTTTTTGCTAAAATGAAAACAATATTATATTTGTAAAGGTTAAATAATATAACATTTAAAGTTCACCAAAAAATTTGAATTTTGGATTACGATAACAACGACCGGAAGCAACGAAGCGTTTACAGCAGAAAACTTAAGGCAGGAAAGAGGAGAACCTATTTCTTCGATGTGCGTGAAACCAGAGGGAATGATTTTTATGTAACTGTCACAGAAACTCGTAAAAAATTTAACGCAGAGGGGTTTGAAAGGCAGAAAATCTTTATTTATAAGGAAGATTTTAACAAATTTACAGATGTGTTGGCCCAGGCCATCCAGCATGTAAAAACAGAACTGATGCCGGATTTCGATTTTGACCATTATAACCATGAAGACGAAAGAGAAGCTCCCAAACTTCGCGCACCTAGAAGTCAGACGGATTATCATCAAAATGAAAACTTTCAGTATAGAGATGAAGACAATAAACCCGGTGAGAACCTGATGAATAATCAGGATGCTGAGGGGCAGTCTGTGGCTGATTTTGAGGCTGAACGAATTTACCCAGAAGATCAGGAGGGAGAACAGGTGAATCCAAGTTGGGCAATATCTTCTTAATTCATCCTTTTAAGCAGGTTTCGGACATTATAGAGGCTATCTGACTGAGGTTCAATTGCCATAATATTTTTTAAAAAAGCAGTGTAATCACACTGCTTTTTTATTACCTTTGCAGCCCTAAACCAGATATCACTTCTTGTTGGGTGCTGGGAATCAAGGAAAATAAAAACAATTTGGAATTACGGGCGGGTTGTTATACCTTTGCCGTCCGATAAAAAATACAGTTATGGCAAGAGTATGTCAGGTTACAGGAAAAAAACCAATGGTGGGAAACAATGTTTCACACTCTAACATTAAATCCAAGCGTCGTTTCTTACCAAATTTACAAACGAAACGTTTCTTTTATGCAGAGGAAGACCGCTGGATTACATTGAAAGTATCTGCGGATGCAATCCGTACCATCAATAAAAATGGTCTGGATACAGTCGTTAAGCAATTAAGAGCAGATGGCGTAAAAATCTAATCAAAAGTCGACAACAATTAAAGTATTATAGCAATGGCAAAGAAAGGAAACAGGGTTCAGGTAATTTTGGAATGCACAGAACACAAAGCTAGTGGTCTTCCAGGAACCAGCCGTTACATTACACAGAAAAATAAGAAAAATACTGCTGAGCGTTTAGAGCTTAAAAAGTATAATCCTATTTTGAAAAAAGTAACTGTACACAAAGAAATTAAATAATCCTCCCCCGGTAGTAACCGGTGGAACTTATAAATAACGAATTATGGCAAAAGCAGCTAAAACCGCGATTAAAACTAAAGACCAGAAAGCAGCAGCAGACGCTAAAAACTGGACTAAAGTGATTAAAACTGTACGCAGCCCTAAAACCGGCGCTTACACTTTTAAAGAAGCGATCGTACATAAAGACAATATCAAGGAATTTTTAGCAAAATAATTTATTCCTGCTGTTTGATCAGCGGGACGAAATTAATTTGCTGATGCAGAAAAGGTAAGGGAGTACTTTTATTACACCTTATGTATCATTAAGAATACTTCTGCACAGAAACTTACTTACAATCCTCGGGAGAATTTTAATTTTCCCGGATCGTGAAGTCTAAGGCCTCTAAGGATAAAGTCCATATAATGTATTTTACCGTATCGGACCTGGCATTAACCATGCAGGTCCGATACGGTTTTTTATGCCCCTGCCTCTGCATAAAACCTGCAATTTTATCGGAACTAATCGGGTATTTAATCCTGGATGTGCAAACAGACTAAAAATAGATGAGCTTTTTTAAGATTTGCCTTCCATCCGTTCTCCAAAATTTCTAATTATTTTATCTGGCAGCTTGTCAATGGGATATCTGACTTAAAACACCAATGGTTCTTTCTTGGTTTTTCGTCATTTATAGTGGAATTGGATAAAGGGACATGACTCTCAACGAGTGGCGTTGCATAACTATGGCGAAGACTATGCGCCGACATCCTTTTGGTGATGCCAGTAATCTTTACTGACTCTTTTAGTACATGATTAATACTTGCAATGGAAATTGGACTACCGGAACTTGGTAAGCTCTCAAATACAAACTTTGTGGGATTCCAGTAATCAAGATGCGTCTTTAGCCTGCTAAGAACGCCCTTGCCAAAGTAAGTAGAGATCTAGCTTCTGATATATTAAGAACGACCGGTGATTTTTTCTCACTGGGTAGCTTCGAAAGTTTGAACTGCTCGTAAGGAAGGTCATAAATCCGGCATGCAGCGCGCAGGGCATGAACAGTCAGAATAAAAAATGTTTTGGAAACATCCTCGGACTTTTTCTTTAAGAACAAATAATCGGGCACTTGCTCCGATGAAAGGCGGAGTGGTTTTATTAAAATGTAAAGCGATATGGGCCAGATGCCGAACATAATTTCCATATGTACTTTCCGACCGGCCATTAATCACTAACTTTTTTTTAAGTCTGACCTATTAAAGTTTGAGTTTTAAAAAAGCAAAAAAAGCACTCCGTATTTTATGGAATGCTTTACACAATTGGCAATATCCACATTATGTTAATACTCGCTTAGCTATCGAAGATTTCATACAATAGCTGCAGATCAAATGAGATTAAAAATTTATTAGCACTAAAAACATAATATTTATTATTTTTTACATTTTCTGCCAAAATGTTTGGCAATTCATATTTTTATTCTATCTTTGCTACCATGAAACAGGTAACCTACCGATATCTATGATTTAACACCGGGCGCGTGAATAAACGCATCGAGTGATACCTGATTCATATAATCGATTATTGTACCGCTTTGCCGAGCAAGCAATTTAGAAAACAGGGATATAAAATAAGAAAATAGCAGGTGGGTAGTCCCCTTGCTAACGGAATTGTATATTAAGGCTATGGGCCACTATAACTATTGAAATGTCCTCTAATTAAAAGACAGACCAGTGAAAAAGGCATACATAAAAGCATATAAATTCAGGATTTATCCGACCAAAAAGCAGGAAATATTCCTCGCTAAACAGTTGGGGTGTTGCCGCTATGTATATAATTACTGTCTTGATCTTCATAACAGGGTCTACAAAGAAGAACACCGGTGTCTGTCCAAAAAAGAGATGAATGCCCAACTGCCGGTATTAAAAAAGCAGGAGGCTACCAAGTGGCTGGGGGAAGTTATCGCCCAGCCACTGCAAATGGCTGTACAAGACCTTGACACGGCTTTTAAGCGCTTTTTTAATAAAACAAGTGCCTTCCCCCGGTTCAAGAGCCGTAATGACCGGCAATGCTTCAAAATACCACAGAATGCTAAACTAAGTAATGGCCTGTTAAAGATACCCAAGCTGGACAGCCTGATCAAGGTGAATCTAAGCCGTGAGATTACCGGTAAGATCCTGTATGTCCATATCTCCAAGACTACCACCGGTAAATACTATGCATCCTTTACCTGTGCGGGCGAATACGCCGTATTTGAAAAAACGGGTAAGCAGGTGGGCATTGATATGGGTATTAAAGAAGCGGCCACCCTATCGGATGGCACTCAATACGATAATAAAAAGGCACTCAAATCAATTGAGAAAAAGCTGGCTTATACGCAAAGACAACTATCAAAAAAACAAAAAGGAGGTAAATCCAGGCAACGGCTCCGCAGACGTGTTGCACGGTTACATGAAAGCATCAAAAATATCAGGCATGACCATAACGACAAGATGACCACCGAAATAGTCAAAAACCACGACTTGCTCGCAGTTGAAGATCTTGCTGTAACGAACATGCTGAAAAACCACAAATTGGCAAAATCTCTCCAGGATGTATCCATGGGTGCAATCCTGACCCGTCTTAAATACAAGAGTGAATGGCATAACCGTGATTACATAGAAGTAGGCCGGTTCTTTGCCTCCAGTAAGCGCTGTTCCTCTTGCGGCTTTAAGAAAGAAGACCTTCTGCTTAAAGACCGCAGCTGGACCTGTCCTACATGTTTAACAAACCATGACAGGGACATTAATGCTGCGATAAACATACTGAATGAAGGCATAAAAATACAGTCTGGTTGTGGTGCGTAGTCGGACTAAAAACAAAAACAGGTGGAGGCGTCGCCGTTAGGCGAGTCTATGAAGCCTGAAGAACAACGCGGCTGTCTTCCTGAAATTGACGCAGCATAAAATGCTGTTACTTCGGAGGGCTACCGCAAGGTTTCGTACAATAGAGAGAGCTGTAAATACAAAAAATGCGAGTTTCCTTTCTCCACTGTTTATTCGATAATTAAGTCCGTATGTCAGGCCTTGCTGGTGAAGTTCAAAAAAATGGACAATGCCAATTAGAAGCTGTGGCATTGTCCTTAATCAATTCTTGATTACTTGAAGGTTTATTGGAGGTCTTCAGCATCAAAGCGTTCAACTCCCTGAATCCCGTCTAATTTTTTTAAATGGTCCACCAAGGTATCAAGTTCTTCCTTGTCATGAACGAATATTTTAAGCCGGCCATTAAACAACCCTTCCCTGGATTCAATGCTAAGTGCGGAGATATTAATTTTTAATTCTCCACTGATAACATTGGTGATTTTGTTGATGACGCCTACGTCATCTACGCCGATAATTTCAATGCCTGTAAGAAAGGAGATTTCTTTATTTTTCGCCCATTTTGTTTTAACAATACGGTGTCCCTGATTGGCCATTAACTGTGCCGCATTCGGGCAATTGGTTCTGTGTATGATTAAGCCTTTACCCACGCTCACAAAGCCAAATACATCATCACCCGGAATAGGGTGGCAGCAATTGGCCAGGGTGTACATGATTTTGTCACTGCTTTCTCCAAAAATAATTAGCTCTGAATCTTTTTTATTAAGCGTCTTCGCATCCGGATTATAAACTGGTTTATCCGATTTTACTTCAATTTTTGGAGGTTCTAACCTGTCCCCATTGACAGAAAATGTCTTCAGTTCTTTTAAGTCAATTTTTTTAATGGCGATGGAATAATACAGGTCCAGGTGAGAGGTTAAGCCATAGAAGCTTACCAGTTCATCAACGTTATAAGTCGAGACAGGTACTCCCAGATTCTCTAATTTTCTTTTAAGGGTATATTTCCCATCTTCTCCAATGGCTCTTTTTTCCTCTTTTAAAGCATCTTTAATTCTATTTTTCGCTTTTGCGGTAACCACCAGGTTTAACCAGTCTTCGCTGGGTTTTTGCTTGTTACTGGTAATAATCTCGACCTGATCCCCACTACGCAGGATATGGCTGATGGGAACCAGTTTATGGTTGACTTTGGCGCCAATACATTTTTGACCTACTGCGGAGTGGATGCTAAAGGCAAAATCCAGCGCTGTAGAACCTTTAGGTAACATCTTAATGTCTCCTTTAGGCGTATAAGCGTAAATTTCTTCGGCTAGAAAACTTGTTTTGAAGTCCTCCAGGAAGTCGATACTGTCAGTTCCTTGAGAACTGATCATTTCTCTGATTTGCCCAAACCATTTATCAAAACGGTCTTCGGTGCTGGTGCCTTCCTTGTATTTCCAGTGGGCAGCCAGACCTTTTTCCGCGATTTCATTCATTCGTTTTGTACGAATCTGGACTTCTACCCACTTGCCCTTAGGCCCCATAACGGTAGTATGCAGGGCTTCATAACCGTTACTTTTAGGATTACTCAGCCAGTCACGGAGTCTTTCGGGGGCAGGTGCATAAGAGTCAGTGACGATGGAATACACTTTCCAGCACTCCTCCTTTTCTTTTTCCGGTTCAGAATCCAGGATGACTCTGATGGCAAAAAGATCGTATACCTCTTCAAAAGTAACGCCCTTCTTTTTCATTTTATTCCAGATGGAATGGATGCTTTTAGGACGACCGTAAATTTCGAAATTAAAGCCGGCACTCAGTAATTTGTCCTTAATAGGTTTTATGAACTCATTAATGAAGCGCGTACGTTCTCTTCTGGTTTCTGCAAGCTTGCGGGCAATCTCTTTATATTTTTCCTTTTCCAGGTATTTCATGGAAAGATCTTCCAGCTCGGTCTTGATATTATAAAGACCCATGCGGTGGGCGAGCGGTGCATACACCCAGACGGTTTCACTGGCGATTTTAAGTTGCTTTTCTGGTTTCATCCAGTCCAGGGTGCGCATATTGTGTAACCGGTCAGCCAGTTTAATCAGGATAACCCTTGGGTCATCTGTAAGTGTCAGTAATATTTTCTTAAAATTCTCGGTCTGTTGTGTGGTGGAGGCATCTACAACGGTGGAGATTTTAGTGAGCCCATCCACAATACGGGCGATTTCATTCCCGAATTCCCGGGTAATGTCCTCTATGGAAATGTCGGTATCTTCTACAGTGTCGTGCAAAAGGGCACAGATGGTACTGCGCACGCCCAGACCGATCTCTTCCACACAAATCATGGCTACTGAGATCGGATGAAAAATATAGGGTTCCCCGCTTTTGCGGCGCATGGTTTTATGTGCCTCGGCAGCCATATAAAAGGCGTGCCGGACAATTTCTTTGTCTCCTTTTTTAAATTTCGGTCTGAGCGTTCTTAATAAAGCACGGTACCTGCGCAGGATTTCCCTTTTCTCCTGCTCCTCATTCAGGCTATACCTGACTAATTCCTTTTCTGTTGTTGTTTGTTTCAAATTGTCTCAAAGTCTTTTGTATATACGAATTTAGGCAATTGTGAACAGTACGGAAAAAATAATTTATATTTTTCAAAGGAGTGTAATGTTTAATGTCTGGGATGGCGTTGACGCCTGTCACCCATGATATGGCTTCCCCTGGCAAGAATCTTAAGTCCTTGTCTTTTAAGAGAAATGGCAGGATTGGTCTTTATGAATTCTCCCTGATTAATCTGATAGGCGCTCAGGATGTCCTTATAGGTCAATAGGCCAATATAATTTCCCTGATCATTTTTGACAGGCAGTGCTTCTTTGTCCTTTTTGATAAGCAATTTTAATGCGAACAGCAAATTTTCCGAATCGCTGATAAATACTTCATTTTTATCGGTAATCAGACTACCGATTGTTTGTTGCTCCGGATGATTACCAAATAAATCCATCACACTTAAATAACCGATATAAGTTCCGTCATCAGAGCGAACCATAAAATAATTAATATGTTGGTTGTCCTTTAAAATTAACTCTTTGACGGTGTTGATGGAGTCGGAAGAATGTGTTACCATTGTATTAGACTTAGTAACCTGGGAGACTCTTATTTTCTCCAGGACGTCGGGTTCATATGACTCCGGAATTTTGACACCTTTGCGTGCTATTTTCTCGGTCATGATGGTATATTTCATAAAGAAAAAAGACACGAAATAGGCCCCGGAACAAGCAGCAAGTAATGGCAACAGCGCGTTGGATTGACCAGTGCTCTCAATAGCGAAAATAATGGAGGTTAATAATGCGCGACTCGCACCTGCGAACAGAGCCGACATGCCAATAAGCGCTGCCAGCGGAAGATTGATGCCGCTGTTCGGAAAATAATGCTGGATCGCCATCCCGAATAATAATCCGGTAGCGCCACCAATGGTTAATAGAGGAGCCAGGGTTCCCCCTGAGGTGCCGCTGCCCAGTGCGATGGTCCAGGAAAGGAATTTCAGGATGGACAGGGATAACAGTAAAGTTATCGGCAGACTACCTGTCAGAATATCTGTAATATTAAAATAGCCCACTCCCAGGGTTCTGGGAGCAAAATAACCGATAACACCGGCTATTAAGCCACCAATGGCCGGATACCAGAACCAGTTAATGGGTATTTTAGCAAATAAGTCCTCTATCCAAAAAACGCTTTTGGTTGCCAGTATAGAAAGAAACCCCAGGACGAGGCCCATAATACTATACCATAACAGCGCTGTATTGCCGGGCATGGCAACCTGAGTGCCCATCGGGAAAACGGGGCCCTGCCCGAAAAAAAGATGATGACCTGCAGCGCCGGTGATACAAGCCAGCGCTACCGGAATAATTGATCTGGGTGAGAACTCAAACAATAAAAGCTCTATGGCAAGGAAAATGGAAGATACGGGGCTGCCAAAGATGGTTGCCATACCGGCGGCGGCGCCAGCGGCGAGCAATATCTTACGTTCATTATTGGATATTTTAAGAATCTGCCCCAGCGTGGAGCCCAGCGCACCTCCTGTGGCAATAATCGGACCTTCCGCGCCAAAAGGACCTCCGGTGCCAATGGCTATGGCGGAAGAAATCGGTTTTAAGTAAACAATCGTTGGCTTTATTTTACTTTTATTGGTCAGGATCTGCTCCATGGCTTCCGGAATACCATGACCTCTGATGGCCTGTGAGCCGTAAAGTGCCATGAGTCCCACAATCAGTCCGCCAATGGCCGGAATAAATATAACCCAGATGCCCAGGTGATTTAAGGAAGGATTGGCTTCTGTTGTCATGGATAATTGCCCGAAAAAGGAGAGCTGGGTAATAAATCCAATGATGAACATTAAAAACTTAGCAATAAAACTGATCAAAATAGCCACAATAATTGCCATAAGGGAGATGGTAATCAGCCTTTTTTTGCTCTGCGGAATTTTGGGTTGCATGTGCTCAGCATCCAGTGTAGGACTAAGCGATATAGAGACTGGTAATCCCCGTTTTAAAAAAGAACCCTTGCTCATATATAGAATAAATTAAGTTGTTCTAAACTGGCCAGGTGTCGACTCCAAACGTTTCACTTATCCTGATTTTTAGCTTTCCTATATATCTAATATATTGATATGTAAAGCTCTATACCGGCAAGTGGCCATAAACCCAGTTTGAATGGGTTTACTTTCCTAAGTTAAGTCCAATCGGTCATATAACCATAATTTTCTTTACCACCGATGTTGGAAACCAGTCTAAAGCAAAGGTTAACTTTCAGGAGGCGGGCGTAATTTTTAAAACTGCCAATAAATAACAGGGCCTAAAAAAATTGTTGAATATCTAATAATTCTTAATTTTGCATAACTGATTATATAATTAAATATGTATTTATGGATTTTTTTGATAAAACTGGAAAAATGGCCATTGGCAGCCGGCTCAGACTGCTCACGGGGAAAGTAACGGATGATTCGGCAGAACTGTATAAGCTGTATGATTTTGAGCTGGTGCCAAAATGGTTTCCGGTCTTTTTTGTATTGTCGGAGGGCGCAGCTTTGCCCATTACGGAAATTGCCCTGCAAATAGGTCACACGCAACCTTCTGTAACAAAAATCGTCAAGGAAATGACCAAAGGTGGGCTGGTCAGAGCCGGTCTTAAATCAAGTGATAAAAGAAGGAACCTGGTCGGGCTCACCTCTAAAGGTAAACAACTGGCAGAGAAAATTAAACTGCAATATCAGGATGTAGAAGCTGCTGTAGAACAGATAGAAAATCAATCAAGTTTTCCTTTATGGGAAGCCATTAAAGAGTGGGAAGTATTACTGGGTCAAAAATCTTTACTGACCCGCGTTATTGAACAAAAAAAACTGAGAGAAAGTAAGGACGTTGTAATTGTGCCGTTTGAACCAAAATTTAAACAGGCTTTCAAGGAGTTAAATGTTCAGTGGATAAGTCAGTACTTTGAAATGGAAGCTGCTGATTATAAAGCGCTGGATAATCCGGAGTCTTATATTATTAATAAAGGAGGGAAAATTTTGGTGGCCTTATATCAGGGGCAGGTAGTGGGTGTATGTGCGCTCATAAGAATGGATGATCCCAACTATGATTTTGAGATGGCTAAGATGGCTGTCCTGCCAGAGGCCCGGGGCAGAAGAATCGGTCGGTTATTAGGGACTGCCATCATAGAGACTGCGAAAAAAGCAGGCGCGAAAAAACTTTACCTGGAAAGCAATACTCTTCTTAAGCCTGCCATTAATCTGTACTATAAATTGGGATTTAAGAAAATACCAGGCGGACATTCTCCCTATAAAAGGGCTGATATTCATATGGAGCTTGATCTGATGCAACAGAAGGGTTAAAAACGCTCATTACAATTTCAGATACCTGGACTGCAATATTAAAGGGGGCGGCCCGTCTACACAGGCTCGCCCCCTTATGGCTTAATGCCCTATTTTAAAGTGGCCATCCTATTGAATTTATTCCCGATGTCGTAAATCCAATGGCCCTGTATGAATTATTTTTGCGCCGTATTAAGCAGACAAAGTTGATCTGTCCGGAAAGCTACAGCAGATTTATGTAAAGCTGCTCGATTGTATTTGCCGGAATAAATAGAGAATGTGTATCTCTCCCCGTTTTCTGCTCAATGCAAAGCATCTCATTAGTTAGTCGGGCTAGTAAAATTATTTTCTAAATCCAATCATAGTATGAAACCTTTAAAGATTTTATTCAATTTGTGTTTAATGCTGGGCTGCCCGTTGCTTCTGATGGCACAAAAAGCAGTCATCAGCGGGCATATTTCAACAACAGACGGGAAGGCTGCCAGCCAGCTGGCAGTCCGCATCGAAGGAAGGAATTGGGGCGATATCAGTGACGTTAACGGAAATTACCATATTGATATACCTGCAGGAGGAAGTTATGTTTTACAAGTGAGCGGACTTGGTATTGAGACGCAGACAAAAAGTATTGAAATTCAAAATGGCGCGCGTTTAAAGGAAGATTTTATTATTAATTTAAGCTATGCAGAACTGGCCGATGTAATCGTTCTGGCTAATCAGAATCAATTGGGCAATAAGGTAACTTATGGCGTTCAAAAGATGCCACTTAAAAATCTGGAGAACCCACAGGTATATAGCAGTGTAGGGACGGATCTAATACAACAACAAGGGATTACGAATTTTGATGATGCATTGCGTAATGTGCCTGGAATTTCCAGAACCTGGGCTTCTACCGGCAGAGCCGGAGATGGTGCCAGTTATTTTGCGCTCAGAGGATTTGAAGCGCAACCATCCCTGTATAACGGCCTGCCAGGTTTTACGGCCGGGGATCTGGATCCAGCTAATATCGAGGAGATTCAGGTACTTAAAGGCCCTTCCGGGACTTTATATGGAGCTAATTTTGTGGGTTACGGAGGAGTTATTAATGTAATTACCAAAAAACCATATTTTGAAAAAGGAGGGATGCTGAGCTATACGGGCGGTAGCTTTGGCTTAAGCCAGATAACAGCAGATTATAACACGCCGCTTAATGACAGTATGGCCTTTAGAATGGTTGCAGATTATCATACTGAGAATAGTTTTCAGGATGCGGGATTCAAAAAATCTTTTCTGTTAGCCCCTTCATTTACTTATAAGGCCAGTGATCGTTTAAGTTTTGATTTTATGGCGGAGATTTATCAGGAACAAAGGGCAGTGGCTCCTGTATTTTTTAACACCAATCGGTCAGATGCCTTATCATTTAAAAATATTGCAGAACTGAAACTCAATCCTGATTTGTCTTTTACTTCCAATGATTTATCGATCAAGAATCCTAGGTTTAATATTCAGGCGCAGATGAACTATAAGATTTCTGGTGTATGGAGTTCGCAGACAGCCATTTCCAGAAGTATTTCATGGGCGGACGGATATTATGGGTATATATATGGTAATGACCTGGGAAGTAATCAGTTTGTACAGTATTTCACAAAGGAAAATCAAAATAACAGAGTTTTTGATGCACAGCAGAATTTTAATGCTGATTTTAAGATCGGGTCGGTCCGTAACCGGTTATTACTGGGGCTGGATTATTTTTCTCAACAAATCACCAATAATGGGGCGGGTTATGCTGTTGCTCGTTTAGTTACCCCGGAGGGAGAGGTTATTCAATTGGATGAAGCCCATCCCGTATATCTTACTACCGCTTCCATAGATAGTCTTCTGGCAAGTGCGGGCAATTCTTTGAGTAATACCAGTAAACAGACCTACGCGGCATATGTATCTGATGTGATTAATTTTACTCCGAAATTATCGGTTTTATTAAGCCTTAGAGCTGATTATTTTGATAACAAAGGAGAAAAGAGTGATAAAGACGATGATTTTGATCAGTTCGCATTAAGCCCGAAATTCGGGTTGGTCTATCAACCGGTCTTAGATAAAGTCTCTATATTCGGGAACTATCAGAACTCTTTTATGAATGTAGCACCTCAAACGGTTACGGATAAAGAGGGAAAAAATCCGCAATTTAAAACCTTCTCTCCCGAGCATGCCAATCAATGGGAAGCCGGCATTAAAACTAATATTATCCAAAATAAACTGGCCGTTACAGCATCCTATTATGATATAAAGGTAGAAAACAGAGTAACACCGCTTGAAGACAATATGAATGACTTTGATCAAAGGGGCAAGGTCAGAAGCCGGGGATTTGATATCGACATAAAATCTGATCCCATCCTTGGTCTGAGTTTAATTGCCGGTTATACACACAATAAAATCGAAAATATAAGTTCTAATAAAACTGATTTTTATACGGAGAAAGGTCGTGCGCCAGGTGGTCAGGGGCCGCAGGATCTGGCGAATTTCTGGGGAACTTATACGATTCAAAAAGGTAAATTGAGTAATTTCGGATTTGGCCTTGGCGGTAATTATGCAGGTGTTTATAAAGTGATAGACAACAGCGAGACAGGAGTATTTGAATTGCCTTCTTATACACTGTTAAATGCTACCTTGTTTTATAATGCTAAACATGTCCGGGTCTCTCTGAATGGCAATAATCTGCTCAATAAGGAATACTATATTGGATACTGGTCTGTAAATCCACAACCACCGGTAAGTTACAGTATGACAGTCGCTTTCAAACTATAGAAGTCAGTCATTATAATTAAAAAAGGCGCCTTAGTATCATTTAAGGTGCCTTTTTTATAGTCTGATCATTGCATCTTAAGGATTCTTTACCGGCACCATGAATCTGATTAGGGCATGGAATATTTCCAGATTCGGTTTGGTCGATGAATGATTAAAATTTGAAATGCTTTTTGTTTTTCAATCGTTCTTTTCTGATTTTTTGCAAGGTTAGTTCCTTGTCTCTGGTATGTTCCGCTGTGAGTTTTGAAAAGCCCAATCGTTGTGCCGAATAAATTCCCGTATGGCCACTGAAATAATAAGCGGTAAAACAGGCAATGGCAAAATAAATGGCATTTTCTCCTCCAAATAACTCGACTCCCATTAGCGTACAGGCAATCGGGGTATTGGTTGCCCCCGCAAAGACGCCGATAAATCCCAGGCCTGCCATCAGGTCCACCGGCGCCCCGGTAAGCATCGCTACAGCGTTGCCTAGTGCGGCTCCGATGAAAAATAAAGGCGTGACTTCGCCACCTTTGAAACCCATACTTAGCGTAATAGCCGTAAATAACAGTTTCCAAAACCAGCTAAAATATCCTGCACCACCCGCTTTAAAACAAGAGAGTATACTCACTGCATTAGGATCCGGGTTGTCCACTCCTAAACCTAAATAACTGTCCGTCCCCACCAGGTAGGTTAGGCCAATAATAATTAAACCTCCGATAAAAGGGATGAGCCACTTTTTAGCAATGAAGCGTTGACTATAGTTTTTAATGGTGTGAGAAAGTTCGCTGAATAGATAACTGGCCAGCCCAAATAAAACACCTCCCAAAATAACACTGGCTAGCAATACCCAGTTCATATGAAACATGCCGTTTGTGTCTGTCAGAATATTTTTGAAAGCAATGGTATATTGCGTATGGTGAATGCCCCATTGCTTACAGACAATATCTGCCAGTATACTTGCGATGAAACAGGGCAAAAGTGCTTTGTGGTTAATCTTTCCTACCGTAATAACTTCCAGCGCAAAAATGGCTCCGGTAAGTGGTGTTCCAAATACTGCCCCAAAGCCTGCAGCGACCCCTGTCATCAGCAGGATTTTTGTATCTGCCTTGTCAAGTTTTAATTTTTTGCCGATCCAGCTGGCGATACTTCCTCCAATCTGGACAGCCGTGCCTTCGCGGCCGGCAGATCCGCCAAATAAATGTGTCACAACTGTTGTGATTAGAACCAGAGGGGCCATCCTGAATGGAACACCGCCACCCGGTTTATGTATTTCATCCACAATCAGGTTATTGCCTGCCTCCGCTTTTTTGCCGCCAAAATAATACGACAGGTAAATCAGGATACCGGCCACGGGTAACAAAAACAGTAACCATGGATGGTGCCACCTGATCACTGTAACTTTTTCCAATAGCCATAAAAATAAAGCAATCACTGATCCTGCAAACAGCGCTACAGGAATAGTTATTAACGTCCATTTTAATAAATGTTTTAAAATGGCTACATGTTCAAATGAAGTAATGATTTTTTTCATGCTTCCTACAAATAATAAATTAGAGGTCGGTGTGACCTAATTACGTTTTACGTTTATTTGTAGGCGCCATCAGCTGTGAAGGTAGATTTACCCCGGAGCGGTTAAGTAGGAAGACACCATTTCCTTTTGCACATCAAAGATAATATGAATCGTACTAATGTGTGTTGGTTTAACGGGTTATTTTAGGCCAAAGGAGAAAAAAACATATTTTTATGGTTCAATAAATGAAAAAGAGCAATCATGCCACAGTTGGAAATTGTCAGAAAAGGATATCTCCCCTTTGAGAAAATGAAGGTAGAAATTTCCGGTCAGCACTACCTGTTGACCGGAGGCAAAAAACAACAGATCTATTTGCCTGAGGGCGAGTCAGTAGTAAAACTGCAATTGCAGGGGTGGTATAAAAGTAATAAGGTGCTGATAACCGGTACTTCCCAAATGATAATAATTAAACCCTTTGTAGCCGATATATTTTACATCGTAGCCTTGATTCTGGGGATATGTTTTTTTTATTTTGATTATCTGGGACTGCCTTTCAGAATCTTTTTGGGAACGGTAGTACTCATACATATTGCGACTATTTTTTATTTTACCTTTTTTAAATCCGAAAGATATTTTAGTTGTCTTGTTGTATGATAAACCGGCCCCAAGGCCCGTCTGCATGGGCAAGACCGGTAATCAGCGATAATGAATACAAAAGAGGTCGGTACGCATCTAAACGTACCGACCTCTTTGATAAGTTGCTTACCTAAGTGGAAATTATTGTTTATTTAGCCGTTTTCTTAGGCGCTGCTTTTTTAGCAGTTTTCTTAGGTGCGGCCTTTTTCACTGCTTTTTTGGGTGCAGCTTTCTTGGCCGCCTTTTTAGGCGCTGCCTTTTTTGCTTTTTTATCAAAAGCGCCAGGCAATTCTTTTTCAATCAGCTTTTTGACTTCTTCTAGTGTGATGTCCTGCAAATCTTCAGCCGTAAAGCGTTCGCCGTCCTTTCTTTTACCAAGTTTGACGGAGATTTTGCCATAGCGAATAAAAGGCCCCCATCTGCCATTTTCGATGGCGATTTTCTCAGCCGGCCAGTTGTGAATATAACGGTTGGCTTCTTTGTCTATTTTTTTGGAGACTAGCTCATCAATATCGGTCTGATTCAGGTTATCAAAATCGTATGCCTTAGGCACATTGATAAAATAGTCTTCCCATTTTATATAGGGACCGAACCGGCCGGTGCCTTTGGTGACAGGTTTTTCCTGATAATAGCCGATAGGAGCCTCAGCCTGAATTTTAGCATCAATCAGACCAATTGCCTGTTCCATGGTTGTTTCCAGCGGATCACTGCCTTTTGGAAGTGAAATAAAGCTCTCACCCCATTTAACGTAGGGACCGAACCGGCCAACATTGGCGAGTACTTCCTGGCCTTTGTACTGACCCAGCGTCATAGGTAGTTTAAACAGGTCCATTGCTTCTTCGAAGCTGATGGTCTCAATGCTTTGCTCTTTTCTGAGTGAGGCAAATTTTCTGTTTTCAGCGTCTTCCTGCTCTCCGATCTGAACCATAGGCCCAAAGCGTCCCATTCTTGCATATACTTTTTTTCCACTGACGGGGTCAACTCCTAGCTCTCTTTCCCCGGTAGCACGGCCTGCATTTTCCAGTGTGTCTTCAATACTTAAATGAAATGGACCATAAAAGGCGTGAATCATCTTATTCCAGACCAGTTTACCTTCTGCAATTTCGTCAAATTCAGCTTCCACACGTGCAGTAAAGTTGTAGTCCATGACATTCTTAAAATGCTCTGTTAAGAAGTCTGTTACAACCATACCAAGGTCTGTGGGGACCAGTTTCCCTTTATCCGCACCCGTAATTTCTGTTTTCTCAGATTTGGCAATCTGTTGTTTTTCGTCCAGTTTGATAAAATGAATCACCCTTGGAGTTCCTTCCTTTTCCCTTTTCTCCACGTAATTACGCTTCATAATAGTGGTAATGGTAGGGGCGTAGGTGGATGGTCGTCCGATACCCAGTTCTTCCAGCTTCTTTACCAAAGAGGCTTCCGTATAGCGAGGGGCCGGACGGGTGAATTTTTCAGTGGCCAGCATTTCCTTAAATGCTAATTGCTGCCCGACGGTTAATGGAGGTAACACGCCTTCCTGTTCTTCTTCGTCCTCATCATCCTTTCCTTCCAGATATACTTTCAAAAAGCCGTCAAATTTAAGGACTTCCCCGGAGGCAGTGAGTTGTTCTTTATTTGTGGAGATATCAACCTTTGCAATGGTCTTTTCAAAGGCAGCATCACTCATCTGGGAAGCGATGGTTCTTTTCCAGATCAGGTCATAGAGCCTGCGCTCATCATATCCTTCCACACTATGCTGACTGATGTAAGTGGGACGGATGGCCTCATGCGCTTCCTGTGCACTTTCATTTTTATTTTTAAACTTACGGGGCTGGTAATACTGATTTCCGTAAGCAGTTTTAATTTCCTGGCTGATATCTGCCATCGCCGTATCACTTAAATTGATGCTGTCAGTACGCATATAAGTGATATGCCCGTTTTCATAAAGGGTCTGTGCAATCCGCATTGTTTTACTGACCCCGAAACCCAGTTTGCGGCTGGCTTCCTGCTGGAGGGTAGAAGTAGTGAAAGGGGCCGAAGGCGTTCTTTTAGCTGGTTTAACCTGAATATCTGCTACTTTATAAGTGGCACCTTTACAGGAATTCAGGAAATTTTCAGCAGAGCTGCTGTTGGGAAGTTTGGCAGGGCCTTCTGCTTTGAAAGTAACCGGTTTGCCACTGATATCCGTTGCCTTAAAATAGCCATCTATTTTAAAACTGTTTTCAGCCGTAAAGCCAATGATTTCTCTTTCCCTTTCCACAATCAGACGAACGGCCACACTTTGTACCCGGCCTGCGCTTAATCCTCCGGTCATACCGATTTTGCGCCACAGCACCGGGCTTAGCTCAAAACCCACCAGGCGGTCCAAAACACGTCTGGCCTGTTGCGCATTCACCAGGTTTAAGTCAATAGTGCGCGGTGTCTGGATGGCTTTTTGGATGGCAGGTTTAGTGATTTCATGGAAAACAATACGCTTGGTCGTGGCCGGGTCTAATTTTAACACCTCGGCCAGGTGCCAGCTGATACTTTCCCCTTCCCGGTCCTCATCCGAGGCTAACCAGACTTCCTCAGCTTTCTGGGCCTTGGATTTTAAAGAGCTGACGACTTTAAGTTTTTCGTCGGGTACTATATAAGCGGGCTTAAAGCCCTTTTCAATATCTATTCCGTTGTCTCCTTTTGCAAGATCCCTGATGTGACCATAGCTGCTCACCACCTCAAAGTCCTTTCCGAGGAACTTTTCAATGGTCTTGGCTTTTGCAGGAGACTCTACTATTAATAAGTTTTTTGCCATTCTTCTATCTAGATTATCTTCTTTTTTAATACGAAATCTTCTCTAATATGACTGTACAATTTTGCAATAATAAACAAAAGTTGAAAGTACAAAGAGAATTTTACGGATAAATTCTAAACTTATCGCCGCTGTTTTGACAGTGCGCAATATTTTTTTTGTCAGAATATTACCGCGATTGTCCATTGCTATTCATTGATTATCAGTTAATATATCGCTTCTTTTTGCATTAGGAATTTATTTGAGATTGGCCCGGCTACAACCGGGGAAGTTTTTTCAGGACTTATTCCAACAAATTATTATCTAAAAAACTATAAAACCCATTATCGGAAACAATAATATGATCGAGGAGTATTATTTCCATGGTCCTGGCGGCCGATCGAATTTTGGCCGTTAGCTTTTTGTCCAGATCACTTGGTCTTAATGAACCACTTGGATGATTATGAGCTACTACCATTGCCACTGCATTGCATTGAATGGCGCCTTTTAATATGACCCTGATATCGACTATGGTGCCGGAGAGGCCTCCTGAAGATATGATCCTATGGTGAATAATATGGTTGGCATTGTTCAAATAGACGGCCATAAAGACTTCGTATTGCAGATGCGCCATGTGCGGGATTAAAAAGGCTGCCATATCATTGGAGCTGGTGATCTGGTTTCTGGATTTATCTTCCAGTTCCTTTCTGGCAGATAAAGATAAGGCCGCATGAATAGCAACGGCTTTAGCCATACCCAGACCTGGAATTTTATAATTCATGATCTCAGTGACCGTTAACCGGGAAATTAAATGAAGTTTGTTGCCATGAAGATCCAGTAAAGTCTTAGCGATATCCAGGGCAGACCCTTTGGCGCTGCCTGTATTGATTAAAATGGCCAGCAATTCGGCATTGCTCAGCGCTGTGGCGCCCTTTTCTATGAGCTTCTCCCTGGGCCGGTCATCGGCGGCCCACTCTTTAATCGTTTTTTGTTTCATATTCGCTTAATGCTCCTGTTAAATAGGATAACACGTGTTGATATTCAGTTGTTTAAATTTGATCCGGGCCTTTAGAGCTCAAATTCATTAAAAATTGCGGGCAGGACTGCGTTTTGTGCCACCAGGCCTGCAAATCCTGTAAATGCACTGTGAGTAATCAGAAATGAAATGCCAGGCTATTAAATAATTCCTTGAAAATGAAAAGATTAACCGTTTCAGGGCAGCCCTGCCCAGGGAGATAGGTAAAAAGCGTCATCCGGTTCGAAGTTCTGCCATGCCGCTTGAAAGATTGCAGCTGATCTACATATTGTAACCGGTTTGCCTGCACATAATAATGCACTTCACAATTATCCATTTTTAAAAGATTTAAATTGACGAATTAGAAATGTATTATACCATGCCCCACAAATATAGTCGTTAGTTTTTAAAAATGGCCCGGAGGCTGTAAAACGTCAAAATGATCAGGTTGTCAGCAGGTTGTGCACAATTTTTTGTGGAAAAAAACGAAAACAATAACACAGTAATTGGGAAAATAAATTGCGGTTTTGGTGAAGTTTTATATTTTCGCACCTAATATTACTTTTTAGTTATGAATCCATCTGTCAAGATTTTTTCAGGAACCGGCTCCCAGGCGCTGGCTGAGAAAATCGCCCAAAGATTTGGTGCTCCTCTTGGTAAAATCAATGTTCAAAAGTTCAGTGACGGTGAAATTCAACCGGTTTTCTTAGAAAGTATTCGTGGGGACTATGTTTTTCTGGTACAAAGTACCTTTGCGCCTACGGATAACCTAATGGAGCTGCTGTTGATGATTGATGCGGCTAAAAGGGCCAGTGCCAGCAGGATTGTTGCCGTTATACCTTATTACGGATTTGCCCGTCAGGATCGTAAAGATCGCCCCAGGGTAGCCATCGGCGCCAAACTGGTTGCCACTTTATTGGAATCTGCGGGTGCAGACAGGGTTATCACCATGGACCTGCATGCGGCTCAGATTCAAGGGTTTTTCGATATTCCGGTAGACCATTTGGATAGTTCCGCAATTTTTATCCCTTATATTGAGCAATTAAAATTAAAAAATCTTACCTTTGCGGCCCCTGATGTGGGAAGTACCAACAGGGTAAGGGAAGTAGCCAACTATTTCAACGCTGAAATGGTCATCTGTGATAAGCACAGAAAGAGGGCTAACGAGATCGCCAGCATGGTGGTTATCGGAGAGGTGGAAGGTAAGGATATCGTTTTGGTAGACGATATCTGCGATACGGCAGGGACTTTAACCAAGGCAGCAGGTTTGCTGATGGAAAAAGGAGCCAAAAGTGTCCGTGCCCTATGCACACACCCGATTTTAAGTGGTAACGCTTACCAGACCATTGAAAACAGTGTTTTGGATGAACTGGTGGTTTGCGATACCATTCCTTTAAAAGGTAAGTCTGATAAGATCAAAGTACTTTCAGTGGCAGATTTATTCGCGATCGCGATTAAGAATGCACATGAAAATAAAAGTATCTCCAGCCTGTTTTTTCATTCTCAATTAAGAGAGAGAGAAAGAAGCAGGGGACACAGATCTTAAGATCTTATCACAAAAAAGTTTTTTATTCATTAAATATAAAACATGAAAACAATTACAATCAAAGGACAACTGAGGACCGAAAGCGGAAAGAGTGCCACCCGCCAAATTCGCTCTCAGGAGAACGTGCCAGGTGTAATTTACGGCGGTGAAAAGGAAATTAATTTCCATGCTTCTGCTAAAGAATTAAAACCCCTGGTTTACACTAGTGAGTTTCAGAAGGCAGAAGTAGAAATCGATGGTAAAAAATACACTACCATCATCAAAGATCTGCAATTTGACAGAGTATCTGACAAACTGATCCACATTGATCTGTTGGAACTGGTTGAAGGTAAAAAACTGATCGCTACTATTCCAGTTAAAATGGCAGGTAACGCAGAAGGTGTGAAAGCCGGTGGTAAACTGGTGACTAAACTGAAATCTCTTAAGGTAAAATGTTTACCTAAAGATCTGAAAGAATTCATCAGTCTAGATATCACTAACCTGAAACTCAACGAAAATATTCGTGTTGAGGACGTACAGGAACCAGCACTTGAAATCATGAACTCCAAACGTATCCCCATCGCTTCTATCGTTATGACGCGTCAACTGCGCCAGGAAGAAGCTGCTGCGGATAAAGATGCTAAGAAAAAATAAGGTCTGCTTCCTTTTAAGGAACCTCAAGGCTGAATTATATAAGCATTTAAACAGGAAAAGTATTCTAAGGAACACTTTTCCTGTTTTATTTTGTCCGCCATTGAAGCCGGGTACGGCTATGGGCAAGGTATTTGTAATTAAAAATCCGGCAGCAAAAAGTTGAGCTGAAGCGCTACAAATAGGAAACATTGCTTAACTTTGGATATATAAGCGTTATAGTTACAACGGTTTATCTTTCATGCTCCTTTTTAAAAATACATATTTATGCAACAATTAATGTCGGCTACAAGAAAAATGCTCCTCGCAGCAGGCCTAACACTGGCTATAATTGCAGGACTTGGTATTCAGTCTGCACATGCTCAGAAACTGTTTTTTATTTTCGGTCATCTGGCCTATGAGAATCCGGGAGGCAGTGGGATGATGCAAAATTATAAGTATGGTATCGGCGGAGAAGCGGGAGCTGGTATTAAATTATTCCATAAAACCTATGCGACCGGGACACTGGGTTATAGTTCTTTCGGGCAGGATAAGTCTGCCAGTCCCAGACCCGGCAGGATGTCCTATGTGCCCGTCCGTTTCGGGCTCCGGCAGAATTTCCTGCCCCTGAATCTACTATTTTTACACGCAGATGTGGGGTCTGCCAGCGTCAAAAACGATCTGACCAGCGGCGCACGCTTTACCGGTTCTTTTGGGGTGGGCGGAAAACTGGGTCCTATTGAAGCGCAGATTGATTATGAGTTATTAGGCAAGAAAGACGGGGATCCATCGGGATCCAATGGTTGGGTCGCCTTTAAGGCAGGCTGGCGATTTGGGCTCTAGAAGATCGTTGCATTTTAAAAATAATATTCAAAATAGAAAAGCTGGTGCAAATAAACCTTTGCACCAGCTTTTCTATTTTTTTGGGGGGAACAGGGATGCCAGGATTTACGCAAATTAGAGATAAAAAGAAGCCTGGAGAAAAGGATAAAATGCTAAAATAAAACCCCTGATAATAATTTCTTATCAGGGGTTTTTACTAAGAGAGAGCCTCCTATAGGACTTGAACCTACGACCTATCACTTACGAAGCGAGTGCTCTACCAGCTGAGCTAAGGAGGCGAACTGATTTAATTCGAGCGCAAAAATACAATATCTTAATAATTTCTGACGAGTAAATTTTTAGCTGTTAAGTACCGGTTCCGGTGACCCTGTTATTTCGGGATTTTCTTTTGGCTGCTGTCTGCCGCACCTGTGATTTGAAAGCATACTGTTCAGAGAATAATTGATTCGCGACCGAAGCAAAAAAAAGTTGAAGTGGCCCGTATATGCTCACCGGGCTTCAGAATTTTTAATCAGTTGGAATGGTTCCATACGGTCATTTTCCCTTTTTTTCTTTACGACGGACAAATCAGGCAGTATTTATAAAATGTTATATACTTGCAACGGCCTACAGTCGCAAGGACACCCGGCCCGCAAGTGACATGGCTGTATAGGAGAAGGAAGACCGCAATTAATTGCGGTCTGGGTATAAAAAATAGCCCTTGCTGGCAAGATATTACTTTTTTTAACTTAAAAGTGAATTTTAACTTGTAAATTAACTTATAAATGAATAATTTTGCAGAAATAGTTTATATTGAACAATTTAAGAAAGTGACTTTTTACTCAATTTCCATCAACGGGAATCCGACGCTGTTTGATTCTTTTATAGAAAAGCACAGTGTGGAAAACAAGGAAAAGCTTTATCATATACTGGCATGAATTAAAAAAATTGGGGAAAAAACAGGAGCAATAGATCAGTATTTTAGAAACGAAGCAGAAACGGCGGATGCCCGTGCATTACCACCAAGGGGTCAAGAAAAGCCGCCCGTATATGTTGAAATTGACGAAAATGGGGAATATGAAACTGTTGCGAATAACCTTAGATTATATTGTATGAAAGCTAACGAGAGGGTTGTATTCCTATTTAACGGCGATGTTAAAACAGCCGTAAAAGCGCAAGAATGTTCAAATGTAAAGTCTCATTTTAAATTGGCAAATAAATTGACTAAATTATTAACTGAATCCTTTGGGTCCGGGGAGATCCGTTGGACAAATAGTTATTCAGAGATAGAGGTAGATGATGATTTTTTACTAGAATGGGATTCATAAAATAAAGACAATATGAAAAAAACTAAACATAATATTTCTACTTGGCTAAAGGGAAATTATAATCCGGAAATTGAGAGCTTTATTGAAAAGAACTTTGCCATTACCGAAAAAGTACGCATTGCGATGGAAACAAAAGGCTGGAAAGCAATGGATTTAGCAATAGCTCTGGACAAATCTCCTTCAGAAGTTTCAAAATGGCTTTCCGGTATGCACAATTTTACCCTAAAAAGTCTGGTAAAGATGGAACAGGCTTTAGGTGTATGTTTGATTTATACGGAGCCCATAAAAGAATATGAATATATCTATTTCGGATCCATTAAAAACGATGAACAAAACAATGTCAAGGCAACAGAATATGAACAAGGATTAGCCAGTGAAGTGTTCAAAATTGCCATGTAAAATGATGAAAAAAGAACCCCAAATTATTGCAGAACAAATACATCTGCTATCCATTGAAAATACGCAATTTCGTTTGCTGGCAGAAGCATTCAGAAATACAAAAATACGCCAACTTGGTGTAGCACATCAATTGTTGCATAACCTGAAAGAGCAACGGTTAAAATTAGAATTGATCCTATCCCTTACAGATAGTAAAAACAAAGAAGTGCTTTTTTTGCAGACCGATTATCACTACCAGATTGACGATATCAACAACCTCTATGAAATAAATGACAAACACATTCCAGTGTTCTTTGCCTCTTTAGTTGTAACATTATTGGGTATATCCTTATCAACATCCAGGGGGATATTATTTGAAAAACTAAATTCCTGCGGAATTCATAATGCAGTAATACCCGTTGTGTCACCGGTAAAGCTGCTTCAAAAATCTACAAAATAAATCGGAGATCATGATCCGACCGATCACCGGTTCAGTTGCAAACATAGGCAGTAGGAAAAGTATTGCCGTTCAGAGAAGGCCTGCCTTATGACTGCTAGCGGACTTGTCCTTGTAGTCATGTCCGGCAAAGGGTTGGCAATGCCGCTATAAATACCGGGAAAGAGGAGCAAGGAATTGTAGGGTGGGACGCTCTTAGTAACAGAGATGGCGGTTTTTAAGATTCTTCCATACTGCAAATGAACCGGTGAAGTCCCAAACCTGGTGGTATTGAACCCCCAGGCAGTCCACGAAACAGTTGCTCTACCGGGCATTTTATGCACCGGATGGGCTTTGTTTGCCTGAAATCCTTACTTTTGGGCAGTTGTGCAAAAATGGCTAAAGTTATTTTGAGCCTTTTGCACAGAATTTGATTATATTTGACGAAATTTGAACTAAATAAGTTAGGCGTATGACAGCATCAAATTATGATGAGGGGAGTATCCGGAGCCTGGACTGGCGGGAGCATATCCGGCTCAGGCCTGGGATGTATATCGGTAAATTAGGAGACGGCAACGCTCCTGATGACGGGATCTACGTACTGGTCAAAGAGGTACTGGATAACTGTATCGATGAACACATGATGGGATTTGGTAGTAAAATAGAAATTACAATTGAAGATAGAAGTGTATCTGCCAGAGACTATGGGCGTGGCGTTCCATTAGGCAAACTGGTAGATGTCGCCAGTAAGATTAATACCGGGGCGAAGTATGACAGTAAGGCCTTCCAGAAAAGTGTGGGGCTGAACGGGGTGGGTATTAAAGCCGTGAATGCCCTGAGTAACTATTTTAAAATAGAAAGTTACCGGGAAGGAAAAATGCGCAGCGCTGATTTTGAAAAAGGCGTGCTGCTGGACGCTACCAAAGAGACAAAGACCGCTGAGCCGAACGGTACTTTTGTGCATTTTGTTCCTGATGAGACCGTGTTTAAAAATTTCCATTTTAAACCGGACTATCTGGATGACCTGCTCTGGAACTATTGTTATCTGAACGCAGGACTGACCATTTACTTTAACGGTAAAAAATATGTCAGCAAGAACGGCCTGGTGGATCTGCTCAGAAGAAAAGCCAACGAAGATGAGCTGCGCTATCCGATTGTCTCTTTAAAGGGGTACGATATTGAAGTGGCCTTCTCTCATGGCAATGATTATGGGGAAGATCTGTATTCATTTGTCAACGGACAGTATACGACCCAGGGCGGTACACACCAGCAGGCTTTCAGAGAAGCTTTTGTAAAGACGGTTCGTGACTTTTATAAAAAGGATTATGATGCCTCAGATATCAGACAAAGCATTGTGGCTGCCTTAGCCGTGAGAGTGCAGGAGCCGGTATTTGAAAGCCAGACAAAAACCAAGCTGGGGTCACAATACGTGTCTGAAGGCGGCCAGAGCATGAAAAGCTTTGTGCTGGAATTTATGAGCAGGGAACTGGATAATTACCTGCATAAAAACCCGGCGGTCGCCGATATCCTCAAAAAGCGTATTGAGCAAAGTGAAAGAGAACGCAAGGAGCTTTCCGGCATTAAAAAACTGGCCAACGAACGGGCTAAGAAGGCCAACCTGCATAATAAAAAACTCAGGGACTGTAAGATTCATTATAATGAAGAGCCTTCCGGTAAAAACAAAGAAGAAGTGCTGGAAAAACAGCAGCAATCCACCATTTTTATTACGGAAGGGGATAGTGCCAGCGGAAGTATCACTAAAAGTCGGAATGTAGACACGCAGGCGGTGTTCAGCCTTCGTGGTAAGCCTTTAAACAGCTTCGGACTGTCTAAAAAAGTCGTCTATGAAAATGAAGAATTCAATTTACTGCAACATGCTTTAAATATTGAAGACGGACTGGATGGTCTCCGCTATAAAAATATCGTCATCGCTACCGATGCCGACGTAGACGGTATGCATATTCGGCTGCTGCTGATGACTTTCTTTTTGCAGTTCTTCCCCGACCTGGTCAAACAAAAGCATGTTTATATCCTGGAAACACCGCTTTTCAGGGTGCGCAATAAAAAAGAAACCATTTATTGCTATGATGAAACGGAAAAACAGGCCGCCATTAAAAAATTAGGCGCTAAACCGGAAATCACCCGCTTTAAAGGTCTGGGAGAGATTTCTCCGGAGGAATTTGGCCGGTTTATCGGAGAAGATATGCGGGTACAGCCTGTATTGCTCGATCAGGGTGCGCATATCTATAGTCTGCTGGATTATTTTATGGGAAAAAATACACCGCAAAGGCAGGAGTTTATCATTGACAATCTAAAAATAGAACTGGATCTGGCCGATGATGAACCGGTTGCAACTAATGGTGAAGCAGAGCAGAAGGCCGCTGCAGTGGCTTAGCTTGTAAGCTGCACCTATAAAAGACTTACGCTATATAAAAGAGGCTGTCTCATATCGGGGCAGCCTCTTTTTGCCTGTTAGATGAGTACAGACAATACAGATTGTGTATTGTCCTGAATTTTTCAAGGTTTTCCCGCTGCCATACCCCTCTTATTTTAAGTTAACGTTTGGATAAAGTCCCCTTAACGATTTGTTTACCTGGGGACTCTACATTCGCGCAGCGTTCAGAAAATGAATGACGTACAATAAATCCGCTGCCAGTATTCGGGTGCAGCAATCATCAATCATAATCAGGTACTCAATGAAAGTATTTTATCCGGGTAATCCAATGTATGAAAATTCTATGGAGCATTGCCAAAGGGAAAGGCCAAAACGCATGGTTTGCACGTTAAAAAGCAGCTGCAAAACTTTAGGGGCGCTGTTAGTGCTAATGTTGTTTTTTGCCATAAAAGCACAGTCTCAGTCCCAGGTGGACTTAAAGGGTTATGTGCTGGATGCCGATAGTCGCAAACCGGTAACAGGTGCGAGTATCACCATTAAGGGAACTAAAAAAGGAACGCTTTCAGGACAGGAAGGCCAGTTTGAAATTAAGGCTAAAACAGGAGATGTCCTGGTTGTAACTGCGATTGGATATAGTGAAAAAATCGTTCTTTATAATCATCAGAAAGATTTAAATATTTCATTAAAACCTGAGACCAAAGACCTGGAAGATGTGCAGGTCGTAACGGCACTTGGTATTGTTCGTGATAAAAGAGAACTGGGTTACTCTACCCAGACCATTACTTCTGAACAGCTGACGGATGCGCAATCCGGCAACTGGACAGATGCGCTTGTAGGTAAGGTGGCAGGGCTGGATCTGGTTCGCTCCAACAGCGGCCCGGGTGGTTCCAATAAGATCATCCTCAGGGGGGAAAATAATCTGACAGGAGACAACGAAGCTTTAATCGTACTGGATGGAGTGGTGCTCAATACGGCAAAACGTTCCGGGACCAACAGCGGTGAGAGTGTATATGGTACAGGTAGTGATAATATGCCAGCCGATTATGGCAGTAATCTGGCGGACCTGAATCCCGCGGATTTTGAATCAGTGAATGTGCTGGATGGCCCTGCGGCAGCAGCGCTCTATGGACAAAGAGGTGCCAATGGTGCCATTATTATCACCACTAAAAGCGGCAAGAATAGACGAATGAGTATCCAGTTCCGCTCTAATGTCAATATCCAGCAAATCAACAGATGGCCGGATCTGCAATATGAATATGGACAGGGCCTGGATGGCGCGGATTATTATAGTTATGGCAAAATGCCCGACGGCCGGGCCAGCACCAGCAGTACCTCTTCTGCCTACGGACCCAAATTTGACGGTCAGTATTTTTATCAATATAGTCCTGTATTGCAGGGCAGAGATTCGGTAGCCACACTCTGGAAGCCTTATACAAATCAGATTCGCAACTTTTTTCAGGATGGCAATACCATTACCAATAGCATCAGTGTCAATGGCGGGAATGGTAAAACAACCTCAAGATTCTCTTATACCAATACACATAATAAATGGATTATTCCAAATACCGGGTATAACCTGAATAATGTGTCACTCGCTTTCAATACGGATTTTAATGACAAGCTGAGCATCACGACTCAGGTTACCTATAATAATAAATCCAGTGATAATCTGCCGGGTGCAGGTTACGGTAACCAGTCTCTGATGTATTGGTTTATATTCTGGCAACCCAACGCGGATTTAAACTGGCTTAAAAACTACTGGGTGAATGGTCAGGAAGGAAAGGAGATTAAATATCCATACAGCTCTTATCCCGAAAATCCATATGCCATCGCCTATGAATATATCAACCGGATGCAGCGTAATGCCGTAACAGGCAATGTAAAGGCGGTCTATAACTTTTCTCCGGCCTTCAGTCTGCAGGCACGTACTTCCCTGGATCTTGCTTATGAGCAAAGGGCGCAGGAACGTCCCTGGGATGCCGGCACCAAAATGCCAAAAGGTAGTTACCGGGAGCAGAATATTTTCACGATGGAAAAAAGCGCGGATGTGTCCGCCAATTATAAAAAGGATTTTAATGACAGGTACGGTATTAATCTGATGCTCGGCGGATCCATCCTAAGAGATAATTACACGCGCGATCAGACAAGGGCTGACTCCTTGAAGTATCCCGGTTTATATAGTTTTTCCAATGCAGCCGGTGTACTATACTCCCTGCCTTACCGTTCAGCGTTCGCTATCAACAGTCTGTACGGACTCTTAAGCACCCATTACAAGGATCTGCTTTATCTGGATCTGACGGCCAGAGAGGATTGGAACAGTACCCTGGCCACACCGGTCAGAACAACCAATGCCGGATTTTTCTATCCTTCTGCCAGCATGAGCTTTATCCTGTCAGATGCCGTTAAGCTACCCGCCTTTATCAACTATGCAAAACTGAGATTGTCTGCCGCAGGCGTGGGCAGCGGCGGTACAACCCCTTATCTGACGGCTTATAATTATACTTCTGCCGGAACAGCCTATGAAGGCGGACTGCAGAACCCAAGCACACTGCCTAATGCGGATCTGAAACCGCTAAAGACGATTACATATGAAACAGGTCTTAACCTGTCTATGTTCAAGGACCGTCTGACCATGGATCTGACCCTGTATACGGGTAATACGCGCAATCAGATCCTGTCGCGCATTATTGACCGGGCCTCCGGTTATACCACGGCCGTCATCAATGCCGGTCAGATTAATAATAAAGGAATAGAATTTACACTGAACGCGACGCCCGTTCAAACTGCTGATTTTAAATGGACCACCACCATTATTTATTCCAGCAATAAAAACAAGATTGTCAATCTGCCGGACAGCAATATTGTCCTTTACAAAGGACCGCAGGGCGGAACTGAGATTATCGCCAAACCCGGTGGAAGCATGGGGGACTTATATGGGATTGGTTTTGAGCGGGCTCCCGACGGACAGGTTGTATATGATGCAACAACCGGATTTGCCAAACTGACTTCTGATGTGATTTATCTGGGCAACACGACACCTAAAGGGCGCGTCAGCTGGGGTAACAAAGTTAATTACAAACGCTGGAGCCTGAATCTGCTCTTTGATGCGCAGTACGGGGCCAAGGCCTATTCGCTGACAGCCTATAAACTGGCAGAACAGGGGAAAACGACGAACACGCTGCCTGGTAGATATAATGGTATTATTGGTAACGGGGTGATTCAAAATGAAGATGGCAGTTACCGCAAAAACGATGTAATTGCTACGGATATAGATGAATACTACAGATCCATGTATGGGGCGGACAATGGAGAAGGGGCAACTTTTTCAACAGATTTTATCAAATTCAGAGAGGCTACAATCAGCTATACCTTAAACCCAAGGTTCGCTAAAAAGCTGGGACTGCAGAAACTTTCCATAGGCATTTACGGCAGGGATCTGTTTATATGGTCTCCATGGCCAGAATTTGATCCGGAATTCGGGACACTCAGTGGCACGGATATTATCAAGGGTTTTGAGATCGGACAGTTCCCTTCCAGCCGGTCTTTCGGTGCCAATCTAAATATTAGTTTTTAATCGACTTCTAAAACGGCAATAAATATGAATATGCTAAAAAAATATATGTACCTGTTGGTCCTGCCTTGCCTTATGGCAGCAACCTGGCTCAGCGGATGTACCAAGGATTTTACCTCCATTAATACGGATCCCAATAATATTCCCAATGCCTTGCCCGATCAGCTCTTGGCACCGGCCCTGGTTTCAACTATGACCTATAATATGGTGCGTAACCGGGGTTTCAATAATGAACTGATGCAGATAACAGTCAATCAGAGTGATGCGGATGCAACGGTATTTCGTTATGATTTTAAGGACAGTTATTCGGATTACCTGTATAATGGCTGGTATAGTGAGCTGACCAATTTTAAAGATCTGTACAGCATCGCCAGCGAAGAACTAACTTATAATGCCTCTTATATGGGTATTTCGCTGGTCTGTCAGGCCTGGATTTATTCCATGCTGACAGATACCTATGGGGATATTCCCTTTTCCGAATCCAACAAGGGCAAAACGGAGAATATTCTGGAACCCAAATTTGACAAGCAAAAAGATATCTACGACAGTCTGTTTGTCTATCTGGAATCAGCAGATACTTTACTTAAAAAAGGAACCGGTATAACGGCGGCCAGCGATCCGGTTTATAACGGAGATGTTACTAAATGGCGGAAATTCGGTAATTCACTGTATCTGCGACTGCTGCTGAGAATTTCCGGTAAGGCAGAGGTGCATGATAAGGTGGTCGCTAAAATTCAGGACATCATCAGCGATCCTTCCACTTATCCGTTAATGTCCAGTGTGGCCGACGACGCCGTTCTCAGGTGGACGGGGCAGGGGGCTTTTATTTCGCCATTTGTAGCCACCAGGGCACAGGATTTCAGGTCTCCTTCTATATGTAGTTTCTTTATTGATCATTTAGTGGCCTGGAATGATCCGAGGATTAATATTCCGCAATATGGTGCCAGTGGGGTCAACCGCCTGGGAATTGCTCCGGTATCAGGAAATTATGTGGGCGTTGCCAGCGGTTATGTATCCGGCGGAGGAGAGGACAAAGGATCTTATTTCTACGCCACAGACCAGACCGTTAACTCATTAACGCCGCCGGCCATAACCATGCAGACGGATCCCATGACCGGTCTGATCATGAATTATGCGGAGCTGCAGTTTATTCTGGCTGAATGTGCGGTAAAAGGCTGGATAGATCAGGATCCGGCTACGCTTTACAATAGTGGTGTGGAAAGCGGAATAAAATACTGGCTGCCCGACTATGATCAGTCTGTTGAGCAGTATCTGGCTGATGGTGACATACAGTTTAATGCAACAGGAACTGAAGATGAACAGCTAGAACAAATCGGGCTACAAAAATATTATGTAATGTTATGGGCGGATCTGGAGCAGTGGTTTGAATACCGCAGAACCGGTCATCCGGTACTGCCCAAAGGGCCGGGGCTTAAAAACGGGGGTGTAATGCCTGCCCGGATGAAATATCCGATTTATGTCCAGGCTACCAACCCGACTAACTATAAAGCGGCCATTGCAGAGCAGGGCCCCGACGAAATCTCCACCCAGGTCTGGTGGCAAAAACCTTAAGTATACTTATCCATTTTACTGAAGCAATTTAAATTATGCGATTTTATAAATTATTATCCCTGCTGACTTTACTGATCTGTCTTATCGGCAGCTGTAAAAAAGATAGTTATCCGGGTGCAACGCCCAGTCCTTATATTTCCATTTTTGATATAAGGGATTTGTATAAACAGAGTCCTGTTAAGCTGACAAAAGAAAATATGTACGGCGCGACAGCATTAACCGGTATGGTCAGCTCTGACCAGAGCGGAGGTAATTTACCTAGCGGAATCATTACCGTTCAGGATAGCAGGAGACTGAGCAAATTAAGAGGGATAGCCATTGACCTTGGATCAGCTGCTACCGGTTATCAGCCGGGAGATTCCCTGATTATCTCCATAGAGGGCGGAACGCTGGAAAGAAAAGACGGCCTGCTTCAGATCACGGGGCTTGACGCTGCTGCCGTTCAAAAAGTCTCAACAGGAGGCGCATTGCCGCTGAACCGGGCTACTGTTGCCCAGATACAGGCAAGTCCCGGTGATTACGAAAGCGTTTACTCTGTTATTATTAAAGGCGGTTTTGATCCGTTGCCGGAAAAAGGAGCCACGCTGGAAGGAACCAAAAATCTCAATGACGGTTTTGGTACGATTAGTCTGGTGACGGAACGAAGCGCTGCTTTTGCCGGTCATGAGGCGCCAGTGCTGGCCAATTATTATGGTATTGTCTTCAATCAGGAGCAGGGCGATTCCCTGATCCCTTCCTTTCGGCTAAGAAATGAAAATGATCTTGCTGTGCTGAGTTCTGAAATCACCATTCCTCCGGTCATTATTACCGGTTTTATGAGTGATGTGAAAGGTGGAGACGGTAATTATGAATATGTACAGTTCCGGGCGCTACAGGATATAGATTTTAGTCAGACACCTTTTTCTGTGGTGGTGTCCAATAATGCAAACGCTTCGACTCCGACCGGCGTACCTTCCAAAGGCTGGGCCACCGGCGGCCTGAGAACTTATAAAATCAATATGTTTACAGGGACGGTCAAATCCGGTGATTTCTTTTATGTCGGCGGGACCGGTAAGACCATTAACGGCTCCGGCTCCACCAGTATGGCGACGTCTAAGTGGATCAGGGCATACGACTATACCGTGCTGAATGGAGAAGGTTTCGGGGATGCCAAAGGCGGCCTGATGGCCAATAGTGGTAACGCTTTTGGTATTGCGCTGTTTGCGGATTCAGCTGTTACCGCAGCCTCCGTACCTGCCGATGTTATCTATATATCCGGAGGAGGAAGCCTGTATAACAGCACCTCAGGATACCGGATTACCAATAATGATTTTTACGATATAAAAAATCCGATTACGCTGGAAGATCAGCCATTTTTTCATCAGGGAACCAATACCTTGTGGTTTTCCTACAATACGGCAGATCTGGGCTATTTCAATATGCTGGGTGGCGTATACAATCTGAAACTGGGCAGATGGACAACAGCCCGGGCACAAAACAATCTGCTGCTGGAAAAAACATCCCCCGTATCACTCATTGAGGGAGAAGGGGCCACACAAATTATCAGCCAGTAGGCTACTAAAGCCTGCAGCATTTTTTTTCAACCGGTAAATTAATCAGTAATGGATACCAGAAGAGACTTTATCAAAAAATCAATGATGTTTTCGGCTGCGGCCGGGATGGCGCATATCATGCCTGCTTCCATCCAAAAGGCACTGGCCATTGATCCCAGACACGGCAGTACTTATCTGGATGCCGAACATATCGTTATCCTGATGCAGGAGAACCGTTCCTTTGATCACTGTTTTGGGACTCTCAAAGGAGTGCGCGGCTTTAATGATCCCAGGGCTACTCCATATCCCGGCGGCACGCCCGTCTGGCTGCAGGCCAATAAAAAAGGGGAGACCTATGCTCCTTTCAGACTGGATATTCAGAAGACAAAGATTACCTGGATGGGATCTTTGCCGCATAGCCGGGGCAGTCAGGTGGATGCCTTTAATAACGGAAAACATGACGGCTGGCTGGAGGCGAAAAGGTCCGGTCATAAAAGCTTTGCGGAAATGCCGCTGACACTCGGTTATTACAACCGGGAAGATCTGCCTTTTAACTATGCGCTGGCAGATGCATTTACGATCTGTGATCAGAATTTTTGTTCTGCGATGACCAGCACTACGCCCAACAGGGCTTTTTTCTGGAGCGGTAATATTATGGATGAAACCCAGGGAAGGGCCAGGGCCAATATCCGTAACCCGAATTATACCTTTGGCGGTAAAAAATGGAAGACTTTTCCCGAGGTGCTCACTGAACAAGGGATAAACTGGAAGTTTTATCAAAACGAGCTCAGCGCTGCCGGCGGGTTTAAAGGAGAGGAACGTTCCTGGCTGGCTAATTTCGGATGTAACAATCTGGAATTCTTTGAGGCCTATCATGTCAAATTCAATCAAAAGTATCGCAGCCGGTTACAAGAGCTGGCCAGCGAGTTGCCGGAACAGATCAGTAAACTTCGTGCTACCAGGCCCAAAGACACGGCCCATGCAGCGAAAATACAGGCAGCGATTGCCAAAAAAGAGGAAGTACTCCAGCAAACCACACAGGCTATCAGTGAATGGACGGATAGCCATTTTAACGCCTTGTCAGAACACCAGAAAACACTCTATAGAAATGCATTTGTGACCAATAGTGCAGATCCTGATTACCGGACACTTTCTGAACTAAGCTTTACGGAAAATGGCAAACAGCGGACTTTGAAAGTGCCTGCCGGTGATCTGCTGCATCAGTTCAGATCAGATGTTAATGAAGGTAAATTACCGACCGTCTCGTGGCTTGCCGGCCCCCAGAATTATTCCGATCATCCCAGCGCTCCCTGGTACGGAGCCTGGTATGTTTCAGAAATACTGGATATCCTGACCCAGAATCCGGAGGTATGGAAAAAGACGATTTTTATTCTGACCTATGATGAGAATGACGGCTATTACGATCATGTACCTCCCTATTTTATACCGGACAGCAAGCGGCCTGAGACCGGAAAAGTGTCCCCGGGTATTGATACGGAGATTGAATATGTACGCCTGGAAAATGAGCTCGCACAAGGGATCCCTAAAAGTGAGGCCAGAGAAGCCCCGGTAGGCCTTGGGTTCAGAGTGCCGATGGTTATCGCCTCTCCCTGGACCCGCGGCGGTAAGGTCTGTTCCCAGCTTTTTGAACATACCTCCACTTTGCAGTTTCTGGAATCTTTTGTGAATGAGAAATTCAAAAAGCAAATCAGCTTTGAAAATATCAGTGCCTGGAGAAGAGCCATCAGCGGAAATCTGACGGCAGCTTTCAGCCCCTTTGACGTGACGGCGGAAAAACTTCCTTTTCTTCAGAAAGACAAAATGCTGGAACGTATCTATAATGCAAAATTCCAGCAGGTACCGGCAGGCTATATCCGGTTATCCGATCAGCAGATTGCCAGAGCGACTGCCCGGCCTGCCGACTGTGATTTTCTGCCCCGACAGGAACGGGGTACCAAGGACGCTGTGGCCTTGCCTTATGAACTGTATGTACATGGCAAGCTGGATGAAAAAAAAGAAAATTTTCAGCTGGAATTTTCAGCCGGCACCCGTTTTTTTGGCAGCCGTAGCGTAGGCGCACCATTCAGAGTGGTGGCTGGGACGAAATTTAATCAGGAGGCACCTGGTAAAAACTGGTTTTTTGCCTGTAAACCTGCCGGTCAGCTCGGTTATGATTTTGCCTTAAAATCCTTTGACAGGCACTCCTATGCCCTGGCCGTACATGCGCCCAACGGTTTTTACAGATACTTTCAAGGAGACGGCGGCGATCCTGAACTATATGTGGAGTTGCAATATGAACTCAGTAAACTGACAGGCAAACCAACAGGTAATGTGCTGTTAAGCTGTACGAATAAACACGCCTCCAGTCAGTTTACCCTGCAGGTCAAAGACAATCAATATGGAAAACCAAGTCTTGAAATCCTTGTGCCTCCCGGTAAAAAAGAACTGAAAGTGGATTTGCAAAGCTCCAGAGGATGGTACGATTTTACCCTGAATGTAAAAGGGGCGGAATCGTTCCGGCAGGTCTATGCAGGGCGTGTGGAGACCGGACAGCAGAGTATTACGGATCCCGCCATGGCTTAGTGCTTATGGACGGTTCAGCGATATTATACAATCAAAAAGCGGTCTTTTAACGACCGCTTTTTGATTGTATAATATTTGGAGAAATGCCTTCAGTGCCTTTCATGGAAGTCATCTTACATTTAAGTCTTTGTGATCAGCCTTAAGCGCCGACCATCTCAGGTCCTGTTAAGAAAATACTTCCTTGATCTTATCAAAGAAACTCTTCTCGTTTTTATTAGGCTGCGGTTTGAAATTCTCCGATTCTCTGATGGATTCTAGGGCCGCTTTTTCCTCCGGACTTAAATGTTGAGGTGTCCAGACATTGACATTAATCAGCTGGTCGCCTTTATTGTAACCATTAATATCCGGGAAGCCTTTACCCTTAAGGCGGAAAATCTTACCGCTTTGGGTTCCTGCCGGTATTTTAATCTTAGCCCTTCCGCCAATGGTCGGTACTTCTACCTGGGCCCCGAATACGGCGTCATGGAAGGAGATAAATAGATCATAGCCGACATTGATGCCATCGCGCTGGAGCTCTTTATGGGCTTCTTCTTCGATGGCGATGAGTAAATCTCCTGCAGGGCCGCCTCTGAGTCCGGCATTGCCTTTGCCGCTCATGGAGAGCTGCAGGCCTTCGTAAACACCGGCCGGGATATTAATCGCTACGGTTTCTTCGTCATAGACCCTGCCGTCACCTTTACAATGACCGCATTTAGCGGTAATGGTGGAGCCCTGTCCCTGACAGGTCGGGCAGGCCACTACGGTCTGCATCTGTCCCAGAAAAGTAGACTGTACTTTTCTGACCTGACCGGTACCATGACAGGTCTTACAGGTCTCAATGCTGCTGGCATCCTTGGCTCCGTTGCCATGACAGTGTGCGCAGGTGACATATTTTTTTATTTTGATGTTTTTAGTGACACCCGCAGCCATTTCTTCGTAGTTTAAACGAATCTTGACACGCAGGTTGCTGCCACGGGCACCGCTGCTCTGACCGGACCTGCCGGAACCGCCTCCGAAGAAGTCGGAAAAGCCCCCGCCCCCGAAAATATCACCAAACTGGCTGAAGATATCATTCATGTCCATACCGCCGCCGCCAAAAGGATTACCGCCGCCCATGCCGGGGCCAAAGGCCTGGTGACCGTAGCGGTCATACTTTGCTCTTTTATCGGCGTCGCTTAATACCTCGTAGGCTTCAGCTGCTTCCTTGAACTTGTCTTCCGCCTCTTTATCTCCTGGATTACGGTCCGGATGAAACTGCATGGCCACCTTACGGTAAGCTTTTTTAATCTCATCGCCGGTGGCCGTTTTAGTGACACTTAAAATTTCGTAATAATCTCTTTTCATTGTATTCGGGTTCTCTATGATTTTGGAGCGCCTGGACTGATTGCTTAAAAGTGGAGGCTATTTAGTCAGATGCTCCGGATAGTTGCATTTTTAACTTACTTGCCTACAACTACCTTCGCAAATCGAATCAGTTTATCATTTAATAAATAGCCTTTCTGGATGACATCTATCACCTTGCCGCTTTGCTCGGGACTTGCGGGAACCTCTGCGATCGCTTCCTGACTTTCCACATCAAAATCCTGTCCGATGCTGTCCATGGCTTTTACGCCTTTGGATTCTAATATTTTCCTGAATTTATTAAATACCAGCAGACTGCCTTCTCTGACATGATGGATGTCGGTATCGATTGTCATTTGTTTTTCCGCACGGTCGCAATCATCCAGCACGTCCAGCATACTGACGATAACGTCCTTGCCGGCTGTCTGGGTCAGTTCAATGCGCTCTTTGGCGGTTCTTCTCTTGTAATTTTCAAATTCGGCCATCAGGCGGATGTATTTATCCTTCTGTTCTGCCAAAGCGTCGGCTAACTGCTGCTCCTGATTGACAGCGTCCTTAGCAGACTCCTCCGGTTCCGTACCTGACGGAGTTGTTTCATTTTCCTGATTATCAGTATTATACTGTTCGTTTTCCTGGAATTGCTCATCATTTTCATGATGGTGTTTGCCATTTATACTCATATTTTCACTATTTTCTTGACGGTTAACTCTTGACAGTTCAAATTATTTGCCGAACTGACAAAACGGAAATAATGACAGCATTGCCCATTAATTACTGCCAAACTGGAGTGCTTTTTGTCATTATAGTGTCAATATTCAAAATGTTTGATGAAAACCTTTAATAACTTGGCCAGATGGATTAATTTTGCAGCAAATTTCAAAAGAGCTTCTAATTTTAAGATATGATAACCACTGATATATGTATAGTAGGCGCGGGGCCTGTTGGTCTTTTTGCCGTATTTGAGGCCGGACTTCTGAAGATGCGCTGCCATTTAGTTGATGCACTGCCCCAGGTAGGCGGTCAATTATCAGAAATTTACCCGCATAAACCTATATACGATATTCCCGGATTTCCATCGGTAAACGCACAGGAACTGGTGGATAATTTAATGGAGCAGATTGCACCTTTCCATCCGACATTTACCCTGGGAGAAAGAGTGGAGACCATTGAACGTCAGGAAGATCAGTCTTTTGTCGTTGGTACCAACGAAGGGACTACGATCGCCTGTAAAGTAATTGTCATTGCAGCGGGACTGGGTAGTTTTGAACCCAGAAAACCGGCTATTGAAAGACTGGAAGAGTTCGAACATGGTAAGGGAGTCGCTTATATGGTGAAAAATCCTGAACTGTTCAGAGATAAAGAAATTGTTTTGGCCGGTGGTGGTGACTCAGCACTGGACTGGACCATTTATTTATCCAATATATCCAAAAGAGTAACCCTGGTCCACCGTGGAGAAACTTTCAGGGGAGCACCTGACTCTGCGGAGAAGGTATTCAATCTGGCTAAAGAAGGAAAGATCGATCTGATTTTAAAGGCAAACCTGAAAAAAATAGACGGCAATGGTTCCTTGAAATCTGTTTTCTATGAGGATGCCGATAAAAATGAACAGACCATCAAGGCGGATTATCTGATTCCTTTATTTGGTCTGAGCCCTAAACTGGGACCTATTGCAGAATGGGGACTGGATATTGAAAAAGCCCAGATTAAAGTAGATACCACCGATTATTCAACCAATGTTCCGGGTATTTATGCCATCGGTGATATTAATACTTATACAGGAAAGCTTAAGCTGATTCTTTGCGGCTTCCATGAAGGAGCGATTATGATGCAAAGTGCCTTTAAATATGTTTTCCCTGATAAACACTTAAGTTTCAAATACACTACCGTGAACGGTGTGCATGAGTTTTAAAGAAAAGCGACTTTATTCAAAAGCGCACCAGGCCTCTGGGGCGCTTTTTTTGTGCCCTGAACCTTCCAATGCCGAATTGTTGCAACTACTTTATTAGCTTTGATTTATCAGTTCAATCTAGGGGTAATGTTCAGATATTCAGGGAACGGATTATCTTTGCTGCATTATGAGCATGGTAAAATTTACAGTTGAAGACAGAGACGGGTCCAAACAGGAGCTGGAAGCGCCTACGGATATGGGACTAAGTCTGATGGAAACCTTAAAAGCCTTCGAATATAATATTATGGCTACCTGTGGCGGGATGGCGCTTTGTGCTACCTGCCATGTAAAATTCAGCCGCGGACAGGAGCAGCTGCCCGATAAAAATGATGCCGAATGGGATATGCTGGACACCCTGCCCGACGCTGATGAGAGCAGCCGGCTGGCCTGTCAACTCAGGGTAGATGAAAACCTGGAAGGCGCAGAATTTAAAATCTGCGGAGATTTGGAATAATCATTGAAATACAATAGTTTAGCCTTTTAAAATCACTTATCTGAAAAAAATTGCGGACATACTCACCGAACTTGGCCGGTACGTAATCATGCTTAAAAACATGTTTACGGTGCCGGATAATTTCAGGATGTTCAGAAAGCAGTTTTTTGATCAGTGTAAGTTTATCGGGCTGGAAGCCTTGCCGGTCATTTGCATTATCTCTATCTTCCTGGGGATGGTAATGACCCTGCAGGTGGCCTATATGCTGACCAATCCGATTGTCCCGCGTTCTGTCATTGCGACCGTTGTCCGGGACTCCATGTTACTGGAAATCGCCCCTACAGGCATTTGCTGTATCCTGGCTGGCGTCGTTGGATTTAAAATCACCTCCGAAGTAGGGTATATGCGGCTGTATGAGCAACTGGACGCCATGGAAATCATGGGGGTACAGACGTTGAATTACATGCTTTTTCCAAGAATTCTGGCAGCCATGCTGACCATCCCCTGTCTGATTATCTTTTCTCTGACACTCAGTATGTTTGGAGGCTATCTGGTGGCATTATTTTCAGATAATATCCCTACTGCCTATTATCTGACGGGCTTAACCTCTGAATTCAATCCTTATGAGGTGGCAGTAGCCGGGGTTAAAACCATCACGTACTCTTTTGTGATTTCCAGCGTGGCCTTCTACCTGGGCTTTTATTTTAGAGGTGGCACGGTGGAACTCAGCCGTACTTCCACCAGATCCGTTACTTTAAACTGTGTCATCATACTCACCCTGGATTACCTGATTACCAGTCTGATGCTGTAAAAGATTGTTTTTAGCTTTACTTTATTAATCCTCAGCGGTTTACCCCGCTTTACTTTGCGCAAAGCTGTAAATTGTCTTTTTAGTTTGGCCATAAACTTGTAGTTTTGCGCAATTTATATTTTTAAAAAGATGCCAAAAGACAATTCAATAAAATCGGTACTTATTATAGGCTCTGGACCCATTGTTATCGGTCAGGCCTGTGAGTTCGATTATTCCGGCAGCCAGGCTGCACGCAGTATCAGTGAAGAAGGAATCAAAGTCACACTGATTAACAGTAACCCCGCAACAATCATGACTGACCCCATGATGGCCGACAAGGTGTATCTGTTACCGCTGGAAGTAGAAAGTATCGAGAAGATCCTGCAGGAAAATGATATTGACGCTGTTTTGCCGACCATGGGTGGACAGACCGCGCTGAATCTCTGTAAGGAGGTAGCGGATCTGGGTATCTGGGAAAAATATAATGTCCGGCTGATCGGGGTGGATATCAAAGCCATCGATAAGGCAGAGGACAGAGAACTTTTCCGCCAGTGGATGATCAAAATGGGCATCCAGGTGGCCCCTGCCAAAACGGCCAACAGCTTTTTGGAAGGTAAAGAATTTGCACAGGAAATCGGATTCCCGCTGGTTATTCGTCCGTCCTTCACACTGGGAGGTACCGGCGGCGGATTTGTACATACGAAAGATGATCTGGATGAAGCCTTAAACCGCGGTCTGGAAGCATCACCGATTCATGAAGTACTGGTAGAAAAAGCCGTACTGGGATGGAAGGAATTTGAGCTGGAACTCTTGCGTGACAGTGCGGATAATGTAGCCATTATCTGTACCGTGGAAAACTTTGACCCGATGGGGGTACATACAGGAGACAGTATTACCGTGGCTCCTGCCATGACGCTTAGCGATACCGCCTTCCAGCTGATGCGTAATACCGCTATTGACATGATGCGCGATCTGGGCAATTTTGCGGGCGGCTGTAATGTTCAGTTCTCATTAAATCCGGAAACAGAAGAAATTATCGCTATTGAAATCAATCCCCGTGTAAGCCGTTCTTCTGCATTGGCTTCCAAAGCAACCGGTTATCCGATCGCGAAGATCGCTGCCAAGCTGGCGCTGGGTTATACGCTGGATGAATTGAAAAATCAGATTACCAAGACCACTTCTGCCTATTTTGAACCGGCCCTGGACTATGTGATCGTTAAGATACCAAGATGGAACTTTGATAAATTCAAAGGAGCTGACGATACCCTTGGCCTGCAGATGAAAAGCGTAGGTGAAGTGATGGGTATCGGCCGTAGTTTTACCGAAGCTATTCAGAAAGCCTGTCAGAGTCTGGAAAACGATGCGTTAGGTTTAGGATATTATGGTAAAAACCAGATGAAGGCTGATGAACTGGTTGAATATATTAAGATTCCAAAATGGGACCGGATCTTCAGAATCAAAGATGCTTTGATGCTGGGTGTAACCGTTAAAACCATTGTACAGGCCACAAAGATTGACCGCTGGTTTATCTACCAGATTCAGCTGCTTTGCAATGTAGAAAAAGAAATCGCTAAATACTCCATAGATAACTTACCGCTGGATTTATTAAAAGATGCCAAAAAGCATGGGTTCAGCGATGCGCAGATCGCTAAGATTGTGCATGGCGACTGCACCGATGATCAGGTGTATGACAAACGTAAGGCCGCCGGTATTACCCGTGTCTATAAAATGGTAGATACCTGTAGCGCAGAGTTTGAAGCTAAAACCCCCTATTATTATAGTTCTTTTGAAAACTAAGCACAAATAAATAGTAGATAGCATCCGGCTATAAAGTATAAAAAAAGCACAATAAGAGCGGCCAGCTGTATAATTACAGTCAGCCGCTCTTATTGTTATGTAGGGGTAGGTCTTTTTTTTGTCGGATTTTATTATATTTATCCTATGCTAAAAAAAGCCCGGCTTTTACTACTTATGCTCACCCTGTACACGTATGGTTACGCTCAGGCTGACCAGGTACAACAGGAGGATTCCTTGCCTGGCTTGCAGGTTCAGCAGGCTACCCATGCGATTTTATGGGAAATCAAAGGGGGTGGATTGCAAGGGAGCTCTTATTTACTGGGTACTGCACATAATATCAGTTACGATACGTTGATTTCCAGGTTTCCTCAGATAGATTCAATCTTGTCAATGGTGGAGTTGTTGGTTGAAGAACATGCTTCGCCTGAAGGCAGTTCCGGTGGCGTGGACGACCAAGTGCTGACTTTTCAGGGAACAGACAGTACCGTCGGATCTCTTATGACCGGTCAGTTGTTTAATCAACTCAAAAAGTATATTCTTTCAAAATCAGATGGCAATACAACAGTGGTGGATAACCTGATTAAAATGAGGCCACAGCTCTTGGTGCTGGCGCTACCCATGCTGGATGCAGCGATAAACCAGTCTGAAAATAATCAGGTATCAATGGATGAGGGCCTACTCCAGGAGGCCAGAAAGCGAAACAAAAAATATATGGGGCTTGAAAGCCCTGCCGAAGCCTCTGAGGTGATACGCAAGGGTATTTCTGATCAAAAGGCTATTAAATGGATGGCTGCTAAAATCCGGGAGCCAGACAGCATACAGCGTATGCCCGTGAAAAAGGATCAGGATACGCACCTTGCTTTATATCCGGCGGATGCGTATCTGCAGCCCCTGATTTATTATTATCTGGACCAGCAGACAGCCACAGGAGGTGATTATGGAGGCGTGTTGTTGAGGAATCAAAACTGGATACAGAAGCTCCCGGCTTTACTAAGAACGCAAAAATGTCTGATTGCAGTAGGCCTTGATCACCTGAAACTCCAAACAGGGTTGATTGAACAGTTACGTCATGCGGGTTATACCGTCAGAGCTGTTATGCTGCAGGCCGCAGGAAATCTGTAAGGCAACAAAAAATCGGTACTCAGCCACGCTTATGAAGTGGCTGAGTACCGAAGGCTTCCAGGATCAATACAAACTTTTGAAAGGCTTACTTGCCCGCGGCAAAGGCAGCTTTCATTTCATCCAAATGCTTGATGAATTTATCAATATTGGCGTCATATCCGTAATGCTCCATGGATAAGGGTTTGCCATTTTCATCCAGGAACATGTAAAGCGGTTGTACCAGAACGCCAAAGGTAGAAATCTCATAGTCTTTATTCTTATCGCCCACGGTTGAGATGTATTTACCGTTTTTATCCGTATACTGCTGATCTACCGGCAGGCTGGAAGGCTCATCCACAAAGAGGCTGACCAGGACAAAATCATTTTTAATCCGGCTCAGCACTTTTGGATCACTCCAGACTTCGTTTTCCATTTTACGGCAGTTGGTACAGGAATGCCCCGTAAAGTCCAGCATGACAGGTTTATGAAGGATTTTGGCCGCGGCCAGTCCTTCATTGAGATCATAATAGGCACTCAGTCCGAAAGGTACGTGCAGCTTATCGGTGTAAAGTTTTGGCGCCGCCGGACGGGCACTGTTAAAATGAGCGGTATCCGAGCTGCCGGAGGCGCCTGCACTGGTTGAGGCACCATCAATTTTATACTGCAGGGCGTTCAGGTCAAAATCCTGCGTAGTTACCGGAGGCAGCAGGCCGCTCATGGCCTTAAGTGGAGCGCCCCACATGCCGGGTATAAGATACATCCCGAAAGTAAGAAAGATAATAGCGAAAAACAGTCTGGGAATGCTGATAAATTTAAGCTCGCTGTCGTGGGAGAACTTGAGTTTTCCCAGCAGATAAAAACCGGTCAACAGCGAAAGCACGATCCAGATGGCCAGGAAGATTTCTCGATCCAGCAGGTGCCATCCGTAGATCTGATCAACCATGGATAAAAACTTCATCGCCAAGGCCAGTTCGATAAAGCCAAAAACGACTTTCACACTGTTCAGCCAACCGCCGCTTTTGGGCAGCACATGCAGCAGCGTCGGGAAAAAGGCAAATAAAGAAAAGGGAATCGCCAGTCCGGCGCTTAGTCCCAGCATGCCGATGACGGCCGCAGAGCCGGCGTGGGCGGAGCTGGCTGTACTTACCTGTGCCAGCAGGCTGCCGACAAAGGGACCTGTGCAGGAAAAAGAAACGATGACCAGGGTGAGCGCCATAAAGAATATGCCAATCATACCGCCGCCACTGGCTTTTTTGTCCGCCTTAGTAGCCCAGCTACTGGGTAGCGTCAGTTCAAACCCGCCAAAAAAGGAGATGGCGAAGATGACAAAAATGGCAAAAAACAAAAGATTGGCGATAGCGCTCGTAGCGATGGTATACATAATATCATCCCCGAATACTTTTGTCAGTATAAAAGTGGGAACGGTATAAATTAATATAATAGAGACAGAATAGATAAGCGCATTGCGGATGCCTTCAGATTTACTGCTGCTGCGTTTTAAAAAGAAGCTGACCGTCACCGGGATCAACGGGAATACGCAAGGAGTGAATACCGCAATCAGCCCTGCTATTAGTCCGACCCAGAATATCTTCAGCAAAGATCCTTCCGGGTTGATGTCACTACTAGCAGCGGCGGCTACCTGAGGCTGCTGCGTTCCCTGGTTGGCCTTCTGAATGGCACCGCCTTTTTTTAAAGGGGCTACAAAAGCATATTCCCCGCTGGGGAATTCATCTTTATTTTTTGCGAGCCAGGTAAAGTTGCCGGTAAAAGTGGCTTCCTGGGTGGAAGCGATATGCAGGGGAAGTTCAAAAACGGCGCTGTCTGTATAATAATGTAGTGTACTGCCTAAATCCGGGGCGTCTACAGATTGCAGATTGCCTTTTTCCGTCACCGTATCTGCCGTATTAAGGAATGCTTTGAGAGAACTGTCCAGCGTCAGGGTAGATATAAAGGCATCCTCTGTGGAAAATTTACGGGTGCTCATCAGCATATTGCCTTTGCTGATGACAGCTTTTATCTGTAAAATGGCAGTTGAATCGCTGTTTCTGAGGACCGATGTGGAAAACGCAACGGGCTGCTGACCGGAGTTCTGGGCCAATACTGCACCGCTTAGACCGACGCTTAACAGCAGCAGGAAAAATAAAATGTATGTACGCATAAATTGTAAGATCTATATAATATGAAGTCTGTTTACCTTGTACAGTTGGCAAGGTCTGAATAATTTATGATAATTCATCACACTTGTGCCAGTGCTTGCTTATTGATTATGCCACAAAATTAAAAAGGTTTGTCCGTATAGCTTACGAACAAACCTTAAAATTATAATTTAAAGGGTATCTCGGGTTTCCTGGGAGATACTAAGTGGTTTGGCTATTATTTAAGCGCGACGGAGAATTTGGAACTGCTGGGAGGCAGACATTCATGGTCATTACATACCATATAATTTACTTCTCCGGCAAGGTTGGTCTTAACACCGCCTTTGACCTTTACAATCTGAGTAAAACTCACTTTATCGGCATAATATTTTACGTCCATGTCGAAGTTCTTGTCATGAACCGTCTGCATTTTACCAGATTCCTTTGTTTTGCCTACCAGGGTTACCAGTGGGTTTTTAGTAAAGGAGAAACTTGTCGGCACGGGCCCGCCATCGCCTATGTTTTGGGAATAAATATGCCAGGGGGCAGGAACGGAGGCAGTAATCGTCACTTTATACTGACCTGCGTCTACTTTCTCGGCTGAAGAAGTCCATTTTACAGGGGACTGCTGGGCGAAGCTAAGGACAGCCATAAAAGCCAGTACAAGTGTTGCTGTTAATTTTTTCATCATTGTTTCGTTTTAAAAAATTACATTGTCTTATCATCTAATCCATTCATATGCAGGAATTTGCCAATGGGTAAATTCCTGCCATGCAGGCGTAGATAAATTATAGACCAAAGATAGTCAAACTTGTTTAATAGGAAGGTCCGGCTGACGTTAAGTAAAATCCTAATTTTTACTTATTCTGATATAAGTATCTGAAAATTACCGTATTTGTAAATAATGATAGCCCGCTTATGGCGGGCTATCATTAACGGAACCGTCTTTGTCCCGTCTCATCTAAATCATTTATAGACTTTCCTGTCCATTTATCAGGGGACGGCAGCTTTTGCAGATGCTGCCGCTCATTTTCCTTTAAAGCAAGCCGAGCAGTTCAAATACTTTTTTTCCGTCTTCATTGCCCAGGGTAGCAGAAACTGCTCTTTCCGGGTGGGGCATCATCCCAAATACATTTCCTTCTTTATTTCTGATACCGGCAATATTTCTGACAGCGCCGTTCGGGTTGGCGGATTCTACCACATTACCCTGCTCATCACAATAATAGAATAATACCTGATTATTGGCTTCCAGCTCATCCAGCGTCTTTTCATCTGCCTGGAAACGGCCGTCGCCATGTGCCACCGGGATCAGCAGCGGTTCTCCGCCCGGGGTTTTCAGGTAATTGTTCTTGCAGACAAACTGACGATGCGCATTCATGGTCAGTACACCTGGCAGCAGGTGGCTCTCACAAAGAATCTGGAATCCGTTACAAACGCCCAGGACTTTACCGCCTTTTGCGGCAAATTCTATCACGCTTTGCATCATAGGGCTGAAGCGGGCGATGGCACCGCAACGCAGATAGTCACCAAAGGAAAAGCCTCCGGGTAGTACAATGCAGTCCTCTGTAGTAAACCCGTCCAGGGATTTATCCTTGTGCCAGAGTGCCCTGACTTCTTTATTCAGGTCATTTTGCAAGGCATCCAGCATATCGTGATCACAGTTAGATCCGGGGAATACTACTACTCCAAATTTCATTGTAGAATTTTTAAGTTTAAACGTAATGATTGAGTTATCAGGACGCTGTTTGCCGGACGAGGTGCGGTCTTCGGCTGCCTTAAACAACCTTGGGTTTAACTCGGGTCAGCAGCTCCGCTGATGCTCGCGTGCAAAGTTAAAAGATTTCAGGGTATTTACCGAGTGCGCTGCTTCTTATTAGCGGGGTAAATATAAAAATTATGTTTTAGGTAATAAGGCCCAGCCGTTAAAGGAGTAAAACCATGCGGAAAATATCAGCAGCCAGAAAAGAACCGCTAAGATGACTTTTTGCTGGTTATAATAAAATAAATTGCCGGCGATAGCGGCTGCAGCCGGCATCAGCAGCAGGGCTGCCGCCCAGCCGGCACCCGCCAGGGTAAAGGGGGCGGGGATAAAAAACAGCACCATTAAAAACAGAATAATCCAGCATTTTCTAGCCAGGATCAATAACTTATGCATGTTAGCCTGCAGATAAGAGAAACCGCCGATCACACAGATCAGTATCAGGGAAAAACAGCCGATTAAAGTGCCTTTTTGACTGAGGTCCAGTTTATACAGACCGAGCCTTGGCAGATAGAGCTGTACATGACTGAACTGGTCAAAAAAATATAAATAGGCGCCCAGAAAATAAAGCGGGAGTGCGGTTCCGATGATATAAGTGATTAACTGGGTAAATTTGAAGGGACGAATAATCATGATGCCGATCAGCATGATTAGAATCAGCGGATAGGCCGGTGGATAAAGTAAGATGGCAATACCGGTTACCAGTCCGATATTAAATACGACGGCTCCCGCTTTTGCCGTATGGTAAAGCTGGCAGAGTAAATGAATTAGCCAGATGATTAAAATATTAATGACCAGGGCTTCACTGATGACACACCACTGTGGAAGTAAGCCAGTGAATAATATATAACACATGGCTACCGTAAAATTAGTATGGGCAAAGAGCTTATGATTGCCCAGTATATAATTGAGCCGGAGTGCCTGAATGACTATCAGCGCATGGTAAATCATGGCCAGCACTAATGTCGGCCAGTCTATGATATATTTCAAAAGCGGTGCCAGCAGCATGTTATCTGTCGATACCACTACCTGGGGGGAGTGGATGAAAAATTTTGCATGCACCACTACACTGAGCAGCATTAATCTAAATACGCCGATACTGGTTTTTTCTTTAAAGAGGCTAACCACAGTTATTCATTCTTTTAAGGGCAAATATAGCTTATGCAACCCAACTCACCCGTTCAGGGACAATAAATTATCTTGTCTAAAACAAACGGTTGTGAGTATCAAATTGGCCGATAATTGAAAACGGTTTTGTATTTTTGCCGTTTGTCAGCATATTTTGCTGACGGCAAATAAATTATTCAGTAAGGTATAACCACATGAGTAAAAATAATATCAACAAGGTTTCTTTAGCTGGCCTTGTGATAGCCCTGGGGATCATCTATGGAGATATCGGAACTTCTCCGTTGTATGTATTAAAGGCCATTCTAAACCATGATCTGATACCTTCGGGAAGATTTCCTGAACTGATTATAGGGGGCATTTCCTGTATTATCTGGACACTGACCCTTCAGACAACCATTAAATATGTAGTGCTGACTTTACGTGCTGACAACAGAGGTGAAGGCGGCATTTTTAGTTTATATGCACTGGTAAGACGACAAAAGAAATGGCTGGTCGTACCTGCCATGATCGGAGGCGCCGCACTATTAGCCGATGGCATCATTACGCCGCCGGTAACCGTTACTTCCGCTATTGAAGGGCTGGAGCTGATACCCGCTTTTGCCGGCATCACCCGGGAAATGATCGTATTAATCGTGATGTCGATTATTTGCGTGTTGTTTTTCATGCAGCAGTTCGGGACCTATAATATCGGGAAGATGTTCGGGCCCATTATGCTGGCCTGGTTTGTCATGATGGCCCTGTTAGGCGGCAGCCATTTAATGGATAATCTGGGTGTACTGAAGGCATTTAATCCTTATTACGCGATCCGGCTATTAATTGATTATCCGGGCGGTTTCTGGTTACTGGGCGCCGTATTTTTGTGTACCACCGGGGCGGAAGCGCTTTACTCGGACTTGGGGCACTGCGGCAGAAAGAACATCTATGTAACCTGGGTGTTCGTTAAAATATGCCTGATAATGAATTATTTAGGACAGGGGTCCTGGTTGCTGGCACAGTATAAAGAAGGACAGCTGGATCTGGGCCGCAATCCTTTTTTTGCGGTAATGCCCGACAGTTTCAGGCTGGTAGGGATATTAATAGCCACAGCGGCAGCGGTCATTGCTTCGCAGGCACTGATATCCGGGTCCTTTACCCTGATATCCGAAGCCCTCCGGCTGAACCTCTGGCCTAAAATGAAGATTAAATATCCTTCGGAAGAAAAAGGACAGGTGTATATTCCGGGAATTAATACTTTGCTCTGGATCGGGTGTCTGGCCATCGTGCTGCATTTTCAGGAGTCCTCCAAGATGGAAGCCGCCTACGGTCTTGCCATCACCCTTTGTATGATCAGCACCTCTATTTTATTTGCCAATTATTTGATCGGCAAAAGGATTAAAAAGGTATGGGTAGCGCTTTATCTGCTGGTGTATCTGGTGATTGAATTATCCTTTCTGGGCGCCAATCTGAATAAATTCCCTCATGGCGGTTATGTGGCCATTATTGTCGGTGGGATTTTATTCGGCGTTATGTATGTCTGGTTCAGAAGCCGTAAGATTAAAAACCGTTATGTGGAGTTTGTCCGGCTGGAGCATTATGTGCCCATGATTCAGGAACTGAGTAATGATAAGACGATTCCCATGTATTCCACGCATCTGGTGTACATGACCAGCGCCAATAATCCTAAGGAGATTGAACATAAGATTATTTACTCCATACTGAACCGCAAACCCAAAAGAGCGGATATATATTGGTTTGTACACGTAGATATTGTGGATGATCCATATACGACGGAGTTTATCGTAGAACATATCATCCCTAATGATATTATCCGGGTGGAATTTAGGCTCGGTTTCCGGGTGGAACAAAAAATCCAGCTGATGATGAAAAGGGTGGTGGAAGAGCTGTATGCCAATAAGGAAGTGAATATCACCAGCCGGTATGAGAGTCTGGAAAGAAATAATATAAGTGGTGATTTTCAGTTTGTTGTACTTGAGAAATTCTTGTCCAATGACAATGAACTGCCTTTCTTTGAAAAACTCATCATGCGCTATTATTTCTGGCTTAAAAAGATATCGCTGGGAGAAGAAAAAGGCTTCGGACTGGACTCCAGCTATGTCCAGGTCGAGAAATTTCCGCTCATTGTCTCTCCGACCCGCAGTCTGCATTTAAAGCGGATTTATCCGGAAGGAGAAGAGTAGAGCGCTGAGCCGGGGGGAAAACCCCTATAATTTATTCGAATTATTTTTTTGTGGTAAAATCTTTGTAACTTACGGGTGTTATTATTGGTTTTTGTGAGCAGGCTTCAGCATCACGAGCCTTGTAACAGGCGCCGGATATGACAGATTATAGGCGCTGTGTTTAATTACAGGATTACGGGGTCAACTGAAGGTTTCCTAATTAATGTATTCACTTTAAAAGACCAGTTTATGTCCAAACAAGTATTACTGAGGATTGCCCAGATCCTGATTGCCGTCCCCTTTGCCTATTTTGGAATCAGTCACCTCATGGCCGGAAGTGCCATGGCGCCGATGGTGCCTTTTCCGCCAGCCACTTTCTGGGTCTATTTTACAGGGATCGCACAGCTGCTGGCAGCGCTGGCCTTTGTCCTGAATATCCAGGTCCGGCTGGCAGCCTTGTTATTAGCCCTTTATTTACTGATTATCCTGATCAGTATCCAGATTCCGGGGGCGATTCATAAAACCGGGGATCCGATGATGCTGGTTAAAGATATCGGGCTTTTGGGCGGAGCTATTTTACTGGCTGCTGCGCATACGCCGGGAAAATACCTGGAAAAAAGGGATATCCTCTGATGTGTACCGGTTCTTTTAAGCTTGGCGGGGGCGGGACGGGTATTTGTTAATTTTCTCCGTTTAACGCATAGGGGAGCCGCATCTGGTGGCAATGACTTTGTCAAAACAGGCGAATTTTAAAGAAAATCCGCTGTAATTCAGCCTGCAATCAACCGGGGGTAAAAACTAATTTGTGTATTCAGATATAAATTTTTACCTTTGTGCGCCTAAATTTGAGAGAATGAATTACCGACGTGCATACGAAATAGCCTTTGTAGGCCTTAAACCGGGAGTTCATGATTTTGAATATAAGGTGGATGACCAGTTTTTTGAGCATTACGGACCGCAGGATTTTGAAAATTGTCATGCGGAAATCAAGGTTAAGCTGGAAAAAACATCCTCTTTGATCTTATTAAAGTTTGATATATCCGGAACGGTAGATGTTCAATGCGACAGATGCGCCAATACGATTACCAAAGAGCTCTGGGATGAGTTTAATGTCGTCGTTAAAATGGTAGATGAGCCGGATCAGATGAATGAACAGGAAGAAGATCCGGATATATTCTATATAGGATATCAGGAAAGTCACCTGCATCTGGCAGACTGGATTTATGAATTTGTCAATCTGAGTATCCCGATACAGCGGTTCTGTTCGGAAGATCCGGAGGATAATTCAAAATGTAACCAGGAAGTAATTGAAAGACTGGCCCAGATGAAGCAAAGAGCCCTGCAAAATGACTCTTCTGATCTCTGGAAAGATCTGGATAAATTAAAAGGACTGGAGGGTAATTCGCCTAATTAAGCGCTACACTCCGAAGTATATAAAAAGAAGTATAACAATTAAAAAAACAGAATAGTCATGCCAAATCCTAAACGCAGACACTCTCAACAACGCAGCGCAAAAAGAAGAACTCATTATGTTGCTGAAGAAGTGACTTTAAGCAAAGACGCCACCACTGGTGAAACGCATGTACGTCATCGTGCACACGTTAGCGAAGGCAAATTGTATTACAAAGGCAAACTGGTTGCTGAAAAAGCTCCCCTGAAAGCCTAAGCAAATAGGGTAAAGCCCTGCAAAACGCAAATACTTACCGGGTTCTAAGGCTGGATACTATCAGCGGCAGGCTGCAGTGGCAGCGTGCTCTTTTAGGAATCTTCTCATTGGCGTGTTAAGTGGATGATGCGACGATGGAAGCGCTTGAAAGGAAATATTCCTTTTAAGGCTTTCCTGTAAGACAGACGCCTTTTGAGAGATGTTTTGGCTGGAACAACAATTATATTAGCCCCTTACATTCCCTTGCCGGTCAAGCGGGTGGGTTGTAAGGGGAAATAATTTGGTGAGTTTAAGCAATTTTGTAAATTCGCAGGGAGGGGATTGGCACTCCGTTTAAGGCAGTATGATCTGATGCATTACTGTTGAATCAGGGGCTGCCACTCTCGCTTAATAACGATGGTAGGCAAATACCATGGTTATTTACATTTCAACAAAAACCTGAAACGTGTCTGACATCAACATTGGAATAGATATGATGGGTGGCGATTATGCACCCTCTGAAGCTGTAAAAGGCGTTGCGCTGTATCTTAACGATGACTCCAAAACATGTCTGATCTATTGCATCGGTAATGAAGCAGAAATCCAGCCCCTGCTGGATAGTTGCGGTATTGCCGCCGATCCGCGTATTAAGGTGGTTCATGCGGCCCAGACCATCGGGTATAATGAACATCCCACCAAGGCCTTAAAGGAAAAACCTGAATCTTCCATAGCGGTCGGGTTTCATTTGCTGGCCACAGGAAAAATCCATGCTTTTATCAGTGCAGGTAATACCGGCGCCATGCTGGTAGGGGCCATGTATACCATTAAATCCATTGAAGGAGTCCTCAGGCCTACCATCCCAAGCCTGGTGCCTAAGTTAAACGGCGCTAACGGTCTGTTGGTAGACGTAGGACTGAACGCGGACTGCAAGCCTGAACAACTCAATCAGTTTGCGATTCTTGGCAGCGCCTATGCCAGTAATGTGCTGCAGATTGACAATCCTAAAGTTGCCTTGCTGAATGTCGGCGAGGAAGCGGAAAAGGGTAATTTGCTTTGCCAGGCTACTTATCCTTTATTGAAGGAAAATACCGCTATTAACTTTGTCGGTAATATTGAAAGCAGGGATTTGTTTAAAGATAAAGCGGACGTTATTGTCTGCGACGGCTTTACCGGTAATATTGTACTGAAAATGGCGGAATCCATTTACGAGATTGCTGCTGAAAGACAATTGGAAAACGACAGTTTCTTAAGCCGTTTCCATTATGAAAATTACGGGGGTACACCCATACTGGGCATTGATAAACCTGTTATCATTGGTCATGGTATCAGCAATGACAAGGCCTTTAGTAATATGATTATCCAGGCAGAACAGATGATTGCTTCTGCGTTCTGTTCCAAAATCAAGAGCCTGTTTAAAGCCTAGAATCTTCTCTCTTTAGTATTAGTGTATATTTGCCGGGAATATATGGTGAATCTGCCGAGTTCTGCCAGCGGAACTTTCTGTTCATGCATAAAGCCATCAACTGTTCCGGTTCATTGCAATTACGCAACTTTATTGGCATCTTCCATTGTTTATTTGGTGAGTATGGTGTATTTTCGGGTTACATCAACCTGAAATTTAAATGCAAAGGCTGTCTTTTTTATCCTGCACTTTATTATTGGTTTGCTGTTTTGCTGTAAACAGTCAGGCTCAGAAAATAAAACCGCCAACCATGGGTTGGTGCAGTTGGTACCAGTATGATGTACATATCAGTGATACCGCTATCAGGAAGCAGGCGGCAGCCATGAAAAGCTCCGGATTACTGGCGGCAGGTTATAACTATATTAATATCGATGACGGTTATTTTGAAGGCCGTGCCCCGGGCGGCCAGCTGATGGAAGATAGGGCAAAGTTTCCACTGGGGATGAAAGCCACCGTTGACTTTATACATAGTCTGGGGATGAAGGCCGGTATTTATTCTGATGGCGGCTGTAATACCTGCGGCTCTATCTGGAACAATGACAAAAAGGGGATAGGCGTTGGTTTATATGGCCATGTCCTGCAGGACGCCACTTTGTTTTTTAAAAACTGGGGCTTTGACTATATCAAAGTAGACTGGTGTGGTGGTAAGGTATTAAAGCTGGATGAGAAAACGACTTATTTAAACATTATCGACACCATGAGAATGGTAAAACCGGATGTGGTGTTTAATCTTTGCCGGTGGCAATTCCCGGGTATCTGGGCCATTAAAGCGGCAGATAGCTGGCGCATGTCTGCGGACATTCATAATAATTTTAAAGAGATTCAGCATATTATTGATCTGAATGCCAATTTATGGCAATACGTAAGTCCCGGCCATTATAATGATATGGATATGCTGCAGGTAGGGCGTGGGCTGACTGACGAGGAAGATAAAACGCATTTCTCCATGTGGTGTATGCTGACCTCGCCCTTAATGATTAGCTGTGATGTGGCTAATATAAGTGCGGCGTCTAAAGAGATTCTGACCAATCAGGAACTGATTGCCATTGATCAGGATCCGGGCTTCCGGCAAGCGAAAAGACTCATCCATCAGGACCTGGGCTGCGTCGATGTCTTTGTAAAACCGCTGGGTAAAAAATCAAAACAATGGGCGATTGCCATTATGAACAGGTCGGATTCAGCAGTGCGCTATCATCTTGAACCCAATTTAATAGGACTGAAAGGGGATGAAAAACTGCGTGACCTTTGGCGTCATCAGGATATGGGCCGTCTGGACAAATTGGGCACTATTACGCTGCCTGCACATGGTATCCAGGTATTCAGAACGCTGGAGTAAACTAAAAACCTTGAATAATTGATTTTATTATCAGGGCTCCCTTAAAATGTATTTTAGCTGAAACGCCTGACAGGCTTACCTTTAACTGCTTGTCAGCAGGTAGTATTTGCGCGTATTTCAGCGTTAAATTTAATTGTTGTACCTTTGCGGAGCAATCGGGGCCGGTGTTCTGTTAATGACAATTAAAAATGCCGCTTTATTGAATTGCATTTTGATTTTGGATAAGCCTTCAGGCTGGGCTTCGGTTTATTCTATTTTTTTAAGTGTCACGCACCTTATTTCTTTATCCTCCCAGCATCCGCATAGTTTGATGCCTGTAAACATTATATAGCTGGTATTGCTATTCAGGTATTTTGCTTTTATCTATAGGTAGCGTGTTTTAACAAGTGGCAGCTTTAATTAAATGATGTAAATAATAGGTTATCCTATTATGATGCATTGCTTTGAGCCGTCCAAAATATCATGAAAGATTTACGTGTAATTACGCCGGAAACGGTACTCTCTGAACAGGAGATTGCTAAGTTAACCTCATTTTTATTCGATCATCTGGAGCAGTATGGTGATGAGCCGTCTGCCATACAAAAAGCGATTTTGTACGCCAATGGCCATGATACCCCTGGCGGCTATATCCTGGAACTTTTAGACCAGCAGGAGCTGATCTCAGTGGCCGTCATTAATAAAACGGGTATGCGGGATTATATACCGGAAAATATCCTGGTTTATCTGGCTACCCATAAAGACAGAAGAGGACAGGGACTGGGTAGTCAGTTAATGGAACAGATGACGCAGCTGGTAAAGGGCGATATAGCCCTGCATGTTGAACCGGATAATCCGGCAAAAAAACTCTACGAGAAATTCGGCTTTTCCAACAAGTATTTAGAAATGCGTTTAATTAAAAAATAATCATGGCTTTTATAACACTCAATAAGAAGAAACTAAAAGAGAACTATCAGAAGCTGGATGCATTATTTAAGAGCAGACATATAGACTGGGCAGTGGTCAGCAAACTGCTATGTGGGAATAAAAAATATCTGGAAGCCGTCATTGAACTGGGGGTGACCCAGATATGCGACTCCAGGGTGTCGAATCTAAAAGCTATCAAGGCCATTAACCCTGCGATAGAGACGGTCTTTATCAAGCCCCCGGCAAAACGCTCCATAAGCGGTGTGGTGGATTTTGCCGATATCAGTTTTAATACCGAGCTGGAGACGATACGGCTGCTCTCGGATGCAGCCGTTCAAAGAGGTAAGATTCATAAGGTCGTTATCATGATCGAGCTCGGCGAGTTAAGAGAAGGAGTGATGCGGGAGCATCTGGTTGACTTTTACAGCGACATCTTTAAATTGCCGGGCATTGAAGTAATCGGGATCGGCACGAACCTTACCTGTATGTACGGGGTACTGCCCAATCATGACAAACTGATTCAGCTTTGTATTTATAAACAGCTGATTGAAACCAAATTCAACAGGAAGATACCCTATGTCTCTGGCGGCGCTTCGGTTACCATTCCGTTGATAGAAAACGGCCTTTTGCCGGCAGGGGTGAATCATTTCAGGGTGGGAGAGACTTTGTATCTGGGAACCGATGTGTATCATAACACTACTTTTGACCAGATGCATAATGACGTATTTAAACTGTATGCAGAAGTCATAGAAGTCAATGAAAAGCCTATGGTGCCCATGGGGGAACTGGGGCACAATCTGACGGGAGACGTATTAGCGTTTGATCAGCATAGCGCCCAGCAAAGTGCGCACAGAGCCATTGTGGATGTTGGCCTGCTGGATATAGAAAAGGAGCATTTTGAGCCGGTTAGAAAGGATATGCAGATTGTCGGTTCAAGCTCCGATATGACGGTCATTGACCTGGGGCAAAATGAACAGGGGATCAAAACAGGCGATCTGATAGAATTTAAAATGGATTATATGGGGATTTTAAGAATTATGCATTCCAGATATATTGACAAGAAATTTGAGCAGGAGATAAAACCTGAAGTGGCCTGAGGGGCGTTTGCCCTCAATACCAGGTTTTGACGGTTTTAACAAAGCAGTAAAATTGTCCATATGCTATATCTGGTTGATTTTTAATCTCTTTTGAGGAGCAGGCCCCGCCTGCTCCTTTTTTCAACGCTCTTGGTATGTTTTTTGGATTTTAGCTTACCTGATTCAATGTGTAAGGCAAACAAACGGATCTTATTATCTAAAAAACAGTTTATGAATTTATTAGAAAATCATACAAATCGTAATACACCGCTGGGGCAGCGTCAACAGCCGGCCCGGGTTGGAGTCGTAACCACAGATAAATCCCAGTGGAATACCGGAGTTAAGTATAAATGGATATTCTGGCTGGTATGCCTGATAAGTGCCGTTATTTTACTAGCTTCCTGTAAAGGAAATGGCAATAGTTCAGAAGCCGTAAATGCGGCCGATACCGCCGGTCTGGCGGCATTTAATGCCCAGAAAGCAGCGGACTCCGCTGCCGCCTTAGAGGAGCAGCAGTCCTCCGCTGCCCATAACAATTCGGGTGAAAGCCGTCAGTCTTATACCTCAACCGTAACGGACAACGGCAATAATGGCAATGACGAAGGTTCAGGCGCTGTAAAATCCATCAATGATGATAACAGCGGTAATTACAGCGATGATAATAGTGCGGGTTCCGTCGCCTCAGCAGATCAGAGTGAGGCTGGCAGTTCCAGCTCGGAAGCCACCACTGCCAAGAAGAAAAAATTCAGCAGTGCTGCCAAAGGTGCGCTGATAGGTGCCGGTTCCGGAGCCGTTGTAGGAGCTGTTGTGGCTAAGAAAAACCGCGGATTAGGTGCCGTTATTGGTGCCGCAGTAGGCGGAGGTGCCGGTTATGGCATCGGTAAACATAAAGACAATAAAAAAGCCAAGGAAGGACAGTAGTCAGAAGGTATGCATCAATGTATCCGGATTAAATGAATATAGGCCATAAAATCTGACACTGAAATTTATTATAGAATAAAAGAGAGTCGATTTAGGTTTGTTGGGAGGTCAGGTTCTAAGGGAATCTGGCCTTCTTTTTTACCCGGAACAGGGCAGGTATATTTCTTATAAATATTTTAGTAGAGAATGCAGATTTTTTCCATTAATTTTGGTGACTCATGACACAGATAAAACAAAAAAAGGCAGCTGGCAGGTCCGTTGCCCATAAAAATATAGAAAATAATCAGGCGCATTCCGCCATGGTCGTGCCGGACGGTCCTCAGACGCTGGATGTATTCGGAGCACGGGAGCATAATCTGAAGGATCTGGATATTCAGATTCCTAAAAATAAAATGGTGGTCTTTACTGGCGTCTCCGGCAGCGGAAAATCTTCGCTGGCCTTTGATACCATCTATAATGAAGGACAGCGGCGCTATATGGAGAGTTTCAGCGCTTATGCCCGTCAGTTTATGGGTGATATGGAAAGACCGGATGTCGATAAGATCACCGGTCTCAGCCCGGTAATTTCCATTGAACAGAAAACCACCAATAAAAATCCAAGAAGCACGGTCGGTACGGTAACAGAGGTCTATGATTTTTTAAGGTTATTTTATGCCAGGGTCGCCGAGGCCTATAGTTACAATACCGGAAAAAAAATGGTGAAGTTCAGCGAAGAAGAAATCATCGCTGATATATACCTGCGGCAAAAAGGACAGAAAGCAGTTATTCTGGCTCCGGTTGTGCGCGGCAGAAAGGGCCATTACCGGGAGCTCTTCGAGGAGATTCGCAAAAAAGGCTTTGTCAAGGTCAGGGTGGACGGTAAAATCCTGGATCTGAAACCGGAGATGCAGGTGGACCGCTATAAGATCCATGATATAGAGATTGTCATTGACCGGTTAAAAATTATCGAGGATATGCAACCCAGGCTTTCCAGCAGTATTCAGCAGGCGCTAAAACTGGGTAAAGACCTGGTTTTTGTGTTGGTAGGAGAGGATGAAGTACTGGCCCAGTATTCCAAGCAGCTGGTCTGCGCCGATACCGGTATCAGTTATGAAGAACCCTCCCCTAATTCCTTTTCTTTTAACTCTCCCTATGGCGCTTGTCCGCAGTGTAAGGGACTGGGTGAAATCTACGCGGTCAGCCGGGAACTGGTGCTGCCCGATAAAAGGCTCAGTATCAAAAAAGGAGGCCTGGCACCGCTGGGAGAAGAGCGCAGCGCCAGCGTCTACCAACAAGTCGTGCAGTTTTGTAAAAAGCATAAAATTCCGCTGGATAAACCCTTGGACGACCTTTCTGAAAAAGCCCTGGATCTGTTGTTGTTCGGTGACGGGGATGCACTCAGAACCTTTGACGTGGACGGCCAGGATGACAGCATTCCGCAGGTATATACCGGCAGCTACGAAGGCATGATCCCGATGCTCAAAAGGTGGTTTTCGTCGGCAGGCAGTACCGATCATTTAAGAGATTGGGTGACAGGCTTTATGGAACTGCGTCCCTGTAGCCAATGCGAAGGACAGCGGCTTAAAAAAGAGAGTCTCTGGTTTTTAATCGATCAGCATAATATTGCGCAGTTAGGAGAGATGGATCTGGAAGAGCTCAATGGCTGGTTTACAGGGCTGGAGAAGCGGCTTTCCAAAAAGCAAAATATCATCGCTAAAGATATTTTAAAGGAGATAAGGGAAAGGGTCCGGTTTTTACTGGATGTGGGACTCACGTATCTGACACTTAACCGCCCGAGCCGCAGCCTGAGCGGAGGGGAGAGTCAGCGCATCCGTCTGGCCACCCAGATAGGCTCTCAATTACAGGGTATCACCTATGTACTGGATGAGCCTTCCATCGGGCTGCATCAAAGGGATAATCACCGCTTAATCACCGCCCTGCAACACTTAAGAGATATTGGCAACAGTGTACTGGTCGTAGAGCATGACAAGGATATTATGCTGGCCTCAGACTACCTGGTGGACATCGGTCCAAGGGCTGGACTGCACGGGGGAGAGATTGTCTTTGCCGGTACCCCGCATGAGGCGCTTAAGGCGCATACGGAAACGGCCAAGTTTCTAAGTGGTGAGAAAGCCATTGAACTGCCTTATGCCAGAAGGCCGGGCAACGGATTGTTTATAGAATTAAAGGGCGCAACCGGCAATAACCTGAAAAAGGTGAATCTGAAATTGCCCCTGGGAAAACTAATAGTGGTAACAGGCGTCAGCGGCAGCGGTAAATCAACCTTAATAAATGAGACTTTATATCCTATACTTTCCAGGCATTGTTATCATTCCAAGATGACGCCGCTGCCTTATAAGTCTGTTCAGGGCCTCGAAAATATTGATAAAGTCATTGAGATTGATCAGTCGCCCATTGGCCGGACCCCCAGAAGTAATCCGGCTACCTACTGCGGCTTTTTTACTGATATCCGTCAGCTGTATGCCGCTGTGCCGGAAGCCAAGATCAGGGGCTATGCGCCTGGCAGGTTCTCCTTTAATGTAAAAGGGGGGCGCTGTGATGTGTGCGAAGGAGGCGGTATGCGGGTCATTGAAATGAACTTTTTACCCGATGTGTATGTGCCCTGCGAAAAATGCGGCGGCAAGCGTTATAACAGGGAAACCCTGGAAATCCGCTACAAAGGCAAGTCCATTAGCGATGTACTGGACATGACGGTGGACGAAGCGGTGGAATTTTTCCAGGCAGTCCCTTCCTTGTTTAGAAAAATAAAAACCTTACAGGATGTGGGGCTCGGATATATCAGCCTCGGTCAATCTGCGGTTACCCTCAGTGGTGGAGAGGCGCAGCGCGTTAAGCTGGCCACGGAGCTGGCCAAAAAAGACACCGGCAAGACTTTCTATATCCTGGATGAGCCTACCACGGGGCTTCATTTCAGCGATATCCGCCAGCTGATGCATGTCATGGAAAAACTCAGCGACCGGGGCAATACGGTATTGATCATTGAGCATAACCTGGACGTCATTAAGGTCGCTGATCACGTCATTGACCTGGGTCCGGAAGGGGGAAAGGGCGGCGGCCGCATCCTGTTTGAAGGCACACCGGAACAGATGGTTCACTGTAAAGAAAGTTTTACCGCCAAATTTTTGGAGGAAGAGTTAAAGACAACTCCTGTCAGGAAATCTTCCGGTAAGGCGGATGTCGTCCTGGAAGAAGACAACACCCTCCAAAAAGCCGGTAAAACAAAAAAAGCAAAGCCGCAGCTGAAAACCGCCTCCAAAAAAGTAAAAAAGAAATAGAAATCAGTAATTTGGACACGGCATTGCAGAAAAAAACTTGTTTTTCTTTGCTTAACTGGTCGTCAGCCCGCCATCGACAGCGAGTATCGTACCTGTGATCCAACTGGCCTGTTCAGAGGCCAGGAAGGTCGCTGCTTTGCCAATGTCTTCGGCATTACCTATTTTACCTAAAGGATAGATCGCATTCACCATGTTCTGAAAGGCGGACTGCTCCTCACCGGAAAGACTTTGCAGATTCCTGTTGAACTGAGGCGTTTCAACGCTTCCCGGTGCAATGGCGTTGACGCGGACGCCTGTATGGCCGATTTCAAACGCCAGGGACTTGGTTAGAGAGTTGATCGCTCCTTTGGTCAAGGAATAGGCCGTTGTAGTTCTGCCCTGTAACATGCGGTCCGAAAAATAGGAGGAAATATTAATGATATTCCCTTTGCATCGCATGATAGCCGGCAGTAGTTCCTGGATGAGCAGATAGGGGGCCTTCACGTTTAGATTCAGGTGCAGGTCTAATATCGATATATCCGTTTTTGAAAAAGGCAGAAATTTGCCGATGCCAGCATTGTTGACGAGTATGTCGATATTTGAATAGATATGGAGTAGTTGCTCAGCCAAAGGCTTAATCTGCGCGATGTCAGACAGGTCTGCGGTAAGCGTTTGCACTTCTGTTGTATAATGGGAGAGCGATTCTTTTGCTATTTCCAGTTTATCTCTGTCGCGACCCACTAAAATAAGATTAGCGCCGTTCTGTGCGAAAGACCGGGCAATACCGAGTCCGATCCCGTCACTTCCGCCAGTGATGACTGCATTTTTGTTGCTCAATAATTTCATTATTTGATTTTTATTATCAATTATTGTAGATTATTTACAATTACAAAATAAAGATTTTTATTTTATATTTGTAACAATAATTATAAATAATTTACAAAATGGGTACATCTATGACAAATGAAGACCTGTCTTTTGACTTTGATTTCCTGGACAAACTGATTGTCGGAATCGGGGAAGTATCACAGATCACTGGCATTCCGACCCGGCAGATCCGTTATTGGGAGGATAAAGGGATTATTAGCAGTCTGACCGAGGAAGGGGGCAAAAACAGGCGATATGATTATAAGAACATCAAAAAGATGTTGCTTGTAAAAGAACTGCTGGATGAAGGCTATACCCTGGACGCTTCTGCTGAAAAAATTAAAAACCGGTTGGGTATGATCGAACAGACGCTCTCCAGACTAAAGAATACGACTACTAAAAAAAGGTAATCAGGTGCAGTGTATAAAGTATGGTTGAATAAAGGGCAAACACAAAGAAGAAACTCCCGGTAATCTGTGTAACACAATTACCGGGAGTTTTATTTCAATGATCTACTGGTCACACGGGACGCAGTAAAATTATTTCTCTATAGGATTTTTCTTACCGGCTAACAGCTTTTCCAAAGTAGAAGCCAGTCTTTTTTGTTTGGTATCGCTGCGTTTGGCCCCTTCAATCCAAGTGACATATTCTTTTTGATTGGCAGAGGGCAGAGAGCTGAAAAATTCTTTGGCCTGGTTGTGTTTAACAAATAAAGCGTCCAGTTCAGCCGGGATAATGGATAATTTTTTATCAAATCCTTTCGCTCTGGGCGTCTTCGTTGCAATAGAAGCAGTTTCCACTGTTTCCTCCACGGTTACTTTATTAAATTTTACTGCGCCCCAGACGTTATCGAGTTCAATCTCGTCTTCTGTTTTTTCGTAACTGTTATTGGAAAGGATCTCCCAGCAATCCACACGGTTCAGATCACTGACAATCTTGCTGGAGGATTTGGGATAAGCAATCCAGACTTTACTGCTGCCATGCAGGGCCGGGAATACATCTTTAAGAATCGTACAAAGCTGTTGATGATTAATGGCAAAAACCAGCGCAAAATCAATTTTCTTATTCTTTAATAAAGGGGTTACATTTTTACTGAAAGAAACCTTTGCAAATTGTTTTTCTATTGAAGAAGGTAAGCCTTGTATAAGAATATTCTTTTCGTTAGTTAGTTGAAATTGCTCGTACAAATCTAGATGGGACATGCCTTAACTGTGGTTTAAGGTTAAAAAAACAAATACATGCAAAATTACACCATTTAAGACAAAAAATCGGTATAATACACCCGAACGGCCAAAGTTGAACAACATTTTAACTTTTTGGTCCCGGTAATCCGCGGATAAGTTTTATCTTAACGGGCTTTATAATACTGCTCAGCCTCAGGGAGTAATCTCTTAATATCGGCGATTCTGGTCGCATTGGTAGGGTGAGAGCGAAGTAGCGTTGGTGTGTTGTCCGCGCCGCCCATTTTTTCCATTCTTTCCCAGAAAGCGACCGCTTCCTGCGGATTATAGCCGGCCATTGCGGCAAAAATCAACCCGTAGTGGTCTGCTTCGGACTCCTGTTTTCTGGAATTAGGTAAAATTACCCCCATCTGGGCTGTGGGCGCATAAACAGCATTAAACACATTGGATGCCATCTGGTTTTTACCATTGGACAGCGCTGCGCTAACCAGGGTGCCGCCAATGGAGGCCGCTTGCTGCTGGCTGACTCTTTCCTGTCCGTGATGCAAAACGGCGTGTGCAATTTCATGACCCATGACGATGGCAAGACCTGCCTCATTTTGCGCAACCGGTAATAATCCTGTGTAAACCACTACTTTACCTCCTGGCATACACCATGCATTGACATCGGAGGATTGTACCAGGTTGAACTCCCATTTGTATCCGCTCAGCTCACTGGACAAACCCTTTTGTGCATAATATTTTGTAATAGCGGCGGCTATGTTCTTGCCTACCTTCTGGACGACCGCATAATCTTTGGGATCCGTGGATTGACTGACTACTTTATTTTTGGATAGAAAATCCTTGTATTCCGTGAGTGCCTGGGACTGCAGAGAACTCTCTGAGGTGAGCATCAGCTGACTGCGTCCGGATATGGCATTACGGGTACAACCAAATAACAAGATAACCCCTAAAGCGCTGAGAGATAGTTTTTTGAGTAACATGGGCTTTACAGTTTAAAAAAACAATAAAATAGATGTAATTGAGGAGTAAACCTATTATATATTATAAATACAATAAGTGTACCAGGTTGTATATCTATGAGCTATGCAATTTTGGCTGCCTCATGCGATATACAGATGGTTAATATTAAAACAATATCTATACCAAAGAACAGGGGAAAGTCCGGTGTTCAGGGATTTTAAAGGATAAATCCCGGAGAAATGAATGAGAGCGCTTGGTTATCCCGCGTTGTCGCTGTCCTGCTGGTCTTTATTTTCCCGGCGGCGGCTTTTTCTGCGGTCGCGGAATTTTAAAATGGGCACTTTACTTTCCGTGCCTTTTAATATCCGGTTAATATTTTTCTGGTGGGTGAGTACCAGCATCAGGGCGACTGCAATGGAAAATATGCGGTAAAAAGTAGAATCGTCATTGAAAATAAACAGAATCAGAATGGCAAAGGCCACACCTGATAAGATAGAACTAAGAGAAACGAAACGGGTCAGATATAATACCAGGATAAAAACGCCGACGCAAAGACCCGCCACTGCCGGCTGAATGGCTAAAATCATCCCGAACAGGGTGGCTACGCCTTTGCCGCCTTTAAAGCCGGCCCATAAGGGAAAGATATGACCGACCACAGCAGCCAGGCCGAGCCCGATCATCAGATTGGTGCGCTGCATGGAATCGTGCAGGGCATATTTGTGCAGGGTAAAAACCAGTAATGCGGCTGCCGCACCTTTAGAGACATCCACTAACATGACAATGGAACCCCACTTAGGACCCAGCACGCGGAAGGTATTGGTGGCGCCGGCATTTCCGCTTCCGTATTCACGGATATCGATACCAAAAAAGTGTTTGCTCACCCATACAGATGTAGGAATAGAGCCAAGCATGTAGGCTACCAGTAAAAGTAATATCTCTTGCATTAATAGCTTTTCGTCAGAAATTTTGAGTTACAAATATAACAGCTAATTGTCAATTATAGACAATATCGATTAAAAATTGGCATATATGCACGAGGACAGTGGAGTGTTTTAAGATAATTTAACAAAATGGCGCCCCGCTTCAGCTGGCCTCGGAAAGCGGGGCCAGACTCCTTATATGTCAGACTTTTGCGATAAAACTGTCAGGCGTCGGACCTATTTGGCGGCTTTAAAATGCATGGCAATCCACTGCGCTTTATAGACCGTGGTCAGATAAGTAAGCCCCAGCTGTATAAACAGGTTTTTAATATCTGCTTCGTCCTGCTGCAATAATCCGCTGATCAGTAAATCTCCTCCCGTGGCCAGAGATTGTGTCAGGATTTCTGCATTGGCGATTATGACGTTCCTGTTGATATTGGCCAGTATTATTTCGTAATGGCCGTCGGTAGCCGCTGTATGTGCCTTTTTAACCTTGATATGATGACAGTTGTTGCTGAGGATATTTTCAGTGGCGTTTTCTATGGACCAGTCGTCATTATCCAGGGCCAGAATTTCTTTTGCTCCGAGTTTGTTGGCCAAAATAGCCAGAATACCGGTTCCGGTGCCAAAATCCAGCACTTTTTTCCCCGCCCATTCTAAATGACGCATCTGGGACACCATCATATAGGTAGTCGCATGATGCCCAGTCCCAAAACTCATTTTCGGGGTTATCAGAATCTCAAATTCCGTATTAAACGCCTGCTTGTGAAAATCGGCGCGGATGGCTACAAAATCATCCACCACCACCGGTTCAAAATTGGACTCCCAGAGGGCATTCCAGTTCTGTTCTTCCAGATCTCTTGTGGTAAAATGCGTCCCGTAGGGTTCCAGCAGATCTTGGAGCAGGGCCTGATCAAAATCACTATCGTCAATAAATGCTTTTAAGATATGTCCCTCTTCCAGTTCTTCAAAACCGCTGTAACCCGCCTCAGATAGCAGACCGACCAAAAGGTCCAGCTGCCCTTCCTTAAGGCCGGTTATTTCTATTTCTTTATACGTTGTCATCTATGTCTGTTTTTGTTCGAGTAGCGCCGGTTTTTAGCTGATTGTAAAGTGTAATAAGTTGTAATTTAATTGATTACATATTTCAATGCGCTACTGTAAATTCAAAAATAAGCATAGTTCCCTTAATTTGAGGTGCAATGTTGAAAATTATTCTTCCGGCAATCTTTCGGCGCAGCGCTGGGAAGCTGTATGAACGGGAATAAGCAATTGGCGGATTTACCCAAATTGCGCTTAATTCGATGTATTTTGCAGGCCTGTTTCACTAAAATCATTTCCCGGATAAATATTTGACAGATGGAAGCCCTATTACAGATGTTCAGCAATCGTTTAACAAAGGTGTATAAGCACAGAAGTAAACTGGCCCGCAGGCAGCAGGTACACTGTTACCGGATTTATGACCGGGATCTGACGGAGTTTCCAATCAGCATAGATATATATGGGGAAAAGGCCTACGTCAGCCTGTATGCCAAAAAATCGGAAGACCCTGAAATGGATCCGTGGCCGGAGGACAAATTAAATGGTTGCTTTGACATCATCAGTCAGGTAACCGGTGTGGCGCTTAGTGATATCTATCTGAAACAGCGCAGCAAAATGAGTCACCGGACCGCCGGTCAGCAGTATGAAAAAGTAGATGAGGAAGGCCATTTTTTTACAGTAGAAGAATCGGGTTTAAAGTTCCGGGTGAACCTGACGGATTATCTGGATACAGGGTTGTACCTGGATCACCGGATCACCCGTCAGATGGTCAGAGAAGTGGCCCGGGATAAAAACCTGCTGAACCTTTTTTGCTATACCGGATCATTTTCCGTGTACGGTGCGGCGGCTGGCGCTTCAAGCGTTACCAGCGTGGATCTGTCCAATACCTATCTGAACTGGGCGGAAGAGAATTTCAGGTTTAACCGCTTACTGACGCCCCTGACAAAACATAAATACCGTTTTGTGGCGGCAGATGTAAAGGCCTATCTCAAGACCTTGAAACCGGACTCTTTTGATCTGGTAATTATGGATCCGCCTACTTTCAGTAATTCTAAAAAGATGAAAGATATATTGGATATCCAAAGGGATCATGTGGAATTAATATCTGATGTCTTAAACGCATTGACGGCTGGCGGACAGCTTTATTTTAGTACGAATTTTACCCGGTTTGTGCTGGATGAAAAAAATATTGCGGCCTCGAAAATTACGGATATTACCAAAAGAACCACGCCATTTGATTTTGAAGGCAAATTAAAGCGCTGGTGCTATCTGATCGAAAAATAACGGGTGGCGATCCTTGGCGCCCAGTGTTCGTTTTTAGAGGGGTGCTGTATCAAAAACGGACAATTTTAAAGATCTTAATATATGTAAATCTATTGTAGCGATGCAATTGAAGTATGGCACCTAACTGGCTATTTTTTCAAAATAGTTTTAACGGGGGTCCTTACATTTAAAAAATACTTCAATGGTTAAACATTATTTCATCACCGTCTGGCGCAGCCTGATGAAAAATAAAATATTTTCCTCCATCAATATTTTAGGGCTGGCACTTGGAGTGGCCGTTTGTTTATTGATATTTTTATTTGTCAATAACGAGTTCACCGCAGATGGTTTTCATGAGCATGAAAAGGATATTTATCAGGTCGTCCGTTACGCGAATCTGGATGGAAAACAGAACAGCGTTGCCTATCTGTCAGGACTTTACGGACCTGCGCTGAAAACGGATTTTCCGGACGCCATTGATCAGGTCGTGAGGGTACTTCCAAGCAACAGCCTCGTGTCAGCGGGTCATGATCAGGCTTTTAATGAGAAGAAAATCTACGCCGTCGACCCGGCATTTTTACAGATGTTTTCCTTTAAGATGCTCCAGGGTAATCATCAAACAGCATTAAATGATCCGGGCAGTATTGTACTGACAGAAAGCATGGCCAAAAAATATTTTGGAAGTACAGCTGCCGCCATGGGTAAAACCCTTGAACTGGATAAAACCCTGGCCCTTAAAGTTACCGGAGTTATGCAGGATGTACCGGTCAATTCAACCCTGGATTTTGATATTTTGGTGCCCATAGATAATTATAAGGATGCTCCCTATTTTTCCCAATGGATCAACAATAGTATGTATACGTTTATACAGATGGCTCCCGGAGCCGAGGCAGCTCATCTGCAAAACAGGTTGCCGGCCTTTGTGGACAAATATCTGGGCAAAGAAATGGCAGAATACGGCTTCCATTTTTCCCTGGGCTTACTTCCTTTAAAAGAAGTATACCTTACCGGCAATATGTTCGGAGATCAGCGTCATGGCGACAAATCGGTGATCTATATTTTCATCTCGATTGCCATGCTTATTTTGTTGATCGCCTGTATTAATTTTATGAACCTGTCTACCATCAGAGCGGTTGAAAGGTCTAAGGAAATCGGTCTGCGCAAGGTGCTGGGGGCTCACAGAAAACAGCTGGTATGGCAGTTTTTGGGTGAGTCTTTTATGATTACGGCGGTGGCCTGTTGTCTGGCACTGGTATTCCTTTATTTGTTTTTACCCTTTTACAATCACCTGCTGGGTTACCGGTTAACGGTAGACTGGAGCCATCCGCCGGTCTATTTATTTATGGCGGGCGTGATTTTGGTCATCGGCCTGTTGTCCGGGATGTATCCGGCGTTATTTCTGTCCGGTTTTTCGCCGGTGGAGGCCATCAAAGGAAAATTAAAACTCGGTGCCGGGGGTGTCCGGTTTCGGCAGGTACTAGTCGTTATTCAGTTTATGATCTCCGTCTTTCTGATTATCGGAACCATAGTTATTTCCAAGCAGCTCCATTTTGTCAAAAATAAACAGCTGGGATATGATCAGTCCCAGTCTTTGATTGTTCGTATTGACAATGAAGATCTCTATAAAAACAGACTGCTTTTTAAACAGGAAGCCCTCAGCGGTAAGGCAGTGGAAGCGGTGTCCATGATGTCCGGGGAACCGGGCGGCTTTTTTGATACTTACTTTTTCAATGTGGAAGGCAGAGGGGAAAAATGGAGTGCGCATACGGAGTATGCGGACTTTCAATATGTGAAAGCGCTCGGTTTAAAAATATTGAGCGGCCGTGATTTTTCAGCGTCGTATCCGACAGATTCCGGCCAGGCGGTTCTGATCAACCAGACTGCTGCGGCAAGCCTGGGCTGGACCCCGGAGCAGGCTGTCGGTAAATGGATTCAGAATACCAAAAATGATCCCGTCAGAAGAAGGATCATAGGCGTAGTCGCGGATTTTAGTTTTGAAAGCCTTAAACAAAATGTTACGCCGCTTGTGATTACGCCCGGAGATGACAACCGACTGGTGTATATCCGGCTGAAGGCAGGACAGATTGATCAGGCCATATCCGGACTGCAGAAGGCCTATATGACCGCTGCCCCGGGTTATCCTTTTGAATACAGCTTTATGGACCAGCAGTTTGAATCGATGTATCGCAAGGATATAAAGCAACAGCGGTTATTGACTTCTTTTGCAATGCTGGCTATAATCATTGCCTCACTCGGGTTATTTGGACTGGCTACCTTTACAGCCAATAAAAGGATAAAGGAAGTCGGGATCAGAAAGATTCTGGGGTCCTCCGTAAGGCAGGTCGTTATTTTACTTTCAAGGGATTTGCTGAAACCTGTTGTCATTGCAGCCTTAATAGCCATCCCGCTGGGATATATGGCCATGCATACCTGGCTGCAGAATTTTGCCTTTCAGACAAAGTTAAGCTGGTGGATATTTGTACTGGCCGCGCTGATTACCTTTTTGATTGCGGGGTTAACGATCAGCCTTAAAGCCATAAAAGCGGCAAAGACGAATCCCGTAAACTCTCTGAAGGCTGAATAACCGTTTTGAGGAAAGACGAAGGCCGTCTGATGCCACCTAAAGGAGCCTTTCTGCCTGAGAACAGGCCCTTTCGTATTAAAGGGGGCACTGAAAAGCTAAAAGCGATGATCCGCAATAACAGGATTTGTTATTGCGGATCATCGCTTTTTAGATGGAATGGCAGCTAAAAGTCTGCTCTTTTGTAATAAATGATTGCGCTATTCAGGCCGGGCTGCCGACTTATTGAGTGCATTTTGTACCTCCTTTTCAAAAGGGGATAAATCCTTGATGGGGATTATTTTGCCCAGTGGCACCTGACTGGCCGTTTGTCTGGTGGGGGTATAACCGCCAGAAGCCATATAAAATCTATCAGGGTATTTATCTGAAACGCCCTGTTCATAATCGATGCGCTGTCCGGGTTTGCCGTCTGTATGGGAAAATTTCACTTTATTTAAGCTGACCCAGCTTCCGCCACCGCTTTGTTTGCCCCAGGCGTTATAATAATAGGCCATGCGGCGCATCCAGCCGTTGGCGTATCCGTAGTTTTCAATAAAGGAGTAAAACCCGTCAAAATAGCGGTTTTCTTTAGGTGCCCGCCAGCTGGCAACATAGACCCAGGGTTGGGTATCGATTTGGTACCAGGCAGAAATGACGACGGATCCGTTTGTGTCTGGCAGCAGGTTCATCAGAAAATGAACGGGTTTTCCGGTTTGCCAGTTCGCACCTGGGTTATAGGACTGTCCGCCGGTGCCTTCCCCGCCAAAACTGTTGGTCACCGTTTGGGGGCCCTTGGCTACCAGTGTAACATAGTCTGATTTTTCAATGCTTTTGTCTTTTTCAGCGTCTTTGCTGTCCCAGACAGAAAAAAGTACGCGGCGTTCATGGAGGCCATTGGTCTGGATGCCCATGTAGCCTCTGTAAAATCCCAGGCTCTCATAATAAGTTGCCAGTGGGTCGCCGCCTTCCGGTACGAGTATCTCTGCGTAAATCCAGTCATAGGATTTTGTAGTGGGAGCCGTTGAACTGAAGCTTAAGTGAACAGAAGGGGAGGACTGGTAATCGGTCTGATGAACTTCGCTCTTTTCACTGCCATTCGTACTGAAAAGCAAGGAGTATAATGTGATGGCATCCCTGGGATCGGCCTTAGGTTTGAGCGCATATCTGTAATACCCTGTTTTTGGGATATCCACGCTGCATACGGCAGTGGTGTCTTTACTGCCACTGCCATGCATGGTAAATACTTTATTGATGGCCTTAAACCCTGTGTTGGGATCGGCGTCCGTGATGGAAATCTCAAAAGGAAGATCTGTTGATTTGCTAAGCATTGCGTCCAGACTAAAATTATAATGGCCCTGCTGCTGGTACAGATACCAGACTACGGATTTGGCCGAATCTGTCCAGTGAGAGACCGGAAGGATGGTTTGAGGGTAGCCTACCGGCACAGATACTCCCTGCGGGTTAAAGCCTCCTTTTGAGGCACCGCGTTTGCCTTTTTGCGCTGCATCCCGGCCTTTAACAGGAGGCCGTCTGTCTTCCCTATTCGTCAAAGGCACGACATAGGCCTTGTTGGCCGGGATGGTGAAAGTCCTGGAGGATGTCGGCTGCTGAGCCACTGCAGGCCCTGCAGGCAGTAGCAGCCCAAGCGTTAGGGAACAGGCACTCAGCATAAGAGCCCCCATCACCTTTTTGCTCAATAAGTTTCTTTTTTTGTACATAACTTTTGTGGATCGTTAAAAAAATGATTTCCTGAAACAGTAAGCTCAGCAGCGGTTAAATAGACGTCCGGGGCATTCGTTGCCCGTTTTATGCTGGGCTACCAACTCCCTTTCAGATTCCTGTAATCAAAGATGGTTAAATAACATTAAACAAAAGGCTGTTTCACCGATTTTACGCAAACGTTGTACTAGTGGCTGCCGGACATCATAAAGCCCTGTTCTGGGGTAGAACAAGGCTTTATGATGTCGCAGAACGCTGATCCGACAGATGGCTTAGATAACGATATTAATCATCTTGCCCGGCACGAAAATGAACTTTTTAATGGTTTTGCCTTCAATCCATTTTTGTACGACCTCATTGCCGAGTACGGCCGCTTCAAGGCTCTGTTTATCCATATCCAGGGGAAATTCCATATTGGTGCGCATTTTCCCGTTGATGCTGACCGGGTAGTTTTTAGCGGATTCTCTAACCAGCGCGGGATTAAAGGCTGGAAACTGAGCGTCCAGTACTTCGCCGTCTTCTCCTAAGGCCTGCCAGAGCTCTGCCGCGATATGCGGCGCATAAGGCGTCAGCATAATAAGAACCGGGGCCAGAATCTGCTTTTTATGGCATTTCAGCTCAGTTAGCTCATTGACACAGACCATAAAGGCAGAGACCACGGTATTAAACGAGTATCTTTCTGTGTCTGACTGGACTTTCTGAATGGTTTTGTGCAGGACTTTCAGTTCAGCAGCCGTTGGCGCATCCTCTGTAAAGACCGCTCCTTTTTCTTCTTCAAAGAACAAGCGCCAGAGTTTTTTCAAAAAACGGTGCACCCCTTCAATACCCTTGGTATCCCATGGCTTGGATTGTTCAACCGGTCCCAGGAACATCTCATACATACGGAAGGTGTCCGCGCCGAACTTCTCTACCAGCACGTCAGGATTAACGGTATTGAATTTACTTTTAGACATTTTTTCGACTTCTACACCGCAGATGTATTTTCCATCTTCCAGAATAAAAGTCGCATTTGCAAATTCCTGGTTTTTCCACTTTTTAAAGGCTTCCGTGTCCAGTTCCACCCCGTCCACAATATTGACATCCACGTGGATTTTATCCACCTGCTGACCAGCGATCAGGCCGTGTGATATGAACTCCTGTGTGCCGTGGAGGCGGTAAACGAACCGCGAGCTGCCCTGAATCATTCCCTGGTTGAGGAGCTTTTTAAAGGGTTCCTGGAAGCTGATAAAGCCCAGGTCATATAAGATCTTGGTCCAAAGACGACTGTATAACAAGTGTCCTACGGCATGCTCGGTACCGCCGATATACAGATCCACCTGATTCCAATAAGAGCTGGCAGCAGGATCACAGAATGCTTCTGTATTATGGGGATCCATATATCTTAAAAAATACCAGGAACTGCCGGCATATCCGGGCATCGTATTGGTTTCAAGGCCTTTACCCGTCCACTCTTCAATGGTAGCCAGCGGGCCTGCACCACCCGGGCCGGGACCGTATTTTTCGACCTGTGGGAGTAATAGCGGCAGCTCTTTTTCATTCAGCGGGATGGCTACGCCGTCCTTCCAGGTAATCGGGAAGGGTTCGCCCCAGTAACGCTGCCGGCTGAAGGCCGCATCACGCATACGGTAATTTATTTTTCTTTTGCCTATCCCTGCCCCGGTTAGTTTATCAATGACGACTTCCATGGCTTCCCGCATCGGAAGACCGTTTAAAAAACCGCTGTTGACCAGTTTGGCATCCTTGGTTGGATTGGCGGTTTCACCGTCAAAGAGATCACCCAGAATATTGGTGATGGGGATCTGGAAGTTTCTGGCAAATTTATAATCCCTTTCATCTCCGCAGGGAACAGCCATAATGGCTCCGGTGCCGTATCCGGCCAGTACATATTCGGAGATATATATAGGTATTTTTTTATCCGTATCAAACGGGTTGATGGCATAGGCGCCGGTAAAGCAGCCGGTAATCCTTTTCTCCGCCATTCTCTCCCGCTCGCTTCTGCTTTTTACATAGGCGATATATTTTTCTACTTCCGGTCTTTGTTCTACGGAAGCTATTTGAATTATCCAGTCCAGCTCAGGCGCCAGTACGCAGAAATCAACCCCCATAATCGTATCGGGGCGCGTGGTGTATGCGGTAAAGGATGGCACGGTGCCCAGTTCGCTTTCAATCTGAAAGCTGATTTCTGCACCAGAGCTCTTACCGATCCAGTTGGTCTGCATCTCTTTCATGGCATCACTGAATTCTACGCTGTCAAGACCTTCTAAAAGACGGTCGGCATATTCTGTAATACGCAGGTACCATTGTCTGAGTGTTTTCTTCTCTACCGGATGTCCGCCTCTTTCACTGACGCCGTTGACTACTTCGTCGTTGGCAAGGACGGTGCCCAATGCTTCACACCAGTTGACCTCTCCGTATCCGCAATAAGCCAGGCGGTAATGCATTAAGATGTCCTGTTGTTGCTTTTGGTCGTATCCGGCCCAGTCTTCAGCTGTAAACCGGATGCTGTCATCGCCCGGGCAGGGATAATCCTGATTGCCCTCGTGCGTAAATATAGCAACCAGCTCTTCAATTTTTCTGGCCTTTTTTAATGGCCGGTCATAAAAGCTGCCGAATAACTGTAAGAAGATCCACTGGGTCCATTTATAATAGCCAGGATCACTGGTATTGACTCTTCTGGACCAGTCAAAGCAGAAGCCGATATTATTGAGCTGCTTTTCAAAAGTGGCAATATTTTGGCGGGTGGAATCTGCCGGATGTATGCCGTGTTCAATGGCATACTGTTCGGCAGGAAGTCCGAAGGCATCATAGCCCATGGGGTGTAATACGTTGTATCCCTGTAATCTTTTATAGCGGGCAAATATATCACTGGCAATATATCCTAAAGGGTGACCGACATGCAGTCCGGCTCCGCTGGGGTAGGGGAACATATCCAGTACATAGTATTTAGGTTTAGTGCTGTCGTTTGATACCGTATAGGCCCCAGACGCTTCCCAATGCCGCTGCCATTTTTTCTCAATATCCCTGAAATTATAATCCATATGATGATTTGGTGGTTGGAAGCGCTTTTTGCCCAAATAGGCCGCAAAAGGGTCCAAACCTTTAAACAAATTAAAATAATTGCCTGCAAATGTACGTGATTACTATGTAAACATTAAATTTGCCCTTATTGGTTATTCACTCAAACGAATTATTTTTAAGGACAATATGTCAGAAATTCAAAGCGTCCCCAAACACAAGAAAAGATCCAATTCCGTCTTTAGTATTGTCGGGATCTCCCTGGTACTATTAATCATGGGGATTATGGGCTGGTTCTTTCTGAACCTGAAGACTATGGGCAATAACCTAAAGGAACAGGTAGAAGTATCCGCTTACCTGAATGTGTCGGGAAAGGATACCATTAAGCAGATTCAGGATTATATTGCAGCGCAGCCCTATGCCAAGGATGTGCAGTATATCGATAAGGAAAAGGCCAAGGATATCTGGAATAAGGATAATAATGAAGACTGGGATAAGATACTGGATTATAACCCTTTACCGGAAAGCATTAATTTTTATGCCAAGGCGGATTATGTCAATCAGGACAGTCTTAAAAAAATAGCCGGTGAACTGACCCAGAAATTTGGTTCCCAGCTCTCCGGTCTGGACTACCCGCAGACTCTGATTACCTCCATGAATGACAAGGTGAATAAAATGGGGCTGGTCTTTTTGGCCATCAGTATTATTCTGGGGATTTTGGTAGTGGTGAGTATTGACAATACCATTAAGCTGACCATGTACTCTAACAGATTTCTGATCAAGACGATGCAGATGGTAGGGGCCACGCGCAGCTTTATTGCCCGTCCCATGAATGTAAGGGCTATTGTCAACGGACTGATCAGCGCCGCCATCGCCATTATCATTATGCTGCTGCTAACCAGCTGGGCTAAGGAGCGTTTTCCGGAAATCCGCAGTCTGGAGGATACCAAACTGAATATTTTACTATTTGGTTGTATGATCGTATTCTCTGTCCTGATTTCCTGGTTCAGTACCAGTCGCAGTGTTAAAAAATACCTGAAAACCAGGCTGGACGATTTGTATTAACTAAAAATGGCGCTCCCGGACAGCAGGGGCGTTGTTTTATAAGTAAATACTCCTACATTTGAGTCAGAAAATTTAAAAGAAGCCTTTATAAAGGCCATCATTATTGAAAATATTACAATGGAAACAAATAAAACGGTACAGGAAAACAAACAGCCTAAACAAAGTGGCGGACTGCAGTTTACCCGGGATAATTTTATGTGGATGATTATCGGGGCAGTGGTGATTGCTGTAGGAATGATGCTGATGAGTGGTGGCGCCAGCACCAACGCCAGTGTGTTTGATAAGACGGAAGTCTATAGCTTCAGAAGAATTACCCTGGCTCCCATTGTTATTTTGCTGGGCTTTGGAATTGAGGTATTTGCCATTCTGAAAAAGCCAAAGGCGAAGCCTGAATAAAACAGGCAGGCTTATCTGCTTAACTATAAAAAAAATTAAAAGCCACGAAGTGTTATACATAAACACAGCGTGGCTTTTTAGTTTTTGCGCAAGTGAGAATACTGCCGCAAATGATGCTCAGATATTACTCCGTTGCATTATAAGATTCTTCTATGGTCTGCAGACGCGTTTGCAGCTCATCGGATGAGTAGAATTTAAAGAGTACAGGAGGTTTACCATCGGCAGGAGCGTCAATATTGCTGTTCATCTGATGGAAAGGACCAAATACACGTGCATGTGCCAGATCGTCGGAGATTTTACTTAACTGACCTGGAACAATCAGATAATTTTTATTAGCGGCGGAAATGTTTTTGCCTTGAAAAACCAGTTTTAAACTGTCAATCATCTCTTTTTGCTTATCCAGACCCAAGGCCTCGGATACATTATAGTCACGGCCATCAATGAGCTCGCTGCCATATACGGTGTCTTTCATCAGGTTCAGGATATAAAATCCGTCTTCCTGGGGCAATTGAACGGTGCTGGACTTACCACCATTGTCTACATTAAAGGAGGTCTGATCCCCATTTTTAAGATCCAGCAATTTTTCACTGGCCCCATCGGTAATATTGGTGACTTTTACATCTGGGCCGGTCGCTGCGATATCGCCATTGGCCACAATCAGAATTTTTCGTTCACTGGATTTACCGCAGGAGGCTAAAACCGCCAGAGGTAATAATGCCCATAAGAGTTTTTTCATAGAAATTGATTTTTAATATGAAGGAAAAAAGAAAACTTAACAGAGGGAAACAGAAAAAAGGTGCAAAACAATGGATTATGCTTTGCACCTTTATAAATGTGCTATTGTTTGACGACGGCCATGATTATTTGGCTGCGTTATACAGTTCACCTACTTTGTCCCAGTTAACCAGGTTCCAGAATGCGGCCAGATAATCAGGACGACGGTTCTGGTAGTTCAGGTAATAGGCATGTTCCCAGACGTCCACACCCAGTATCGGCGTACCTTTGACTTCTGCAACATCCATTAACGGATTGTCCTGATTGGGAGTGGAAGTCACTTCAAGATTACCGTCTTTTACGATAACCCAGGCCCAGCCACTACCGAAGCGGGCGCCGCCAGCGGCATTGAATTTTTCTTTTAAAGTATCCAGAGATCCGAAAGCGCTGTCAATCGCTGCTGCCAGGTCACCGGTAGGCTGACCGCCTTTGGGGCTCAGGATCGTCCAGAAAAAGGAGTGGTTCCAATGGCCACCACCATTGTTGCGAACTGCAGGGGAAATACTACCAGCGTTTTTTACCAGCTCTTCCAGGCTTTTATCTGCATGTTCAGTGCCTTCAATGGCTTTATTTAGATTGTTCACATACGCCTGATGGTGTTTGGTGTAGTGAATTTCCATTGTTTTTGCGTCAATATGCGGCTCCAGTGCATCATAGGCGTATGGGAGCTGCGGAAGTGTAAATGCCATACTATTTAATTTTAAATTGTTGAATAATGAAATGTTTCTATGTGTTGTTTTGTGTCCCCGTTTAATAATGAATAACAAAGCTTAACATAACCTAACAAAGATACTGAAAAATGTCCTTTTTTTCGGCTTATCGAGAAGCCCGAAAAATAATTGCCATAAATAAGCCAATGATTCAGCGTCTGTTTTTAAAGAACTGTTGCATAAGGTTAAGTGCCTCCTGAGCCAGAAGTCCCCCCTGAAGCTCAGTCTTCGGGTGAAAAGGAGAGCTGCTTACCTTATTGCCATATCCGTTTTTTGGGTCTGTCGCTCCAAATACAATACGGCCGATTTTACTCCAGTAGAGTGCTCCGCTACACATCAGGCATGGCTCTAAGGTGATATAAAGGGTGGCCTCCGGCAGGTATTTAGCCCCCATCTGATCACAGGCTGCCGTGATGGCCAGCACTTCGGCATGCGCCGTCGGGTCCTTTAGTAATTCAACCTGATTATGTGTACGGACAATGATCCGGTCCTGCATGACAAGGACGGCACCGATAGGGACTTCTCCTTTTTCAAATGCCTTCTCTGCTTCCCGCAGGGCTTGTTGCATATAATACTCATCGCTCTGTTTCACTGGAGATTACCGGTAGGTTTTGCATGGAATAGTGGACCAGTTATGAAAAATTATCAGGAAGGATTACTCCTGATCTTTTAATAATAATACGTATTTAACCATTTGCTGTGCATCTGCCTCACTGAGCGTTGGGTGCGGTGTCATCGGAACTGTCCCCCAGTGGCCGCTTCCGCCATTGATAATATGTTCTGCCAGCATTTTAATAGTGGTGGCATCTGCTCCGGCATATTTTTCGGCTACTTTATTATAAGCCGGGCCAGTGGACTCTCCGCTTACCTTGTGGCAGGTGAGACAGTCATTTTGTGCGACCAGTTTCAGGCCTTTGGTATAATCCGGATTCTTGTTGATATCATTTGCAGCGGATTCGTGGCTCTCGGCTGCTGGTGCTGTCGTTTCTGGTTTGGTATTATCACTATTGCCATTGGAACCACAGGCGACGGCTAAAAGGCAGAGCGCAGAAAGCGCTACCCAGTATTTTTTCATCGACGTAACATTTTATAATTTGAATAATGGCTCTAAGTTACATTAAAAAGAATTATCAATCGATGGCCCTTGCGTTAAGGGTATGGCAAATATTGCTAATGGAATTTAAAATGATCTATTCTTTTCTTATCGGGGCTGTTTTATCGGTTTTTTTGTGAAAATTTAAAGGCCGTTGTCATATATACAGGATTATGTAATTGAAATATAATTAAAATGTAATAGGTTTGCAGGTTGAAAATAAAAAATCTTTAAAACAAAAAGCAGCTATTCATGGCCTTAACCATTATTGGTACGATGGCTTTCGATGCCATCGAAACACCATTTGCCAAATCAGAGAAAACAATTGGCGGATCCGGCACCTACTGTGCCTACGCAGCCACTAATTTTATGCATAGTGTTAACCAGGTTTCTATTGTAGGTGGCGATTTTCCTGATGACGTCATTAAAGATCTGAACGGCCGTGGGGTTAATACCGAAGGGGTGGAAATTGTTCAGGATAAAAAGTCATTTTTCTGGAGTGGTAAATACCATCTGGATATGAATACCAGAGAAACCCTGGTAACGGATTTAAATGTACTGGCAGATTTTAATCCGACGCTTCCTGAAAGTTACTTAAATACAGAGTATCTTTTATTGGGTAATCTGGTGCCTGCCGTACAACGTTCTGTTATTAATCAACTGAAAGCCAGACCGAAGCTCATTGTACTGGATACCATGAATTTCTGGATGGAGACCGCCATGGAAGATCTGAAAGAGGTACTGAAAATGGTGGACGTGCTGGTGGTAAACGACAGTGAGGCCAGACAGCTTGCAGAAGAATATTCCCTTGTAAAGGCTGCTCATAAAATACTGGCCATGGGACCTAAATTTCTGATTGTTAAAAAAGGAGAGCATGGTGCGCTGTTATTTAACGGACAGGAAATATTCTGTGCACCTGCGCTGCCATTAGAAGACGTTTTTGATCCGACAGGCGCAGGCGATGCATTTGCAGGCGGTTTTGTCGGTTATCTGGCCAGCACGGGTAATCTATCCTTTGAGAATATGAAAACAGCAGTCGTCATGGGTAGTGTTACCGCCAGTTTCTGCTGTGAGAAACTGGGTACGGAAAGATTAAAAACGCTGACAGACCAGGAAATACAGCAAAGAGCTGCTCAGTTTGTTGCGCTGACAAATTTTACCTTAAGCTGTAAATAAGCCTGACTGATATTAGTAAGCGAAACTTACTTACATTAAATCTCCTTTTTGGGCTGCTGGTATTGCTGGCGGTGCTGAAGAGGAGATTTATTTTTCAGCAGCTTGAAGTGGCGGTTAAAATTGGAGAAATTATTAAATCCGCTTTCATAACAGATGTCAGAGACCGGATGATCAGTTTCCGCCAGCAGTTTACACGCATGATGGATCCTGACCTCCGTCAAAAAGGTGGAAAAACTTTTTTTCGTCTTGGATTTAAAAAAACGGCAAAAGGAGTGAGGGCTGATATGGGCAATCGCTGCAATATCTTCCAGTGAGATCTTTTGTTGAAAGTTATTAAAGATATACTGATAGATCCGGTTCATTCTTTCTGATTCGGATCTGTCATGAAATTCCAGTTGATGGGAGGTGGGAGACAGGATGGTGGTCGTGTCCTGGCGGCAGCTGGCAGCCTGCAAAATCTGCAGCAACAAAATAGTCCTGCTTTGTCCGGTTGCTGTCTGCAATTGCCGCATATGCCGGATAATGGCTTTTTTAGCATTCCCATTAATAACGATACCTAACTTTGCTCTTTCCAGCAGTTCATTAAAGGCTTTATTCTCGGGCATCTGCCAGAACTGTTCACCTAGCGCCTGGGGGGCAAAATGGAGTACGGAGGATTCAGCGAGTCTCCCGGCTTTACCCTCATAATAGGGCTGGTCACAGCGCCACAGATGCGGCAGATTTGCGCCTACCATTATCATATCACCCGGCTGAAACCGGTCGATGTCGTTTCCGATAAACTGCGTACCGCTGCCTTTAATAATATAGACCAGCTCCACTTCGGGGTGATAATGCCATTTATCGTAAAAATAGGGTACCCTGTCATGACGGACCTGGAAGGAAAAGGCAGGATTACTGGAAATTTTAAGTAACTGGGGTTTCATCCGTAGTAGCGCTGAAAATGTTTTAAGTAAATGTTCTTGTTTGTAAAATGCCTGATAGCAGTACGCATCTGCCAGCGCAGCTAATATTCGGGTGACAAATTACAACAAGGCGGGCAATTTTCACACAATATGACGGCATTTAGGTAATCCTTTGATTTTTACTTTACTTACTCAGGGGACTAAATGGCTGTAAATCTTGTATTTGTTGTTTCAATATCCGGGTATTCTCTTAAAGGAGCGCCAAAATTTTAAGAAAACAGGTGTAAACTTATGGTGGCAGTCACCTGTCCTAGAGGATATATTTTACGTTTTTTGTATAAGTCCTTATTTTTGTTAGTAAGGATCTGGGTATAGATCATAAATAATTAAAATTCAGATTAATGACAACCATTAAAAATATGGGCCTGGTATTGCTACTGGCTACCCCGCTGTTCACGCTGGCCCAGGATAATTTTACCATTCAGGGTAATTTAAGAGGGGTTTCCCCTAAAGTGGAGAAAGTATACATCTCTTATGCCTCAGGAGGACATAACATAATTGACAGTACGATTGTAGCAGGTAATAAATATCAGTTTGAAGGAACGATTCACCAGCCTACGCGCATTGATCTAAGGGCCGGCTATAGTGCACAGGCGAAAGAAAAACCTTCGATGAGCCGCGATATCATCACCTTTTTTGCGGATCCCGCGGATATGGAAATCAGGAGCCTGGATTCGTTTTCTAATGCCACGGTGACCGGCTCCAAATCCAATATTGAATTTGATAAACTCAGAACGGCGGCAAAACCATTTGAGTCCAGAGCCTCCGGTCTTTTAAAAACAGCAGCTGCAGAGGAAAAAGCCGGTAATACCGCGGCGCTTGAACAAACCCAGCAACAAATAGATGATTTGCAGGCTAAATTAAAGGAAGATGTTTATGCGGATTATATCAGAAATAATCCCAATTCGCCTATTGCGTTTTTTGCCTTGCAGCAGTTTTCCGGAGCGCTGATAGAACAGCCTGATAAAACACAGCAGCTGTTTAATTTATTGCCGCAGGGGCTCAGACAATCTCCCGACGGCCGGCGTATGGAGACTTTAATCCAGTTTGCCAAACAGACGCCGGTGGGCAGTCAAGCGCCGGATTTTGCGGAAAGTGATCCCAACGGGCAGGCTATTGCCTTATCGGATTATAAAGGTAAATACGTGCTGGTGAATTTTTGGGCCAGCTGGTGCGGACCTTGCCGGGCGCAAAACAGTACGCTGGTAAAGCTCTACAATGAATACAAAGGTCAGGGGCTGGAAATAATCGGTGTCTCTTTAGATAAACCGGGGGAGAAGCAGGACTGGACGGATGCAATCAGTGAGGATCATTTAAGCTGGCCTCAGGTCTCTGATCTTCGGTTCTGGAATTCCAAAGTAGGCAAACAGTATGGCGTCGTTGTATTACCTCAAAATGTACTGGTAGACCGTACCGGTAAAATCATTGCCAAGAATCTGACCATGGAAGCGCTGTCCAGAAAACTAAAGACGTTGTTTTAGTAAAACGCGCCTCACGGATTGCTTTGGACTCCGTGTTTAAAAAGCATAAAGCCCTGAAGATGAAAATGGCCTTCTGATTAAGAAGGCCATTTTCATCTTCAGGGCTTTATATTTTATTTGTCGTGTCAATTATCTGAGAATTCTCATTTTTACCATGCCAATACGGGTATCGGTCACGCTGATAATATCGAATTCATAATTGTCCACAATAATGCGTTCTTTTTGTTTGGGGATATCCTTGTTTTCTTTGATGATATAACCGGAGAGCGTCTCTGAATTATTTTCCGGAAACTCGAAGTCGTATTTTTCATTCAGATATTCCAGTTCCAGTCTGCCGGAGAATATATATTCATTTTCGGCTACTTTCTGTTCTACAAAGGCTTCCTTATCGGATTCATGCTGCATTTCTCCAAAGAGCTCAGAAAGAATATTTTCGACTGTGATAATTCCTGCCGTTCCGCCGAACTCATCCACCACCCAGGCCAGACTCTTACGTTCTTTGGAAAACCGGGTCAATAAGTCAATAATACTCATGCTTTCGGGTACGGTAAAGGTGGGTAGTAAAATCTGTTCGATGCTGCCCGGACGTTTAAACAGCCCTTGCTGGGTAACATAACCGATAATATTATCAATAGAGCCTTCATAGACCACCAGTTTGCTCATAATATGCTTGATAAAGGACTGGCGCAGATCATCAATAGAGGTATGGAGTTCCACCCCGATAATCTCGGTGCGGGGTACCAGGCATTGACGGATTTTGATATTAGGTAAGGTCAGTGCATTTTCAAAAAGATAAGTATTCAGGTCCTGGCTGCCCATTTCATCTGAATCCTTGGCCTGCTGGAAAAGATGCTCCACCTGCATGCGGCCAAAGGGCTGTTTTTCTGGTTTCAACCGGACGTTAAACAGGTATTTTAATATTCCGCCCGAAAAACTGATGAATACTTTGATGATATTATTAAACAGAGAATAGAAAATGCTGAAAAAGGAGAGCAGCGAGTGGAATAATTTGTCATTACGGTTAAAGAACAACCGGGCCAGAAAGCGGCCAAAAAACGCCACAAATATAGTAGAGATAATGGTATTTAAAACCATTTGCAGGTTTTCATTATGAAAACTCGTCTTGGCCCAGAACAGCTGATTAAAGAATTCATTGAAGAAAAGTCCATAAATCACCAGACAAAGCAGGCCCCCGAAAATACTGGTCCCTATAAAGGTCGTGGGGTTATCGGCAAAGCGGGAAGACAGCAGCCCTTCACTGGACCCCTGCTTTTTTTTCAGCTCAATATTCAACCGGTTTGCGGTAAGGAAGGCTGCTTCCATACCCGCAAAAAACAGGATCAATATAAGCGTGATCAATATGCCTATTAGTGCACTTAACTGACTCATAGGGTTGAAATTAAGGTAAAAAATTTGAATAAGCTAAATTATGGAAATCATCTGAAGCAGAAAAGTTCCCGGGTCATTTTTTGTCCAAAATAGTAAATATTTGCTAATCAGTGGATTGCAATCAGGATATTGCGACCGGCTCCGGCGCTGTTATTTTTAGGTTATCCTAAGATCGCTAAGTGGCCGGCTTTTGTTTGGAGGCAGGTTTCACGGGCGCAGGTACGGCAGCGGCTGCAGGTTGGCTGCTGTCTTTACTGGCAGCTGTAGGAGCGCCAAGGCTATCCGGCGCTGTGCTGCCCGCAGGAGCTGCTGTACCGCTGCCCATGGTTTCATCATAAGACATGATACCATTATTGGTGTTGAGCATGACAAATTCACTAAAGTCCTGTTTGGCATGGAAGCCGTTTTTCCCCGGCAAGTACCCGTAGGAGGCCGTTTGTTTAAGCACGGTCGGGCTGTCGCTATAAATGAGTTCTTTATTCTGATCCCACCACAACTCGCTGGTGGTCAGCGTATCTCCTGCAATAGTGTAGGCAATAACCGAATCCCTGAGTTTGACTTTATTGAGTCTTTTATAGTATATCCCATACTGCGCCTGTACAAAACTCGTGGGCAGGCTAGTAGAGTCATCATAAAAAACAACGAATAATGATTTTGGGAAAATCATACTGGTGGTGTCCTTTTCAGTGGATACCATAACCGGTGCTGTCAGCTTGGCCTTGACCTTGCCTCCGATACTCAGATAACTGGTGACGCCGGTTGCTTCCTCCGTATTATAGTTGTGGTTGCTCAGCGCCTTGACTTCATTGATGTCGTTCTCGCAACCACCAAGAAGCAAACTGCCTGCTAAGAGCAGGCAGCAGCTTTTACGTAAATTCTGTAACGTGAAAGACAACATCTGTATGATCTTACTGTATTTAATATCTTCTCTTGGTAAACCAGAAATCACTGAGTGAGAAGCCAACGGAGAACTTAAGGTAGCTCTCTGTGACATTATTCTGGTTAGAACCTCTGCGTCCGATTTCCAGTGCGGTATTAATCTGACTGTATTGTCTAGACGTACGCACATAGTTGCGGAGCATAAAATCCATGCCCAAAGTTAAGGCTTGTATTTTATATTGGCTATTATCAAAGACCAATTTATCTTTTCCTGTGAAAAATCCGACACTGTACCTGGCTCTGGAGAACATGGATTTGCCCCGGATAGGGTTAGGCCTGAAATAAACACCCCCTCTTACCATATAACTGTCCTTATAATATGGCTGGGACTGGTCATCCTCTTTATACTGGCTCCAGCTGGTGCTGTTGTATTCTGCTCCGACACCCCACCGGTCAATATTATCCTGGTAATTATTATACATAAGCCCTAGTTTATAAGTATTGGGCAGGGTTACCTTTCCTTTTACCTCTCCTGTGGTATAAACGGTGTCCTGGCTGATCGGATTATCAGGGTCGCTGGCATAGTACTTATAAAATGAAGTATTCGTTTTGCTGGTGATTTTCTGACTGGTGGATAAAGTGGCACCCAATGTCAGACTGGAAGTTGTTCTGATTTTGGTATCCGGGTCTGTTCTGTCAGTCAGCGGCAGCTCATATTGTAAGCCGGCTTCCCAGACAAAACCGCCAAATGCCTTGCGGTCATTATATATGGAGCCCTGCGTGGCCGCAGTGGTGGGGTCTGTTGCCGAGGAGGAGTCAAAAGCGGTCTGAGTCGAAATGCTTCTTTTGCCGAAGTCGTAGCCCAGATTAACACCCAACGATAAATGATGGATTCTTTTACCGAGTCCAAGGAAGACCTGATTGAGACCGCCGGATCCCTGATAAAGCGTATTAAACATTCTGGTTGAATCCGGATAACCCTGAACAGGCAAAGAGCCTTGTTCTTTAATATTATAATTGATATCTGTCAGAGATCTGAGTCCCAGTACCATTCCAAGTCCGCTTTTGGCAATGGGCATACCCAAGGTAAAGTAAGAGGGTCTGAAATCATTGGATTTATAGGAGCCTAGGGGATCTGCACTTTTCAGATTATGACTGCTTATATCAAATCCCAAATCAAATGTGGCCAGTCCGCCTGCGGGACCAATGGTATGGAGATCTCCATAACTAGCCGGATTGCCGGTATTGAGCGCCTGCTGATCACTGAAGGCGGCGGACATCCCACCAATCCCTATATAGCGAGGGTTCAGGCTGGAATGATCCACTCCGACTCCGTAACGGGAAAAAGGGGAATTAATCTGGGCTTGAGCCTTATATATAAAGCATACCAATAACAATAGTAATAGATACTTGTTTGTTCTAAGCATTTTCTAATTGAATAAGATATAATACCCCCTATGATGTAGATAGGGGTCTGCAAATATCTATTTTTTAAGGTGGGGGACAAAAATAGCACCAACCCACGCGGTTAAAAGTACGTTAAACTTGCTGGTTTCTATGGAGCCGGAGGGATACATAAAACCTTTCTCATGCAGCTTGTCGGGGGCTTTTACAGCCATAAAAAATATAAACCGGCAGATGTATTATTTATTTTTGTTACTTGTTTCAGCAAACAGACTGGCTGATCTGATAGAGGCCTTTGTATATCAGGTGCGGATCTGAAATCAGGGTGTTTTTAAGATGCGGTACAAAAAAATGAATATCCCCGCCCGTTATGATAATATTCAGCTTGCTGTATTTTGCTTTATACAGGTCAATGATGCCATCAATTTCTGCAGCCATTCCCAGAATCACCCCGCTCAGAATATTGGTTCTGGTATCATAACCAATCAAAGGAAAGTTCCAGTCTGGTTTAATGAGCGGTAATCCGGCGGTATAGTCTTTTAAAGATTTAAGGCGCATCATCAGCCCCGGGCTGATGGAGCCCCCCAGAAAATTATCGAACTTATCCAGAAAATTAAACGTAATACAGGAACCCAGGCCGATAATCAGGTTATGCTGGCCAGCAAACTGTGCCCTGGCTGCCATGAGCATGGCCCATCTGTCTGCCCCCACGGTCTTTTCCTGTCCGGAAGGTACATGAATAGGAAACTTTGTATCCGGCCCTATTTTACAAAAATGTCCATAGGCTTCTAACTGGCTGTCAATGGCAGGATCATAATTGGTCACGGAGGATAAAATAGTACGGTCCGGTTTTAACTGATCCAGTAATGCAGCGACCTGTTCTGGAGTCCCATCCAAAAAATGTTCTTCCTGGACGCTGGCTCCAGACATGAGCGCGCATTTCAGGCGGCTGTTGCCAAAATCAAAACAAAGTATCTTTTTTGCCATCACATTCAATTTAATAGAATCTTCTGAGTATAATAATCTGGCAAACTTCGGTTTTTCTGCTTAAAAAAAGCACAATTATACATAAGATCTATGATTATGAGCAGAGCTAGCGCTTCACTATGGAAAATTAGTTTACTACTGGTCTTTAATTTTGTGCTATTGAGTTAGACTCCGGGTCTAATCCTGGAGATGAATGTTTATGACCACACTTACATTTACTATTGTTTTATTTATAGGATCTATTTTGGCCGGTTTACTGGGGTCTCTTACCGGACTGGGAGGCGGCGTAATTATCGTGCCGCTTTTAACGTATCTAGGTGTAGATTTTCACTATGCGATTGGCACGGCCCTGGTGGCCGTTATCGCCACTTCCTCCGGTTCGGCGGCAGCCTATGTGAAAGAGGGGGTGACTAATTTAAGAATGGGGATGTTTTTAGAAATAGCCACGACCATTGGTGCAGTCTTCGGAGCGCTATTGGTGGCTTCCAGACTCATACCTACTGCTGTGGTGGCGATATTATTTGGGATTATTCTCATATTATCCGCAGTAAACTCCTGGCGTAAAAAAGCACCAATAGAAGAACATGTCTGTTCTAAGATGGGGAAAAAATTTAAGTTAACCGGTACCTATCCGGCCTCAGACGGAACGCACATCAAGTACGGTGTTAAAAATGTGATCGGTGGCTTTTTTATGATGATGCTGGCTGGCGTTATCTCGGGACTTTTAGGGATTGGTGCCGGTGCGATGAAAGTGATTGCCATGGATAATATTATGCGGGTTCCTTTTAAAGTATCCACTACCACCAGTAATTTTATGATAGGAGTGACGGCCACTGCCGGTGCATTTATTTATCTTCAAAATGGGTATATCCATCCGGCACTCTGTATGCCGGTTATGATTGGTGTTTTATTAGGCGCCATTGCGGGGTCCAAAATCCTGTTACAGTCCAATACGGCTAAACTGCGTTTTGGATTTTCCATATTTATATTATTGGTGGCCCTGGACATGATTTACAAGGGCTGGACAGGACAGATTTAGAGTAAATAATTATAACTTATTGTCATTGATAAGTTTAAGTTTAAAAGATTGGAAAGTGAGTGCAAAGACGATAGAGGATAAGGATATTTCATTGATTATCGGCAAGATACTACGCTGGGGTGTTTACCTGGCGCTTACGGTTACCTCCATTGGTGGGCTGATCTATTTGATCAATCAGCATGGACAGACCAGTATGCAGCATAGTGTCTTTATAGAAAATGACGAAAATTTATGGACGCTTATTAAATTAACGGTTCATGGAGTCCTAAAAGGGGACGGCTTGTCTATCATTGAATTAGGGATCTTGCTGCTGATAGCCACGCCCTTGACCCGGGTGATTTTTTCGCTGTGGGCCTTTTATAAGGAAAAGGACCGCATGTATGTTACCATTACCATACTCGTGCTTTTTATTATTACCATTAGTATTTTAACCGGATTTGGCGGATAAACTTAGATGTTGAAACATTGAGCAGCGTTGCGGAAAGATTGTATTATACAAAATACGTATATAATCAAAATTCCATTAAATTTTTTGCGCTCAAACGCCTGTTATATGGTTGCAACGTGTTATCTTTGCCGAAAATTTAGCATAGGTATGGCATCTAAATCTTTGAAACTATTGTGGGCACTCTCTTTCAGCGTTATTTTGACCCTGTTTTCTATGCAGGGAAGAGCTGCTGAACCAGCAGCCGATTCTGCTGCCGCACCGGCAGTGGAGGCAGGCGCTGAACCAGCACATGAAGCGGGTAAGCTGGATATTTCTCATGAAATCTTCTCCCATATTCAGGATGCACATGACTGGCATTTATTCTCCATCAATGAAAATCCGGTAACCATACCCCTGCCAGTAATCATTTATAGCCCTACAAACGGCTTGTCTGTTTTCATGTCCTCCAAATTTGAGCATGGTCATGAAGCTTATAATGGTTATCAGCTGAATAGCGAAGGAAAAGTTGAAGCGTTAGATGGTTCAAAAATTTATGATATCTCTTTAACTAAGAATGTAGTCGCTATGTTCCTGGCGGTGATTTTAATCTTTATCATCTTTTTGAACGTTTCCAAGAAATATCAAAAGAACGGTGCTTCAAAAGCACCATCCGGTTTACAAAATGCGGTTGAAGCCTGCGTGGTTTTTATCAGAGATGAGGTAGCCGTTCCAAATCTGGGCAAAGACTATAAAAGATTTATGCCTTTGATTCTGACCATCTTCTTCTTTATCTGGATTGCCAATATGCTGGGGCTGATTCCTGGAGGTGCTAACTTAACAGGCAATATCGCGGTAACCTGCTGCCTGGCGATCATCGCCTTCGTTGTCATGTTGTTTACCAGTAAGAAGCATTTTTGGGGTCACCTGTTTAATCCGCCCGGCATGCCTACCGCGGTTAAATTTATCCTGGTTCCTATTGAACTTATTTCCCTGATCATCAAACCAATTGCCTTAATGATTCGTCTTTTTGCCAATATGCTGGCCGGACACATCGTTATTGCCTGTTTTGTACTGTTGATCTTTATTTTCGCCAATCTGAATGTATGGATTGGAGGTGGTTTCTCGGTTATCTCCGTCGGCCTTTCTGTGTTCTCTATGCTGATCGAGCTACTGGTAACCGCTATCCAGGCTTATATCTTTGCGAACCTGACCGCTATTTTTATCGGCCAGATGATTGAAGATCACAGTCATCATGCAGGCGAAGAAGGGTTTGATCATACAGATACTGAAAGAGAATTATCTCTGTAATCTGTTGAATATCATAATTCTGAATTTTTGGACCTTATTATAAACTTTGTTTTTTCATTTTAAAACCCAAATACAATGTCAGTATTAAACACTGTAATGGCAGAAGCCGCTGGAATGGCAAAAGGCCTCGGAGCTATTGGTGCAGGCGTTGCCGCCCTTGGTGCAGGGGTTGGTATCGGACAAATCGGTAAAGGTGCTGTAGAAGCAATCGCTCGTCAACCAGAAGCTTCTGGTGATATCCGTGCGAACATGATCTTAGCAGCTGCCCTGGTTGAAGGTGTTGCCTTCCTGGGTGTAATTGCCGGTATCCTTGCAATCGTACTTTAATTAGCAATAATTAAAAAAGTACCTGAACCGCATTGGACGCACAGGGCTAAAATGCGGTTCCTTTTTAAGAACTTTTATAACTGAAAATAAATTCACTACAAGATGGGACTTCTTACCCCGGATTTCGGATTATTCTTTTGGACGCTGATCGCTTTTTTACTGGTATTATTTGTATTAGGTAAATTTGCATGGAAGCCGATTTTAAATTCTCTTTCTGAGCGTGAGGATTCAATCACTAAAAGCCTGGCTACAGCTGAACAGGCGAGAAAGGAAATGGCCAGCCTGAAAAGTGAAAATGAAACTTTATTACAGAAAGCACGTGAAGAGCGCAGTCTGATGCTGAAAGAAGCTAAAGATAATGCTGAAAAGCTGATTTCTGATGCCACGGCCAAGGCTAAATCCGAATATGAAAGAATCGTAGCAGACGCACAGGCTGCTATTTCTCAGCAAAAACAGGCCGCACTTACTGATGTTAAAAACCAGGTAGGTAATCTGGTCATTGAGGTTGCTGAAAAAGTATTACGCAAACAGTTATCTAATAAAGGAGAACAGGAAGCCTTGATTAAGGACCTGGTTGATAATGTGAAATTAAATTAAGCCGATTTTATTTACGTTTAATTTATTTTCCTGATATTTATAATATAACAATAAGATGCAAAATCCACGTTTAGCCGCTGTTTACGCAAAAAGCCTGGCAGATTTGGCCGAAGAAAAGGACCAGTTTGAACAGGTTTATAATGATATGGAATATCTTAAGGCTATTTGTGCAGCAAGTCGTGACCTGGTACTTTTACTCAAAAGTCCGGTTGTATATGCTGACAAAAAGCAAAGTGTTCTATCAGCTATTACTAAGGGAAACATTAGTGATCTGACAGCTGCTTTTAATACGCTGCTCATTAAAAAAGGCCGTGAAGGTTATCTGCCTGAAATCGCAGGAGCTTTTATCCGTCTTTATAATGAACGTAATTCTATCCATCTGGTGAAAGTAACCACCGCTGAACCATTAAGTGAACCACTTAGAAAAGGTATCGAAGAAAAACTGAAAAAAGATGCCGGTTTTGAGCATGTAAAAATGGAGACAGTTGTGGATGAGGATATTATCGGTGGATTTATTTTGGAATACAATAATAATCTGATCGATGCTAGTATCCTTCGCGACCTGCAGGATGTCAAAAGACAATTTCAGCGTAACGACTTTATTCAGGATATTCGATAAGCAATCTTTTTAAAACTAAAAATCACAAATCCTTTTTCGTTTTCAAGCGAAAGACAAATTCTAAATAATATGGCAGAGATTAAACCAGATGAAATATCGGCGATATTAAGACAGCAATTAAGCAACTTCAACAGTGCTGCTGAATTGGAAGAAGTGGGTACCGTACTGGAAGTAGGTGACGGTATTGCACGTGTTTATGGTCTTAATAATGTCCGTTCAGGTGAACTAGTCGAATTCGAGACTGGCACCAAGGCCATCGCACTTAACCTGGAAGAAGATAATGTTGGTGTGGTACTTATGGGTAAAAGCACTGGTATCAAAGAGGGTGCAAAAGTACGTCGCACAGGTAGCATTGCCTCTATCAAAGCAGGTGAAGGTCTTGTCGGACGTGTTATCAACATGCTCGGTGAACCTATTGATGGTAAAGGTCCCATCACAGGTGATTTGTATGAAATGCCACTGGAAAGAAAGGCTCCAGGCGTAATATTCCGCGAGCCGGTAAAAGAACCACTGCAGACTGGTATCAAAGCAATCGATGCTATGATTCCTATTGGACGTGGCCAGCGTGAATTAGTAATTGGTGACCGTCAGACTGGTAAAACTGCCATCTGTATCGATACCATTATTAACCAGAAAGAATTTTTTGAAGCAGGTAAACCTGTTTATTGTATATACGTAGCCATCGGTCAGAAGGCTTCTACCATTGCCGGTGTCATGAAAACACTGGAAGATAATGGTGCAATGGCTTATACTACCATTGTTGCTGCTTCTGCATCTGATCCGGCTCCTCAGCAGTTCTACGCTCCATTTGCAGGTGCTGCCATTGGGGAGTACTTCCGTGATACAGGTCGCCCGGCGCTGATTGTTTATGATGATCTATCTAAACAGGCCGTAGCTTATCGTGAGGTGTCATTGCTGCTGCGTCGTCCTCCAGGACGTGAAGCTTATCCAGGTGACGTATTCTATCTGCACAGCCGTCTGCTGGAAAGAGCTGCAAAAGTTATCGGTAATCAGGACGTTGTTAAAAACATGAATGATTTACCTGAATCTATCAAACATTTAGTGAAAGGTGGTGGTTCTCTTACTGCATTACCTATCATTGAAACACAGGCGGGTGACGTATCTGCTTATATCCCTACCAACGTAATCTCCATCACTGATGGTCAGATTTTCCTGGAAGGTAACCTGTTCAACGCTGGTATCCGTCCGGCCATTAACGTAGGTATTTCCGTTAGCCGTGTAGGTGGTAGTGCACAGATTAAATCCATGAAAAAGGTATCTGGTACCTTGAAACTGGATCAGGCACTTTACCGTGAAATGGAAGCTTTCTCTAAATTTGGCGGTGACCTGGATGCGGCTACCAAGCTGGTACTTGATAAAGGTGCCCGTAACGTAGAAATCTTAAAACAACCTCAGTTCTCTCCATATTCCGTGGATAAACAAGTTGCTATTATTTACCTGGGTTCTCAGGGCTTACTTCGCGACGTTGCGGTTAAAAATGTAAAAGCATTTGAAGCGCAGTTCTTCCTGGAAATGGAAAATAAATTGCCAAATGTTCTGGCTGAATTCAAGAAAGGTAACTTACCTGAAGACGGTATTCAGAAAATGGTTGAAATTGTGAAAGGTTTAGCGCCTCAGTTTAAATAGGTAGTCAGGATAATATCTCCTTTTTGGAAATTATCTCTCCTTAAAAAATAATGAACAGATAATCTGATCTTTAATTGATTAGATTATCTGTTTTTTTTATGCCATAATATTCAAGATGGGACTACTGTTGCCATATTTAAGGATGTTCCCTTGTTTTTTTCAGTACTTAGCTTTATAACTTAACCTGTATGTGGTGGTGCAGGCCCTGGATGCTTTTAAACAACTGCTGTCTGAAAGTCAAAGCTGGCTTGCCATGTAAAGAATTATACTGGTTCTTATATTTTGTTTGATTTGCCCTTTGAATATGCTTGTTGCAAGGTGTATGCATATAATCTGAACGTTTGCGGATAGGAATCGATTTTTAAATTGGTCCTACAGGTAAATCAAATCCCTAATGGAAAAATTGCACAAATTAATATAGCGTAGCCTCTCATCCATGTTGGTCATAAACGTTGCAAGTCGTTTTTGGGAAGCAAACCCAATAACCGCCTCCTATATGCTTGTAAGTGAATTGAATCAAATATTTTAAGCTGAATTATACTTAGTATTAATATAATTGATTATGTAAAAAAATTAGTTTTTGAGTAGTATTTTATTTTTTAAATACACATTTTCTATTAATTTTTTGCCGCCATTGAAAATTTCATGACAATTGATTATGCAAAATTTGTCGATATTATGTATTGCATATTGATAAGTAATCAATATTAACATTCAAGTAATCATTATCAATAAAATGTAAAAAACTAACACTAAACATTGATTGGTTTAACTTTTTGCTATCACTAAATAAAAGTTGCGCAAACGTTTGATGTTATTGTAAATCAATGATATAAAGTATTGAATACTTAGAGTATCTTTTTTTTTCAAAAATAAACTACTTTCTTTGTTTAACATTTATTAGGCGAAGCAATAGACATATATTAACGTTTGAATTTTGCTTAAATTGACCAAAAAAAGAGAAACTTTTCTAATAAATGACCGAAAGCATATCGTTAAGCCATATGCAAACCGGAAGGCTGATGCTGAAAAATCATATATAAAATTCTGAGAATTTTCATTATTCAAAGTTTTGAACAGATGGTAAAAAAAACGTATACATTTATAATGAACACGAGAAACCTTAAGCTGCTAATTGTGCTTATTGCACTTGTTTGTCAGACACAACTTTTTGGCCAGGATTCCACTGGGCGATCTAAAGCGCTAGACTTGTTCAATGACTCTAAGGATTCTGCTTCAGGTAATGTTGATTCTTTGATGAATCTAACGAACCAATCTAAAATTATCAACGAGCTTGCCGGATCAAATCCATACAGAGCGAAAGTGGACACCAACATCATTAATCGACTGGATTATGTGTCTATTCAGCAAATGGTTAAAGGAAATGCTGCTGGTATCTATGTGGCTGAGCCAAATGGAGAGCCGGGTTCTGAACAATATATGTTCATTCATGGATTAAAGGGGCCAATGCTTTCTAAAAAAGATTTATATGCCCAACAACCTGTAGTCTTTTTAAATGGAGTGCCGCTTATACAAAATAGCACAATGCCACTTGAAATCCAGAGTACTGATTTTAATATGGTTGGACCTGCTACCAATTTGCTGGCCACATTAAATCCCAATGATATAGAAAGCATTGAGGTTTTAAAAGATCCTGCGACGCTTGCTAAACTGGGGCCAATTGCAGCCAACGGCGCAATTTGGGTACAGACTAAAAGTGCGAAATCCGGGGAAAAGCAAATTTCCATTGATGGACATTTCGGAATGACACAATCCCCCAAAGTAACGCCGGTGAATGCGGCGTACGAAAATGCATTCAGACAGCCTTTTTATGAAAAGTATGCAACCGCAGCTGACTTAATCAATTATCCGATTTATCTGAAAGATTCCACAGATCAGGAATATTATGGTACCGCTGACTGGACGGATCTGTACTTTAAAAACAAACCTTTCTATGCTGTCAATATGAGCCTTTCCGGAGGGTCAGAAAGAGCTAACTTTCGTTTTCAGGTGAATAATACCAGAAGCGTTTCAGGTCAGGACGGAGCTGCGCTTGATCGTTATGGACTTGCATTTTTTATTAATATGTCTCCACTCACGTGGTTGACTGTTTCTAGTATGATTAATGCAAACAGATTGGACCGAGACAGAAATAGAAATATCAGAGATAGGCTCGCTGAGGTTCGGTACACACCAGATTTGAGTAATCCATTACCTCCTAGTTATCATGTTTACAGTCAATATATTCATGAGTTTGATGAGGCGATAGATGATAATAAAGTCAATAGTATTCAAGGATATTTTTCAGTGGGAGCAAAGCTTTCCGGTTTCAGCTTTCTGTCTAAAATATCTGTCGACTACAATGAAGCGCTCAGAGATGCTTTTTGGCCAACGGAATTATTGAGTGGCAACAACTTTGTTTCTTATTATTTTGGTTACAATCAAAGGTTCATGGTGTCCAATACTGCGTCTTATGAAATTAAGCTGGATGACGCAAACAAAATTGATCTTGAAGCAGGACAATCCTATCAGGCAGATATTAATAAGTATGATTATGCCTTTGGTTATAATACACCTAATAACTTTATCAAATTTAGAACTACAAAAATAAACGACGCTGGCGATTATGTGGGCATTTTTGATATGCAGTACTTCCCGTTCTTTGGTAAACTGAACCAACGCTTAGCTTCCTTTTATGGCCAGGTTAATTACAGCTATAAAGATTATTTAAAATTGAGCGGCGTACTTAGAAGAGATGGTTCTTCAAACGTGCAACAGGATCAAAGATGGATAACTTCTCCGATTGTAAATCTTTCTTGGGATGTATTGAAAAGTATTTTACATGAATCAAAAGCATTAAGCAATTTTGAACTACGTGCATCTTATGGGACTTTCGGCTCTTTGTATAATACAGATATTTATAGTAAAGGTCCGAGATATGTGACTGATGCTTCCTGGCCTGCAGACCCTGCAATTGGTTCTTATGTAGGAATCGCGGCTTCTTCCAGACCTTATACCAGTGGTTGGGCGGGTTATGGAATTGGATGGCAGAAATCAGAAAAAATGAATTTAGGGGCTGATCTTGGATTTATGGAAAACAGGATACAGGTTTCTGTGGATCTTTATAATGAAAATAATAAGAACCGCTTATTACCGGTTCCGGTACCTCAGGAGTTGGGCTATACTGCAGCTTATAAAAGTGGAATGACTGTCAATAATAAAGGCGTCGATCTGAGTGTGAGAGGACAAATCTTTGCTGCTGGCAATCAGGATCAATTTGCATGGACTACGAACTTTAACCTTGGCTTAAATAAGAATAAAATTACAGCTCTTCCTGATGGATTGCAATCAGTTGTGATTGGAGATCAGAAATTGGAAGTTGGGCAATCTGCAGATGCATTTTGGGTGTATAAAAACCAAGGGATATATACGGATATTGCGCAAATTCCTGTAAGCAATCAGACCGGTGTTCGTCAGTCGTTCAATGGCTTATTACTAAATGCAGGCGATCCGAATTGGGCGGACTTAAATGGCGACAATGATATTAATGAAAATGATAAGGTTCTGACTGGCCACTATATGCCCACAGTAACTGGTGGTTTTGGGAATGACTTTTCTTACAAAGGATTTAACCTGAGTTTTCAGTTCTATTTTGCTCTGGGACAAAAATTGCTGAACCAACAGATTTCAAATAGATTGAATTTTATCAATACCGAAGGGAGCCGTGACCTAAACACTGTCAAAGAGATAACTTATTGGCAAAAAATATTTGATGCCAATGAATACCCGATGTATAACCCATGGAGCAACGTAGTCCCATATCAGGTGGATCAAGATTTATTCCTTGAAGATGCATCTTTTGTTAAACTACGTTCCCTTACTATAGGTTACGATTTAACCTCAGGTAAAAATGAAAGACGAAAGAAGGCCTTCCGTAGTGCAGAAGTCTATTTATCTGCTACCAATCTTTTCACGGTCAGTCCATTTAAACATGGAGATCCAGAGCTGGTAGATTACCAGGGTTACTATAGAGGATATAACCAAATGTTGCCTAAGACCTATACCATTGGCTTACGAATGGACCTGTAAATAATTTGAAATCGAGTTAATATTTATACAATGAGATCTATAAAAATATTATTATCCACCTGTTTGTTCCTTTTAGTTGCAGCATCTTGTAATAAGAAGCTGGATGTTGATACGAATTCGATGGCTAATGAGAGTACAGAATGGAAGACGCTTGATGATACCAGAAGTAATCTGATAGGCGTATATGCTTTATTTAGAGCTGCGCTTGCCACCAATAATGATTACTGGATGTGGGGGGAGCTGAGAAATGGAGATTTTGTTTCCACGACAAGAGCTGATTTGAAAGCAGTTATTGATGGAGATCTTAATGCCTCTTATTCAACTTTGGATGAGATGAAAAGCTGGAGGCGTTTTTATGCCATCATCAACGCTGCCAACCTTTTTATAGAACGGTCATCAGAGGCACTCGTTGACCCTCGCTATACTACGCTTAATCATGATGTTGATGTAGCTCAGGTAAGAGCTCTTAGAGCATGGGCATATTTTATGATGGTGCGTATATGGGGAGATGTACCTTTTATTACCAATTCTTATGATGGACAATTCCCCGCTATTGGGAAATCGGATCAATCTATTGTTCTTTCATTTTGTGAGAAGGAGCTGGTGGCAGCTGCTGATATATTGCCATTCGAGTATGGTGTGCTAGACGATCCATTGCTGCCGGGCCTTTATTATACTTACGGTCTTACTCGCTTTGAAAATACGCTGATTTCAAGAAATGCTGCTTATGCTCTTTTGGCACATATTGCTGCATGGCAGGGTCATTATGCAGACGTAGATGTATATGCCCAATATGTACTGGATAACTATTCGAACTCCAATATGTATTATTTAACTACTGATGAGCTGACCGATCCATCTGGGGTATTCTATGCTAGAGGGGATTATAATCAATTGCTCGGGTTTAATTTTGTCTATGGTCATGGAGAGACGGGTACAAGCGGAGAGGGGCATTTGGAATCATGGACATTGGCTTCTCCATTAATTACTAAACCTAAACCGGATATTTATGTACCGGTAGAGACTATTAATACAGTTTTTACTGACAGAATGGATCAACGCTTTGGTATTGATACTTTAAACGGCTTACCTAGAACAGCTTATTTCACTAATTATAATGCAGAGATTCCTATTTTCTCAAAAATAAAAGTTTTAGGAGATGGTGGAACAGATGGTGAATTTGCCATTTATAGTTCAGCAATTATCTTTTCCAGACTTGAAGAGATCACTTTGCTGAAAGCGGAAGCAGATGCTGTATTAAATAAATTAAACGGTGTCGATGGGGCTATTGCTAATTTAAATTTGATAAGGAACAAAAGAGGTGAATCTTCTTATGATAAAGAGGTAGATGGGGATTTGATAGACGCCATATTTGCAGAAAGAAGACGTGAATTGATGGGTGAAGGCTGGAGATGGTATGATCAGGTTCGATATCAAAAAATTACAAATAAAGACCCCGATTTCGTGAAGCTTATTCAGGAAGGTGGAATCTACTGGCCAATTGCGTCATCCGTACTTTCTGCAAATACGAATATTCAACAAAATCCTTATTGGATTAATAAATAATAAAATCTTATTGCTCATAAATTAATGGTTAAGATGAAAAGTATAAGAGAAAGAATATTAAATAAATGCTGGGGAATTGTTTTCTTATTTGCGTTGTCAGCTATTGCAAGTAGTTGCTCTAAAAGCCATGAAGGGCCATATTATAATTACGAGAATCAGAATGCTGTTTATAATGGAAGTACCTATGCATTTTTGCAGGCTCAGGACGGCCTTTTTGATTCATTGCTGTATGTGATTGACAGAGTGCCCAACTTGAAAGACACAATAGAGAATTATAACATTACATTATTTGCACCCAATAATCAGTGCTTTACGAATGCTTTAAAGAATTTGAATGAATTGCGTTCAACGCAACATAAAACGCCGCTTTATCTGCGTGATCTGGACCTCATGGAGTTAGATACTTTGCTTTGCAGGTACGTACTTGCCGGCAAATTTGTCACTGATTCGTTGATAGAGTTTTCGGATGGTATTTCTGTACAAAGCCTGCGTTATGACTATGCCATGCATTTAAGATATCATCGTCAGGATGCTAATGGTTACCAGAATGGCGGTCCACAGGAAATAGAATTTAGTGATCCGAAAAATTCAATTTTTGAAAGATATTGGGTGACAACATACACTACTTCCGTAAATATTTATACCAATAATGGCCTGGTGCATTTATTATCGGGGGGGCATGAGTTTGGCTTCGGTGAATTTTCCGGAAGAATGAACAAATAGTTACCAAGAGCATTTTAAATAGATTGAAAGGTTCATTTCATAAATCTAATCTAATGATAAAAAGATTCAAATTACCTTTAGCACTTATTGTCTTTAGTGCTTTATTATTTTCCGCTTGTGATAAGTTATTGCCAGACGAGAGAGAGTCTGTTGCGACTAACTCAAGTTTTACACAGGATGTTTATACGCCAATTTTAGGTCGGGCTACGCTGTATAATACTTTCAATGTTGGTAATTCTACACAACCTTTAACCTTTGAGATTATTAACCCTAGAACTTATACCGGAGAAGCGGCCCCTGAGCTAACTGATGTTTTCCCTGTCACTGTTTGGAAAGAAGCTTATACCGGTGATGAAACTTCTTTGGAGGAAATTAATAATAAAAGAGGCACGGAAAACCATCACTTGTTCGAGATCAGAGAACATTCCGGGCAATTTATTATGTGGCCAGAAGCTAAATCCACTTTCGTACATGCTCAGCCTGATTCCGGATATGTCTTCGATGTTGAAATGTCTAATTCTGGAGGAAGACGGTATTTTAGAAACATGAGGCTTAAACCATATAGGGAAGTACCTGTAGAACCAACGACCCAAGATCCTGTGACCGGACAGTCTACCTATCTTGGTACAGGTCCTTCCAGCTGGAGCAATATATTTGGCGAACGTTCAGGACAATTAATATATGATATAGGGGTTGTTTTTCATAAAGTGAGTGATGAAGGAAATTCTCTCACCTTTCAATTCTATGATACCTTACAGAATCCTATTAATCCAAAGAAGTTTAATCTGACAGATTGGGAACATCTGGTGCATGGATTTGATATGAAGATGACAGATACCGGAGTTACCTACCAGGTCGCATTTCCTATTCCTTTGACAAATGTTAAAACCCGATATACAACTACTGACGGCTTAAAAGCTCATGTTGCCTTTAGTTATGACAGAATGGGATTTGGTGACAGGCGCGTGGTCGCCGACCTTCAATTGGATTTTGCAATTTATGAGCCTGGACAGTGGGAAGTTAAATTCTTATTCCAAGATGACAACCCGAAATTTGAGGATGAGTAATTGTTTTAATTAACTGGCGGTCTATAATATTATATTACTTTTTTAATATACAAAAGTTTAGCTATGAGGCATGTGTTTGCTATTTTATTAACTTTTATTATGTGCATTGGAGTTTCGGTTTCCTATGCGCAGACTAAAATAAATTGCTCAGGTGTAGTTATTGATAAGGTAACTAATGCGCCAATGGTGGGTGTTTCGATCATTATACAGAAAACTCATAAAGTCGTTGGAAAGACTGACGATAATGGTAAATATACGATTGAGGTTCCGGAAGGGACTAAATTGTTATTTTCCTATGTCAATTATGCTAATTCACTAGCTGATGCATCTGCAGACTTTATGGAAATTAGTATGAATTTAAAAGATGATGGTGATCTGAAAGATGTCGCTGTTGTTGGTTTTAGAAAGGTTTCAAGGGAGGCGAACACCGGTTCTTCCGTTATTATATCTGGTAAAGATCTTCAAGATGTTCCAGCGGCGAGTGTGGCTGATTTGTTACAAGGTAAAGTAGCGGGCTTGAACATTCAAAATAACAATGGGTCACCAGGAGCCAGAGGCTCAATTTTCCTTCGCGGTCTCTCTAATATCTCTGTTACTGGCTCCGGAGCAAATGGCTACTTAACGCCAACATCGCCGCTATTCGTAATTGATGGTGTTCCAGTAGATATGAATACGGAATATCAATATGGCTTTAATCAGGGTGGTCCTGGTATTAGTCCATTATCTTTAATTCCTGTAGAAGATATTGAAAAGGTAGAAGTCCTTAAAGACGCAGCTGCAACTGCACTTTGGGGATCTAGAGGGGCCTATGGTGTGATTCTTGTGACTACTAAGAGAGGTAAATCAGAAGTGCCAATCGTATCTTATCAAGGGCAGTTTTATTATAGCGATATTCCAAGACTTCGCGATGTGATAGGCGGTAAAGAAGAACGAATGCTGCGTATCAGACAGTTATTAGCTTATGACACATCTTATGCAGACGCCTTACAGAAGATCAACTCCAGTCCTTATTTGTCTGATAGTTTAAATGCTTATTATAATAATTCTACAAACTGGCAGGCAGTATTTTATAAACCAACTTATAACTATTCTCATAATTTTAATATAAGCGGAGGTAGTCAGAAGTTTAATTATAAAGTTAATATGGGCATCTATGACCAAAGCGGGATTGTTGAAAATACCGGCCTGACAAGATATAGCCTGAATATGAATACCAGATATCAGCCATCAGAAAAGTTTATTCTGACTGCTGCTATTAACTCCGGGTTGGCCCAAAAAAGAAACGGTAGTGGTAATAGTTTGATTCAGGATGGGGTAGCATCAGGAACAAATGCTTCCTCCTTATTACCTGCTCCTTCTCAGTATTCAGCTAATAATGACGCGCTGGCTAGCATTTCTGTCAGAGATGATAATAAGACAATTCAGGTTCAGCCTAGTATCAATATACAATGGACTCCTGTACAGGGTTTACAGTTTCAAACTGAAGCGAACTATAATTTCAATACGGGAATTAGTGACAATTTCAAACCGTCTCTGATTAATGATGGTAATGGCTTGACTACTTCTTTTCATAGCCGAACCAACTCTCTTTATAATAGGAACTCAATTAACTATATAAAGAGTATTGAGAAAGATGGTGAAGGCGTTCATAATTTTACTGTCTTTGCTTTTAATGAAATTCAGGAAAATACTTATAGAGCTGATCAGTCGAAATTAAGTGGTTCCGCCAATGATTATTTAACAGGTCCTAATGGATATAACTGGTATGCAAGTGTTGCTGGTACGTTTGATGACGCCACTGAAACCAGGAACGTAGCCTATGGTGGAGCTTTCAGTTATAACTATAAACTGAGATATGTTTTGGACTTCCAGTACCGTGTAGATGCGACCTCTACTAATGGTCCAAATATTGGATCAAAAAAGAGTCCAAATATCAGCGCCAGATGGAATATGCAAAATGAAAAATGGACCAAAAGCTGGAAATGGATGAACGAAAGTTCTTTCCGTTTCAGCTACGGAACTACTTTGATTCCAACCGGTACTATATTCGATGTGTATGGTAAATTCAATCCGGGAACGAATTATAATGGTCAGCAGACGATTGTATCTGATTTCTCTAATGCTCCGAATGTAAATTTCAAATCATATACAAATACTTCATTTGACCTTGGATATGAAGGGACATTCTTTAATAATCGCCTGAGCGTGATGTATGATTTTTATTACATTTCTAAAGACAACCAGACTTATGCTAATTCACTGGCAAATACGACTGGATACGCCCAGATTACGACCAATGATGTATCTCTGGTAAGTTATGGTAATGAGTTTACAGTTTCTTTGAGGTCCAAACCAAGTAATGATGAAAATAAATTCAGTTGGAATATTTCTGCCAATGCTGCGCTTAACAAAAATATTCTGACACACTTACCGGACAACGTGAGACAAATTATTAAAAATGATGCCTCTACCGGATATTTCCCTGTACTTTACAGAGTAGGTAATAACCCTTTACAAACAATGGTATATAATACTGTAGGAGTTTATCCGACTAACTCTTCAGTAGCTGTTGATCCTTTAACCGGAAGGCCTATACAAGTGGGTGTCGGGTCCAATGTATTTCTTGGAGCAGGTGATCCAAGATGGACGGATTTGAATGGAGACTATATTATTGACGAAAATGATTTGTTAGTGCTAGGTAATCCGATGCCTAAGGTTACAGGTGGCTTTACGATTTATTTGAAATATAAGCAATGGTCTTTAAATACGAATGTATCAGCCACTTTGTTCAGGGATGTTATTAATACTGCTCTTGCCGGAAAGTTTGAACATTTCAAAGATCCATTGTTTACCGGAAGCAACAGCAGCTTGTCTAATAATGGAGTTTTGGTCCCGATAGATCAATATGATTACTGGAAAACGGATGGCGATGTTGCGACATATCCTAATCCTTATGACTATCTGAATTCTGCCGTCAATCCTTATCGCTATAATCAGACTTTGTTTTTTGAGGATGGATCTTATTGGAAGTTGAATAATGTGACGCTTTCCTATACGGTGGATAGAAAATGGAGTCAACGCTTTGGGATAAGTTCTGCCCGATTTTTCTTTACCGGTGCGAACCTTTTAATTATCTCTCCATATTCCGGTAGTAGCCCTGAAAATGTAACAGATTTAGGATTCGATAATGCAAATGGATATCCAAATGCAAAGAACTATGTTATCGGACTGAGTGTTCAGTTTTAGACATTGTTTGTTAAATTAAATATTTCCGCAGCAAAAAGAAAATTTTATGAAACGTTTTAATAAACTAACCTGGATCGCATTAATTTCAACAGGGCTCATTTTGGGTACAGGCTGTAAAAAATTCCTGAATGTGGATCCAATCAGTGCACTTTCGGGCAATAATTTCTGGAAGACCCAGAGCGACTTCGATAATTACATGGCAGGTATTTACAATCAGTTCCGGACCATGACCATGGAGGATTACGATGGCTCTTATACCCAATTTTTTCCAGCTGTTGGTGATTTTAGATGTGCACCTTTTGTGGGTGTTAATACCACTAACCGTAACTACATTAATCAATTTGCATCTAATGATTTATTGGGGGCAATTAATTCTACTTCAAACTGGGTGGGTACCTATGAAAAAATCACAGATTGGAGCCGTTTTTTCCAGATTATATCTTCCTGCAATATTCTTGTTGATGAAATTGGTAAACAGGATGGCATTTTGTCTGCTAGCCAGGCAGGACAATATAAAGGGGAGGCTATTTTTATGAGAAATCTTTGCTACTTTTTTATGGCCAGATTATATGGCGATATTCCTTATTATACGGAACCTTATATGATTGACCCTTCTAGCAGGGAAGATATGGTTACGGTACTTAAAAAATGTCTTGAAGATTTAAAAACATCAGTGAATGATTTGCCCTGGACTTATGATGATCCTTCAAAAAGAGGCGTCAGGGCTATGAAGGGTTCAGCTTTGGATTTAATGATGAATATTAATATGTGGTGCGCTGGATTCGATGCTGATAACCAATCCAAATATTGGCAACAGACCGACTCGTTGGGTAATGTTTTGTTGACGGATAATGGTGGTGCCTATGAGCTGCTTCCCATGGATAGATTTCATGAAGTTTTTGAAGGGAGTTCCAAAGAAGGACTGTTTGAAATTGCGCAAAGTTTAAATAAAGGGGAGGTGTTTGGGCTATTCGCAACCTTTACGGATAATATGCTGCATTATCCTCACAAACAAAATGGGAGCACCAAAAGTTATTTGATGATTCTTGATAAATATTTAACCAAGTTATTTCCTGCTGATAAGCCTGATTTACGTTGGAAGTTACTATTTACAGGAACAAACAGCAATTATGACCTGGAATATCTCAAATTCAGTAATATTTATGCGGAAGAAGGGGAAGACGTGAACCCGGATGATAATCAGATTATTTTCCGTCTGCCGGATGCAATTTTATTAAGAGCGGAAGCATGTAACAATCTAGGTAAAGATGATGAAGCTATCCGCTTATTAGACATGGTTAGAGACAGGGCAGGTGCAACAGACTATGTTCCGGGAGAAACTCCGAATGAAGATCTTTCTGATGCCATTTTCTATGAGAGGTGGAAGGAATTGTTAGGAGAGGGCTATTATTTCTTTGATATGGTAAGGACTAAACGGATCTTGGATGGTAAGGTTTGTCCGCATCCTCTTTCAGCAGAAGCATTTGCGAACGGAGCCTGGACATGGCCTATTAGTACCAAGGCGCTGGAGAAAAATCCCAATATGCGCTTAAATGATTACTGGAGATAATTAATGAAATTAAAAAAATGAATTGCATTCGATTCACTATAAAAGAAAGTAAAATGTGCATTAAGAAATTTTTTGGCTGGCTTTGTTTAGTTGTAATTGCAGCAGCAGGGTTCAGTGCCTGTCATAAGGATGACTATTATATAGATACCGGTTTGCACAATGCAAAATATGAAGGGACGGTAATGGATTACCTTGAAAACAATCAGTATCATTTATTTGATTCCTTGTGTAAGGTAATCCGTCTGGCTGGTATGGAGGATATTTTTACAAATGATTCTATTACCTTTTTTGCACCAGCTGATACCTGTATAAAGTCTAGCGTTGAGTATTTAAATCAGCAGCTACTGTTGAAAGGAAAAGATACAGTTACCAGTTTAGCGCAACTTCCTGCAAGCTTTTGGAAAAAGGAACTATCCTTGTACCTATTTCAAGGAGTGCACCGCTTAAAGGATTATCCTCAGATTGATCCGCTGGCTATGCAGGTTTATGGTGGTCAGTACTATTCATCATATGGCGGGAAAGTTATGAATATAGGAGTGTATTTTAATGATGTTAACGGGGTTAAATATGCAGGGTATCGCCAGTTGATGTTAGGTTATTTTGCCGGTGAAACCCCTCCTGATTTTCTCCCTTATTTAATACCGGTAGCTTCCTCTGACATTAATCCATATAATGGTATTGTGCACGTCTTACAATATACACAAAAAGTTATTTATTACAGCAGTGATTCAGATGATGCATTGACCACACTTTTACCGGTTTATTTTGGATTTGAGCCTTATCAATTTGTCCAGGATGCGCTTGCTGCGGGGATAGATTATGGCGAATAGAAATGTATCAAGGAATCAAACTAGTTAAATGAAATTAATAATGAATAAAATTGCTTTTAAATATTTCTTTCTGTTGATCTGTGTTATAACCGGATTATACAGTTTGAGTTGTAATAAGGAAACCAACCTGGGATCCGGCCCGTATTTTGATGCGCCGGTTACTGCAGTACAATTCTTTGGCAAAAAGCCAAATCCGGTAGATGGTAAAGCAGGCGATAAAATTGCTTTCCAGGTTACCGGACTGGATAAGCTAACGGATTATAAATTTTATATAAATCAGGTGGAAGCTGAAATTGTCAGTGTTACTGATAGTTTAGTTACGGTGATTATTCCTAATGGGACGTCCTCCGGTCCTGCATCTGTATTAACTTCTGATGGTCAGTACTTTTACGGACCTGTGTTAAAAATAGACGGTAAAGTTTCTGCCGACAATACCTTTAAAGTCGGAAGCGGTACCAATGGCGCTATTTACGATGTTTATTATAATGGAGCAGGAAATGGTTTATTTGTGTTAGCAGGTGGTTTTACTGATTTTAACAGTAAAAGTTCAACCCAGGATATTAACGGGCTTGCAAAGATTTCTTCTGATGGTACATATGTATCATATGATGCTGGTAAAGGAGCTTATGGTGGGATTGTTAGTTCCATTTTGGCAACTGGGGGTAAATATTATATAGGTGGTATTATATCGACTTATGGCGTTCATACAGTTGACGGATTGACCAGGATAAATGACGATTGCTCCTTAGATACCACTACTGTAGATTTGGTGAATGGTGATGAAGAGTTGCATCCGGAAAATAGTGTGGATACAGTGCCTACTTGGAATGCTTATATGAGTGGAAACGTAGTGAGGGTATTTGAAGATGCTGATCATAATCTTATTTCAATCGGGAATATGACTCAGTTTTATAGTTACTATTACGAAGGATCCCAGAAAGGAAATTTTTATACGGACCGAACTGCCATGTATAATTTCATTAAAACTGATGAGAACGGGGTGCTGGATTCTTCCTTTAACTTTGATAAGACGCTGGGATACGGCGTCAGAAGCTTAAATGGGTATATTTCTGATGGTATACAGCTACCAAGTGGCAAAATTATCTTTGTGGGTTCTTTTACCAAATTTAATGGTATAAGTGCGCCGAAGATCGGAGCGTTAACTGATGATGGAGGACTTGATGCGTCCTTTGCTGGGGCAATCGGTTCAGGAGCAGATGGCGATATTTACCGAATAACATATAATGAGACCACAGGTAAAATACTTATTACTGGTGATTTTACTCATTTTGATGGTCATGTTGCTAATGGGGTGGCAATGTTGAATACAGATGGTAGCTATGATGCTAGTTTCTCCATAAAAGCAATGACCGGAGGCACGGCCAATTTCGCTGGCCAGCTCAATAATGGAATGATTTTGATTTCCGGTTCATTTAGTACGTATGATAATGTAGTGCGTCAAGGGTTTATGATTCTTAATGCGGATGGAAGTCTGGCTGAAGGGTATAATAACACAGGGGCGTTTACTGGTCAGATAAATGGGCTAGTTGAAATAAGTAGCCATAGTGTTGTCATTTATGGATTGATAACGTTGTTTGATAATGTTAAAGTGGGAAACATCGTAAAAATTGCTTTTGATTAATAATATAAATAGGGTAAACAGTCATGATATTACTGAAAAATATAAAACAGATGAAGGGTAAATGTGGAAAGATACTGTTAGCTACCTGTATTATGGCGACTTTTGCCTGTAATAAAACAGTGGTGGACGATTTGCCGACTTCATATCCTGCAGATGGTAATGGTGTTCAAAGTCAGAATAGAAAAGTTCTTTATCTGATTCTTGATGGTGCCGAGGGAAAACAGATTGATACGCTGGCACCCCAGAACATCAGTGCCTTACTTAAGACCTCGGTTTATAGCTGGATAGGCATGAGCGGAGCAAATAATAAGGATACGGTCTTACCGGGTGCGTGGGCTTCTATGATGACCGGTTATAATTCAGATCTTACGAAGGTTCAGACTGGGTTTGATACTGCAAATCTTAAAGATTATCCTTCCCTTATGACCCGCTTACGTGATGTGGCTCCGGACATAAGGACTGTTGGTTACTCATCATCAAAGCTTTTTGATCAGTATTTATTAACTGATGCTTCAGCAAAGCTCCTAACGGAAGGTGATGATGCGGCAGTTGCAGCGAATGTTATCAGCAGTCTAGAAAAGGATTCTGCCGGGTTAATTGTGGGGCAGTTTCATTCTATTGCTGAAGCAGGGGATCAGTATGGTTACCGGTATAATATTCCTGAATATGCTAAAGCAGTTTCAACTGTTGATGGTTATATAGGTGAAATCGTCCAGGCGTTAAAGGCAAGACCTAACTATGCCAATGAAAACTGGTTATTAGTCATAGCCTCAAATGAAAATGGGGTGGTTGATAAAAATAATAATGGAGACAGTACCTCTGCTTATAATGATACGAGAAGAAACAGCTTTGTAATTTTTAATAATCCACGGTTTGTTACGGAAAATATTGGACGTGATGGAACACCTTCTACTAAAGGATTGTCTGCATATAATGATTCTACGGTGTTATTAACAGGAACAGGATCCTCCGGGGTAAGTATTAAGGTACCAGACGATAAAAGAGTTTATGATCTGAAAAATGGTGACAGTGCAACAATCGAATTTAAATTTAAATATTTAAAATCAGGGGTAACGGGAACGGAGTATTTCATGAATATTGTGGGAATGGCCACCGGATTTTATTCCAATGGTAATGCATGGTCTTTCTGGCGCAGTGGAAATGGATTCATTTTTTATATTTCTGATAATACAGGTAAATATTATAATATTGGTTATTCTTCTCAGGTCAATGATAATAACTGGCATACACTTGCTGCCTCCATCGCGTGGCCCAAAGGAACAAATAAGGCTCATATCAATTTATATTTGGATGGATTAATCGAAGTTAGTGACAAGACAGTTGAGTTAAATGCGGATTTGACATCTGGTAAACCACTGGTAATCGGACACATGCCACAGGGGACTAGTGTAGGGAATTATACAGATTTTTACGTCTCTGATTTTAGATACTGGAAAACCTTACTGCCTTATTCCATTATTACCCAATATGACTGTAAGAATGAGATACCGACTTCAAGCCCTTACTATCCATATCTGGCAGCCGATTACAGAATAAATGACGGTAATGGTTCAACGGTAATAAAAGATAATTCCGTGAATCATCAGGATGGTGAGGTCGTGGATCCGAGTGGAATTGCGCAGTGGTATACTTTTAATGAAGTCAGCAATAATGTATGTCCGGCTCCGGATCAGAATTTTTACAAAGCGACGCCTAACGGACTGGACATTCCAATGCAGATTTATCAGTGGCTTGGCGTTATTATTAATCCTTCCTGGAATCTGGAAGGGCAATATTGGTCAAATGGCTATAGTGATGTACAAGTACCAGATAATTATTAATAAAATATCAAGAATTTGGATGTAGCCGGTGCTTTAATGAAATCAACTGGTTATCAAAAAATAAAATATTTTCGGATGAAAAAATTACATTATATAACATGCTTTCTCTCGATTCTGACTGCGCTATCTCTGGGTAGTTGTAAAAAGTATGGATTCGATATAGCAGATGGTTACGGCACCGACACATTGCAACAAAACATTACAGTTGATACAACGGATAGTCGTCCTGACTATAGTATGCTGGCTAAAGCAAGAATTTTCCCCGGATTGGTTGACGCTTCCGAGCCAAGATTAGATAATTATGAGGTTACCTTAAACTTGAATTATCATAATGAGGCATATAACCGTCTAAGAATTAGTGTGATACCTGAGCCCGTGTTTAATACAGGCATGTATGCTGGGCCTGGTGAACCTGTGACTATTGTGGTTCCTGAAGGTGTTAAGGGGCTTATCTGTCAGATTGGAATGTGGACTGATAATCTGACCTCTAAAACACCAAGACGTAGGGAGCCCATAATTTATGACAGAAAAATGTTGTTCCCAGGTGTAAACCACGTTAGAAACTTGTTTGGAGGGAATATTTATATTGTTACCTCTTTCCCGATAGAGCAGCCTGTTAAACTTAGTTTTACCGGAGCCTGTAAAAGTCCGGATTTTGAATTGGGCAAGACCGATCCTGCTACCTGGAAGGCTGAAATTGCAGCCAGCAAGGTGCCTTGGTTTGAATTCTATTCAGGTCATATAGATTTTACGCTGCCAACCTCTAAAATGGTGGATTGGCTGCAAAAACATCCGGATGTAGATCCTGTTACCCAATTGCAGGCATGGGATCAGATAATAGAAAAGGATTATAATGAATGGGAGGGGTTATCTGATACCGCTTCCGATGATATTGACAAACCTATCAATCTAGCATGGAGAGTGGTATTGGATATAGATCCGTCAGTTGGATATGGACACAATGGATTCCCAGTGGTTGCACAGGACGATAATGAATGGTTTAGTGCCTCAATGATTGCAACTGATACTGTTTCCATCTGGGGGACTCTTCATGAAATCGGGCATAATAATCAACAAGGTTCTTACTGGAGCTGGAGTACACTGGGTGAAACGACAAATAACCTGTTTTCAATAAAGCGTGCACACAGAATTGGCATTAAAAATGTTGCAGCGCTGCATCCGGCGCTACCCGGTGCAGCTGAAGATGGTCTTAAATATACCAGTCAGGATGATGCTGGAAAAGATTTTGATAAAGATGCGCTGGTTAATAGTCCGTTCACTCGTATGATTCCATTTATGCAGTTATTTGACAGGATTGAGCGCTGGGATGGTAAAGCGGATGGGTATGGTCTAATGTCTTACCTCTACTGGAGAGCAAGACATGCGCAACGTTATTCTCTGAATGATTTAGCCATGCATGATTTCTTTTATGAAGCAGTATGTGAATACACTCATTTGGACTTTTTTAAATTTTTCCAGGCATGGGGCATTCAAGTCTCCTCGCAAGCCAGAAATGAGATGTCAAATCAGTATGTTAATAAACTGCAGACCGATATCTGGAATTATAACCCTCTGACCAGGCAAGGCGGTAACAACGTAATAGACTATACTGTTAAACGAACTGACTGGATTGTCAGCTCACTTAGTCCGAGTGACACCCAAAATGATGATGAGGAAACCACTGGCGAAGGATCAGGTAATGGTAAATTCTCAGAACTGTTAGACGGCAATAATAGTACATATTGGCACTCAAGGTGGTCAAGTGCGGCGACAGGCCTGCCACATGTCTTGTTGTTTGATTTGTCTGAGGTACAGACCGCTAACGGGATCTATTTCATACAAAGAGCTGCCGGATCTAGAAATGCTAAAACACTTAAAATATGGGTGGGTAACGATCCGGACGATATGGAATTAGTGACTGATCCCACATTTGAGTTGGCGAAAAATTCTAATAGACAAGAGTTCAGTTTTGGGGGTGTGAAAAACTTCCGGTATTTCAAAGTGGAATTTGATGATGGCTGGGATGGCTCTCAATATATAGCAATGGCTGAAATCGGATTGTATTAGCACCACTTGAGAAGAGTTTGAGAAAGTTTAATCTACAATAAATAATTTTTGATGAAAACGAAGTATTTTAATAATAGGAGTTTGCTGATTATATTAAGTTGCTTTATCTTTTTGGCATCCTGTAAAAAATATGCAGATCCACCGCCATATTTTGAGGAGTATGGTGAAGATAGTGTTAGCACGCAGCGTAAGGTTCTTATCATAACCATAGATGGCTTAAGTGGTGAACAGCTTGAAAACGCAAACATGACTAATTTGCAAAAATTGATAGAAACTGGAAAGTATTCCTATGCTCAATTGAAAAATGTAAATAGTTCGGATGCTGCCGGCTGGGTAACACTTTTAACCGGTACGGGTTACGGGAAACATCAGATATATGATAGCAGTTTTTTATATGTTCCATCTGGAGATGTTAGTGATGGAGAAGATGAATCGATCCCATTCGTGCCCAATGTTATTAGCTATATACAACAGACAAAACCGGGTTATAAAACGGCGCTCGTGTCTCCCTGGCAAAACCTTGTAAAATATGCTGTAGAGGCAGATTACCCTTATGCAGTGACTAATGATGCTGCGGTCAAAGATTCGGCAGTTTCGTTACTAAAGGTGAATACTATGGGCGTTATGTTTGTTGACTTCAATGGCGCAGAGCTGGCTGGTAATGCCGGAAAATATGACATCACTGATGCCGGATTTAAAAGTGCAGTAGATAAAATTGATGGTTATGTTGGAGATATTGTAGAAGCGCTAAAAGCTAGAGAGAATTATGATGCAGAAGATTGGCTGATAATGGTGACCTCTCCCAGAGGCGGCAGCCCTGAGCAATCCTCACAAGGATTTGTGATAGCTTCCAATCCCAAACTAAAAAAAGAGGAACTGAAGAAGGTGGGATTTAATACAGTAGACTTTACGGGCAGCGGTAATCAGGCTGCCATTGCTTACGTTCCGGATGATAAGGGGCTGTATAACTTTGGAGCTGACAAAGATTTTACATTCCAGGTACAGGTTAGCGTGCCCGGCAATAACTCATATCCCGGTTTCTTAGGGAAAACTGACGGGGGGACGGATAATAATTTTACTGGCTGGTTTCTTATGCAGGAAGGAGATCATTATAATGTGGAATTTTCAGGTAAAGCAAATGGAGGAAGCGGCAAAAACCAGATTTCTGTTCCAACAAGCATTACTGGAGGAAATTGGCACACTATTACCGTTAGCGTGAAAACCGAAAATGGGGTACGCACTGCTTACTGCTATACGGACGGTGTTTTTGTGACTTCTAAAGATATCACCGGGGTTAAAAATATAAATGTTGATGCGCCATTAAAGGTAGGATATTGCTGGGGCGGCGCCTACCCAAGCTTCCATGCAGCGGATTTTGAAATTTTTAATGTCGCTCTTGATGCACAAACCATTGCGGCTAATATCAGCCTGAAAAATATCAAAGACCATCCTTACTATGATAACCTGATTGGTTTCTGGCCAATTGACGAAGGAGGTGGCGGACTGGTGACCAACCAAGCCCCTGGTGGGTATGATATGATGCTAATGGGTAACTTTGTTTGGGAGGCGATGGGATCCGATGTACCTGTCTCCATGGTACCAGATGCTTCAATAGGTACTTCTGTGGTTCCCGTAACTGAAGACATTGTGGCCAATATGTTTTATTGGTTAAAGGTTGAACCTGAAAGTTCATGGGGATTACAGGGGCAGGATTGGCTGGTTAAATTTGAAAGAGAAATTTACGGCTTGTAACCTTAATGATTAATTGAAAGTACTGGCTCCGATCATCGCTGATGATTGGAGCCTTTTTGGTAAAATGGGTCTTTAATTGTTCAATTTTAGAAGGCAGATTAAACTTTTTAGCCATGAAGTGCTCAAAATGGCCTAAAACTTATCAACATTAACAAAATTCTTGTACGGGTCTTGTTATTTTAGCGAAAATATTAATAATAATAAATATGAGTGTTTTATTGCAGATTGTAGCAGATACAACCGTCCAGGCCGTTCAGACTGGCCAGGATGCAATGGCAAAGGTTTCTGTATGGGGCCTGCTCGGTAAGGGCGGTGTATTGATGTACCCCCTGTATTTGCTGTTGATACTGGCTATTTTTATGTTCTTTGAACGTTTTCTGGCAATCCGCAAGGCTTCCAGAATTGATTCAAATTTCATGCATGTCATCCGGGAGAATATTCTTTCGGGGAATGTTCAGGCGGCCAGGAATCTTGCCAGAACAACAGACAGCCCTGTAGCTAGGATCATTGAAAAAGGCCTCAGGCGGGTCGGGAAGCCCATTGACGTGATTGAAAAAAGTATGGAAAGCGTTGGGCGCCTTGAGCTCTATAATATGGAAAAGAACCTCAACATCCTTTCACTGATTGCAGGCATTGCTCCGATGTTTGGCTTTTTAGGGACAATTGTTGGTATGATTCAATTGTTTTTTGAAATTAATAGTACGGGGAATTTTGAATTAAGCGTCATCGCTGGCGGTATCTATGTAAAAATGATTACTTCGGGTACCGGTCTGGTAATTGGTCTAATTGCATATATCATGCATAATTACCTGGCAACTCAGGTAGACAAGACTGCCAATAAGATGGAAATTGCCAGTACAGAATTCATTGACATTTTACAGGAACCTACCAGATAAGGTAGCTGCTGTTCGTATAAATCATTGATAATGAATATAAGAAGAAGGTTTAAAGAGCGGCCGGAAGTATATACCGGTTCCTTAAATGATATACTTTTCATCCTGTTATTATTCTTTTTGATAGTCTCCACCCTGGCCAACCCCAATGTAATCAAGGTGAATAATCCAAAAGGGCAAAAAGACACCAAGGTGAAACAAAATATTGTTGTATCTATTGATAAAGATCAGCATATATTCCTGGGACAGAATCCTGTAGCAGATTATAGTCAATTAGATACCTTATTAATTGCGGCGGTAAATAAGCTGCATGAGACTGTTGATACGCCCTCGGTTGTCATAAATGCCGATACAGTGTCTTATTATGGAGATGTATTTAAAATTATGCAGGCCGCTAAAAAAGCTGGGGCCAGGGTTGTAGCAAACGTCAAATAGTACGTATATTTAATGAATTGAATGCCTCTTCCACATTATCAGAAGGGGCATTTTTTTGTCTGCTTAAGTCTCATCTGTCTATAAAACAGCTCTTTATAATGTGCTTCTATAAAAGAAAAAGTCTTAATATTGCAGTGGATTTTGCGTATTTACCTGAAAAATGCCAGGGCAGAAATTCCTTTTTTGTCCAGAATTTTCTTTAATTTCATACGTAAGATTTATTTGGTGTTCAAGGTGACCACTGTTTACCCTTAATCTGACAGTGTTTTCTTTGGCCCAGATTTGGATTGTTAGGTATGTCTGATCCCGATTTTTAAATATTAAACAACCCTTGAACTGTGATTAACTCCACATTGATCAATACGCTCATACAAACAGTGCACATGGATGCGGCAGATTCACAGATGATTACCATCTTTGGGGCCTTGCTGGTAGTGCTGTTTATTTTTGCCTTTGCGGTCTCAGGTTCGCAGGTGGCCTTTTTTTCCTTTGGGATAAAAGATATTAATCTGATTAAGACCAAGCCGCAGGCATCCTATAAAAGGATCCTGGATTTGTTGGAACATCCTCAGGAATTACTTTATGCACTGCAGATTGCCAGTTGGTTTATATACCTGGCGATTATCTTTACCTCCAGTTACCTGATTGACCATTTAATTGTTACCAGTATTGGATTTGCGGGTATTTTCCTTATTAAAACAGCCATCATATTTATTCTGATATTCTTATTAGGAGAATGTCTTCCTAAATCCTATGCAGCCCAGGAAAGTATTAGGTTTGCAAAGGATTTCGGGGTATTGACAGAGATTGTTTATTACTTTTTCAGAAGAATCGGTACCTGGATGTTGTATTCATCCAATAAGCTGGAAGCTGTTATTTTCAAAAGAGATGCCAGCTCCTATTATAATGTAGAACTGGATAATGCAATCAGCTTAACCCATAGAGACGCCTCAGAAGAAGAAAAAAGAATCTTGCAAGGAGTCCTTAAGTTTAACAAGGTTACCGTAAAGCAGGTAATGAAGGCCAGGCTTGATATCTGCGGTCTGGATTATGAATTGAATTTTGGCCAGGTCATTAAAAGGATCCAGGAAGTGAAATTCTCCAGATTACCCGTATACAAAGGTAGCCTGGACCAGATGGTAGGTATGCTACATATAAAGGACGTATTGCCTCATCTGGATAAAAAGGATGATTTTGACTGGCATTCTCTTATCATTAATCTTTATTTTGTATTTGAGCAGAAGCTGGCAGGTGAACTTTTGGAAGAGTTTCAGCAAAAACATTTACGTCTGGCTGTGGTGGTGGATGAGTTTGGTGGCACCAGCGGAATTGTGACCGTTCAGGATATTCAGGAAGAAATTATCGGAGAAATCAAAGATGAACATGATAATATGGATACGACCTATAAGAAGATCGATGACTACAATTATATCTTTGAAGGTCGCACCATGATAAATGATGTCTGCAGGGCCATGGGGATTCCTTCCAATACATTCGATGTGGTCAAAGGTGATAGCGATTCTCTGGCGGGACTTGTCCTGGAACTTGCCGGGGAGATTCCGAGTCTGGGTGCAGTTATCAATTGCGGAGACTTTAATTTCTCCGTAGAAGAAATCAGCAAAAACAGGTTGCAGAAAATCAGGGTCATGATTGATCTGGATGAGTAAGCAACGGGGGATGCAGGGAGAAATTTAGATTTTTAGACAGATTTTCAGATAGATATTAGGAGGCAATAGCTGGTTAATACCTTATACCGCTGCTGCCTCTTGTTGTTGAGTGGTATCCTCCTCGTCCCTCAGGTCCTTAAGTGTTGCTTTTTGGTCCTTGTCTCCTGGATGTTTATCGTGCCGGAAGATAAGTGTTGCCGCGATACAGATGATGCCCATTATGGCCATGGCCCACGGACCACCTAGTCCTCCGGCAATGGCTCCTGCCACCAGAGACCCGAATGGTGTCGTTCCTTGCAGGCATACCGTATAAAAACTCATTACCCTGCCTCTTTTATCATCAGAGACATGAAGTTGTAATAATGTATTGGTGCAGGCTGTGTGCATCATTTGTGCGAGGCCTGTGATCGCCAGAAAAAACAGGGATAAAATAACCGATTTTGAGATGGCAAAAAAGATCATCCCAATACCCAATAACAAACCTGTAAAGGATACAATCCTTGAAAGCAGAGGAGTTGTTTTGGAGTTTGTCAGGAATATGGCACCCATTATCGCTCCAACGCCGGAAGCGCTCATGAGTAACCCTAAAGTCTTGGCATCTCCGTGCAGCACATCCTGAGCAAAAATCGGAGCCAGGGTTTTAAGCGAAGCATTGCTGAAGCTGACGATGGCCAGCAGAATCAGCAGCGTACGCATAATATGCTTACTCTTAATATATTTTATTCCTTCAGCCAGCCTCTGGAGTATCTTTTGAGAAGACTCTACAGCAGCGGGGAACTTTTGTATGTGCATGAATAATAAGGACGCCGTCACTATTGCATAACTAAAGGCATTCGCCATAAAACACCATCCTTCCCCTACAGAACTAATCAGGATGCCGGCCACGGAAGGGCCAATTAACCTGGAAAGATTGAAAACCATAGAATTAGTCGCAATGGCATTGGGCAGGACATCTTTTTCTCTGTCTACCATATCCACTACAAATGATTGACGAATAGGGACTTCAAATGCATTAATACAACCCAGACAAAGACTCAGAATTATAATATGGTAAATATTGACTGAGCCGGTAAGCGTCAGAATGCCCAGAATGAGTGCCTGAATCATAGCCAGCGCTTCAATCCGACATAAGGCTTTATGTTTATCCCACTTATCTGCATATACGCCTGCAAAGGGGGCAAGTACAAATATGGGGATTTGTTCGCAAAAGCCTACCAAGCCAAGCAAGAAGGCAGATCCGGTTAATTGATAGGATAACCAGATCATGGCCAGCCTTTGGATCCATGTGCCTATTAAAGAAAAACTTTGCCCTACTAAAAACAGCCGATAATTTTTATGCGTTAATGCCTTTTGGTCTTTCAGGTATTTACGGATACTATTGGCTATTTTGTTTTGCATATTGTCCCTGGCAGGGTAAAAAGTTTTTTAAGTGGGTCCAAAAAGCGGACTCCTGCAAAGGTACGAAAGGCAGATCGCTAAAAAAAGTTTGATTATCAATGCTTCTGATAATTAACTTGCCTTATAATAACGAACTTTGGTTTGCAAAGGACCTGTCAAAAAATGCCAATAAATTGCGCTATTTAGATGAGCATGTTATCAATAAGGCGAACCTGTCCCAAAAATGCTGCAACTAAAATCACCACATCCATGCCGGTCTGATACTGCTGAATCGGACTCAGATTATTAGGATGACAAATGGCTACATAGTCAATGGGACCAAAGCCTGCAGCCATTAATTGGCTGCTCATTTCTTGTTCCAGGGTTCTGGGATCGGTATCCTTAATGTGTTGTCTGCCATAGAGTAAGGCCTTTGAAATAGCAGTGGCTTGCTGTAATTCCTGCTGGCTGAGCCTGGCATTGCGACTGCTGAGCGCGAGTCCAGTTTGCTCTCTGTGAGTAGGGCTGGTAACGAGTTTTGTTTGACTTCCAATGAGTTCTATCAATTTAGTCACCACTTTTACTTGCTGAAAATCCTTTTGGCCCATAATGATATAGCTCGGTTTGATCAGCGTCAACAGGCGGTCTATGACTTCCGCCACTCCCTGGAAATGTCCTGGTCTGTGAGCCCCTTCCAGAACTGTTTCAATTTGACCTAAATCATAGTGTTTTTTAGGTGAATCCTTAGGGTAGATTTCTTCAACCGTGGGCAGAAAAAGGTAGTCGACTTTTGCAGATTCGAGCAGCGTAATATCCTGATCCGTTGTAATTGGATATTTTTTTAGATCTTCAGGGTCATTAAACTGTGTCGGGTTGACAAAAATGCTGCAAATGGTAACGTCGGCTATTTTCCGGGACTGTTCTATCAGGGATAAGTGTCCCTCGTGGAGGGCTCCCATTGTAGGAACAAACCCTGTTGATTTTCCAGTCTTATGAATACTGGCAACTACTTTATTTAAATCGGCTACTTTTTTTAATATAATCATTATTATCAATATATGGAAGGCCGCAAAGTAATCATTTGAGTTATTTTTCTTACCTTTGCAAACCTATTGAGGACAAAATTGGTATAAGAATGTCTAATAAAAAAAGAATTTTATTTATTTCTACAGAAATGTCTCCCTATCTAGAGCTGACAGAATACGCAGAAATTATTAACAAATTAGCGATTAAAAGTAATGATTCAGGATTGGAAGTCCGTTGTATTATGCCCAGGTTTGGTGTAATCAATGAAAGACGCCACCGCTTACATGAGGTCGTTCGATTGTCCGGTATCAATGTAGCCATAGATAATGATGATTTTCCACTGCAGATAAAAGTTGCATCACTGCCCAATGCCAGATTACAGGTTTATTTTCTGGATAATGACGAATTCTTTAAAAGAAAGTTCGTTTTTCACGATGAAAATGAGAACTGGTTTGATGACAACGGATTAAGATCTATTTTCTTTTGTAAGGGAGCGCTGGAAACTGTAAAAAAATTCGGCTGGCCTCCGGACATCATCCATTGTAGTGGATGGATGAGTGCACTTATACCTCTTTATATTAAGACAGCCTATAAGAAAGACCCTGTCTTTACCAATAGTAAAGTACTCTATTCCGTTGGTGGACAGACCTTTGAAGAAAATTTCGATAAAGATTTTATTAAACAGGCGACCATCAATAATAATGTCAAAAGTAAGGACCTGGAGGTCTTTAAAACGGCAGATAATTTAGGAATGAATCGTGGTGGTGCTACCTATGCTGATGGAATTATTTTTGCTTCTGACAGTGTAGACAAGCAATTAATTACTGAGTTTTCTAAAGCAAAAGGTAAAAAAATCCTTCCATTTAAAGGGTGGGAGACTGATTTAACAGAGTATTTAGAATTGTATAACGAGATTGCGCCTTAATCGTTTATTGCGCTTTAAGTAGGAGCGGGGGTTACATCTCTCCCGCCTCTGCATACAGATAGAATGTAACCTGAGGCTACATCTCTTCAGGTTGGATCCAATATAGGAGAAAGCAGCATTATGTTGTTTTTCTTTATAATATCAGGTTGTACTCCAGAGCCACATCTCTTTGGTAGTCAATAGATTTATATTGTAACTATTATGGGGCATCATGTATGTCGGTAAAGCCTTTAAATATTATCTAATAAACCGCAGATAATCAGTGAATCAAAAAAAAATCTGGATTATTGCTGCCCTGACACTAGGTGTTCTGGCCGCATGTACCAAAGAAATTACAACTACGCTTGGAAAAGACTTTATTCCGCCCATTGACGGGGTTCATGTCAAAGACACTTTAATAGATGTTTTTGGTAAAACCTGGGGAGATGACAGTGCTTCTGTACCCATTACTTCCCTGAATGTATTAGGCAATACAAACAGTTCAGTTTTCGGTCAAACAAATGCCTCTATTAATGTTCAAATGCAGCCAGCCATTGATTCTTTCAGCTTCCCTGTTTCCAGTGATAGCCTGACACTGGATTCTGTCGTATTGGTATTGGCTACAGGAGGGGGTGTTTATGGAGACTCTACCCAATCCCTGGCATTTAGAGTATATGAAATCGATCAGAGTGCTGAATTTGGTGTAGATAATAATTATCCTTACCGCACTACCACTGCTTTTCCCCGCGCAGCAGAGTTGACCTATAATGACGCGGCAAAAAGCATATTACCTACAACGACCAATGATTCCGTAAAAGTATATAAGGATACTACCACCAATCAACTCAGAATCCGATTAAAGGATGATTTTGGTAATCGTTTATTAAAAGAATATACGTTTAACCATGAATATCAGACGGATAGCACATTTTTGCTTGCTTTTAAGGGCTTTCAGATCGTACCTGAAAATACCGGTAACGCACTTTTGCCCATCGTACTAAGCGGAACGAATACCAAATTGGCCATTTACTATTCTTATCTTAAAAAAGATACGGCCGGAAGGGATACGGCAGTTGCCTATTTCAGGCCTACTTCCAATTCGGCCAGTTCCAATTATATTAAAAAAGACCGGACTGGATCTCAGTTGGATGCAGTATTTCCAACGGGAGATACCACTCAAAGTGATCCTTATCTGTATTTTGAAGCTTCCCCAGGGGTTTATTCCCGGGTGAAACTGCCTGATTTGGCCAGCTTCCCTAAATCTTTAATTTATAAGGCCGAGTTAATTGTTCATAGCGATAATGACCCGGCAGATACCAAAGGCAATCTGATTGATCCGCCGAATCTGTTTGTGGCTGCCTATGATTCCGCGAACAAGCGCAGGGAGATGTTAACCGGTGATGTAACAGCAACCACGCTTAGTTCGGGACTGAGTTATTATTATGCGACAGATGCATCTTCCATCAGCACGCTGGGAAGTTACCCTTATAAAGTGGCAGATCCTGATAAAATCGTAGACTCTGTTTACCGCTACCAGTTAAATATTACCCATTATGTTCAAAATATTATTTTGGGCAAAACGGTCAATAAACCTCTGGATATTTATAGTCCTGGTACCGGTGACAGCCTTTATGCACCAAATCTAGGGCAATATATCAGTATAGGTACTTCTACTTCCAGTGGTTCATTATTGCCACTCAATTATCCATCCATAGGTCATGTCCGGGTGAAAGGCCCCGCAAATTCTACGCGCAAATTACAATTGCATATTGTATATTCGCAGGTTAAAGAGTAGTTTAAATATTTATTGACCTAAAAACAGTATAGAAGATGCCTTATTTATTCACTTCTGAGAGTGTGTCAGAAGGACATCCTGATAAAGTAGCGGATCAGATTTCTGATGCCCTCATCGATAACTTTCTGGCCTTTGACCCTAACAGTAAAGTTGCCTGTGAAACACTGGTAACTACCGGTCAGGTGGTGTTAGCCGGAGAGGTGAAATCAAATGCTTATCTGGATGTACAGGAAATCGCCCGCGGCGTAATCCGTAAAATTGGCTATACAAAGAGTGATTATATGTTTGAAGCCAACAGCTGCGGTGTGCTTTCTGCCATTCACGAGCAGTCTGCTGATATTAACCAAGGGGTTGTCAGAAAGAAAAAAGAAGACCAGGGTGCAGGAGATCAGGGAATGATGTTTGGTTATGCTACCAACGAAACAGAGAATTATATGCCCTTGGCACTGGATTTAGCACATACGTTACTTATTGAACTGGCTGAGTTACGCAGAGAAAATAAGGCGATTAAATATCTGCGTCCAGATGCAAAAAGTCAGGTGACCCTGGAATATGATGATAATAATAAGCCTACCAGGATCGATGCCATTGTAATCTCTACCCAGCATGATGATTTTGATACGGAAGAAAAAATGCTCGCCAAGATAGAAAAGGATATTAAATCTATTTTAATCCCAAGAGTGATTAAAAAGTATCCGGCTTATAAGCATTTTTTCAGCGGTAATATCAAGTTTCACGTGAATCCAACCGGCAAGTTTGTGATTGGTGGCCCTCATGGAGATACGGGGCTTACCGGCCGTAAAATCATTGTAGATACCTATGGCGGAAAAGGTGCCCACGGAGGCGGAGCCTTCAGTGGAAAGGATCCCAGCAAAGTGGATCGTTCTGCGGCTTATGCCACCCGGCATATCGCTAAAAATCTGGTTGCAGCCGGCGTCGCTGATGAGGTTCTGGTTCAGGTATCCTATGCGATTGGTGTAGCAAAACCTATGGGTGTTTATGTCAATACCAACGGCACGGCCAATGTTGAATTGACCGATGGGGAAATCTCAAAGATTGTTGAAGGTATCTTTGATATGCGTCCTTATTTTATTGAGTCCCGATTAAAGCTCAGAAATCCAATTTACAGTGAAACAGCAGCTTATGGTCATATGGGCCGTAAAAATGAAATAGTCACTAAAGAGTTTATTTCCCCGGATGGCAAAAAAGTTAAGCATAAAGTGGAACTGTTTACCTGGGAAAAACTGGATTACGTAAATAAGATCAAAAAAGCCTTTAAGATTAAATAGGCCAAAATAGTTATAGTAGCGTTGAGTAAAGGCTGTAATCGTCTTTGCTTATACAATAATTTTTTAACCAGTGCTTTTAGAAGATTTCTTAAAAGCACTGGTTTTTTGTATTTTCGCAATAAGAAATCAAGTATTCTGAAACCAGCTCATGCGGTTTTATCAAATCGAGTAAAATGCACGTATATCGTGATATTCAAAATCTTCCTTTCATAGAAAACGCCGTCATTACGATAGGTACTTTTGATGGTGTACATTTGGGGCATCAGAAAATTATAGATCAATTAAAAAAAGAGGCTCAACGCATCGGTGGCCAGACGGTGATTGTGACCTTCTACCCTCACCCGCGTAAGATTGTACATAAGGAACAGGCTCCTTTAATGCTGCTCACGACTTTATCAGAAAAACTCCATTTGCTGGAATCATATGGTATAGATCATGTGGTGGTAGTCCCATTTAATGAAGGCTTTGCAGAACAGACGGCGGCTTCTTATGTAGAAGATTTTCTGGTCTCTAAACTGCATCCGAGAGTAGTGATCATCGGCTATGACCATAAGTTTGGTAAAGACCGCAAAGGGGACTATACCACGCTGGAGCATTATGGCAAACTCCATGGCTTTTCTGTTATTGAAATCCCTGAAAAGGTGCTTAATGAAGTAACCGTCAGCTCTACAGCTATCAGGGCTGCTGTGAAAGCAGGTGAGGTGAAAACCGCCTTGTCGCTCATGGGACATCCGTATGCATTATCCGGGCATGTAGAAAAGGGCAATCAGCTGGGGCGAACCATTGGTTATCCGACGGCTAATATCCATGAACCAGAACCTGATAAGTTGCTGCCGGCTTTTGGTATTTATGCCGTCCAGGTTAGGATGGAATCGGGGGACGTGTTGGATGGTATGCTGAGCATTGGAATACGGCCTACCATTGGAGAGAGCCCTATGACCATTGAGGTCAATATTTTTGATTTTAACCAAGATATCTACGGCCAGCACCTTAGTGTATTATTTATTGAAAGACTGCGTGATGAGCTTAAATTTGACGGACTGGAACCACTAAAAGCAGCGCTGGGGCGTGATGAGCTGAATACAAAAGAGGCGCTGAGTCGCTATAAGAAGCAAAGGGGTAGTGGCTTATGAGCGCGTAAGTAGCTGAATTTGAATGATTTTAGATAGACTGCCAAATAGCTGCTTTTTATCAGGTGTTATCTGTTGCATAAATTTTGCGGGTACTTATACCTGGCTCATTTTAAAATTGCCGCTATGTTTATACGCTACAAGGATAAATTTCCCGGATTAGCTACGCTGTGGGACGAGTACAGCTGCTTTCAGGAGCGGCTTGAATTATCCGCTAAGCAGCTGTTGTTGAAAGAAGGCAGTCATGCCAGATATTATTACGCCGTTGAAAAAGGGGCCGTAAGGGCATTTCTGATTTCGGCCAGTGGTGAGGATAAGACCGTTCAGTTTTTCTTTGAGGGTGATGGATTAAGCTCTTTTGAGAGCTTTATGCGGGAGGTCCCCAGCGCCTTTACGCTCGAAACTTTAGAGCCTACGGTCGTCATAAGGATTCCCAGAGAAAAAGTGATGGATTTACTCAGTCAGCTGAGATCTTCCCCGGAATATATGGATATCCTCCTCTACATATTCAGTGACCGCCAAATTCACTATATGCAGGAATTTGTCTCTTTTTTGCGGGATAGTCCGCTTCAGCGCTATGAAAATCTGATTAGAGAACGTAGTTTTATCCCGCAAAGGGTCGCGCAGCATTATATTGCCTCTTATCTGGGAATCAGCGCCGTACATCTTAGCAGAATCAAGGCAAAACTGGCTGGCAGGTAAGATTTGATAACATATGTTATCGTCATCAGTAAAAGTGCTTTATAATTTTGCTCCATAAATGTAAAAACAATGAAAGCAATTGTAATGTATCCGGGTGGCGCTGCCCCCGAAATAGGAGAAAGAGAGGTACCGATCGAAAATAGTGACCAGCAGCTGTTCATTAAAATGCGGGCTGCGGCTATTAAAAACCTGGATAAAATGAGAGCCAGCGGCAAGCATTATTCCAGTGAGCTTCGGCCCGAAGGGCAGGTCGTGGGCACTGACGGCGTGGGTATTACAAAGGATGGGAAAAGATATTACGGTTTTAGTCAAACCGGAATACTGGCTGAATATAGCCTGATTGATAAGGCTTTTGCGGTGCCTATTCCAGATGGGTTAGATGACAGCCGTGCGGCTGCCATCCCAAATGCTGTTATGGGATCTGCCATGGCTTTACTGTTTAGAGCAAAATTGCGTCCTGGAGAAACAGTATTGATTAATGGCGCTACCGGTGTAACTGGCAGGATGGCCATTCAGGTAGCAAAACATTATGGAGCGGCTAAGGTGATTGTGACTGGCAGAAATAAAGCGGCCTTTGCGGAACTTGAGGCTTTGGGTGCCGATCAGTGGCTAACGCTTAGTGAGGATCAGGCCTTATTAACATCTGAGCTGGCGGGGCTGCATCAGCAGTATGCTATAGATATTGTGCTGGATTATCTGTGGGGGGCCTCTGCAGAGGCCATCCTGAATGGCATTAAAGGTAAAGGTGGCTTTGCTCACGGGGTTAGGTTTGTATCGATTGGTGGCATGACAGGCGACTTAATTAGTTTGTCTTCCAGTATTTTACGCAGTACCCCTATTGTGCTGATGGGATCAGGCCTCGGATCCTGGACAAAGGAGGAGGTCGGAAAGCATATTAAAGAAATATTGCCGGAATTCTTTGATCTGGCTGCAGCAGGTCAACTTCAAATTGAGACGAAAGACTACGGTGTGTCGCAGTTAGCGGAGCTGTGGGAGGCAAAACTACCCAGCGGAGTAAGAGCCGTTATTGATTTGGATGGATTGTAACTGATTGACGATAATTAATTAAAATATGTTGTTTTAAAGAATCTGTTAGAAATGACAGATTTTTTAAAAAATATTTGTGTAGTTATATGGCTACTCTTATATTTGTAGTCAAATGGCTAAATGTTTTTTAGCTTTTAAAAGCAGGAGAAGAGGATATGAAATTAAGAAGAGATGTATTCCAGGCCTTAGCTGATCCAACCAGAAGAGCGATACTGCTTATGGTAGCCACCCAGTCCATGACTGCCGGGGCCATCGCCCAGGGTTTTGATGCGGCCAGGCCGACTATATCCAAGCACCTGTCCATTTTGACGGAGTGTGCGCTCGTTGTTAGCCATAAGGATGGACGGGAAATTTATTATGATGTCAATGCGGCCAAGATGAAAGAGGTAGATGATTTTCTAACGCCTTTTCGTAAGATGTGGGAAGCGCGCTTTGATAAACTGGAAGCGGTAATGAAAAATTATACAGCGCAGCAGGACCAGGATAAAGGGGGGAAATCGTAAACGGATTTTAGGGGAAAGGGAAAAGCAGGAAGCGGTAAGTAAGCCGAGGCTTTACATGGTGGCAGCATATATGCGTTTAATCAGACCAGTAACCTGTATTTAATGACTTTAAATAAACGAAAATGGAACTAAAAACGAAAATTAAAGCAGAGCCGGGTGAACAACAGTTACTCATTACAAGGAATTTTGATCTGCCGGTAGCGCTGCTGTTCAAAGCTTTTGACAGTGCTGAACTACTGGGTAATTGGATGGGGACCCAGGTGACAATCTTAGAAAACAAGCCCTTGGGTAAATACCATTTTGAGACAAAGGATCCTAGTGGTAACGTGGTATTTGAAGCGAGCGGTACCATTCATAGTATAGAGCAGGATAAACTGATTGTCCGCACTTTTGAGATGGCAAATGCCCCGTTTGGTGCTCAGCTGGAGTTTTTAAATTTTAAAGCCCTTGGTGACAGCGATAACCAAAGCGTACTTGAAATGCAGGTAATCTACCGCTCAAAAGAGATTCGGGATCAAATGCTGAAACTGCCCTTTGCCAGTGGTATCAGTAAAGCACATGACCGGCTGGAGGCTTTAATGCGTGAAGGTGCGTGATAGATACGAGTGCTTTAAGAGCCTGTCGCTTTCTTATTTAATACATCTTTATTTTAAATCGTCTTATGAAACATCAAAAACTTAGAAAGATAATTTATTGGGTAGCCACCATATGGCTGGCACTCGGACTGGTTTCCACTGGGTTGGTTCAGCTGCTAGGTACAGCTGAAGGAGTAGGCGGCGCTGAAATGATGAAAAGCCTGGGCTATCCCTTATATTTAATGACACTTTTAGGAGTACTTAAAATGATGGGCGCCGTTGTGCTATTGATTCCTGGACTAGCACTCGTAAAACAATGGGCTTATGCCGGTATTGGTTTTCTTGTTATTGGCGCGGTCTACTCGCATCTGGCTGTGGGTGGTGCTGTGACAAGTATACTACCCGCTTTATTAATATTTATATTGACGGTAGTGTCTTTAGTTTGTTTACCACTAAACAGAAAATTTATGGTAACTTACCCATAAATAATTAAGCCATGGAACCTAAAGTAGCGTTTTATTTTGAGTTGGAGACTCCTTTTCAGGATCAGGTGAAGCTCTTAAGGGAGATTGTCCTATCTACCGGACTGGAAGAGACTTTAAAATGGGGCCAGCCCTGTTATATGCAGGGTAAGCGTAATATTGTATTGATTCACCATTTTAAAGAATATTGCGCCTTGCTCTTTTTTAAGGGCGCTTTATTGCAGAACCCAAAAGGGTTATTGATTCAGCAGACAGCGCAGGTGCAGGCCGCCAGACAGATGCGCTTTACAGATATAAAAACAATTAAAGCCCAGAAAGCAGATATCAAGGCCTATATCTATGAGGCCATTGCGGTAGAAGAGGCAGGTATTGCCGTACCTATGAAAAAATTAACGGATTATCCGGTTCCAGCGCTCTTACAGGCAGCCTTTAAAAAAGAACCTGCCTTTAAAAAGGCGTTTAATGGCCTTACGCCGGGTAGACAAAGGGCTTATCTATTGTATTTTGCCCAACCCAAGCAGGAGAAAACGGTGCTTAGCCGAATAGAGAAATATAAGCCTCAGATTTTGGCGGGCAAGGGACTCAATGACTAAAATCAGATGGAGTGAAGTACGTTGCTTAAAAGGGGCGTTTTGATAGAATTTGGCTGGGGTTTATTTTGAAAATCCTCTGTAAGGTACAACCAGTGTGCTTTACAGAGGATTTTTTATAACTAGCCAAAAACGACAAAAAAACACGTTTTTGGCTAGTTAGTGGCACACTAATCAGCTAAAAAAATATAATGAATTGAATAATATAATTAACAATATTATGTAAATAAAGATATGTACTCATATTGCTTGTGCTGTTCAGTATTTTTATAAAACGAGTTCTTTGTATAAAAAAGAAGATTTGGCTAATTAAGTGTCCTATAACTAGCCAAAAACTGAAATTTATTGTATTTTTGGCTAGTTAAGGTTCGTATAATCAGCCAGAAAAATATAATCTATTTATTATTATCTTTATACGAATTATTAAAAAGTATATGTAATAATTAAATTTAGCTTTTATGGATTTTTTTGTTGGACGTAAGCAGGAGAAACTCGAATTGGACAAACTGGTTAAACTAAACAGACCCACCTTTTTGGCGATTTATGGGCGAAGGAGAGTGGGGAAAACCTATTTTATCAAGTCGTATTTTCAGGAGAAGTTCGACTTCTATTGCACTGGACTGTTCAATAAATCCACTAAAGCACAGCTCTCTAATTTTTTAGGGGCCATTGAAAACTATTCCAATTCAAATATAAATACCGCAGATATTAATGATTGGTTTGGTGCATTTCGGGTATTACAAAAGTTGTTAGAATCAAAGGGAGAGAAGCGGAAAATTATTTTTTTGGATGAGTTACCCTGGATGGATACCTCTAGATCAGAGTTTATCTCGGCTCTTGAGCTATTTTGGAATGCATGGGCAAGTACAAGAAATGACATCTTTCTGATAGTGTGCGGCTCTGCTGCCAGTTGGATGTTAAATAAATTGATTATGGGCAGGGGTGGTTTGTATAACAGGGTAACGCACCGGATGCAGTTAGCGCCCTTTACACTCAGAGAAACGGAGGAGTTTATCTTAAAAAAGGGCGATGGATTTACCAGGTATAATATTATGCAGTTTTATATGGTAATGGGCGGTATTCCATTTTATCTGGAAGATATAGATCCAAAGAAAAGCGCTGCTCAGAATATCAATGATATGGCTTTTGGCGAGAATGGGAAGTTAAGAACTGATTTTTACGGGGTCTATAATTCCCTGTTTAAAAATGAAGCGCAGCATATTGCCGTAGTAAAAGCATTGGCCAAAAAAAGTATGGGGCTGACCAGAGAGGAACTGGCTCAAATGACAAAGCTAGCCAGTGGGGGCTCATTGACTAAAATTTTGATGGAACTGGAACAGAGTAATTTTATTCGCAAATACAATGCATTTGGGAAGAAAAAATATGGCGTTTTGTATCAATTGGTAGATTTTTATTCGCTTTTCTATTTAAAGTTTATAGAAGGTACAAGTGTTGATGATGCCAATAATTGGATAAACGGAATTGATGACCCAAGTTATAGGGCTTGGAGTGGTTATGCCTTTGAACTAATTGGCTTGACACATGTAACTGATATTAAGCGGGCATTGAGAATTGATATGATTCAAACTAATACTTCTTGCTGGTTGGGTAGTGATGGTGAGCGAAAAGCCCAGATTGATCTGGTCATTGACAGGAGGGACCAGATCATCAATTTATTTGAATTTAAATTCTCGATGAATTTTATTAGTGTGAATAAAGAAATGGCAGATAACCTAAGGAATAAAATAGGTGTTTTTGCCAGTAGCACAAAAACGAGAAAAGGCATTTTTATGATAATGATTACCCCTTATGGTGTAAAAGAGAATAACCACTTCCACTCAGTCATCCATAGTCAGTTAACCATGGATATATTTTTTGATTAAAAGGGTTATGACGCTGTGTGCTCGGTAAAATTTATGGGTTGTCTGAGTTTCAATAGGTTAATTGAACGCATGCCGTTTTTTCACTGATTTTCACGATATTTGAATAATCTTTCTCGTGGCTTTTGGGATGCATCCAGTACGCAGTCCCGTTTTGACTAGTCGGGGGAGTGCCATGAAAACAGATTTAACTTATATGAGTGCAATCGCATTTATTGATACAGAAATAGATCCAGATAGCAAAAAGTTGCTGGATATCGGCGGGATAAAAGATGATGGAAGTCGTTATCATAATCCCTCGGTTGCTGGATTTATGGAATTTATTAAAGGAAGCGCATTTGTTTGTGGTCATAATATATTAGCTCATGACCTTCATTTTGTTGGAAACTCTGTATTAAATGCGGGTATTGGACAGGATTACTATATCGATACCCTGCTACTCTCTGCGCTGCTATTCCCCAAAAATCCTTACCACAAGCTGGTTAAAGATGATAAACTGCAATCAGATTCGCTGAATAATCCTTTAAATGATGCTATCAAGGCCAGGGACTTGTTTTATGACGAAATCAACAGCTTTTATCAGCTGGATGCTCAGATGCAGGCAATCTTCTGGGGTTTACTGTCTAAGGAAGCGCGTTTTACGGGTTTTTTTAATTACCTGCGTGTAAATAGCCCCCTGCATTATAATAATGAAAATCCGGAAGCGCTTATCCGCTTAAAGTTCGGGGATTTGATCTGCGCTGAGGCAACTCTTAATGATTTTATTGAGAAATCGCCTGTTGAACTGGCTTATGCATTAGCACTGATAGCGGTCAATGATCGCTATTCAATAACACCGCCCTGGGTCGTGAAGAATTTTCCTAGGGTGGATCAGCTGATGTATCTGTTAAGAAGTAAACCTTGTCTGAAGGGCTGTGGCTATTGTGATAAGAAATGGGATATCCATAAAGCACTTAAGGATATCTTCGGCTTTACTGCTTTTAGACGTTATGAGGGCAGGGACTTGCAAAAGGAGGCTGTCCAGGCTGCGGTTGGCGATAAGTCGCTTTTAGCCGTGTTCCCGACGGGCGGTGGCAAATCTATTACCTTTCAGTTGCCGGCCCTCATGAGTGGAGAAGCGGTAAAAGGACTGACGGTGGTCATTGCTCCCCTGCAATCACTTATGAAAGACCAGGTGGATAATTTGGAGGGGAAAAATATTACGGAGGCAGTCATGATTAATGGGCTTCTGGATCCGATTGCCAGGTCCAAGGCTATTGAGCGGGTGGAAAATGGCAGTGCCGCTTTATTATATATCTCGCCTGAGTCTTTAAGATCCAGAACCATGCAGCGATTACTGCTGGGCCGGAAAATTGTGCGCTTCGTTATTGATGAGGCCCACTGTTTTTCTGCCTGGGGCCAGGACTTTAGAATTGACTATACCTATATCGGACCTTTTATCAGGGAGCTACAAGCGCAAAAAGGGCTATCTGACCCAATACCGGTCTCCTGCTTTTCTGCCACCGCTAAAAAGAATGTGATTGAAGATATCAAGGCCTATTTTAAGCAGCACCTGAATCTGGAGATGCTGGAATTTACAGCTAGTGCTGCAAGAACGAATCTCCATTATTCGGTGATTCCCATAGAAACAGAAACGGAGCGGTATCAAAAGCTGAGAAATCTGATTTATGATGGCAATTGCCCGACTATTGTTTATGTATCCAGGACCAAAAAGGCTTATGATCTGGCCCAAAGACTGGTGGAGGATGGCGTGGAGGCCAGGCCTTATCATGGCAAGATGGAAGTGCAGGAGAAAACGGAGAATCAAAATGCTTTTTTGAGTGGCGCAGTAAATGTTATGGTGGCAACCTCTGCCTTTGGCATGGGGGTGGATAAAAAGGATGTCGGCATGGTGATCCACTATGAAATCTCGGATTCTCTGGAAAACTATGTACAGGAAGCAGGTAGAGCTGGCAGAGATGAGGATATTCTGGCCAGCTGTTATGTGTTGTATAATGAGGAGGATTTAAGTCAGCATCTATTGCTGCTCAATCAGACCAAATTAACCATCAAAGAAATCCAACAGGTCTGGAAAGCCATCAAGGATTTAACGAGACTTAGGGCAAAAGTGTCTAATTCTGCACTTGAGATTGCCAGAAAGGCTGGATGGGAGGATAATATTAAGGATGTAGAGACTAGAGTAAATACCGCTATTGCCAGTCTGGAAAATGCGGGCTTTTTAGAGCGGGGCCAAAATATGCCCAGGGTCTATGCCAGTAGTATGCTCGTTAAAAATGCGGATGAAGCGGTTGGTAGAATTAACCAGTCAAACCGGTTTACCCCGCAACAAAAAGAAGACGGTGCAAGGATTGTAAGAAAACTGATTTCCAGCAGGAGCCGTAAACAAGTAGCAGATGAGGTGCCAGAGTCCAGGGTGGATTATATCAGTGATCATCTGGGGATTGTAAAAGAAGAAGTAATACGGATTGTGAACCTGTTAAGGGAGGAAGGCATATTGGCAGATAATAAGGATTTGTCGGTTTATATTAAAAAAGGAGAAAAACAAAGCCGGGTACTGGATATCCTTAGAACCTACGGGCAACTTGAGCAGTTTTTGCTGCAGCAGTTTTCGGATCGTTCCATGCCCTTTCATCTAAAGCAACTCAATGCAGCGGCAGCGCTTACAGGCATCGATGGTGTAAATCCCGGCAAAATAAAGGTCTTGCTGAATTATTTGTCCACTTCGGGATGGATAAAGCGGAGATTTGCCGGAGGTAGCCCTTATCATTTTGAGGCGGAATGTCTGCAAAAAGTGGAAGTATTACAGGGGAAAATGGAAAAGCGACACGCGCTAAGTCGTTTTATTCTCCAGTTTTTATTTAAAAGGGCAGGGGAGAGGGAAAGTAAGGTTGTGGAGATCGCCGGGAATAATGCCCCTGAATCCCTGGTGTTATTTTCTGAACAGGAACTTAAAAATGCCTATCAGCAGCAACTCCATTTATTTGACAAAGAGCCGGTCAGTAATACCGAAATAGAAGATGCTTTATATTATTTGTCCAGAATAGAAGCCATTAAAATTGAAGGCGGTTTTATGGTCTCTTATAACGGACTAACTATTGAACGTCTTGAAAAAGATAATAAGAAAAGGTTTACCAAACAGGATTATCAAAACCTGTATCTGTTTTACGAGAACAGGGTTCAGCAAATCCATATCGTAGGGGAGTATGCCCAAAAAATGGTAGAAGACTATACGGCAGCCCTGAATTTTACAGAGGATTACTTTAAGCTAAACTACGGCGCTTTTCTAAGAAAATATTTCCCGGGTAGTAAGGCTGAGGAGTTAAGTCGCAAAATTACCCATAAGAAATTTCAGCAGCTCTTCGGCGAACTGTCCCCGGCTCAACACGCCATTATCCAGGATCAGCAAAGTCAGTATATTGTTGTAGCTGCCGGACCAGGTAGCGGTAAAACAAGGATTTTGGTGCATAAGATGGCTGCCTTGCTCTTGATGGAGGACATAAAGCATGAGCAGCTATTGATGCTTACTTTTTCCAGAGCAGCGGCAACGGAACTTAAAAAAAGACTGATTCAGCTGGTGGGTGCAGCGGCTTATTATATAGATGTCAAGACTTTTCATGCGTATGCTTTTGATTTACTGGGGAAAATAGGTAGTGTTGATGAGTCTAGGGAGGTGATTATAAAGACTGTACAAAAGATTAAAGATAAAGAGGTAGACATCAGCCGGGTTACCAAAACAGTCATGGTTATTGATGAAGCACAGGATATGGACCAGCATGAGTTTGCCCTGGTAGAAGCTTTAATGCAGCAAAATGAAGGGATGCGGGTGATTGCTGTGGGCGATGATGATCAGAACATTTATGGGTTCCGCGGTGCTAGTGCGGAGTATATGGAGCGGCTGATTACTGAGTTTGGTGCGAAGTCTTATGATTTGATTGAAAATTATAGAAGTAAGGCCAATCTGGTGGATTTTACCAATCAATTTGCTAAAACTATTTTCCACCGGTTAAAAAATAACCCGATTGTAGCCGTTGATCAAGATAAGGGGCGCTTGAAAGTGGTGCATTATGCTAATAAAAATCTGATTGTACCGTTAGCGGATGCCGTTAAATCGGCGGACCTTATTGGAACGACCTGTGTCCTTACTAAAACAAACGACCAGGCGCTACAGGTGATGGGACAGTTACTGATGGCTGGGCTTCCTGCCAGATTTATTCAGAGTAACCGGGCCTTTAAATTACCCGCTTTGGCAGAGCTTCGTTATTTTGTAGAGCTACTTGGAACAACTTCTGATCAAAAGGTGATCGATCATGACACATGGAAGGAGGCCATCAGAATTTTAAAATCCAGTTTTCAAAGAAGTGCCAATCTGGATTTATGCCTGAATCTGATTCGGGATTTTGAACAGATTAGCCCTAAATCCAGGTATAAATCTGATTTGAATTTATTTATTGAGGAGTCCAGGCTAGAGGACTTTTATAGGGAAAAAGGGGAATTGATTTATGTGTCTACCATTCATAAAGCCAAAGGAAAGGAATTTGACCAGGTATTTATGTTATTGGAAGACGCACAGCTACGTACAGATGAGGATAGAAGAGCGCTTTATGTAGGTATGACCCGGGCAAAGAACTATTTAAATATTCATCTGAATGGGGATTATTTAAATGGCATATCGGCTGAGGGGTTGCAGTGGGTAGAAAATCAACAGCAGTATCTGGCCCCTGCAGAAATCTTGGTGCCGCTGGACATGACGCAAATATACCTCGGACATAGCCGCAAGGAGCAAGGTTCTATTGGACAGTTGGTCAGTGGTGACGCCTTGACAGTGGTGGAAGGAGGATGTTTAAACCAAAAAGGAATCCGGGTGGTGCAGTTCTCAAAAGAATTTACAAGATTTGTGGAAAAACAAGCCTCACAGGGCTTTAAGGTGGTCCGCGCAGAGGTGAACTTCATTGTCCATTGGTGGGACAAGGAAAGAGAAAATGAATATAAGGTCGTTTTGCCAAACCTGTATTTTGAGAAAAAAATGATTAGATGAGTTTGAGGATAGGTTGTGCTGCTAAGCTCATCTATCTATTTACCGGCATTTCTAATTATAAAAATTTGGTCTCCTCCCCGGTTAATATCTGTTGGATAATTCGCCGTGTGGTAGAAGAAAGTCCGTTAATTTGCCGGATTTGATTAAGGAGTTGTCTTACTTTGGGGTCTTTGTAACTCCGGGCAATGATCTGTCTTTTATTGATATTTGGAGCAATGACCCATTCAAGTACCATCTCTTCCACTTTTTGATTTTTATAAAGAACTGCGGTATAGTTAAGGATGTCCAGGTAGGTATCCAGCCTAAGGTTTTGTATCAGGCAAATAACAATGATCTTTTGGTCGGTAGAATAGGCAGGATCGGCTAAGAAGGATTTGATTTCTTTGATATAAAGATTGCTGTGGATATAAATGCCAGCTAATTTTTTATCCTCTCCGATGGCACCATATCTATTTGTGCGTTCCACAATCGCTGCGCCTTTTAATACTGCTTTCGTAAATGAGACTTTAGTATAGGGTGAATGATCTACGAGCGGTTTTAACATAATGCTGTCCGGCGTTGTTTTTTTGGGAGCCTGATATGGCCTGTTACAAGAAAGCAAGTTGCCGTTTTGTGAGCCTTCCCATAAGAGCATTATAAGCGCAAAGAAATACCAGATAATTTTAGCCATAAAGTCATTGTTTTGGTGTAAACCTTTATTTTACCTGCTTAGCCTTTCAGGCTCGTAATTAGTAGATGCAATTCGACAAATTTAATAATTTCTGCTGAGCATTAAAAGTGTGGAAGGGAAAAGTAAAGATACTGGTTTGTGCATTGATCCGTTGATCCGTTATTGTGGATCATGTTAAAACTGGTCTGGTTTTGGCAAAAGAAAAATCCACCGATTTTACTCTGGTGGATTCTCTTGTTCTTAATTTGTCGGGGCGGCAAGATTCGAACTTGCGACCTCCTGGTCCCAAACCAGGCGCGATGACCGGGCTACGCTACGCCCCGATTGCTGCTTTATTGCGTCAGCGGGATGCAAAAGTAATTCAATAATTTTTATATCCAAAAAAATATTGAAAAAAATATTTTACGTGACCAAATAACCTGATTATGTTCCATCCATCCAAAAATCAGGGGATTTTATCTTTCAGACGCTTTTTTGCTGTAGGTTTGATGCTATTATTATGCGAAAACTGTTTAGAATCTTATGGAATAGCTTCCTGATGGCCCTGCAGGAACTAAAGGTCAACAAACTGAGAACCTTTCTTTCTCTGTTTGGGATTACCATTGGGATTTTTTGCATAATTGGGGTATTGGCTCTGGTAAACAGCCTCAAGCAAAAGGTTCAGTCTGATATGAATGAACTGGGATCCAATACGGTTCAGGTGGGCAAATGGGAATTTCTAAATACCAGTGATTATCCCTGGTGGAAGTTTGTAAACAGACCGGAGGTCAAATACAGTGAGCTCGAATTTTTGAAAAAAAATACCGATCTGGCTGAACATATGTATTATTTGAATAATACAAGTGCGACCTTAGGCTACAAGGATAATACCTATAGCGGCAATGTATATGGAACAACGGAAGAATTTAATACAGTTCAGACCGTGGAAGTGGAATATGGCCGTTATATTACTCCCAGTGAATTTAAAAGAGGGATGGCTGTTGCAGTTATCGGTCAGGAAGTTGCCACTCAGTTGTTTAAAATGCCCAGTTTAGCCATTGGTAAAAAAATCAGCGTTGATGGCAAGAAGGTCAATGTAATAGGCGTAATAAAAAAACAGGGGCAGATGATCAATATTTTCCAGTTTGATCAGAGTATTATTGTACCTTATAATTATTTTGCCAGTATTTATAACGCTGACCATTTAAGACCAGAAATCTTTGTAAAAGGTAAAGAAGGTGTACCCAACTCGGCCTTAATCGATGAACTTAGAGGACTGATGCGCCAGGTCAGAAGATTAAGCCCCAAACAGGACGATAATTTTGCATTAAATGATATTAACTTATTCCGGGAACAAATCGATAAGGTCTTCATGTCCCTAAATATTGGCGGGTGGATAATAGCCGGGCTATCTCTTTTGGTCGGCGGCTTTGGTATTGCCAACATTATGTTTGTAACGGTCCGGGAGCGCCGCAGTCAGATTGGACTTAAAAAGGCTATCGGTGCTAAAAGCAGAACCATACTAACGGAATTCTTAATAGAAAGTGCCTTTTTATGCATCATTGGAGGGCTTCTGGGTCTGTTTCTGGTCTGGGTATTGTCCATAATTTTAAGTTCGATTTTGCCCTTTCCAATTGTTATTGCCGGCAGTATCATCTTGCTGGCGTTCTCCATCTGTATCGGTCTTGGGGTTTTATCCGGGATCATACCTGCCACCATAGCCGCGCGATTAAATCCGGTGGTGGCAATCCGCAGTAACTAAATGCTTTGATAAGATTTTCAAGTTTCAGAATTATTTTAGTTATCCACGGGTGATTGGGCTAATTTTGTCCTTCCAAGGAGTTTATTTTATATGTCTACACCCATTACCATACTGGGAATTGAAAGTTCCTGTGATGAAACCAGTGCTTCCATCTGTCAGGATGGCCAAATCCTGTCTAATGTTATTGCAACCCAGAAGGTCCATGAAAAATATGGCGGCGTCGTACCAGAGCTGGCCAGCCGGGCCCATATCCAGAATATAGTGCCTGTTGTAGATACGGCAATCAAGGAATCCGGAATTACCTTAAATCAGATTGACGCAGTGGCTTTTACCCAGGCACCCGGACTCATCGGCAGCCTGTTGGTAGGCACCCAGTTTGCCAAATCAACGGCTCTTGCCTTAAATAAACCCTTAATAGCAGTACATCACATGCAGGCGCATGTGCTGGCCAATCTGATCGGAGTGCATAAACCTGAATTTCCGTTTTTATGTCTGACGGTCAGCGGTGGCCACACGCAAATCGTTAAAGCGACCAGCCCGCTACAAATGGAAGTTCTCGGAGAAACCATTGATGATGCGGCAGGGGAGGCCTTTGATAAAACGGCCAAAATTCTGGGACTGCCTTATCCCGGAGGCCCGTTAATTGATAAATATGCCAGTGAAGGTAATCCGCTGGCTTTTAGTTTTGCAAAACCTCAGGTCCCTGGCCTTGATTTTAGTTTCAGCGGTGTGAAGACCTCTGTTCTGTATTTTTTGCAAAAGCAAATGAGTGAAGACCCCGATTTTGTTCAAAAGAATTTACCTGATTTAGCCGCCTCCATTCAACATACCATTATTGATGTATTAATTAAAAAACTCAAAAAGGCCATTCAGCAAACGGGTATTCGTCACGTCTGCATTGCAGGGGGGGTGAGTGCCAATAAAGGGCTTAGAGCTGCTCTTGTGCAGTTAGGAGAACAGTTAGGAGTTGAAACATATCGCCCTGATTTTCAATATTGTGTCGATAATGCAGGCATGATAGCCATGACGGGTTACTATAAATATCTGGCCGGGCAATTTACGGGTTTGGAGATAAGCCCTTCCGCCAGGGCTAGTTGGTAGTGAGGGAGTTAAGGTCCCTGAATTTTAATAATCGCATTTTTGGCACTTCAATTGCATTATAAAAAAAGCATATTTTAAGATTTAAACCAGGGAGGGATTTTATAATCTATTGAATTTAAATAAACTTTATCCAATTATATTAAAACTAAAAGCATGAAAAAACATTTTGGAATTCTTTTGGCGGTATTTGCCTTACTGTTTATTACCTCCTGTTCCACCACCTCTCATACCATTGATAAGGTGAATATGAATGGCAGTTATACGGTATCTGATGTGCGGGTAGAAGGTGTAAATACAGCCTCTTCCACTCATAAGGAAACATTTAATGACGCCGGTAATACCTCCGCTACTATACTCACTAAAGTCAAACTCGAAACAACTGTATTTGATGACGTAACGCCGAACTGTTTTATTGGCAGTCAATGGGTGCTTCCTCATAACGGATATGGCACTTACACCATCCAGGATAATGGGGACTGTTATGCCGGTAAAAGAAATATTATCTGGTCCGTAAGAACAGATCAGGGCGGTCAGAAGAAATTCCAGTTGAAAATTATCGATGGCCAGAAGGCCAAAACAGTCACTCAGGGATATTTACTGGATATTACTGATGTAACTGCACAGGGCTTTACCCTTGTAAGTCCGGTCGAAGTAGATGGGCAGACCGCCTATGTCTACTATGAATTCACCCGTAATTAAAGTAAGCCGCTGCACTTTTTGAAGCACAAGCCTGCTTTATCTGCGTAAAAAGTTTTTAGTGTAGAAATAAACAATGAGAGGTATCTATTCTGACAGACAGAACAGATACCTCTTTTTTGTGATTGAACTTAAAAACGGGTAACACAATTATAAAAAACTAGTTTAAAAGGGGGTAGTCTATATACCCCTTGGAGTCCGGACTGAAATATGAATCCACCGCTGCCTGCTGTAAATGTATATTTTTTTGCCATCTGGACACTAAATCAGGATTTGCGATAAAATGACGACCGAAGCCTACCAGATCTGCCTTTTGCTCTTGTAAAATTTGTTCTGCTGATTGCAGGTTCAGGCCATTACAATAAATGATATTGCCTTTATAGATTTCACGGATGGCCTGATAGGTAGCGGGATCTGCTGCCGGGTTCAGGGCCAGATGGATATAACCCAGACCAATGTCATTTAATTTTTCAGCCAGATGGATATAAGTTGCATGGACCTCCTGCTTCGAATATTCAGCAAGATCATTCAACGTGGAATAAGGGGAAAATCTTATCCCTACCCTGGATTTGCCGATGGCGGCGCTGATGCGGGTGGCAACTTCCACAATAAACCGGCTCCGGTTCTCTATACTGCCGCCATAGTGGTCTGTCCGGTTATTGATGAGCGGATGTAAAAACTGTTCCATTAAATAGCCATTGGCTGCATGAAGCTCAATGCCGTCAAAGCCTGCCTGAATCGCATTTCTGGCGGCGTTTACAAAGTCGCCAGCCACCTGTTGGATTTCCGTGGTGGTCAGTGCTTCAGGCTTAGAGAAATCCTGCAGTGCCAGGGTGTCGGTATAGACCTGTCCTGCGGCTTGTATGTCTGAAACGCCTACCAGCCGCGCCCCCACGGGTAAATTATCGGTGTGACCGATTCTTCCCGAATGGACAATCTGTAAAAAGATTTTGGATCCGTTTTGGTGTACCCGGTCAGTGATTAACTTCCAGCCTTCAATCTGAGCATCTGTGTATATGGCGGGGATTCTGGTATAACCCAATGCATCCGCACTGATGGCTGTAGCTTCTGTAACAATAAGACCCGCTTCAGATCTTTGGCCATAATAAGTGGCCATCAGTTCATTGGGGATATTATTTATGGCCCGGGCCCTGGTCATAGGAGCCATTATAATATGGTTTTTTAACTGGAGGCCATTTTTATTAAATGGCGTAAATATTTTTTCCATGTGTATTAATTTTTGTGATAAAGTTTAAATGGTATGGTTATTTGCTGATCAGGCTGTCTGGGGTTAATAGGGTGCCGTCCAATAACGGCACCACAACTATTAAACTCCAACTAAAACAACTAAAAGCAACTTAAAGAGAATCGATCCTGAAAAGCAAAGCACCTTATACGGCCTGTTTTATTTTTCCTGTAATTGCCTGCCACCACCCAGGCTTCGGTAAATCTCCACGGCAGCCATCAGTTGGTGACCATGGATGGCGGCCAGGTTTAAGGATGCCTGAAGCGTATTGTTTTGTGCACTGATGACTTCCAGATAATTGGCCAGACCACTTTTGTATAGTAAGGCCGCATTTTGTTCACCTGACTGTAGTGTATCCACCTGTTTAAGCGCCATCTCTGCCTGAGTGCGTAATTTCTGGTAATGTGTCAGGGCGTTGCTGACTTCCCCTACCGCCTGCAGGAGTGTGGATCTAAAAGCGATGACCGCATTTTCTTTTTCCAGTTGCGCTATGTGATAGTCCTTTTTTAGCGCCCCTTGCTGAAATATGGGCTGGGCGATGCTGCCAGCGACTATCCCGAATAAAGAAGCGGGCAGGTTAAACCAATTACTCGCTTTCAGGGACTCAACGCCGCCTGTGGCCGTGATACGCAGCGAAGGATATAAGTTTGCCTTAGCTACCGCTATTTTACTGATGGCCATTTTTAACTGCCATTCCGCCTGTAATACATCGGGCCGGTTGCTTAGTAAATCAGCGGGCGGCCCGGCTACGATATTGCCGGGTAAGCTTACCTCATCCAGGTCGCTGTGATCGCCGATAGTGCCTGGCATGGCCCCGGTCAAAGCAAGCAGTGCATTTTGCTGATTGGATATCTGATCTTCCAGGTCCGGTAATAGTAAAGCGACTGTCTGTCTTTGGGCAGAGGTCTGCTGAACAGAGAGCTGATTTGCTTTCCCGGCAAATTTAAGCAGCTCCGTCAGCTGCAGTGTGCTGTCAGCCAGTATCAGACTGGAAGAAGCTACCTGATACTGTTTTTCTAAAATAAGCAGGTTATAATAGCCCGTAGCAATGTCCGCAATCAGGCGGGTTCTCACTGCCTGTGCAGCTTCTCTGGTGCTTAGTAACTGCTGCAGCTCATATTTTTGCTGGTTTTTAATTTTACCCCAGATGTCTGCCTCCCAGCTCAACTGTCCTTGCAGGGTATAATCCTCATAATGATGGGTAGCCGCACCCGTCATGCTCTGACCGGTCAGTCCGTTATCGGAAAACCGGGTAGTACTGCCTGTGGCAGAGATACCCAGTGTGGGTAACTGGAGATTTTTTGCCTGTTTTAAACACTCTTCCGCGATACTGATCCGGTTAATGGCCAGGCTTAAATCGTAATTATAGTCCAGGCCCTGTCGGATGAGTTTTTTTAGGCTGCTATCCTTGAAAAATGTTTCCCAGGGTATGGTGGCTGTAGCTGTGGTACCGGCCGGGTTTTCACCGGCTGCTGCGGCCGACTGATCTGTTGAATGATAAGTTGCCGGCAGGGGAGCTGCATTGTTTAGCCTGGCTGATTGAACCGGGGCCGGAGTTTTACAAGCGGCCCAAAAAACAAGCAGACTTATTATTAACAGCGTTCTGATATACTTATAAGGCGATCTTCGCCTTATAAGTATAAAACTTTGTAAAGAAAATGGTTGTTTATCTTGCATGGATAGAAACTTTAATAACATAAATATTAATTATATTGAGTGGGTGCCGTTTCAATGGTATGCCCCAGGAGCGGACCGTTGGAGGTAGGTTCCTTCATGCGTTTATGTTTATTGCTTCCGGAGACTTTTTCCTGTAAATACTGGAAAATGACATAAAGAACCGGAATAATAAAAATGCCTAAAAGAACGCCGGACAACATACCGCCTACAGCACCCGTTCCGATGGAGCGGTTACCCAGTGCAGAGGCGCCGGTGGCCCGCATCAGCGGCAGCAGCCCTGCAATAAAGGCAAAGGAAGTCATAAGGATGGGTCTTAACCGCAGCCTGGCAGCCTGTAAGGCTGATTTTACCAGTGGCATTCCTCCTTTTCTTCTCTGAACCGCATACTCCACGATAAGAATCGCATTTTTAGCCAGTAAGCCGATAAGCATAATCAGACAGACCTGGACATAAATATTATTATCAATGCCAAACAGATTAATAAAGGCCATAACGCCAAATACGCCCAGAGGAATCGTCAGAATAATCGCCAGCGGCAGGATATAACTTTCGTACTGTGCAGAGAGCAGGAAGTACACAAATACCAGGCTCATAATAAAAATGAGTACGATCTGAGAGCCTGAGTTAATCTCTTCTCTTGTCATTCCAGTCCATTCATAATGGAAGTTATTAGGTAATGATCTGACCGCGGTTTCTTTGATGGCATTGATCGCATCTCCCGTACTATAGCCAGGTGTAGGCACACCGTTAATGGTCACCGCATTAAATAGATTATTACGGGTAACGGTTTCCGGGCCGTAGGTCCTTTGTAAATGCACCAGGAGATTGGCCGGAATCATTTTACCTGTATTGCTCTTGACAAAAATGCCGTCCAGGGAAGCCTCATCCGTTCTATACGGAATATCTGCCTGTGCAATCACCCGGTAATATTTACCAAAGCGGTTAAAATCATCCACAAAGCTGCTGCCATAATAAACCTGCAAGGTGTTCAGTAAATCGCCGACGGACACTCCCAGTTGCAACGCTTTATCGTCATCAATTTCCAGTTCATACTGCGGATTTCCGGCAGAATAAGTGGTAAAGGCATAGGCGATTTCTTTTCTTTGCATCAGCTGTCCTATAAATTCGTGGGCCACACTGTCCAGGTGTCCAAGGCTGCCATACCCTCTGTCCTGTAACATAAATTCAAAACCGCTGACATTACCAAATCCCTGGATAGTAGGGAAGGTGAAGAAAAAGGCGCTGGCGCCTTTGACTTCACTGGCTACTTTCTGGGTCATCATGGCGGCAATCTGGTCAAAGCTCTTTAACGGACCTCTGTCCTCCGCCTTTTTCATCCGAATAAAACCGGCGCCGTAAGGTGCGGCGTTGGCATTGGAGATAAAGTTCAGCCCTTCTACGGTATAATGATTCGCCGTGAAAGGTTCATGCATCACGATGCTGTCAATTTGTTCCATGGCCTTGTGGGTGGTGGAAAGGGAGCTGCCCGGGGGGGTATTGACCGCATAGAGTAAAAATCCCTGGTCCTCGGTCGGAATAAATCCGGAAGGCGTCTTCTGCGCCATCCACCAGGTGGCACCGGTAATGGCAACCAGAAAACCAATGGCCAGCCATTTTCTTTTAATCAGTAGCCTGATGGCAGCCAGGTACCGCTCAGTGAGGGCCGCAAATCCCGCATTAAAGGCACTGAAGAACCTGCCGGACAGCCCCTTTCTTTTAGCAGCGCTTCCCTGTTCAACAGGGACGACCTCCCCGTTTTCATTAATAGCTTCCGGATGTTTATCGGCGTGACCTTTCAGAATAAGGGCGCTCAGGGCGGGACTGAGTGTCAGGGCGTTTAAGGCAGAGATCAGAATCGCAATGGCCAGTGTAAAGGCGAACTGCCTGTAAAAGACTCCGGCCGGCCCTTCCATGAAGCCTACCGGTATAAATACCGCTGCCATCACCAGGGTAATGGAGATAATCGCCCCTGAGATTTCCCGCATGGAGGCCAGGGTCGCGTTTCTGGCAGTAAGACTGGTGGTCTCCATCTTGGCATGGACAGCTTCCACCACCACAATGGCATCATCTACTACAATACCAATGGCCAGTACCAGGGCGAAGAGCGTCAACAGGTTTATACTGAAGCCAAAGAGCTTCATAAAGAAAAAGGTGCCGATAATAGCCACCGGTACTGCAATAGCCGGGATCAGTGTGGATCTTAAGTCCTGCAGGAAAACAAAGACAACGATAAAAACAAGGATAAAAGCTTCAATCAGCGTTTCCACCACCTGGTGAATGGAACTGTCCAGAAACTCCTTCGAATTATACATGGTGGTAATAGAGATGCCTTCCGGCAAATCTTTGGAGAACTGCCTGGTCTGACGCTCGATTTCTGTGAGGATATCGTTGGCGTTAGAGCCGGCAGTCTGATAAATGGCAATACCTGAAGTCGGGTGGCCATTCAAGGCGCTGTTGGATGAATAGGTAAAGGATCCTAATTCCACGCGTGCAACATCCTTTAACCGAATCAGTGCCCCGTCGCTTCCGGTCTTGACCACGATGTTTTCATAATCTGATACATCGGTCAGCTTGCCCCGGTATTTTAAGACATATTCAAATACCTGGGCGGAACTCTGCCCCAGTCTGCCCGGAGCGGCTTCCTTGCTCTGATTCTGAATCGCTCTTGTAACATCGTCAGGAGATAGTCCATAGGCATTCAGGCGGTCCGGCTTAAGCCAGATGCGCATGGAATAATCTCTGGATCCGAAAGGCTGCGCCTGGGCCACCCCTGGAATACGCTGCAGTTGGGGAATCAGATTTATTTTTATGTAGTTCTGAAGGAAGGCTTCATCATAACTGCTATCCTTGCTGGCCATCGCCAGGAACATGATAATACTGTTTTGTTGTTTCTGAGTGGATATGCCGGCCTGGATGACTTCCTGAGGTACCTGGCTGCTGGCCTTGGATACACGGTTTTGCACATTAACGGCGGCAATATCCGGATCAGTGCCCTGTTTAAAGTAAACATTCAGGGTCATGGTACCGTCATTGGAAGAGTTAGATGTCATATAGGTCATGTTCTCCACGCCGTTGACGGCTTCTTCAATAGGTGTCGCAACAGACCTTGCTACGACCTCCGCATTAGCGCCCGGATAGCTGGCTGTCACCTGAACCGTTGGCGGTGCGATATCCGGGAACTGCGTAATGGGAAGTGTGAAAAGGGCGATAAGACCCACCAGAACCAGTAGTATGGATATGACAGTCGATAATACCGGTCTTTCAATGAATTTTTTTAACATGGATAATGTTTTAGCAGGAAAAAGTAACCTTCACCATACTGGCAGAAACAGACTTTACCGGTTCTTTGATACTTGTCCGTTTTAATTGGACAATAAGTATCCCTGTACTCAGAAAATCTGTGTTTCTGAACAACCGGCTTTCTGATTTCAAAGCCCGTATTAATGATTATATAGTTGCTTATATTCTTTTAGAAACGATAATACTTCAGAAGGTTTTTTAATGAAAGATGATTGTGTGTAATGGGGCCGTAATGATTGATTTTTAATGGGGTGGCCGGTTTATCAGTGATTAATACGGATTGGCTTTAATCAGACTGTCAATGGATACAGCTTCTGGTGCGATCTGCATATCATTTTTCAATCTGTCCAGCCCCTGGAGGACTATTTTGTCGCCCGGTTGCAACCCGTCACTTAAAACATAGTAATTGCCTTTCTTTACAGCAATCTGAATCGGAACGGTTTTTACTTTATTACTGTCAATGAGTTTAAAGGCAAAGATTTTGTCCTGAATCTCAAAGGTGGCTCCCTGTGGGATTAAAATACCACTGATGGGCTGGTCAGATAAACGGATTTTACCTGTATTGCCCGAACGCAGTAACCCATGTTCATTCGGGAAGGAAGCCCTGAAACTAATGGCACCGGCTTGTTTATCAAAAGCGCCTTCCACCAGTTCGACCTTGCCTTTTTGTTCATAGGCGCTGCCATCGGCCAGGATAAGTTCTACCGGGGGGACTTTGGTAAGTTTTTCCTCGATACTGCCTCCCGGGTAGGCCGCTTTAAAGGCCATAAAATCCTTTTCACTCATGGAAAAATAGACATGCATCTGCCTGGTTTCTGATAGTACGGTAAGGGCCTGAGGATCGTTATCCGTAACCAGACTTCCGGTTTTGTATGGAATAGAGCTGATGTAACCGGCCACAGGTGCATGAATGGTGGTATAGTCCAGGTTAATGGCCGCTGACTGCTGCGCTGCCTTGGCACCGGCTACAGCCGCTTCTGCCTGTTGAAAAGTGGCACTCGCCGTCTGCAGCTCTACATCAGAGACAACACCTCTTTGAACGAGCGGTTTTAAGCGTTCCATATTGATGCGGGCTACCTGACTGGAGGCTTTAGCAGAAGCCAGCTGTGCAGTCGCCTGCTCATATGCCTGGCGATAGGGGCGCGGATCAATCTGAAAAAGTACCTGACCTTTTTGTACATAGGTCCCCTCGTCTGCATAAATATGGCTGAGAATGCCTTTGACCTGCGGGCGGATTTCAATATCCTTGGCACCTTCTACAGTGGCGGTATAATCCCTGTAGGTAGTCACCGGTTCCTTTTGAACCTGGATCACCGGCAGTGAAGGGGCAGGCTGGCTGCCTACCGCTGCCTGGGTCGGTTCGGTGCATCTGGCAAGGACAAGTGCTGCTATAACGGATAGCGCCGTAATCAATACCAGATACCAATTGTTGTTTTTAGAAATCGAATTTGTGTTCATGATCGTTAAGATTTTCTGGAATTTTCAGAATTAAACAGTGTTATAAAATATAACGGTGTTAGGCTAGTGGTAAAAAAAAGAGCCGGATTATAGATTATTGATAAAGGCTTCTACTGAATCAGTCAGCACCTGCTTGTTTAATGTGTTGTCAATATCAGAGACGCGCATTTGCATAATGGAAATCAAACCATGGATAATTGACCATAATGCATACGACTTAAAACATAGCTGACTCATATCAGAGCCACGCTGTTGCATGACCTTTTCAATATCCTCCAGGATCCGGTCCCTGAATATATTGACCTGGGCGTTCATCTTGCCGGCACCACAGCAAGGCATCCCGAGTCCATACATTAATTGATAGTATTCCTTATTGCGAAAGGCAAAATGCCAGTAACTTTCAACATGAGCTCTTAAACGCGCTTCGGCAGGTTCAATGTTCATGTTTTTGTCCAGCTCCTGCTGTAGCAAATCGAACCCGTGCAGGGAGAGTTCAAATAAGATGGCTTCTTTATTGGCGAAATGATCATAGATGACAGGTACACTGTATTCTATCCCATCCGCAATCTTGCGTATGGATAATGCCTGCCAGCCCTCGTCCTTGACAATTTGCCAGGCCATTTCCAGGATTTGTGAGCGGACATTCTCCTTTTGTCTTGCCTTTCTTTCAGAAATACCCATGATTTATTAGGTTAACACCGTTAGCAAAATTAATACTGTTTTTAATACTGACAAATTATTTTTGAAAATAGTGCAGGCACAAATTTATTATGAATTGATTTAAAATGAATTGCACTTTTAAAAAAATTGGTCAATGCTTTTTGTCCTGATCAAAAATAAGTTCCAGTAATACCCCGCAAAATGTTGAAGATGTTATAAATTTAGATAATATAAGGTCAAATCAGGGAATTTCAATCTTTAAAATTATCTTTGCGCCATGCAATTATTAGATGGAAAAATCGCCTCCAGGGCGGTTAAAGAACAACTGAAGGCCAAAGTTGATAAAATTATAGCATCCGGTGCACGCCCACCCCACCTGGCTGTAATCCTGGTGGGCAATAACGGCGCCTCAGAAACCTATGTGGCCAGCAAGGTAAAAACCTGTGCGGAAATCGGTTATCAGTCTACGGAAATCAGACGAGAAGTAGATATTACAGAGGCAGACCTGCTCAGTGAGATCCAAAAACTCAATAATGATGTTAGCGTGGATGGCATCCTGGTACAGCTACCCCTGCCAAAGCATATTGATGAAAAAAAGGTCATCGCGGCCATTGATCCTGCCAAGGATGTGGACGGGTTTCATCCGGTGAGCGCCGGTAATCTTACCCTGGGTATGCCGACATTTATCCCGGCGACCCCTTATGGAATCATGCTAATGCTGGAGCATTATAATATTTCTACAAAGGGAAAACATGCAGTGGTGATAGGCAGAAGTAATATTGTCGGACGCCCGATGAGTATTTTGCTGAGTACCAATAATCCCTATGGTAACTGCACGGTCACCCTTTGCCATTCACATACACCTAATCTGGAAGAAATTTGTCTTCAGGCAGATATTGTTGTTGCAGCGCTGGGACGTCCCGGCTTTGTAAAAGCTGAGATGGTTAAGGAAGGTGCCATTATCATTGATGTCGGCATCACAAGGGTGGAGGATGCTACTGCCAAAAAAGGTTTCAGGATTAAAGGAGATGTTGATTTTGATGCAGTAGCACCTAAGGCTTCCTTTATCACACCGGTTCCGGGTGGAGTAGGCCTGATGACCATAGCAGGGCTCTTGCAAAACACACTGGTCGCTTACGAAAAGCGCCAACAGGCCTAAGGGAGTAAGGATTAATTATGGATACAAAAGACCGCATGTCAGAGGTCGCTATGGAGCGCGCTGAACTACAGATACAGATCGATGCCGGCAAGTCTTTGCCGGTCATGGAGGCTTTTTATACTTTACAGGGTGAGGGCAACTATCAGGGGCGCGCCGCTTATTTTATCAGGCTTGGAGGCTGCGATGTTGGCTGCGTCTGGTGCGATGTAAAAGAAAGCTGGGACGCCGAACTTCATCCGGTTAAAACAGTTGAACAAATAGTCCAGGATGCTATCCAGGAGATTCTTTCAGATATTAAGGCCGCAGAAATTGCGTCAGGAGCAGAATCTATGGAGGCCTTGGGTGATGCAGCTGGCACTGATATGATCAGGGGTTGTATTGTTGTGGTTACAGGAGGCGAGCCGCTGATGTATGAGCTAGGTCCTTTAACGAAGGCCCTACATGCAGCTGGCTTTAGGGTCCATATTGAGACCTCCGGTGCTTATCCGCTCTCTGGAGAGATCGACTGGGTATGCGTTTCTCCTAAGAAATTTAAGGCGCCGCTGCCAGAGGTGATTTCCCGGGCGCAGGAACTTAAAGTGGTGGTCTTTAATAAATCTGATTTTTTATGGGCAGAGCAGCATGCAGCCCAGGTGAGTCCGGATTGCAAATTATATCTGCAACCGGAGTGGTCAAAGGAAAAACAGATGTTGCCTTTGATGATTGACTATGTAAAAACACATCCTTTGTCTACATGGAGCCTTTGCGTACAGGTGCATAAGTATATTAATGTGCCTTAGGTGATTTTTTGATATACAAGTAAAATGGCGATCTACTTTAATTTAATTAAAATAGATCGCCATTTTGCATCAGGCACTTTATGTATTGCCTTGCTTATTGCTATTTACCTCCCGGGGGGCAGTGCTCCTGTAAATAATGTGTATACAGATTGCCCAGAAAGCGGGAAGTTCCTTCTCCTTCAGAAATGGCATGAGTGCGGTTGGGGAACTCCATAAAGCTGAAAATCTTATTGTGCTTTATTAATTCATTGATGAGCATTTCTGCATTCTGATAGTGCACATTGTCATCGCCTGAACCATGGATAACCAGGAGGTTGCCCTCAAGGCCGGCAGCATGGCTGATCGGAGAAGCAATTTTGTAGGTATTATCAGCATCTGTCGGCAGTCCCATATAACGTTCCTGGTAGACATTGTCATAAGTCAGGAAATTAGCGACCGCTGCTACGGCAATACCTGTTTTATATACATCCGGATGCTGGAACATCAGATTTAAGGTGGTGGAACCGCCTCCGCTCCAGCCCCATACGGCCACTCTGTCTTTATCAATATATGGCCATTCAATGACCTTTTTGGCGGCCTCGTACTGATCATGGATATTTAAGATGCCGACTTTCTTATAAATACTGTGTCTCCAGGCAGTTCCTTTGGGGGCTGGCGTCCCCCGACTGTCTATACTGACATAGATATAGCCATCCTTTTGCATATCGCCCTGATAGAGAAAATTACGACCATTGCCCCAGCTGTCCTTTACGGTACAGCTGGCTGGTTCTGTATACACATAAAATACAACCGGATATTTTTTAGTTGAATCAAAGTTTTCCGGAAGGGTAACAGAGGCGTCCATGACTACCCCTTCATCCGTTTTAATCTGGATATATTTTACCTGCGGGAATCCGGGAGGCAGGGTTCTGGCTATGGGCGCCTGTCCTATGATTTTATTGGAAGGGAGCTCGACCCAGTCTCTGATCGGAAAACGGTTGGCATTTGAAAAAGTATGCTCAGCATATTTGCCGTTCGGGGAAATATTATAAGCATGTGTTCCCTGCTCATTTTCAGCTGAGACACGTTCTGCCGTACCGCTGCCATCGAGTTTGGTTCTGTAAAGGTAATCCTGCGTTGCGTTTTCAGGAGAAGCCATAAAATAAACATAGCCCTCTTTTTCATTAACAGCCAGTAAATCCAGGATGTCATAGTCACCCTTGGTAATCAGCTTTTCATGACCCTGTAAATCTACACGGTAAATATGACGCCAGCCGTCTTTTTCCGTAACCCATAAAAAGGCTTTACCCTGTTCAATAAAATCCCAGCCAATCGGGTTGTCCCCATGCCAGCGACTTTTAATATCGACCCAGGTGTCACTGGATTCTTTGTAAATGCTGTGTGCGGTGCCACTGGAGGCGTCCGCCAGGTATAAGGTACTGACTTGTTGTTTTCGGTCCAGCTGTTGGGCGATAATCTGATTATTGCCCGCCCATTCCATCCGGGGAAGATAATGCTGCCTGGCATCTCCTGGAATCTGCATCCAGCTGATCTTGTCATTATCGATATTGACAACACCGATTTTTACTGCAGAAGGGTCCTGCCCTACGACGGGATATTCTACCGGGATGGTATAAGGATAGATGGAATCCGTATTGTTGATCATCAGGAAATTTTTGATACTTCTGGCGTCCACATGCCAGAAGGCTATCTTTTTACTATCTGCAGACCATCTGAATCCATCCCGGGCGCCAAATTCTTCTTCATAGACCCAGTCGAATGTTCCATTGATGATTCTATCCGTACCGTCTTTGGTCAATTGCTTGATTTTGTGGGTGGCCAGCTCTTCAACGTACATATTATGGGCGCTGCTGTAAGCCACTTTCTGGGCGTCGGGAGAGAACTTTGCAAACATCAGGGAACTGGCCGGTAGTCCTTTGCCCAGTTGGGTGAGTGCTTTAGTCGCTCTGTCATATACCCAGTAATCACCCTTGGTATGATAACGCCATACTTTTTCTGTATTCGTATAAATCAGGATTTTATTGCCGTCTTCACTGATGGTGAAATCTTCCGGGTTTACCTGTTGATTCATGCTTTGAGTGGTCAGATCCGCCTTGGACAAAATGGTGGTCGTCGTCTGATCCGGCAGGTGTACCTGTACAATCTGTCCCTGATCAATTGTATAATACTGGTCACCATCCTTTGACCATTTGTATTTATTTACATAAGGCTGGGCCTGTACCTGAAACAGACTCCAGGCGGAGACCATGCAGGCGATCATAAAATATTTGATACGCATCATTAGTTAGAAATTTTGGCTCTAAAAGTAAGAAAGTTTAAGGGATTATTGACGGTACAGCTACCTGAAGGGCAATAGTGGTGCGAAATCGATATTTCTAATAGATTTTATCTATATCAGTATAGCTAATAACAATTTTTAGCTATGAAGAATTTTGTTAGTTTTGCATCGTAATAATTAATTATCAATCATATAAATAAAAAGGATTAAAAATGAGCAATAGAATTTTATCCATCGGAAGTCAGTTTCCTCAGTTTAGTAAAAAAGCAGCCGTTTCCACCGAAAAAGGCAAAGAATTTATTGATTTAAGTAACGAGGACCTGAAAGGTAAATGGACAGTGCTATTCTGGTGGCCTAAAGATTTCACTTTTGTATGCCCTACAGAAATCGCTGAATTTAATAGAAACTATGACGAGTTTACTGATCGTGATGCCACTTTAATCGGTGCTTCCACTGATTCCGAGTTTGTACACGTAGCCTGGAGAAAAGATCACAAGGATTTAAGAGATTTAAAATTCCCGATGCTGGCTGATACGTCTAAATCCCTGGCGGAAGAACTGGGCATCTTGGAAGAAAATGAAAAAGTAGCCTACCGCGCGACTTTTATCATTGATCAGGAAGGTGTCATTCGTTGGGTCAGCATTAATGATCTGAACGTAGGCCGTAATGTACAGGAAGTGATCCGTGTACTGGATGGTTTACAGACAGATGAACTTTGTCCATGTAACTGGAACAAAGGTGAAGAAACTTTGACCGCTCAGTTAAATGCTGAATTGAACTAATTTCCTGCAGCGTTTTGAAATAGTAACAACTAAGAAAAAAAGAAGGGCGGGCTGCGTTATGCGCCTGCCTTTTTTTAAAACATGCAGCATACCCGGGATTGGCCGGGTGATTAACAACTAATAAAAAGATTATTTATGTCAGTTATTGCAATTGAAAACGAAACATATAACAACCTGCTGAATTTTTTACAGGTAGAAGAATATACCCCTTCAGCAGAAGCTGAACTGTTATTGGATACGAATGCACGTTATATTAAGGATTTGAAAATCAACGTAAGCAATGCGCTTAAAAATGCACAGAATTTATCCCAGAAAGAGGCCTATCTGATTGCATATAGTGTTGCCGTTAATGAAAAATTCATTCCGTTGAAAAAAGCCTTTAAAGCGGCGGCTGCTGAGGCAGGTGCTTCCAAGGAAGAACTGGCAGAAATTGTTGCTTTGACTTCTTTAATGAATGTCAACAATATTTTCTACCGTTTCAGGCATTTTGCGGGTAAAGACGTTTACAACAACCAGCCTGCAGGCATCAAAATGTCTATTATGATGAATCCGGTCATTGGAAAGGAGGCTTTTGAACTGGTTAGCCTGGTCGTTTCTGCGGTGAACGGTTGTGAACTTTGCGTCAATGCGCATGAATCTAAACTGGTGGCTGAAGGCACACCGGAGATTAAAATTTTTGAAGCCGTAAAATTAGGCGCCATTATCAAAAGTCTGATTACAGTACTGGCCGATTAACCTGGTCCATGGACTTTTTCAGATTCGTGACAGCCGGAGCAATCAACCTATTTGCCTGAGGCGAATAACCAACAATAGAAAACAAAAAACCCCGTCACATTTATTGCTGTACGGGGTTTTGTTTTTATATTGTTTAATCAGAAACTTAAAATACTACGCTTTTATTGAACTGGGCCAGGAATTGCTGCGCCTGATCCTGCAGTAAGAGTTCTGCGGTTTTGGCGGCACGGTCCTGCATCAGGTTGTCCCAGTCTTCGGTATCTTCCCAGAACATCCTTTTCAGGTTCGTATTGGCCGCATGAGAATTTTTAGCTAGAGAGGTCGTGAGTCTTTCTATGGATTCTTCCATGGAGGCCTTATTAGGATGTAGCTCTGCATACAATCCTTTTCTGCGCGCCCAGTCAGAGTTGCGCCATAGATGTGCATCAATGGCTAGCTGACTGAAGGAAGACAGGCCCATTTTGCGAACCATAGCCGGCGCAATGACATAAGGGCCAATGCCAATGGAAAGTTCGCTGAGTCTGACATCGGCTCCTTCCAGGGCAATGGCATAATCTGCCGCCGCTACCAGACCCAGGCCGCCGCCCACTACCTTGCCGTGTACTCTTGCTACAATAAGTTTGGCACACTTGCGCATGGATTTTATGACTTCCGCAAATCCCATAAAAAAGGTCTGCGCTGCTTTTTGATCCTTAATCTCCAGTAATTCATTAAAATATGCACCTGAACAGAATACGTCATGTTGTACGGATCTGAGTAATACTACTTTTACATTGTCATCATGAGAGGCATGGTCTATTTCTTCTTTTAGCTTTTTTAATAGTTTGGAGGGAAGGGCATTGCCCTTGGGGTGATAAAATAAAATGGTAGATATATGATTATGTACCTCTGATTTTACAAATCCTTCTTTTGCTTCTTTTTCATCGACTATCATAGATTCTAATTTTTGCTGTATAGATAATTCTATTTCTAATTCCTAGCCGAAAGTTAAAGCATTTGAATGTAATTCCTTTGAAAAATATTTTAAAATTATGGTAGCAAATCTGCCGGAATATTTATTTGCGCCTGGCTTAATAAAGGAAGCGGAAAAATTAACGGCCAACTGCAAAGGATTGGTTAATTTTACTTTTTAAGTGCCCCTTCAGCTAAATAAATACGACCATGTTAATGCCCAAGAAAATACATCATTGCGTGAATGTCATCCTTGTATGGATTAGTATAATTTTTATTAGCTCTTATGTTGCAGGGCAGCCTGGTCCGGTAAAAAACGGCCATTTTGAAAACGGTGTGGTCGTATGTGCTTCTGCCTACGGCGCTCAGATAGGTGCGGATATATTAAAACAGGGAGGAAATGCTTATGATGCAGCCATCGCCACCCAGCTGGCGCTGGCGGTCGTATATCCTCAGGCTGGTAATATTGGCGGTGGCGGATTTATGGTGGCCAGAAATGCCAAAGGGCAGATCCAGGCGCTGGATTTCAGAGAAAGAGCACCCTTGAAAGCTTTCAGGGATATGTATTTAGATAGTAACGGAGCGGCTGATTTACATAAATCCCAGGACGGAGTCTTGTCTGTTGGGGTGCCGGGAGCTGTAGCGGGTATTTTCGGCATGTATAAATATGCCAGATTACCCTTTGAGAAATTGATAAATCCTGCCATAGAACTCGCCGCCAAGGGGTTTAAGATCACTGCTGCGGAGGCGGCGTTGCTCAACCGGTTTAAAAAAGATTTTGAACGGTATAATGACTATCCGGTTGCTTTTGTAAAAAAGACGGACTGGCAACAGGGAGATCTGCTCATCCAGCCGGAGCTGGCAGCGACTTTGAAAAAAATCCGCGATCAGGGCGCTTCTGGTTTTTATCAGGGGGAAACAGCGCAAAGTTTGGTTGAGACCGTTACTGCCAGTGGTGGCATTATTGGTTTAAAGGATTTAGACGGTTATCAGGCAACACCCAGAACCCCTGTCTCATTTGATTATCACGGTTATCAGATTATAAGTTTCCCGCCACCCAGTAGCGGTGGCCTTCTGTTGGCTCAGATGATGGGCATGATCGCTCCATTTAATATTGACACCATGGGATTTTTATCTGCTAAAGCCATTCACATCATGGTGGAGGCGGAACGCAGGGCCTATGCGGACCGTGCAAAATATATGGGGGATCCGGATTATTTCCAGGTGCCGGAAAAAGAACTGATGAATCAACATTATTTAGCCGCCAGAATGAAGGATTTTAATCCGCAAAAAGCCACTCCGTCTTCCGCAGTGAATGCGGGCAATGTATATGAGCATAATGAGACGACGCATATTGCAGTGGCCGATAATCAGGGGAACCTGGTTTCGATTACCACGACACTGAATGGCAATTTTGGCAGCAGGGTAGTGGTGAAAGGAGCTGGGTTTCTGCTCAATGATGAGATGGATGACTTTAGCGCTAAACCCGGTGTACCTAATATGTTCGGTGCCGTGGGCGGTGTTGCCAATCAGATAGAACCCGGTAAAAGAATGCTGAGCTCCATGTGTCCGACGCTGGTGCTGAAAAAAGGGCAGCCCTATATGGTAGTCGGAACTCCAGGGGGCACTACTATCCCTACCTCAGTTTTCCAGACAATCGTGGATATCATTGATTATGGTAAAACACCCGGACAGGCTACGGAGGCACCAAAGTTTCATCATCAGTGGCTGCCTGATCAGATCATGCTGGAAGATGGTTTGCCTGTAGCCGTAACCGATAGTCTGGTGCAGATGGGCTATGCGTTAAAAACCGTAAACGGCATCGGCAGAACAGAAATCATTTTATTTGACCAGAAAGCCGGTGGTAAGGCCAGTCCCGGTAAAATAGGCATGCAGGCTGCCGCTGATATCAGGGGTGATGACAGCCTGGCCGGCTATTAATGATAGGTAAGGTATATAAGTATAGTTCATATGGCATTATTCATGAAGCGGAGTAAGCAGGTCACTGCTTTCCGTAATTAAATCGTAATTTTAGACCATTCAATGCGAAACAATATTTGCATTGGGACAGACTTTATTTTAGACAATGTATGCGTATAGTACCCCAGAAAGCAGCCCCTCCTTCCAGAAAAAAACCAATTTTTCCTGTCAGTGAAAAGCTGCGCGTTTATCTGAAAAACTATGGCAGGGAGATTATCCTGCCCATTGAGTATCAGGATTTGATTCATTTTACTTATGCCCGGCCGCTGATAGATAAAGATGGTCAGGAAACGGCCTGGGAGCAGGTCAGTTATGATATGCGGGAATGGGAGTTTTTAAAAGACGGGCTTTTAAAATGCTATGCCATTTTGAAGACTGAGGGGGATTACAGCTTTGCAGAAAACCTGAATGTCGAAAGAATTGATTTTTGCAGCTTTGGTAATAGTCAGCCGTTCAGGATCCGGATTATTAATGTCAATAATGGCAATTATGACCATTTTTATATAAAAAAAGCGGATGCGAACCGGATCTATGGATTAGAATGGGAACATTTGCTGGCCACTTCCAGGGTGACTTTTTTTACCTATGGGCAGACCCTGATTGAGGAGCATATTGCCGGAATACCGGGTGATATATTTATAAGGGACTATCTGGAAAGCCCGGATACTAATAAGGTCCGGCTTTTGAAGACCTTTGTGAAATTCAATGAGTCCTGCTTTATACGGCTGCTTGGAGATATGCGTTCTTATAATTTTGTCGTAGATATAACGCCTGATATTGAAGGGACCCAATATAATATCCGGGCCATTGATTTTGATCAACAATGTTATGAAGGAAGGTTAAGGCTCTACCTGCCCCAATTTGCCAAGGAAAACTATCCCATTGTAAAGGAGGTGGTAAAACACCTGGACAGTGAATCCATAAAACAATACCAGGCGGAGGAACGTTCCAGAACAGCCTACAGAATTGCCACTGAACGGTACAGGGTTCGTGAACTAATGGATGCCATGCTGCCGGATGAACTTTCTTCGGATGAGAAAATTGAACAACTCAAATACGAACTGGCCAATTATTATCATAATTTTCGGTTCGTAAAAGCAAGGACCATGGGCAAAATTCTGAAAATTCATTTAAAACAAATGCTAATGCCTTCCATGCGCTCTGTGCTTAAAAACGCCAAAGGCAGAAACCGGCAGTTGTAAAGCCTAGCCCTGATCCAGCTCCGTGTAAGGAACTCTCACGGGTTGTCCTTTATAAATGCCATAATTGGTCCAGGCGGGTTTGCCGGTCCGAATTGTTTTTAAAGCGGGCTGGGCAGAGTTCAGGCCGGCCGGCTTTTGAATATCCTGTTGATTCAAATGCAGGCATATGGCGTTAAAGTGCACTTTGATGCCCTTAATGTCATTGTTTTGCAGCCGCTGTGAAAGATCCTTTACCTGATCGGCCTGCATTGTGATTTGTTCATCAAAGCCGTTAATGTCCAACAGGTCCTTCTTCCAGCAAGATACGTTATGCGGATTCCAGACGGCTTTGCCCGGCAGCAACGCATTGATAATATTAGACTTGATCTTGTTTTTGGACAATTGCTGATTTTTTAGGGAAAACTTCAGTCCCTGCCGCTTCAGCCATCTGAGCTCAAAACAGGTCTGCTGGTTGATATGGTCCAGCTGCAGGTCTTGGTAAATGGAGGGGGGTAATCTGAAATGGCCGCCCGATAAAAAAAATGTCTCTTCCTTACGCTGATGGTGGATTTCCAGAAAGTCATTTCTGGGAATACAGTTGGATTTGGTAAATACCAGGTAATCTGCTTCACTTTGCTGAATAGCCTCATTTAGGACGGCTGCCATATTTGTTGCCGGTTCCAGGATTTTAATGGAGTGGAAAACTCGGTTGAATGACTTTAATAAATCTTTGACCGCTTGATTGGGGGGCAGGCCAGCCAAAATCAGTTCAAAATCGCTGAATTTTTGATTAGCATATCCGGTTAAAGTCCTATTTAAACAGTTGACGTCTTGGTTGCTGCTGCTGATTATAACGGACAGTTCCATAAAAGGCGGATTTTTTAATGAAAAAATATACAGAACAGACCACTGTCATCCCTCGCTTATTTCCATCAAATACTTATTTCTTATTTCTATTGTTTGGGTCTATAGGCTGGTCTGCGATAAGTTTTTAAAGGATAGTACTGTAATAATTTCCTGATTTTATATTTTCGGATAATATTGAGTGATTTTTTCTTTAGGTGGGATTTGTCCTTATGCAGGGAGGCGATACAGGCATCTATTACACGCGCGCTGCTTTGCCCGTCTCTGTAAGGGTGATTAAGATCCGCTTCTTTACGGATGGCGGCCAACTGCTTCTGGGGACGCTGGATCGCAAGGTCCAGTGCGGCTTCCAGCTCCTGTACCTCTTCCACATTCAGGACACAATCGTTCGGCCTTCTGTGTCTGAATGTTACGATGGGCTTATCTGCCAGCATAAACTCCTGAATGGCGGAGGTTGTGTCAGAGAGCATGATGTCTGCTCGTTTGAATAATGGAATCAGGTCTGTGGTGTCATAATAAGTAAAGTAAGGCCCCATCAGCGATTGCCATTTTGCAACGGTCTGCTGGGGCAGCTTGGGATGCAGTACTGTGATAAACTGATATTTGCCGGTCTCTGACAACCTTTTTACTTCTTCCAGTACATCCTCTCTTAAAGCAAGGCTTAGGCGGTGACTAAAAGTGGACGTAATTAAAATGACGGGCAAAGAACCCGACTTTTCTTCTGCTTTCTCAAATAAAGGATCCATTTTAGGCCAGCCGGTTTCAACGACCTCAAAATGAGGATCTTCTTTTTGTTTTTCTTGAAATCTGAGCGTGGTGGAAGGGCCTTGCGTGCAGTAGAGGTCGTAAAAACCACGGATATTAAAATGATCATCTTCTGATCTTTTGGCCGGGTTAAACCCATGAAAAACCTGGACTTTTAATCCGGAAAGAAAATCAGGTACATAATCGGTAATGGATAAAATAATATCCGGGTCATAACTGACGACTTCCTGAATGCTTTCTAGAAGCTGGCTGCCTTTTGGCAGATGTGATTTGGTTTCCGGGATATAGCTAAACCAGCGCACCTGATATCCTCTTTTAAGGATTTCAAGTTCCAGTGGACGGCCAATGGGGATGCCGTAACTGTATGAGGTATAAATTAAAAATTTATAATCCATCATGCGCTTGCTTTTAGATAATAATGGCCCGATCTGTCTTTTTTATGGAAAACCTGGCCACAAACTAGCGGAGATTGCAAAAGCCATCTCCTTCACCCGCTTTTTTGAGCAGGACGGTAAAATTACGGTTTTTTTTGATATCAAAGGGTAATTATTGGAAGGGGGCGTTTAAGGCGTAAAAAAATATTAAAATCAGCTAATTTACTGCTAAATAAGGGCTTATTCTAAAAGTTTCGAAAAATGCTAAAAATAACAGATATGGTTGATTTATATCCTGATAGCGAATCAGATCCTTTAAAACAATGGTTGGAGAGTGTTTAGATATTTAAAAAGCTATTGTGTTGCTTTGTTAATTGCGTATAACGGATATTTTGCTATTCAGGTCGAAATTAATTTTGCGGGATCAACGGGAGAGGTTCAGCACCCCGATTTTCGAATGGACTTGGAGAAAGCAAAATGAAAGAGATGAACTTTTTAAACAGGATCCTGCATAATAAACCAAGCAGACTGGTTTATTATCTGAAGGGGATCATACGCTATAATATCGGGGGGAGCTTCCATCAAAAGAAGTTGCAAAAAAAGCTGGCTACTTTGGAAGATCATCCGGAAGCGGATTATATTTTACAAAGAGTGAATTATTACAATAAACTTTCTTTTGTGAACGAGGATGGGTTGCCGCCGGAACTAAAGCCGTTAAAGGAGCATAGATTTAAGCGTGCCTTAAAATCCGTCTACTTTTTTGATACTTATGAATATACCAGATGGTTCTCAGGAGCATTAAAATGGCGGTATCTGCAAGGGGATGTAACGAAGGTGCCCGTCATAGCTTCCATTGTCAAAAGCAGGCCGGTTACAGGAGACAATCAACAGTCAGTCATCCTGAATCTGGATAAAATACGACATTTTGTATTTTTAAAAGATGCTATTCCTTTTAAAGATAAAATGAACAAAGCTATTTTTAGATTGGCTATTGCCGGTAAGCCGCATCGTTATGATTTTATGCGCATGTATTTCGGATCTCCACTCTGTGATGCAGGGACCATTTCAAAAAATGCGGATATCCCGCCGTTATGGATAAAACCCAAAATCTCTTTATATGAACACTTACAATATAAATTTATTCTGGCCATAGAAGGCAATGACGTAGCCACCAACCTAAAATGGACTATGTCAACGAATTCTATAGCCGTTATGCCCAGACCGACTTATGAAACCTGGTTTATGGAAGGCAGGCTGATAGCTGATTACCATTATAGTGAGATTAAAAGCGACTTTTCTGATTTAGAGGAGCGTTTACAATATTATATCGATCATCCTACGGAGGCAGAGGCCATTATCCAGCATGCTCATCAGTATATTGAGCAATTTAAAAACAGAAAAACAGAAGATCTTATTGCTTTATCAGTGCTGCAAAAATGCTTTGTCCGGACAGGACAATTAACAGAGCCTCAGTATATTAATTATGATTTTTGGGAAGCGCTGTTGGCTTGACAAACTTCTGGTCATGGGATAAAAAACTAATATTGAATATTTTTGGAATATAATTTGTTTTAAACCTGTTATACATTTATATTAGTGAAGAACAAATGGGAACTATATGATTATTCAATTTTGCGGATTATCCGGGGCAGGAAAAACGACACTTGCCCTGGCGGTTAAGCGTTTGGCAGAAAAAAAAGGGATAGCGGTAGAAGTAATTGACGGAGATAAATACCGAAAAACACTTTGCAAAGACTTAGGATTTTCAAAAGAGGATCGTTTTGAAAATCTTCGTCGCCTTACCAAAGTAGCTGCTGAATGTTCAAAAAAGGGAATGGTTGCAATTATCAGTGCGATTCATCCCTACAGAGAGGTACGTCAGGGACTAAAAAAACTATATCCGGGACGGATTAAAACCGTATTTGTGGATTGTCCCTTGCAGGTTTTAATGCATAGAGATACAAAAGGATTGTATAAAAGAGCTTTTTTGCCGGACGGAGATCCTGATAAATTACCTAATCTGACGGGAGTAGGTGACACGTTTGAAAAGCCGCTGAATCCGGATCTGCATTTACATACTGATTTAAACAGCATCAAGGAATCCTCTGAGGAATTATTGGAATTTATCTTACAACAAAAAGAATTGAATGGGCAATAATCAAAGCCAGGCAATAGTGATTACCGGCATGCACCGGTCCGGGACTTCTTTATTGGCCCAATGGCTTCATAAATGTGGATTACATGTAGGTACGCGGTTGCTGGGCGCAAGCGTAGGCAATAAGGAAGGTCATTATGAAGATGAGGACTTTTTGGATTTTCATAAGCAGGTACTCACCCGTGGCGGACTCCATTTTAATGGCCTGGTAACCTCCATGCCAAAATCCTTTAGTGAAAAGGAGAGAGCGCAGATCCTGGAAATTATAAAACATAAGAATGCCGGTCAGGCATTATGGGGGTGGAAAGAACCCAGGACCTGTCTGTTTTTAGATGAATATCAGAAAATATTACCGGGAGCCGTGTATCTGATTGTTATCAGAGATTATATGACCGTTGCCGGTTCCTTAATTTCCAGAATTTATAAACGGACAGAAAATAAATATGCGGCAAAAAAGGGTATCCATAAATGGATCTGGGTCCGGTTCAAACAGAAAAGACGGATGAACCTGTTACAAAAAAAATGGGCCGAACATTTTTTGAAGACCTGGCTGCTATATAATCAGCAGGTTAAAAAATTAATCCAGACCCTCCCTGAAGGGCAGTTTATGGTGGTGGATCAGGCGTCTCTAATGCATCACAGCAAGGAAATATTTGATTCAATGAAGGATAAGTGGGGCTTGGACGCTTTACAGTATTTACCTTATCAGCAGTTGTTTAAAAAGAAACTTCAGAGCAAGGTGCTAAATCTGGAACCATTTATAAAAAACAAAGGGTTGATTGATGAAGCCGCAGCATTACAGAGCTGGTTGCAAGGTTATGTGCCGGTATTCAGCAAATTAACCCAAGACCAGCCTTAATCATTTGTCATTAGGGGCAGGGCGATAGGTATATGCGGATGTATATCCAGGGCGTAACGGATCCAGTTGTCAAAACTGTACTTTTGTTTAATGTTATGGTCAATGGTGTGATAAGGCTTACGAATAAATGATTCGAACTGGCTTAATTCATCTTTTCCATAAATAAAAATATTATCCGGATGGTAGAATTCATAATATTGTACATCAGGGTTGTTCGTGATTAGTTTTTTGTCAAAGCAGAGCGCTTCAAAAAAACGAAGAGATAATCCCTTATGGCAGTCCACTGTGATGTCGATTAATAAGAAGGCATTTTTAACGGTTTCTATATTCTGTTCATAGCTAAGGGTACGGGTCGTTAAATCAATGAATTGCTGATCGGCAGGGAGCGTTCTTTTTTTTCTTGAATACATATGCATGCTGATCTGTAACCTTGTTTTACTTAAAAGGGAATGCAGTTGGGACAGGATTTCAATGCGTTCCTTGCTGTAGGTGCCCACAAAATAAGCTAGGTTTTGGCTAGGTGCAGGGTTTTGAATCAATCTGGGCAGTGTAAAGTAGAAATTACCTAGATAAGGCAGTTGTAAATTCGCAAATTGCGTATCCTCAGGATCAAAAACAAAAAAACGGTCAAAGAGAGGAATGAAATTCTCAATCCAGGGAAACCGTTGTATGCCGTCCCATTGGTAACCGATAAGTTTGTCCGTTTTGCCTTTGATTAATTGTAAGATTTCTTCCGCATAAGTATCCGGCCTGATAATAAATGCATAATCAACCCTGCCTGTAACGGCGTCTAAATTTTCCTTTATTGTTTGCTGATAAGCTGCAAAACGAAGCTTATCCTTATAGGATTTATCTTTTAAAATAGTTTTGTAAAAAAGGTTGGTAAGTCTATCAAATATATTCTTATATTTAAAATGACGATAATCAAAACTGATATCGATCACTTCAAACCCCAGATACTGTAAATTCTCTTTTATTAAATGTCCCAAACCGAATATCGCAGGCAATCCCAATATTATTTTTTTATTCATATTTATTATTTACGCTCGGTCTCGGGGCCAATCCTGACTGTTTAGTATTGTTTAAATTCAGACAATTGAAATTAATTAAACATCTACTCCCACAAGACAATCAATGGCTGCAAGATCTATAACTCAAATGTAAGGAAATAAGGAGTCAGATAGGATAGATGCAGTCATAAATTATGCAAGAAAATCCCAAGTTTGAACATGCATTTCTTGGACAGGGAACAGATTGCAGATTGCTGAAAAAACTGGTGATTATTAGTTTTGATTTTCAATGTATTAAATGAACAGGTTTTGTACCGGTCCATTCCATGTTCGTCCATTTGAAATTTTAACGCAAACGAATGCATAATAACGAGTAGTAGTTTTTGACTTGGAAGGCTATGTTTTTTAACTAACTTAGCGGCACTAAATCAAGTAATAACAATTATCATATGCTAAAACCGATACTGGCTATGCTGATTTTAAGCGGCGTAGCAATCAATGGCTCTGTTGTGCATGCTCAGGTAAATGAACAAACAGCCGGTGCTGAAAACCAGGTATTGACTGTAGAAGATTACCAGAGGGCAGAACAGTTTCTGGGATATAATCTTAATCAATATGTGGACCGGTCGGATGTCCGGCCCAATTGGATAAGAGGAACCCATCAGTTCTGGTACCGTATTTTAACAGATAAAGGAAGCGAATTTGTGATCGTGGATGCGCAAAAAGGCAGCCGAAGCCCGGCTTTTGATGCCGGGAATCTGGCCAGCCAGTTAACTGCTAAGACGGGAGATAATATGAATGCGGACAGGCTGCCGCTTAAGACCATACAATTCTCGGATGATCTGAAATCAATCGAATTTGCTTATAAAGGGCAGATGTGGAATTACGATATCAATAAAAAAGCACTCTCAGCTGGTGTCCAGGCGGATGGAATAAAAACAGATCGCAGGCATGGCCCTCTGCAAAAAGAACCTGGGGTTATCTCTCCTGATAAAGCCAAAGAGGTTTTTATCAGGGATTATAATCTATGGGTCAGAAGCCTGGTGGATGGTAAAGAAACGCAGCTGACCACAGATGGTATCAAAGATTTTGGGTATAGTACGGACAATGCCGGCTGGGTCCATAGTGACAGAGCAGTCGTTACCTGGTCGCCGGATTCTAAAAAAGTAGCAACTTATAAACAAGACCAGAGAAATGTCCATGATATGTACCTGGTTTCCACAAATGTCGGAGCACCGAAACTGGAAGCATGGAAGTATGAACTGCCAGGAGATACGGCTATTTTTAAAATTCACCGATGTGTCGTGTATGTAGATCAACCCAAGGTGGTGATGCTGGATGTTCCGGCCGACCCCAGAAGATCCACTTTAAGTGATAATATCAGCAACGATGGCAGGATGAATGATATTGAGTGGAGTGAAGATGGCAGCAAATTGGCCTTTGTCTCCACTTCCAGAGATCATAAAATCGAAAAGGTCAGAATGGCAGATGCCTCCACGGGAGCGGTACGGGAAATTTTCCAGGAAACGGTCCCTACCCAGTTTGAGTCCGGCTGGGATGCGATTAACTGGCGATACTTAAGCGGAACAGGTGAAATTATCTGGTTTTCCGAAAGAGATAACTATGGACATTTGTATTTGTATGATGCCAAAACAGGTGCGCTGAAAAATACCATTACAGCGGGTAACTACATTGTAACCGATCTGAAAAAGGTAGACAGGAAAAACCGGAAGCTGTATTTTATGGCCGTCGGCCTTCAAAAAGAGAATCCATATTTTGCCCAGCTTTGTACGGTAGGTATGGATGGCAAGGATTTTAAGATTTTAACGCCGGAAGTGGGCAATCATTCTATTTACTTTAGCCCTGATGAAAAATATTATGTAGATGCCTATTCCCAGCCCAATATACCTCCTGTAACTTTACTCAGGTCTCTGGACGGGAAAAAGACAGTTAAATTAGAAACTGCCGGAGTGGAACGCTTAAAAGCGGTAGGCTGGAAACCCATTACTCCGATAACAGTAAAGGCTGCCGACGGTAAAACCGATTTGTATGGTCTTTTGTATCTGCCAACACATCTGGATCCCAATAAAAAATATCCTATTATTGATTATATCTATCCCGGTCCGCAGGGAGGAAGTGTAGGAGGCTGGTCATTTACCGCTTCCAGAAATGATAATCAATCCCTGGCAGAACTCGGGTTTATAGTATTGCAGCTGGAGGGATCCAGCAATCCGAACAGAACCAAGCAGTTCCATGATATGAGCTACGGTCATATGGCAACCAATACATTGCCGGACCAGATAGCTGCCATCCGGCAGCTTGCGGCAGAACGTCCATATATTGATACCAATAAAGTCGGTATCTGGGGCCACTCCGGCGGAGGATTTGCCACTGCAGCTGCCATGTTTAAGTATCCGGATTTCTTTAAGGTGGGGATTGCAGAATCTGGCAACCACGATAACAGAAACTATGAGGCCGATTGGGGAGAACGCTATAATGGACTGGTACAACATTCAGATTATGCCGCCCAGGCCAATGAATTATATGCAGGACAATTAAAAGGAAAGCTTCTATTGGTACATGGTCTGGCAGATGATAATGTGCCGCCTTCCAATACCCTGCTGGTGGTGGAAGCGCTTGAAAAAGCGGGCAAAGACTTTGACCTGATTGTTTTCCCTAACAGCCGGCATGGATACGGAGAATATAGTACGTATATGATGCGTCGTCGCTGGGATTATTTTGTAAAAAATCTGCTGGGAAAGACGCCGCCCAAAGAATTTAACATCCATTATCAGCGGGATCCGAGATTATAATTAACAGCGGAAATAAGTATTTTATAAATACTTGAAAAATAATATATTATTGAGATAAAGGTCTGCTTAACCTAGAGCAGACCTTTATCGTTTATACTACTCGGCAAATTCGAGAAATTCTGTCTGAAAGTTGCCTGAAATGTCATTTTCGGAAGGCGGAATTCTGAATTTTGGCCATTTTCCTTTCGCCGTTTACCGAAATATTTACCGAAGCCAGAGGGATTTAAGAAAAATATAAAATACTGATATGCAAGTGTTTAAATTCATTTCTTAGGAGCCTGAAACTTGCCTATTATATGTTAAAATCTGCTTTTGTAATTCAAAAATTAAACAGTTGTTTGATTTTTTTCGAGGGATAAACTACTTTTGCCTTTCCTAAAAACGTTGTTTAAACGTTTATTGGGATAAAGCATTAAACAAAGGGGATTTATGAGGTAAAAACCAGTGCAAATAACTTAATTTTGAGTAAGTCGATGTAGGTAGGTTTGCATTTTAAGGATTTCATCCGTTTTCCGGTTTTTACAGATAGGTAATAAACAGTGTTTGCAACAGAAATTTTTATAAATGAGAAAATACATTTGTTTTTTAGGTTTGCTGGCAGGGCTCAGTACGCAACTAAAGGCACAGCAGCCCGCCACACTTGATAGCGCTACTGTGGAAAGTTGTGTTCAATATGCAATGGAACATTACCCACTGCTCAAACAGTCCTATGTTAATCAGGAGATTACAAATAGCCAGATTAGGGGTAAATTAGCGGATTGGTACCCTCAGATCTCCATGGATGCCTCGTATCAGCATTATTTCCAATTGCCCACTGCGCTTTTCAATGGTTCAGCCACCAAATCCGGGGTGAGAAACAATTCCGGTGTTCAGTTTGGTCTGACCCAGAATATCTTTAACAGAGATGCCCTATTAGCTTCCTCAACAAAGGGCATTGTGAAAAAAAGCGCTGAACAGGACATTGAAGCTACTAAAATTGATGTAGCCGTGAATGTAAGCAAGGCCTTTTATGATGTATTATTAACGGAAAAGCAGATCCAGGTGCTGGATGAAGATATTATTCGTCTGAAAACCAGTCTCAGAGATGCTACCAATCAGTATAAAGGAGGCATTGTTGATAATATCGACTATAAAAGAGCAACTATTTCTTTAAATAATGCAGTTGCTCAACGCAAAAGTTCTTCAGAACTTTTAAAAGCCAAATATGCTAACTTAAAGGAATTAATGGGCTATCCGGCCGATCAGCAATTAAGCTTACATACCGACAGTGCTGAACTTGAAAATTTAGCGATGATTGATACGACGCAAACGGTAGATTTTAAAAACCGTATAGAGTATCAACAACTGGAAACGCAGCAGCAGTTACAATTCGCTAACCTGAAGTACGAAAAATGGAGCTTTATTCCTACGCTTTCTGCTTTTGCTAATTACAACCTGAGTTATATGAATCAGGATTTTGGTAAATTGTATAATACCAATTATCCCAATTCATATTTCGGGCTACAGTTAGGGGTGCCTATCTTTCAGGGAGGCAAAAGAAAAGAAAATATCCGGCAGGCAAATCTGCAGATTGATTTAGTGAAACTCAATAAGGAGAATTTTCTGAACTCGGCCAATACGCAACTGACTTCAGCGATGGCTGTATATAAAAGCGATTTAAGTACCTATCTGGCATTAAAGGAAAACGTGGACCTGGCCAAAGAAGTATATAACACCATTACATTACAATATAAAGCAGGTGTGAAAATCTATCTGGATGTTATCACGGCAGAAACGGATTTACGTAGTGCGCAGGTAAATTATTCTAATGCATTATACCAGTTATTAAGTGATAAGCTCGATGTTGAGCAGGCATTAGGTCAGATCAAATATTAATTTCCATTCTAAAACTATTAAACCCATCATAAGATGTCTTTTACAAAACTCTCCATCATTGCCGGTACAGCCATACTGACACTGGCGGTTTCCTGTAAATCTTCCAATAAACAAGCCGCTATGGCTGGCCAGGGTGCAGCCCCTGCAGTAGCCGTTGGTGTGGATACCGTTCAGACGGGAGCCGCTGTTTATTATGTACAATATCCAGGTACCGTTACTGCATTAAAAGAAGTGACCATATTGTCACAGGTAAGCGGTTATGTTACCGGAATCTATTTTAAAGACGGTCAGCATGTCTCTCAGGGACAGAAATTATATACCATTGATGCCCAAATTTATAATGCAAATGTCCAGAATGCCAAAGCGGAACTGGAAGTTCAGAAAGCCGCACTGGTGAAAGCCCAGAAAGATGCAGCCAGATATCATCAGTTAGATGAGCAGGACGCCATCGCCAAACAGCAGGTCGATTATGCGGACGCTGCACTGGCGACTGCAGAAAAACAAGTGGCGGCCGCTAAAGCCAACCTGAATGCAGTAGGCGCCAATGCTAAATTTACGACGATTTATGCTCCCTTTAGCGGGACCATAGGTATCTCCGGCGTACGGGTGGGAACTTCTGTGGTTGCCGGTAATACGGTTTTAAACCAGATATCCACGGATAACCCAATGGCGGTAGACTTTAATGTGCCACAAGACCAGATTTACAGTTTTGAAAAAATGAAAAATCAGGGAACTGCTGTTAAAAATCAGATTTTTTCTTTAGCCTTCGGAGCAGACAGCTATCCAGGATATGGTACCATTGATTTGATTGACAGGGCAGTGGATCCACAGACAGGTACTGTCAAGGTTCGTTTATCTTTTAATAATGATAAAGGGATGCTGAAAGCCGGGATGACTACTGCCGTGAAAGTCAAAACCGATAATGGTTCAGCTTCTTTACTGATTCCACATAAAGCAATTGTTGAACAGTTAGGGGAATATTACGTGTACCGTTTAACGGACAGTGGTACCGTTACACAAAATAAGATTCAGCTGGGTCAGCCAATAGGAGACAATATCATTGTTACCGATGGTCTGACAGCTGGTCAGGTAATTGTTACAGAAGGGCAACAAAAACTGTCTGAAGGGGCCAAAGTGCAGGTTGGTGCACCTAAAGCTGCCGGAGCTGCCGGTGGTCAGGCTGCAGCAAAATAGCCGGTATCTAGTCTTTTAATACAACAGCCAAATTTTAATTAGAGCAGAAAAAAATTAGTAATGATAGCAGATACTTTTATAAAAAGGCCGGTCACAGCGATTGTAATATCCATTGTGATCGTGCTGGTGGGGCTGATTTCGATATTTGTCTTACCTGTTGCGCAATATCCAAGTATTACACCGCCTACGGTGTCAATATCCGGAACCTTTACCGGTGCCGATGCGGAAACGATTGAGCAGACGACCACAACGGCCATTGAAACGCAGGTAAATGGTACGCCTGGGATGACTTATATGACCAGTAACAGTACCAGTAGCGGACAGGCCAGTATAACAGTAAACTTTGAAATTGGAACCGATATTGATATTGCCACTCTTGACGTTCAAAACCGTGTGAGTGTGGCCGAACCAACCCTGCCGGATGCCGTTAAGCGTATCGGACTTACGACCAAAAAGCGTAATCCGGATATGATGATGGTACTTGCGCTATATTCACCACAAGGGTCGCATAATTCGGAGTTTTTAGGTAACTATGCCAATATTTACCTGAAGGATGCGATTTTACGTGTACCCGGGGTAGGGGATGTGTTTGCAGTAGGGGATGACTTTAGTATGCGTATTTGGTTAAACCCGAATAAACTGGCTGCACTGAATCTGACGCCAGATGATGTAACTGCAGCGATCAGCGGACAGAATCTGCAGGTTGCAGCCGGTACCATAGGCGGTAATCCACAGCCACAGGATCAGGCATTTGAATATTCTGTACTGACAAACAGCCGTCTGAATACGGTAGAACAGTTCAAGGATATCATTGTGAGAGCGGATCCCAGCACCGGTTCACTGGTAAGACTGGGTGAAGTGGCCAATGTGGAACTCGGGCACTTTGATTACAGTAAGAACCCGTTTGTAAATGGTCATAAAGCAGCATTTATGCTGATCTATCAGGCCCCCGGCGCGAATGTGCTGGAAACCTATGATGGAATCATGAAGACACTGGCAACCATGAAAAAATCCTTCCCTAAGGATGTGGATTTTGCAGTACCTAATGAAACTGCTACCGTGGTAAAAGTGTCTATTAATGAAGTGTTGCACACCTTTGTTGAAGCATTGATTCTGGTGGTACTGGTGGTATTCTTATTCCTGCAAAACATCAGGGCAACGATTATTCCTTTGCTGGCGATTCCGGTTTCCCTCATTGGTACTTTTATATTCTTTATACCGCTTGGATTTACAATTAATACGCTGACCCTTTTCGCTTTTGTACTGGCCATCGGGATTGTGGTGGATGATGCCATTGTGGTCGTGGAAGCGGTACAGCACTATATAGATAGTGAGAAAATATCACCGAAGGAAGCCACGAAAAAAGCCATGAACGATATCTCCGGACCAGTTGTGGCGATAGCCCTTATTCTGGCTGCGGTATTCGTGCCCGTTAGCTTTGTCCCGGGTATCTCCGGTCAGCTGTACCAGCAATTCGCGATCACCATTGCGGTTTCAGTGATTATCTCTGCCTTTGTGGCGCTGTCTCTGACACCTGCTCTTTGTTCAATGCTGTTGCGTCCGCACAAGGAAAAATCTGAAAACCCAAGAGGTATTAATAAATTCTTTGCCGCGTTTAACCGCTGGTTTGAAAAGCTAAGCCTTGCCTATACCAGAGCAGTCGGTAATTGGATTCGGAAAACACCTTTGGTTATTGGATTATTGGTGGTTCTGGTAGTAGCACTTATTTTCCTGTTCAAGACGAAGCCTACCGGGTTTATTCCACAGGAAGATGAAGGTCGTTTATACGTAACCTATCAGATGCCGGAAGGTACTTCAACTACCAGAAGTATTGAGATGATTAAACAGATCATGGACTCTGTTCAGAGTGTACCGGCTGTTGATGTTGTCGGTGGACTTGCAGGGTTAAATATTGCCAACTTCTCTTTCAAATCTAACTCCGGTACCTTGTTTGTGGGGCTGAAACCCTGGGATGAACGTACCAGTGAAAGAGATCGCTTAAATGGTGTGTTGGCTGAAATTCAGCAAAAATGTGCCGGGTTTAAAGAAGCAAGCGTAATGGCCATCGGCCCCCCTGCAATCCCAGGTCTGGGTGCAACTGCCGGTTTCACATTTGAGCTGCAACAACGTGGTAGCACAGATAATATCCAGCAATTTGAGAAAGTGGCCCAACAGTTCATCGGCGCCCTGTTCCAACGTCCGGAAATCGCCATGGCTTATACCTTCTTTAATACGAAGACGCCGGCTTATCAGATCAATGTGAACAGAGATAAAGCCAGAAAATTGGGTGTTCAGGTGTCGGATGTATATAGCACGATGTCAACGCTTCTGGGTAGTAGTTATATTAATGACTTCAACCTTTATGGCCGTAACTTCAGGGTCGTGGCCCAGGCTGACAGTTCATTCAGAGCGACACCGTCCAGCTTGAATGATTATTATGTAAGAAATGCAGTAGGTAATATGATTCCTTTAGGTTCTTTAATTGATTCTGTACAGACAATTGAACAACCTGCGGTTATCTCCCACTTCAATATCTATCGTTCAATTGAGATTTCAGGGGCACCAAAACCAGGTTACAGTAGTGGTCAGGCGATTGATGCACTGAAAGAAGTTGCGGATAAAGTACTGCCTGAAGGTTATGGATACGAATTCTCGGGTATGTCAAGAGAGGAAATCAAAGCCGGACAAAGTACGGCTCTTGTATTCTCAGCTTCCATTATATTCGTATTCCTGTTCCTGGCGGCACTCTATGAAAGCTGGAGCGTTCCGTTTGCCGTACTCTTTGCCGTACCGGTAGGTTTATTCGGCTCTATGTTGACCCTGCATTTTTTACCGAATCTGACTAATAATATTTATGCTCAGATTGGTATGATCACCCTGATCGGACTCGCGGCCAAAAACGCGATCCTGATTGTAGAATTTGCGAATGAGGGGGTTCAGCAAGGAAGAGATATTGTAGAGGCGACCCTGCACGCGGTGCAGATTCGTTTAAGACCGATTCTGATGACATCGCTGGCTTTTATACTCGGGGTAATGCCTTTGGCCTTTGCCACCGGTGCGGCATCTGTTTCCAGACAGACGATAGGCTGGACCGTAATGGGAGGAATGGTGGCCGCCACCTCACTGGCGATATTTATTGTGCCAGTATGGTTTGTGCTGATCGCCAAACTTGCCAAACGCAAAAAGATAAAAGTGGATTTGCGCGAATAACAGTTAAACTGCGGCAGCAAACATAAAATAAGCATGGTTTTAAGGTGAAGATAAAATCCCCGGCTAATTCAACTTCTGGTTGATTTTAGCTGGGGATTTTCAATTAAGGTTGTTTTTTTAGAGATTCCCTCTTTTGGCCTGCTCTTTTTCTATGGCCTCAAATAGTGCCTTGAAATTACCTGCACCAAAACTCTGTGCTCCTCTGCGCTGAATAATTTCAAAAAACAAAGTCGGACGATCCTCAACAGGTTTGGTGAAAATTTGCAGCAGATAACCTTCTTCATCGCTATCGACCAGTATGCCAAGTTGCTGTAAAGGAGCGATGTCTTCCTGGATTTCACCCACTCTTGCAGTCAGGTCCTCATAATAGGCGGCCGGAGGTGCCTGTAGAAACTCCACGCCCCTGGCCTGCAGGGCACGGACGGTGGATACGATATCATGTGTAGCTACTGCTATATGTTGTACGCCTTCCCCTTCATAAAATTCGAGGTATTCTTCGATCTGAGATTTCCTGGGTCCTTCTGCAGGCTCGTTGATCGGAAATTTAGCATAGCCGTTCCCGTTACTCATCACCTTGCTCATCAGGGCAGAATATTCTGTATTGATCTGCTTGTCGTCAAAAGAAAGGATATTGACAAAACCCATGACATCCTCATACCATTTTACGGTAGGCAGCATCCGGTTCCAGCCGACATTACCTACGCAGTGGTCTACATAGAGAAGGCCTACTGGCTCCGGTCTGTAAGCCGGCGACCATTTGACATATCCGGGCAGAAAGGCACCCTGATAGTTTTTCCGCTCAATAAACATATGGACGGTTTCGCCATAAGTATAAATACCGGAGCGCCAGACTTCTCCCTCTTTGTCCGTTAATTTCTCGGGAGGTAAATATGGTTTTGCGCCTCGTTTTATCGTCTGTTCAAATGCGGACCTGGCATCATCTACCCACAGTGCAAGGATTTTGACTCCGTCACCATGTTTTTTGACATGCTCAGCTATTTCCGAATCAGAATGTAAGGCCGTGGTCAGCACCAGCCTGATTTTTCCTTGCTGTAAAACATAAGAAGCATACTCCCGAACCCCTGTTTCGGGCCCGCTATAAGCCACGGGTTGAAAACCAAAAGCGGTCTGATAATAATGGGCTGTCTGTTTGGCGTTGCCCACATAAAACTCAATATAATCAGTGCCGTTGATGGGCAAAAAGTTGTCTGCCTGGGCGATTTTCTCCTGAAAGGTCTTGGCCTCAGGTTTCGTTGTTTTTGTGTCTGTACTAGTCATTTTATAATTAATAGTTAGATGTGATCAGTATTTTTTAGAAGCTTCTATAATTTGATTATTCGGACTGCCAGCTTTTATAATAGTCCGGGTCCTCAATATCAATCGCATATTCGGTTAGTTGCAAGGGACGAAACGGGTCAATCATGACGGCTAGTTCTTCGGTACTTTCTTTGCCAATGGATTTTTCCACGGTACCTGGGTGAGGTCCATGTGGAATACCCCCCGGATGCAGCGTGATTTGTCCTTTTTCAACGCTCTTGCGACTCATAAAGTCTCCGTCAACATAATAGAGTACCTCGTCGCTGTCTACGTTAGAATGGTTGTAGGGTGCCGGAATGGATAATGGATGATAGTCATATTTTCTCGGCACAAAGGAGCAGACGACAAAGTTGTGGCCTTCAAAGGTTTGATGAACAGGTGGTGGCTGATGTAATCTTCCGGTAATAGGCTCAAAGTCATGAATGGAAAAGGCCCAGGGATAATGGCAACCGTCCCATCCGATATAATCAAAGGGATGTGTGCCGTAAATATAAGGATAGATCAAACCTTGTTTTTTAATGAGGATTTTAAAGTCACCGGTTTGGTCATTAGTCGTCAGATTTTCAGGGATGCGGATATCTCTTTCACAATAAGGGGCATGTTCCATTAATTGCCCTGCTTTGTTCAGATATTTGCCCGGTATATGAAGGGGGCTGAAGCTTTCTATGATGAACAGCCGGTTATCCGCCGTGTCAAAATGCATCTGATAAATGGTCCCCCTGGGTATGACGAGGTAATCGCCGTATCCGAAGGAAATATCTCCGTAACCTGTTTTAAGTTTACCCGTACCGCGATGTACAAAGATGAGTTCATCTGCCTGGCTGTTTTTGAAAAAATAGTCTTCCATGGAATTTTCAGGAGCTGCCAGTATAATCTGTAAATCTTCATTGACCAGAACCGGCTTTCTGCTGTCCATATAGTCTTTTTCAGGTTTTATATTAAACCCTTTCAGACTGGTATGTTTTAAATGACGGGCCCTGGCAATTTTAGGACTAATGTCATAGGCTTCTCCCAGTTTTTTGACTAAGGTTGGCGGATGGGTATGGTAAACCAGGGAATATACACTGGAAAACCCTTCTGTTGAAACGAGCTCTTCCGCAAATAGGCTCCCATCCGGTTTGCGGAACTGGGTATGTCTTTTTGGCGGAATCTTGCCTGCTTGGTGGTAATAAGGCATGGTTAATAATTTAATGGACTTGTAAAAGTGAATAAGATAGATGCCGAAGCTCTACAGGTCAATGCCTTGCTTTACTTTTTGATTTCCAGACGTTCAAATAAGCTGAATGAATCAGTACCTGTTTTACGGCTGATAAATTCTTATTTGTTGTAACACCTGGCATTTGAGTGAATGCCTGTATTTAACGTTCAAATATTTTGTGGGAAATCAGGAAAAATGACCGAAAGGGGATGACCAACTATTAGATTAGTATTGAGCAAAAACCAGTTTTGCAACCAGCTGATGCTGGAAGAGGGCTCTGAACTCCAGAGAGCTAAACGCCTTGATGATATGTTGTATGTCTAATTGCATCTAAAAAAATGGACAGAATAACCGATACATGTCTGTTCATATCTCTAAGTTACAGCATATTTATAAACAGGCTGCATTCGGGGAGCGAATTTAAAGAACTTTTATAACATTTGTTAGTTTTTGTGGTAATTTTTACTAGCTTCGCTTTGTACACGGTCGGCAACAAGGAGTTGCTTCAATTAATTATCAACTGTTAAACGTATAAAAAGATACATATGAAATTAGTCTCCTATAAAACAGAAGGCAATGAGCACTTAGGGATTTATTATAAAGGCCATATTTATAATTTAAATAGCTGCGATAAACAAATCCCGGATAATATGGCGGCATTTTTAATGGGGGAGGCGCCTTTAATGAACAGGGCCAAAGAGGTACAAAAAAAACTGGAGGAAGGACAATCTTTTAAAGAAGAAGTTTTTTATGAATTAATGGCCCCTGTCCCGCATCCCACCTCTTGCAGGGATGGTTATGCATTCAGACAACATGTAGTCACGGCCAGAAGAAACCGAAAAGTTGACATGATCGCCGAATTTGATCAGTATCCGATTTTTTATTTTACCAATCATAATGCGATTGTCGGACCGGGAGCGGTAAGATTAATGCCTGATCATTTTCTGAAACTTGATTTTGAACTGGAAATAGCCGCAGTCATCGGGAAAAAGGGACGAAATATTACTGCCAGTGAAGCAGATGATTATATAGCTGGTTTTACCATAATGAATGACCTGAGCGCCCGTACTTTACAAATGGAGGAAATGAAGCTGAATTTAGGACCTGCAAAGGGAAAGGATTTTGCGACGGCAATCGGTCCCTGGCTGGTCACTCCCGATGAATTAGAAAGCTATTTAACCCCGACTAGGAAAGGACATACCGGAAAGACCTATGATCTTGCCATGACTTGTAAGGTCAACGGCATCCAGGTCTCAGAAGGTAATGTCAAGGATATGGACTGGACCTTTGCTGAAATTATCGAAAGATGTGCGTATGGAGCGGACATATTACCCGGAGATGTCATCGGTTCAGGGACGGTTGGAACAGGGTGTTTTTTGGAACTCAACGGAACAGGGTTATTACAAAACAGTGATTATCCGGTTCAGTGGCTGCAACCCAAAGATCAGGTGGAACTGGAAATTACCGGTCTTGGTAAACTGCATAACGTAATGGAAGCCGATAGTGAAGGCGGAGATTTTTCTTTAATTGCCTTAAAGAAAATGTAGTCACTCTCTTTGATAATCAATATTCGCTGAAAAACGCTTTTAATAATGATAAGAAGTCTGGATCCGGCCCGGTTATCCACTACTGAACTGCAGTCATGGCTACAGCATGGAATTGCTCCCCGGCCGATTTGTTTTGTATCTACCATCAGCAAAGCGGGAGAGATTAATCTCAGTCCCTTTAGTTTCTTTAATTTATTTTCCACTAATCCCCCGGTTTGTATTTTCTCTCCGGCAAGAAGAGTCCGGGATAATACCATCAAACACAGTCTGGAAAATGTGATGGAAGTGGGGGAGGCTGTGATCAATATTGTCAGCTATTCAATGGTTCAGCAGACCTCTCTTGCCAGTACAGAGTATCCAAGAGGCGTGAATGAATTTCAGAAGGCAGGTTTTACCATGGAGCCTTCTGACCTGGTTAGCCCTCCCAGAGTATTGGAGTCACCTATGCAGCTTGAATGCCTTATTCAGGAAATAAAACCGCTTGGAACCGGACCCGGGGCAGGAAATCTGGTTTTTGCAGAGATTATTAAAATTCATGTCAGGGAAGAGGTGCTAAATGAAGCCGGACAGATTGATCAGGCTAAAATGGATTTAGTGGCAAGGCTTGGCGCCAATTGGTATTGCCGTGTTACGGCAGAAAACCTGTTTGAAGTGGAAAAGCCGCTCAGAACCATGGGGATTGGCGTAGACAGTCTGCCTGAGCATGTCCGGTTTTCCCACATATTGACTGGAAATGAATTGGGCAGAATAGGAAATATGGAAAAGGTGCCCACAGAAAAACAGTTGGCAGAACTTTTAAGTTTACCCGAAATTAATGCTATCTTTAAATCAGGTTTAAGTGAGAATGAGTGTATCAGGGAACTGCACTTATTTGCACAAAAAAGTATCCGGGAAAATAATCTTGAAAAAGCACTTGCAATTCTATGGCTTCAACCTCCAAAGTAAAATTGCCTGAGGGGCAGCAGCATTTATTGGATGCCCGAATAGATGCACAGCACTTAAGCGTGCATGAGGTACTGGATGTAGCTCACCTTGTTCAGAGGATGGGTGCATTACAGGCACAGCATTTTGATATGGTACAGTGGGCAATCTGTCACAGACTAGGCCACTGTGCTGAGGCAAAATTTCTGACCGGTGCCGTAATACAAAAAGCATTTGAGAAAGGCCATATTGTGAGAACCCATGCCCTCAGACCAACCTGGCAGTTATTAGCTGGTGAAGATTTGCTTTGGATCTTACATTTAACGGCACCTGCTATAAAAAAAGCGCTGTTCAGCAGAGATAAACATCTGGGTATTTTACAACAGGAATATGCAAAAGCAGATGAAGCCATATACAGGATCTTATCCGACGAACCGTACTTGTCAAAGGCGGAACTGGTCAGCCATTTGGAACAAAGGGGCTTTTCAATGGATGAGTATCGCAGCAATCATTATATAATGCACGCAGAGTTGGAAGGGATTATCTGCAGTGGTGCTGTGAAAAATGAAAAGCATAGTTATGGCTTGGTCGAAAATATGTTAGGGAAAAATATGGAAAAGGCCCTGCGTTTAAAAAAAGAGCTGCAGGGAGCGGCGGGTGTCAGAGAGTTGGCCAGCCGGTATTTTTCCACTCGTGGGCCAGCCAGTGTAGCAGATTTTGCCTGGTGGTCGGGACTCAATATAACTGAAATTAAAAAGGCATTAGTTGAACTGGGGGATCAGTTGGTACATTGGGAAAAGCAGGAAGTGAATAAAAAAACAGAGAACAGTTCCATTAAAAATACAGATTTATATTATTGGTCCGATGTACAGTCAGCCGGCAAGTCGAAAAGTGGAGGTTCGAAGCCGGGAAATTCATCCGGGAAGGGGGATAATTTGCATTTACTGGCTGCCTTTGATGAGTATCTGATCAGTTATAAAGACAGGTCAGCCATGCTGGCACCTGAATTTAATCGCCAGATTATAACCGTTAATGGGATGTTCAGGCCCGCTGTAGTAAGAAATGGTAAAATACTGGCCAGCTGGCAAGTGGAAAAGACGACCGCTGCCAAAAGTGCGGGTAAGGTTAAAAGCGCACCTGTGCCGGGGCTTAAAATCAAAATTCTGCCTTTTACAACTCTTAAGTCAGCTGAAATCAAAACATTATTAAAAGGGTTGGAGCCAGAGGTTGAATTATTCGCCCGTTTTAAAAATATGCCACTTATGTCCTTCCAAATAGCGAAATAAAAAAGATTGCTCCGCTAAAGCAGGTGACTTTTGCCCCGATAAATGTTTGTTTTTATTCCGTTGGCGCAGCCTTAGGAATTTGCCATTATCTTTGCCCAGTGAGAAAAATTAAACGTGTCTGCATCTGGATTTTAAAGACAGGATTAAAACTGTTTGCCCTGTCCATTATATACCTTGTCGTGTGTAAATGGGTTATGCCGCCTATTACTTTGACACAACTCGGAAGTCTGGTAAGTGGCAATGGACTTAAAAGGGATTATGTCTCATATGATAAAATTAGCGGAAATGCAAAACTTGCTGCCATCGCAGGTGAAGATCAGTTATTTGCAATACATGGCGGTTTTGACTGGCCCGCACTCAAACAAAGTCTGGAAAGTGAAAAAGGAAAGCGTTCCAGGGGTTCCGCTGCCAGTACGATAAGTCAGCAGACTGCTAAAAATGTATTTTTGTGGCAAGGATCAGGAGTGACAAAGTATCTGAGGAAGGCGCCGGAATTTGTGTATACCAAACTAATTGAATGGATTTGGGGTAAAAAGCGGATACTGGAAGTCTATTTAAATGTCATTGAAATGGGTAAAGGAATCTACGGCATCCAGGCTGCGGCGGAAAGTTATTATCAGAAGGATGCAGCCCATCTAAACAGAAATGAGGCTGCTTCCATAATTGCCTGTTTACCTAATCCGAAAAAATATACAGTAAAGCCTAGAAGTAAGTTTGTAAATTTTAAAGCCGGCTGGATTTTAAGGCAGATGCGCAATATCCAGGATAATGAAAAAATAAAAACTTTGACAGTATCTAAATAGTAAATTTTATTTCCTATAATACTTTAATCTATCAATATGAAAGTAGTTGCATTAATCCCCGCTCGCTATAAGGCCTCCCGGTTTCCTGGCAAATTGATGCAGGACCTGGCCGGTAAAACAGTCATCAGGCATACCTATGAAAGAACCCTGGCAACCGGACTCTTTGATCAGGTAATGGTGGCCACCGACAGTGATATTATTTTTAATGAGATAACTTCTCATGGCGGATTAGCTAAAATGACGGCAAGTCATTATGAAAGTGGAAGTGACCGGATAGCTGAAATAGCGAAAGACATGGAAGTGGATATAATCCTGAATGTCCAGGGTGACACTCCTTTTATCAATCAGGAAGTACTGGCAAGACTTGTAGCTGCATTTGAAGATCCGCAGGTGCAGGTAGCCTCTTTAATGCAGCCGTTTGAGGAAGAAGACCAGATGAATAATCCTAATTGCGTTAAAGTCGTAGTGGATAAGAAAAACAACTCTTTACTCTTTAGCAGATCCAGAATTCCTTATCCACGCAATACTGATATAGCCATCACCTGCTATGAACATAAAGGCGTATATGCTTTTAGAAAAGAGGCTTTGATTCAATTTACCAAATGGGAAATGACTGCTCTGGAACTTGCGGAGAAAATTGAATGTTTAAGATATTTGGAAAACGGAGTACCCCTCAGAATGGTACAAGTTTCAAAAATGGGAGTAGAAATTGATACTCCGGATGATTTGGAAAGAGCCAGGAAATTAATGAAAAGCTAATGCCTGGTAGTTAAAATTGCAGGTTTTATTAAACATTGGTTATATTTCGGTGTCATAGTTATGCAAGTTGGTATTGTACTTGCATAACAATTATTAGTAATTACCTAAAATCATATTATGAAAAAGTATTTTCCATCACTATTAATTCTCTTTACAGCGGGAATATTTGCATTTGGTTGCAATACAACCGCTTATGCGCAGGAGGATTATGGTAATTATGATAATGGCTATGATAATAACTATAACAATGGCAATGATAATAGTTATGATAACAGCTATGATTATAATGACGACAACTATGATCAATATAGCAATGATGGCAGCAACGCACAAATTAGCTTTAACGATTTTTATACACAATTAGCTCCTTACGGCCGCTGGGTTTCTGATCCGAATTACGGTCGTGTGTGGATTGCTAATGTTCAAGGCTTTCAACCTTATTCTACTAACGGGTATTGGACTTATACTAATTATGGCTGGACCTGGGTGTCTAACTATAACTGGGGATGGGCGCCATTCCATTATGGTCGTTGGGGGTATAATAATATGTATGGCTGGTATTGGGTTCCTGGTTATCAGTGGGGACCAGCCTGGGTGGGCTGGAGCTCAACATCAGATATGTATGGCTGGGCACCGTTAGCTCCGGGTACCAGTATAGGATTGAGCTTTTCTGTTGGATCGATTCCTATTAATTTCTGGACTTTTATGCCCAGAAGATATTTAGGGTATCATAATATTCATAATTATTATATACCCAGAAGCAGGTATAATACTATTATCAGACGCTCCAATATTATTTCTAATTACAGAGGTTCCGGACATGACCGTTATGCAATGGGACCACAGGCAAGGGATGTATCCAGAAGCACGGGAAGAGCCGTCAGAACAACCAGAGTGGTGAGTACCAATAACTCCAGAAGTGCAGGGTTAAGAAATAATGAGCTGCATGTTTACCGGCCGGCTGTCAGAGAAGGCTCTAGAACGACAAGTCCAGGTGTCAATCAGGGCAATAACCGTACGAATACGCAAAGAGGTACCACGCCATCCAGATCGAATACAAACAGAACAAATGGCGCTACCAGGTCCACTGCACCGGTGCGCAGTAATACAAACACCCAAAGGTCAACGCCGACAAGGACGCAGCCTTCAACCAGCACTCAGCAGCGTGTTCAACAACAAAGAGCTGCTCAGCAGAGAAGTCAGCAGCAACAAAGAGCCACTCAGCAACGCGCTGCTGAACAAAGGGCTACGCAACAAAGAGCTGAACAACAGCAGAGGGCACAACAGCAGCAGCGTGCCCAGCAACAGCAACGTGCAGAGCAACAGCAACGCGCAGAGCAACAAAGAGCAACACAGCAGCGTGCTCAAGAGCAAAGAGCCACTCAGCAGCGTGCAGCTGCACAGCAAAGAGCGCAACGAGCTACCCAAAGAGCGCAACAACAACAGGCCCAAAGAGCACAGCGTACGGAACAAAGAGTAGAAAGAGTACAACAAAGAAGTAATTCTTCTTCCAGCAGTTCCAGAAGAGCCACCAGAGGCAGATAGTTTACAATCAGTAACTTTATAAAAAGAAGATATGGCTGTACATTTAATTGTATAGCCATATTGCATTTATATACAAGTTGAGATAAGGAATGGAAATAAGCCGGGAAGAGGCATGGAATTGCCAGTTTTTTGTACATTTGAATCAAGGGATATTGTTCTCTTAGTCATTAAGTACAATTCATATATGAGATTTTCTACAATTTTGTTGGCATCATTTTTTTCGATATTCGCCCTGAAAGGTTTTGCGCAGCAACGACCCAACGTATTGATTCTTTATACGGATGATTTAGGGTATGGAGACCTGAGCAGTTATGGGGCTAGGGCGATTGCAACGCCTAATATTGACTGGCTGGCACAAAACGGCAGACAATTTACGGATGCGCATTGTACTGCTTCTACCTGTACACCCTCCAGGTTTTCTATTCTTTCAGGCCGGTATGCCTGGCGTAAAAAAGGAACAAACATTTTACCCGGGAATGCCAATCTGATTATTCCGACTGATATTACGACCTTGCCAAAAGTTTTTCAAAGAGCCGGTTATATGACTGGGGTGGTGGGTAAATGGCATCTGGGCCTGGGTGATCATTTTCCGATCGACTGGAATCAGGAAGTTAATCCTGGCCCCAGAGAAGTCGGATTTGACTATTCTTTCATTTTCCCAGCTACGGCAGACAGAACGCCTACGGTTTTTATGGAGAATCAAAAAGTTGTAGGCCTTGACAGCGCAGATCCTATTAAGGTGGATTATCAAAAACAATTTCCTGAAGAGTTGACGGGGAAGCAACACCCGGAAATGCTCAAAATTCATAGTGATCCCCGTCAGGGACATGATGGTCATATAACCAATGGTATCGGACGTATTGGTTTTATGTCAGGAGGCAAGCGGGCGACATGGACAGATGAAGAATTGGGAGGTACTTTCAATACAAAATCAATTGATTTTATTGATCGAAGTTTAAAAGACGGAAAACCCTTCTTTCTTTATTATGCCATTCAAAATATCCATGTTCCCAGAATGCCGGCAACTGTTTTTAAGGGGAAAAGCAAGTTAGGGTATAGAGGGGATGTTATTTTGGAAATGGATCATAGCGTAGGTGTGATTTTAGCGGCTTTAAAACAAAGAGGTATTCTGGACAATACAATAATTATTTTTTCCAGCGATAACGGGCCCGTGTTAAATGATGGTTATCTGGATCAGGCTGAGCAAACTGCCCATGCTGAAAATTATAAACCGACTGGTCCTTTCAGGGGTGGAAAATATAGTGCATTGGAAGGCGGGACCCGTGTTCCTTTTATTGTTTACTGGAAGGGGCAAGTTAAAGCGGTAAAGACGGATGCTTTGTTTAGCCAGATGGACCTGATGGCCAGCTTTGCTTCTCTGCTGGGTGAAAAACTCCCTGCTTCAGAATTTACAGATAGCAAAAATAACCTGGAAACTTTACTGGGGAAAACCGACAAAGGCAGATCAGAGGTGGTGGAGCAGGCTGCCAATATGACTTTAGGTATCGTTAGTGATGGCTGGAAATATATTGAACCTCATAGTGGACCAGCCGTTTTAAGTAATGTAAATATTGAATCCGGAAATAGTGAAAAACCCCAGTTATACCATATCTCAGAAGATAAAGCTGAGTTAGAAAATCTGGCCGCTAAATATCCGAATAAGGTAAAACAGTTGCAAAAGCGACTGGAGGAAATCAGAAAAGAGCTGGAGTAAAGAATTCTGTTTTATCAAATAATGTAAAAAGACTTTTTGCTGAAGTGCAATTAAACTGCAGCAAAAAGTCTTTTTTTATGCTCTGTTTAAGCGCCAAAAAAATCCTTTTGTATTGATTTTATATGAAAATTTCCTGATTACGATACTTATTTTCCCGTTTCGATAAATAAACACCCCTTCTGTAGTGGACCTTTGCAGCCGAAATAACATTATATGAGCTGGGGGAGAATTGGAAAGTGGATTTTTGCAGTTGGCTTTTTATATGGATTGTCAGCAGTTGCTGCTGCTAAAGGCCAAGGTATTGGAAAGTCGGATACATTTCATGTGGAAAAAGGGACAGACAGCAGTAAAGTATCAGAATTACAACAAGTTGTAGTGATAGGTATGTTTGAGCCGGGAGGTTTGCAAAAATCACTTTACAGAATTCGTGTGATTGATAAGAAGGCGATTGAAAGAAGGCATGGTACCGATTTGCTGGATGTTCTCAGAACAATGACCGGCGTACGGATGTCGACGGATCAGACCCTGGGTGAAACAGATATTTCGTTGCTAGGTATGGCCGGGGAGAATATAAAAATATTGCTGGACGGTGTTCCATTATTAGATAGAGGAGCTACCAGAAACAGTTTGAGTCAGATAGATTTACATAGCATTGAACGGATTGAAATCGTAGAGGGACCGTTATCTGTCATGTACGGCGCTGACGCGCTGGCCGGTGTAATCAATATAATTACAAAATCAACAAGCCTTACCATCAGTCAAGTAAAAGAGCCGAAATTAGGCCATTTTGGCGCAGAGATCAATTTACTGGAACAGACGGCTGGGAATGAATATCAGCCATTCGATAAGGATGGTGTACATAATGGAAATCTTGGATTAAACTGGCGTAAAGGAAAGATATTTGCAGATGCTTCTTTGACCAGAAATAATTTTGGTGGCTGGACTGCTGAGGAAAACAAAGGTTCCAGAACCAAGGATTGGTTACCTAAAGAGCAGTGGCTGGCAGGAGCCAGGGTTGGTTTTCAGGATAAGAAATGGAGCGGATGGTATAGATTTCAATATCTCCAGGAAGATATCTGGTCGCTTGGAGCCGAAAATCCGAATACCCTGCAGGCTACTGATAAAGAGTATCTGACGGACAGATCCACGCATCAGATGAATCTTAACTGGACGCCCGAGAAAAGCTGGCGCTTTAATATGGATGGCTCTTATCAACTTTATAGCCGTAGAACAAGAACCACGACTTATAATACTGAAACTGGAGTAAGGAATTTAATTCCGGATCCCGATTTACAGGAAAAATCGGATTTTAACAGCGGGTTTATAAGACTCACAGGCCATCACAAATTCAATGAAAAGCTGGAAGGCTTAATTGGCCTTGAACTAACCCATGAGAAAGGGAGCGGACCAAGAATTGAAGGCGAACCGACCATTGATAATTATTCTTTGTTTGTGTCAGGAGATTATAAGCCTTTCAGCTGGTTAGCAGTCCGGCCAGGTCTTCGCTTTAGCAAAAATTCCATCTATGATGCTCCGCCGGTCATTCCGGCCTTAAACGCAAAAATTAATTTAGGGCATGACCTCGCGTTAAGACTGTCTTATGCACGCGGTTTCAGAGCCCCTGCGCTTAGAGAATTATATTTTTGGTTCTTTGATGCCAACCATTCCATCAAAGGAAATGAAAATTTAAAGGCAGAATATGCGCATGCCTATAGCGCTTCTGTTAGCTGGCTGCATTTACCGGCTTCCGGTTTACAGGCAAGTGCGGATTGGAATTTCTTCTATAATGATTATAGAAACAGGATAGAAATGGCCTTAGATCCCAGTTTGGGAACGAATGTCTATTCTTATATAAATCTGGCGAAATATAAGACATTAGGTACCTCTCTCAATGCCCAGCTGCAGTCCGGAGGATTTCACGCAGGTTTAGGATTTGCTTATGTGGCTAAATATAATACCTATTACGCTGATCAGACTTATGCCAGTTCAAATTTACCTGAATTTGTCTGGTCCCCTGAGCTGAGCGCAGATCTTAGTTATGTGTTTACTAAATCTCAGCTCGAGCTAGGGCTGCAATATAAATTCACAGGAGCGCTGTCTCAATATGAAATAGATGAGATAGATGGGGAGCAGCGCCCCTTTTTAGCAAAAACAGGCTCTTTTAACTGGCTGGATTTTAGTGCCAGTGTTCCGGTTATTAAAGCATTGAAGTTAAGTGCCGGTGTTAAGAATATATTCAATGTTACCAATTTGAATAATACCAGTATGGGCGGGGAAGTGGCACATAGTACCGGAGGTCCGCTGCCGCTGAGCTACGGAAGAAGTTATTTTATCGGAATTAATTGGCGCTGGCCGTAAATGCGGTTTATATAAAATATGTAATAACAATTTTAATTATTTAAATCAATAGAAATGCAGAGTTTTCGTTTTCAATTTAAAGCATTTAAACAAATAATGCTGTTAGTGAGTGTCGTTGCTTTTTCATTAACTGCCTGCAAAAAGGATGATCCTCCTGTGGCAGCCAACCAGGTTCAGTTTGAATCAAGTAAAGTGGGTTTCAGTGCAGATGAATCTTCGCTGGAAGTACACCTGAATTTTTCCAGAGCGGCAGATGCAGCAGGTACTATTGAAGTTCAATTGGGTGAGAATGGTGTGACATACGGCACTCAATATGAAACCGATCCGGTTGCTTCCAACGGTGTTTTGCAAGTTCCTTATGAACAAGGTGCACAGGAAGCCGTATTTAAGGTTACCAAGGCAGCAGGAGTCACTCTTGACGGGGATGAATTTTTGAGTTTCGTTATCGGTTCCGTCAGTAGTTCGGTTGTTGTTGGGATGACAGATTCCCTGAATGTTGTATTTTCTGCAATTGTTTCAGAGGGAAGCAGTATGAAGATCAATGGTGGTGAAGGTGGCAGCGCAGCTGAAAATGTGGTATTTGTAGATTTAAGCGCCAATAAGCAAACTGCAGTTAACCGCATCAAATGGGATCTGGGTTTTTATAGCGGGGATGACTTTAGAGTAATCCTAAATAATACGCTGCCTGAAGCAATGGCCGTGGCGATCAATAAGACGGATTTAACCCAGGTTACTGCAGCGGATACTGCCGGCATCGTATTAACCAGTACTTATACATCAGGTGATTTGGCAAAAGTGGATGATTTTAGCGGTGATTTATCAAAAACCGTGATTGGTGCCATTTCTTCTGACGCTTCAGCCAATAAAGTATATATTCTCAATAGAGGCGAAGCTGCTGCACATTCTGACGGAAACAGAGACTGGATGAAAATCAGAATTATCCAAAAAGATGGCGGTTACCAGTTGCAATATGCAAAAATCGCGGACGCAACATTTAAGACTGTTGATATTACCAAAGATGATTCACATACTTTCTCTTATGTCAGCCTGGATAATGGTAGTTTAGTGGATGTGATGCCGGCCGGTAAAAAGTGGGATTTTCAATGGGGTGTAGGTTCTTATTATACCAGCACCGGTAGTAGTTCCATTTATTATCCATTCTCTGATCTTGTGTTTATTAATAATTATGACGGTGTGCAGGCTGCTGAAGTCAAGACGGCAGATGTTAAGTATGACGCCTTCGCTGCCAAGGATCTGACTGGTCTGAGCTTTAGTGGAGAAAGAGATGCCATTGGTTCAAATTGGCGTGCAACTACCGGGACTGCCATTGGAGTATATACAGATAGATTCTTTATTATCAAAGATCCGATCGGCAATTACTATAAACTGAGATTCAACAACTTTATCAGTCAGGATGGCGGAACCAGAGGTTATCCGAACATTGAATATGCGCTTGTAAAAGCAGCTGAATAAGAAGTACAATTTTAAATAAATAAAGCAATAATCATCAATCTATAAATTTTTAATTATGGGAATTTCTAAAAAAATTCTGCCGCTGTTAATGGCAGTGCCAATGGGGATTAGCCTTGGTCATGCTCAGTCTGCACTGGATAAATCTTCTATCGATAAGTTATGTGGCTGCTTTGCGGTAACCTTTAACTATGCCGAGACTTTTACCAACGACACGAACAATACATTCAAATCACATCCAAGGGATAATCGCCCGGTTACGGAATATGAATTGCCAATAATAAAAACACCCAAAAAAGTGGTGATTCAGCATATTCTTGTTGTACCAGGCGGAACAATTATCAAGCATTGGCGTGAAGACTGGGATTTTGAAAAAAATGTTCGCTGGGAGTATGTAAAAGATCAAACCTGGAAAAAAGTAAAAGTCTCTCCCAAAGATGTTAAGGATACCTGGACGCAATCTGTTTGGGAAGTGACTGACGCACCTCGTTATATGGGTGCCGGGAAATGGGTTAATTTGAACGATCAGACCTTTTGGCTGAATACAACGGATGCTCCTTTACCCAGAAGAGAATATACAACCAGAAAGGACTATAATGTAATGAACAGGACAAACCGTCTTGTGGTTTCTGATCAGGGGTATATCCATGAACAGGACAATAAGAAAATTATCAGAAAAGATAATACTTCTGATAGTACTCTTGCTGAGGAAAAAGGCTATAATGATTATGTAAGACTCCCAGATGGTGAATGTGATGCAGCAAAGACCTTCTGGAGCGGCTATAAGGCTGATTTTTGGGCTGATGTACGTGGTAACTGGGATGAGATCCTTGACAAAGCAGATTTTGTTCAGTTAAAAGGAAAGGTGGATGGCAAGCGTCTTTATGAATCATTAGATGATTTGGAAAATGCGCAAACCAAAGCTGAACCAAAGGACAGGAAGGCCGCAATCAGACGGCTAATGGATAAATATGTAGTGATTCTGGATACATTATAAATGGATTGGAGTAAACAATCCATAGAATGAAAATATCTGAATTCTTGACCCGTCCGTATTGATTATAACCAATCAATAGGGATGGGTCTTTTTAATTTTCTATAGTCAATTATAATTTTAGATGGACATATGTTGAAGGCCTGCCAATAGCTGCATGTTATTTTCTTAATACTAGAGGCCCCACACGTGTGGGGCCTCTAGTATTAAGAAAATAATGAAATTGGCTTGAAATTAAGGTGGTGTCTCCTTTCCTTGATTAATCCTGTTTTTCCGGACGCATCTGGGGAAATAGGAGCACATCCTGTATGCTTACCTGATTGGTCAGCATCATAACCAGTCTGTCAATACCGATACCGATACCGCTGGTTGGCGGCATGCCGTATTCCAGTGCTCTTAAAAAGTCCTGATCTATAAACATGGCTTCGTCATCGCCTCTTTCCATGAGTTTAGACTGCTCTTCAAATCTCTCTCTTTGATCTACCGGGTCGTTAAGTTCGCTATAAGCATTGGCCACTTCTTTACCGTTGATCATTAGTTCAAATCTTTCCACCAGACCTGCCTTGCTACGATGCTTTTTGGTAAGTGGCGACATTTCAACAGGGTAATCGATAATAAAGGTCGGTTGTGTGTAGGTATGTTCAGATGTTTCACCAAATATCTCATCAATCAACTTTCCTTTACCGATATTTGGAGCTACTTCGATTTTTAATTCCTTACATACTTCTCTTAGACCCGCTTCATCCATATTACTGATGTCGATGCCGGTATTTTCTTTAATGGCATCAAATATGGAAATTCTTTTAAAGGGTGCTTTAAAGCTGATTATTTTATCTCCTAACGGAACTTCAGTGGTGCCATGAACTGCAATGGCGAGTTTTTCCATTAGCTGTTCAGTGATTTCCATCATCCAGATATAGTCTTTATAGGCAGTATACCATTCCAATACTGTGAACTCCGGATTGTGTGTCCGGTCCATTCCCTCATTTCTGAAATTTCTGCTAAACTCATATACCCAGTCAAAACCTCCTACAATCAGTCTTTTCAGATATAACTCGTTCGCTATACGCAGATAGAAGGGGACATCCAGGGCATTGTGATGCGTGATAAAAGGCCTTGCAGCCGCTCCGCCAGGAATGGCTTGCAATACCGGTGTGTCGACCTCTAATGCGCCTTGTGCGTTTAGGTATTCACGGATGGTATTGATGATTTTGGTCCTTTTAATAAAAGTATCTTTTACGTCCGGGTTGATCACCAGGTCCGCATAACGCTGACGGTATCTGAACTCTGGGTCGGATACGGCGTCAAAAACATGACCTGATTCATCTCTTTTAACTACTGGCAAGGGTTTTAAGGATTTTGCCAGTAAAGTGATTTCTTTTGCGTGAATGGAGGTTTCCCCAGTCTTTGTAATAAAAACAAAGCCCTTAACACCCAGAAAATCACCCAGGTCGAGTCCTTTTATGACAAGGGTCCAGAATGTTTTATCTTCCTCAGGGCAGATTTCATCTCTTTTGACATATAACTGAATGATTCCCTTGCTGTCCTGGATTTTTATAAAGAATACTTTGCCTTTATCATTGATGCTCATGACTCTTCCTGCCAGGGTGACATCTGCAAAGTCGTCTTTATTTTCTTCGGTAAAACCGGACTTGATGTCCTCGGAATAATGCGTTACGGGGTATAACGGAGCTGGATAAGCCTGGATGCCTGCCGCTTCCAGTGCTTTTAGTTTGTCTCTCCGGATTATTTCTTGTTCTGAAAGATTCTGACTCATAGGGCGCAAAGATAGTAAGGAATTCGTGAATTTGCAGAAGGGTTCTTATTTTTCAGTAATTCAGAGTGAATTATTTACTTTTTCCGGTTTAAGACAGGATTTTCGATATCAGGCATAGTTTGGCCACCTCAGTAGGCTGAGTCTTAATTTTTGGTGCAGATTGGCTTGGTTTTGTTTTTGTGTTAGGGGTTAATAAATTGTTTTTCAGTAAGGTTTAACGGCTTATCCTCCTGCCCCAAACTCATTCCAGCCGGATTTGACACTTAGCACGTCCCGCATATAGTTTTTCGGCATCCAGAAGCGTCACAGTTATTACGGACATTAGCATTGTCCACAACAGCTGAACCGTTGCTCTTCCGTCTTTTGCTAAAAATGCAGATACCACTTTTGATTTTATAGCCAGCTGTGTAATAATGTGAGCTATCTGAAGCAGGATATAGTATTTATGCAGGTTAATGATGCTATTTCGGACAAACTTATGCTCCATGTTAAAGCCATTATTCTTCTGGATATTAAACCCCTCGTTCTCTATTTTCCAGCGTACTCTTCCGCATTCTACCCTCGCAATGACAGCTTTTTCCAGCTTATCATTATCTACAGCAGAGTCCTTGATTTCAAGGTTTGTTATATAGGCAAACTTAGTGAACTCCGTGGCTTCCTGCTTTGGATCATAAACAGGTATTAAGCCTTCCATATAATTAAATTGATGATCCTGATGGGTGAGCCCATCTACCCAGCAAAAACTAGCGTCGCCATAGATAACATTTTTACCTTTCGGGTTGACGACTACCGGGTAGCTAAAAACCTTCTTTTCCTTAGAACTCTTGTCTATTATCTGCTCATCAAGTTTTTTTAAATTACCATCCTTCCGTGTAATTATATACTTCCAGCCATATTGCTCGCAGATGTCCATTACAGGGCCATTGGCATACAGCCCGTCTAAATGAATGCAAATTGGAAGACGCGGAAAATCCTCATGTATGCGGGCCGCCAGCCGCTTAAAGGCTTTGCCCTCACAGTCCTGTTTGTCAAATTCTTCATTGTTATCGTTGTTGAGCATTTCACTGGCTACAGATAATACCATATTGTCGTTTGTAAGGAGTTTGGCCTCCAACACATAAGCATAATAAGTAGTGGTGTCGTTTTTTGTTCTATAATAAGCGTTGTCCACGGGTGCATTCTTATAACTGCACACACCAGTTCCATCAAAGATAATGTGGTGATACCCATCCTTGGCCCTACACACTTTCTTCCTGATCAATTGCTTAATAAGGAGCTTGCGAGCATTGGAAAGGTCATCGGTGCTAACAGAACCAATGGCGTTGTTTACGGTGTCAAAATGAGCCCAGGTCAAACCAGGGAACTGAAGCTCAAAATTCTCTTTAAAATACTTACCATAGCATGCCAGACCATTCATTTTATTACGACTACCACCGTGTATCTGAAACATGTAGACGCACTGCATCAATAAATTTGGGAGGCTATAAGTACAGCACCCTTCTATGCGACTATCTTTTACATCACCAAACAATTGCTTGGGTGAACCAACAAAATGGGAGTGTATTTTGTCGAGCTGGTATACCAGATCCGTAGAACAGAAATCCTGAAAATTCTCCTAAGCAAAAAAAGGGCTAAATCGCGGAAAATATTTTTTATTTTATTAAATATTAGTTGTTTATAATTAATATATATTGTATATTTGTATTAGTTCTTAACGCAAAAAAAAGCCCGTCTCAGGAACGGGCTGTCAACTCGAAGTTGATAAAAGTAAAAAGTTATGGAGAATATTGAGGTATCGCCTGGGCGATACTGTGCTCATTATATAGTATTTTATTTTAATACAGGATTTTAGCTTGCTGCGCTGCCAACACAAATCCTACCCTACAAAGAAACTATAATTAAATTAGTGCGAAAAATATTTTTTGTCATTCTCTGGAAGCTCCGTCAACAGTAAAAAGAAATTCTACTCTGAATTACTGT
>NZ_FNQY01000047.1 GCF_900107765.1 Arachidicoccus rhizosphaerae | reverse complement strand
CCGCCCGGGGTTCCGTTCCGCTTCGGCTACGCCTCCGCTACACTTCACCCCGGGCGGGTACCAACCCTGTTGCACTTATCATTTGAACTTGCGAATTATTTAATTTTCAGTTTATTATGTTTTCTGATTAAATAATAATGTTGCTTCTGGGTTTCCTGAACAATCTTTGCAAATCCGCTATTTATTCGTAAAGCTTCCATTCCGGCCTCGGTATTTTTGCGAATAATGCCAAAATAAAGGTTTAAATACAATAACAGGCGGCTAATAAAGCTTTAAAAGCGAAGTAAATTGGTTATTTTTGATACAATCCGCTGTTATTCTTTCAGTATTGATGGATGGCTCTTGCCACGAATCCATGTTTTAAAGTACAATTCTACCACTATGATAAAACAATTAAAAGGGCTCTGCATATTTATTTTTTGTTTATTAGGTGTATATGGAGCCTGTCAGCCTGCTAATCCCGGAAATGAAATATTAAAAGCTTCCAATGAATTAATCTTAAAAGATGGATGGGAGATGCAATCCTCATTAAAAATAACGCAAAATGGGACCGATCTCTCAAGTAAAAATTTCCGGCCCACTGACTGGTATCAGATTTCCGTTCCTTCCACCATTATCGGAGGCCTCCTGGCCAATGATTATTATGATTTCGATCCCTTTATGGGACAAAATTTTAAAAAGTTGTCGGATCCGGCATTAGATAAACCTTGGTGGTTCAGAAAAGAATTCAGCTTGCCTAGTAATTTTGATGGGAAAAATGTTGTATTAAAATTGCAAGGTGTTAATTATAAGGCCAATGTGTGGGTTAATGGACATTTAATAGCAGATTCATCTGCAGTTAAAGGTCCCATGCGAATTATTGATTTGGATATTACGAAGTCTGTAGCTGTTGGAAAAAATGTGCTTGCCCTGGAAATTTTAAGGCCTTTTAATCCCAACAGGAAGGATGGCGATTTGGCCATTGATTATGCGGATTGGATTCATTATCCCCCTGATTATAATGCCGGGATAGTCAACGATGTTGTGCTGCTGGGATATGATAAAGTGGGAGTTCAATATCCACAAGTTGATACGCATTTTGATTTACCATCATTAGATGTGGCTCACCTGACCGTACACGGTCTGGTAACAAATTATACCAACGTCAGCCAAAAAGTAGAGGTCAGAGCTGTGTTGAATCACCATAAATCGGTGAGCAAAACTGTTAGCTTAGCTCCAGGAGAAAAGCAGGATGTTAGTTTCTCATATCAGTCCTTTGCCGCACTAAATATTAAAAACCCTAAAATCTGGTGGCCGTGGCAATATGGCGAGCCGCTATTAAATCATATAAAGCTCTCTGTTTATCAGGATAATAAATTGTGTAGTGCTGTAGCCGATGAGTTTGGGATTCGGGAGGTGACTTCCAGTCTCATTGACAATCATTCCCGGGTGTTTATGATAAATGGTAAACGCATTATGCTAAGGGGAGCAGCCTGGTCGCCGGATATTTTTCAAAGACGCACCGCAAAAAGGCAGCAGCAGGAAATATTGCTATATAAGGATATGCATCTAAATATTATTCGTTCGGAAGGTAAATTTGAGGATGAAACCTTTTATGACCTTTGTGACAAATATGGCATGCTGGTTATGACAGGCTGGATGTGCTGCGGTGCCTGGCAGTATCCGGAAAACTGGACCAGTGCAGAGAGGGCTGTAGCCATGGCCTCTGATAGTTCCATGATGTACTGGCTAAGAAGTAAGGCCTGTATTATGGTTTGGCTGAATGGGAGTGATATGCCTCCAAGAGACCCTTCGGTGGAGCGTGATTATCTGGCTATTGAGAAATCTCTGCATTGGCCTAATCCTATATTAGCTACTGCCAATGAATCCAAATCCCAGGTTTCCGGTTACAGTGGGGTAAAGATGGCGGGGCCTTACGAATGGGTGCCACCCATTTATTGGGAATCAGATAACAAGCGTCAATATGGGGGAACCTGGAGTTTTGCTACAGAAATCTCTCCTGGACCTTCCATTCCGCCATATGAAAGTTTGACCAGGTTTTTGCAGGGGGATGGCCTCCACTATGATTCCGACGACTGGAATTATCATTGTGGTACGATGAAGTTTGGCACAACAAAGGTTTTTAATACGGCCCTTTTTGCACGTTATGGACAAGTATCTGATATGAAGGACTACGCTAAAAAAGCACAGGCCCAGAATTATGAAGCGCATCGTGCGATGATGGAAGCATATGGTTTACATAAATATAATACGGCCACAGGTGTCATTCAGTGGATGGGTGCAAACCCATGGCCAAGTCTTATATGGCATACATTCGATTATTATCTGAATCCGGGAGGTACTTATTTTGGCATTAAAAAAGCCATGGAACCTGTCCATGTGCAATATTCCTATGCTAATAATAGTGTCGCACTGGTGAATTCCACCCTGAAAATGAAAAATGACCTAACCGTAAAGGCCGAGATTTTTAACCTGGACGGCCAAAAAGTCTTCGATAAACTTTCGGCAGCTCAGGTTGGAGCCGATGGTACAACAAGTGTTTTTTCATTGCCAGCGCCAACGGATGATTATTCAGATACTTATTTTTTACGATTAGGGCTACAGGATGAATCCGGCAAAATAATTAGTACTAACTGGTACTGGCTTTCCCGTAAAAAAGATGCACTGAACTGGTCAAAGTCAAATTGGTGGATGACCCCACAAACTGATTATGCAGATTATAAGAGTTTGCAAAGTATGCCTAAGACAAGGGTGGAAGTAAAAAAAGCAAGGGAATTAGTCAGAGGACATTTAAGGGATTCGGTTAAACACAAAATAACATTGACCAATAAAGGGAGCGTAGTCGCCTTTCAGATAAGAATCCGTGCGGCAGAGAAAAAAGCAGATGGTAGTGTGGGTAAAGATATTTTACCCGCCATTTACAGCGATAACTTTATTCAACTGGCTCCAGGAGAAAGCAGAACCATAACTTGTAGTTATGCCGTAAAAGACGCTAAAAAAATAATTGAAGAAGAGCCAAGCGGTGAAGGTAAGGGGAATGTGGAGCTTGAAGTCTCCGGTTGGAACCTGGAAAATGATTGAATAACAATGAACCGCCTTTGTAATTAAATCCGACTGGCAGTTATGCTCTATAATATAAACAACAGCTTTTATTTTATGAGGTACTAAGGATTGTTGTATGGCACTCCTACGATTCATCATATGGAGTACAATTCAGTGTTGTTTTTTCCAGGAGGCACAGAGCGAAAAAAACAACCCAACATATTATGCCTTAAGGATTGCAGTTTACCGGTTCTGATACGATATGTACCCTAAAAAAGACTACTTAGAGTCTGCTCAATAACTCACCGCTAGGTGGTCATTAACACATTATAATAATTTTTAATTCTGAAATTTCCGGCTAGCCTGACTACATGATAG